>NZ_CM143429.1:0-137500 GCF_054979525.1 Thermus sp. H19.2
ATGTTCCTCCGGACAACGGGGGTGGCCTTGACCCACGAGGCGGTTTGGCAACACGTCCTGGAGCACATCCGGCGCAACATCACCGAGGTGGAGTTCCACACCTGGTTTGAAAGGATCCGTCCCCTAGGCCTTCGGGACGGGGTGTTGGAGCTCGCCGTGCCCACCTCCTTCGCCCTAGACTGGGTGCGGCGGCACTACGCCGAGCTCATCCAGGAGGCCCTGAGCCTCCTCGGGGCCCAGGCCCCCCGCTTCGAGCTCAAGGTGGTCCCCGGGGCCGTGGTCCAAGAGGACATCTTCCACGCCTCCCCCAAGCCCGAGAGCGAAAAGCCCAAGCTCAACCCCAAGTACACCTTTGAGAACTTCGTGGTGGGCCCCAACAACTCCATGGCCCACGCCGCAGCCGTGGCCGTGGCCGAGTCCCCCGGCCGGGCCTACAACCCCCTTTTCATCTACGGGGGGGTGGGCTTGGGGAAGACCCACCTGATGCACGCCGTGGGCCACTCCGTGGCCAAGCGCTTCCCCCACCTGAAGATCGAGTACGTTTCCACGGAGACCTTCACCAACGAGCTCATCAACGCCATTCGGGAAGACCGCATGGCCGAGTTTCGCGAGCGCTACCGCTCCGTGGACCTCCTCCTGGTGGACGACATCCAGTTCATCGCCGGCAAGGAGCGCACCCAGGAGGAGTTTTTCCACACCTTCAACGCCCTTTACGAGGCCCACAAGCAGATCATCCTCTCCTCCGACCGCCCCCCCAAGGACATCCTGACCCTCGAGGCCCGCCTCCGAAGCCGCTTCGAATGGGGGCTTATCACCGACATCCAGCCCCCCGACCTGGAAACCCGCATCGCCATCCTCAAGATGAACGCCGAGCAGCGGGGCCTGCGCATCGGCGAGGAGGTGCTGGAGTACATCGCCCGCCAGGTTACCTCCAACATCCGCGAGCTGGAGGGTGCCCTCATGCGGGCCATCGCCTACGCTTCCCTGAACGGCGTGGAGCTCACCCGCAGCGTGGCCGCCAGAGCCCTCTCCGAAATCTTCGCTCCGCGGGAAGTGGAGGTGGATCCCCAGGAGATCGTGCGCAAGGTGGCCGAGCACTTCTCCCTCCGCCCTGAAGACCTCCTGGGGGGCGGCCGGAGGAAAGAGGTGGTGCTTCCTCGCCAGATCGCCATGTACCTGGTGCGCGAGCTCACCCGGGCCTCCTTGCCCGAGATCGGCCAGCTCTTCGGCGGCCGCGACCACACCACGGTCCTCTACGCCATCCAGAAGATCCAGGAGCTGGCCGAGAGCGACCGGGAGGTCCAGGGGCTTCTGAGGTCCCTTCGGGAGGTGTTGGCGTGACCCCTGTGGATAACCTGTGGATAACCCTGTGGATAAGTGGGCTTTCCCTGTGGATAACCCTGTGGATAACCTGTGGAAAACTTCCCTGGGGCAGGACCCTGTGGATAACCCGCCGGTTATCCACACCTTATCCACAGGCGCAAGCGGGTTTTCCACAGGGATTATCCACAGCCTCTTTGCCGTCCCGAAGGGCGTTTCCACCCCCTTATCCACATATCCACAGCCCCTACTACTACGACTACGGATCTTTTAAATCTTTTAAAAGACTTAGCAGTAACAGTAAGAGGAGGAG
Organism: Thermus sp. H19.2; assembly: GCF_054979525.1. NCBI lineage: Bacteria > Thermotogati > Deinococcota > Deinococci > Thermales > Thermaceae > Thermus > Thermus sp. H19.2. The sequence goes on from NZ_CM143429.1 coordinate 1,634, forward strand.
CGGAAAATGAAGGTAACCCTTCCTAAAAACCTTTTGGCCGAGCAGATTGCTCTCCTGGAGCGGGTGATCCCTTCCAGGAGTTCCAACCCTCTGCTCACCTACGCGGGTCTGGCCGCCGGTCCGGAAAGCTTGGTCCTCTTCGGCTCCAACGGGGAAGTGGACCTGGAGATCCGCCTTCCCGCCCGGGTCCAGGGGGAGGGCGCCTACCTGGTTCCTTCCCAGCCCTTCTTCCAGCTGGTGCGGAGCCTCCCCGGAGACGAGGCGGTCCTTTCCGTGGAGAAGGAGCTTTTGCTTTCCTCGGGTCGCTTCACCACCCGGCTATCCCTGGCCCCGGTGGAGGGCTACCCCGAGCTCCTCTTCCCCGAACCCGGGGGTCCGAGCGAAGCCTTCCCCTTGCAGGCCAAGGTTTCCGCGGGCGACCTTCTCCGCCTCCTCACCCAGGTGCGCTACGCCGCCAGCAACGAGGAGTACCGGGCCATCTTCCGGGGGGTGCAACTGGAGTTTTCCGAGGGGGGCTTGAGGGCCGTGGCCTCCGACGGCTACCGTCTGGCCCTTTCCCAGCTTCCCAAGCCCCAGCCCTTCGTCAAGAAGGCGGTGGTTCCCGCCCGGAGCGCCGACGAGGTGGTCCGGGCCCTGAAAGCCCTGGGGGAGGGGGAGGTGGCCTTGGCCCTGGGCCCCGGGACCTTGGGTTTGGCCATGCGGGGGGAGAGCGCGGAGGTGCGCATGGCCGTGCGCCTCATGGAGGGGGAGTTCCCCGACTACGAGAAGGTGATCCCCAAGGACTTCCCCTTGAGGGTGCGCCTCGAGGTGGACCCCTTCCGGGAGGCCCTGCGGCGGGTGAGCGTGCTTTCCGACAGGCAGAACCACCGGGTGGACCTCCTCTTTCAGGAGGGCCGGGCGCTCCTCTCCGCCGAAGGGGACTACGGCAAGGGCCAGGAGGAGGTGGCGGTGGCCATGGAGGGCACCCCCATGGGCCTGGCCTACAACGCCCGCTACCTCCTGGAGGCCCTGGCTCCCCTGGAGGGAGAGGCCTTCCTGGAGATGAGCGGCCCCACCAGCCCCACCCTGGTGCGCCCCGCCGGGGAAGGGGGGTACCGGGCGGTGGTGGTGCCCCTGAGGGTGTAGGCTGGGGAAAGAGGGGCGTGAAGCGCTTCCACAGGAGGTACCCATGACCACGATCGTCAGCGTGAAGGCGCGGGAGGTGTTGGATTCCCGAGGTTTCCCCACGGTGGAGGCCGAGGTGGAGCTGGAAGGGGGGGTGCGGGGCTGGGCCCTGGTGCCCTCGGGGGCTTCCACGGGCGCCCACGAGGCCCTGGAGCTGAGGGACGGGGGTAGGCGCTACCTGGGCAAGGGGGTGCGCCGGGCGGTGGAGAACGTCAACGAGCGCATCGCTCCCGAGCTCATCGGCCGGGACGCCCTGGACCAGGAGGGGGTGGACCGGGCCATGCTGGAGCTGGACGGCACCCCCAACAAGGCGAACCTGGGGGCCAACGCCATCCTGGCCGTGTCCCTGGCCACGGCCCGGGCCGCGGCGGAGGCCTTAGGCCTCCCCCTCTACCGCTACCTGGGCGGGGTCCAGGGGGTGGTCCTGCCCGTTCCCCTGATGAACGTCATCAACGGCGGCAAGCACGCCGACAACCGGGTGGACTTCCAGGAGTTCATGCTGGTGCCCGCCGGGGCGGAAAGCTTTGCCGAGGCGGTGCGCATCGGGGCCGAGGTCTTCCACACCCTCAAGGGCGTGCTAAAGGAAAGGGGTTACACCACCAACGTGGGGGACGAGGGTGGCTTCGCCCCCGACCTTAAGAGCAACGAGGAGGCGGTGGAGCTACTTCTCTTGGCCATCGAGCGGGCGGGCTACACCCCAGGTAAGGAGGTTTCCTTGGCCCTGGACCCCGCCGCAAGCGAGCTCTACCGGGACGGGAGGTACCACCTGGAAGGGGAAGGGAAGGTGTTTTCCTCGGAGGAGATGGTGGCCTTTTGGGAGGCTTGGGTGGAGAAGTATCCCATCCGTTCCATAGAGGACGGTCTCGCCGAGGACGACTGGGAGGGGTGGCGGCTCCTCACCGAGCGCCTAGGGGGGAAGGTCCAGCTGGTGGGGGATGACCTCTTCGTCACAAATCCGGAAAGGCTCCGGATGGGGATAGAGCGGGGCGTGGCCAACGCCATTCTGGTCAAGGTGAACCAGATCGGAACCCTCTCGGAGACCCTCGAGGCCATCCGCCTGGCCCAGCGGGCGGGCTACCGGGCGGTGATCAGCCACCGCTCCGGGGAGACCGAGGACAGCTTCATCGCCGACCTGGCGGTGGCGGTGAACGCCGGCCAGATCAAGACCGGCTCCCTCTCCCGCTCCGACCGCTTGGCCAAGTACAACCAGCTCTTGCGCATTGAGGAGGAGCTGGGCCAGGCGGCCCGCTTCCTGGGCTATGGGGCCTTTTAAGCGCACCAAGATCGTGGCCACCCTGGGCCCGGCCACGGACACCAAGGAAACCATCCGGGCCCTGGCCGAGGCGGGGGCGGACGTCTTCCGCTTGAACTTCAGCCACGGCCTCCCCGAGGACCACAAGAGGCGGGCCGCCTGGGTGCGGGAGGTGTCCCAAGAGCTGGGTAAGACCCTGGCCCTTCTTCAGGACCTGCAGGGCCCCAAGATCCGCATCGGCCGCTTCCAGAAGGGCCGGGTGGAGCTCAAGCCGGACCAGCCCTTCGTGCTCACCCGCCTCCCCGTGGAAGGGGACGAGACTCGGGTTTCCCTCACCTACAAGGGCCTCCCCGAGGACGTGCGCCCCGGGCAGGTGCTCCTTTTGGACGACGGCCGGATCCGCCTCCGGGTGGAAAGGGTGGTGGGGGACGAGATCCACACCCTGGTGGAGGTGGGCGGGACCCTCTCGGACAACAAAGGCATCAATGTGCCCGGGGCCGACCTCTCCATCCCCGCCCTTTCGGAAAAGGACATCCAGGACCTGGCCCTGGGGGCGGAGATCGGCGTGGACTGGGTGGCGGTTTCCTTCGTGCGCACCCGGGACGACCTCCTCCTCGCCCGCCACTACCTTTCCCGCTACGGCTCCCGGGCCAGGCTCATGGCCAAGATAGAAAAGCCCTCGGCCGTGGCCCGCTTTGAGGAGATCCTGGAGGAGGCGGACGGCATCATGGTGGCCCGGGGGGACCTGGGGGTGGAGATGCCCTTAGAGGAGGTGCCCATCGTGCAAAAGCGCCTCATCCTCCGGGCCATCGCCGCGGGCAAACCCGTGATCACCGCCACCCAGATGCTGGAGTCCATGGTGCAGAACCCGAGCCCCACCCGGGCCGAGGCCTCGGACGTGGCCAACGCCATCTTCGACGGCACGGACGCGGTGATGCTCTCGGCGGAGACCGCCGCCGGGGCCTACCCCGTGGAGGCGGTGGCCATGATGGCCAGAATCGCCCAGGCGGTGGAGGCCTCCCCGGAGTTTTTGCAGAAGCTTAACGTCCTAAGGCCCGCCCCCACCCCCACCACCCAGGACGCCATCGCCCAGGCCGCCGACGACATCGTGGAGGCCGTGGGGGCCCGGGCCATCGTGGTCTTCACCGCCACCGGGGGCTCGGCCCGCAGGATCGCCCGCACCCGGCCCCAGGTGCCCATCCTGGCCCTCACCCCCAGCCCCGAGGTGGAGCGGCAGCTGGCCCTGGTCTGGGGGGTGGTGCCCCACCTGGCTCCCGACCCCCAGGACACCGACGACATGGTGCGCATCGCCCTCAAAGAGGTGAAGGCCCTGGGCCTGGCCCAGGTGGGGGAGAGGGTGGTCATCGCCGCCGGGGTGCCCTTTGGGGTTCGGGGGACCACCAACCTCCTCCGGGTGGAGCGGGTAGCCTAAGTGCCCCAAAAGGAGGTAGGTAAGAGCCTCCCTGGTGCAGACGAGCACTTAGGGGAAAAGGGCCAGGGCGCTGACCACGGGCCTAGGGGTGCCCTGGTAGGGGCTTCGCAAGACCCCCTTCACCCAAAGTTGGGCCGAGCCGCCCCCGTCCATGCGGAGGGCGTTCCAGGCGCCTAGGGAGAGGAGGGCCCGGGCCAGGGCCCCAGGGGTGGTGGGCTCGGAGACGAGGAGCCAGAGCTTTCCCTTCCTCGTCCAGGCCACCGCCGCCTGGGGGGCCACCGCCTGCAGGGGCCTCGGGTCCTTGAAGTTTTCCTTGGCGGGGTCGTAGGCGTACCGGCCTTCCCGCATGAGGAGGGGCCCCCCTTCCAAGGCGTAGCGGAAGGGCGGGTCCAGCCTGCCGTAGAGGCTTAAGCGATCCCTCACGGCGAGGGGAAAGGGGGGGCTTCCCCGGGGAAAGCTAAGGGCCCAAAGGCCAGGGGAAAGCTCGGCGGGAGCGGTAAGGATGGCCTTCACCTGATCCCCCTCCACCAAGGCCACCTCCTCCCCCTCACGGCCCACCAGGCCCGGCACGGTGTGGGCGGTGTAGCGGGCGCGGGAGGCGTTCACCCCCACCCGGACCCTTTCCCCCCCAGGCCCCACCGCCTCGGCCAGGAACCGGGGTAGGTCTAGGAAGAAGGAGAACCCGTCCCAAAGCAGGGCCACCCGGCCGTAGGGGTAGGAGAGGGTCACCCCGTCCTGGACCCAAAGGCCGATGGGGGCCCCGCTCTTGGGGTCAAAGTAACCCCCGTTCAGGACGGCGAGGGCCCCTGGGGCCAGGTCCCTGGGAAGGGCCCTTTTCCCGGGGGTGCCCACGGGGAGGAGCCTTCCCCGTTCCGCCTCCACCAGGTAAAGCCTCAGGGGCTCGGGGGTGAAGCCGTAGACCTCCCGGTAGCGCACCCCGGGGGCCAGCACCTCCTCTACCTCAGGGGCGAGGAGGTAGAGGTCCAGGACCAGGCGGGGGGGGTCCTCGAGGGGGAAGAGGCGGTAGTAGAGGTGGCCCTGTTCCGCCCTCAGGGCGAGCTCGGTGGCCTCGGGGAGAAGGCGGACCCTGGCCTTTAGGCCCTCCGGCCAGGGAGCCTTGAGGAGGTCCGGGGCGAGGTAGGGCAGGTGGAGGGTGGCCCCGGCCTTACCCCGCTCTTCCCGGGGCTCGGCCGGGTGGGGGGCGGGGAGGTCCAGGACCACCCGTAGCCCCTGGGGCTTCCCCCCGAAGCGGACCCCCGCCTCGGGCACCCGGAAGTAGCCCAGGGCCAAAAGGGCCTCCAGGGGGAAGCGGTCCCCTTCCGGGGGCGGCAGGTCCGTCCCCGAGGGCTCGGCCCAGCCCACCCCGGGGACGTAGACGAAGCGCTTTCCGCTCCCCTGGTACACCCAGGCCCCCCCTTCCTCCCGGAAGGTGAGGCCAAGCTGTTCCACGGGAAGGAGGGTCTGGCCCAGGGCGAGGCCGAAAAAGAGGAGGAGGGCGAACCGCCTCATCCTCCCAGGAAACCAAACCTTTCTGAGAAGCGGATGGACCCCTATCCCTTGACCACGATGAGGGGCCTGAGGCGGGCCACCTTCTTTCCGATCCCTGCCCCCTCCACCGCCTCCACCACGGAGGAGACGTCCTTGTAGGCCTCGGGCATCTCCTCGTCCACCGTGGCCCGGGTGGCGGCCCTCACCAGGATGCCCTTTTCCGCGAGCTCCTTCACCAGGTTCCGCTCCCGGGCCACCTTTTTGGCCTGGTGTCGGCTCATCTTGCGCCCGGCCCCGTGGCAGCTGCTTCCGAAGGAGACCGCCATGGCCTTTTCCGTCCCCGCGAGGACGTAGGAGTAGCGGCCCATGTCCCCGGGCACCAGGACCGGCTGCCCCACCCGGCGGTACGCCTCGGGGACCTCCGGGTGGCCGGGGCCGAAGGCCCGGGTGGCCCCCTTGCGGTGGACCAGGACCCGCCTCCCCCCGTGCTCTTCAAACTTGGCGTTGTTGTGGGCGAGGTCGTAGAGGACCCTGAGCCCGTGGTCCCTGGGTCTAAAGCCCACCTTCTCAAAGGCCTCCCGCACGAAGTGGGCGATGAGCTGGCGGTTGGCGAAGGCGAAGTTGGCGGCGGCGGCCATGGCCTGGAGGTAGTCCTGGCCCTCGAGGCTCCTTATGGGGGCGGCGGCGAGCTGCTTGTCCACGAGCTCAATGCCGTACCGGGGGGCGGCTTTGAGGAAGCGCTCCACGTAGTCCTGGCAGACCTGGTGGCCGAGGCCCCGGCTTCCCGTGTGGATGAGGACGGTGACCTGGCCCTTGAAGAGGCCGAAAGCCAGGGCGGCCTCCTCGTCGTAGACCTCGTCCACGTACTGCACCTCCAGGAAGTGGTTCCCGCTCCCCAGGGTGCCGATCTGGGGGGCTCCCCGCTCAAAGGCCCTCTCCGAGACCTTGTCGGGGTTGGCCCAGGGAAGGCGGCCTTGGGACTCGATGAAGTCCACGTCCTCGGGGTAGCCGTACCCCCGCTTCACGAGCCAGCCCGCCCCCTCTTTGAGGATCTCCTTGAGCTCCTTCTTGCTGAAGCGCACGTCCCGCCTTTCGCTCCCCACCCCCGAGGGGACGAGGCGGTAGAGGGCGTCGGCGAGCTCCCGCTGGCGGGGAAGGAGGTCTTCCCGGGTGAGGTGGGAGGCGAGGAGGCGGACCCCGCAGTTGGAGACCACGAACCCCTCGGCCACGAAGTTGTGGTCCGGGTGGGCCATGGAAAGGTCGTAAACCCTGCCCCCATAGGGCACCCGCTCCACGGCCACCACCCGGTCAAAGAGCATCCCCGGGTTGGCGGCCACGAACTCGGGGAAGGTGGGAAAGCCCTGGGGCCGGAAAGCGCCTCGCTTCTCGTAAAGCGTCCGCTCCGCGAAGCGGCGGGAGACCCCAAGCCGGTGGGCGATGGCCGCCACCTTCTCGCCGGCCTCCCGCAGGGCCAAAACCTCCGCGGCCATAGCCTCCCTCCGAGCCAGGTGGGCCTGCTTCAGGCGGAGGTAAAGGGCAGCGAGAAGGGCGAGGCGCGCCTTCTTAGGAGCGTAGGCGTAGCCCACCTCCTCGTACAGCCGGGCGAGGTTCTCCAGGGTGGAGCGGAGGATGAGCTTGAAGCGGTGAGAAGGGTCCTCGGGTTCCTCCCAGTCGGCTTCCTCGCGAAGGTCCTGGACCTCGAGGCCCAAGGAGGCCACCAGGCGGGCCAGGTCCTCCATGAAGGCCCGCCCTTCCTCCAGGAAACTTCGGCGCTTGGACTGGGAAAGCACCGGAGGGACCAGGTTGTACCCGTGGCCGCTTACGGCCTTGGGCGCGGAAAGCTCTGCCCCGAAAAGGCCTGCGAGGAAGTTCGCCTTAAGCCAGGGGGGAAGGGCAAAGAGCCAAGCGGGCAGCCTGAAGCCCTGTTTGGCCTTGGCCCCCTCGGGGAGGCCGAGGGCGCGGAAGAGGAGGAAGAGGGCACGAGAAGACACCTTCAGACCCGCCTCCACCGCGTCAAAGGTTCGCCCCCGGAAGGCGTGGTTGCGGCGGCGCAAGTAGGGTCCCCCTGCCCGGAACCCCAGACGCTCCAGGTCGGCTTTGGCCTCCCGCAACCCCTCCTCCTCCCCGTAGAGGACCAGGTAGGCCCGCCCCCCGGAGCGGTAGAGGGTGCCGTCCCCCAGGGCGTAGCCCAGGAGGCGGAGGATGGCCGGAAGGTGGGGATGGTCTGCCCGAAGGGGGAGAAGGCCCCGCGCCCGGAGCTCCCGGGGCGCCTGGGGAAAGCCGAGGGTTCGGGCCCAGGCCTCCGCTTCCTCCTCCTCGAGGAGGGATAGGGGTGGAGGGGGCTCGTAGGGAAGGCCCCGGAAGGGGTGGACCGCCACCCGGTCCCCCGGCCGCAGGGTGCCCGCAGGCCGCATCCCCTCAGGGGTGTAAAGGGGGTGGTCCGGGGTCGCCTCCAGGACAAACCCGCCCTCGGTGCGGAGCTTAAGGAGTTCCTCCGCCTCCCGTGAAAGGAGAAGCGCCGCCTGGGCCGCTTCCGGGCGCTCCCCAAGCCGCCACACCACCAGGTTGGGGGCTCTTTCCTCCGCTAGCTCTTCTATAGGTCGGGTGTACCTGTCGCAGAAGAGAACCCGGGTTCCCGGAGGCAGGCAGTTGATGTCAAACCCCACGCCTCCCGGGCTCACCACCCCGCCCTCCTCCGGGTCAAAGGCCGCCACCCCCCCGATGGGGAAGCCGTAGCCCCAGTGGATGTCGGGCATGGCTAGGGCGGGCTCCACGATGCCGGGGAGGGTGGCCACGTTCATGAGCTGCTGCAAGGAGGCGTAGTTTTCCGCCTCGAGGTCCTTTAGGATCTCCTCCGAGGCGAAGAACACGGCGTCCACCCGCATCTTCCCCTGCCGGGGGATGCGGTAGGTGAAGGGGGCGATCTTTTCCCAGCGCATGGCGCCCTCCAAAACAAAACCGCCGGGCTTTATAGGCCCGGGCTTACCTTTAAGCTACCCCGTTATGCGGTATGCGTCAAGGATATACGCCCCAAGGGCCTCTGGGGTGTAGGCTTAAGCCATGCGCGGCCTTCTGGCGAGGCTTCTTCTTAACACCCTGGCCCTTTGGCTGGTGAGCCTCCTCTACCCCGGGGTAGCCTTCGCTCCCGGGGCGGGGCTTTTGGACTACCTGGTGGCCGGGGCCATCTGGGGCCTGGCCAACGCCCTTCTCCGCCCCCTTTTCCTCTTCCTCACCCTCCCCCTCAACCTCCTCACCCTGGGGCTTTTCACCTGGGTGGTGAACGGCGCCCTCCTTTACCTGGTGGCCCAGGCCACGGCCCTGGAGGTCAAGGGCTTCCTCGAGGCCCTCCTGGGGGCCTTCCTCCTTTCCCTGGTGAGCCTCTTCCTCAACTGGCTCTTCCGGGACTAGCGGTTTTCCATCACGTAGCGGGAAAGCTCCTCTATCAGCACCTCCTGTTCGCCGATGATGGCCTTCACCGCATCCCCGATGGAGACCACCCCCACCACCCTGCCCCCCTCCACCACGGGCAGGTGCCGCACCCGGTGCTCGGTCATGAGGCGCATGGCCTCCGAGAGCTCCGTCTCGGGGGCCACGGTGATCACTTCCCGGCTCATGACCTCCTCCACCCGGGTGTCCTTGGAGAAGCGGCCCAGGAGCACCAGCTTGCGGGCGTAGTCCCGCTCGGAAAAGACGCCGAGAAGCCTCTCCCCCTCCATGACCAAAAGGGCACCGATATCGTGCCGGGCCAGGACCTCCAGGGCTTCCAGCACCGTGGCCTGGGGATGGATGGCGTAGACCGCACCCCCCTTGCGGAGCAAAACCTGGCGGACCGTCATGAACCCCCCTTTCCTTTAGGGGACCATTATACCAAACCCCAGGGGTCCTTATCGGGCGGTGAGGACCGGTCCCACGGCGTGGCGGACCACGTGTTCCGCCGTGCTTCCCAGGAGGAACCTCCGCACCGGGGCCCCCAGGGCCAGGAGGTCCGTGGGGTTCTGCAGGGCCAGAAGGTGCTCGGCGGGGTCCCCGGAAAGGGCCAGGGCCTCCACCTCAAGGCCCTGGTCCCTCAGGTAATCCTCCGCCTCTAAGGCCCAGGAGCCCGCTTGCACGGGATCCTCGTGGACGCTCACCACCCGCACCCTAAGCCCCAGGGGTTTGGCCAGGGCCGCCAGGACGTGCATGGCCCGCACGGCGCTCTCCGAGGCGTTGTACCCTAGCAGGGCCCCTTCCAAGGCCACGTGGTCCATGGGGGCCACCACCACGGGGATGGGGGAGGTCCGGAGCACCCGGTCCACGGTGCTCCCCAGGCCCAAGAACCTCCCCCCATGGGCTTCTCCGCTCCGGCCCAGGACCAGGAGGTCCGCCCCCCGGGCATAGCGCAGGATGACCTCGTGGGGGAGGCCGGTTTCCAAGGCGGCCTCGGCCTCTATACCCGCTTCCTGGGCGCTCTTCCGCAACCGTTCCAGTATGCTCTCCCCCTTGAGGGTTAGAACCTTTTCCAGCTCTTGGCGGTAGACGGGGACGGGGATGGTGAGGGCCCCCAGGTCCAAAGGCTCGAGGCCCCGCAAAAGGCGGACGTCCCGCACGTATAGGAGAAGGAGCTTGGCCGAGAGCTTATAGGCCAGCCACTCCGCCAGCACCTCCGCCCCCTTGGCCTGGGGCGAGCCGTCCGTGGCGAGGAGGATCCGCATGCCCCCATCTTAACCGTACCCTCCGCTGCCCTTGCCTTACTGGCCTAGGGAGGCCCACAGGGACCTTTTGCCGGGGCCCCCATGATGGCCCAAGCCAGCATGGGGTGGCCTTACGCCGCCCTGGGCTCGGGCTCCCTCACCCCCCTGGCCAGGGCCCAGGCGGGCAGGATCAGGCTTCCCAGGGCCAGAAGGACGGGCATCACCCCCAGGGTTTCTATGAAATGGCCTATAGGGGCGTAGAAAAGCCCGGCGAATCCCCAGGTGAAGCCCATGAGGAGCCCGGACACCGTGGCCGTCTGGCCCGGCTCCAGCTCCTGGGCCAGGGCCACGGCCACGGGGATCCCGGCGTTCATCAAGGCCCCCGTGGCGGCGAGGAGGAGGAGGTACAGGGGGTTTTCCGGGGGGAGGAAGAGGAGGCCCAAGTAAAGGGGAAGGCCAAAGGATAGGGTGCCCGAAAGCACCGCCTTCCGCCCCAGGCGGTCCGAGAGGGTGCCTCCGAGGAAGGTGCCCAAGGTGGCGGAAAAGCTGTAGACGGAAAGGCTTAAGGCGGTGTAGGCGTCGGAGAGGCCCCTTTGGGTGAACCAGTAGGGCAAGGTGGTGGAAAAGCTCATGAAGACCAGGCTCCTTAAGGTGGCCATCCCCCAAAGCCGGGCCACGTCCCCCCGGAAGACCCGGAGGAAGTCCTTCACCCCGGCGGGTTTTCCCTGGCGCCGTACCGGGGGAAGGCGAAGGAGGGCCAGGGCGGGGAGAAGGGCCAGGGGGGTGAGCCAAAGGAGCCCCTTAAGCCCAAAAGCCCCCACGGCGAAAAGGGCCACCAGGGGGCCCAGGGAGAGCCCCAGGTAGCCTGCGGAGCCAAAGAAGGAAAGCCAAAACCCCTTGCGCTCCCTCGGGGCGAACTCCCCTACCAGGCTCGCCCCCGAGGCGTGAAAGAGGGCCGAGCCCAGGCCCGCCAGGCCCAGGGCCAAAAGGAGGAGCTCAAAGCGAGGCCAAAAGCCCACAGACCCCATCCCCAGGGCCACCAGGACCGGCCCCAAGGCTGCCAGGAGCCTCCGGTCCATCCGGTCGGCCACGAGGCCAGCCAAGGGCTGGAGGAGGCTTCCCGTGAGGGAATACACCGAGACCAAGAGCCCCACCGTTCCCAGGCCCACGCCGAAGTGGGCCATGAGCTTGGGGAGGAGGGGGGTGAGGAAGTTCCCGAAGAGGTCGTTGACCGTGTGAAGCCAGGCGAGGAGAAGGGGCAGCACCCCTCCATGCTAAACCCGCTTCTCAGGAAGGGTGTGTTAGAATCCCCACGTGCTTGGGGCTTTCCGGAAATCCAGGAAGGGCCAAAAGAAAATGGCGCGCCCGAGAGGACTCGAACCTCTGACCTTCGGCTCCGGAGGCCGACGCTCTGTCCAGCTGAGCTACGGGCGCACTCAAGCGGGAGTACTATAGCACGGGAAGAAGGAGGCGGTCAAGTGTTTGGCATCAACAAGAGGCTCGTCACCATCCTGTTCGGGTTGCTGGCCCTGGCCTTCGCCGTGGGGGCCATCCTGCTCTTCACCCCCAAGGCGGGGCAGACGGCCAGGGGCAAGCCCGTCCTTTGGGTCAACGGCAAGGCGGTCTACGAGCTGGACCTCCTCAGGCTCCAGGGCAATGACCCCCTATACGCCGCCAACCCCCAGGGGCTTCTCAAGACCCTGGTGGACACCCACTTCCTGGAGCAGGTGATCCTCACCGAGGCCCTAAGGCAGGACGCCGCCCGCATCCGGGTGGGGAGCGCCGAGGTGCGCAAGGAGGTGGACCGCATCCGGGAGCAGTACGGCCTGAAGGAGAAAAAGGCCTACGAGCAGTTCCTCAACCAGGTGGGCTACACCGACGCAGAGCTCCGCCAGGAGATCAAGGCCCAGCTCCAGATTCAGAAGCGGCTGGAGCAGATCCGCTCCGCCGCCAAACCCACCCCGGAGGAGGTGCGCTTTTACTTTGAGGTCCACCAGGAGGCCTACAAGACCGAGCCTCGAGTCCAAGCCCGGCAGATCGTGGTGGACGACAAGAAGCTGGCGGAGGAGCTCTTGGCCAAGCTGAAGGCGGGGGAGGACTTCGCCCTCCTGGCCAAGCAGCACTCCAAGGTGGGGGCCGAGCAAGGGGGAGCCTTGGGGGCGGGACCTGGGGAGACGGAGCCCAAGCCCGTGACCCAGGTGGTCTTCCCGGAGGCGGTGGCCCAGGAGGTCTTCGCCCTCAAGGGCCCCGGCCTGGTGGGGCCCATAGAGGCCTCGGGGCGGTACTACCTGGTGAAGGTGGAGGCCTACCTCTCCCCCAAGGTGCCCACCTTTGAGGAGGTGAAGGACCGGGTGGAGAAGGACGCCCAGGCGGCCAAGGGGGACGGGGCCCTGGAGGCCTACCTGGAGGACCTGCGCGGGAAGGCCCAGGTGCGCTTCGCCGAGGGTAGCCCCTACGCCTACAAGAACCCAGTGGTGGCCAAGGTGGACGGGACGGAGATCCTCCTCGCCCAGGTGCTCCAGCCCGTTTTCTCCAACCAGCAGACCCAGGCCCTCATCCAGCAGGGCTTAGGGGAGCTCGCCGTGCAGTTCTTCCTTCCCCAGACCCTGGAGAGCCTCATGGACCGGGAGGTGCTGGTGGAGGCGGCCAAGAAGAGCGGCAAACCCTTTATCGGCTCCAAGGACGCCATCGCCCAGGCCTACCTCCTTTACGAGACCCGGGACGTCACCGCCACGGAGGCCGAGGCCCGGAAGTTCTACGCCGAAAACCCCGCCCTCTTCACCGTTCCCGCCAGCGCCCGGGTGGTGGGGGTGGCCTTCAAAGAGGAGGCCAAGGCCAAGGCCTTCCGCGAGGCTGCCCTAAGGGCCCAGGACCTCGAGGCCCTGGCCAAGGCCCACGGGGGTAGCGTCACCGACCACGGCGCCGTCCAGCCCAACCAGCTCCCCGCGGTGCTGGACCGCCTGGTCTTCAAGGTCAAGGAGGCCTTCCCCAAGGGCCCCTTGGGGGAGGTGAGCGAGGTGGTGAAGCTGGAAGACGGGACCTTCACCGTCCTTCTCATCAAGGACCGTAAGCCCGAGGTCCTGAAGCCCTACGAGGCGGTCAAGGAGGAGGCCTTGGATAGGGTGGTGGCCAAGAAGCGCCAGGAAAAGGCCCAGGCCCTCCTCCAGGCCCTGCGCAAGGAGGCCAAGATAGAAAACCGCCTGAGCCAGGTGCTGGCCGAGCTCACCCCCAAGACGGAGGAGAAGCCCCAAGAGGCTCCCAAGGAAGCCCCGGCCAAACCTTAATCGAGAAGGGCCGGGACCCCGGGGAGGCCTTCGGGCCTCCCCCTTGGTTAGGATGGGGTCATGGAATCCCGGGAACTCCTGCGCCTCCTCACCCTCTACTACGAGGCCAAGCCGGACCCGGAAAACCCCTGGGAACGGGTGGCCTTCGGCACCAGCGGCCACCGGGGCACGAGCCTCAAGGCCACCTTCACCGAGGCCCATGTGCTGGCCATAGCCCAGGCCATCGCCGACCTAAGGGCGGGCTTCGGGGCCACCGGGCCCCTCTTCTTGGCCAAAGACACCCATGCCCTCTCCGAGCCCGCCTGGGCCACGGCCCTCTCTGTCTTCGCCGCCAACGGGATAGAGGTGCGCATAGAGGCGGAAGGGGGCTACACCCCCACCCCCTTGGTCTCCTTGGCCATCCTGGAGCACAACGCCCACCACGGGGCCAAGGCCGACGGGGTCCTCCTCACCCCCAGCCACAACCCCCCGGAGGACGGGGGCATCAAGTACAACCCCCCCACGGGAGGGCCGGCGGACACCCGCACCACCCGGGCCATAGAGGAAAGGGCCAACGCCCTCCTTCGGGAGGGCCTCAAGGGGGTGAAGCGGCTTCCCCTGAAGGAGGCCCTTTCCCGGGCCAAGGCCTTTGACTACGCCGGGCTTTACGTGGCGCGCATAGGGGAGGCGGTGGACCTGGAGGCCATCCGGGCCTCGAGCCTCCGCCTTGGGGTGGACCCCTTGGGCGGGGCGAGCCAGAGGGTCTGGGAGCGCCTGGCCGAGGCCTTCCGGCTCCGCCTGGAGGTGGTGAACCCCACCCTGGACCCCACCTTCCGCTTCATGCCCAAGGACCACGACGGCAAGATCCGCATGGACTGCTCCAGCCCCCACGCCATGGCGGGCCTCCTCGCCCTCAGGGAGCGCTTTGACCTCGCCATCGGCAACGACCCCGACGCCGACCGCCACGGCATCGTAACCCCGCGGGGCCTGATGAACCCCAACCATTATCTGGCGGCAGCCCTTCACCACCTCTTCACCACCCGGGCCTGGCCCGGGGCTAAGGCGGGCAAGACGGCGGTGACCAGCGCCCTCCTGGACCGGGTGGCCCGGGCCCTGGGCCGGGAGGTTTACGAAACCCCCGTGGGGTTCAAGTACTTCGTGGAGGGCCTTCTTGGGGGCTGGCTGGGCTTTGGGGGGGAGGAGAGCGCCGGGGCGAGCTTTCTCCGCTTTGACGGCAGGCCCTTCTCCACCGACAAGGACGGGATTCTCATGGGGCTTCTCGCCGCCGAGCTCATGGCCAAGCGGGGGAAGGCCCCGGACGAGCTCTACGAGGACCTGGCCGAGGCCCTGGGCCGCCCTTACTACCTGCGCAAGGACCTTCCCCTGGCCCCTGAGGCCAAGGCCAAGCTCTCCCGCCTCACCCCGGAGGCGGTGCGGGAGAAGGAGCTCGCCGGGGAGCCCATTCTGGCGGTTCTCACCCGCGCTCCCGGCAACGGGGAGCCCTTAGGGGGTCTGAAGGTGGTCACGGAAAACGCCTGGTTCGCCGCCCGGCCCAGCGGCACCGAGGACGTGGCCAAGGTCTACGCCGAAAGCTTCAAGGGGGAGGCCCACCTCCAGGAGGTCCTGGAGGCGGCCTTAGCCCTGGTGGCCCGTGCCCTCGCCTGAGTACCCCACCCCGCCACCCGGTCATACTTAAGTGCCTCCCAAAAGCCCTCTCCTAGCCCCCTTTCGAGCATCCCATGTCGCGAAACCAACTTGGGGGGCGGAGCGGGCGCATTGACAGCCCCGTGCCCCCTGGGTAGGATGGGGCCGGTTTTCGCCGGGGGGTATAAGAATGCGCCTTCTTTTAGCCTTGTCCCGAGCCATAGACGCCCTGAGCGAGGCGGTGGGGCGGCTGGTGGTGTGGCTGGTGCTCCTCGTGGCCCTGCTCTCCGCCGGCAACGCCGTGATGCGCTACGCCTTCAACTACAGCTCCAACGCCTACCTCGAGGCCCAGTGGTACATGTTCAGCCTCATCTTCCTCCTGGGCGGGGCCTACGCCCTCAAGCACAACGCCCACGTGCGCATAGACCTCATTTATGGGCGTTTTTCCAAGCGGACCCAGGCCTGGATAGACGTGGTGGGCACCCTTCTCTTCCTCATCCCCCTGAGCCTGGGGGTTATCTACCTGGCCTGGCCCTGGTTCCTGAACTCCTTCGCCGCGAGGGAGGTCTCCCCCGACGTGGGGGGGCTTCCCCGCTGGCCTATCAAGCTGATGGTCCCCGTGGGCTTCGCCCTTCTCCTCCTCCAAGGGCTTTCCGAGCTCATCAAGCGCATCGCCTTCCTCACCGGCCACCTGGAACTCCCGGGGGAGGAAAAGGAGGTGGTGGAGTGAACCTGGAAAGCCTCATGCCTCCCCTGATGTTCGCTGCCCTGGTGGTCTTTCTCCTCTCCGGCTACCCCGTGGCCTTTTCCTTAGGGGCGGTGGGCATCGTCTTCGGATTTTTGGGGATCGCTCTGGATATCTTCCCGGCCGGGCTTCTCAAGGCCATGCCTGACCGCATCTTCGGTATCATGTCCAACCAGCTCCTCCTGGCCATCCCCTTCTTTACCTTCATGGGCATCATCCTGGAGAAGAGCGGCCTGGCCGAGGACCTCCTGGACACCATGGGCCGCCTTTTCGGGCCCCTCCGGGGTGGCCTCGCCCTGAGCGTGGTCTTCGTGGGGGCTATCCTGGCGGCCACCACCGGGGTGGTGGCCGCCAGCGTCATGGCCATGGGCCTCATCTCCTTGCCCATCATGCTGAGGTACGGCTACAACCCCCGCCTGGCCAGCGGGGTGATCCTGGGCTCGGCCACCCTGGCCCAGATCATTCCCCCCAGCGTGGTCCTCATCGTCCTGGCGGACCAGCTGGGGGTGAGCGTGGGGGACATGTACCAGGCGGCCCTGATCCCGGCGGGGCTCACCGTGGCCTTGTACTTCCTCTACGTGATCTACGTGGCCCTCTTCCGGCCCCGGTGGGCCCCCGCCCTACCCGAGGAAGCCCGGCCCGAGGCGGGCAAGGAGCCCGGGGCCGCCTTCGCCCTCCTCTCCTACCTCCTGGTGGGGATGGGGTCGTGGAAGCTCGGGGAGTTCCTCCACCTGCCCTCCTGGCTGGAGGGCCTCGAGGTCCTCTTGGGCCTCTTCCTCTGGACCCTCCTCCTCCTCCCCCAGATCCGCCGAAACCCCCTCCTCCGGCGGGCTCTCCTCTCCATGGTGCCCCCCTTGGTCCTGATCTTTCTGGTCCTGGGCACCGTGCTCATTGGCCTCGCCACCCCCACGGAGGCCGGGGCCATGGGAGTGGTGGGGGCGCTTCTCCTCGCTCTCTTGAACCGCCGGCTTTCCTTCCAGGTTCTCTACGCGGCCATGGAGGGCACGGCCAAGCTCACCGCCTTCGTCATCTTTATCCTCATCGGCTCCACCCTCTTCAGCCTGGTCTTCCGGGGCGTGGACGGAGACCTCTGGGTGGAGGGCTTCCTCACGGGGCTTCCCGGGGGGGAGGTGGGCTTCATTCTCTTCGTCATGGTCCTGGTCTTCCTCCTGGGCTTCTTCATCGATTTCTTTGAAATCGCCTTCATCGCCCTGCCCCTTTTGGCCATCGGCGCCGAGGCCTTGGGCATCAACAAGCTCTGGTTTGGCCTCCTGGTGGGGGTGAACCTGCAGACCTCCTTCCTCACCCCTCCCTTCGGCTTCGCCCTCTTTTACCTGAGGAACGTGGCCCCCAAGGAAGTCAGGACCGAGGATATCTACCTGGGGGGGATTCCCTTCATTGGCCTCCAGCTTCTGGTCCTCCTCCTCACCTACTTCCTGCGGGAGCCTATCCTGCGCTTCGTGGGGGGTGGTTAAGTGCCCCACTGTGGCTTTCGCCGCGGTGGGGGGGCCCAAAGGGCTTTCTCCCAACCCTAGTTCGGCCGCGAAACCAGGGTGCGGGCACTTAGCCGACGGGCGTAAGGAACCGCGAAAAGGCGTGCCGGCGGGCTGCCTTGGCAGAAAAAACTCCCCGGGGAAACCCCCGGGGATAGGGCCCTTACCGCTTAGAGGGCAGGGAAGGCGAACTGCTCGTAGCCCAGCTCCGCCACCCCGAACCAGCGGTAGGACTCTTCCCGGAAAGCCTTCCAGGCGGTGTAGACCTTGCGGTAGGTGGCGTCCTTGGCCGCCTCCTCCTCGTACCAGTCAAAGGCCGCCTTCTGAGCCGCCTTCATCACCTCTGCGGGCCACTTGCGGAGCCTCACCCCGTTCTTGATGAGGCGCTGGAGGGCGGGAGCGTTCACCCGGTCATACTTGGCGAGCATCCACAGGTTGGCCTCGGCGGCGGCCACCTCAAAGGCCTGCTGGTACTCCTTGGGAAGCTTCTGCCACTCCTTGAGGTTCACGTAGAAGGAGAGCATGGGCCCGGGCTCGTGCCAGCCGGGGTAGTAGTAGAACTTGGCCACCTTGTAGAAGCCAAGCTTCTCGTCGTCGTAGGGGCCCACCCACTCGGCGGCGTCCACCACGCCCCTTTCCAGGGCGGGGTAGATGTCCCCGCCCGCCAGCACCTGGGGGACCACGCCGAGGCGGCTCATCACCTGGCCCCCGGGCCCGGGGATGCGCATCTTCAGGCCCTTGAGGTCAGCCAAGCCTTTGATCTCCTTGCGGAACCAACCCCCCATCTGCACCCCGGTGTTGCCCCCCGGGAACTGGAGGATGCCAAAGTCGGCGAAGATGGGGCGGAAAAGCTCGATCCCGCCCCCGTGGTACATCCAGGCGTTCTGCTGGCGCGCGGTGAGGCCGAAGGGCACCGCGGTGTCAAAGGCGAGGACCGCTGCCTTGCCCACGAAGTAGTAGCTGGCGGTGTGGCCCACCTCCACCGTGCCCTGCTGGACGGCGTCCATCACCTGTAGCCCAGGTACGATCTCCCCCGCCTGGTAGGGGCGGATCTGGAACCGTCCCCCGGTGAGGGCGGAAACCCTCTCGGCCAGGACCTCCGCCGCCCCGTAGATGGTGTCCAGGCTCTTGGGGAAGCTAGAGGCCAGGCGCCAGCGCACCGTGGGAGCCGCCTGGGCGAAAGCCGGGCCGAAGGCCGCGCTCGCCGCTACGCCGATACCCGCCTTCTTCAGAAAGTCGCGCCGCTTCATTTTGACCTCCTTAGCGGTCCTCGGGGATTATACCCCGCCCCCCCGTGGGAAGCGCAAGCCCCCTTTTTAGCGCACATAAAAATACGTTTCCGCCACGTGGTAGGCGCGGGCCCCGGAGGCCTCGAGGTACACCCTCAGCCGGGCGTCCCAGTCGGTGTAGACCCCCTGGAGCCTCACCCCGCCGGGCTCCCGGTCGGTGTACACCGCCCGCACCCGGTGGAGGCCACGGGGCGGGGTAAGGGTGTAGCGGTAAGGCCCGGGGGGCAGGACGTGGGTTCCTCGGGGGAGGTAGAAGCGGTCCAGCTCGTAGGTGTGGCCGTCCGGGTCTTCCACCACCAGGGCCACCCAGCCCGGCCGGTTCAGGGTGAGGAAGAAGCGGACCTCCTCCCCCAGGTAGTAGGTGGCCCCCGCGCCCCGGTCGGGCTCAAAGCGCAGGATGGCCGGGCTATAGTCAAAGCGGTAGGTGAGGGTGAGGCCCTCGAGGGTCACGGTGCAGGCGGAAAGGAGCCCCGCCAGAAGGACCAAGAGGAAGCGCATACCGACCTCCTCCCTTAGGGTACGCCTCCTCGGTCCTCCGGGTCTTCAGGAAACCTTAAGGGGGCCTGGGCCACGGGGGCGAAGCGCCTCCGGTGGACGGGGGAGGGTCCCAGGGCGAGGAGGGCCTCCTGGTGCTCCGGGGTGCCGTAGCCCTTGTGCCGGGCGAAGCCGTAGCCCGGGTAGAGCCGGTCCAGCTCGGCCATGAGCCGGTCCCGGTGGACCTTGGCCAGGATGCTGGCCGCGGCCACGCTGGGGCTTCCCCGGTCCGCCCTGGGAGGGGAGAGGAGGGGGAGGGGGGTGGAGAGGCGGAGGTAGTCGGTGACCAGGGCCTCTGGGGGCGGCTCCAGCCCGGCGAGGGCCCGCTTTGCCGCCAGGAGGGTGGCCTTGAGAACCCCCAGCCGGTCCACCTCCGCCGCCTCCGCCACCCCCAGGGCGAAGGCCAGGGCCACCTCCTTCACCTTCTCCGCCAGGCGTTCCCTCTCCTTGGGGGAGAGGAGCTTGGAGTCCTTGAAGGGGTATCTCCCAGGGGGCAGGACCACCGCCCCCACCACGATGGGCCCCGCCCAGGCCCCCCGGCCCGCCTCGTCCACCCCCGCCACCCTCAGGCCCTGGGCCCAAAAGCCCTCCTCCAAGGGGGCTAAGCCGTCCACGGGGGGATTATACGCCCAAATCCTCTAGAATAAATCCATGCCAATCCTCCTCTGGCTTCTTCTCGGCAGCCTGGCCCTGGCCCAGGGTTTCCTGGCCGCCACCCCCTTGGGGAGGGCGGAAGGGGTGTGGGAGGGCGGGGCCATCGCCTTTTACGGGCTTCCCTACGCCGAGGCCGGGCGCTTCCAGGCCCCGAGGCCCGTGAGGCTCTGGCCCGGGGGCGTGGGGCGGGAAAGGGTAGCCTGCCCCCAGGGCCCGGGGCTCACCGCCCGCCTCGGAAGCCCCATCCCGCCCCAGAGGGAGGACTGCCTGGTCCTGAACCTTTACCTTCCTTCCCAGGTGCCTCCCCCCGAGGGCTTTCCCGTCATGGTCTACCTCCACGGCGGGGGCTTCACCTCGGGGGCAGGGGCCGAGCCCATCTACCGGGGGCACCGGCTGGCGGAGGAAGGGGTCATCGTGGTGGCCCCCAACTACCGCCTGGGGCCCTTGGGCTTCCTCGCCCTTCCCGCCCTCGCCGAGGAGGACCCGAGGGCGGTGGGGAACTACGGGCTTCTGGACCTCCTGGAGGCCCTCCGCTTCGTCAAGCGGCATATCCGTTACTTCGGAGGAAACCCCGAGAACGTCACCCTCTTCGGGGAGTCCGCCGGGGGGATGCTGGTCTGCGCCCTCCTCGCCACCCCGGAGGCCCGGGGCCTCTTCCACCGGGCCATCCTCCAATCGGGGGGTTGCGGGTACGTGAGGCCCCTTCGGGAGGACTTTCCCTTCGGCGAGGCCTGGGCCAGGGAGAGGGGGTGCGATCCTAAAGACCTCGCCTGCCTCCGCGCCCTCCCCCTGGAGAGGCTCTTGCCCAAGGAGCCCGGCCTCGAGGCCACGGGCCGCTTCCTCGCCAACCCCTCCCTCTTCCGGGCAGGCCCCTTCAAGCCCCACCTCTCCCCCCTCCTCCTCCCCCAGGACCCTCGGGAGGCCCTAAAGGAGGGGAAGGCGGCGGGCCTTTCCCTCATCGCCGGGGCCAACGCTGAAGAGGTGAGCTTTCCCGCCCTCCAGGCCTTCCTTGGGCCAAGGGACTGGGAGGAGGCGGAAAGGAGGCTTTTGGAATCGGGGCTTTCCCAGGAGAAGGCCCAAGCCCTCCTCGCCCACTACCGCAAGCGGGAGCCCGACCCCAAGAGGGCCTGGGGAGCCCTCCAGACCGACCTCACCCTCCTTTGCCCCTCCCTCCAGGCGGCGAGGCTCCAGGCCCCCCACGCCCCCACCTACGCCTACCTCTTCCCCTTCCGGGTGCCGGGGTTTGAGGGCCTCGGGGCCTTCCACGGCCTGGAGCTCGCCCCCCTCTTCGGGAACCTCGAGGCCATGCCCTTCCTGCCCCTCTTCCTGGGGGAGGAGGCCCGAAGGCAGGCGGAGTACCTGGGCCGGAAGATGCGCCGCTACTGGACGGGCTTCGCCAGGGAAGGGGAGCCCAAGGGGTGGCCCCGCTGGCCCCTTTACCGGGAGGGCTACCTCTTGCGGTTGGACGTCCCCGTGGGGCTTCTGCCGGACCCTTACGAAGAACGGTGCGGCCCCCTCGAGGGCCTTGGGCTACTCTAAGGGCATGAAGGGAAGGGCCACCTGCCCCCTGGACTGCCCCGACGCCTGCAGCCTCCTCCTCACCCTGGAGGAAGGGCGTCTCGCGAAGGTGGAGGGCGACCCCCGCCACCCCATCACCCAAGGCTTCGCCTGCGCCAAGACCTACCGCTACCCGGAAAGGGCCCGGGAGAGGCTCCTCTACCCTCTGCGCCGGGTGGGGCGGAAGGGGGAGGGGAGGTTCGTGCGGGTCTCCTGGGAGGAGGCCCTGGACGCCATTGCCCAGAGGCTCATGGAGGTCCTGGACCGGGAAGGGGGCGAGGCCGTCCTCCCCTACCACTACGCCGGCACCATGGGCCTCGTAGAGAACCAGCACCCCTTGGCCTTCTTCCGGGCCATCGGGGCCTCGGAGCTTCTGGAGACCATCTGCGCCACTGCGGGGAGCGCCGCTTGGGAGATGACCTACGGCCCCCGCCTCAGCCCCGATCCCGAGGACATCCCCGAAAACGCCCGCTATATCCTCCTTTGGGGGATCAATAGCCTCTCCACCAATAGCCACCTCACCCCCTTCCTCAAGGAGGCGAGGAGGCGGGGAGCCAAGGTGGTCCACATAGACCCCTACCAAAACCTCACCTCCCGCTTCGCCGACCTCCACCTCAAGCTCCGCCCCGGCACGGACGCCGCCTTGGCCTACGCCCTGGCCCACGTCCTCTTCCGGGAGGGCCTGGTGGACCGGGAGTACCTGGGGAGGGCGGCAGTGGGCCTGGAGAAGTTCCAGAAAGAGGCGGAAAAGTGGACCCCAGGGAGGGCCAGCGCCCTCACCGGCGTGCCCGAAGAGGCCATCCTCCGCCTCGCCCGGGAGATGGGGGAGGCGAAGCGGGTTTTCTTGCGGGTGGGCTACGGCATGACCCGCCACCCGGGAGGGGGGAACGCCCTAAGGGCCGCGATCCTCCTCCCCGCCCTCCTCGGGGCCTGGCGCTACCCGGGGTGCGGGGCCATGCTCTCCACCAGCGGGGCCTTCCCCTTGAACAAGCGCTTCCTCGGGGGGCGGCACCTCCTGGAGGGGGACCACCCCCACGAGGGCTACTTCCGGCCGAACCCCAAGGCGCGGGCCATCAACATGAACGCGCTCGGCACCGCCCTCACGGAGCTAGACCCCCCCATCCGGGTCCTCTTCGTCTTCAACACCAACCCCCTGGTGGTGGCCCCCAATACGGGGAAGGTGAGGGCGGGGCTGGAACGGGAAGACCTCTTCACCGTGGTCCTGGAGCAGGTGATGACCGAGACCGCCCGCTTCGCCGACTACCTCCTCCCCGCCACCTTCTTCTACGAGCACCCGGACCTCTACACCAGCTACGGCCACTACTACCTCTCCTGGAACGAGCCCTTAAGCCCTCCCGCGGGGGAGGCCCGGCCCAAC
Organism: Thermus sp. H19.2; assembly: GCF_054979525.1. Classification (NCBI taxonomy): domain Bacteria; kingdom Thermotogati; phylum Deinococcota; class Deinococci; order Thermales; family Thermaceae; genus Thermus; species Thermus sp. H19.2. The sequence goes on from NZ_CM143429.1 coordinate 24,197, forward strand.
ACCTGGGTCTTCCGGGAGCTCGCAAGGAGGCTTGGCCTGAAGGAGCCCACCCTCTACTGGACGGCCGAGGAGGTGGCGGAAAGCCTCCTCGCCTCGGACCACCCCTACCTAGAGGGGATCACCCTGGAGAGGCTCAAGCGGGAAGGCTTCGTCAAGCTCAACCTCCCCAGGCCCTTCCTCCCCTTCGCCCAAGGCCCCGTGCGCTTCAGCCCCCCGCCCGAGGTGATCCCCACCGAGCCCCTGCCGGACTACCCCCTGATCCTCCTCACCCCCCCGGCCCACCGCTTTCTCAACACCACCTACGGGGACGTGAAGGCCCTGGTGGAAGCGGAAGGCGGGGAGCCGAGGCTTCTCCTCCACCCCGAGGACGCCGAGGCCAGGGGGATCCGAAGCGGGATGCTCGTCCACATCCGTTCCCCTTGGGGAAGGATCACGAGGAAGGCCTACGTCACCGAGGCCCCCATCCCGGGGACGGTGGTCCTCGAGGGCACCTGGTGGGAGAAGTGGGCCCCGGACGGCAAAGGCGTGAACCACCTCACCTCGGAAAGGCTCACCGATCTGGGCGGCGGGAGCACCTTCCACTCCACCCCCGTGGAGGTGGAGCCCCTCAGGCTGGCCTAGGGCGCGAGATTTGCGCCTAGGCTACACTCCTGCTACCCTGAGTGGGTGCGCGAGGCCCTGCCCAAGAAGCGCTCCCTGGCCCTGGCCGCCTGGGGGGAGGAGGGGCTTCTTTTGGTCCTCCGCCCCCAGGACGACCTCGAGTTCGCCGGGGCCTGGGGGCTTCCTGCGGTGAGCCTTCAGGGGGAGGAGACCCTGGAGGAGGCCGCCCAAAGGGTCGCCCGGGAGAAGCTTGGGGCGCGGGTGGTCCTCCGCTTCCCCGTGGCCTTCGGCCGGGAGGAGCGCCCCGCCTACACCCTGGAGCTTTGGGTGTACGAGGCCCACCTCCTTTCCCCGGTCCGCTTTCCCGAGCCCCGGCCAGGCAAGACCTACTACACCGCCTTCCGCTTCGGACGCCCCGAGGACCTAAGGGAGGCCGCCCGGCAGGGCTCTTTGTGCAGCCGGCTTTACCTGGCGGTGAAGGTGGGGTGCTGAGGTGGAGACCTTCCTCCTGGTGAACCTCTTCCACGAGCTCGCCCTCAAGGGGAAAAACCGCCCCTTCTTCCTCCAGCGGGCCAAGGCCCACGTGCGGCGGGCCCTGAAGGGCCTAGGGGCGGCCCTCGAGGGGGAGTGGCCCATGGCCCTCCTCTTCCGCCTCCCCGAGGAGGCCTGGCCCGAGGCCAAAGCCCGCCTCCAGGACACCCTGGGGGTGGAAAGCTTCGCCCGGGTCCATAGGACCCCGGCGGACCTCGAGGCCCTGAAGACCGCCTTAGAGAAGGCCCTGGAGGGCGAGGCCTTCGGGAGCTTCCGCATCACCGCCAAGCGCACCGACAAGACCTTTCCCCTCACCTCCCCGGAGATAGAGCGGGCCCTCGGGGCCTTCGTGAAGGGAAAAACCGGCGCCCAGGTGCGGCTTAAGGGGGCGGAGCGGGAGTTCGTGGTGCGGATCCTGCCGGGAGCGGCCCTCTTGGAGGTGGAGCGCCGTCCGGGGCTAGGAGGCCTCCCCCCGGGGGTTTCCGGCAAGGTGGTGGCCCTCCTCTCCGGGGGGATTGACTCCCCGGTGGCCGCCTACCGCCTCATGCGCCGGGGGGCGGAGGTGGTCCTCGTCCACTTCCACCCCTTTCCCCTCCTCTCGGGGGCGAGCCGGGAGAAGGCCAAGGCCCTCGCCGAGCGCTTGGCGCGCTTCCAGCACCGCCTGAGGCTCCACCTCGTCCCCTTCAGCGAGGTCCAGCAGCACATCCTCGTGGAGGCCCCCACGGCCTACCGGGTGGTCCTCTACCGCCGCTACATGCTCCGCATCGCCGAGGCCATCGCCAGGGAAGAAGGCGCCCTCGCCCTTTGCACCGGGGACAGCCTAGGCCAGGTGGCCTCCCAGACCCTGGGGAACCTCTACGCCGTGAACCAGGCGGCCACCCTCCCTGTCCTAAGGCCCCTCATCGGGTGGGACAAGCAGGAGATCGTGGCCGAGGCCCAGAGGATCGGCACCTACGCCACTTCCATCCTCCCCGACGAGGAGTGCTGCACCCTCTTCGCCCCCAAGCACCCCGTGACCCGGGCAAGGCTGGAGGTGGTCCTAGAGACGGAGGCCCGCCTGCCCACGGAGGACCTCGTGGCCCTGGCCCTAAAGGAGCGGGAGGTCCTCACCTACGCCTGGCCCGGAAAGTCCCTACCCAAGGAGCCGGAAGGCGCTTTTATAATGGAGCATGGACCTGCTTGAAGCGAAGCGGCTTCTGGAGACCGGGGCCACCACCCCCATCGCCCTTTTGGAGGAGGCCCTGGAGCGGGCCAAGGCCTTCCAGGACCGAAACGCCCTCGCCTACCTGGACGAGGAGGCCGCCCGCAAGGAGGCCCTCCTCCTCACGGAGGAGCTCAAGCGGGGCCAGGTGCGGGGGCCGCTCCACGGCCTTCCTCTCACGGTGAAGGACCTCTTCCCCGTGAAAGGGATGCCCACCCGAGCGGGGACGAAGGCCCCCCTCCCTCCCCTTCCCGAGGAGGCCAGGGCGGTGCGCCGCCTGAGGGAGGCCGGGGCCCTCCTCTTCGCCAAGACCAACATGCACGAGATCGCCCTGGGCATCACCGGGGAAAACCCCTGGACGGGGCCGGTGCGGAACGCCATAGACCCCAGCCGCCAGGCCGGGGGGTCTAGCGGCGGGAGCGCCGTGGCCGTGGCCTTAGGGATCGGCCTCGCCTCCTTGGGCTCGGACACCGGGGGGTCCATCCGCATCCCCGCGGGCTTCAACGGGGTGGTGGGCTTCAAGCCCTCCTACGGCCGGGTGAGCCTCGAGGGGGCCCTTCCCCTCTCTCGCTCCACGGACCACGCGGGCCCCCTCGCCAAGACGGTGCGGGACGCCCACTTCCTCACGGAGATCCTGGCCGGGGAAACCCTCCCCCTGGAGGGCCCCCAGAACCCCACCTTCGGGGTGCCCCTGGACTTTTTGCAGGGGAGGCTGGGGGTGGAGGTGCGGAAGACCTTCACCCGGCTCCTGGAGGACCTCCCCGCCCTAAGGGCCGAGGTGCGGGAGGTCTCCTTACCCCTTAGGGGGGTCTACGAGGTCTACACCCGCCTGGTGCGCTACGAGGCGGCCCGCATCCACGAGAAGGCCCTGAAGGAGCATCCCGAAGGCTTCTCCCCCCAGGTGCGGGAAGCCCTCCTCGCGGGGCTTGCCCTCACGGAGAAGGACTACCGGGACGCCGTGGCGGAGCGGGAGGCCCTCAGGCTGGAGCTGGTGAAGGCCCTGAGGGGGGTGGACGCCCTTCTCCTCCCCGTCCAGCCCCTCCCCGCGCCCCCCCTGGGCACGGAGGAGGTGGAGCTGGAGTCGGGGAGGAAAAGCCACCGGGAGGCCTTCATCACCCTCACCCTGCCCTTCAGCCTCCTCGGGGTGCCCACCCTGGCCCTCCCCTTCGCCAAGGTGGAGGGGATGCCCGTGGGCCTGCAGGTGGTGGGGCCCTACGCCGAGGACGGGAGGGTGCTGGCCATCGGGGGCTGGCTCGAGGCCCGGCTCAAGTGAGCCAGAGGTAGAGGGCGGCCAAGGAGAAGAGGGTGAGGGGAAGCCCGAAGCGGAGGTGCTCCAGGAGGCCCACCCGCACCCCCTCCCGCCCCGCCCCCTCGGCCACGATGAGGTTGGCCACGCTGGCCAGCAGGGTGAGGTTCCCCGCCAGGGTGCTTCCCCCGGCGAGGAGGAGCCAGTCCTCGGGGGTCCTGGCCAAGGGGGCCAGGAGGAGGACCGCGGGCACGTTGGAGATGAGGAGGGAGAGGAGGGTGGCGGCGAGGAGGAGCCCGAGGGGACTGGAGGCGAGGGGCAAAAGGGCCTCCGCCACCCCCAGGCGGCGCACCCCTTCCGTGAGGACGAAAAGCCCGCCGAACATCACCAGGAGCTCCCAGTCCACCCGCGCGAAGTACCGCTCCGAGCGGAGCCTCCGGGTGAAGAGGAGAAGTCCCGCCGCCACCCAGGCCCCCTGGGCCATGGGGTAGCCCAGGAGGAAGGCCAGAAGAAGCCCCAAGGCCACCAGAAGCCCTTTGCGCAGGAGCCCGGGGTGGAGCCGGTAGCGCAAAGGGGGAGGGGGCGGAAGGGGCCTTAGGGAGCGGGTTTCGGGGTAAAGGAGAGCGAGGAGCCCCACCTGCAGGGCGAGCCCCAGGAAGGCCACGGGGAAAAGGGACCGGAGAAAGTCCAGGTAAGCCATCCCCGAGAGGCTCGCGATCAGGATGTTCTGGGGGTTTCCCGTGGGGGTCATGAGGCTTCCCGTGTTCACCCCCGCCATGAGGGCCAGGAGGTAGGGCACGGGGTTCAGGCCCAGGCCCCGGGCGAGGCGGAGGACAAGGGGGGTGAGGAGGAGGGCCATGGTGTCGTTGAGGAAGAGGGCGGAAAGAAGCCCGGATCCCACGCTGAGGAGGACGAGGAGGGCGAGAGGGGTCCTGGCCCTCTGCCAAAGCCTCTCCATCACCCAGCCGAAGAAGCCCGCGTAGCCCAGGTGGGCGTTGAGGACCATGACCCCGAAGAGGAAGACCAGGGTGGGGGCGTCCAGGGCCTGCCAGGCTTCTTTGAGGTCCAGCTCCCCGAGGAGGACGAGGAGGCTTGCCCCCACCACGGCCACCCCCGCCCGGTTCATGCGGTAGCCGGGAAGCCCCCCCAGGGCGAGACCCAGGTAGGCCAGGAGGAGGACGAGGAGGCTAAGGGTTTCCCGAAGCGCCATAGAGCCTTTCCTCAAGCCCTTTCTTGACCCCGGGCCACTCCTCCCGGAGGACGCTGTAGACCACATCGTCGCGGAAGGTGCCGTCTTGGAGCCTCCGGTTTCTTCGCAGCACCCCTTCCCGCACCGCCCCCAGGGCCTCCAGGGCCTTCTGGCTCCTTTCGTTCCTCAGGTCCACCTTGAACTGGACCCTTTCCGCCCGGAGGACCTCAAAGGCGTGGCGGAGGAGGAGGTACTTGGCCTCCTTGTTGGCCGGGCTTCCCCAGAAGGGCTTGAAGAGCATGGTGCCGATCTCAAGCCTTCCGTGCTCGGGCTCGGGGGCGATCACGGAAATCCGCCCGGCCACCTCCTCCTCGAGGCGAATGGCCCAGTTCACCCGCCCGGGCTCCCCAAGAAGCCCCTCCAGGTGGGCCTGTAGGGCCTCCTCCAAGGGCGCTCCGGCCCTTGGGGCGCGGCTTAGGAAGCGGTAGACCTCGGGGTCAAAGTGGCGCAGGAAGGCGGGAAGGTGGGCGAGACCTAAGGGCTCCAGGCGCACGTACCGCCCGGTGAGGACCTCGGGAAAGGTCCACATGGGGCCATTATGCTGGAAGGGCGAACCCCCTGGAAGAGGCTCAAGCTACCCCACCGGGTAGCGCCCTCTCCGCTGCCCCTGGCGCAAAAGGGCTTTCCCACCCTCGTCCGCCTCGAGGGGGCATCCTCCCGGACGGGCGCTAAGTACCCCGCCGCGGCGAAAGCCGCGGCGGGGGCCCCAAAGGAGCCTTCTCCTGACCCCCTTTCGGGTGTCCCATGTTGCGAAACCAAAGTGCGGGCACTTAGCCCACGGGAGATCTTCCCCCGTCGGAACCCTCGGGCCCTCGAGGCAACCCTGGGCTACGGCCGGGCCCCGCCCTCCCCTTGTGGTACCTTGAGGGCAATGTTCCGCGTGGGCATCCTCACGGTTTCCGACAAGGGCTTCCGCGGCGAGCGGGAGGACACCACCCACCTGGCCATCCGGGAGGCCCTGGAAGGAGGGCCTTACGAGGTGGCGGCCTACGAGCTCGTGCCCGACGAGCCCCCCATGATCAAGAAGGTCCTCAGGCTTTGGGCAGACCGGGAGGGCCTGGACCTCATCCTCACCAACGGGGGGACGGGGCTTGCCCCTCGGGACCGGACCCCCGAGGCCACCCGGGAGCTTCTGGACCGGGAGGTCCCGGGCCTCGCCGAGCTCATGCGCTTGGTGGGCCTCCGGAAGACCCCCATGGCCGCCCTCTCCCGGGGGGTGGCGGGGGTGCGGGGGAAGACCCTGATCCTGAACCTCCCCGGAAGCCCCAAGGGGGCCCGGGAGTCCCTGGAGGCGGTCCTTCCCGTCCTGCCCCACGCCCTCTCCCTGGTGACGGGCAAGCCTTGGAGGGAGGGGCACCATGAGTAGGGTGCCCGAGCCCTCGGTCTTCCTGGTGGTGGACGAGGCCAAGCGGAAGGCCCGGGAAAGGGGCGTGAGGCTTTTGGACCTCTCCATCGGCTCCACCGACCTCCTTCCCCCTAGGGCGCCCTTGGAGGCCCTCCGGCAGGCCCTGGAGGACCCCTCCACCTACGGCTACTGCCTGAGAAGCTGCACCCTTCCCTTCCTGGAGGAGGCGGCCCGCTGGTACGAGGGCCGCTACGGGGTGGGCCTGGACCCCAGGCGGGAGGCCCTGGCCCTCATCGGAAGCCAAGAGGGCTTAGCCCACCTCCTCCTCGCCCTCACGGAGCCCCATGACCTCCTCCTCCTCCCCGAGGTGGCCTACCCCAGCTACTTCGGGGCGGCCCGGGTGGCCTCCTTGAGGACCTTCCTCATCCCCCTAAGGGAGGACGGCCTCGCCGACCTGAAGGCGGTCCCGGAAGGCGTGTGGCGGGAGGCCAAGGTCCTCCTCCTCAACTACCCCAACAACCCCACGGGGGCCGTGGCCGACTGGGGCTACTTTGAGGAGGCCCTGGGCCTGGCCCGGAAGCACGGCCTCTGGCTCGTCCACGATAACCCTTACGTGGACCAGGTTTACGAGGGGGAGGCCCCTTCCCCCCTGGCCCTCCCCGGGGCCAAGGAGCGGGTGGTGGAGCTCTTCTCCCTCTCCAAGAGCTACAACCTGGCGGGCTTCCGCCTGGGCTTCGCCCTGGGGAGCGAGGAGGTCCTTGCCCGCCTGGAGCGGGTGAAAGGGGTCGTTGACTTCAACCAGTACGCCGGGATCCTGCGCATGGGGGTGGAGGCCCTGAAGACCCCTAGGGAGACCACCCGGGCCTACGCCCGGGTCTACCGGGAAAGGGCCTTGGGGATGGCCGAGGCCCTAAAGGGGGCCCTAAGCCTCCTCCCCCCCAAGGCCACCATGTACCTCTGGGGGCGGCTTCCCGAGGGGGTGGACGACCTGGAGTTCGCCCTGGGCCTCGTGGAGCGGGGGGTGGCCCTCGCTCCGGGCCGGGGGTTTGGGCCCGGGGGCGTGGGATGGGTGCGCATCGCCTTGGTAAGGCCTCTAGAAGAGCTTTTGCGGGCGGCGGAAACCCTTCGGGAGGCGCTGAAGCTCGGGTGGCCTTAGCCCGCCCGCAGGCCCAGGAGGAGCCCCCCCACGAAGCTCGCCCCGAAGGGAAGGTTGTAGGTCAGGGTGGAAAGGAGCCTCTCCCAGAGGCTTTGCAGACCGGGCTGCCGAAGGAGGGGCTCCACGTCTTTCTGGATGCGGGTCCAGTCCACCTGAACGTAGCCTCCCTGGGCCAGAAGCTGGAGGGCCACGAAGAGGAGGCCGAGGAACAGGGCCAAAAGGCGGCCCACCTTTTTGAGGGCGTAGCCCACGGCGTAACCGGCGAGGCCGCCGAAGGTCATCTGCCCGAGGTAGGGGGTGAGGTCGGGCAACTCCACGGCTTCCACCCTAGCGCGGAGGAGGCGGGGGGGCAAGCGGCCCGGGGCGCCTCGGAGGTTAGGCGCCCTTAAGCCCCAGGAGGCCGGCCTCCCGCTTCATGGCCTCGAGGACGAAGGCCATGTGCTCCTCCAAGGGCACCCCGAGCTCCTCGGCTCCAAGCCGGATCTCCTCCCGGTTCACCCCCTTGGCGAAGGCCTTGTCCTTGAACTTCTTCTTGAGGCTGGGGAGCTCCAGGCCCAGGATGGACCGGTCCGGCCGCACGTACACCGCGGCGGTGATGAGGCCCGTGAGCTCGTCCACGGCGAAGAGGGCCTTGGCCATGAGGGTCCTGCGCGGGGTGCCGGTGTAGCTGGCGTGGCCCAGAATGGCCTCCAGGACCTCCTCGGGGTAGCCCAGGCGCCTAAGCTCCTCCACGCCCCGGTAGGGGTGTGCCTCGGGGTGCTTCTCGTAGTCCATGTCGTGGAGGACGCCGGCCATGGCCCAAAGCTCCTCCTCCTCCCCGAAGCGCCTTGCGTAGGCCCGCATGGCCACCTCCACCGCTCGCATGTGCCGCCTCAGGGACTCGCTTTCCGTCCAGGCCTCCATGAGGGCCAGGGCCTCCTCAAAGCTCGGCATGTCCTAAAGTATAGCCATGCGCCTCGGCTACGGCGAGGACAGCCACCGCCTAGAGGAGGGAAGGCCGCTTTACCTCTGCGGCCTCCCCATCCCAAGCCCCGTGGGGGCCTTGGCCCACTCCGACGGGGACGCCGCTTTGCACGCCCTCACCGACGCCCTCCTTGCCGCCTACGGCCTTGGGGACATCGGCCTCCTCTTCCCCGACACCGACCCCCGCTGGCGGGGCGAACGGAGCGAGGTGTTCCTCCGGGAGGCCCTCCGCCTGGTGGCCGAGCGGGGTGGGCGGCTTTTGCAGGCGAGCCTGGTCATCACCCTGGACCGGCCCAGGCTCTCCCCCTACCGGGAGGCCTTGGTGGGGAACCTGGCCCGGCTTCTGGGCCTCCCGGAGGAGCGCGTGGGCCTAGGCTTCAAGACCTCGGAGGGCCTGGCGCCTTCCCACGTCCAGGCCCGGGCGGTGGTGCTTTTGGATGGTTGAAGGCCTGGTTTGGCTCGGCACCTTGGTCTTCGCCGCCACCGGGGCCCTCAAGGGGGTGGAGAAGGGGTTTGACCTCTTGGGGGTTCTGGTCCTGGCCACGGTGACCGCCGTGGGGGGCGGGTCCATCCGCGACGTCCTGGTGGGCACCCTGCCCCCCACGGCCCTCAGGAACGAACCCCTTTTGTGGAGCGTGGTCCTCACCGGGGTTCTGGTCTTCCGCTTCCACCCCCGGGTGCAGGCCCTGGGGCCTTTCATCTACTACCTGGACACCCTGGGCCTAGGCCTCTTCGCCGCCTTGGGGGCGGAAAGGGGCCTTCAGGCGGGCCTTGGCCCCTTTGGCGTGGCCCTGGCGGGCACCCTTTCCGGGGTGGGGGGTGGGGTGTTGCGGGACGTCCTTTCCGGGGAGGTGCCGGGGATCCTCTACCGGGCGGGGGACCTTTACGCCTCGGCGGCCTTGGTGGGGGCCTTGGTGGCCTACGCCCTCCACGGAAGCCACCCGGAAGGGGCCCTGTTCCTGGGAGCCCTGACCACGGTCTTCCTCCGGGTCTTCGGGCGGAGGCTCGGCCTCCGCCTCCCCACCCCCAGGTGAGGCCTACTTCAGCTTGGCCAGCTCCTGGCGGGCCCTTTCTTGGTCGTAGCGGTCGGCGGCGGTCTTGGCGGGAAGGGAGAGGGCCACTTCCAGCTGCTTCCTGGCCTCCTCCTTCTTCCCCCAAGCGGCCAGAACCCGGGCGTACTCCACCCGGTGGATGATGCCCTCGGGCTCCAGCTCAATGGCCCGCCGCATGAGGGGCTCCACCTTGCCCCCATCGGCCCCTTGGGTGGCGGCCACCAGCCAGCCTTTCTGCACCAGCTCAAAGTGCCAGAGGGCCAGGGCCACCATGGCCCCGGCGTGGTCCGGCTTGAGCTTCAGGGTCCTTTCCAGGTCGCTCCGGATCCTGGGGGCCAGGCCCTCCGCCAGGGCCTCGAGGATCCCCTTGTACTGGGATAGCCTTCCCAGGGCCCGAGCCCGTTCAAAGTAGCCCTCCGGGTAGTCGGGGTCCTTGGCGATGGCCTGGGAGGCGGCCTTTTCCGCCCGCTCAAACCAGGGGCGCTTCTCGGCGTCCTTGGCCTGGTACATGGCGTAGAAGCTGGCGCCCTTGGCCGCCAGGGCCAGGGCCTCGGGGGTAGAGAGCTTGAGGCCCATCTCGTAGGCTTCCTGGAAACGCCCGGCGTCCACCAGGGCCTCCACCTGGGGGGCCTGGGCCAGGGCCAAGGAAAGAAGGCTCGTCAGGAGGATAAAGGGGCGCTTCATGGGCTTCACCCGGGGGGATTATACCCGGTCCAAAGCCCGGGACAAGGGGTGGGCGTAAACTGGAGAACATGAGGCTTATCCTGGGGTTGGCGTGGGTGTTGGGCCTTCTGGGCCTGGCCCAGGGGGCGGAGGAGTATTACGCCCGTTGCGAGCGCCTCTACCAGCAGGGCGCCCTGGAAAGCGCCCAGGCCACCTGTGAGCTGGCCCTGGTGGGGGACCCCGAGTACCGGCCCGCCCTGCGCCTTCTTATCCGCATCCACTTGGAGAAGAGGGACGTGGCCCAGGCCGGGGCCTACCTGGAACGCCTGGGGGAGGATCCAGAGGCCCTTCCCCTTCGGGGAAGGCTTCTCCTCTTGCAGGGGAAGCCGGGGGAGGTCCTCAGGCTTTCCCTGCCCGAAACCCCGGAGGGGAGGCTCCTTCGGGCCTTGGCCCTCGAGGCCCAGAACCGCTTCGAGGAAGCCCTCCAGGAGGCCCGGGGCCTTCCCCCCACCCCGGAGGTACGCCTTCTTCTGGCCCGGCTCCACCTGGCCTTGGGGAACCCCGAGGCGGGGCTGGCCGCCTTGGGGTCCACCCTGGAGGAGCGCCTAGAGCGGGGCCGCCTCCTCTTCCTCTCGGGGAGGCCGAAGGAGGCGGTGGCCCTTTTGGAGGGGGTCCTGCCGAACCTTTCCGGCCGCCCCGACCTCCAGCGGGAAGCCCTTTCCACCCTGGCCCTGGCCTACTTCGGCCAGGGGGACTGGGCCCGGGGGCGGGCGGCCTTAGGGCAGCTTTCGGGGCTTGTGAACCTTCCCGGGCTTCTCCTCGCCTGGGTGTGGCCCTGGCTTTTGGCCTTCGTGGCCTTTTTGGTCCTGGTGGTCCTGGGGGAAAGCCGCATTGAGCCCCTGCGCACGGTGGAGGTGGTGGAAAACCCCCTACCGGGGCCAGGGGGCCTCTACCTTCTGGTCCTCTTGGCCCTGGCCTTGGCCCTGGGGGTGGCCCTTTTCCTGGGCAAGGCCCTCTTCGCCAACCTCCTGGCCCTCTTCACCCCGTACCAGAAGGCCCAGCTTCTCCCGAGCTTCTTTTTTGTGTACGGGCTCTTCCTTTTTGGGGGGCTTCTCCTCTGGCAGAGGCGGCGCCTTCCCCAGGTGCTGGGGCCCCTCGAGGGCTGGGTGGAGGGCTTCTGGGTGGGGCCGGCCCTGGTCCTGGCCCTCTTCGCCTACGGGCTGGTGCGGCCCTTCCTGGGGTTTCCCACCTTGCCCCTACACCTCCTGGTCTTTCTGGGCCTGGCCCTTATGGAGCCCTTCTTCCGGGGCCTCGCCCCTTGGGTCTTTGGGGAGCGCTACCGGGACCTGGCCACCTACCTCTCCGCCCTTTTCTTCGCCCTGGCGGTGCCCGGCCCCACCTTCCTCCTCCTCCTCTTGGGAGCCGGGCTCCTTTGGGCCAAGGAGCGGGCGGGAAGCGTGGTGGGGGTGGCCTTGGGTTGGGTGGTGGCGGGGGTGGTCCTGGCCCTCTTTCCCCCCACCTGGTTGCGAAGGTTCTAGATGAGGCCGGTCTTCTTCCTCTCCGACTTCGGCCTGCAAGACCCCTACGTGGGGGTGGTCAAGGCGGTGCTCCGGGAGAGGGCCCCGGGGGTGGAGGTGGTGGACCTGGCCCACGACCTTCCTCCTCAGGACCTCCGGCGGGCCGCCTACGCCCTCTTCGAGGCGCTCCCCTACCTGCCGGAAGGGGCCGTCCTCCTGGCGGTGGTGGACCCCGGGGTGGGAACCTCCCGGCGGGCGGTGGCCGCCTGGGGAAGGCGGTGGTACGTGGGCCCGGACAACGGCCTGTTCACCCTGGCCTGGCTCCTGGACCCCCCTAGGAAGGCCTTTCTCCTGGAAGGCCTCCCCCCGCCTTCCCCCAAAGGGGTCCTGCCCCCTCCCGGCTGGCGCCCGGGAGAGGCCACCTTCCACGGCCGCGACCGCTTTGCCCCGGCGGCGGCCCACCTGGCCTTGGGCCTTTCCCCTGAGGGCCTGGGGAGGGAGGTGTCCCCGGAAAGCCTCCTCCGCCTGCCCCTGGCCTTGAGCCAGGGTCCCCGGGGGGAGGTCCTCACCTTTGACCGCTTCGGCAACGCCATCACCACCCTGCTCCGGGCCCCCTTGGGCGGCTGGGTGGAGGTGGCGGGAAGGCGGCTTCCCATCCGGCGCACCTTCGGCGAGGTGGCCCCGGGGGAGGCCTTGGCCTACCTGGGGAGCGCCGGGCTCTTGGAGATCGCCCTTAACGGGGGCAGCGCCCGGGAGGCCCTGGGCCTAAAGGAGGGGATGCCCGTGGAGCTCCTCTAGAGGTCCTGGGCCAGGCGGGCCAGCTCGGCGAGGAACTCGCTGGCGGTGAAGTCCAGGCTCACCGGGGTGAGGGAGATGTACCCCTGGCGCACCGCCCAGAGGTCCGTTCCCTCCTCCTCTTCCCCCACGGGGGTGCCGGCGATCCAGTAGTAGGGGCGGCCCTCGGGGTCCAGGCGCTCCACCACCCGGTCCTCAAAGCGGTGGGTGGAAAGCCGGGTCACCCGGACTCCCCTGGGGGCCCCGGCGGGAAAGTTCACGTTGAGGAGGACCCCTTTGGGAAGGCCCCGCTCCACCACCTTCCTGGCGATGCGCACCGCCCACTCCGCCGCATGGGCGAAGTTCGGCTCTTCCGCGGTGTCCAGGCTGAAGGCGATGGAGGGGATGCCCAAGGAGGTGCCCTCGAGGGCCGCCGCCACCGTGCCCGAGTGGGTGAGGTCCAGGCCCAGGTTCACCCCGATGTTGATGCCGGAGACCAAGAGGTCCGGCCGCCCGAGGAGGTGGACCCCCAGGACCACGCAGTCCGCCGGGGTGCCGTCCACCCGGTAGGCGGGGATCTCCCCGAAGCCGGCGCTTTGCGTGTGCTTGAAGCGCAAGGGGCGGCGGACGGTGATGCCGTGGCCCACCGCCGACTGCTCCACGTCGGGGGCCACCACGTACACCTCTCCCAGGGCCCGCATGGCTAGGCCCAAGGCCTTGATGCCGGGGGAAAAGATGCCGTCGTCGTTGGAAACGAGGATGCGCATGCCTTAAGCCTAAAAGAAAGGACCCCCTTTAGGGGGTCCTTTCCGGGCCACCGGCTTTAGATGCGGCGGACCTTCTTGGCCTGGGGGCCCTTGCCGCCCCGGCCGGGCTCCACCTCAAACTCCACCTGCTCCCCTTCGTTCAGGGTGCGGAAGCCATCGGCCTCAATGGCCGTGAAGTGCACGAACACGTCGGGACCCTCTTCCTGTTGGATGAACCCGTAGCCTTTTTCCGCGTTGAACCACTTGACGGTACCCTTCTTCATGTTTCTCCTTCATCCCGAAAACCCGCATGGCTTTCCAGGGACTCCTTACTATCCCACGCCTTCAGGGGAAAGTCAAGCCCCCCCTTGAAGGCGGCCTCCATGGGATAGAATTCCCTCGTGCCCGGCCTCGCCTTCGCCGAAAGGACCCACCCCGGCCTCAAGCGCTCCAAAAACGAGGACGCCGTGGGCCACCTCCTCACCCCTTGGGGCGGGGTCTTCGTGGTGGCCGACGGGATGGGGGGGCACCGCACCGGGGAGGTGGCGGCCAGGCTGGCCGTGGAAAGCATCCTCGGCCACTTCCAGGAGGCTGAGCCCTCCCCCAAGGCCCTCCTGGAGGCCTTTGAGCGGGCCAACGCCCGCATCCACCAGGAGGCCCAGCGGCCGGAAAACCGGGGCATGGGCACCACGGCCACCTGCCTTCTCCTGGACCTGCCCTACGCCCTGGTGGCCCACGTGGGGGACTCGAGGGCCTACCTCCTCCGGGGGGAGGAGTTCGCCCTCCTCACCGAGGACCATTCCTGGGTGGCGGAAAGGGTGCGCCAAGGCCTCCTCACCGTGGAGGAGGCCCGGACCCACCGCTGGCGCAACGTGATCACCAACGCCTTGGGCTCCTTTCCCCAGGCCCGGGTGGACCTGCTGGGGCTTAAGCTCGCCCCGGGGGACACCTTCCTCCTCTGCAGCGACGGGCTTTCTGGGGTCCTGGAGGACCGGACCCTCAAGGAGGTGCTGAAACACTTCCCTCCCGAGGAGGCCGCCCGGCGCCTGGTGGAGCTGGCCAACGAGTGGGGGGGGCCCGACAACATCAGCGCCATCGTGGTGAGGGTGCCGGAGGAGCTCCCCCAGTCCACCCGCCCCTACGCCCTACCCCTGGAGGCCGCCCGGGGAGCCCCGGTGCGCCTCAAGCTCGGGGAGGAGCCCGAGGAGCTCCCCACCCAGGTCCTGGAGCCCAGGAGGCCCGGGCTGGGTTGGCGGGACTTCCTTCTCATCCTGCTCTGGATCGTGGTGGTGGCCTACATCCTCCTGGGCTACTTCCGCCCCTGAGCCTGCTAGACTTCTAGGGGTATGGAGCGGACCTTCGTGATGGTCAAACCCGACGGCTTCCGGCGCGGCCTGGTGGGGGAGATCCTCGCCCGCTTTGAGCGCAAGGGTTTCCGGCTGGTGGGGCTCAAGCTCTTGAAGATCTCCCGGGAGCTTGCCGAGCGGCACTACGCCGAGCACCGGGAGAAGCCCTTTTTCCCCGGCCTGGTGAGCTTCATCACCTCGGGGCCGGTGGTGGCCATGGTCCTGGAGGGCCCGGGAGTGGTGGCCGAGGTGCGGAAGATGATGGGGGCCACCCACCCCAAAGACGCCCTCCCCGGCACCATCCGGGGGGACTACGCCACCACCATTGACGAGAACGTCGTCCACGGCTCGGCCACCCTCGAGGACGCCGAGAGGGAGATCGCCCTCTTCTTCCGCCCCGAGGAGCTGCTTTGAGGACCCCGGTGCGGGGGGGCCTTTCCGACTGCTAAGTGCCCGCACGTTGGTTTCGCGAGATGGGATGCCCGAAAAGGGCTTTTTTGGGGCCCCTACCGCGGCGAAAGCCGCGGTGGGGTACTTATACCCCTTTGGCGCGAATCCTTCGCCCAAGCCCGAGTACGGAAGCCCTGCGGGCCTTTTTGGCCGGGGCCCCCATGCTGGCTTGGGCCAGCATGGGGTGGTATTAGGCCCCTACCCTTCCTCCGGCCCCTGGGGGAGGGTTTGGGCCCGTAGGCGTTCCCAAGGGAAGTCGTCCAGGGGGTAGAAGCGGTCCGCCTGCTGGGCCAGGCGGTGGGAGGAGAGGGCGTGGAAGGTGGTGTTCTCCACCTGCTTGCCCATGTCCTGCACCACCCGCACCACCTCGGCGAAGTCCCCGTCCCCGGAGACCAAAACCGCCACGTCGTAGGCGTCGGCGTAGGCCAGGCGCAGGATGTCGATGGCGATCTGGATGTCCACCCCCTTCTCCACGAAGCCGTCTGCCCGCCGTTCCAGCCTTCCCAGGCGCACGGCCACGTAGGGCACCCGCTTCAGGTAGTTGAGGAAGCTCTGGTGGGCCTTGGCGGCGGGGTCTTCGGGGGGGAGGGGGGCGTTATAGTAGTAGGCCCGAAGCAGCTTCCTCCCGGCGGTGAGGAGGGTGATGAACTCCACGAAGTTCAGCCGGTAATCCGAACCCAGGTGCTGCACCAGCCCCTTGTAGAGGTTGGAGCCGTCGATAAATATGGCTACCCTTTCCATACGGGCCCGCCCCTTCCCGGGCACCCTCAGTTTATCCCCTAAGGGTGAGAAGGTTTATAGCCCACCGCTCCTTTGAGCGGTGGGGGAGGGTATACCGCTTTCGGCTTAGCCCTTTTCGGGCAGGCAAATCCTACCACGCCTTTCCCATGAGCGCAAGATGAGGGAAGAAAATGCGCTCTAAGAGCGCTTTTTTTGCGTTTCCGCGTACACGTCGCGGAAGACGCCGGGGATGGGGGCGTGGGGCTTGTGGACCCGCACCCGCACGGCTTGGAGGCGGGGAAAGGCCTCCATGAGGGCTTCCGCCAGGTGGTCTGCCAGGGCCTCTATCAGGTAGAAGCGGCGGTGGCGCACCGCCTCTTCCACCAGGGCGTAGACGGCGGCGTAGTCCACGGTCTCCTCGAGGCGGTCCCCCCTGCCCTCAAAGGGCACGGTGAGCCAGAGGTCCACCACGAAGCGGGCCCCAAGCCGCCCCTCCTCGGGCATGACCCCGTGGCGCCCGTAAAACTCCAGGCCCAAAAGGGCGATCTCCCCCATCCTCACCTCCTAGGCCGGGCCGGGGTGGGGGGCGGCGAGGGCCTTCCAGACCGCCAGGGCCTCCCGGTGGGCCCCCACGTCGTGCACCCTAAGAAGCCTCGCCCCCTTCTGCACCGCGTAGAGGTGGGCGGCCACCGTGCCCAAAACCCGGTCCTTGGGCGCTTCCACCCCGGTGAGCTCCCCGATGGTGCGCTTGCGGGAAAGCCCCACCAAGACGGGGTGGCCCAGGGCCACGATCTCCTCCAGGCGCTTAAGGAGGGCCAGGTTGTGCTCCAGAAGCTTGCCGAAGCCAAACCCAGGGTCCAGCACCACCTGGGGCACCCCCGCCTTGAGGGCCTTCTCCGCCTGGGCCTGGAGGAAGGCTTTCACCTCGGCCACCACGTCCCGGTAGCGGGCGTGGGCCATCATGGTGGCGGGGTCGGGCACCGGCATGTGCATGACCACCGCCGCCACCCCGAAGCGGGCCGCCAGAGCCACCATCCGCTCGTCCCTAAGCCCGGTGACGTCGTTTAAAAGATGGGCCCCGAGCTTTAGGGCCTCCTCGGCCACCTCGGGCTTGCGGGTGTCCACGCTCACCGGCACCCCGAGCTCCAGCACCGCTTCCAGGACGGGAAGAAGCCGCTTCTTCTCCTCCTCCACGGGCACCGGCCTCGCCCCGGGCCGGGTGGACTCCGCTCCCAGGTCCAAAAGGTCCGCCCCCTCCTCCACCAGGGCCTTGGCCCGGGCCAGGGCCTTTTCCGGTTCCAGGTAGAGGCCCCCGTCGGAGAAGGAGTCGGGGGTGAGGTTGAGGATCCCCATGAGCCGGGGCTCGGAGAGGTCCAGGGTGCGGTCCCTAAGCCAAAGCACGCCCGGATTATAGTGGAGGCGAGGAGGTGAAGAATGCGCCTTCTGGCGGCGGTGGATCTGGGAGGGACCCTCGAGGCCGTGGTGGAAAGCGCCCGCTTCCTGGAAAGGGGCCTCGGGATGCCCGCCTTGCTGCTCCACGTGGTCCCCTCGTCCTACTGGGAGGCCTTGGTCCGGCGCTTCCCCCACCTGGCGCCCCAGGTGGAGGAGGCCTTGCGCCTGGCCGAGGCCGAGGTGGAAAAGGCCCTTGCCGACACGGGCCTCCCCGTCCAGGTCCTTCGGGGTTTTCCCGCCCAGGCGGTGGCGGCGGAGGCCCTTAGGAGCAAGCTGGTGCTCCTGGGCCGGGGGGGCGAGGCGCCCCTCGAGGCCTTGGCCAGGGGAGGGCTCGCCCGCTACCTCCTCCACCGCGGGGAGGCACCCCTCCTCCTCTTGCCCAAGGCCCTTACCCATGTGCGCCGCATCGCCGTGGGCCTGGACGATAGCCCCGCAAGCCTGGCCGCCTTCCGGATGGCCGAGGCCTGGGGCAAGGCCCTGGGGGCGGAGGTTTTGGGCCTCCACCTGGTGAGCGGGGAGGGGGGGTGCTGCTTCCCCACCTACTTGGACCCGGCGAGGCTTTCCGCCCAGGAGGTCCTGGAAAGGGCCAGGACCCACCTAGAAGGCCTTCTTCGGGCCAGCGGGGCGGTGGAGGTCTTTTGGGGAGAAGAAGAGCTGGACCTCCTGCGGCTCGCCGAGGCCCGGGGAGCGGACCTTCTGGTGCTGGGTTCCAAGGCCAAAAGCTCCTTGCGCCACCGTTTGGGGCGGATGGTGGAGGCCCTCGCCCCGCGAAGCCCCCTGCCCCTTTTGGTGGTCCCGGAGGCCGCGGTCTGGTAAGGTGGGGCCCATGCGCCACGGGCCCGGCTGGTTCCTCGCCCTTTCCGCCTACTGGTTCGCCACCAGCTTCAAGTGGTTCCTGGTCCTTCTGGTCCTCCTTCCGGCCAAGGTGGCCGAGCTTTCCCCGCCGGAGGAGAAGGCCACCCGCCTGGGCTTCCTCTTCGGCCTGGGGGCGGTGATGGCCATCCTGGGCCCGCCCCTCATGGGCTACCTTTCGGACCGCTTAGGGCGGCGGAGGCCCTTCCTCCTTTGGGGGAGCCTCCTCACCGCCTTAGCCCTTTGGCTTTTGGTCCACGCCCCGAGCTACGGGGCGCTCCTTGGGGCTTACCTCCTCCTGCAACTCGCCGACGACCTGGCCACCGGCCCCTACTCCGCCCTCATCCCCGACCTGGTGCCCAGGGGGGAAAGGGGCCAAGCCTCGGGGTACATGGGGGTTTTGCAGGTCCTGGGGCAGGTGCTGGGGGGAGCGGTGGGCTTTGGGCTACCCCTGGCGCCGCAGGCCTACCTGGCGGCTCTGGTGAACCTCCTGGGGGCCGCCTTTAGCCTCCCCTTGGTCCCCGACCGCCTGCCCCAGGCCAATCCCCGCCCCTTCCTGGCCACCGTGGCCGCCCCTTGGCGCGACCGGGACTTTCTTCTCGTCTACCTCACCCGCTTTCTGGTCATGCTGGGCTTCTACCTGGCCCAGACCTACCTCCAGTACTTCCTGGCCGACGTGGTGGGGGTCTTCGCCGCCTTGGGGCGGGTGCTCACGGAGGAGCCCTTCCAGGCGGTGGCCCTTTTGGGCCTCCTCATCTCTTTAGGGGCGGCTTTGGCCAGCGTGCCCGCGGGGAAGGCCTCGGACCGCTTGGGCCGCAAGCCCCTCATCTACCTCTCCGGGGCCGGGCTTGGGCTTTTGATGCCCTTTATTCTCCTCTTCCCCCACTATGAGGCGCTCCTTTTTCTCTCCCTCTTTTTCGGCCTCTTCTACGGGGTGTACCTGGCGGTGGACTGGGCCTTGGTGGCCGATGTCCTCAAGGACCCCGAGGCCCACGCCACGGACATGGGCCTCTGGCAGACCTCCATCGTGGTGCCCCAGGTGCTGGCCGGGGCCTTTGGCCGCCCTTTGGACCTCCTGAACGCCCGGGAGCCCGGGCTGGGTTACGGGGTGCTCTTCCTCCTGGGGGGGATCTGCTTCCTCCTGGGGGCCTTTTTGGTGGCGGGCATCCGTCGGGCCCGTTGAGTCCCGGCTTCCCCAAGGGTTTCCGCCCCTACCTGGCTTTGGGCATTTGCCCGCTACACTAAGGC
Organism: Thermus sp. H19.2; assembly: GCF_054979525.1. Taxonomy (NCBI): domain Bacteria; kingdom Thermotogati; phylum Deinococcota; class Deinococci; order Thermales; family Thermaceae; genus Thermus; species Thermus sp. H19.2. The sequence continues at coordinate 43,308 of NZ_CM143429.1, forward strand.
CATGGACCTCACCCACTTCAAGGAGGGCAAGCCCCACATGGTGGACGTCACGGAAAAGCCCGCCACCTTGCGCACCGCCACCGCCGAGGCCTTCGTGGAGCTCACGGAGGAGGCCTTGGCCGCTTTGGAAGGGGGTGGGGTGGGCAAGGGCGATCCCTTGGCGGTGGCCCAGCTGGCGGGGATCATGGCCGCCAAAAAGACCGCAGACCTCATTCCCCTCTGCCACCCCTTGCCCCTCACCGGGGTGGAGGTGAGGGTAGCCCTAGAGCGGGAAAAGGGGCGGGTGCGCATAGAGGCCACGGTGAGGACCAAGGCGGAGACCGGGGTGGAGATGGAGGCCCTCACCGCTTGCGCCGTGGCCGCCCTGACCGTGTACGACATGCTCAAGGCGGCCTCCAAGGGGCTTGTGATCTCCCAGGTCCGCCTCCTCCACAAAGCGGGCGGCAAGAGCGGGGAGTGGCGGCGGGGGGAGTAATACCACCCCATGCTGGCTTGGGCCAGCATGGGGGGGCCCCGGTCAAAAAGGCCCGCAGGGCTTCCGTACTCGGGCTTAAGCGAAGGACTCACGCCAAGGGGTATAAGAGTACCCCCAGGGTGTATCCTAAGGGCATGCGCCTGGCCATAGCCCTCGCCAAGCAGGACGAGACCAAGGTGTATCCCGGCCCCTTCGGCCACGCTCCTCGCTTCGCCATTTACGAGGTGGCCGAGGACGGGGAGCCTCGTCTGGTGGAGGTGCGGGAAAACCCCTACGCCGCCATGGAAGGGGGGGACAAGCACCAAAGGATGCGGGAGCTCCTTAAGGACGTGGACCTTCGGGTGGGGGCCCGCTTCGGCCACGGGGGGTCCATGGGGGCTTTCCCCTTGGCGGACCGCCTCGAGGTGGGCTCGGTGAGCGTGGCCGAGGCCCTTAAGCGGGTCAAGGAACGCCGAAATAGCGCCTAAGGAGTTCCCGGTCCTCCGGGGAAAGGGGGGTGCGCTCCAAGTAGACCTCCACCCCCCGCCGCACCTTCTCCGGCGGCTGGCCCTGAGGCCAGGGGGTGGGAAGGGGAGACGCCCCTCCTTGGCCTTCCGGCGGAAGAAGACCCTCCTCCGGCCCCGAAGGGGGTGGGGGAGGCCTAAGGGGAGGGCCCTCGGACCCCCTTTCCCCTAGCCCTGGGAGCTGGCCTGAGGGGGCTTCTCCTGACCCGGGTTTCCCCTTCTCCTGGGCCCCTGGCCTGGGGGTTGTCTGCGGGAGCGGTTCTGAGGGGGTTTCCCCGGCCGCCCTTTCCTCCCTCCCGCCCGGGCCCTCTTCCCGGGCCTTTTCCCCCTCGGAAGAAAGGGGTTCCCCCGGGGAGGGGGTCTTCCGGGGCGAGCCGGGCGCCTTTGGGGGCTCCACGGTGTGCCCCACCCCGGGCGGAGGCCAGGCCCCACCTTCCCCCTTCTTCCAGAGGGCGGGGGCCAGGGCTAGGACCAGGGCCAGGAGATAGGCCAGGAGGAGCCAGGTGGGAAAAGGGGGCAGGTCCACCCGCACCCGCCTGGCCTCCTGCCAAAGCCTTTCTTCCCCGTAGGCCAGGGCCGTGGGGTAGGCGAGGCTCTTTCGGGCGATGGCCTTTAGGGCTTGGCCTTCAAAGCGCCGGGCGGGAAGCAGGAGGGCAAGAGGGGAGGCCAAGGCCCAAAGGGGGTGGAAAAGGCCCACCAGGGCTAAACCCAAGGCCAGGCCCAGGCGGTAGCGCCAGGCCAGGCGGGCCGCGTAAAGGCGGTGGAACCCTGGGCCCATAAGGCCATTATCCCTCCGGGGCGGCCCGAAAAGGTGGCCCGGGGCCTAAAAGGCCCCGGGGGGAGGGAGTACCCGGCCTACTTGACCGGGGGACGGGACCTGAGGACTTCCTGCGGGGAGAAGGCCCTGGCCCTTTGCGCCTTCACCTCGGCGGCAGCGATGGGCTTGGCCTTGGACTTGGCGAAGGCGGTGAAGACGTGGTTGAGGAGGTCGGCCACCTCCTGATCCTTGAGCTGGCGGAAGGGGGGCATGACGCCGTTGTAGGTTTTGCCCTCCGCGGTCAGGGGCCCCTGGAGGCCGTAAAGCACCACCCGGATCAGGTACTCCCGGCCCCCTTTGGCCTGGACCAGCTTATCCAGGTGGGTGAGGGGCGGAAAGGCCCCGGGGAGGCCCTGGCCTTGAGCCTGGTGGCAGCTTTGGCAGTAGGCGGAGAAGAGCTTGGCTCCCGGGCTTTGCGCCAGGGCCAAGAGCCCTAAGAAAACCACAAGGGAAACCAGGCGCCGCATGTCCCCAGCATAGGGAGGCCCTGGGCCTTAGGCTAGGGGCATTTGTCCTCGAGGGGTATAGGCGCACCGGGGGTCGGCGGCCAAGGGGTCCCCGGTCTCGGCCCAGGCCCTGGCCCGGCTTCCCCCGCAGATCTCCCGGTACTCGCAGGCGCCGCACTTCCCTTTCAGGAGGTCTTTGTTTCGGAGCGCCCGGAAGAGGGGGCTATCCCGGTAGATTTCCAGGAGGGGTTTCTCGCGAACGTTCCCCGCCGAGAGGGGAAGGAACCCGGAAGGGTAGACCTCTCCCGTGGAGGAGACGAAGACGAAGCCGAACCCATCGGAGAGGTGGACGCCCCGCCCCTCCCCCACCAAAGCCCCGTCCTCTCCCCCTTCCCTAAGGCGGCGCTCCAGGGCCACCCGGCGGAACATGGGGCCCTCGGTGGTGCGAACCTTGAAGGGGTAGCGGCGGGAGAGAGCGTAGAGGAGGTGCATGACCTCCTCGTACTCTTTCGGGGAGAGCTGCTCCAAAAGGGCCCCCCGGCCCACGGGTACCAGGAAGAAGACCTCCCAGGTGGCCACGCCCTTCTCCGCCAGGATCGCGGCGATACCGGGAAGTTCCTTCCAGGTGCGGCGGGACACGGTGGTGTTCACCTGGGTCATGAGGCCCACTTCCCGGGCCCAGTCCAAGGCCTTAAGGGCCCGGGCGAAGGTGCCCGGCACGCCCCGGAAGCCGTCGTGGGCCTCGGGGCTTGCCCCGTCCAGGGAGATGGCCATCTGGTGAACGCCGAGCTTTCGGAAGCGGGCCACCGCTTCTCGGGTAAGCCTGGGGGTAACCGCAGGGGTGAGGCCCACCTTGAGGCCGAGGCGCCTGGCCTCTTCCAAGAGGAGGAAGAGGTCGGGGCGGGCCAAGGGATCGCCTCCCGTGGGCAGGAGGATGGGCTTGGGGGTGTAGGTGGCCAGCTCCCGCAAAAGCCTTAGGCCTTCCTCCGTGGAAAGCTCCCCGGGGAGAGGGTCGGGCTCGGCGGAGGCCCGGCAGTGGAGGCAGGCCAGAAGGCAGGCCCGGGTCATCTCCCAGGCCACCAGGAGGGGGAAGCGGTGGAGGTCGGGCTTCATGCCCTAAGGATGGGGGAAGGTCCTAAGGACAGATGTCCCCTAGCGAGGCAGCGTGAGGCGGTAGGCGAAAAGGCGGACTTCCTTGGGCAGGAGGGTCGCCTCGAGGCGGTACCCCTCCGGCAGGAGGATCGCGCCGGGGAAGTCCAGCCGGAAGCCCCGGGGAAAGGTTTCGGCGAGGAGCAGGCGGACGGGGTAGGGGTAAGGGTTTTCCAGGCGGGTCTCCACGCGGTAGGTGGCCTCCTTCTCGGTCTGGGAGAGGAGGGCCACCTCGCGGACGAGGCGCGCCCTGAGGTCCTGGCCCAGCCACGCCTCCGCCGTCCCGCCCTCGGGCGTGGCGGGGAGGAGGGCCTGGCCTAGGAAGCGCCCTTCCTCCACCACTTCCAGGGGCCCAGGGGCCAGGGGAAAGGGGGCCAGGAAGCGGAGGCCCCGCTCTAAGGGGAGCACTCCCTGGGTGCGGAAGGGGCCTTGGTAGCGGAGAAGCCTTTCTGGCTCCACCGACTGCCGCAGGAAGGGAAGCTCGGTGGTGCCGGGGAAAAGGGTCCTTGGGGGAAGCTCATAGCGGAGAAGGCCGAAGGGGCTTCCCGGGTCCTCCTCCAGGGCGCGGAGGGCGGCCTGGGGGAGGACCTTGGCCCGAACCTCCCCGGCGAAGAGGGTGAGCCTTTCCGCCCTCAGGGCCTCCCCCTCCAGCTTGAGGCGGGCCCAGGCGGTGAGGGTTCCCTCGTCCAAGGTGTAGAACACTTCCCCGGAAAGCCCCGTGTAGAGGTAGCGGAGCGTCGCCTTCCCCTCCCCCCGGTAGCGGAAGAGCACGGCGCTTCCCTGGAAGACCCTTTCCGTCTCCTCCACCCCTAGAAGGCGCAGGGAGCCGGGGAGGATGCGGGAAAGCTTCTCCCCGGCCAGGTAGATCCAGGCCGCGGGGGGGAGGTCCACGGGCTCCTTGACCTCGGCGAAGCCGGGGTAGACCACCACCTCCTGGGCCAGGGCGGAAAGGCCCAGGGCAAGGAGGGCGAGGCGTTTTCTCATACCCCCAGTCTACGGGCGATCGCGGCCACCTCCTCCCCGCTCAAAGGCCCCCCGTGGCCCAGGTAGACCCGCTTTGCCCCAAGCTCCAGGATCTTGCGCACCGTCCTTCGCGCCAGGGCGTGGTCCTCGTTGGTGAACCTAGGGGGAAGGCCCCTTCCCCTTAGGGCGTCCCCCGCCAGGAGCACCCCTTCCCGGAAAAGCCCCACCTGGCCCAGGGTGTGCCCCGGGAGGTGGACCACCCGAAAGCCGAAGACCTCCATCCCCTCCTCCACGGGGGTGAGGGCCTCTTCCGGCACCGCGGGGCCCAGGTTGGCGAGCGCCCTCCCCAAGAGGGGGACGGGAAGGGGCGGGCGGGGCTTCCTTTTGGTGAGGTAAGGCCACTCCTGGGGGTGGGCGAGGACCAATACCCGAAACCTTTCCCAAAGGGCCCGGGCCCCCCCGGCGTGGTCCAGGTGGTGGTGGGTGAGGAAGAGGAGCTTGGGGGGCTCTTGGAGGAGGGAAAGGAGCCTTCTTGCCTCCCAGGGAAGCCCGGCGTCCAGCAGGAAGTACCCCCCTTCCACGGGGACGCGGTAGAGGTTGGCGGCGAAGCGCAGGACCTCAGGCCCGTTCATGCACCAAGGCCACCCCCATCGCCGCCAGGGCCTTCCGGATCCCCTCGGCGTCAATGCCCGCCTGGCGGTGGAGGCTCGGGATGGCCCCGTGCTCAAAGAAGCGGTCGGGAAGGCCGAGGATTTGGACCTCGGGCTTCAGGCCCATCTCGTTCAGGGCCTCCAGCACGGCGCTCCCGAAGCCTCCCATCCTCTGGTGGTCCTCCACGGTGAGGAGCTTGTAGCGGGAAAGCGCCCTGAGCGTCTCCCGGTCCAGGGGCTTGAGGAAGCGGGCGTTCACCACCCCCACCCTGGGGTCGTCCCCGGCGGCCTCGAGGGCGTAGCGGAGCGTCTTTCCGAAGGCCAGGATGTAGGCCTCCGTCCCCTCCTTCAGCACCTCCCACCTACCCCAGGGGATCTCCGGCCAGACGCCCTCGGGGGCCCGCTCCACGTTGTCCCGGGGGTAGCGGATGGCCACGGGGCCGCCCACCTCCAGGGCCTTCTTCAGCATGGCCCTTAGCTCCAGGGCGTCCTTGGGGGCGGCGATCTGCAGGTTGGGGACGGTGCGGAGGTAGGCGATGTCAAAGACCCCGTGGTGGGTGGCCCCGTCGGCCCCCACGATCCCCGCCCGGTCAATGGCGAAGACCACGGGGAGGTTCTCAATGGCCACGTCGTGGATCACCTGGTCGTAGGCCCGCTGCAGGAAGGTGGAGTAGATGGCCACGATGGGCTTCATCCCCCGAAGGGCAAGCCCCGCCGCCGTGGTCACCGCCACGTCCTCGCAGATCCCCACGTCCAGGTAGCGCTCCGGGTGCTCCAAGGAGTAGCGCACAAGCCCCGAGCCCTCCCGCATGGCGGGGGTGAGGACGAAAAGCCTGGGCTCCACGTGGGCGAGCTCGGTGACGGCGTCCCCAAAGGCCTGGCTCCAGGAGTAGCCCTTGGACACCTTCTCCGGCTTCTTGGGGTCAAAGCCCGGGGGGCCGTGCCAGTAGATGGGGTCGGCCTCGGCCACCTTGTACCCCTTGCCCTTCTTCGTGACCACGTGGAGAAGGGTGGGGCCATCCAGGGCCTTGAGGTGCTCCAGGATGTGGACCAAGCCCTTGAGGTCGTGGCCGTCCACCGGGCCCACGTAACGGATCCCCCAGGCGTAGAAGGGGTTTTCCTGGTGCAAAAGGAGCTTCGCCGCCTCCTTGGCCCGGTCCACGAGGCCGAAGAGCTGGGGAGAGATGCGCTCAAGGATGTGCTTGCCCAGCTTCTCGGCGTCCTGGACCCACTTCCTGATCTGAAGCTCCTTGAAGTACTTGTTGAGGGCCCCCACGTTCTCGGAGATGCTCATCTCGTTGTCGTTGAGGACGATGAGCATCCTCTTCTGGAGCTCCCCGATCTTGTTGAGGGCGGCGAGGGCCATCCCCCCCGTCAAGGCCCCGTCCCCGATCACCGCCACCACGTGGTAGTCCTCCCCCATAAGGTCCCGGGCGAGGACCATCCCCAAGGCGTTGGCGAGGGAGGTGGAGGCGTGGCCGGCGGTGATGGCGTCGTGGGGGGACTCAGAAACCTTGGTGAACCCGGAGAGCCCCCCCTCCTGCCTCAGGGTGTGGAAGCGGTCCTTGCGCCCCGTGACCAGCTTGTGGGCGTAGGCCTGGTGGCCCACGTCAAAGACCAGGCGGTCCCAGGGGGATTGGAAGACCCGGTGTAGGGCAAGGACCAGCTCCACTGCCCCCAGGGAGCTCGCCAGGTGGCCGCCGTTTTGCGCCGTGACCCGGATGATCTCGCTCCGGATCTCCTCCGCCAGAAGCTGGAGTTCCTCCAAGCTCAGGTTCTTGAGGTCCTCGGGACCGTTGATGCGTTCCAAAACCATAGCGCCACCTCAGCGAAAGTTCCGCTCCACCAGGATGCGCCCCTCCCGGGTGCGCACCTCCCCCACCCGGGGGGCGAACCAGACCTCGCGCACGTCCTGGCTGCGGGCGTCCTGGTAGGACTGGCGGATGCGGAAGACCCGGAAGGTGCCCGAGGGCACCTGTACCTCCCGCTCTTCCAGGACCTCCATCTGGTAGCTCAGCCTGCCCTGGGCCAAAGGCTCGCGGCCCGAGGGGGTAAGGAGCTCCACCCGCACCTCCGTGGCTCCTCCCCAGCGGTAGCCCACGGCGAGGAGGGCCTCCGGGGGGTACTCCAGAAGGGGCGGGGTGAAGGCCACCCGGGCGGAGGGGTCCTGGAACCCCAAAAGCCTTACCCCAAAGGGCCCCACCTGACGGTAGTACACCCGATCCTCCCCCCGGCCCTGGGAGCGGAAGCGCAGGGCTTCCTGGCCCTCGTAAAGGGCAGGGCCTTCCACCCTCAGCCGGTAGGGGGGGGAGGAGAGGGCCTCCCCCTCGGGCACGTAGACCCACTCCAGGCCGGGCAGGGCGGGGTAGAAGCCCTTTTCCTCCAGGAGGGGGCGGGCCTCCGGGGCCTGGATCACCTGGGGGGCGCAGGCGGAAAGGGCGAGGGCGAGGGCCATAAGGTACCGCCTCATGGTACGGAGTTTACCCCCGTCCCTCCCGTAGGCTGGCCAACACTTCCCGCAAGGCGGCCAGGCGCTCCTCCAGGCCCTGGGCGGCCTTCAGGTCCTTTCCGGCCAAGGTCCTCTCCGCCGCCAAGCTGGAGAGGAGGGCGTGGAGTTTGGCCCTCTGCGCCCGAACCTCGCCCAAGGCTCTTTCCAGGCTTTCCCGGGTTTCCGGAAGGAGGTGGGGGGCCTTTAGGGCTTCCCCCAGCTCCCTTTCCTGCAGGTCCAGGCTTCTTAGGGCCCTTTCCACCTCCTTCCAGTCCACCAGGTCCCCAAGGCGCCCCTTGGCCCATTCCAAGCCCTGGGGCTTGGGCCGGAGGAATAGGGCCAACAGGGCCAAGGCGGCGAGGAGAAGGAGGAGTTCCAGGATGGGGGGCATGCCCGGCTAGGACTGGCCCAGCTCCCGCTTCAGGCGGGCGAGTTCCTCCTCCACTTCCTTTTCGGCGGAGAGGGCGGCGAGCTCCTTGTCCAAGTCCTCTGCCTCCAGGGCCTTTAAGGCCTCGTGGCGGTCTTCCATGGCCAGGATTCGGGCCTCCATCTCCTCAAAGGCCTCCAGGGCGGGGTGCTGGTCCAGGCGGGACTCCATGCGCCGCACGGCCTCGGCGGCCTCCACCCCCTTCTTACGGGCGAGGAGGAGCCTCTTTCGGGCCTCGGCCTCGTCTATTTTGGCCTCGAGGGCCTTGAGCTGGGTCATGAGGCGGTCTATGAGGGCCTGGTGCTCCTCGGCCTGCTGCCTGAAGCCCTCCGCCAGGTCCAAGGCCCGCTTTCTCCGCTTCAGGGCCTCCTTGGCCAGGTCCTCCCGCCCCGCCTTGAGGGCCTCCTTGGCCTTCTCCTCCCAGAGGTCGGCCTCCTTCAGGTGGCTTTCCACCTCCCGCTCCAGGCGCTTTCCCTCGGCCATGGCGGCGGCCACCTGTTCCCTGGCCTCCTTGAGGGCCTCCTTCATGTCCCAAAGGGCCTGCTCGAGGATCTTCTCCGGGTCCTCGGCCCGGCGCAGGAGGTCGTTGAGGTTGGCCCGGATGAGGCGGCTTAGGCGGTCCAGTAGGTTCATGGCTTTCCCCCAAAGATGAGTATGCCACAAGGGCCCCTTGCCCCGGCGAGGGGGCGGGGTAGAATGGGCCTGTAAGTATGCGCTTGCTTCCTCCCCCGGACCCGGTGCGCGCCCGCCTCCTCCAGGCGGCCCTGGAGCTTTTGGCCGAGCGGGGCTACCGGGGGGCCACCACCCGGGAGATCGCCCGAAGGGCCCGTGTGAGCGAGGTCACCCTTTTCCGCCGCTTCGGCCGCAAGGAGGCCCTGGTGCGGGAGGCTTTGGCCCTCCTTCCGGCCCCGGAGTTCCTGGCAGGCCTACCGGGGCCGGAAAGCCCCTTGGAGGAGGGGCTTAGGGCCCTTTTGTCCACCTATTTGGGGCTTTTGGAGGAAAAGCGGGCCCTTTTGCCCAAGCTCCTCGCCGAGCTTTTGCGCCACCCGGACCTAGGGGCGCCCCCGGGGCTTCTTGCGGCCAAGGGGCGCGTGGTGGCCTTTTTCCGGGCCAAGCAGGAGGAGGGGCTTCTGCGCCCGGACGAGTCCCCGGAGGAGCTGGCCCTGGCCTTTTTGGGACCGCTTTTCGCCCGCTTCCTCCTGGGGGAGGCCCTGGGGCTCGCCCTGCCCTTGGACCCGGAGGCCTATGTGCGGGGGTACCTGGAGGGTCGGTATGGTCCACGCTGAGGAGCTCACGCGCAGCTTCGGCACCCTAAGGGCTTTGGACCGGGTAAGCCTCTCGGTGCGCCCAGGGGAGGTTTTCGGCCTTCTCGGGCCCAACGGGGCGGGGAAGACCACACTGGTGCGCATCCTCACCGGGGTCCTTAGGCCCGATGGGGGGAAGGCTCGGGTGGCCGGCCTGGACGTGGCGCGGGTCCCCCACCGGGTGAAGGAGCGCATCGGCTACGCCACCCAGGAGCAGAGCGTCTACCGCGACCTCACGGTGGAGGAAAACCTCCTTTTCCGGGCCAGGCTTTACCGCCCCGGGGAGGCCCAGGCCCTGGCGGAGGAGGCCCTCCTTCGCTTCGGCCTTCGGCCCTACGCCAAGACCCTGGCGGGGCATCTTTCCGGCGGGTGGAGGCAGAGGTTGGCCCTGGCCCAGGCGGTGGTCCACCGACCGGAGGTCCTCTTCCTGGACGAGCCCACCACGGGCCTGGACCCCCTTTCCCGCCGGAGCATCTGGGACCTCATCCACGAGGAGGCGCGCAGGGGGGCTTCGGTCCTGGTTACCACCCACTACATGGACGAGGCCGAGCGCTGCCACCGCCTGGCCCTTCTCTTCGGAGGGCGGGTCCTGGCCCAGGGCACCCCCCAGGAGCTCAAGGCCTTGGCCCGGGAGCGGGCCCGCTTCCTCTTCGCCGAGGGCTTTCCCTTGGAGGCCCTTCGGGAGCTCCCAGGGGTCCTCGAGGCCTGGCCCAGCGGCGAGGGGGTCAGGCTGATCGCCCGGCCCGGGTTCTCCCCTGGGCCTGGGTTTCGGGAGGTGGAGCCCAGCCTGGAGGACGTCTTCGTCCTCCTCACCAAGGAGGCCTTATGAGCCGCGTCCTGGCCCTAGCGCAGAAAGAGCTGCTGCAGATCCGGCGGGACCACGTCCTGCCCCGGCTCATCGTCCTTTTGCCCACCCTGATGCTCCTCCTTTTCGGCTACGCCATCAACTTCACCCTGAAAGACATCCCCTTAGCCCTTTACGACGCCTCCAAAGACCGCATCAGCGAGGCCCTCTTGGCGGAGCTCACCCGGGGGGATACCTTCCGCCTGGCCCTGGAGGTGGAAGACCCGGAAGGGGTGGTGGCGGCCATAGACCGGGGCCAGGCCCGGGTGGGCCTGGTGGTGCCCCCGGAGGCCCTAAAGAGGGTGCGGCGGGGGGAGAGCGTGGCCCTCCAGATCTACGTGGACGGCACCGACCCCAACTTCGCCTTCCAGGCCCAGGCCGCCCTGAGGAAGGCGCTTCAGGAGGTGAACGCCCGCATCCTGGTGAGCCGGGCCCTGGCCGGGGAGACGGTGCTCCCTCCCTTGAACCCGGAGCTTCACACCCTCTACAACCCGGAGAACCGGACGGCCTGGTTCATGATCCCCGGGATCATCGGCCTGGTGCTCACCATGTTCACCGTGCTCCTCACCGCCCTTTCCATCGTGCGGGAGGCGGAAAGCCGCATGATGGAAAGCCTCCTCGCCTCCCCCCTAAGGCCCCACGAGATGGTCCTGGGAAAGGTGCTCCCCTACCTCTTCATCGCCTTCGGGGTGGCCCTTTTGGTGCTGGCTTTGGGGCACTGGGTCTTCGGCGTGCCGGTGCGGGGAAGCCTGGGGTTCCTTCTCCTGGCCATGTTCCTCTTCGTGCTGGGCTCCCTGGCGGCGGGGGTGTTCATCTCCACCCTGGCCCGCACCCAGGTCCAGGCGGTCTTCGGCACCTACGCCTACGCCTTCCCCACCATCTTCCTCTCCGGGTTCGTCTTTCCCGTGGAGGGCATGCCCCGGTTTTTCCAGCTCCTTTCCTATCTGGTCCCCGCCCGCTACCTCATCGAGGTGCTGCGGGGGGTGATGCTTAAAGGGGTGGGGTTTGCGGTGCTTTGGCCTCACCTCCTGGCCTTGGCCCTCTTTTCGGGTCTGGTTCTTTTCCTGGCCTCGGCCCGCTTCCAGAGGCAGGTGGCGGTATGAGGAGGCTCTTCGCCCTTTTGCCCCTTTTGCCCCTGGCCCTGGCCCAGGGCCGCCTCGAGGCCGGGGTGTACCTGGGCCCCCGGGTTTCCCCCACCCTCGAGGCCGGCCTCGCCCTGGAGGAAGGGGAGGTCTTTTTGCGCTTCCAGGGGGAGCGAGGGGCCTTGGGCTACCTGGGAAGCCTGGCCCTGGGACCTCTGGGCTACCTGGCCTACGGGGTCCAGGGGGAGGCGGGGGAAGGAGGGGTGGGCGGGGCCTTCTTCCTGGAGGGCGGGGCGGGGCCCTTGGCCTTGCAGGGGAGGCTGGGCTACCGGCCCCAAGGCGCTTTCCCCCTCTTTCCCCAGGAGGGGGTTTTCGGGCGGCTTCACCTGCGCTACCGCCTGGTCCCGAGGGAGGTGGCGGGCCTCCTTCTAGAGAGGGAGGGGGGCTTCAGGGCCGAGGCCACCTACGCCCTACGGGAAGGGGCCACCTACACCCTGGGGGCGGGGATAGGGGCCGGGCCTTACCTGGTCCTGGGCTGGAAGGGGGAGGTGGGAGAGGGAGGGGAGGTTTTGGACCTCGCCTTGCGCCTCGGGGGGGCGAACCGCCTGGAGGGCGGGCTTTACTTAGGGGAGGCTAGCCTCCTTTTCACCCTTTCCCATCCTTGGGCGGGTAGCCTGGCCCTGTGGTTTGGGGACCTGGGCCTCGAGGCGGGCTACCGGGAAGCCCCCTACGCCTGGGTCCGCTACGCTTGGAGGTGGCCGTGAGAAGAGCGGAGATCCTTTGGCTTCTGGTGCTCCTTTTCTCCTTAGCCCTGGGCCAGACGGCAGGGGAGATTCTGGACCGGGTGGAGAAAAACCTCTCCGAGCCCTGGCGGGCGGTGGTCCAGGGCACCCTCCAAGGCCCCTCGGGGCAGGAGGAGCTTAGGGCCCGGGTCTTGGCCATCCCCAAGGAGAACCTCTTCCGCATAGAGTTCCTGAAGCCCGCCTCCTTGGAGGGGAACTTCACCGTGATCACCGAAAAGGAGGTCTGGAACTACCTGTACCTCACCAACCAGCTCATCGTCGCTCCCAAGGAGAAAGCCCAGGTCCAGGGCCTGGGCTTCAGCCCCCAGGGCCTGGGGGACCTAAAGGCCCTCGCGGAGCGGGTAACCTTCCGCCTCGTGGGCGAGGAGCGCCTTCCGGAGGGCGTCGCCTGGAGGCTCGTGGGGCGGGCCAAGGAGGGCCAGGGCTTCGCCGAGATGGAGCTCTACGTCCTCAAGGCCGACCCCAGGCCCTTGCGCTTCGTCTTCAAGGACGAGGCGGGAAAGGTTCTGGCGGACCTCAGGGTGGTGGAGTTCCAGCGGACGAGCCTCACCCCCGCCCAGCTCAAGCGCTACCCCAAGGACGCCCAGGTGGTGCGCCGCTAGGGCTCGGCGTAAAGGGGGGTGGAGAGGTACTTCCACCCCCCGTCCGGGCTGATGCAGGCCACCCGCTTGCCGGGGCCGAGCTCCCTGGCCACCTGAAGGGCAGCCCAGACGATCCCCCCCGAGCTCATCCCCAGGAAAAGCCCCTCCTCCCGGGCCAGCCTCCGGGCCAGGGGAAAGGCGTCCTCCTCCCACACCTGGATCACCCCGTCCAGGAGGGAAAGGTCCAGGTTCTCCGGGATGAAGCCCGGGCCCATGCCCTGGAACCCGTGCTGGCCCATCTTCCCCCCTGAGAGCACGTTAGAGCGGGCGGGTTCCACGGCGATGACCTTCACGTGGGGGAGGCGTTCCTTGAGGTAGCGGCCCACCCCGGTGATGGTCCCCCCGGTCCCGGAGCCGTAGACGAAGGCGTCGATGCGGCCTTCTAGGGCCTCGTAGAGCTCGGGCCCCGTGGTCTCGTAATGGGCCCGGACGTTGGCGGGGTTTTGAAACTGGTCGGGCATGAAGGCCCCAAGCTCTTCCTTGAGCCTTAGGGCCTCCTCCCTGGCCGCGAGCATCCGCCTCTCCGGATCGGTGAGGACGAGCTCGGCGCCAAAGGCCCTTAGGACCCGCTTCCTTTCCTCGGACATCTGGGCGGGCATGGTGAGGATGAGGCGGTATCCCCGGCTTGCGGCGATCATGGCCAGGCCGATGCCGGTGTTGCCGCTGGTGGGTTCCACGATGACCTGGCCCGAGCCCGGCCTGAGGATCCCCCGCTCCTCGGCGTCTCGGATCATGTACCAGGCGGGCCGGTCCTTGATGGAGCCCCCTGGGTTCTGTCCCTCCAGCTTCACGAAGACCTCGGCCATGTCCGGGGCCACCACCTTGGCCAGGCGGACCACCGGGGTCTTGCCGATCGCCCCTTCCACCCGCATACCCCCACTATAGCCCCTGGCCAAGGGCGGAACCCCCTTGGCCCTTTTCCCGAGGCCTCGAGTCTGCTAGGCTAGAGGGAGCAAGCCTGGCTTGCGAAAGGGTGAACATGAAGGTTGAACAAGACAAGGTGGTGACCATCCGCTACACCCTCCAGGTGGAGGGGGAGGTTTTGGACCAGGGGGAGCTCTCCTACCTGCACGGGCACGGCAACCTGATCCGGGGTCTCGAGGAGGAACTGGAAGGCCGCGAGGAGGGGGAGCGTTTCCAGGCCCACGTGCCTGCGGAGAAGGCCTACGGCCCCCATGACCCCGAAGGGATCCAGGTGGTGCCCCTTTCCGCTTTCCCCGAGGACGCCGAGGTGGTGCCTGGGGCCCAATTTTACGCCCAGGACATGGAGGGGAACCCTATGCCCCTCACCGTGGTGGAGGTTCAGGGGGAGGAGGTCACCATTGACTTCAACCATCCCCTGGCGGGCAAAGACCTGGACTTTGAGGTGGAGGTGGTGCGGGTGCGCGAGGCCACGCCGGAGGAAGTCCTCCACGGCCACGTGCACGAGGGCGGCCACGCCCACTAGAGCGTTCCCGGGGTCTTGCAGCCTTGGCGGCCTAGGGCCTAAACTGGTTAGGCGCGGGCGCATAGGCCCCGCTTCGCTTGGCCCCATCGTCTAGCGGTCAGGACGCGGCCCTCTCAAGGCCGAAACGGGGGTTCGATTCCCCCTGGGGTCACCATGGGCGGCTAGCTCAGCTGGCGAGAGCGCTCGCCTTACAAGCGAGAGGCCAGAGGTTCAAGTCCTCTGCCGCCCACCAGCTCCAGGACGCAAAGCTTCCCCCCACGGTAGCGTGGGGGGGAAAGCCTTTGGGGGGCTTATTTGGGGGCTTATGGGGTTCAGGCTTGGGGCCTCGTCTTAGGGCTTCCTAGAAGTTCACTAAGGCTCAGCGCCCACCCCCGGCGCTCCTCCTCCAGGAGGTGCCGGTACACGCTGAGGGTGATGGTGGGGCTGGCGTGGCCCAGCCGCTCACTCACCACCTCCAGGGGCATGCCCCGGGAGAGGGCCAAGGTGGCCCAGGTGTGCCGGAGGTCGTGCACCCTCACCCGGCCCAGGCCCGCCCTTTCGGCCAGGCGGCGCAGGTAGTGGTTGAAGGCATCGGGGTCCACGGGCCTCTCCCCGCCCACCAGGAAGAGGTTGTCCACCTCCTCCGGGGTGAGCCTTTCCAGAAGCTCCTCTCTCCGGTCCCGGAAGAGGGCCAGAAGGTCTTGCGGGAGAGGGATGACGCGGCGGGCCGTAGGGGTCTTGGGGGCGGTAAACTCCCCCCGGTTGCCCACCTTGGCCCAGGCCCGCCACACCCGCACCTCGCCCCGCTCCAGGTCCACGTCCCGCCATTGCAGGGCCAGGGCCTCCCCCCTCCTCAGCCCGGTGGAGAGGATGAGCTTGAGAAGAAGGGCCATGTCCCTGGACCGGGAGGTTTCGGCGGCCTCCAGGAGCCGGGCCACCTCGTGGGGCTCCAGGGCCCGCGCGGCCTTCTCCTCGTTAGGAAATCGCAGGCGTATGGCTTCCACGGGGTTCCTGGGCACCAGCTCCAAATGCACCGCTTCCCGGAACAGGCCCCGAAGGTGCCCCACCACCTTCCTGACCGTCCTCGGGGCGTAGCGGTTCACCAGGCTATCCACCACCCCCCGGATGTGGACCGGGGCCACCTTCTGCAAGGCCATACGCCCGAGGGGGTCGTGCACTCCCGGGTCCTTGAGGGAGGGCAAGGCATAGGAGAGTTCGTGCTGGAGGAGCCTCAGCCTGTTGGGGCGCACCCCCTCCCGCTCCTTGCGGGCCAAGTACTCCAAGGCAAACTCCCGCACGGTGAGGCGCGTAGGGGAGGAGAGAAGCCCCCGGGCTTTTTGGGCGGAAAGTTCGGCCAGGAGGGCTTCGGCATCCCTCCGGGTAAGCGTGTACTTGCGTACCTTGACCAGCTTCCCGGTAAGCTCATCCACCCACTTCACTTCGGCTACCCACTTGCCCTTGCTGGGGTCGTAGTAAGTGGTGCCCCCGCCTTTACCCCTCCTTTCCTTGCCCATCTACCACCACCTCCTTCTCTCCGATACCCAGACTCTTCAGTCCGGCCATAAGGGCTTCCCCCCTCTGCCTCGGGGTCAGTTGTTCAAGGAGCCGAAAAAGGGACTCTGGGCCGCGTACGCGCACCTTCTCCGAACGCTCCCCCGGCCCCAGGGCTTCCACGCCTAGGGCCTGGAGGCGCACCTCGAGGGGGGGCACTTTGCGCATGGGGCTATATTACCATATCACGCGGGCCGCGTGTTCTTTCGCGAAAAAAACGTAGCTTTCGCGAAGAAAGCCCTGCGGAAGGCCCTACGAAAAGGCCGGGGCCCAGAGAGCCCCGGCCCCTCGGAGCGCCGGGCTAGGGCCTGTGGCCCTTTTGGCCCTTCGCCCCGCCGTGGTCCTCCGAGGGGGCCTTGCCCTGATCCTCTCCCTCGTGTCCTTTGTGCTCTTCCTCGGGCTTGGGCTTCTCCTTCACGATGGCCCCGTCCTTGAGGGCGAAGCCCTTGGCGTGGAGGAGCCCGGGGAGAGGCACGGTCTTCCCGTCTACGGTGAGCTTCACCTCGCCGAGGCCCGCCCCCTCGCCCTCGACCCGGACGGCCACGAGGTAACTGGCGCTGTCGGGCAGGGTGATCTTAAGGGCCTTGGCCTGGGCCAGGGCCTCCCGGGTCGGGGGGCTTCCGGGCTGCCACACCACCTGGCCCCCAGCGTCTACCAGGGTGAAGGCGGTGCCCTCGGGCCAAGAGCCTTTGAGCGCCTTGGGGAGCTCGGGAGCCACCGTCACGGAGGCCAGGGCGAGGCCCAGGGGCGCCGCCAGGGAAAAGAGCATCTTCCCCCTTCACCTCCCACCCCAGGATACCGCGCGTTCTGAAGGGAAGCTGAAGCAGGCCTTTAGAATGCGCCCGCCCGCCGCTGCCTTGGTCACCTATCCTTTGGGCCCGGGTCCCTTCAGCCCCGGAAGGGCCACCAGGGGGCCCGCCTCCCCAGCCCGAGCTTCTCCAGGCCCTTCTCCTTGAGGATCAAAACCTCCCCCTGGACCTCCTCCAGGACCAGGGCCTGGAGGGCGAGGAGCTGGTCCAGCTTGCCCACGGGGGTGGGGTGGCCGAAGACCACCTCCATCTCCCCCACCCTGGGGGCGAGCTCCCGGATGAGGCCCTCGGAGGCGGAGTAGGTGAGGGCGAGGACCCGGTCGGCGCCCTCGAGGGCCTCGAGGGAGAAGGGCTCCTCGGCGAGAAAGCGGACCCTGAACGCCTTGGGACCTGTCGGGAAAAGACCTTCCACCACAAACCCCCTTTCCCAGGGCTAAAACAACCATAGCCCTTTCCTGGGAGGAATGCAAGAGCCCTGGGGACCACACGCACAGGCGGAGCTTTTCGTGGGCTGGAAGGCCCCCAAGAAGCCCCCACCCCATCCGCGGCCAGCGCCCAGTCCCCTTCTAGGGCTATCCCGGCTAGCCTCATCGTCCCCACCCCAAAGGGCCGCCTTCGGACAGGCCTCCTCAGCCCGGGCCCGCTTCCGCCCCAAGGAGGCCCACGAGGCGGCGCAGGACCTCCTCGGCCCGCTCCTTGGCCCTCGGGCTTGCCTCCTCATGCAGGGTCCCCTCCCGCAGGTCCGCCACCAGGGCCCGGGGCTTCCCCAGGGCGTAGGCGTAGAGCCCCACCTGCAGGAGGTAGGCCTCCGCGTCCACCCGGCGGTCCGTCTTGTAGTCTAGGACCCAGTCCTTCCCCACCCGGTCCGCCCGGCCCTCGAGGCGCACCCCCAGGAGCTCCAGGGCCACGGGCACCTCCTTGGCCACCGGGGTCCCGCAGTAGGGGGCGAAGGCCTGGGCGGTGAAGAAGGCGCGGGCGAGCCCAAGGGCCTCCTCCACCTCCTCCCCTTCCGCCCCGGGGAAGGTCTTCTCCAGGAAGTCCCGGCCCTCCCTCTCCAGGGCTTCCAGGGCGTCAAAGCGCTCCAGGAGGGCGTGGACCAGCTGGCCCACCCCGGCGCCGCCCGGGGCCTCCTCCTCTTCGGGGTCCTCCGGCGCCCAGGCCTCCCCCTCCTCGGGCTCCCCGAGGAGCCGCCTCCGGACGGCCTCAGGGTCTTTGGCCGCCAGGGGGAGGAGGGAGATGGGCAGGGCCTCCAGGGGAAGCCCCTTAAGCCCCTCCACGAGGAACCTGGCCTCGGGCTCTTCCCTGGTCCAGGGCCCCAGGGGCTCCCCCTTCAGGCCCTTCTCCGCCGCGCCCGCGTCCTCCAGGGCCTGAGGGTCCAGGGAGCCCTGGGGAGGAAGGAGGAGGTAAAGCCGTTCGGAGGCCCGGGTGGCGGCCACGTAGAGGAGGCGGTCCTCCTCCCGCCTTTCCTCCTCCTGCACCCGGCGCTTCGCCAGGTGGAAGAGGGCGCTCGCCTCCCCCTCCTCGTCCAGGACCGGGGGCACCAGGGCGAGGCCGGGGCGGAAGAGGGGTCTGTCCTTCCTCGGGCTTTGCCCCTTCCAGCCCCCGGCGTTCAGCACGAAGACCACGGGCCACTCCAGGCCCTTGGCCCCGTGGACGGTGAGGAGGGTGAGGGCCTCCCCCGCCTCCAGCGGCGGACGGGGCACCTGGGTCCCGTGGCGGAGGAGGAGGCGGAGGCGGCGGGCCACCAGGAAGGGGTCCTCGTTTCCCGCCTCCAGTCTCCGCACCAGGTCCAGGGTGCCCTCCCAGTCCTTCACCCGCCTCTGGCCCTGGGGGAGGCGGGAAACCACCCCCGTGTAGCCCGTGGCCCCATCCAGGCGCTGGAGGAGGCGGCTTGGGGCCTCGAGGGCCTTGCGCCGGAGGAGGTCTCGGAGGACCTCCCTGGCCCATTGGGCCTCGGGGGAAAGGCCCGCGCCCCGCTCCAGGACCTGCCAGAGGGTCTCCCCGTCCCCCCGGGCCCCGGCCAGGCGGCGGATCTCCCCGTCGGTGAGGGCGAAGAAGGGGGAGCGCAGAAGCCCCAAGAGGGCCTCCTCGTCCCCGGGGTCCCCCAGGAAGCGGAGGGCCAGGTAGGCGTCCTGGAACTCCCGGCTCTCCAGGAGGTCGCCGCCCCCGGCCTCCACCGCGGGCACCCCCAGGCGGCGCAGGGCCTCCCCCACCTCGGCGAGCTCCCGCCAGGTGCGGCCGAGGACCGCCACGTCCCGACGCATCAAGGGCCTGTAGGTTCCCTCGCCCAGGTCGTAGACCGGGAAGCCTTCCGAAAGCAAGCGCCCTACCTCCTGGGCGATGAAGCGGGCCTGGGCCTCCAGGTCCCCCTGGAAGTGGAAGACCCACGGGCCCTCGCCTCGGGGGGGCCTCGAGGCCTCCACGGAGGAGAACCCGGGAAGGAGCCCCTTGAAGAAGCGGTTGTGGAAGTCCGCGAGGCCCTGGTGGTAGCGGCGGCTCTCCCGCAGGGCCTCCTGGTCCACCCCTGCCCCACGGGCCTCCTCCAGCAGGGCCGCCATCACCCGGGGGTCCGCCCGGCGGAAGCCGTAGATGGACTGATGGGGGTCCCCCACTGCGGTCCAGGCCTGGAGGTCGGGGAAGAGGGCCTTCAGGATTCGGACCTGGACGGGGTTGGTGTCCTGGAGCTCGTCCAGGAGGAGGCGGCGGAAGCGACCCCGGTAGTGGGCCCTCACCTCCTTCCTTTTCAGGGCGCAGAGGGCGTGGACCTCGAGGTCGGCGTAGCCCAGGCGCCGGGCCCGGAAGCGGCGGGCCTCCAGGCGCTTTAGCACCTCCTCGGCAAGCCTCTGGAGGAGGGGCCAGACCGCCTCCATGCGCCCGTCCGCGGGCCTTGGGGCAAGCCATTCGGACTCTTTCCGCAGGATCTCAAGAAGCGCCTTGAAGGTGGCATCGCCTCTTAAGTTTCTCCTGGGGTTCTGGTTCAGGTTCACCCCCTTGGCCCACGCCCAAAGCGCCTTGGGGGCGCTTGGGGTCTCGCCGCGCCAGCCCTCGGGGAGAGTGGGGTACCTCTTCTCAAGCCGCTCGCCCAGGGCGCGCTCCAGGTCCTCTATCCGGGGCTTGAGGCCCCGCCAGGCCTCGAGGCGGAGGGCCTCCGCCACCTCCTTAGGCTCCTTGAGGAGGAGCTCCCGGGCCGCCAGGGGGTCCCCCGCCACCGCCTTTAGGGTGTCCAGGAGGCCCTCGTACCCCAGGGCCTCCACCAAAGGCGCGTACCCAGGGTCCCGAAGCTCCTCCAGGAGGGCCTCTTCCAGCCACGCCTCCAGGAGGAGGGCGGCCTCGAGGTCGTCCAGCACCTGGAAGTCCGCCGGAACCCCCGCCTCCTCCGGGAACTCCCGGCAGATCCTGGCGGCCAGGGCGTGGAGGGTGCCGATGGGGGCCGCCTCCAGCTCGGCGAGGACCCGCTCCTTTTGGGGCACCTCCGCCTCCCGCACCTCCCGGCGCACCCGGTTCCGGAGCTCCAGGGCGGCCTTCTCCGTGAAGGTGACCGCCACCACATCCAGGGGAGAAAGCCCCTCTCTGAGGAACTCCACGTAGCGCCGCACCAGCCGGTAGGTCTTCCCCGTTCCCGCCCCGGCCACCAGAAAAAGCCCCTGATGCGCTTCCGCCATCCCTACCTCCCGGCGTAGCGGCAGAGGAGCGCCACCGAGCACCCCGCGCAGGCCTCGCCCTTGCGGTCGGGATGGGGCGGGAAGGCGCCGTTTTTCAACGCCTTACGAACTCCCTTGAACACTACCCAAAGAGCGCTTCGGTCCCGTTTTGCCGGCTGTGCCCTCCCGGTGGTGAGGGAGTAATAGACCCCCGCCCCCCTGCCCTTCCCGTGGAGGAGGATGTAAAGGGGAAGCTGAAGGTCCGTGGAGAGCTCCCCCGTCCTCGGGTCCTTCACCCGAGGGAAGGCGCTCCCCAGCTTGTAGTCCAGGTAAAAGTGGCTTCCCGAGCGGCGCTCCAGGCGGTCTATGACGCCCCGCACCTTCAGGCCATCGTAGCCGCGCACGAGCCCCTTGAAGACCTTCCCCGCCCCCACCTCCACCTCCACGTCCAGGATCTCCGCGTCCTCCTTGAGGAACCCCTTCCCGTCGCCAAAGGCCCGGGCGAGAAGCCGGAAGAACCTCCCCCGGCGGTGGGGCCAGTCGGGCCGCCTCAGGAAGAAGGGGGAATCGGGCCTCCTCCCCCACTCCGCCTCCGCCTCCGAGAAGGCCTTCTCCAGAAGGCCCCCTTCCCCAAGGGCAAGGGCGCTCACCTCTTTGCCCTTTCGTTTGCCCTCCGCTAGGGCCGCCCGGAAGACGCGGGCGATGACCCGGTGCAGGAAGGCCCCCAGGTCCGCCCGCTCCCCGTCCCCTGCCTCCCGGTCCCCCCGGGGGCGGAGGAGGTGGCGGACGTAAAAGCGAAAAGGGCAGGTGGCCAGGTTCTCCAGCTCCGAGACCGAAAGGCTTTCTGGCAGGAAGGGCTCCCCCGTGGCCCCGTGGTGGGGCGAGGCCGCCTCTCCCGCCATGCGGTCTTCCTCCGCCCTCAGGGCCCGCTCCATGGCCTCCCGGAGGGGGTCCCCCTCCCAGCGGCCCGCCCTTCGCGCCTCCACCCGGCTTCCTATGAGGTTTCTCTCAGGCCTCCTTGGCTCCAGGCCCAGGCGCTCCAGGAAGGGGCTTGGGGGCACCGGGCTCCCCTCCACCCCCTCGGGGTAGGTGAGGACCGCCTCTCCCCCCTCCGCCACGCTCCCAAGGAGGGCGGCGAAGACCAGGGCCTCCCGCAGAGCCGCCTCCCAGGGCTCCTCCAGGGGCAGGCCGAACCTTTCCTTGAGCTCCCGCACCTCGGGCAGGCCCAGCAGGGGCTCCTCCCCCACGGGGGGCGGGGTGAGGCCCTCCGCCATGCCCAGGACGAAGAGGTGGCGAAAGGCGCCCCCGTAGCGGGCGAGGGGCGTGTGGAGCTCCACCCCCGCGTGGCCCGGTTGGGCGGGCACGGTGAGGTGGTAGAGGAGCTCGGGCACCCCCTGGAGGAAGCCCTCCCGGTCCTCCTCCTCCAGCTCGGCGAGGCCCTCGAGGAGGGCCTCCAGGGCCGCCCGCTCCCTGGGCCAGCCCCAAAGCCGCTTTTTCAGCGGCGAAAGCGCCCTGCGGAAGCCCTGGACGAGCTCCTCGCTCGAACCCGCCTGGGCGAGCTCCAGAAGTTCCCCGGGAAGCCCAAGCCCCTTCCACCCCTCCCCGGAGGGCCGCCACAGGCGCACCTTGTCCAGGTCCACCTCCCTCCGCCAGGGGAAGAGGGGGTGGAAGAGGAGACGCAGGGTGGCCTCGTAGGGGAAGCCCTGGAGGGCCTCGGCCAGGAGAAGGGCGAGCCCCCCCACCCGGGTCTCTCCCACGGGCACGCGGTAGAGGAGGCGCACGGGCAGGCCCTGCTCAAACCCTATGGCCGCCACCAGGGGGCCGTAGCGGCGGTCGTCCCGGGCGATAAGGGCGAGCTCTTTGGCGGGAACCCCTTCCTGGAGGAGGGCCTTGAGGGAGGCCAGGACGTGGCGCACCTCGGCCTCCATGTCGGGGAAAAGGAGGGCCCGGACCCGGTGGCCCCCGCCCGCCCCTCCCCCCTCGAGGAGGGCCCTCCCCGGGCCGGAGAGGTTTAGGGGCTGGACCTTAAGGCCCGCCTCCTCTAAGGCCGCCTTGGCCCGGGCGTTGGCCTCGCCCCACGCCCCCCCGGGGAGGAGGAGCTCCACCTCGCTCCCCGGGGCCGCGGCCCCCCGCAAGAAGGCGAGCTCCCCCAACCCGAGGTAAGGGTAGTGGTGCACCTTGAGGAGAAGCTTCTTGCCCAGGGCCCCGGCCCGCGGCAGGGCCTCCGCGGGGTCCAGGAGCCCCCGGTCCCCGAGGAGCTCCTCGTAGCGGCGGGCCACCCGGGCAAGCCGCGCGAGGCGGGGGGAGGCCTCCCCTGCAAGGCGCTTAAGGCCCTCCTCCCCCTGGCCGGAGGCCTCTAGGGCCAGGAGGAGGGTCCGCACCGGGCCCTCCAGGGCCGCGGCCAAGCCCTGGGGGTCCCTAGGGGAAAGGACCTCCCGCACCGCCTGCACCAGGAGCCGCCGGGCCCGGTAGGGGGAGGCCAAGAGAAGCTCCCCTTCCCGGAGAAGCTCCCGGGCCAGCCCCGAGAGGGTGCGGTAGGGCACCCCCAGCCTGCGGGCCACGGCCCGGTTTGGGCTGATGTCTATAGCCTTTTCCAAAGGTTGCACTTTTCACCTCCTTTCGCCCGACAATGTAGCCAAGCTGTAATGCTTGGATGAAACATCACCAACAAGGGTGTGAACGTCTACGTGACCCCCCTGCAACGTAGCCAAGCTATAAAGCTTGGATGAAACCCTTCACCAAGGCGTTGGTCATGAGGATGGCGCTCACGCTGCAACGTAGCCAAGCTATAAAGCTTGGATGAAACTACTCGTGGCGCTATCAACGCAGGTGACGAGCTCGGGCTGCAACGTAGCCAAGCTATAAAGCTTGGATGAAACTCCCTCCCTAACCAAGCCCGTTGGGTAGCCGCTTTTCAAGATCCTCCGCGCGAACCCCTCTTTGGAGAGACTTGCCGCGCGCTACGATTATATCTCCCCGAAGTCGGTAAACCCCGTCCCCGAGGGCCTAACCCCGCCCGCGCGAACCCCCCGGGGTTTGGGCGCCCGCTTGGGATCCGCGAGGGACGGGCCGGGCCTCCATGTAGACCGGGTAAGGCGCCTCGCTCCTCTTGGGATGCCCTAGGCGGGGGGAGCGCCACAGGGCCACCTCCGGGGGCCAGGCCCTGGGGTCCTGAAGGGCCAATGGAGCCTGCAGGAGGAGGGCCTGGAGGGTCCGCAGGGAAACGGGATGGCCCGGGGCGGGAAGGAGGAGGCTGGGCCTGTCCTCGGGGTCGTGGATCCCCGCGGCCCTGACCCCGTCCGGAGCCGGGTACAGGAAAAAGAGGGGCACCGCTTCCCAGGCCAAGAGGGTGGCCACGGGGTGAATGCGCGTCTTCTCCGTGAAGTCAAGGCTGTTGGGCTCCCGCGCCCCTTCCGCCCACTGGCGGTACTGGCTAGGGTGCCAGCCCACCAGGCCGAACTCCACCGGGGACCTGCGCCGCGTAGCCCTGCCCCTCTGCCTGGCCCAGGTCCAAAGCGCCTCCCCGGGCCCGAGGAGGACCCCGGAAAAGAGCACCCGCCTCAACCCCTTGAGAAGGTGGACCCTCCGCGCCGCCTCCCAGTTTTCCCGCAGGGCCTTGGTGAGGCGTTGCTGCCCCTTGGAGGTGTCCAGGGGGCTCGGGAACACCCCGCCCCCGGGAAGGGGTAGAAGAAGGGCGGGCAGGAAGCGGCGGGCCCTGGGGTCGGCGGCGGCCAGGCGGCCCATCTCTTCCAGGGAGAGGTCTTCCAGCTTCTCCCGCCCAAGAAGCTCCTCTCCCAGGGGAGGCGTGCGGCGCAAGCGCCGGGCCAGGCGGCAAAGAAGCTCCCCCTCCCCCACCCCCAGAAGCCCGGGCACGGGGCGGCTAAAGGGGTCGCGGAAGACCAGGCGCACCTCTTTCATTCCCTCCTCCTCCACCAGGAGCCTGAGGGCGCCGTAGGCCGCCAGGGCGGCCACGGGGAAGCCCTCGAGGCCCAACCCCTCCAGCCAGACCACCCCCTTCACGCCTCACCCCCCGAGGCCAGGAAGTCCGCCAGGCGCAGGAGGGCCTCCCGGTAGGCCAAGCCCCAAGGGCCCATCTCCTCCAGGAGGCGGAGGAAGTTCTCCAGGTAGCCGCTTTCCAGCCGCTCCAACCCGTGGGCGCTTTCCCCGTGGGAGGGCCCGGGCCAAGAGGCCCAGGGGGCCTGGAGGGGCACGAGGAAGCCCGGAGCGTCGGGGGAGGGAGCGGGGAGGGGGCGCCCGCGCCCGTGGTGGGTGGCCACCAGGTGGGCTTCCAGGGGGTGGCTTCCCAGAAGGGGCCGGGCGGCCACGTGCTCGTGGCGCTGTCCCGGGGGGTAGCCCGCCAGCTCCCGCAGGCGCTCCAGTTCCTTGCGGGTGAGCCGGGTGCCGCTTTTGGCCAGGGGCATTAGGGCGGAGTCCACCCTTTCCCCCGCGCTCAAGCGAAGCCAGTGCTGCATACGGGGGTCCTGCTTGGCCAGATCGTGCCAGAGGGCGCCCCGGCGGAGGGGGGCGAAGGCCGCGGGATCCAGCCCGAGGCGCTCGGCGAAGCCCTCCACCGCCTCGGCCACCCGCAGGCTGTGGGCCTCCAGGGCTTCGGGCCTTCCGGGGCCGTAGAGGGGGTTCTCCGGGCGCAGGCGGAGGACGTAGCCCTCGTAGCCCGCCTCCTCCCCCCAGGGCCACACCTCAAAGGCCTCCTCCAGGAAGGCCCGGACCAGGGGGCGCCACTCCCCGCGGAAGTCCGGGAGGCGCTCCTCCAGAAAGCCCCGCACCTCCTCCCGGGCCTCCCTACGGTTCTCGGCCCCCTCGAGGCGTTTCTTGAGCTCTCGGAAAACCTCCCCGGCCCCTTCGGGGTCTTCCAGGGCCTGGGCCAAAACCGCCGGGTGGAGCCGGAGGAAGCGAGGCCTCTCCTCCCCCCACTCGGCCACGTCGGGGACGGGCTCCTGGGAGGCCGGGTCCCAGTGCCCCTCGGAAAGCCCCCCAAGCGCCGCGGGCACCAGGAGGGTGTCCCCCGGGCGCAGATAGGGGTCTTGGAAGGAGACCTCCGCCACCCTTTCCCCGTCGTAGCGGAAGGCCTTGCCGTTCTTCCTGCTCAAAGTCCTCTCCTTCCTCTTGCCGGGCCCTGGGGGCTCCTCCTCCTGGCCTTCCAGGTCGGCGAGGTCGGCGGCCGCTCCCTGGAGCCAGGCCCGCACCGCGTAAAGGGGCAGGCGCACCGCCTCCCTGGGTCCGGGGTGCGCGGCCTCGAGGTAGGCCTCCACCCCCTCCCGGGTGTCGGGGAGGTCGGCCCGCCACACCACCTCCACCTCGGGGGCGCTCCTCTCTAGGCCGTGGAGGAAGGGGTCCGGGTCCAGGGGGACCAGGGGGTCGGTGTGGGCCAGGGCGGGAAGAAGGGCCTCCCAGAGGGGCATGGAGGAGCGGGGGCGGCCGAAGGCCACGGGGTCGGGAGGGCGGCGCGTCGTGGCCTCCGCCCAGGCCTTAGGGGAGAGGTCCACGCCCGCTCTCGCCCCCAAAGAATCAAGCCACGCCCACGTGGCCTTAAGGGCCTCCGGAGTGTAGGGTCGCGCCTCCTTGGCCTCGGCCTTTTCCTCTCCCAGGACCACCACTTCGGCCTGCGCCCTCTGGCCCCGCCGGTTCACCCGCCCCAGGCGTTGCTGCAGGGCGGAAAGGTCGGAAAGCTCCGTGACCATCCCCGCAAAGTCCAGATCGGCCCCCACCTCCAAGGCCTGGGTGGCCACCACGTAGGCCACCTCTCCCCGGTCCAGGCGCTCCTGGAGCGCCCGCGTGCGGGCGAAGCGCAGGTCCCGCTCGTGGGGGCGCATGCGCCCGGTGAGGAGGAGCGCGTCCTGGCCCCCCTCGCGGAGGGCCTGGTAGACCTCGAGGGCCCGCCCCACCCGGTTCACCACCACGGCCACGGGGCCTTGGAGCTCCTGGCGAAGCCTGAGGGCCTGCTCCACCAGGTCCTTCACCCGCCTCTTGGGCGGGCTTTCCAAGAGCCTCACCCGCCGCGAGGCGGCGAGGACCCGGCCCAGGCGGGGGTGGTGGGCGTCGTCCTCCCCCAGGCGGAAGGCCTCCCCAAATCCGAGGCTTTCCGGGGTGGCGGTGAGGGCCACCGCACGCACGCCCGGGCGGCCCCAGGGGCCAGGACGCTCCGCCACCGCCTCCAGGGTGGCGAGGAAGGGGGCCTCCAGGTGGGCCTCGTCCAGGAGGTAGAGGGCGTCCACGCCGAAGAGGGCCCCCTCCACGGGCAAAAGCCCCCGGGAGACCCCGTACCCCCGGAAGAGAAGCCGGCTCCCCGCCATGTCTATGGTGGCCAGGATCGCCGCGGGCCGGGCCGGGTCCAGCAGGGTGGGCTTTGGCTTCGGTACCCCGCCCACCTCCAGGGGCTTCCCGCCCCCTAAGGCGGCGAGCCTGCGGGCGGCCCGGACGAGGGGGGTGGCCTCCCGGGGAGGCCGGGCCAGGGCCCCCTCCAGCTTCTCCAAGAGCCCCAGGGCCACCTCGTGGGCCTGGTCCACCACCAGGCGGCGGTTCACCACGTAGACCACCCGCCGGGGCGCCTTGGGGTCCAGGGCCATAGCGAAGACGGCCACCAGGAGGGCCGTGGTCTTCCCCGCCCCGGTGGGCACCGCCACCGCCTGGGGCCACCCCTGCCGGGCAACCTGCCGCAGGAGGGCCTCCTGCCAGGGGTAGGGCTCGTGCCCCGTGGCCTCGAGGAAGAAGCCGGGAAAGTCCTCCAGGGCGAGGGGGTTTTCGGCAAAGACCGCTTCAAGGCTCATCCTCTACCTCCAGGGGGGCGAAGAGCCCCAAGCCCAGGTACCGCCCCCGGCCCAGGAGGACGGGGCCGGAAACGGGCTCCGGGAAGAGGACCTCCGCGTGGGCCGCGTAGCCTTCCACCCCAGGGGGCAGGCGGAAGTGGCGGCTGAGGGGCACCCCCCGGAGCCGGGGGTAGGGCAGGACCCAGCCCTCCTCGGGCTCCGGTAGGCCCGCGACCCGGGCGGAGAAGCGAAAGGCCGCAAGGAAGTCCCCCCGCTTGGGGTATCGGTCAAAAACGAGGGGGGTGACGCTAGCGAAGCGCCGGGCGGGGCGCCGCCACCGCCTCTCCGCCAGGGCCCAGCGTCCGTCGGGGGGAAGGACGCGCACCGCCAGGCCCTCCAGGCGGACCTCCTGCAGCCGAAGGAGGGCCTCGAGGAGGGGGAGCTCCGCGGCCTCGTCCACCCCCTTTGGCAGGAGGACGGCCAGGCCCAGGACGCGGCCGTCCCCGTGGCGGTGGCCCACGTTGGGCAGGGGGACCAGGGCCAGGTGAGGGGCCTTGAGGGGTCCTCCTTCCTCCCCGTGGCCGGTGAGGGCCGGCGGCGCCCCCGGGGGCAGGAGGCTCAGGAGGGCCCTCCGGGCGGCGTGGGCGAGGAGGGGCGCCCACTCCAGGGGGAGGGAAGGTTCTATGGCCAGGACCCTCCAAGCCCCCCAGGGGGAAGGGGTCTTAGGGCTTGGGGGCCCGGGCTCACGGTAGGGCACCCAGCGGTGGGGGAGCTCCCGCACCCGGGCCTGGAAGCGCTCCTCCGTAAGGCGGAGGAAGCCCGGGGGGGCGATCCGCATGAAGAGGTCCCCCGCCCCTGGGGACGCCTCCTCGGGAACCAGGACCCGGGGCCCCAGGGCGGCCTCCTCCTGGTAAGCGGCACGGGGGTCCTCCACCAGCCGGGCGTCCACCCACACCAGGTTGCGGCTTGTCCCCAGGTAGGTGACCCTCCCCGCGAGGCGCTTCAGGGCGGAAAGGTGGGCCTCAGCCGGTCCCGAGGCCCCGTTCTCCAGGGGGTAGGCGTAGGTGAGGAGCCTGCCGGGGAGGGGGAGGGCGTGGTGCCGGAGGGGCTGCCCCTTCCGGTGGGCGGGCAACGCGGCCACGTCGTGGGGGGGCGCGTAGGCCACCCAGCTCCGCCAGTGCGCCTCGGGAACCTTAGGCACCAGGACCAAAGGGGGAGGCAGGGTCTCCAGCCACTCCAGGGCCTCCGTGGCCCAAGGGGGCTTCCCCTCCAGGGCCCACGACCGCACCAGGGCCGCCCGCAGGCGCACCTCGTGGGGAGGAAACTCCCGTCCCCGGGGGCCCTTGCCCCGGTGGGCCCCCACGGCGTAGCGCACGAAAAAGGCCAGGTACACCTATTCCTCCCTCTCCCGCTTGAGCTTGGCCCGCTCCGTTTTGCCCAGGAGGGCCTTTTGGTAAAGTTCGTTCAGGCTCTCGTTAGCCCGCAGAACGATGGGCTCCGTGGGCCAGCGCAGGTCCTCGGGAAGCCGTTTTAGGCGCTGGTCCAGTTCCTCCCTCAGGGGCTCCACCTCGAGGGCAAACACCTCCCCAGAGGGCAGCGCCTTCACCTTAAGCGGGGCCGCTTCCTCAGGTATCAGGTCGGCCCCCGAGCGCAGCCGGTACCCCTCCCGGTGCTGTAGGGCGAGACCCAGCAGGGCGAGGGCCAAAAGGACCTCCCGGGCCTCCTGGGGCAGGCGCAGGTTCCTGAAGCCCACCAGGGAGACCGCCCCCACCAGAACCGCTCCCCTAACCGCCACGTCAAGCGGGCTCACCGTGGGAGGAAGGCGACCCAGGCCCGCCTCCGAAAGCCGGCCCTTTTTTTTCTGTTCGGCCAAGGCTTTGGCGATGGCTTCGGGTAACTCGGTGAGGTTCCCGGGTAGGCTTAGAGGGTTCAACCTGGAGCTGGTGCGGTGGGCCGGCTTCGGGTCGAGGCCCAGAATCTCCAGGGCCACTAACCTCGGCCACTTAGGGGCCATCTCTGCGGGTATGTCGCCGTACGAGAGCCAGCCCCCGTAGACCAGGGTGAGGGGGGAATGGCGGAAAAGGGCCCGCTCCGCCGACTCCCCGCCCCTGGCAATTTCCTGGAAAAGGGGGGTCTGGTGGAAGGGCGTCCCGTTCCAATCGGTCTCGCGGAAGAGGGCGTCCAGGATCCGGCCTGGCGCCTCGTATTGGGACACCCGGCGGCCGTCAAAAAGCTCCACCTGAAGGTCGGGGAGGGGAACATGGCGGTAGAGAAGGGCCTCCTGGCGATTGGCCTGGCTCTCCACCGAGTCCAGCAACACGGTGCTCACCTCCTGGCCCTGCAGGTACCGGGTCTGGAGGAGAGGGGCTGTACTGCGGCCCTAAATTTGGACCACCTTACCCGTCAGTTTAAGTCAGGACTCCCACCCCCTTTCAACAGGCTCTCCGAAAAGGCCTCGGGCGTCATGTAATCCAAGGCCGAGTGAGGACGCTTACGGTTGTACACCTGGAAGACAAACCGCTCCACCGAGGTCCGTGCCTCTTGCAAGGTCCTATACTCCCGTAACGCCACCCACTCCTCTTTGATCGTCCGGATCAACCGCTCCGCGTGCCCGTTCTCCCAAGGCCTCCCCGTCCCCGCGTAACTGAGCCGCACCCCTAGCCCCAAAAGCCGCTCCACATACGCCCTGGAGGTGTACTGCACCCCCCGGTCCGAATGGTGCACCTCCGGACACCCCTCCCTCAAGGCCATCTCCAGCGCTCCCAGGGTCAGCCCCTGGGAAAGCCTGGGCCCCAGGGCCACCCCCAGCACCTTCCGGGTGTGGAGGTCCATCACCACCGCCAGGTAGGCCACCCCCTCCCCCAGGACCACGTAGCTCAGGTCCGCCACCCACACCTGGTGCGGGCGGGTCACCGCGAGTCCCGGCAGGAGGTTCTTCACCCCTTCCGGGAGAAGGCCCCCTGGGGAGGTGGTCCTGGGAGGGGGAGGCTTCCGAGCAAGAAGCAGACCCTCCTCCCGCATCAGGGAGCACACCCGCTTCTTTCCCACCTGGAAACCTTCCCCCCGCAGGAGGGCGGTGAGGCGCCGGTAGCCGTACCGGGGCCAGGCCTCCGCCAGGGCCCGCAGGCGTTCCCGGAGGGCCCTCTCCTCGGGAGGGGGGTCCTGGGGCCGGTAGTAGAGGGTGCTCCGGGGCACCCCGAGGACCCGGGAAAGCAGGCGGAGGGGGTAGGCTCCCTTGGTCACGGGCGTAGCCCGTACCTTGAGGGCCTTCACCAGCTCCCGCCTTTCCTTTGCCGGTAGAGCCCCGAGGCTTTTTTTAGGACCTCCACCTCCAGGGCCAGCTGGCCCGCCAGGCGCTCCAGCTCGCGGATACGGGCCTCCTGCTCCGCGCAGCCGGAGGTGAAGGCGGCGTGGGCGTTCTCCATGGTCAGCGAAGCTATCTTGTCTTCTCGTTGCCAGCGGTAAAGGAGGGACTCCGCCACCCCATAAGCCCGGCAGGCTTCGGCCACGGTCCTTTGACCGGACAGGATTTCCAAGACGATCTTTGCCTTTTCCTTTGCCGACCACTTGCGCATCTTGCTACCCCTTCAGACTACACCCCTTAGCCTCTCTCTTGGGGTGGTCCAAATTTGGGGCAGCACTTCATGGGGCAAAGCACGCAGGACGTCACACGGGAGGCAGGGTGAAAGTGTCTAAGTTCAGGGGGCTGGATCAGCTCACGAGGAGGACAGAATGAGAAGGTGCCTCCTGGACTTCCTGGTCCTCGCCCTCTTGGGGCTTGGCAGCCTCGTCATGCTCCTGCCCTTCCTCTGGATGCTCCTCACCTCCTTGAAACCCTTCCCCGAGCTCTTTGCGCTCCGCTTCCTCCCCCAGGAACCCACCTTGGACAACTACCGCCAGGTGCTGGAACAAACGGGCTTTCCCCGCTGGTTTCTCAATAGCCTCCTGGTGGCCTCGGCCACCACGGCCTCCGTGCTCTTCTTCGACAGCCTCGCCGGGTACACTCTGGCGCAGCTCCGCTTCCCCGGAAAGAACCTGGTTTTCCTCCTCATCCTCTCCACCCTCATGGTGCCCACGGAGATGCTGGTCATCCCCTGGTACGTGATGAGCGCAGAAAGGGGCTGGACCGACACCTACTGGGGCCTCCTCTTCCCCGGCCTCATGAGCGCCTTCGGGGTCTTCCTCCTGCGGCAGTTCTTCGAGACCCTACCCCAGGACCTCTTCGACGCCACCCGGATAGACGGGCTTTCCGAGTTCGGCGTCTTCCTCCGCGTGGGCCTGCCCCTGGTCCGCCCCGCCCTGGCCGCCTTGGGCATCTTCACCTTCCTTGAGAACTGGAACGCCTGAAGTGCTGCCCCAAATTTGGACCACCCCAAGAGAGAGGCTAAGGGGTGTAGTCTGAAGGGGTAGCAAGATGCGCAAGTGGTCGGCAAAGGAAAAGGCAAAGATCGTCTTGGAAATCCTGTCCGGTCAAAGGACCGTGGCCGAAGCCTGCCGGGCTTATGGGGTGGCGGAGTCCCTCCTTTACCGCTGGCAACGAGAAGACAAGATAGCTTCGCTGACCATGGAGAACGCCCACGCCGCCTTCACCTCCGGCTGCGCGGAGCAGGAGGCCCGTATCCGCGAGCTGGAGCGCCTGGCGGGCCAGCTGGCCCTGGAGGTGGAGGTCCTAAAAAAAGCCTCGGGGCTCTACCGGCAAAGGAAAGGCGGGAGCTGGTGAAGGCCCTCAAGGTACGGGCTACGCCCGTGACCAAGGGAGCCTACCCCCTCCGCCTGCTTTCCCGGGTCCTCGGGGTGCCCCGGAGCACCCTCTACTACCGGCCCCAGGACCCCCCTCCCGAGGAGAGGGCCCTCCGGGAACGCCTGCGGGCCCTGGCGGAGGCCTGGCCCCGGTACGGCTACCGGCGCCTCACCGCCCTCCTGCGGGGGGAAGGTTTCCAGGTGGGAAAGAAGCGGGTGTGCTCCCTGATGCGGGAGGAGGGTCTGCTTCTTGCTCGGAAGCCTCCCCCTCCCAGGACCACCTCCCCAGGGGGCCTTCTCCCGGAAGGGGTGAAGAACCTCCTGCCGGGACTCGCGGTGACCCGCCCGCACCAGGTGTGGGTGGCGGACCTGAGCTACGTGGTCCTGGGGGAGGGGGTGGCCTACCTGGCGGTGGTGATGGACCTCCACACCCGGAAGGTGCTGGGGGTGGCCCTGGGGCCCAGGCTTTCCCAGGGGCTGACCCTGGGAGCGCTGGAGATGGCCTTGAGGGAGGGGTGTCCGGAGGTGCACCATTCGGACCGGGGGGTGCAGTACACCTCCAGGGCGTATGTGGAGCGGCTTTTGGGGCTAGGGGTGCGGCTCAGTTACGCGGGGACGGGGAGGCCTTGGGAGAACGGGCACGCGGAGCGGTTGATCCGGACGATCAAAGAGGAGTGGGTGGCGTTACGGGAGTATAGGACCTTGCAAGAGGCACGGACCTCGGTGGAGCGGTTTGTCTTCCAGGTGTACAACCGTAAGCGTCCTCACTCGGCCTTGGATTACATGACGCCCGAGGCCTTTTCGGAGAGCCTGTTGAAAGGGGGTGGGAGTCCTGACTTAAACTGACGGGTAAGGTGGTCCAAATTTAGGGCCGCAGTACAGCCTTCCTCTGGCCCCTCATCGTGGTCCAGAGGTCGGAGATGCGCACCGTCCCCGTGGGGGTGGCCCTCTTCTCGGGGGAGGCGGGCACGGCCTGGAACCTGATCATGGCCGCCTCGAGCCTCGCGGTCCTCCCCGTGCTTCTGGTGTTCCTCTTCGCCCAGCGCCAGATCGTGGAGGGCGCCGTGCTCACGGGGGTGAAGGGATGAGGCCGCCCCGCGGGCCACGTCGGGACGCCCCGAGGAGGGCGCAGGGCACGCCGCCCATCCCCCTTGGGCCCAATGGTGTACCGAAGCCCCTTTTGGCGGGCAGGGAAGCCCGGACCCAAGGATCGGCGAGGCACCCTGGCCTGAGGGTTTGTTAAGTGAGGCTTAAGACTCCCCCACTATCCTTGAAGGTGAGCCTATGGAAACCCTCCACACCCTCTACCTAGCGCTCGTCGTCACAGGCTCTCTCTTACTCGTGGCCTACCTGCTCATCGGAGCGGACGAGGTCTTTTGGGACCTGTACTACTGGCTCACCTCGGCCCGGAGGTGGTGGCGGGCCCGGCGCTACCCCCGCCTCTCCCTTGACTGGCTCGAGGCCAGGGAGTAACAGGCCATGGCCATCCTGATCCCGGCGTGGCAGGAGGCCTCGGTCATCGCCAAGACCCTCAGGCAGCTCTGCCAGACGGTGCGTTACCGCAACTACGAGGTCTTCGTGGGAACTTACCCCAACGACCCCGCAACGCAGCGGGAGGTGGACCTGGTGGCGGCGGACTTTCCCCAGGTGCATAAGGTGGTTGGGCCGGACCCTGGGCCCACCACCAAGGCCCACAACCTCAACGCCCTGGTGCGCGCCCTCCGGGAGCACGAAGGGCGGACCGGAAAGCGGTTTGAGATCATCGTTATCCACGACGCCGAAGACGTGGTCCATCCCCTTTCCCTGTTGCTTTTCAACTACCTGATCCCCCGGCTGGACATGGTGCAGCTCCCGGTATTCCCCGCGCCCGTTTCCCTTTGGAACTTCACCCACTGGACCTACGCCGACGAGTTCGCCGAGCGCCACACCAAGGAGCTCTTGGCCCGGGAGCGCGCCTAGGGCTTCGTCCCTTCCGCCGGAGTAGGAACGGGATTCAGCCGCCGGGCCCTGGACCTCCTTGCGCTCCGGGGCAAGGGGGAGGTCTTCTCCATGGAGAGCTTCACGGAGGACTACCTCATCGGGCTAAGGTTGCGGTTGGAGGGTTTCAAAACCGCATTTGTCACGCAATCCCTTCCCCTTTGGGATCCCCAGGAGAAGCATCCTAGGCTCTGGCGCTGGATCGCTACCCAGGCCCTCTTCCCCAGGTCCCTCCCCCAGGCCATCCGGCAGAAAGCCCGCTGGATCCTCGGCATTCGCTCTCCAGTCCTGGGCGGCTCTGGGCTGGCCGGGACCTTGGAGCGTGCGCTGGAACCTCCTGCATGACCGCAAGGTGCTCTTGAGCGCCCTCTTGGGCTTCCTTGGGTATGGCTGGGTGGCCTGGGCCCTCTACTACGAGGGGTTGCGGCGGGATCAAGCCTCCGCTCTGCCCCCCTGGCGGCCCCGGGCTCGCCCCTGTGGGGCCTCATCCTAGGCGCCACGGGTCTTCTGATCTGGAGGCTCTTCCACCGGGGGCTGGCCGTGGGGCGCATCTACGGGCTGTGGCCCGCCCTTACCTCCGTGCCCCGCGCCTTCTGGGCGAACGTGGTCAACTTCTTGGCGGTCTACCTGGCCCTGAAGCAGTTCCTCCGCTACAGGCGGCGGGGGCAGCTGGCCTAGGACAAAACCGCCCACGAGTTCCCCGAAGCGTGGATCGGGACTTCTCAAGGGCTTCTAGAGAAAGCCGCCAAGGTTGAACCCCCAGCGCTGCTCGCCCTCGAGGACGAGGCCGAGGGGGCTTCCCTGGAAAAAGACCTGCGCTCCTCGGACCCCAAGGTCCGCCAGGAAGCCCTCCGGCGGATCCCCAGAGGGCTTGGGGAACACCTGCTCCCCGTCGTGGGGGAGCGTTTGAAGGACGAGGACTGGCGTGTCCGGGCCGAGGCCTGCAGGGTTCTCGGCTTTTTCCGCCTTCCTCAAGCCGCGTCCTGGCTGGAAGAAGCGGCTCACGACCCCTCCTACGTGGTCCGGGCCAACGCCATCAAGACCCTCACCAAGCTGGGGGTAGCTGGGGAGGCCGCGCTTCTCCGCCTCCTCTGCGGCTCCGACCGGTACGCCCGGGAGGCCGCCCTGGCCGCCCTGGAGCAGGGAGGCTTCCTGGAGAAAAACCTTTCCCGGCTACGGAGCGCAGCCCCTGAGGAGCGGGCCAGGGCCCAAGCCTTCTTTAAAACCGTGGAGCGCTGTGGACCTTCGCAGCTGGCCCGGGAACTCCTGGCACGGGAGGGTGTAGAAGGCGTGAGGGTCCTGGAAACTCCCCAAGACCAAGACTAGGCCGGAGTGAGACCCTGTGGCGTGGGCGTGTCCTAAGCCGGGACCAGGAACCCACCCCCACCAGGGCAAGCGCCGTCTGCGGTCAAGCTTCTCTACTGGACTTATGCGGCGCCTGCTGTTGCCGATAGCAAAGGGCTCAGATCCAGCCTCAGCCTGCCCGCGATGAGTTTCCGTCGGCGCTGGTAGAAGCTCAACCCCAACCCCTCCCGCTGCCGCTCTATCCGCCCGTAGGCCACCAGCCCCAAAGCCCAATGCGCCAGCAGCGCCGCGTACCAGGCGTCAAAGAGCACCCTCTCCGGGCGAAAGCCCGCCTCCTCGGCCCACTCCAGCAGAGCCAGGGCCGGGTCCCGCTTGCTCTCCTTCCCGAACTAGGGCAGGAAGGCCAGGGGGAGGCGCCGCTTCCCGTCCGTCCAGGCCAAGACCACCCGGAAAAGCCCGAAGACCCAGGCTCCCGTGGCGGTGTCTCCGGTCTTCTTGGTCAGCGAGGCTATCTTGAGGCCCAGCTTCCCCGAGGGGTAGCGCTGGATGAGGACGCCCTCCAGGATGAGGTAGCTGTGGAACCTATGGCCTTGCAGAGCTCCAGGGAGAGCTCAAAGAAGAGGACCAAGGGTTGGTTGAGGGTGCGGTAGAGGGTGTCGTGGATTCCCTAGCAGGGAAGCAGCTTCATCGGGCCTCCCTAGTCACCGGCTGCTCTCCTGTAGGGAAACATCTTGAGGCCCATCCTTTGGGGACCATAAGCAGGGCGTAAGTCCGGTATAGAGGACAGCTTGGGTTAATCTGTGGGCGTGCACATGCGCGCAGGCGAATTGACCTTCACTGGCCCCCATACCTTCTTTAAGGCCCCCTACCTTCCCCTCGAGGCCACCTGGGAAGCCGACGTGGCCCTCTTGGGCCTACCCTACGACTTCGCCGTGGGCTTTCGGCCAGGCGCCCGCTTCGCCCCGAGCGCCATCCGGGAGGCCAGCGCCCGCTACGCCTTCCATCCAGAGGAGGGCCTTTTCGACCCCGAGCGGGGTCCGCGCCTCCGCGGGGTCCGGGTGGTGGACGCCGGGGACGTGGACCCGGCCCAGCTGGAGTACCAGGAAAGCTTTCGCCGCATCACCGAGGCGGCCCAGGTTCTCCGGAACAGGGTTCGCCTCCCCGTCTTCGTGGGGGGCGACCACTCCGTCACCCTGCCGGTCCTGCGCGCCTACGCGGGCGAACCCCTCTACGTCGTCCAGTTGGACGCCCACTTAGACTTCAGCGACCAGCGCCACGGAACCCGCTACTCCAACTCCAGCCCCTTCCGCAGGGCGGTGGAGGAACTCCCGGGCCTCCAGGGGATCACCTGCATCGGCCTCCGCGGCCTTCGCGTGAGCCCCGAGGCTTACCGGGCGGCCAAGGAGCGGGGCCACGTCCTGGTGTCGGCCCAGGAGGTCCGCCGGAACGTGGAGGCGGTAAAACC
The DNA here is from genome assembly GCF_054979525.1 of Thermus sp. H19.2. Classification (NCBI taxonomy): domain Bacteria; kingdom Thermotogati; phylum Deinococcota; class Deinococci; order Thermales; family Thermaceae; genus Thermus; species Thermus sp. H19.2. The sequence goes on from NZ_CM143429.1 coordinate 79,578, forward strand.
GCTTTTGCCCCAGGGCCAACGGGTCTACGTGAGCGTAGACGTGGACGTGCTCGACCCCGCCCTGCTCCCTGGGACCAGTAGCCCCGAGGTGGAGGGGTTGAGCTACGGCGAGACCCTGGCCCTCCTGGAAGGGGTGGTAGAGCGGAACGAGCTTATCGGTGTGGACCTGGTCGAGCTGGCCCCCAACCTGGACCCCACCGGCCTTTCCTCCTTGGTGGCCGCCCGCCTTCTGGCCGAGGTCCTCGCCCTCTGGTGGGCCAGGGCCTCAGGCTAAGGGGCCCACCGCTGCCTCTACCCGGGCTAGGAGGTCGCCGCTGAAAAGCAGGGCGTGGACCCTGGCGTGGTCCGGGGCTAGGAAGCGGTCTTCCGTGAGGGGTGGGATTGCTTCCCGCAGGGCCTGGCGGGCCGCCTCCACCCCCCTTCCCGCCCGGAGGGGTCGGTGGTACTCCAAGGCTTCCAGGGCTACCCGGACCTCTATGGCCAGCACGTGGCGCAGGTTCTCCATGACCATGCGGGCGTGGCGGGTAGCCGTGGTGCCCATGGAAACGTGGTCCTCCTGATTGGCGCTGGTGGGGATGGAGTCCACGCTGGCCGGGTGGGCCAGCACCTTGTTTTCGGAGACCAGGCTGGCCGCGGTGTACTGGCTGATCATGAGGCCAGAGTGGAGCCCTCCCTGGGCCGCCAGGAAGGCGGGCAGGCCGGAGAAGGCCGGGTCCAACATCTTCTCCGTCCGCCGCTCGCTGATGCTGGCCAGCTCCGCCAGGGCTATCTTGGCGTAGTCCATGGCCAGGGCCACAGGCTGCCCGTGGAAGTTGCCCGCGGAGAGCACCAGGTCCTCCTCCGGGAAGAGGAGGGGGTTGTCCGTTACGGCGTTGGCCTCCCGGAGCAGCACCTCCAAGGCGTGCTCCAGCGCATCGCGGCTAGCACCGTGGACTTGCGGGGGGGCGCGGAAGCTGTAGGGGTCTTGGACCTTAGGGCAGTTCTCGTGGGAGCGCATGATCTCGCTGCCCTGGCAAAGCTTTAGCACGTTCTCCCCCACGCGCGCCGCTCCAGGGTGGGGGCGCAGGCGGAACACCTGGGGAAAGAAGGGCCGCAGCGAGCCCTTGATGGCCTCTAGGCTCATGGCTAGGGCCACGTCCGCCACCTTGACCGCGCTCAAGGCATCGGTCAGGGTCAGGAGCCCAAGGGCGGTCATGGCCTGGGTGCCGTTGATGAGGGCCAGCCCCTCTTTGGCCTCCAGCCCGATGGGAGAGAGCCCTGCTCGGCGCAAAGCTTCCCCGCCAGGGAGGACCTCCCCGGCGTACTCGGCGAACCCCTCCCCGAGGAGGGGAAGGGCCAGGTGGGCCAGGGGCGCCAGGTCCCCGCTGGCCCCCACCGAGCCCTGGGCAGGAACCACAGGGTGAACCCCCCGGTTCAGCATCTCCAGGAGGAGCTCCACCACCTCGGGGCGCACCCCGCTGTGTCCCAGGGCCAGGCTCTGGGCCCGCAGGAGAAGCATGGCCCGGACCACGTCCTGGGGCAGATTTTCCCCGACCCCCATGGCGTGGGAGAGGAGGAGGTTACGCTGCAAGGACCGGGCCTCTGAGGGGGGGATCCGCACCTGGGCCAGGCGGCCGAAGCCCGTGGTGACGCCGTAGACCCTCCGCCCCTCCTGCAGGAGGCGCTCCACGTAGGCCCGACACCGCTCCAGCCGCTCCCGCGCCTCTTGGGCCAGCCCCACGGTCCGTCCGTCCCGGGCCACGGCCAGGATGCTCTCCAGGTTCAAGGGCTCGCCCACTAGACCCATACCCGCTCCCCTCCGATGTAGACGGCGAGGGGCGGATGCTCGCCGAAGCGGTAGATGGGATCCAGGGGCGGCGCCTCTAGGGCCACGAAATCGGCCATGGCCCCGGGCTCGAGCCTTCCCAGCTCCGGACAGCCCAGGGCCAGGGCCGCGTGAGCGGTGTGGGCTACCAAGGCCTCTTCCGCACCCAACCCTACCACGTGCACCGCCAGGGCCATGGTGAGCCAGGGGTTGAGGAGGGGACTCGTCCCCGGGTTGTGGTCGCTGGCCAGCGCCACCCTCACCCCGGCCTGGCGCAGAAGAGCGGCTTGGGGAAGGGGTTTTTTCAGGGAGAGCGCAGCCCCGGGCAGGAGGACCGCCACCACCCCCGCCTCTGCCAAGGAGGAGAGATCCTCCAGCGTGGCCATCTCCAGGTGGTCTGCGGAAAGCGCCCGTAGGCGTGCGGCCAGCTGGGAGGCCCCGGTCCGGGCGATCTGTTCCGCGTGGAGCCTCACCCCGAGGCCGCGGCCCCTAGCGCTGGTCAAAAGGACCTCTGCCTCCTCCACGGTGAAGGCTCCCTGGTCGCAGAACACATCGGCCATGAGGGCCAGGTGCTCCCGGGCCACCTGGGGTAGAACCTCCTCCACCAGCGCCCGCACATAGGCCTTCCGCGCCCACCCTCGGGGCACCGCGTGGGCCAGCAGGGTGGCGAAGACCCGCTGCGGCACCCTCTCCTTTAGCCGGCGGATGAGCCGGAGGAGCCGCAGCTCCGCCTCGGGCTCCAGCCCGTAGCCGCTCTTGATCTCCAGGGAGGTTACCCCGTGGGCCAAGAGGCTCCTGGCCCGCGCCTGGGCCGAGGACAAGAGCGCCTCATCTTCGGCTTGAACCGTGGCCCGGACGGTCTCGTAGATGCCTCCCCCGGCCTGGAGGATGGCCTCGTAGGGCTCGCCCCGCGAACGGCGCAGGAACTCCTCGTAGCGGTCGCCCGCGTAGATCAGGTGGGTGTGGGGGTCCACCAAGCCCGGGACCACGCTGGCTCCGGCGAGGTCCTCCTGGGGCCAGGAGGCGAAGGCCTCGGGAAGCTCGCCCTCCGGCCCCACCCACGCCACCCGCCCCTCCCGCACGGCCAGGGCCGCCTCCCGGTAGCGGGCGAAGGGGGAAAGAAGCTCGCGGATGCCCCGGAACACCTTCACGGCTCTTCCCAACCGCAGAGGTCTACCCTGCGCTCCCTGGCGATCCGCTTGGCCTTCTCGTAGCCGGCATGGGCGTGGCGCATGATCCCGGTTCCGGGGTCGTTGGTGAGGACCCGTTCCAAGCGGAAGGCGGCCTCCTCGCTACCGTCGGCCACCACCACTTGGCCTGCGTGCAGGCTGTAGCCCATGCCCACCCCTCCCCCGTGGTGGAAGCTCACCCACCCGGCCCCAGAAACGGCATTGAGGGCGAAGTTGAGAAGGGGCCAGTCCGCGATGGCATCCGATCCGTCCAGCATGGCCTCGGTTTCGCGGAAGGGGCTGGCCACGCTCCCGGCGTCCAGGTGATCCCGGCCGATGACAATGGGGGCCTTGAGCTCCCCCTTCCGCACCATCTCGTTGAACCGGAGCCCCGCCCTATCCCGTTCTCCGTAGCCCAGCCAGCAGATGCGGGCCGGGAGCCCCTGGAAACGGAACCGCTTAACCCCTTCCGTGAGCCACCGCTTCAGGCCCTCGTCCTCCGGAAACAGCTCCAGTACGGCCCGGTCGGTCCGGTAGATGTCCTCGGGATCGCCGGAAAGGGCCACCCAGCGGAAAGGCCCCTTGCCCTCGCAGAATAGATCCCGAATAAAGGCAGGGACAAAGCCCGGATAGCTGAAGGCATCGGCGAAGCCGCCCAACTTGGCCATCGCCCTCAGGTTGTTGCCGTAATCGAAGGCCACCGCACCCCGGCGCTGCATCTCCACGATGGCCTGGCAGTGGCGGGCCATGGCCTCGAGGGCCCGGGCCTTGTACCCCTCGGGATCCTTCTGCCGCAGCTCCCCGGGGTCCTCGTCGGGCTTCAGGGGCGGGACGTACCCGTAGAGGGGGTCGTGGGCCGAGGTCTGGTCTGTGACCAAGTCGGGGGTGAAGCCCAGGCGGACCATCTCCGGCAGCACCTCGGCAGCGTTTCCCAAAAGGCCGATGGAAAGGGCTCTGCCCTGCCTCCGTGCCTCCTCCGCCCAACGGAGGGCTTCCTCAAGGCTGGCCGTCCAGGTGTCCAGGTACCCCGTGTCCAGGCGGCGGCGGATCCGCTCGGGGTCCACCTCCACGACCAGGGCCACGCCCTCGTTCAGGGTCACGGCCAAAGGCTGGGCTCCGCCCATCCCTCCCAGACCAGCGGTCACGGTCACGGTACCGCGCAGGCTACCGCCAAAGTGCTTTCGGGCTGCCGCCAGAAAGGTCTCGTACGTGCCTTGCAGGATGCCCTGGGTGCCGATGTAGATCCAGCTTCCCGCCGTCATCTGGCCGTACATGAGGAGGCCCTGCCTCTCCAGCTCGTCGAAGACCTCCCACGTGGCCCAGCGCGGGACCAAGTTAGAGTTGGCGATGATCACCCGTGGAGCCAGCTCGTGGGTGCGAAAAACCCCCACGGCCCGACCCGACTGGACCAGAAGGGTTTCGTCGTTCTCCAAGCGGTCCAAGACGCGAACGATGCGATCGAAATCCTCCCAGCTCCGGGCCGCCTTTCCCCGCCCCCCGTACACGATGAGCTCCTCGGGCTTCTCGGCGACCTCGGGATCCAGGTTGTTCATCAACATCCGCTTGGCCGCTTCCTGAATCCAGCCCTTAGCCGTACGGTCACTGCCTCTCGGCGCGCGCACCAACCGACTCATACGTCTTCCCTACCCTCCTATGTACGCTTCCAAAACCCGCGGATGCCGCCTCAGCTCCACCGCAGGCCCCTGGAGGGCCACCCGGCCCAGCTCCAGGACATAGCCGCGTTGGGCGTACACCAGTGCCTTGCGGGCGTTCTGCTCCACCATGAGGATGCCCATCCCCTCCCGGTGGAGCTGGGCCAGGGTGGCGAAGACCTGGACCACCATTTTGGGCATCAGCCCCCAGGAGGGCTCGTCCACGAGCAGCAGTATCGGCCGGGACAACAGCGCCCTGCCCAAGGCCAGAAGCTGTTGCTCCCCTCCGGAAAGGGTGCCCGCCAGCTGCCGCCGCCGCTCGGCCAGCAGGGGAAGGATGGCGTAGACCCGGTCCAGCCCTTCCCGGAGGGCCTGCCTGCCCAGGCGGTAACCGCCCAGCCGGAGGTTCTCCTCCACCGTGAGGTCGGCGAAGATGCCGCGCCCCTCGGGCACATAGCCGATACCTAGGGCGCTCCGGTGCCAGGGGGGAAGGCGATCCAGGCGCATCCCCTGCCAGAGGATCTTCCCCGAGGTTTGCGCCAGGCCCATGACCCCTCGCAGGAGGGAGGTCTTCCCCGCCCCGTTGGCGCCGATCACCGCCACCCACTCCCCAGGAGCCACCTGAAGGTCCACGCCGGCCACGGCTTGGACCACTCCGTAGCGCACGGAAACGCCCTCAAGCTGGAGCATCCTCTTCCCCCAAATACACCTGGATCACCCGGGGATCCGAGCGCACGGCGTCGGGCCCGCCCTGGGCGATGATCGTACCCCGGTCCAGCACCAGGGCCCGGTCGCAGACCGGCAGGGCCAGGTGCACGTGGTGTTCCACCAAGACCACGGCGATGCGTCCCCTTAGGGCGGTCACCACCCCCAGCACCTCCTCCGCTTCCTTGAAGGTAAGGCCCGCCAGCGGCTCGTCCAAGAGCAGAACCTTGGGCTCCAGGGCTAGGGCCCGGGCCACCTCCAGCCGCTTCAAAACCCCTAGCGGCACCTGGGACACGTTCCTATGGGCGAAGTCTGCGATCCCCACCTGCTCCAGCAGGGCCAGGGCCTTGGCCTGCCGCTCCGGGGTCGCCAGCCTGCCGAGGGGCAGGAGCCTGCGGAAGCTGTCCCTGGCCAAGGCCACCAGGACGTTCTCCAAGGCGGTCAAGGAGCGGAAGGGCTGGACGATCTGGAAGGTCCTGGCGAGGCCCAGCTGAGCGCGCCGGTAGGTGGGCAGGTGGGTGACCTCACGCCCCTCCAGGTAGACCTGGCCTTCCGAGGGAGGGATGGCCCCCGCCAGGAGGTTGAAGAGGGTGGTCTTGCCCGCGCCGTTCGGGCCGAAAAGGCCCAAGACCTCCCCTTGGCGGACCTGGATGTCCACCCGGTGTACCGCGACGAGCCCCCCGAACCTCCGGGTCAGGCCACGTCCTTCGAGCACGGTCACGAGACCCTCCCCAAGATCCCCTGGGGGCGGTAGCGCATGACCAAGGCCAGGAGGAGGCCATAAAGGACGGCCTGGTAGTCGTGAACGAAAGCGAAGGCTTGGGCGAAGCCCCCAAGGAGGAAGGCGCCGAGAATGGGTCCCCAAAGACCCCCCATTCCGCCGACCACCAGCATGGCGATCAGCGTTACGGAAAGCGGAAACCCGAAGTCCTCGGGCCGCAGGGTACCGATGTAAGCCGCGTAGAACACGCCAGCCACCCCGGCCAGGGCGGTGGACAAGGCGAACGCCACCAGCTTGAACCGGGCCACGCTGAGGCCCAGCGCTTCGGCCGCCGCCTCCGAGTCGCGCAAGACCACGAGGGCGTAGCCGCTTTCCGAGTTTCGGACCCGTTCGTGTATGAAGACGGCGAGACCGAAGGTGGCCAGAAGGGCCAGCACGTAGGTGCTTGGCGCCAGGCCTCGCGGGATGCCGCTTAAGCCGTAGGCTCCACCGAAGTAGGGGGTGTAGAGGAGGGCCGCCACCACGGCGAAGTTGAAGCCGATGGTGTCAATGGCCAAGTAGTCCCCCCGCAGGCGGAGGCTGACCGCTCCCAGCACCAGGCCCAGGGCCGTGGCGGCCGCCGCACCGGCCGCAAGGGCTACGGGAAAGGGGGCCCCCGCCTTCAGCAGGGTGCCCCCCACATAGGCCCCGATCCCGAAGAAGGCCGCGTGCCCCAGGTTGACCTGACCGGCGAGCCCGACCACCAGGTTGAGGGAAAGGGTCAGGAGGGCATAGATCAGCAGGAGCTGGAGGATGGTCGCCACGTACATGCCCGCACCTCCCTTACCGCCGTGCCCGGCTGAAGAGCCCTTGGGGCCGAAAGAGGAGCACCAGGATCAGGGCTACAAAGGCTACGCCCTCCGGAGGAAAGCGGTGGCCCAGGTAGGCCACCGCCAGCGACTCCAAAAGGCCCAGGAGAAGGGCGGCAGCCACCGTGCCCCAGAGATTCCCCAGCCCACCTAGGACCACGATGGCCAGGCCCTTGTAGGCCAGCACGGCCCCCATAGTGGGGTAGACCTGGTTGTAGTAGGCGCCCACCAGCACCCCTGCCAAGCCCGCCAGGAGCGAGGCGGCTAAAAAGGCCAAGCGGCTCATCAGGGGAAGGTCCACGCCCAAGGCGGCCGCGGTCGGGGCGTCCTGGGCCATGGCCCGCCAGCCCAGGCCCAAGCGGGTCTGCTCCACGAGGAAGTAGACCCCGAGCAGGAGGACCGCCGTTGCCCCCACCACGACCAGCTGGGGTGCGGTGAGCATGCCGACCACGGGGGCGGGCGCCAAGGCGGGAAGGCTTTGCTGGTAGGGCCCGAAGAGGATGCGCAGGAGATCGCCCACGGCCAGGAAAAGGCCTATGGAGCCGATGAGGGCCACGTGGGGGGGGCGGGACAGGAGGGGCCGGTAGAACCACGTCTCCAGAAAGAGGCCGAAGAGGGCCGCCACCACGGCGCCCGCACCGAGGGCCAGCCCGAAGCTCCCCGTCTTTTGGAAGGCCCACCACCCCGCGTAGGCCCCGACCGCGTAAACCCCCGCATGGGCCACGTGGAGCACCTGGAGAAGACCGTAGACCAGCGTGAGCCCCAGGGCCGTTAGCGCATAGATAGAGCCCACCGCCAGCCCATCGCCCAAGAGAGCCGTCAGCGTGAAAAGGTCCAAGATACCCCCTTAGGGTTTCAGGAGGGCCAGGTCGGTTACGTTGAGGAAGCGGCCGAACTGGCCGTTTTTGACCACCTGGACGGTGGCCGACTTGACGGGGTCGCCCTGGCTGGTGAAGAAGAAGATCTTGCCCACGGCGGTCTCAAGGTTGATAAGCCCCAGGAGCCCGCGACGGAGGGCCGGCCCGTCCAGGCCTCCGGCTCGCTGTACCGCCTGGGCCATCACCTTCAAAGCCGCGTACCCAGAGGCCCCTACCATGTCCGCGGGGAGGCCCGTCCGCTCCTGGTACTTGCGAAGAAAGCCCCGGACCTCGGGGCTCTGGCTGTCCCGGTCCAGGGTGGTGGTGATGTACACCCCTTCGGCTGCCGGGCCTGCCAGCTCGATGAACTTGGGCGAGTCGTAGCCCTCCTGCCCGATGATCGGGATGTCCAGCCCGAGGGACCTGGCCTGGCACACCAGGTTGGCGGCCTCGGCGTAGTAACCGCTGGCGTAGAGGGCCTGGGCACCGCTGGCCTTGAGCCGGGCAAGAAGAGGGGAGAAGTTCTGGTTCCCGGGGGGGTACACCTCGCTGAAGACCACCTCGAGGCCCAGCTTGGCCGCCTGGTCCCTAAACCCCTGCTCCAGGGAGCGGCCGAAGTCGTTCTAGATGCTCAGGACGGCCACCTGCTTGGCCCCCAGGCGATGGGCCAGAAACGCCCCCACGCGTCCCTGAACGGGCCCGAGCAGGCCCATGCGAAAGGCGTAAGGTTTCCCGTGGGTGATGTCGGGATGCACCGCGTAAGCCGCGATGAAGGGCACCTGGGCCTCGTTGGCCACCGGGCTCGCGGCCAGGCTCGCTCCGCTGTAGGACCCGCCGATGATAAAGGCCACCTTGTCCAGCTCGATCAGCCGCCGAACAAAGTTCACCGCCAGGCGGGGGTCGGCCTGATCGTCGTAGACCACCAACTCGATCTTGCGCCCGAGAAGGCCCCCGGAGGCGTTGATCTCCTCGGCGGCAATCTGAATCCCCGAGAGGACGCTCTTCCCGTCCGCCGCCGCCGGACCCGAGAGGGGCGCGAGCACCCCCACCTTGATCCCCTGGGCCAACGCCGCGCCCAAAAGCCAGAACAGCACGAACCCAACTCGCCTCATTCCTGCACCTCCCTTTGGGGGGAAAAGACGTCCTCAAAGTAGTACCGGTCCCCCCTCATCCGGTACTCAACCCAGGTAACGGGTGTGTCGAAGGTGAAGGTCACCCGTTCCAGCCGAAAGCCGGGGGTTCGGTTGGGAACGCCCAGAAGCCGGGCCACCCGGCCCCTGAGGGAGGTGGCCTCGAGGCGCTGCCAGACTTGCGTAAGGGGCAGGTTAAGGTTGCGAACGAGAATCTCGTGGATGGACTCCGCCTCGAGATCGTGCTCGAGGATGCTACTGCAAAGGTCCGTCCGCAGGTAGCGGACCTCCAGTATCACGGGGTCATCGTTAAGGAAGCGGAGCCGCTCGATGCGGATGGTGTCCGAGGTGCCCAGCCGTTGCTGCACAGTGGCCGGAGGCTTGGCCGGCCCAGCCGCTAGGAGGCGCGTGGAGGGTCGGGCCCCCACGCTCTCTGCGAAACGGTAGAAAGGGCGGACGCGGAAAAACCCCTGTCCAAAACGCAACTCCGCCAGGCGGCCACGGCGGCCCCTGCCCCGCTCCAACCAGCCCTCCGCGGCCAACTCCTCCAAAGCCCTACGGGCGGTCATGCGGCTAACGGAGAAGCGCCGGGCGAGGGCCTCTTCCGAAGGGACCTCGCCGTTGAGCTTGCCCGCTCTGATCTCCCTAAGCAATGCCTCCTTGACCTCCACGTACTTGTGCGCCATGACCCGTTTAGTTGTATATACAACACCACAGGCTACCCCCGTCTGTCAAGTCCTTGGGGCTGGCCTCTGCACCCCCCGACCCAAATGGTGTGCCTCAGAGCATCCGTACCTAAGGGCAATCCTCAACGCAGCTAAGGTCACTGAAGAAAGCCTGGGCCCCAGGGCTATCGCCAGGACCCTCCGGGTGTGGAGGTCCATCACCCCCGCCGGGTAGGCCACCCCCTCCCCCAGGACCACGTAGCTCAGGTCCGCCACCCACACCTGGTGCGGGCGGGTCACCGCGAGTCCCGGCAGGAGGTTCTTCACCCCTTGGAGAAGGCCCCCTGGGGAGGTAGTCCTGGGAGGGGGGGCTTCCGAGCAAGAAGCAGACCCTCCCCCCGCATGAGGGAGCGCACCCGCTTCTCCCCCACCTGGAAGCCTTCCCCCCGCAGGAGGGCGGTGAGGCGCCGGTAGCCGTACCGGGGCCAGGCCGCCGCCAGGGCCCCCATGTACAGCTTCCGCCGCAAGAGGGGGGGTCCTTTCCTGGAAAGCCGGCTCCTCTCCACGCTCTTCCCCGACTCCTCCCGCTCGGGGATGAGCCCCGCGTAGGAGGCCGCCCTCTTCGCCCGGCCCCAAAGCTCCGGGGGCAGGAGGGCCAGCACCGCCGCCGCCACCTGGGGCCCCACCCCGGGCAGGCCCATCAGCACCTCCGCCTCGGGGAGGGCGGCGAGGAGGGCCTGGACCCTGGCCTCCACCTCCCCAAAAAGCCCCTTCACGCACGCCAGCTCCCTCTGGAGGAGGGCGAGGACCTCCTTGCTCCCCGCCCATTCCGCCGCCTCCAGCTGGTTGAGGATGGCCCGCTCCCGCCCGGCCAAATCCTCCCGGTAGCCCACCAGGGCCTTGAGCTCCTGGAGGGCTTCTGGGGGGAGGGTGTAGGCCCGGAGGCTTTCCCGGTAGACCCGGGCGTAGTGGGCGAGGAGGAGGGCGTCCTGGCGGTCGGTCTTGTGGCGCTCCCCCGCGGCCCGGCGGAAGGCGGCCAGGTGGTAGGGGTTGACCAGGGCCACCTGGAGGCCCTTCTCCGCCAGGAGCTTGAGGAGGGGGAGGTGGTAGGCGCCGGTGGGCTCCAGGGGCACCCAGGCGGGGCGGAGGTGGGCGAGGGCGGCGAGGAGGGCTTGGCGGTGCCGGAGACCAGGGCCAGGTCCAGGTGGGGCTTGCTGACGTCAATACCTGCGCGGAGCATGGTCTTTCTCCCTTGGGTAGACTGAGGGAGGTGGCCACCCGACCCCGTGGGCCTTCCATGTGGATGCGGTCTTTGACGACCGGGATACTGTGCGGCGGGGAGGCCGGGGCGGGTGGCTACCCATCAGCCCTGCGGGCGTGGTGGCCCGGTGACCGGAGCGGTAGGGCCTCCCTCAGGGGGCAAGATACATGGATCGGAACGGGCACGAGCTACGCCCTGCCCGACCTGAGCTCCTTGGGCTTCCCCGTCCCGGCCACCAACGACACCGTGGGCTACGAGGCGAGCGCCTTCTACATCAACAAGCCCTTGGGTACGCTCTTGGCCGCCCCCAACTTCTGGAAGCTCCTCGCCACCCCGGGGATCTACTTGCGCTCTGGAAGCGAGGAGGGAAGCTACACCGCCCCTTGAGGGGGGAAGAACCTGGGCGGCCTTCGGGCCGCCTGGGCTTTCCTTTTCGCCCCTCTAACGCGATCTCTCTTGCCGTCCAGATACCGGGCTGGTGGTGCTGTCGCTGGGGGGGAAGGCTTTGGCCCAGGTAGAGGGACTACGGGCCGGCATACCGTCCCCACTGAGTCAGAGGGAAGCCAGAGAGCTTTGGAGCCTCGGGAAGTGCGCGGGCACCCGCTCTCCCGAGGACGAAGCGCTAGGCGCTCCCCGAAGGGGCGAGGAGAAGGGCTCGGACCGGAGGTCTTATTGCCCTGAAGCTTGCAAAGCGGGATAACGATCTTTGCCCTTTCCTTTGCCGACCACTTGCGCATCCTGCTACCCCTTCAGACTACACCCCTCGGCCTCTCCCCTGGGGTGGTCCAAATTTGGGGCAGCACTTCACAATCCGTATCAGGCCACCGTCCACCAGGGGGCGGCCACCACCCGTTCCACCAGGGGAAAGACCTCCTCCCCCCCGTGAAGGAGGAGCCCGCCGGGGGCTTCGGGGTACTCCGCCAGGAAGGCCAGAAGCCCCTGGGCGTCCTTCGGGGTGGGCCTGGAGGTGGCCTTCACCTCCACGGGCAGAAGTTTCTCCCCCGCCTCCAGGACGAAATCCACCTCCTGGCCGGAGGCGGTGCGCCAGTGGTAAAGACCCGGGGGCTCCGCCTGGGCGTCCCGGAAGGCCAGCAGGTCCAGGAGGACCAGGGTCTCCAAGTGGGCTCCCGAAGGCCTTCCCCCCGCTAGGTAGAGGGCCAGGGCGGGGTCGGGGAGGTAGACCTTGGGCGACTTGACCAGGCGCTTGGTGCGGTTACGGGCGTATCCCCTAAGGCGCACCAGGAGGAAGCTCACCTCCAAGAGGTTCAAGTAACGGTGCACCGTGGGCTGGGATATCCCCAGGTCCCGGGCCAGCTCGCTCTGGTTCAGGAGGCTTCCCGAACGCAGGGCCAGGGCCTCCATAAGCTTGCGGAGCTCGGGCAGGTTTTCCACCGCCCTGAGGGCGGGCACATCCCGCTCCAGGTAGGTTTGCAGGTAGGCGCGGAGCCACATCTGCCGCTCCTCCCAGTCCTTCAGGAGGAGGGCGGGGACGGGAAAGCCGCCCCGGGCCACGGCGGAACGCCAGTCTTCCCGGAGGTCCCAGGCCTCCCGCAGGAGGGAAGGCCACGCCTCCATGGGAAGGGCGAGGAGCTCCTCCCACGGCCCCGTCCTCCCCAGGCCCCGCTGCTCCCGCCGGGTCATGGGCCACAAGACCAGATGGGCCGCCCGACCTGCCAGGGTCTCCCCCAGATGGGCGTGGAGGAGGAGGTGGGCGGAGCCGGTGAGGACAAAGCGGCCGGGCATGCGGGCCTCGTCCACGGAGCGCTTTATGGCCAGGAGGAGCTCGGGCACCCGCTGCACCTCGTCCAGGATGAGCCGCTCCCCCCGGCGGAGGAGGGCGTGTGGGTCGGCCTCCGCCTGGAGGCGGAGGTCCAGGTCGTCCAGGCTCAGGTAGAGGTGCCCCCCCAAGGCGGGCAGGTGCCGCACCAAGGTGCTCTTGCCCACCTGCCGGGCCCCCATGACCGCCACCACGGGGAAAACCTGCAGAAGCCGCTCCAGGAGGGGCCCGGCTGCGCGGGGGAGGAAAGACCTTTCCACAGTCTGAATGATAGTCATTCAGTAGCGGAAAGGCAATACCACCTCTCCGGGGAAGGGCGGAAGGGCATTCCCCTCTCCGCCCTCAGGTTCCTGGGGCTCTATGGGGTATAGCGGTCAAGTCTGCCTAGTCCTCACCGCCCCCCTCTCCCTCTCGGCCAGGGTAGTATGATGATGTATGACATGCGGGTGACCCTCTACCTTCCCGACCATCTGGCCCAGGAAATAGAGGCCTACCGCAAGGCCCGCCCCGGCCTAAGCCTCTCCGCCCTGGTGCGGGAGCTCTTGGAGCGCGAGCTCCTCAAGCGCCCAGAGGCCCTTCTGGAAGTGGCGGGGCTGGTAGGGAAGGCCGAGCGCTCCGCCCGGGAGCACGACGCCCTCATCCGAAAGGAGCGGTGATCCCCCCAAGGCTGGTCCTGGACGCGGGGCCCCTCATCACCCTCCTCCACCGCTCCGACCCCGACCACGAGGAAGCGGTGAGGGGCTTCCGCCGCCTCGCCAAAGGGGGTACGCGTCTCTTCGTGCCCATGCCCATCCTCTTTGAGGTGTTCAAGTGGCTCCTCTACGAGGCGGGGCCGCAGGTGGCGCGGAAAGGTTTGGCGAAGGTGGTGGAGGGTGCGGTGGTGGTTCCCTTCGCCCTGGAAGACCTGGAGGAGGCCAGGCTCCTCCTCACCCACCTTCCCGGCTGGGAAGGCACCCTGGAGGACGCCAGCGTGGCCCTCCTCGCCCTGCGGCTTGGGGTGCCCGTCTGGACCCTGAACTACCGGGACCTGGGCGCTTTCCCGGCCCTTCGCTTCTGGACCCCTTGATGTGGGCAGACCCCCGGCAGCGGATTCGGGGGAAGGACACGGGTCCAGGGCTTAGCCCAACGAGCCGTTTACGGCCCTCCGGGTTGAGGCGGGAAGCACCCCTACGCCCTAGGGGGAAAGTCTTGCCCCGGGCTCACGGCCCGTCCACGGGCTTCCCAGTGCCGAGGGTTTTCCAGAAAAGAGAGAAGGCGCCCCCCTTGGCCGGGAGGGGATTCCTTCGCGAAAGGCAGCTTTCGCGAATGAGCGCCCCGGCCTCCATGGGGGGTAAAAAACGGGGAACGGCCCCCTGGAGGGCCGCCCGTCCTGCACCGGGCTATCGGGAACCCAGGCCCAGCCCGGTGGGTTGACACCCATCTTACCACGGGGGGGCATGAGGTTTCCACGCTTACCCATCCCTTAGGTTTCCCCTTGAGGGGAGAAGGGGTAAGCCCCCCTCCAGAGCGGCAACCCTTCAGCCTAGCCCTCCTTCCCGTCAATCCTTGACGACTTCAGGGCTTCCTTCAGGGCGAAGAGCTCGGGGCTGGGCTCCGCCTCGGGCCACGCGCTCATGGCGAGCCGGAGGGCCAGGACGGCCAGCTTGGCCCGGCGCTCGGGGTCAAGCTTCTTGGCCTCATCCAAGGCCGCCTCCAGGACTTCCAGGGCCCTGGGGGCCAGGGCGCCCAGCCGCTCCCTCCACGCTTCGGCCTCCTCCCACTTGGCCTTGGCCTTCAGGTAGCGGGCAACCCACGCGGGTTCTTTAGTCTTCCTCATCCCTCACCTCCACGCTCAGCTTGCCGAAAAGCCCTTCCAGCTCCTTCCGCACGTCCTGGGCCAGGTCCTGGGCCAGGGCCTCGGGGAGGCCCCCCAGCATGCGCCTCCCCCAGAGGGGAAGGCCAAGCTCCAGGGTCCTCCCCTTTCTCCTGGCCTGGGAGAGGTAGCCCAGCTTCCCGCACCTTCGGCAGAGGAGCCCCCGGCGCGTCAGGTAGAGCACCCGGCGCTTTCCCCCGCACCCCGGGCAGAGGAACTGCCACTCGTAGCCGAAGGGGCGTTCCACCCCCACCAGCCGCACCTCCTGCCCCTCGTAGGTCAGCCGGACGGGGGGCACCTCGGGGAGGGGGCGGCGCGTCTTGAGCCTCCAGTATTCGGCAAGCCACGCGGCCCAAACCTGGGGCGTTTCCTCCACAAGCCCCTGCCAGGGCTCCCCCGGGCCGCGCCCTTGCCCCGGGAGAGGGCCGCGCCTTCCCGCGCCTAAGGCCTCCCTGAGGAGGGTCATGAGCTCGTTCACGCGCTCACCTCCCCGCAACGTCTAGCCCCCCTACCAAAAACCTCACGACTCAGAGGGCGGCCTTTCTCATCCATGACCCCCAGGGCCTGGAGGGCTTGGGCCAGGGCCTGCACCTCCCCGGGCGAGAAGACGCGGGTAAAGGGGCCATCCCGCACCACCAGGTGCCCGGGGGGCTCCAGGGGGTCCGTGAACACGTCCAGCCCCTCCTCCCACAAGTACCGCGCCACCGCGTCAATCGCCCGCATGGGCCACCTCCTCCCAGGGGGTCCGCGCCTCTCTATCTCCCCGGAAGCGCGTGCGCGTTCCCCTCCCAACGGGGGGTTTATCGCGTCCTGCACGGGCAAAACCCTCGCGCACGCTGTGCGCACGCACGCGCACGCGTGGGAGAGGAGTGCCGTCCTGGACGGCACAAAGTGCGTGCGCGTTCTTCCTCCCGTCCAGGACGGCGTTCCCCGAAACTCGCGCACGCTCAGGCATGGCCTACCCCCTCCTTGGTCTTCACCCGGGCCCGGGCGATGGGCTCAAGGCGGGGCGGGTCCCCCGTCCACACGCCCAGGAGCTCCACCTCCCTCGCCTCCGGCCAGCTTTCGGCCAGGAAGGCCAAGCGCTCCACAAGCCAGGCCTCGAGGCTCGGGGCGTTCTGCCCGGGCCAGGCGGCATGCGCCTCCAGGTCCTCCTCCCCCGGGACGGCCAGGGCCCAGTAGAGCACCCGGCCATCCGCCAGCACCCGGAGCTTGGGCGGGCGCATGGCCCGCACCTTGGCGGCCAAGGCCGGGGCCAGGGCGATGAGCTTCCGCCACGGGCTCACAGCTCCACCTCCACCTCGTCTTCCTCCAGGGCGCGGGGGAGGGGCACGTGGAACACCCGCGCCCCTGTCTTTTCGGCCAGGGCCTCCAGCTCGGAGCGTGCGCGTTCCTCCGGGTTTTGCGATGGGGAAGCCACTTCCGAACGCGCACGGGGTTTTTCCTCTCCAGAAGGGCGTTTCTCGGGGGGGCGTGCGCGGTCGTGCGCATGGCGTGCGCGAGGGTTTTTCTCGTCCTGGAGGGCGTTTCCCTCGGTTTTCGGGGAGAACGCGCACGCGCTTCCGGGAAGGTAGAGCACGTGCACTTCCCCGGTGATGGGGTGCACGTACCTCCCCCCCTCCCCCAGCTCCCGGGCTAGCCGCTCGGGCTCGGGGAGGAGCCGGAAGGCGGCCTCCTCCAGGGGCGCCCCCTCCACGGGCCTCAGGGCCAGGCGGTTCCCGTCCTTCTGCACGTCCACCAGCCCGGCGGCCTCGGCCAGGTCCACCCACTTCTGCACCGTGCGCTTGGCCCAGCGCAGATGGCGGGCCACGTCCTTCACGTACACGGCCACGCTCCCCTCGGGGACCTTCCCCTCAAGCTCTTCCCGCTTGGCCTCGTACACCTCCCGCACGGCCACGGCCAGGGCCAGGGCCTGGGGGCTCACGGTGTGGACGCTCCGGGCCAGGGGGCGGGCGGCCAGGTGGTAGGCCAGGGCGTAGTCCTCCAGGGAGGCCACCAAACGCCCCTCCCGCTCCTCCCTTCGGGCGTGGTGGAGGAGGGCCACCACCTTGACCAGGGTGAGGAAGCGGCCAAAGTCCCGGCGGAGCCGGGTCAGGTCCTCGGGGAGGTCCTGGGCCTCCAGGAGCCGGGCGATGGCCGGGGCGTGGGGCACCACCACCCCCACTTGGGGAAGGGCCTCGTAGAGGGCGTGCCAGGGGGCCACCTCCACCTCGGGCCGCGCCCCCAGGGCCTCCCGTTCGGCCAGGGCCTGCACCACCCGGAGGGTGTGGTCCTTGGAGTCGTCCATGTAGAGGCTGAAGGTGCGGGTTTCGTTGTCCTCCTTGGTGAGCCCCCTGGTGAGCGTGGTGATGAGCCCGGTGGGGCCGGGACGGGTGATTTCCCGGGCCACCATGCGCCCCTGGGGGCTCTTCTCCACGGTCATGTAGCGGATTTGACCCTCGCTGAGGAGGCTGCGCACCAGGTAGAGCACTTCCTCGTTGTTCAGCCCGTCCTCCTCGTAGAGCACCAGGTGGCGGTGCCGGAAGTCCAGGTCGGCGTACACCAGGGCCTTGGCGCTCATGCTGGTGAGCTCGTAGTAGCCCCGAGGGGGGATGAGCTTCAGCACGGTGCTCACCAGGAAGGACTTCCCCGAGGAGGAGCGTCCCTTGACCAGGATGGAGATGGGACTTTCCGTCCGGGCGGAAAGGAGGCCCAGGTAGAGGAGGCCGCGGTTTTCCTCCTCCCCCACCACCCCCAGCGCCCCGAGGGTGCCGATGACCTTGTGGAGGAGGGCGGGGTCCTCCGAGAGCTCCCGGGCGGCCTCCCGGTCCTCGGGGGTGAGGGCCGGGGCGGCCTCCTCGCGGGCCTCCTCCTCCCGCGCGACCCGGTAGCGGGCCCAGTCCTTACGGAGGGCGCCCACGCTCACCCCGGTCTTCTTCTTGATGAGCATGAAGAGGGCTTCCAGCTCGGTATCCAAAAGCCCCGCCTCGTAGATGGCCTTGAAGAGCTCGGGGAGGAGGCCGGGGAGGGTTTCCGCCTTGGCCCCTTCCACCCGCTTGAGAAGGTCCTGGAAGGTCATGCCCACCTCCTCATGCGGGCGTAGACCCTGGCGCGGTAGGTGCGGGGCTCGGGAGGGGTAGGGGAAGGCTCCAGGGGGAGGGGCTTGGCCTCCCCCACCCTCCTGGCCCAGCGCAAGACGTCCCTGGCCTCCCCCTCGGGTAGCCCCGAGGCCCGGGCGGCCTCCAGGAGGGCGGCCTCCGCCTCCTCGGGGGGGAGGCCGTGGGCCACCAGGCCGAAGGCGGCCAGGCTGTATCGGAGGAGGGTCAGGTGCCGCGTGCCCACGTGGGCCCGGGCCACGGCTTTCGCGAGGCCCCCGAGGATGGCCTGGAGCCGCTTGGGGCTGGCCCCCTCCACCGGGGTCCACGCGGGCTTAGGGGGTGGCGGTGGGGGGAGGAGCCGGAGAAGGAGGCCTTCAGGCACCGGGGGAAGCTCCTCCGGCCTCACCAGGGGCACCTCCCAGGCGTAGCCCCGTCCATCGGCAAGCCTCGTAGGCCAAGCCACCGTGTAGGCCTTCTTCATGCCCCGGACGTCCACCTTGGGAATCTTCCTGGTCGTGGCGGAAAGCCGCACCCCGTGGGGAAGCCGGAGGAAGACGTGGACCCCTCCCTTGGGGGTCCTCTGCCGGGGGGCCTCCAGGAGGGCGGGGTGCTCCCGCCTCAGCTCCTCCCAGGCCTCGGGGGCGTCAACGTCCAAGACCAGGACCCCCTCGGGGGCCAGGACGCCCACTCCCGCCTCGGGGCAGGACTTCCACCAGGCGGTGATGGTGGCCGGGTCCAGGGTGGCCTGCCTCAACCCGTGGGGCACCAGGCCAGCGTGGGGGCGCTTCTCCCCCGGGTAGAGGGGGAGGACGGCGTAGCCCAGCCGGGCGTAGGCCAAGGCGGCCTTCAGGGCGGTAGGGGTAGAATGGTCTTGACGCGGCACGGCAACCTCCTAGCGCCCCCGGGCCTCCACCCCGGGGGTCTTCTCCAGCTCCTCCAGCCGCCCCTCCAGAAGGGCCTCCACCACCCGGGCCGGCACCAGGAGCCGCTTCCCAAGCCGCACCCCGTAGCGGCGGGCCAGCGCATACGCCGCGTCCCGCCCCAAAAGGTCCTCGCCTACCAGCCGCCGGACTTCCTCAACCTTCAGGAGCCGCTTCTCAGCGTTCATGCCCCCAGGTTGGCGGCCAGGTTGTTCACCTAAAAAGGGGAAGGCTCAGGTGAACATAAGTGAGAGAACGCACAAGCTCAGGTTGGCGCCAGCCCCAGCGCCTTATCCAGGCTTGCGATGGCCTTCGCAACCGCGCTCGGGGCGGCTTCCTCAATCAGGACGCGCCCCTCGTTGTCCACAAGCCCTTCCAGCCGTGCCCTCTTGGCCAGGGTCCGAAGGCTCCACCCCTTCACCTTGTGGGCCACCCACCAGCGGGCATGCTTCAGAAGCTCACGGTTGGGGAGGCTCCACTCCTCGTAGAGGGCCCGGCACTCCCTTAGCCAGGACTCAAAGGCTTGGCGGAGCCTTTCCTCCACCTTGGCCCAACTCCCGGTCTTCTCCCCGCCGTAGATGGGGGGGGTAAACTCCGGCACCCGAAGAGGAGGGAATGAGGGGATGTCCACAAGGGGGCCGGTGTGAACAAACGGCCCCCCCGCCAGTTCGGGGGCTTTGGCCCATAACCGAAGGTTCTCCATGGCCCACCCTAGGGGCTCAGGATGGGCCAGGTTCCACCTACGGCCCCAGGCGAGGAGGGCTTCCCGGAAGTCCCTTATCTTTGTCAGAGGCTCTTCATAGCCGGGCACGCCCGTTAGGGCTTCTAAGGCTTTCCCCAGGCTTTTCCAGTCGTAAACGTACCACCCGGGGCGGTCCATGTGGGGGGCGGCTTCCCGGTACACCGGCACCAGGCGGGCCAGGTCCTCAAGGGCTTCTGGCGCTATCTCTTCCACGGCGTGAAGGACGTAGCGCCAGGCGTTCCACCTACGCCACGCCTCAGCGTCCCCCATGCCCCCAGTCTACTCCGGCCCCGTGCGGTATCCTACGGGTATGCGCTCCCTCAAGGTACGGGCCTCCTGGGATGGGGAAGCCGGGGTGTGGGTAGCGGAAAGCCAGGACGTGCCCGGACTGGCTACGGAGGCCCCCACCCTGGAGGAGCTTCTTGCCAAGCTCGCGGTGATGGTGCCGGAGCTCCTTGAGGAGAACGGGGTGAGGGTGGAGCCCCCGGTGGAGCTTCACCTCGAGGCCGCCCGGCCTTTGGCCCTCTCCTGATGGCGGATTACGCCCCCGAGGTCAAGCGCCTCCTCCGGGAGGCGGGTTGCTATCCCGTGCGTCAGGGCAAGGGGGACCATGAAATCTGGTATAGCCCCATAACGGGGCGCAAGTTCGTGGTGGACGGCAAGATAAAGTCCCGCCACACGGCTAACGGGGTCTTGAGGCAAGCCGGTTTACCGAAGCGGTTTTAGGAAGCTCATGTAAAGGCTCCAGGAAGTGGGGGGCTTATCAGGGGGCTTATGGAGCCGTAAACCCCCGTATATCGGAGGAAGTTCCAGGAAAGTGGGTGGAAGAAAACCGCGTCCAGAAGGCTGTTTCCGTGGAATAGCGGGCGATTTTTCCCCGCCTTACAAGCGAGAGGCCAGAGGTTCAAGTCCTCTGCCGCCCACCAACCGCTCCCGCCCCCCCTAGGGGGGCGGGGGTTTTTCTTTTTCCAAAAGGCTTTGGACCCCCGCAGGAAGGGCTTCCTCAGGGAAGAGCGTCCGGAAGCGGCGGGCCAGATCGGCCAGGAAGGGCCTTAGGCCTTCCTCCCTCAATGCCTCGGGGTAGAGCTCCCGCATGGCCTGGAGAAGCTTTCCCCGGGCCAGGTGCCGGGCCACCCGAAGGGCTTCCCCTTGGAGACGCGGGGGTTTTCCCCGGTAAAGGCGTTCCGCCTCCTTGACCACGGCGGGCGCTTGCAAAAGGCGCCGGCAGGTGGGGCAAGGGTGGGTCTCGCTAGGGGTCTGGCAGATGGGGCAGGGAGTGCCCTTCCGCCGTTGGAGAAGGGCTAAAGCCGCCCGGGCCACCTTGTCCCGGAGGTCGGGAGGGGCTTCCTGGGCCAGGGCCAAGGCCTTGCGGCTTTGGGCGAGCTGCACGCCTTGGGCGGGACCAGGGTCTTGGGGCCTGGGGGAGTCTTCCCGGGCCTTGGGGCTTCCCACTTGGAAGCGGATTTCCTTCACCATCCCCGGAAACCGCTCCTCGTAGCGGCGAAGGAGAAGGAGGCGGTGGTAGGTGAGCTGGTGGG
This sequence comes from Thermus sp. H19.2, assembly GCF_054979525.1. Taxonomy (NCBI): domain Bacteria; kingdom Thermotogati; phylum Deinococcota; class Deinococci; order Thermales; family Thermaceae; genus Thermus; species Thermus sp. H19.2. The sequence goes on from NZ_CM143429.1 coordinate 100,296, forward strand.
CCACCACGGGATCGGGGACCTCTACCCAAAGGGTGCCGTCCTCGAGGGCCAGAGCCTCGGTGACCCGGGCCAGGCCCGGCCCCACCACCTCCCGCCAGGCGGCGAGGACCATGCCTCGCCTAAGCCGCTCCTTGCCCCCGGCCCGCTTTAAGGCCTCGGGAATCACCTCCTTTAGCCGCCAGGGCACAGGACCACCCCCATTTGCATGGAGCATACCACCACCCCTTCGGGCGCTTGGAGGCCAGCCAGGACCGCCTGGGGGAGGTCCTTGGCGTAGCGCAGAACCGCCTGCCGCCGGGGTTCGTCCAGTTCCTCGCTCCACTCGTCCAAAAGAAGGATGGGGGGGTCCCCGTGGTGCTCCGCGAGGAGGCGGTGCTCGGCCAGACGCAGGGCTAGGGCCAAGGCCTTGGCCTCCCCCCGGCTGGCGAAGCGGTGGGCGGGGCGGCCCTGGAGGAGGACCACCAGGTCGTCCCGGTGAGGTCCCACCAAGGTCTGCCCCCGGAGGAGCTCCTCTTGCCGCCTTATCTGAAGGGCTTCTAGAAGGCTCCCCTGCACGCTTTCCTCCAGCTCGAGGCCCGCTTCCCCCGGGGCCAGGGCCCGGTACACCTCCTGGAAGATGGGCAGAAAGCGCCGGAGAAAGCGCCTTCTTAGGGCCAGGATTTCCTCCCCGTAGCGGGCGAGTTCCTGGTCCCAAACCCCTAGCCCGTTTCCCCCCACCTTCAAGAGGGCGTTCCTCTGGCGCAAGACCTTTTCGTAGGCGGTAAGGAGGGCGGCGTAGCGCCGGGAAAAACGGGAAAGAAGCCGGTCTAGAAAGGCCCGCCTGGCCTCTTTGGGCCCAAGAACGATTCCCACGTCTTCGGGGAGCACCAGCACCGAGCCGGGAAGCTCCCATAGCGCCCTTAAGCCCACGGGCTTCCCGTTGAGGCGCACCTCCCTCCCTTCTGGGCCTAGGCGTTGCTCCACCCGGTAAAGGCCAAGCTCGGTTTGCACCTCGGCGAAGAGCCAGGCTTCCCGTTCTCCAAAGCGCACCAGGTCCCCCAGGGCCCCGGGCGCCTCCCCCCCTAGGAGGAGGTGCCAGGCCCAAAGGAGGTTGGTCTTCCCCTGGCCGTTCCCCCCCACCACGGCGAAAAGCCCCGGAGGAGGGCGGAAGGCCTCCAGGGCTAGGTTGCGGAAGTTCCGCTGCCGAAAGAGGAGGAGCCGCATCAAAGCCGGACCCGGCGGAACAGGAAGGGCAAGGAGGCCAGGCCCAAGAGGAGAAGCCCCGCTCCCAGGAGGTAGGGGGCTTCGGGGGCCATCCGGTAGAGCCCCGTGCCCAGGATGGGCCCGAACATCCTTCCTAAGGCCTGGGCCGAGCTGTTGAGGCCCGCCACCAGCCCTTGCTCCCCTTCCCCCACCGCCAGGGAAAGCCCCGCCGTCACCCCAGGCCCCGCCAGGGCCGCCCCTGCTCCTTGGAGGGCAAGCCCCAGGGTGAGGGCAGGAAAGCTCCTGGCGAAGACCAGCACCAGAAAGCCCAGAAGGCCCACGGAAAGACCCAGGAGGAGGAGGGTCTTAGGGGGCCAGCCCGCCTTGCGCACCAGGAAGCCCTGGAGGAAGACCGCCACCAGGCCGTAGAGGACCAAGGCGAGCCCCACGCTCCGAGCGGTCTCCACCCCCGTTAGGCCCAGGCGGTCCTGGAAGTAGAAGGCGATGGTCTGCTCCAGGGCCACGCTGGAGAGGTTGAGGGCGAATCCCAGGAGGAGGAGGGGGAAGACCCGCCCGTCCCAGGGGGAAAGCCGCGCCGGCTCCCCCTTCCCTTGGGTCCTGGACTCGGGCAGGGCCAGGTGGACGAAGAGGGCGTTGAGGAGGGCGATCCCCGCCGAGAAGAAGACCGGGGCCAAAAGGCCTAAGAAGGCGGCAAGCCCCGCCCCCAAGGCGGGCCCCAGGATCACCGCGAGGCCAAAGGCCGCCCCCAGGAGGGCCATGCCTGCGGTGCGGTTTTCCCGCCCCGTGACGTCGGCCACGTAGGCCTGGGCCGTGGGCAGGGTGGCGGAGCTGAAGGCCCCTCCGAGAAGCCGCGCCAGGAGGAGCAGGAGGAAGAGGAGCCCCTGAGGCACAAGGCCCTTTTCCCCCATAAGGGCGAAGACGCCGAAGAGGAAGAAGCTCGCCGCGAAGCCCAGGATGCCCACAAGAAGGACGGGCTTCCGGCCCCCTTCGCTCCACCTTCCCCAGTAGGGGGCAAGGAGGAACTGCATGAGGGCGTAGCCCGTGGAGAAAAGGCCCACCTGGACCTCGCTCAGGCCCAGCTCCCGGCCCAAAGGCCCCAGGATGGGGAAGAGGATGGAGAGGCCCAGGACGCTGTTGAAGAGGGTGAGGAAGAGGAGGGCGAGGGGAGACATGGCACCGATTATTGTATTAGCCGAAGCGCCCGCTGATGTAGGCCTCGGTGCGGGGATCCTTGGGCTTGGTGAAAAGGACCTCGGTGGCCCCGAACTCCACCATCTCCCCGTTCAGGAAAAAGGCGGTGAAATCGGAGACCCGGGCGGCCTGTTGCATGTTGTGGGTGACGATGACGATGGTGACCTGCTCTTTTAAGGTCAGCAGGAGGTCTTCTATGGCCTGGGTGGAAATGGGGTCCAGGCTGGCGGTGGGCTCGTCCATGAGGAGGACCTCGGGTTCCACCGCCAGGGCCCGGGCGATGGTGAGGCGCTGTTGCTGGCCCCCAGAAAGACCGCTGGCCGGGGCCCTCAGGCGGTCCTTCACCTCGTCCCAAAGGGCCGCCCATTTGAGGGCCCGCTCCACGGCCTCGTCCAGGCGCTTGCGATCGCGGATACCCACCAGCTTGAGCCCGGCCGCCACGTTGTCGTAGATGGACAGGGTGGGGAAGGCGGTGGGTTTCTGGAAGACCATCCCCACCCGGCGGCGCACCAGCACCGGGTCCACCCCTGGGGCGTAGATGTTCTCTCCGTCCAGGAGGACTTCTCCCTCCACCCTGGCGATGGGGGTGAGGTCGTGCATGCGGTTCAAGGCCCTTAGGAAGGTGGTCTTCCCGCACCCCGAGGGACCGATGAGGGCGGTGATTTTGTGGCGGTAGAGGGGCAGGCTGACCCCCCCGCCCACCCCCACGCCGACCCGGTTCCCGTAACGGACCACCAGGTTCCTAGACTCCATGTGCACGTCCACGGCTTCTGGCATTTAGAACCTCCGCCTCGAGGCCCAGCGGGCGAGAAGGCTTGTCAGGGTGATGAGTCCGAAAAGCACCAACCCTGCGGCCCAAGCCTGGCGGTGCCAGTCCTCGTAAGGGCTGATGGCAAAGGCGAAGAGCCTTAGGGGCAAGGTGTCCATGGGCTTCAAGGGGTTGAGCTCCAAAAGGGGGCTGCCGAAGGCGGTGAAGAGGAGGGGGGCGGCCTCCCCCGCCGCCCGGGCAAAGGCCAAAAGGATCCCGGTGATGAGTCCCGCACGGGCCGTGGGCAGGACCAGGGAAAGGATCACCCGCCAGCGGGGAAGCCCCAGGGCGAGCCCCGCTTCCCGGATCTCCTTGGGCACCAGGGAGAGCACCCCCTCGGTGCTTCGGGCCAGGATGGGGATCATGAGGAAGCCCAGGGCGAAGGCTCCGGAGAGCCCGGAGAAGCCCCCCATGGGCTTGACCACCAGGACGAAGGCCAGAAGGCCAAAGAGAATGGCCGGCATCCCGTTTAGGGTGTCGGAGAGGAGGCGGAGGTAAGGATTGACGGGATGGTCCGGGTACTCCGCCAAGAGGATACCTGCGGCCAGCCCGAAGGGCAGGGCGATGAGGAGGCCCAGGCCGTCCACGATGAGGGTGCCCACGATGGCCTGCCGCAAGCCCCCCCCCGTTTCCCCGGGGGGACGCATGTCCTTGAGGAAGAAGTCCACGTTAAGGGCCCCCGCCCCCTGCAAAAGGGCGTAGGCCAGGACTAAAAAGAGGATCAGGAAAGCCAAAAGGGTGCCTAGGGCCACCAGGGCCATCATGAGGCGCTCCACCCGGTAGCGCCGCCTCAGGGCCAGGTCCTTCTCGGTCACAGCACCCCCTTCACCAGGCGCTCTTGGCGCCTGAGGATGTAGGCGGCGGTGAAGTTGACCAGCATGGAAACCAGGAAGAGAAGGAAGCCCACGGCGATCAAGGCGGACAGGTGCAGGTCCTCCACCGCCTCGGTGAACTCGTTGGCGATGACGCTGGGCATGGTGGCCGCCCCTCCGAAGAGGGTGTAGGGGAGCTTGTGGGAATTTCCGATGACCATGGTGACCGCCATGGTCTCCCCCACCGCCCGGGCCAGGGCCAGGAAGGCCCCGGCGATGATCCCCCCCCGGGCCAAGGGCAAGACGGCCAGGCGCATCACCTCCCAGCGGGTGGCCCCCAGGGCGTAGGCGGCCTCCCGATGCTCCTTGGGCACCAGGGCGATGGCGTCCCGGGCCAAGGCCGCGGTGTAGGGTACGATCATGGAGGCCAGGATGAGCACGGCGGTCATGAGGCCGTAGCCCGTGGGTACCCCGAGGAAGGGGAGGAGGCCGGGAAGGCGCTCCGCCGCCCACATGTAAAGGGGAAGCTGGACCGCATCCCTAAGCCAGGGGGCCAGGACGAAGATCCCCCAAAGCCCGTACACCACGCTGGGCACGGCGGCCATCAGGTCCAGAAGGAAGTTGATGGTCTGGGCGAGCCACCTGGGGGCGTACTCGGCGGCGAAGATGGCCGCCGCCAGGGCGGGGAAGAAGGAAAGAAAGAGGGCGGAGAGGCTCACGATAAGGGTGCCCAGGATGTAAGGCCAGGCCCCAAAGGCCTTCTGGACCACAGGGTCCCACTCCCTTCCCAAGGCGAAGCCCAGGAGGCCGAAACGCTTCAAGGCCAGGCTTCCCCCCTGATAGAGCTCGTAGGCCATGAGGAGGGCTAAAGCCACCACGCCCAAGGCCAGGAGAAGGAGGAAAAGGGCGAAGATCCGGTCGCCTAAGTGGCTGTAGAGTCGCCGCATGCGCAAACCCTTCTTCAAGATAAGGGGTGGCCCCGGGAAAGGCCACCCCTAGGCTGGCCTGGCTTTAGCGGCCCACGATCTCCTTGCCGATGGGCTTGCCCTCGTAGGTGACCCGGGACAGAAGGGCCAAGGCCCGCTGCTGGGCCACCGGGGAAAGGGCCCCATAGGTGAGGGGCTCGTTAAACCTTTGCCCCTCGGTGAGGACCCACTTGACGAACTCCACCAAGGCCCGGGCCTCGGCCTCGGACTTCACCGCCTTGTTGACCGAGAGGTTCTCGTAGAGGAGGAGGTAGGTGAAGCTGGCGATGGGGTAGCCGTCGGGGGCGGCGGTGTCGGTGAGGGAAACCCGCATGTCCCCCGGCAGGGGCACGTTGGCCGCCGCCTTGATGGAGGCCAGGTCCGCCAGGACGAAGCGGCCCGCCTTGTTCCGCACCGCCCCGTAGGCCAGGTTGTTCTGCTTGGCGTAGGTGACCTCCACGTAGCCGATGGCCCCGGGAGTCTGCTTCACCACCCCGGCCACGCCCTCGTTGCCCTTGCCGCCCACGCCCACGGGCCACTGGACGCTGGTGCCCCGGCCCACCTTCTGGGCCCACTCGGGGGACACCTTGGAGAGGTAGTCCACGAAGACGTAGGTGGTACCCGAGCCGTCGGAGCGGTGGACCACGGTGATGGGCAAGGGGGGAAGCTTCACCCCGGGGTTCAGCTCCTGGAGGGCCGGGTCGTTCCAGGTCTTGATCTTGCCCAGGTAGATGTCTGCCAGGACGGGGCCGCTGAAGCGCAGGGGCTCTTTTAGCCCCGGCAGGTTGTAAGCGGGCACCACCGCTCCCAGGGCATAGCCGATGTTTAGGGCGTTGGTCTTAAAGCGCTCCTTGACCTCCTTCATGCGGGGGTCGTCCAGGGGGGCGTCGGAGGCGCCGAAGTGCACGGTCTGCTCCAGGAACTGGCGAATGCCGCCCCCGGATCCGATGGACTGGTAGTTGATGCGCACCTTGCCCCCGGTAAGCCCCGTGTACTCGTCCCCGTACTTGGCCATGAGGGGGTAGGGGAAGGTGGCCCCCGCTCCCACCAGGGTGATGGTCTGCTGCGCCAAACCTAGGCCCGCCAGGGCCACCGCCATAAGAAGAACCGCTTTCCCTCGCATCGCTCAACCTCCCACCCGTACTTTGACCGACCTTTGTCAGGAGAAGGTCAAGGCGGGGGCCTCGAGGCCCGCCAGGTTGTAAAGCCCCCTCCGGATCACCGCACCCCCAAGGAGCCTCTCCCCCCGGTAGAAGACGGCGCTCTGCCCCGGGGTAACGGCGAAGACGGGGTGGGCGAAGCGGAGGCGCAAGGGGTTTAGGGACTCCACCCGGGCCCGCACAGGGGGGGTGCGGTAGCGCACCTGGACCTCCACCTCCTCGGGAAGGTCGGTGAGGAGGTTCACGCCTTCCCCTTCCAGGCCCTCCCAGTAGCAGGCCTCCCTGGGCCCCACGTAGACCACGTTCCGTTCGGGGTCCACGCCCACCACGTACCGCTCCAGGTGGGTCTTGTAGAGCCCGAGCCCCTTCCTCTGGCCCAGGGTGTAGAGGCTCGCCCCCTGGTGCTCCCCCACCACCTCCCCCGTGAGGGCGTCCACGAGAGGGCCGGGCCTGGGCCTTAGGCGCTCCTTGAGGAAGCCCTCGAGGTCCCCGGCCACGAAGCAGAGGTTTTGGCTTTCGGGCTTTTGGGCCGTGGGGAGGCCCGCCTTCTCGGCGAGGGCCCGCACCTCGGGCTTGGTGAGCCCCCCCACGGGGAAAAGGAGGTGGGGGAGGGCCTCCTTGGGGGTGCCCCAGAGGAAGTAGGTCTGGTCCTTCCTTGAGTCAAGGCCCCGAAGAAGGGCCTCCCCCTCCTTGCGCACGTAGTGGCCCGTGGCCACGTAGTCCAGGCCGAGCCTCCTCGCCTGCTTGAGGAGGGCCCCGAACTTGACGAAGGTGTTGCACCGGGCGCAGGGGTTCGGGGTGCGCCCCCGGGCGTAGTCCCTCAAAAAGGGGGAGATGATCTCCTCCTCAAAGACCTCCCGGTAGTCCAGGAGGTAGAAGGGGATGCCTAGGCGGTCCGCCACCCGCCGGGCCTCGTAGGCGGCATCGGGGGTGCAGCAGCTCTCCCAGGCCCGGGGCCTGCCCCCCTCCAGGCTCGGGGGCGGAAGGTCGGGCCAGAAGCGCATCATGGCCCCCACCACCTCGTAGCCCGCCTCCTTGAGGAGGAGGGCGGCCACGGAGGAGTCCACCCCCCCGGACATGGCCACGAGAACCCGCTTCATGCCACCACCTTCTCCCCCAGGGCCGCCTCCGTGCTCCTTATGGCCACCTCCACCATCTCCGGGGTGGGCTCGGCCACGGTGAGGGCCTGGAAGCGGAAGCCGAGCTCCCGGAAGAGGCGGGAGAGGGGGTCTTGGTGCCGGGCGGAGAAGTAGAGGAGCTCAAAGGCCAAGGCGGCCACCACGGGCAGGAAGAGGACCCTCGCAAAAAGCCGCCACCAGAGGACCTCTGGGGCCGGGATCAGGCTGTAGACCAGCACCGAGACCACGATGACGAAGGCGAGGAAGGTGGTGCCGCACCGGGGGTGGAAGCGGGGCTGGGCCAGGACGTTTTCCACGGTGAGGGGAAGCCCCTTCTCGTAGGCGTGGATGGCCTTGTGCTCCGCCCCGTGGTACATGAAGAAGCGGCGGATCTCCGGCATGCGCCGGATGAAGAGGAGGTAGCCCACGAGGATCCCCACCTTGATCGTCCCTGCCAGGAGGTTGTAGAGCACGGGGTGGCGGGCGGGGTCCAAGAGAAGCCCCGAGAGGAAACCGGGGAAGACGATGAAGAGGGCGATGCCGATGAGGAGGCTCACCGCCACCGTCCCCCAAAGCGCCCCCTTGGGGACTTCCTCGCCCCCGGCGAGCTCGGCGCTCCGCGCCAGGGCCCGGTAGCTCACGCTGAGGGCGTCCAAGAGGGCCACCACCCCCCGGAGGAGGGGAAGCCGTGCCCAGGGGTAGCGCTCGGTGAGGGCCCTTTCCTCGTGGCGTTCCACGTGGATCTTTCCGTCCGGCAAGCGCACCGCCAGGGCCCAGGCCCAAGGGGCCTTCATCATCACCCCCTCGAGGGCCGCCGCCCCCCCGAGGGCCGCCTGCTTCGCCAAAAGAAGCCACCGCATCCCTCCCATTCTGCCACGCCTTTGTGGTAAAACCTTGCACGTGATCACCCTACGCGCCGTTTCCACGGGCCTGGCCGAGGGCCGGGCCCCCCTCAAGGTGGTCTGGGCCAAGGAAGGCGCCCTCCTCCCCCAGGGGGAGGTCCTGGACGCCCGCCTCAAGGGGCGGCTCCGGCAGGCCCTGAAGGAGGCGGGGCTTAAGGCGGGGGAGAGCCTCCTCCTCTACGCGGAGGAAGGCCCCGTCCTCCTCTTCGGGCGGGGCGAGGACGACCGGGAAAGCGGGGGGAGGCTCGCCCAGGCCCTCCTCAGGCTCGCCTTCCCCGAGGCCCTGGTGGAGCCTTTGGAGGACGCCTACGCCCTGGCCGAGGGCCTTCTCCTCGGGGCCTACCGCTTTGACCGGTTCAAGGCCACCCAGGAGGAAAAGGCCCTCACCCTCCTCCTTCCGGGCGTCCCCGAGGCCCTTTTGGAGCGGGCGAGGAAGGTGGCGGAAGGGGTTTACCTGGCCCGGGACCTGGTGAACGAGCCCCCCAACCTCCTCACCCCCGAGGCCCTGGCGGAGCGGGCCTTGGAGCTTAGGGCCTTGGGCGTGCAGGTGGAGGTCCTGGACGAGAAGGCCATCGCCGAGCTCGGCATGGGGGCCTTCCTCGCCGTGGCCCAAGGCTCGGAGAACCCGCCCCGGTTCATCCGCCTCCGCTACGCCCCGCCAAGGCCCAAGGCCCGGCTGGACCTGGTGGGGAAGGGCCTCACCTTTGACTCCGGCGGCTACTCCCTAAAGCCCACGGAGAGCATGGCCACCATGAAGGGCGACATGGCGGGGGCGGCGGCCGTGCTCGGGGCCTTCAAGGCCGCGGCCCTTTTGGGCCTTCCCGTGGAGCTAAGGGGCTACATCGCCGCCTGCGAGAACCTGGTCTCCGGTAGGGCCTACCGGGTGGGGGACGTGCTCAAGACCCTTTCCGGAAAGACCGTGGAGGTGATGAACACCGACGCCGAAGGCCGCCTCACCCTGGCCGACGTCTTGGCCTACGCCGAAAGGGAGGGGGCGGAGCGCATCCTGGAGCTTTCCACCCTCACGGGTGCGGCGGTGGTGGCCCTGGGGGAGGAGGTGGCGGCCCTCTTCGCCACCGAGCCCTCCTGGGGGGATAAGGTGCGGGAGGCGGCGGAAAAGGCGGGGGAGAAGGTCTGGCCCATGCCCTTGGAGAAGGCCTACCGGGAGAAGCTGAAAAGCCCTGTGGCCGACCTCAAGAACGTGGGGGACCGCTACGGCGGGGCCATCACCGCCGCCCTCTTTTTGGCGGAGTTCGTGCAGGTGCCCCTCGTCCACCTGGACATCGCCGGGCCCGCCTTCGCCAAGAAGGCCCACGCCCTGGGCCCCGAGGGGGGGACGGGCTTCGGCGTGCGCACCCTTCTGAAGGTGGCGGAGGCCCTGTGATGCCACCCCATGCTGGCTTTCGCCAGCATGGGGACCCCAGAGAAAGGTTCCTGGGGAGATTCCCCAGACCCCAGGTTTAGGCGCCTACTTTTGGCAGCTCGGGCACTTCCCCCGGAATTCCAGGCGGAAGCCCTCCAGGGCCCAGCCCGTGCGCTCGGCGGCCGCCCGCATGGCGGGGTTCACGTCCAGCTCGGGAAGGTTCTTGAGGAGCAGGTCCTCCACCTTGCCGCAGGAGAGGCAGACCAGGTGCACGTGGGGCTCGTTGTAGCCGTCGTAGCGGGTGTAGCCCTTGGGGTCCTTGAACTCGTAGATCAGGCCGTGCTCCCTAAGCACGTGGAGGTTGAGGTAGACGGTGGAGAGGCCGATGTCGTAGCCCCGCTTCTTCAGGCCCTGGTAGAGCTCCTCCGGGGTGGGGTGCACGTTTTTGCGGTCCAGGTAGCTCAGGATCCGCTCCCTGGGCAGGGTGTGCCGCAGGCCCACCGCCTTAAGCCGCGCCCGGTAGTTCTCCTTTTCCTTGGTCCTTGGCATGGCTCCTCCTTCCTTTCAGTTCCAGTATACACAGGTGGTGTGCAGATGCAACACGCAGAAGATCGCCAATGAGGTAGATACGCCACCTTTGCCCTTGGCGGGCTTTTTCTGCACCCGTTGCCTTCTTGCCTTTACCTCTATTCTAGAAATAATCCTTGGTTTTCCCAAGACGGGGCTTCGGGTATAATGGCCGCACCGTGGAGCGTCCCATCTACCGCTTCCTCCACCTGGTCTTCGCCCTGGGCCTGGTCCATGCGCTTTTCCTTTTGGCCCAGGAGGGGGTGCGGGCCCACGAGCTGGCCCAAAGGGAGGCCCGGCTGGAAGCGGAGCTTCGCCGAGCCGAGGCGCGGGTGGCGGAGCTCAGGGCCTGGCTTGCGGCATCCCAGGACCCCGCCCACCTCGAGGCCCTGGCCCGCAGGCTTGGCATGGTGCGCCAAGGGGAGATACTAAAGAGGCGATGAGGGACGACCCCGCCCACCTGCTTCTGGAAGACGAGGCCCTGACCGATGGCCTCACCGACGAGGAGGCCGAAACCCTCCTCTCCTGGCTTTTGGGCCTGGCCCAGGAGGCCGGCCCCGCCCAGCTTGCCCATCTCCGCCGCCTGGGCCACGAGATCACCCGCCTTTCCCGGGATTATGGGGTGCCCGTGGAGGACCTTATCGCCCTGGTGGAGCTCGCCTGGGGCGAGGGGGAGGCCCCCGGGCTCCAGGCCTAAAGGACCAGGCCGGAAAGCAGGGCCCGCACCTCCTGAAGGCGGGGGGGCGGGGGGTGTTTGCAGTAGATAAGGGAAACCTGCAGGGCGGCTTCCTCTCTCAGGGGCTTAAGAACGGTGCCCGGGTGGGGAAAGACCCGGTACGGGGCCAGGGTGAGGTAGACCCCCACCCCGGCGGCCACCAGGCTCACCGCCTGGGGAAAGCGGGCCACCTCCCGCACCACCTTGGGGGCGAACCCCGCCTTGCGGAAAACCTCCATGAAGGCCTGGTGGAGGGGCGGGAGGGACTCCCGGGGGATGAGAAGAAAAGGTTCCTCCCGCAGGTTGCTTAGGGCCACCCGTTCCTCCCCCGCCAAGGGGTGGCCTTCGGGCAGGAGGGCCACGATGGGCACCTTGAAAAGGGGCTCCTCCCCGATCCCGGGGTCCTCCACCTTTAGCCCGGCAAGCCCGTAGTCCAGCCGTCCTTCCTTGAGGGCCCGCACCTGCTCGGGGGTGTGCATCTCCAAGACCTCCACGGGCTGGCCCAGCCCCCGGCGCAGGTGGTCCAGGAGGGGCATAAGGTCGGGGAGGAGGTTCTCCGGCACGCCGAAGCGCAGCTCCCTCCTTCCCGCCCGGCGCACCCTTTCCTTCAGGGCCTCCACCTCCTTAAGAAGCTTCTCCCCCTGCTCTTTCAGGGCCTCCCCCGCCGGGGTCAGGCGGAAGGGCCTCCGCTCCACCAGCTTGACCCCGAGTTCCCGCTCCAGGGCCTGGATCTGCTGGGAGAGGGCCGGCTGGGAGAGGTAGGCCCGCTCCGCCGCCTTGTGGAAGTTTTTTTCCTCGGCCAGGAGGAGGAAGAGGCGCAGGCGGCGCAGGTCCATGATAAGAAAAGCTTATCACATGGGCTCGGGAGGTTCTATTGGACAAACCGGCCTCCCCTGCGCCACACTTAGAGGTAGGTCGGTGTAGTGTAGTTTTCCGCAAGGGGGAGGCATGACGGAGAAAGCGCTGGTGGAAGCCTTTAGGGCCCTCTCGCCGGAGGAGCGGGAGCGCCTTAGGCAGGTGGAGAACCGGGAGTGGCTGGAGTCCTTGGAGTACGTGCTCCGGGTGGAAGGCTTTGAGCGGGTGGAGGAGCTTTTGCGCCTTTTGGACCAGTACCTCTACCTGCAGGGCTTTTTTCCCCAAAACCGCCTCAACACCCCTTACCTGAATACCCTCCCCAAGGAGAAGGAGCCCCCTTACCCCGGGGACCTGGAGCTGGAGCGCCGCATCGCCAACATCCTGCGCTGGAACGCCGCCATGATGGTCACCCGGGCCAACAAGAGGGCCGAGGGCATCGGGGGGCACATCGCCACCTACGCCTCCATCGCCGAGCTTTACGAGGTGGGCTTCAACCACTTCTTCCGCGGGCCGGAGGCGGGGCTGGACCGGGATTTGGTCTTCTTCCAGGGCCACGCCTCCCCCGGGAACTACGCCCGGGCCTTTTTGGAGGGGCGGCTTAGGGAGGAGGACCTGGAGAACTTCCGCCGCGAGGTCCACCCCCTGGTGCCGGGGGGGCGGGGGCTTTCCAGCTACCCCCACCCCTGGCTCATGCCCGACTTCTGGGAGTTCCCCACGGTCTCCATGGGCCTAGGGCCCATCCAGGCCATCTACCAGGCGCGCTTTATGCGCTACCTCGAGGACCGGGGCCTCAAGCCCAAAAGCTCCGCCAAGGTCTGGGCCTTCCTGGGGGACGGGGAGCACGACGAGCCCGAGACGGTGGGGGCTTTGCACCTCGCCGCCCGGGAGAACCTGGACAACCTCATCTTCGTGGTGAACTGCAACCTCCAGCGCCTGGACGGCCCCGTGCGGGGCAACTCCAAGGTCATCCAGGAGCTGGAGAGGCTCTATAGGGGGGCGGGCTGGCACGTGATCAAGGTGGTCTGGGGCTCCGCCTGGGACGCCCTCCTCGCCAAGGACACGGAGGGCCACCTCCTCCGCCGCTTTGAGGCCCTGGTGGACGGGGAGAGCCAGCGCTACGCCGCCTTCGGGGGGAAGGAGCTAAGGGAGCGCTTCTTCAACACCCCCGAGCTCAAGAAGCTCATTGAGGGGATGACGGACGAGGAGCTCACCGAGCTCACCCGGTCCCGGGGCGGCCACGACATGGTCAAGATTTACGCCGCCTATAAGGCCGCGGTGGAGCACCAGGGAAGCCCCGTGGTCATCCTCGCCCGGACCATCAAGGGCTACGGGATGGGCCCCACGGTCATGGCCAAGAACGTGGCCCACCAGGTGAAGAAGCTCACCGAGGAGGACCTGAAGGAGGCGAGGCGCTTCCTCGGCATCCCCCTTCCGGAGGAGAAGCTGGTGGAGCTTCCCTACTACCACCCGGGGCCGGACTCCCCCGAGGTCCGCTACCTCCTGGAAAGGAGGAAGGCCCTGGGCGGCTTCGTGCCCGAAAGGCGGGTGCGTTTCAAGGGGGGCCTCGAGGTCCCGGAGGAGGAGTTCTTCCGGGAGTTCTACGAGGGCTCGGGGGAGCGGGAGATCTCCACCACCATGGCCTTTGTGCGCATCCTGGCCAAGCTCCTCCGCCACCCCAAGATCGGCAAGTACATCGTCCCCATCGTCCCCGACGAGGCCCGCACCTTCGGCATGGAGGCCCTGATCGCCCAGGTGGGCGTCTACTCCCCCCAGGGGCAGCTCTACATCCCCGTGGACGCGGGCACCCTCACCGCCTACCGGGAGAGCAAGGAGGGGCAGATCCTGGAGGAGGGGATCACCGAGGCCGGGGCCATGGCCGACTTCATCGCCGCCGGCACCGCCTACGCCCACTGGGGCATCCCCACCATTCCCTTCCTCATCACCTACTCCATGTTCGGCCTGCAGCGGATCGGGGACCTGGTCTGGGCCGCCGCCGACCAGAGGACCCGGGGCTTCCTCCTGGGGGCCACCGCCGGGCGCACCACCCTGGCGGGGGAGGGCCTTCAGCACCAGGACGGCCAGAGCCACGTCTACGCCCTGGCCGCCCCCAACCTTCTCGCCTACGATCCCGCCTTCGCCTACGAGTTCGCCGTGATCCTGGAGGACGGCCTCCGCCGCATGTACGCTCGAGGGGAGGACGTCTTCTACTACATCACCATAGAAAACGAGAACTACGCCCATCCTCCCATGCCCGAGCCCCGGGAAAAGGTCAAGGAGGGCATCCTCAAGGGGCTTTACCTCTTCCGGAAAGGGGAGGGGAAAGGCCCCAGGGTGCAGCTTTTCGGCTCCGGGCCCATGCTGCCCCAGGCCCTGAAGGCCCAGGAGCTCCTTGCGGGCTTCGGCGTGGTGGCGGACGTCTGGAGCGCCACCAGCTACAAGGCCCTTTACCTGGACGCCGTGGAGGCCGAGAGGGAGCGGAGGCTTCTCGGTAAGGCGCGGAAGCCCTACGTGCAGGAGGTCTTGGAGGGGCACGAGGGCCCCGTGGTGGCCGTGACCGATTACCTCAAGGCCCTCCCCAGCCTGGTGCGAGACCACGTGGGGCGGCCCTTCTGCGCCCTGGGCACCGACGGCTTCGGCCGCTCGGATACCCGGGAGGCTCTCCGGGACTTCTTTGAGGTGGACGCCCGGCACATCGCCTACGCCGCCTTGGCCCTCCTCGTGGAGCAGGGCCAGGCGGAAGCCAGGGCCCTGGACCAGGCCAGGGAGGCCCTGGGGCTTAAGCTGGAAGAGGTACCGCCGCACAGGCGGTAGGGGGAAGGCATGGAACTCAGGCTTCCGGAACTGGGCGACAACGTCACGCAGGCCACGGTGGTGGGGGTCCTGGTCAAGGAAGGGGACCAGGTGGCCCCCGGCCAGCCCCTCTTGGAGTTGGAAACGGACAAGGCGGTCATGGAGGTGCCCGCCGAGGTGGGCGGGGTGGTGAAGCGGGTCCTGGTCAAGGTGGGGGACGAGGTTCGCCCCGGCCAGCCCTTCCTGGAGCTCGCCGAGGAACGGGCGGAAACGCCTCCTCCTGAGGCGGAGGAAAAGCCGGAAGCGCCTCCTCCCAAGGCCGGGGAGGCGCCCCGCCCCGCTCCCCAGGAGGCGCCCTCCGAGCGCCGCCTCGTCCCGGCCGCCCCCTCCATCAGGCGGCTCGCCCGGGAGCTCGGGGTGGACCTCCTGAGGCTCCGGGGCACGGGGCTTGCCGGGCGCATCACCGAGGAGGACGTGCGGCGGGCGGCGGGCCTTGCCGAGGCCCCCGCGGCCTCTCCGGCGGCCCCCGCGCCCAAGCTTCCCGACTTCGGCAAGTGGGGCCCCGTGCGCACCGAGCCCATGAGCGGGGTGCGGAAGGCCACCCTGCGCTCCATGGGCCAGGCCTGGGCCCAGGTGCCCATGGTCACCCACTTTGACGAGGCGGACATCACCGAGCTGGAGGCCTTAAGGAAGCGCTACGCCAAGAAGGCGGAGGAGCGGGGTTTCCGCCTGACCCTCACCGCCTTCCTCCTCAAGGCCCTGGCCCTCACCCTGAAGGCCTTCCCCAAGTTCAACGCTTCCATTAACGTGGAGAGGCAGGAGATCATCTACAAGGAGTACATCCACATCGGGGTGGCGGTGGACACCCCCCACGGCCTCCTGGTCCCGGTGATCCGGGACGTGGACCAAAAGGGGGTGTTGCGCCTGGCGCGGGAGCTCCAGGAGGTCTCCGAGAGGGCCCGAGAGCGGAAGCTCTCCCCCGAGGACATGCAGGGGGGTACCTTCAGCCTCTCCAACCTGGGGGGCATCGGCGGGGTGGGTTTCACCCCCATCGTCAACTGGCCGGAGGTAGCCATTCTGGGGGTTTCCCGCTCCCAGACCAAACCCCTTTGGGACCCCGAGAAGGAGGCCTTCGTGCCCAGGCTGGTGATGCCCTTTGGCCTCACCTACGACCACCGCCTCATCGACGGGGCCGAGGCCGCCCGCTTCTGCCGCCACCTGGCGGGGCTTCTGGAGGACCCCGTGGGGCTGGCCCTGGAGTGAGGTTCTTCGTGTAGTATGGGAAAGTATGCGCGTCATCGTGGTGGGAACCCGGGGCAGCGCCTTGGCCCTGGCCCAGACCCGCTTTGTGGTGGAGCGCCTCAAGGAGAGCTGGCCGGAGGCCGAGTTTAAGGTCAAGACCATCAAGACCCGGGGGGACCAGGGGGCGAGCCCTAGGGAACAGGCCATCTTCGTCAAGGAGCTCCAAGAGGCCCTCCTGGCCCGGGAGATAGACATCGCCGTCCACTCCCTTAAGGACCTCCCCACGGAGGAGCCCAAGGGGCTCAAGATCGCCGCCATCCCCAAGCGCCAGGACCCCCGGGACGCCTTTTTGGGCAAGGCCTACAAGCGCCTCGAGGACCTGCCCCCGGGGGCGGTGGTGGGCACCAGCTCCCTGCGCCGCAAGGCCCAGCTTCTGGCCTACCGCCAAGACCTCGTGGTGAGGGACCTCCGGGGCAACGTGGACACCCGCCTCGCCGCCTTGGGCAACGGGGAGTACGACGCCATCCTCCTGGCGGCGGCGGGGCTCATCCGCCTGGACCTGAGAAACCGCATCGACCAGTTCCTGGAGCCCGAGGTCATGCTTCCCGCCCCGGGCCAAGGCGCCCTGGCCCTGGAGGTCCGCCAGGGGGACGATCTGGCGGAGGAGCTCTGCTACGCCCTCCACCACCCCCCATCCCACGACCGGGTGCGGGCGGAGAGGGCCTTCCTGAAGGGCCTTGGCGCCGGGTGCCTGGCCCCGGTGGGGGCCCTGGCCCAGGTGGCCGAGGACGGCACCCTCCTCCTGGAAGGGGGCCTCTTCTCCCCCGACGGCAAGAGCTTCATCCGGGCGGAGATCGAGGGAGAGGCCTCCGAGGCGGAGGAGCTCGGCCTGGAGCTCGCCCGAGACGTGCTGGAGCAGGGGGGGCGGGAGATCCTGGAGCAAACCCGACCCCTTTAGTGGAGATTCCCCCCGCCTTAGGGTATAGTGGAGGGGATGGCGCTGAAGCGCTTAACCCGCCAGCGTAGGGCCGTCCTCGAGGTGGTGCGCCGGGCCCACAACCACCCGGACGCCGCCTGGATCTACCAGGAGGTGCGCAAGGTGGTCCCCAAGGTGAGCCTGGCCACGGTCTACCGCACCCTCGAGGCCCTGGTGGAGGAGGGCTACCTGGTGCCCCTCACCAAGGCGGGGGAGGCCACCCGTTACGACGCCAACCTCCACCCCCACCTGCACCTGGTCTGCGAAGGTTGCGGGGCCATCGTGGACCTGGAGGTGGACCTGCCCGACCTTCAGGCCCTGGCCCAGGAGGCCCACCCCGGGGTGGAGGTGCGGGGGGTGGAGGTCACCTACCGGGGCCTCTGCCCCACCTGCAAAGCGGCCCTCAAGGGCTGATGGACCCCCTGGCCTGGCTTTACGCCCGCCAAGGGCTTTTCGCCCCGGGCCTGGAGCGCATCCGGGCCCTTCTTTCCCGCCTGGGGGACCCCCAGGAGGCCTACCCCGTGGCCCTGGTGGGGGGCACCAACGGCAAGGGCAGCACCGCCCGGGCCCTGGCCGCCATCCTGGAGGAGGCCGGGCTCAAGGTGGGGCTGTACACCAGCCCCCACCTGGTGGAGTTCGCCGAGCGCATCGCGGTCCAAGGCAGACCCATCCCCCAGGACAAGCTTCTGGAAACCGCCGAGGAGGTCCGCCCCCTGGCCGAGGGGGTGGGGGCGAGCTTCTTTGAGGCGGCTACAGCCATGGCCCTCCTCCACTTCGCCCGGGAGGGGGTGGAGTTCGCCGTGTTGGAGGTGGGCTTGGGCGGCCGCCTGGACGCCACCAACGCCGCCGAGCCCGCCCTTTCCGTGGTCACCAACGTCGGCCACGACCACCTGGAGGTCCTGGGACCCACCCTGAGGGACGTGGCCCGGGAGAAGGCGGGGATCCTCCGCCGGGGCGTCCCCGCCCTCACCGCCGCCAAGGGGGAAGGCTTGGCGGCCCTTAAGGCGGAGGCCCAGGCCCGGGGCGCCCCCCTTTGGGTCCTGGGGGAGGCCTTCCAGGTGGAGGGGGTGGAAGGAGGGGAAGGGGGCCTGGCCTTTACCTTGCGCCTTGGGGAGGAGACCCGCCGCCTCAGGGTCCGGCTCCTCGGCCCCCACCAAGCGGAGAACCTGGCCCTTTCCGCCCTGGCGGGCCGCTTCCTGGGGGCTTCCTGGGAGGCGGTGGAAAGGGGGCTTCTCAAGGCGGAAAGCCCAGGCCGGCTCCAGCGCCTCCCTTGGCCTGGGGGAGGGGAGCTTTTCCTGGACGGGGCCCACAACCCCGAGGGGGCCCAGGCCCTCCGGGAAGCCCTCCGCTTCCACGGGCTTCTGCCCGCCGCCTTCGTCCTGGCCTTTTCCCGGGACAAGGACCACGCCGCCATGGCCGAGGCCCTGAGGGGCCTTGGGCCCGTGGCCCTCACCCGCTACGCTTCCCCCCGGAGCCAGGACCCCCAGGCCCTCCTTCCCCTCTTCCCAGGGGCCCACGTGGAGGAAGACCCGATGCGGGCCCTGGCGTGGGCCTTTGGGGTTTCGGAGCGGGTGGTGGTGGCGGGAAGCCTCTACCTGGTGGGGGAGGTGCTGAGGGGGCTTAGGGGGCTTCCCCCCGAGGAGCGCTGGCAGTAATACCACCCCATGCTGGCCCAAGCCAGCATGGGGGCCCCGGTCAAAAAGGCCCGCAGGGCTTCCGTACCTGGGCTTGGGCGAAGGATTCACGCCAAAGGGGTATAAAAACCCCGGGCCTTTAGGCCCGGGGGGCACCCCGTGGGACGGAGGGCTTACTTGAGCTCCACCACCGCGCCCACGGCCTCGAGCTTCTTCTTGATCTCCTCGGCCTCGGCCTTGGAAACCCCTTCCTTGATGGGGCCGCCCTTTTCCGCCAGGTCCTTGGCCTCTTTGAGGCCGAGCCCGGTGATGGCGCGGAGCTCCTTGATGACCTCCAGCTTCTTGGCCCCGGCCTCCTTGAGGATCACGTCAAACTCGGTCTTCTCCTCCGCGGGGGCCGCCGCGGCCGCCGCCGCCGGGGCCGCCGCCACGGCCACGGGGGCCGCGGCGGTCACGCCCCAAGCCTCCTTGAGGACGTCAATGAGCTGCTTGAGTTCCAAAACCGTCGCCTGGGAAAGCTCTTCCTTGATGCGTTCGATGTCCAAAGCCATCCTTTACCTCCTAAGCCGCCTTTTTCTCCGCGTACGCTTCCAAGATGCCTACCAGCTCCCGGGCCACACCGCCCAGGACCCCCAAAAGCTCCGCCATAGGGGCCTGCAGGACCCCCAAAAGCTCCGCCCGGAGCTCGTCCATGGTGGGTAGCTCGGCCAGGGCCACCACGTCCTTGGCGCTGAGCGCCTGGCCCTGGAGAAGCCCGCCCTTGGCCTCGGGGATGCCCTTGGGGTTCTTCTGGGCGAACTCCTTCAGGGCCTTGGCCGCGGCCACCGGGTCCTGGTAGAAGACCACGGCGCTTGGGCCCTGGAGGCCGTCTAGCTCCGGAAGGCCAAGCTCCCTTAGGGCGATGCGGATCAGGGTGTTCTTGGCCACGAAGAGCCGGGCGCCCTTCTCCTTCAGGGCCTGGCGCAGGGCGTGGGTTTCCTTGGCGGAGAGCCCCTGGTAGTTCACCAGGAAGAAGGAGCCATGGGCCCGCTCAAGGTTCTCCTTGAGGGCGGCGAGAAGCTCAACGTTGCGCTTGTTTGGCACGCCTTCCTCCCTTGTGGGGCAGGGGAACCCCGACCTTTTGTGTGGGATTTCCGAAACGCTTCCCCTCAAGCGCCTCGGCGGGATGTTTAAGGCCCTTAAGCCCCCCGCTGTCTTTGGCCTGGGCGCAAGAGCGCCCGGGGTGCCAAAGAAGAGTCTAAAAGGGAGAGGCCCGGGCGTCAAGGACCCGGGCCTCAGGGCCCCGAGGCCCTTAGGAATGGGGGTTGATGCGGATGCTCGGCCCCATGGTGCTGGTCACGTAGACCGAGCGGAGGAAGGCGCCCCGGGCGGCCTCGGGTTTGCTGGCCTCGAGGGCCCGGAGGAAGGCCCGGATGTTGTCGGCGAGCTTTTCGGCGGGGAAGCTCGCCTTGCCCACGGGGGCGTGGATGGCCCCGGTCTTGTCGTTGCGGAACTCGATCCGCCCCGCCTTGATCTCCCGGATGATCTCCCCGATGTTGAAGCCCACGGTCCCCGCCTTGGGGTTGGGAAGGAGGCCCCGGGGGCCCAGGATCCGGCCCAGCTTGGAGCCCACCGCCCCCATCACGTCCGGGGTGGCCACCACGGCGTCAAAGTCCATCCAGCCATCCAGGATCTTCTGGATGATCTCCTCGCCGCCCACGTAGTCCGCCCCGGCTTCCTCGGCCTCCTTGATCTTCTCCCCCTTGGCGATGGCCAACACCCGCACCTGCTTGCCCAGGCCGTGGGGCAGGGAGACGGTGCCGCGGACGTTCTGGTCGGACTTCCGGGGGTCAATGCCCAGCTTGGCGTGGACCTCCACCGTCTCGTCAAACTTGGCGGTGGCGAGCTCCTTCACGAGATGAGCGGCCTCGTCGATGGTGTAGACCTTGTTGGGGTCCACCTTCTCCAAGAGGGCCCGGTAGCGCTTGCCGTGCTTAGGCATCCTTCACCTCCGGGGCGCCCACCACCTCCACCCCCATGGACCGGGCCGAGCCCGCGATCATGCGGGCGGCGGCCTCGAGGTCGGTGGTGTTCATGTCGGGAAGCTTCTGCTTGGCGATCTCCAACACCTGCTCCCAGGTGATGCGGCCCACCTTCTCCCGGCCGGGCTTGTGGGCCCCCTTCTCCAGGCCCGCCGCCTTGCGGATCAGGTAGCTGGCGGGAGGGGTCTTGGTGACGAAGGTGAAGGAGCGGTCGGCGTAGATGGTGATCTCCACGGGGACGATGGCGTCCCCCATGTTGGCCGTGGCGGCGTTGAAGGCCTTGACGAACTCCATGATGTTGGCCCCGTGCTGGCCCAAGGCCGGGCCCACCGGGGGCGCGGGCGTGGCCTTGCCCGCGGGCAGCTGCAGCTTCACTACGGCAACGATCTTCTTCATGTTTTTCCTCCTAGGCTCCCCCCAAGTTGGGGGTGCAGACGCCTTTTAGGCCTTGACCACCTGGGAGAAGTCCAGCTCCACAGGGGTCTCGCGCCCAAAGATGGTGACCATGACCTTGACCTTGCCCTTGTCGGGGCTGATCTCGGTCACGGTGCCGGTAAAGTCGGCGAAGGGGCCGGAGACCACCCGCACCTGGTCCCCTTCCCGGAAGGCCACCTGGGCCTTGGGGGCCTCCTTCTTCCCGAGAAGCCCGGAGACCTCGAGGATGTGGCGCACCTCGTCGGGGGAAAGGGGGACCGGGCGGTTTCCGGCGCCCACGAAGCCGGTGATCCCGGGGGTGCCCCGCACCACCTCCCAGGCCTCGTTGGGCTCCTCCTCGTCTCCCAGGTCCATCTGCACAAAGAGGTAGCCCGGGAAGAGCTTCCGCTTGACCACCTCTTTCTTGCCCCCCTCGCGCACCTCCACCACCTCCTCCGTGGGGATCAGGACCTGGAAGATCTTGTCCTCCATGCCGAAGGCCTTCACCCGCTTCTCCAGGTTGGCCTTGGCCTTTTCTTCCTGTCCCACGTAGGTGTGGACCGCGTACCATTCAATGCTCATCGCAAGAGCCCTATAAGGAAGCGGAAGACCAGGTCGTAAAGCCCCAGGATCACCATAAAGGCGGCGGTGAAGGCCAGGATGGCCTGGGTGCCCTCGATGACCTGCTCCCGCGTGGGCCAGGTGACCCGGGAAAGCTCCGCCCGGGCCTCCTGGAAGTAGCGGACGATGCGCCCCAGCATCAGATCTTCACTTCCTTGTGCACGGTGTGCTTATCGCACCAGGGGCAGTACTTCCGGAGTTCCAGCTTGGAGGGGGTGTTGCGCTTGTTTTTCTCGGTGGCGTAGTTGCGGCGCTTGCACTCCGTGCACTCCAAGAGAATCTTGATGCGGACCTCGCTGGCCATGCCTTACCTCCCTTGGGGCGGGGGGAGGAAGCCCTCCCCCCAGGGGTTACTCCAGGATTTTGGTGACCACGCCGGCGCCCACGGTGCGGCCGCCTTCCCGGATGGCGAAGCGGAGGCCCTCCTCCAGGGCCACCGGCTTGATGAGCTCCACCGTGAAGGTCACGTTGTCCCCAGGCATCACCATCTCCACCCCCTGGGGCAACTCCACCACCCCCGTCACGTCCGTGGTCCGGAAGTAAAACTGCGGCCGGTACCCCGAAAAAAACCCCGTGTGCCGGCCCCCCTCCTCCTTCTTCAGAATGTACACCGAGGCCTCAAACTTGGTGTGCGGCGTAATGCTCCCAGGCTTCGCCAACACCTGGCCCCGCTCCACCTCGTCCCGGCCCACGCCCCGCAGGAGCACCCCCACGTTGTCCCCAGCAATCCCCTCCTGCAGGGTCTTCCGGTGCATCTCCACACCCGTCACCACCGTCTTCCGCGTCTCCGGAGCAAGGCCCACAATCTCCACCTCGTCCCCCACCTTCACCTTGCCCCGCTCAATCCGCCCCGTGGCCACCGTCCCACGCCCCGTAATGGTGAACACGTCCTCCACCGGCATCAAGAAGGGCTTGTCCACGTCCCGCACCGGCGTGGGAATGTACTCGTCAATGGCGTCCAAAAGCTCCCAAATCTTGTCCACCCACTCGTTCTCACCCCGCTTGGTCTTCGGGTTCTTGTGCATCTGCTCAAGCGCAAGCAAAGCGCTCCCCCGAATCACCGGCACCTCGTCCCCAGGAAACTCGTACTGGTTCAGGAGGTCCCGCACCTCCATCTCCACCAGGTCCAAGAGCTCCGGGTCGTCCACCATGTCCACCTTGTTCATGAACACCACGATGTACGGCACCCCCACCTGCCGGGCCAAAAGAATGTGCTCCCGCGTCTGCGGCATGGGACCGTCCGCCGCCGACACCACCAGGATGGCCCCGTCCATCTGCGCCGCACCCGTGATCATGTTCTTGATGTAGTCCGCGTGCCCAGGGCAGTCCACGTGCGAGTAGTGCCGCTTCGCCGTCTCGTACTCCACGTGCGCCGTGTTGATGGTGATCCCCCGCGCCCGCTCCTCCGGGGCCTTGTCAATCTCCCCGTAGTCCTTCACCTCCACGTTCGGGTTCTCCGCCGCCGCCACAAAGGTCAAGGCCGCGGTCAGCGTCGTCTTCCCGTGGTCCACGTGCCCAATCGTCCCCACGTTCACGTGAGGCTTCGTCCGGATAAACTCGCCCTTGGCCATGGTTCCTCCTTCTTGCACGCAAAGGCCGCCCTGGGCGGAAGGGCCCAGGGCAGTCAAAAAGATGGAGCTCGCGGCCGGGCTCGAACCGGCGACCTCACCCTTACCAAGGGTGTGCTCTACCTGCTGAGCTACGCGAGCTCGTGGAGCGGGAGACGGGACTCGAACCCGCGACCCTCGGCTTGGGAAGCCGATGCTCTACCAACTGAGCTACTCCCGCGCGGGGTGTGCCGGAGCACACCGGATGGTGGGCAGGGCTGGATTCGAACCAGCGTAGGCGTGCGCCAACGGTTTTACAGACCGTCCCCTTTGGCCGCTCGGGCACCTGCCCATGCCCCTTGTGGAGCCACCCAGGGGAGTTGAACCCCCAACCCCCCGATTACAAGTCGGGTGCTCTGCCGGTTGAGCTAGGGTGGCAGGACCGGGGTTGGGACCCTGTCCGAGGGTTTAGGCTAACACAAAGCCGGGCGAGTGTCAAGATAAAGGCATGCGCATCGTACCTTTTGGCGCGGCCCGGGAGGTGACAGGAAGCTGCCACCTCCTTCTGGCCGGGGGGCGGCGGGTGCTTCTGGACTGCGGCCTCTTTCAGGGCCGGGAGGAGGCCAAGAACCACGATCCCTTCGGCTTTGACCCCAAGGGGGTGGAGGCGGTGGTCCTCACCCACGCCCATCTGGACCACGTGGGGAGGGTGCCCAAGCTTTTTCGCGAGGGCTTCCGGGGTCCGGTCTACGCCACCCGGGCCACGGGGCTTTTGATGCGGATCCTCCTCGAGGACGCCCTCAAGGTCATGGAGGCGCCTCCCTTTGACCGGGAGGACGTGGAGGAGGCCTTGGCCCACGTGACCCCCTTGGAGTACGGGGAGTGGCTTCGGCTTGGGGATCTGGCCCTGACCTTTGGCCAGGCAGGGCACCTTCTGGGAAGCGCCTTCGTGGTGGCCCAGGGGGAGGGGAGGACCCTGGTCTACAGCGGGGACCTGGGCAACCGGCAGAAGAACGTCCTTCCCGACCCCTCCCTGCCTCCCAAGGCGGACCTGGTGATCTCCGAGGGGACCTACGGCGACCGCCCCCACCGCCCCTTCCCGGAGACGGTCCGGGAGTTTTTAGAGATCATGCAGGAGACCCTGGGCCAAGGGGGCAAGGTGTTCATCCCCTCCTTCGCCGTGGAGAGGGCCCAGGAGATTCTCTTTCTCCTTTACGAGAACGGCCACCGCCTGCCCAGAGCGCCCATTTACCTAGACTCTCCCATGGCCGAGCGGGTCTTGGAGCTTTACCCGAGGCTCGTGCGCTACTTCAGCGAGGAGGTTCAGGCCTATTTCCTCCAGGGGAAGAACCCCTTCCGCCCCAAGGGGCTTAGGGTGGTGGAAAGCCCCGAGGAGTCCTGGGCCCTAAGCCGCGAGCCCGGCCCCATGGTGGTCATCGCCGGTAGCGGGATGCTTTCGGGGGGGCGGATCCTCTCCCACCTGAGGCACGGCCTTTCCGACCCCAAAAACGCGCTGGTCTTCGTGGGCTACCAGCCCCGGGGAGGCTTGGGGGCCGAGCTCATCGCCCGGCCTCCTTCCGTGCGGATCCTGGGGGAAAAGGTCCCTTTGCGGGCCAGGGTCTACACCCTGGGGGGGTTCTCGGGGCACGCGGGCCAGGACGAGCTCTTGGACTGGCTGGCGGACCAGCCCCGGGTGGTCTTGGTGCACGGGGAGGAGGAGAAGCTCCTGGAGCTGGGCAAGCTCCTCGCCCTACGGGGGCAGGAGGTGAGCCTGGCGAGCCTGGGGGAGGGGGTGGAGGTTTAATACCACCCCATGCTGGCTTGCGCCAGCATGGGGGCCCCGGTAAAAACGATCCGCAGGACCTCCACGTTTGGGCTTGGGAGAAGGATTCATGCCAGAGGGGTATTAGGCGGGTTTAAACCCCAGGCTCTCCAGCACCATGCGGGTGGCGGGGCTCTTGTTAAGGGTGTAGAAGTGCACCCCTTCCACCCCGGCCTGGAGGAGCTCCGCCACCTGGCGGGTGGCGTGCTCCACGCCGATCTCCAGGATGGCTTGGGGGTCGTCTTGGTAACGCTCCAGCTTGGAAAGGAGGGGCCCAGGGATGCTGGCCCCGCAGACCTCGGTGAAGCGGCGGAGCTGAGCGTAGCTGGTGATGGGCATGATGCCGGGGAGGATGGGAATCTGGATCCCCGCGCGCCTTGCCCGCTCCAGGAAGCCGAAGTAGTGGGCGTTGTTGAAGAAGAGCTGGGTAATGGCGAAGTCCAGCCCCGCCTCCACCTTGGCCTTGAAGTGGCGGAGGTCGGCCTCGAGGCTCTCGCTTTCCGGGTGGCCTTCGGGGTAGGCCGCCCCGCCCACGGAGAGGGCCTTTCCGTAGCGCTCCCGGACGAAGGCCACGAGCTCGGCCGCGTAGCGGAAGCCCTGGGGGTGGGGCCGGAAGACCTTTTCCCCCTTTGGGGGGTCGCCGCGCAGGGCCAGGAGGTTCTCCGCCCCCGCCTCTACGAAGCGCTCCAGAACCCCGGCCACCTCCTCCCGGTTCTGCCCGGCCACGGTGAGGTGGGCCAGAGGGGTTAGGTCCAGGGCCTGGATGCGCCTCACCCAGGCCACGCTCTTGTCGCGGCTGCTGCCCATGGCCCCGTAGGTGATGGAGACAAAGGCGGGGCGGAAGGCCCGGAGTTCCTCCATGGTGCGGAAGAGGGCCTCCTCCCCTTCCGGGGTCTTGGGGGGGAAGAACTCAAAGGAGAGGAGGGGCCCCCTGCGCGCCTCGAGGAGGTCCCGTATTTTCATGCGACCGAGTGTAGCCCTTCCCCGGGTGGGGGTCAAGGTTGGGGGATAATAAGGGCATGGTGGAGGTCCCCGAGATCCCCAAGGTGGAAGCCCTAGAGCTTCCCGCTAAGGAAACGGCCCTCATCGTGGTGGACATGCAAAACGACTTTGCCCATCCCGAAGGCGCCCTCTTCGTGCCCGAGGCTCCCAAAAGCGTCCCCGCCATCCAGCTCCTTTTGCGGCGGGCGCGGGAAGGGGGGGCCAAGGTGGTCTACACCCAGGACTGGCACCGGGAGGACGACCCGGAGTTTCGCATCTGGCCTAGGCATGCGGTGGCGGGCACCTGGGGGGCGGAGATCCTGGAGGAGCTCAAGCCGAGGCCCGAGGAGCTCGTCATCCAGAAGGTCCGCTACGACGCCTTCTACGGCACCCCCCTGGACCACTACCTGCACCTTTGGGGGGTGAAGCACGTGGTGGTCACCGGCACCGTAGCCAACATCTGCGTCCTGCACACGGCGGGGTCCGCCGCCTTGCGCTGGTACCAAGTGGTCCTCCCGGAGGATGCCACCAGCGCCCTCACCCCCTTTGACCTCGAGGCCGCCCTCCGCCAGGTGACCTTCCTCTACCAGGGCAAGGTCACCCGGGCCGAGGGGGTGCGCTTTGTGTGAGCCCTGCTTGGGGCAAGGCCTGGGATGAGGGAACCCCCAGAAGGCATCGCGCCCTTGGCCCTGGCGGGGGAGGAGGGGGAACTGGGCCTCCTGCGGCGTGCCCAGGCCCTGGGCTTGCCCGTGGTCCCCACCTGGGTGGTGCGCCTGGAAGAAGAGTTCTTCCGCCTGAACAACCTGGGGGAGCGGATAGAAAAGCTCTTCCAGGGGGTCTTCGGGGTGCGGATAGACGAGGAAAGGCTCCTCCTTGCGGCGGAGGAGGCCAGTAGGGCGGTGCGGGAAAGCTACCTGCTGCCCGAGCGGGCGGAGGCCTTTCTCGCCGCCCTGAAGGGGCGGGGGCCCTTCGGGGTGCGCCGGGCGGGGGAAGGGGGTGGCCTTCGGGCGGCCACCCCCCAGGAGGCCCTCTTCGCCCTGAAGCGGCTCTGGGCGGCTTCCTTCCAGGTGGGGGCCGTCCTTCGGCGCTACCCCCGCCTTCTGCCCCCCTTCCGCCCGGTCCTGGTGCAGGAGGCGGGGGAGGCCGTGGAGGACCCCTTCCTTTCCCTGGACCTCTCCCGGGCCTGGGGGCAGGAGGTGGTGGCCTACACTTGGCAGGGCCGGGTGGTGCGAATAGAATCCTCCCATGGTGGATAGCCACGTCCACACCCCCCTTTGCGGGCACGCGGAGGGCTCCCCGGGGGAGTACCTCTTCCAGGCGCGAAAGGGGGGGCTAAAGGGCCTGGTCTTCACCGATCACGCCCCCATGCCCGCCTGGTATGACCCGGAAAGCCGCATGGCGCTTTCCCAGCTTCCCTTTTACCTGCTGGCCCTGGAGAGGGTGCGGGAGGACAACCAGGACCTCTACGTGGGCATCGGCCTCGAGGCCGATTTCCATCCCGGAACCGAGGCCTTCGTGGCCCACCTTCTAAAGGCCTACCCCTTTGACTACGTCATCGGGAGCGTCCACTACCTTGGGGCCTGGCCCCTGGACCACCCAGACCACCAGGAGGAGTTCGCCTGGCGGGAGCTAAAGGAGGTTTTCCGGGCCTACTTCCAAGAGGTGGCCAGGGCGGCCCGAAGCGGCCTCTTCCACGCCATCGGGCACCTGGACCTCCCCAAGAAGTTCGGCCACCGCCTCCCGGAAGAGGCCCTCCTGGAGCTCGCCGAGCCCGCCCTCAGGGCCATGGCCGAGGAAGGGCTTTTCCTGGACGTGAACACCGCCGGCCTCAGGAAGCCCGTGGGGGAGGTGTACCCGGCTCCCGTCCTCCTGCGGAGGGCCCGAGAGCTCGGCATCGGCCTCGTTCTGGGCTCCGACGCCCACCGCCCGGAGGAGGTGGGCTTCGCCTTCGGCGAAACGCGGGACCTGCTCCTTTCCCTGGGATTCCAGGAGGCTTTCTACTTCCAAGAGGGTAGACCCCGGGCCTATTCCCTGTCCAGCACCCCGTAGACCCGGGCTTCCTTGCCCCGAAGCTCCAGATCCTCCCGGTTCCCCCCGGCCTTCTCGTAGGCCCGTACCGCCCCCACGAGGCGCAGGAAGGCCTCGGCGCAGGGGTCGGGGGCGGGGGCCTCGTACTCCATGAAGGTCACCCGCTCGTACTCCTTCCCGTACTCGGCCTCCTCCCAGGCCACGCACTCCTCGTACGCCTTAAGGGCCTCGTCCACCTCGAGGCGGGCGCGCTCCAGGGCGGTCATGCTCCCCTCCTTTCTCAGCCTGATTATATCAGGTTTTCTTACTATGAAAGCGCAAACTGGCGGCGGGGATGGGGCCCTCCTGGAAGCGCTCCTCCCGCCAGGGGTCGCCCCGCCAGTGGTAGCCCAACCTTTCCCAAAAGCCCAGCTCCAGGTGGTCCAGAAGCGCTATGCTCCGCACCCACTTGGCGCTCTTCCAGGCGTAGAGGTGGGGCACCAGGAGGCGCACGGGCCCCCCCCTTTCCGGGGGCAGGGGTTTGCCGAAGAGGGTGTGGGCCAGGAGGACATTCTCCCGGAGGAGGTCCTCCAGGAGAAGGTTGGTGGTGTAGCCGCCGTAGCTCTCCACCAGGGCCGCCACCGCTTCGGGGCGGGGCCGGGCCCGCTCCAGGAGGTCCCGCACCCTCACCCCCCGCCAGGCCACCTCCAGGCGGCTCCAGCCGGTGACGCAGTGGAAGTCCCGGGTGAGGTCCACCTGGGGGAGGGCCAGGAGGTCGGCGTAGGTGAGGGTCAGGGGGGTTTCCACCAAGCCGAGAAGGTCCAGGCGCCACGCCTCTTGGGAAACCCGAGGCTCCTCCCCGTAGGTGAGGATGGGAAAGCGCTCGGTGACCCTCTGCCCCGGAGGAACCCGCTCCATGCTCCCAGGGTAGGCGGGCCCCGGGAAGGGAAAAGGGTTCTGGCTCACCGGCTCCGGTAGCGGATGACCTCCACCCTTTCCAGGGTCACCAGCCCCTCCCTGACCATCTCGTCCAGGACCGGCAGGAAGGCCTGGATCTTTTCCTCGGTGTCCACGATCTCCACCATGACCGGAAGGTCCTCGGAAAGCTGCAGGACCTTGGCGGTGTGGATGCGGGAATGGGCCCCGTAGCCCATGAAGCCCTTGAAGACCGTGGCCCCGGCCAGGCCCCGCCTGCGGGCCTCGAGGACCAGGGCCTCGTAGAGAGGCTTTCCCCCGTATCGGTCCGACTCCCCGACGAAGATCCTGAGGAGCCGGGCCTCCCCTTGGAGCTTCATGCCCCTAGCTTACCAGGGCCCCGCCCAGGCGGTACCCCCAAAAGACCAGAAAAAGCCCGAGGAAAAGGCTTCCCCCTGCATAGAGGAGGGCCTTCACCGCCTCGCCTTCCTGCAGGAGGGCCAGGGTCTCGTAGCTCAAGGAGGAAAAGGTGGTGAAGCCCCCCAGAACCCCCACCGCCAAGAAAAGCCGGGCCTCCCCGGAAAGGGCCCCTTCCAGGGAAAGCCGCACCACGGCGCCGATGAGAAAACTTCCCAAAGCGTTCACCAGGAGGGTGCTCCAGGGAAAGCCGGGGCCCAGCGCCCCTTGCGCCCAGGCCCCCAGGGCGTAGCGCAGGAGGGAGCCCAAGGCCCCACCCAGGGCCACCAGGAGGTAGCGTTCCACCCCCAAAGTATAGTGAGGCCATGAAGCCCAAGACCTTTTCCCCCATCCTCACCGCCAGGGGGGTGCGGCTCGCCTTGGCCGTGGGCCGCTTCAACGAGCGGGTGACCAAGCTCCTTTTGGAGGGGGCTCTGGAGGCCTACGCCCGGCTTGGAGGGGACCCCGCCGAGGTCCTGGTGGCCTGGGTGCCGGGCTCCTTTGAGCTCCCCCTGGTGGCCAAGCGCCTGGCGGGCCGTCCCGACGTGGACGCGGTGGTGGCCTTGGGGGCGGTGATCCGCGGGGAAACCCCCCACTTTGAGTACGTGGCCGCCCAGGCGGCAAGCGGCCTCATGCAGGCCATGCTCCAGACGGAGAAGCCCATCGTCTTCGGGGTCCTCACCACCAATACCCCTGAGGAGGCCCAGGAGAGGGCCGGGGGCAAGGCGGGGAATAAGGGCGCCGAGGCGGTCTTCACCGCCATTGAGATGGTGCGGCTCCTGGAGGCTATTTCCCGGTGAAAAGGGCCCGGGCGTAGCGGAGGTGGAGGTAGAGGAAGCACCCCAGGCAGAAGCCGAAGGCCAGGTTGACGAAGGCGAGGAGGGCCACCAGGAGGGCCAGGGTGTAGCCCACCCCCTTTAGGCCCAGGAGGAGGGCGAGGGAGGCCAGGCCCAGGAAGACCGCTCCCAGGAAGCGGGCGAAGCGGTGGGGCCTGGGGTCCTCCTCCACCGCCTGGGCGGGGATCCTGAGGAAGCGCTTCAGGGCCACCATCAGGTCCAGGGGGGTGTGCTGGCTGGCCATGAGGAGGAAGAGGAGGTAGACCAGCCAGGGCTTGTCCCAAAGGGCCGCCAGGGGCAGGGCGAGCACCAGGAGGGCCTGGTTGAAGCGGAGCTGGTTCCGGTCCGTCCGCATACCCTCCACTATACACCTGAGTCCGTGAAGAATAGGGGTAAGGAACACCCTCCCCGTGGCACAATGGACCCGTGGTTCCCCTCCTCACCACCCCCCTGCCCGTCCCCCATGGCTTCACTACCCGGCTTGGGGGCGTGTCCGAAGGCCCCTTCGCTAGCCTCAACCTCTCCGCCGCCACCGGGGACGACCCGGAGAGGGTGGCAGAAAATCAGAGGCGGGTCCTCGAGGCCTTCGGCCACCCAAAGGTGGCGGGCCTCAAGCAGGTGCACGGCACGGCGGTGCACCTGGTGGAAGGCCCCGGGATCTGGGAAGGGGACGGCCTCCTCACCCGCACCCCCGGCCTCCTCCTCCGGGTGGGGGTGGCGGACTGCTACCCGGTGCTCCTCTACCACCCCGAAGGGCTGGTGGGGGCTTTGCACGCGGGCTGGCGGGGGGTGGTGGGGGGGATTCTTCCCAAGGCCCTGGAAAGGGTGGAGACCCTGGGGCTGGACCCCAGGGAGGTCCACCTGGCCATCGGCCCCGGCATTGGAGGGGCGTGCTACCAGGTGGGGGAGGAGGTGGCGGAGGCCTTCGCCCGGGCGGGCCTTCCCACCTTCACCCCGGACCCCAAGGCCCCGGGCAGGTACCTCCTGGACCTGGAAAAAGCCCTCCTCCTTCAGGCCAAGGAAGCGGGGCTTAAGGAAGGGCGCATCCACCGGGTAGGGCTATGCACCCACTGCACCCCCACCCTCTTCTCCCACCGCCGCGACCGGGGGAGGACGGGGAGGATGTGGGGCCTCGTCCTGCTTCCCCGTTAAGCTCCCCTTCACCCCGCCCGTGGCACAATGAGAACATGCTTTTCCCCCGGGAGGTGCTGCCCTCCCTCCTCCACCTCACCCCGGAGTGGCTTAGGGCCCGGGGCCTAAAGGGGGTGATCCTGGACCTGGACAACACCCTCCTGCCCTACGGGGAAGAGGAGCTTCCCGAGGCCTATGGGGCGTGGCTTAGGGCCTTGAAGGAAAGGGTGCCCGTCTACCTCCTTTCCAACGCCCTTCCCGAGCGCTTCGCCCGGGTGCAGAGGGCCCTGGGCCTTCCCGGCCACGCCCCGGCCCTCAAGCCCTGGCTGGGCTTCCGCAAGGCCTTGAGGGCTCTGGGCCTTCCCGCCAGGGAGGTGGCGGTGGTGGGGGACCAGGTCTTTACCGATGTGCTCGGGGGCAACCTGGTGGGGGCCTACACCGTCTTGGTGCCCCCCTTGCGGGAGAGGGAGTTCTTTTACACGCGTTTCATACGGATGCTGGAGACTCCTTTTAGAAGACCTCGAGGGGTGTGAGATGAGCGTCCTGACCATAGGGGACAAAAGGCTAGGGGCGATCCTGTTGGACTCCGGACTCCTCACGGACGAAGAGCTGCAGATGGCCCTGGAAAGGCACCGGGAGGTGGGGGGTTCCTTGGCCGAGGTGGTGAGCGACATGGGCCTCCTCTCGGAAAGGCGTATCGCCCAGGCCATTGAGGACCACTTCGGCATCCCTTTGGTGGAGCTTCATTCCCTGGAGATCCCGCCCAAGGTGAAGGCCCTCCTGCCGGCGGAGAAGGCCAGGGAGCTCCAGGCCATTCCCTTCGCCCTGGACGAGGAGGCCGGGGTGGTGCGGGTGGCCTTCGTCAACCCCTTGGATCCCCTGGGCCTGGAGGAGGTAGAAGACCTCACCGGTCTCGTGGTGGAGCCCTACCAAGCCACCAAAAGCGATTTCCTCTATGCCCTGGCCAAGAACTACCCCGAGCTCGGCCTGCCCCTTCCCGCCTTGCCCTCGGGCCCCAGCCAGGGGGAGCTAAGGCTGGGGGAGCTCCTGGTGAAGAAGGGCCTTCTTTCCCCGAAGGCCTTGGAGGAGGCCTTGGCGGAGCAGGAGCGCACCGGGGACCTTCTGGGGCGGGTTCTGGTGCGAAAGGGCCTTTCCGAAAAGGACCTGTACCAAACCCTGGCCGAGCAGAAGGGCCTGGAGTTCTTGGAAAGCACAGAGGGCCTCTCCCCCGACCCTGCCGCCACCGCCCTCCTCCTCCGCGCCGATGCCCTGCGCTACGGGGCCGTGCCCTTGGGTTTTAAGGAGGGCAAGCTGGAGGTGGTCCTTCACGATCCCCGGCACAGGGAGGCGGTGGAAAAGCTTCTAGGCCGCCCCGCCCGCTTCTACCTCACCCTGCCCCAGGCCTGGGAGGCCCTTTTCCAGCGGACCTATCCCGAAAAGGGCCGCCTGGGGGAGGTCTTGGTGCAGGAGGGGCGCCTTTCCCGGGAGCACCTCAGGGAGGCCCTAGAGGTGCAGAAGCGCCTGCCCAAGGCCAAGCCCCTGGGGGAGATCCTGGTGGAGCTGGGTCTAGCCCGGCCCGAGGACGTGGAGGAGGCCCTGAAGAAGCAAAGGCAGGGCGGGGGGCGCCTCGAGGACACCCTGGTCCAGTCGGGGAAGCTCAAGCCCGAGGCCCTGGCCCAGGCGGTGGCCACCCAGCTGGGGTACCCCTACGTCAACCCCGAGGCCGACCCCCCCGATCCGGCGGCGGCCCTCCTCCTGCCTGAGGACCTCTGCCGCCGCTACGGGATCTTCCCCCACCGCCTGGAGGGGAACCGCTTGCTCCTCCTCATGAAGGACCCCCGGAACATCCTGGCCCTGGACGACGTGCGCCTGGCCCTGAAGCGAAAGGGCCTGAACTACGAGGTGGTCCCCGCCGTGGCCACGGAGGCGGCCATCACCAAACTCATAGAGCGCTTCTACGGCAAGGAGGAACTGGGAGAGCTGGCCAAGGAGCTCTCCAAGGGGTACCAAGAGGAGGAGGCCCAGGCCGTCACCGACCTGGACGAAAGCGCTGCCCAGCGGTTCGTCAAGCAGGTGATCCGGGAAGCCTACCTTCAGGACGCCTCCGACATCCACATTGAGCCGCGGCAGTCCGACGTCCTGGTGCGCCTCAGGGTGGACGGTACCTTGCGCCAGTACACCACCCTGCCCAGGGGGGCCTTGAACCCCATCATCAGCGTCATCAAGATCATGGGCGACCTCAACATCGCCGAAAGGCGCCTCCCCCAAGACGGCCGGGTGCGCTACCGGGAGGGGGCCATCGACCTGGACCTCCGGCTTTCCACCCTGCCCACGGTCTACGGGGAGAAGGCGGTGATGCGCCTTCTGAAGAAGGCCAGCGACATCCCGGAGATAGAAAACCTCGGCTTCGCCCCCGGGGTCTTTGAGCGCTTCCAGGAGGTGATCTCTAAGCCCTACGGCATCTTCCTCATCACCGGACCCACAGGGTCGGGCAAGAGCTTCACCACCTTCTCCATCCTCAAGCGCATCGCCACCCCCGACAAGAACACCCAGACCATTGAGGACCCCGTGGAGTACGAGATCCCCGGCATCAACCAAACCCAGGTGAACCCCCAGGCTGGCCTCACCTTCGCCCGGGCGCTCCGGGCCTTCCTCCGGCAGGACCCCGACATCATCATGGTGGGGGAGATCCGGGACTCGGAGACCGCCAAGATCGCCACCGAGGCCGCCCTCACGGGGCACCTGGTCATCGCCACCCTGCACACCAACGACGCCGCCCAGGCCATCACCCGCCTGGACGAGATGGGGGTGGAGCTCTTCAACATCTCCGCCGCCCTCATCGGCGTCCTCTCCCAGAGGCTCGTCCGGAAGATATGCGAGCACTGCAAGGTGGAGGTCTCTCCGGACCCTGAGGTCCTGAAGCGCCTCGGCCTTTCCCAGGAGGAGATGGAGGGGATCAAGCTCTACAAGGGCCTGGGGTGCGAGCGGTGTAGCGGCACCGGCTACAAGGGCCGCTACGCCATCCACGAGCTCTTGGTGGTGGACGACGAGATCCGCCACGCCATCGTGGCCGGGAAGTCGGCCACGGAGATCAAGGAGATCGCACGCAGGAAGGGCATGAAGACCTTGCGCGAGGACGGCCTTTACAAGGCTTTCCAGGGGATCACCACCCTCGAGGAGGTCCTGGCGAGGACCATTGAGTAGGAGGGAATATGCCGAAGACACCGGACATCGTGGACCTTTTGAGCCTGGCCGTGGAGCGAGGGGCCAGCGACCTGGTGATCACCGTGGGCCTGCCCCCCATGCTGAAGATCGACGGGGAGTTCCACCCCACGGAGTACGAGCCCCTTTCTCCCCAGGACACCCGCCGCCTCATGTACGCCCTCATGGACGAGAAGCAGCAGCGCGTCTTTGAGGAGGAGAAGGAGCTGGACTTCTCCTTCAGCCTCCCGGGCAAGGGGCGCTACCGGGTGAACGTCTTCCTGCAACGGGGGAGCGTGGGCGGGGTCTTGAGGGTGGTGCCGGCGGTCATCAAGAGCTTTGAGGAGCTGGGCCTGCCCAAGAACATCGCCGAAATCGCCCTGAGCCCCAGGGGCCTCGTCCTGGTCACGGGACCCACGGGGAGCGGCAAAAGCACCACCCTGGCCTCCATGATCGACTACATCAACGAGCGCAAGCCCGTGCACATCGTGACCATCGAGGATCCCATAGAGTTTTTCCACAGACACAAGAAGGCCATCATCAACCAACGGGAGATCGGCGCCGACACCCACGGCTTCCACAAGGCCCTCCGGAGCGTCCTCCGCCAGGCCCCGGACGTGATCCTCGTGGGGGAGATGCGGGACTACGAGACCATCGCCGCCGCCATCACCGCCGCCGAGACGGGGCACCTGGTCATGGGCACCCTCCACACCAACTCCGCCCCCGAGACCATAGACCGCATCATCGACGTCTTCCCGGAGAACCAGC
Source organism: Thermus sp. H19.2 (assembly GCF_054979525.1). Lineage (NCBI taxonomy): Bacteria > Thermotogati > Deinococcota > Deinococci > Thermales > Thermaceae > Thermus > Thermus sp. H19.2. The sequence continues at coordinate 135,317 of NZ_CM143429.1, forward strand.
AAGAGCAGGTGCGGGTCCAGCTTTCCAACAACCTGGTGGCGGTTCTCACCCAGCAGCTCCTGCCCAAGGCCTTTGGCGGGGGGCGGGTGCTGGCCTATGAGCTCATGATCGCCACCCCAGCGGTGAGGGCCCTCATCCGGGAGGGGAAGAGCCACCAGCTTAGGAGCGTCATCCAGACGGGGGGCCAGTACGGCATGATCACCATGGACGCCTGCCTCGCCGACCTTTACAAGCGCAAGCTCATCACCTACGAGATGGGCCTCGCCCGGGCCGTGGACCCCAAGGAGTTCATGCGGTTGAGCGGGGTGGGGGAGGGGGGCCAAGAGGTGCGGCGCGGTAAACTCTAAGCCATGTACGAGGCGGTCATCGGCCTCGAGGTCCACCTGCACCTCAAAACCCGCACCAAGATGTTCTGCGGCTGCCGGGCGGACTACTTCGGGGCGGAGCCCAACACCCACACCTGCCCGGTCTGCCTGGGCCTGCCGGGGGCCCTCCCCGTGCCCAACCGGGTGGCGGTGGAGCACGGCCTCAGGCTCGCCCTGGCCCTGGGGGCGGAGGTGCCGGAAAGGCTGGTCTTCCACCGCAAGAACTACTTCTACCCCGACCTCCCCAAGAACTACCAGATCAGCCAGTACGACCTCCCCTTGGGCCGGGGGGGGAGCCTGCCTGTGGGAGAGAGGGCGGTGCGCATCAAGCGCCTCCACCTGGAGGAGGACGCGGGGAAAAGCCTCCACCTGGAAGGGAGGACCCTTCTGGACCTCAACCGGGCGGGAAGCCCCCTCGTGGAGCTCGTCACCGAGCCCGACCTACGGACCCCTGAGGAGGCCAGGCTTTTCCTCCAGCGCATCCAGGCCCTGGTCCAGACCCTGGGGATCTCCGACGCCAACCCCGAGGAGGGCAAGCTCCGGGCCGACGTCAACGTCTCCGTGCGCCGGGTGGGGGAGCCTTTGGGCACCAAGGTGGAGATCAAGAACCTCAACTCCTTCAAAAGCGTCCAGCGGGCCCTGGAGTACGAGATCCGCCGCCAGACGGAAATCCTAAGGCGGGGGGAGAAGGTGAAGCAGGCCACCATGGGTTTTGAGGAGGGAAGCGGCAAGACCTACCCCATGCGCACCAAGGAGGAGGAGGCCGACTACCGCTACTTTCCCGAGCCTGACCTGCCCCCCGTGGCCATCCCCTGGGACTGGCTTGAGGAGGTGCGGCGAAGCCTTCCCGAGCTCCCCTGGGAGAAGGAGGCCCGCTACCGGTCCCTGGGCATCAAGGAAAAGGACGCCGAGGTCCTGGCCTACGCCCCGGCCTTGGCCCGCTTCCTGGACGACGCCCTCGCCCTCGGCCTCGCCTCTCCCCAGGCCCTGGCCAACTGGCTCTTGGCGGACGTCATGGGCCTTTTGAACGAGCGCGGCCTCCCCTTGGAGGCCACCCGGCTTTCCCCGAAGGCCCTGGCCCGCCTGGTGGCCCTCTTTGAGCGGGGGGAGATCACCAGCCGGGTGGCCAAGGAGCTGCTGCCCGAGCTTTTGCAGGGCCAAGACCCCGAGGCCCTGGTGCGGGAGCGGGGCCTTAGGGTGGTGGCCGACGAGGATGCCCTAAAGGCCGTGGTGGCCGAGGCCATCGCCGCCTTGCCCGAGGCGGCGGAGAGCGTACGCCAGGGTAGGCTCAAGGCCCTGGACGCCCTGGTGGGCCAGGTGATGCGCAGGACCAAGGGGCAGGCCAAGCCGGAGGCGGTGCGGAGGCTCCTCCTGGAGGCCCTTGGGGTAGGATAGGGCCGATGCGCTACGAAGAGGCCGGGGTCCACATAGAGGCGAAGGCCGAGGCCCTAAAGCGGGCCAAGGCCAGGCTGGAGGCCACCTACACCCCCGAGGTGCTCCGGGGTCTGGGGGCTTTCGGTGGGCTCTTTGACGCCCAGGCCCTAAAGGGGATGCGCCACCCCGTCTTGGTGGCCACCACCGATGGGGTGGGGACCAAGACCCTTCTGGCCTTGGAGGCAGGGGACGTTTCCGGCCTAGGCTTTGACCTGGTGAACCACTCGGTGAACGACCTCCTGGCCCAGGGAGCCAAGCCCCTCTTCTTCCTGGACTACCTGGCGGCGAGCCGTCTGGAGGAGGGGATCCTCTCCGCCCTCCTCACCTCCTTGGCCGAGGCCTGCCGGGCCCAAGGCATTCCCCTTTTAGGGGGAGAGACCGCCGA
>NZ_CM143429.1:142500-1842500 GCF_054979525.1 Thermus sp. H19.2
GGTCACAAGCCCGGGTCCCGTGAGGGGGAGCATCACCTTGAGGAGGGTCTGGACGGGCGTGGCTCCGTCCACGTAAGCTGCTTCCTCCAACTCCCTAGGGAGGCCCCGGAAGTAGCCCACCAACACCCAGACGGTGAAGGGCAGGGTGAAGAGCAGGTAGGAGAGGATAAGGCCCAGGTGGGTGTTGAAGAGGCCGGCCTGCCTCAGGAGCATGAAGAGCCCGCCCAGCACGGAGATCTGGGGGAACATCGTCATGGCGAGCACGAGGTAGAGCACAGCGTTTTTAGGCGGGAAGGGGAGCCTGCCTAGGGCGTAGGCGGCCATCACCCCTAAGGTGAGGGAGAGAAAGGTGGCCCCTCCGGCCACGATGAGGGAGTTGAGGAGGTTGCGGCCAAAGTTCGCCTGCAGGAAGACGTTTTTGTAGTGGTCCAGGGTGAAGGGCAGGGGCAGAAGGCTGGGATTGGTGGAGAAGAGTTCTCCCGAGGGTTTAAAGCTGGAAACCACCGCCCAGTAAAAGGGGAAGACGCTGTAGACCACCACGAAGAGCACCAAGAGGTAAAAGAGCGACCTTACCAGGAAGCGGTTCAAGCGCTTCACTTTAGGGCCTCCTTCCCGATGCTACGCATGTAAAGGACCACGAAGGCAAAGATAAGCACCAGGATGGCCACGCTGATGGCGGAGCCATAGCCCAGATCCTGGAAGTCTATGAGGGTCTGGCGGTTGTAGACGGCCAAGGAGCGGGTGGCCGGGTTGACCCCGCTCATGACGAAGATGACGTCAAAGACCCGGAGGGCATCCAGGGTGCGGAAGATGAGGGCCACCACCAAAGCGGGGGTGAGGAGGGGCAGGGTGATGGTCCAAAACTGCTGCCACCTCGAGGCCCCGTCAATGCTCGCCGCCTCGTAGAGTTCCTCGGGGATGAGCTGGAGGCCGGCGAGGAGGAGGAGGGCCATGAAGGGGGTGGTTTTCCACACGTCCACGGCGATGATGGAGGGCAAGAGGAGCTCGGGCCGGGCCAGGAAGGCTACCTTCTGGGAGAGGAGGCCCAGCTTGACCCCTAGGATGTTGACGATGCCGTAAACATCGTGGAGCATCCACTGCCACATCTTGGCCGAGACCACCGTGGGGATAGCCCAGGGAATGAGGATGGCGGTGCGTACCAGGCCCCGGCCCCGGAAGTTGGAGTGGATGACCAGAGCGATGGCTAGGCCCAAGGCCGTTTCCAGGCTCACGGAAATCAGGGTGAACCTAAGGGTGTTCCAAAGGGCCTGGCGGAAGTCGGGGTCTTGGAGGAGGAAGAGGTAGTTTTCCCACCCCACGAAGGCGGGGGGCTCCACGAAGGCGATGTCGGCCTTGAAGAAGGACCAGTAGAAGACCTGGGCCAGGGGGTAGCCCGCCACCAGGACCACCACCAAGAGGGTGGGCAGGACCAGGAGCCAGGCCAAACGGACTTGTCGCCGGGTGAGCATGGTGTCCTAAGGATAAGCCGGGGGCCCTTCACACCCCTTTGGCGTGGACCCTTCGCCCAAGCCCAGGTGTGGAGGCCCTGCGGGCCTTTTTTACCAGGGCCCCCATACTGGCTTGGGCCAGCATGGGGTGGTATCAGGCCCCCCGGGAGCACCCTTTTATCGCAGGATGCGGCGGAGGCGGGCCTCGAGGTCCCTCACCGCCTGCTCGCCCCGCTTTTGCCCGGTGAGGGCGCTATGCACCTCGGTCCAGATGGCCTCGGACACCTGGTTGTACTTGGCCCCGGCCACGTCGGAAGGACGGGAGACGGCGTTTTGGAAGACGGGGAGGAGGTCTTTGAACCAGGGGTTCTTGGCCAGGACGTCCCGGTCGGTGTAGAGGGCGGGCCGGGTGGGCAGGCGGGAAAGCCGCACGGCGTTGTCCTTCTGCACCTCGTAAGAAGCGAGGTACTTTACCAGGTCGGCGGCCTCCTTGGGGTAGCGGCTGTAGGCGGAGACCATGAGCTGCCAACCGCCTAAGGTGGCGGCGTTGGGGGCATCGGCGGCGCTTTTGGGAAGCACCGTGACCCCGAACTTGCCGCGGATGGGGCTCCCCTCGCTCTGGCCCAGGGCGTAGGCGTAGGGCCAGTTGCGCATGAAGAGGCTGTTCCCCTGCTGCCAGACGTTGCGGGCTTCCTCCTCGGCGTAGCTGGTGACCCCTTGGGGAGCGATGGTACCCACCCAGCCCCGGGCCCGGTTCAGGGCCAAGGCGGCGTTGCCGTTGTTGACGCTGATGGTGCCGTCGGGTTCCACGAAGCGCCCGCCCTTGTGCGAATAGACCCACTCCAAGGCATCGCAGGTTAAGCCCTCGTAGGCCTTTCCCTGGAAGACAAAGCCCCAGAAGTCCCGGTTGCCCGCTTTCCGCTCCCCCTCCATCACCTTCTGGGCCATCTGCTCCAGCTCGGCCCAGGTGCGGGGCGGGTTTTTGTAGCCGTACTTCTCCAGGAGGTCCTTGCGGTAGTAGAGGATGCCGGCGTCGGTGAAGAAGGGAATGGAGGTGAGCTTGCCGCGGATGGTGTTGTTCTGGACGATGCGGGGGAAGAACTCTCTAAGCTCGTTTTCGGAGAAATACTGCTTGAGGTCGGCGGCGTGGGGAGCCACGATCCCCGGCCAGATCACGTCGATCATGTAGACGTCCACGTCCGGGCTCCTGGCCGCCCAGTACTGCTGGTAGAGGGCCAGGCGGTCGTTGGTATCCGCCGGGGAGTCGATGTACTCCACCCGGGTGCCCGTCTTCTTGCCCCAGGCTTCCACCATCTCCTTCATCCAGCGGCCGCCCTCCCCCACGGCGGTGGAGTCCCCGGCCACCCGGATGGTGGGACCCCCCTGGGCCCGCGCGACTATAGGCCCCAAAACGAAGCTGGCCGCCAGTCCAACCCCTGCCTTCTTGAGAAACTCCCTACGCCTCATGGGTCACCTCCTGTGGAAGCTTTTCCAAGGGGGATTCTACCCCTCTCCCCCACACCCGTCAACCCGGTGTGGGCCTGCCTAATAAATGGCCTCGTACCCTGGAAGGCGGCGAAAGCTGGAGCAACGTCAGAGCCAGGCGAGCTCGAGGCGGGCCTCGAGGTGGCCCACCCGAAGGCCCCGGTGGTTCTTCACCTCGGGCCGGTCCCAGGGGGTGGGGCCGGGGTCCAGCCCCAGGGTCCGAAGAAGGGCCACCACCATCACCTCCCGGGTCTGGGCCGAGCCGTCCTCCACCTTCAGGGCGAGGCCCAGGGGCCCCTTGGGGCTTTCCGGGAGGGCGAGGCCGTAGTACCCGTCCGCCCCCCGCTTGGCCACCAGGGGAAGGCGCTCCATGAGGAGGGTGTCGATGCTCCCCGGCCCGGCCACGAGCTCGGGGTGGCGGCGCATGGCCTCCCGCACCCGCCTTAAGGGTTCCCGGTAGGCCTTGGGGGCTTCCTCTGGGGCCGCCAGGAAGTAGAAGGCCCGGGCCGCCCGAGCCAGGGGCAGGGCGAAGGTGGGGACGCTGCAGCCGTCGGTGGCTTGGAGGGGTTCGGCCCCGGAAAGCTCGGCGAGGGTTTTCCGGTTCAGCGCCTGCACCGGATGGTCGGGGCGCTCGTACCCCTCGGTGGGGGCCCCCAGGGCCAGGGCCGCCGCCAACATCCCAGCGTGCTTGCCCGAACAGTTGTGGTGCAAAGGGGTGGGGCGGAGCCCCTGTTCCTCCAGCGCCCTCCGGGCCTCCCGGGAAAAGGGCGGGTGCACCCCGCAGACCAGGTGCTCCGGACCAAGGCCGAGCTTGGCCAGGAAGCGGGCGGCCACCTCCACGTGGCGGGGGGTGCCGTCGTGGCTGGCGGTGGCCAGGGCCACCTCCTCTTCCGTGAGGCCGAACCGCTCCACCGCTCCCGTGAGGAAGAGGGCCAAGGCCTGGAAGGGCTTGGCCGAGGAGCGGAGGTAGCCCACCAAGGCCGGGTTGCCGGCGTAGGCCAAAAGCCCCTCCCTCCCGTGGACGGCCAAGGACACCCGGTGCCGGTTTTCCACAAGCTTGCCGCGGTAGACCAAGACCTCCGCGCTCACCCCCCAAGTCTACGCCGGGCCTCGGCCAGGAGGGGCTTCCAGTCCAGGCCCAGGTAGGGGGAGGGGAGGTCCCTAAGCCTCTCCTCGGCTTTTCTCAGGTTCCTGAGGCCCTTTCGGCCCTGGGCCCCTTGGTGGAGGGCCGCCGCCAGGAGGATGAGCCCCTGGAGGAAGCGCCGCTTTTCCCCTTGGGCCTTTAGCCAGGCTTCTTCCAGGACCTCGTGGGCCTCAAAGTAGCGGCCCTCCCGCAGGTGGGCCAGGTAGGTTTCCAGGGGGTCCACCCTTTTAGCCTAAACTTAGGCCATGCGCCTTCTGGGGTGGGTCTTCCCCCTCTTCCTCATGGCCCAGGCCTTGCGGCTGGCCACCACCACCAGCGTGTACGATTCCGGGCTTTTGGACCGGCTTCTTCCCCCCTTCCAGAAGGCCACGGGCGTCCGGGTGGAGGTTTTAGCGGTGGGCACGGGCCAGGCCCTAAGGCTTGCGGACAGGGGCGATGTGGACGCGGTGCTGGTCCACGCCCCCGAGCTGGAAGGAGAGGCCCTTAGGCGGGGGTATCTGGCGGAGGGGTTCTGCCTGGCGGCCAACACCTTCCTCCTGGTGGGGCCTCCCGCCGACCCGGCCCGGGTGCGGGAGACCAAGGGCGTCCTCGAGGCCTTCCGGCGCATCGCCCTAGCCAAGGCCTCCTTTGTTTCCCGGGGGGACCGTTCCGGGACCCACCTCAAGGAGCTTTCCCTTTGGAAGCAGGCTGGGGTGGAGCCTGTCCCCCCCTGGTACCTGGAATCGGGGGCGGGGATGGGGCAGACCCTGGTCCTGGCGTCGGAAAAGGGGGCCTACACCCTCTCTGACCTCGCCACCTACCTGGCGGTGGGGAGAAAGGGCGGCCTCGAGGCCCTGTACCAGAGGGAGGACCCCTTGCTCCTCAACCAGTACAGTTACTACCCGGTTTCCCGGTCGCCCAAGCTGGAGGAAGCCCGAAGGCTTCTCGGGTTCCTGGCCTCGGAAGAGGCCGCGGCCCGGGTAGTCTCCCTGCGGGTGGAGGGGGTTTCCCTCTTCCGCCCCCTTCGGGGACGGTGTATCCTCCCGGTGGGTGGAGGCCGCTGAGCTCTGGGAGATCACCCTGCGAAGCCTCTGGGTGGCGGGGGCGGCCACCCTCCTTGCGGTCCTTCCCGCCGTGCCCCTGGGGCTTTGGCTGGCCCTGAAGGGAGGGGGAGGCCTTTGGGGCCGGGTCCTCCTCTATGCGGGGATGGCCCTGCCCTCGGTGGTGGTGGGCCTTTTCCTCTACCTGCTCCTTTCCCGGTCGGGGCCCTTGGGGTTTTGGGGGCTCCTCTACACCCCCTACGCCATGGTGCTGGCGGAAGCCATCCTGGCCTTTCCCCTCATCGCCGCCTTCGTCCTCTCTGGGGCCAGGGCCAGGGTGGAGGAGGTGAGGCTGTTGGTGCGGAGCCTGGGGGGCAGGGAGGCCCAGGTCCTTCCCACCCTCTTTGGGGAAAGCCGCCGCACCCTGGCGGCGGCCCTCGCCGCGGGCTTTGGCGGGGCCATCAGCGAGGTGGGGGCGGCCACCTTGGTGGGAGGGGACATCCGCCACCACACCCGGGTGCTCACCACCGCCATCGTGGTGGAAACCCGCAAGGGGGAGCTGGAAGCGGCCCTGGCCTTGGGCATGGTTCTCCTCGGGGTGGCCTTGGTGGTCACCGCCCTACTGGTCCTCTTGGAGCGGGAGTGAAGCCGGTTCTTTGGGTGAAGGGGCTTTCCTACCGCCGGGGCGGGTTTTCCCTGGAGGTGGGGGGCCTCGAGGTCTACCCCGGGGAGATCCTGGCCGTGCTGGGCCCCTCGGGAAGCGGCAAAACCACCCTCCTCCGCTTGCTTTCGGGCCTTCTTCCCCCTGAGGAAGGCCGGGTGGAGGGGGGCTTCCGGGTCTACCTGCCCCAGACCCCCCTCCTCCTGCGGCGAAGCGTTTTGGAAAACGCCGCCTTTGGCCTCCGCCTCCACGGCGTGCCCAGGGGGGAAGCCCACCGGCGGGCCCAGGCCCTGCTAGAGCGGGTGGGCCTGGGAACCAAGGCCCGCCAGGCCGCCCACACCCTCTCCGGAGGCGAGGCGGTGCGGCTGGCCCTGGCCCGAACCCTTCTGGTGGACCCCGAGGTCCTCCTTCTGGACGAGCCCACTGCCAGCCTGGACCCCGCCAATGCCGCCCAGGTGGAGGTCCTCTTGCGGGAGGCCGCCCAGGAGGGCCGGGGGGTGGTCCTGGCCACCCACGACCTCTTCCAGGCCCGGCGCCTGGCGGCGCGGGTGCTCTTCCTCCTCCAGGGGCAGGTGGTGGAGCTTACGGAGGCCCAGAGCTTCTTCCAGAGGCCCCAAGACCCGAGGAGCCGGGCCTTTCTGGAAGGCAGGCTCTTTTAATACCACCCCATGCTGGCCTAAGCCAGCATGGGGGGCCCGGTAAAAAAGCCCGCAGGGCCCTTGCGCCCCGGCTTTGGCGAAGGATTCACGCTTGAAAGGCCCCTTGGGGAAAGAAGCGGGACATCAGCGAAAGAGGGCCTTGACCGCCCTTTCCAGCTCCTCTCCGGCCCTTTTGTCCAGGGTGAGCTTCACCTTCAGGGCTACCCTCAGGGCCTCTTCCTCCAGGCTTTCCCGGGTTTCGCACCCTTGAAGCCGTGCGATAAAGGGCTCCGCCCGGGGGCCAAGCCTGCTCTTGAGGAGATCCACCAGCTTGGCGCAAAGTTCCTTGGGGCCCTCCACCGGGAGGATCAGGCCCCGCTTCAGGAGGCTCGCCAGGGCCCGGTAGGCCTCTTCCCCCAGGCCGCTTTCCCGCACCACCTCCTCCTCCGTGCGCCGGCCGTCGCACAGGGTGTAGACCCGCCACTCCTCGGGGGTGGGCTTCCAGCCCTCCTCGGGGGGGGTGGGATTGCGGCGGAAGACCATGGCTACAGGGAGGCCACGATGGCGTCCACCAGGCGGAGGACCAGGTAGACGAAGACCGCCCCCAGGAGGAGGATGAGGGAGAGGAGAAGCAAGAGAAGGCTAGAGGGCTCGCTCCAGGTGAGGAGGATGACCCCCAGGTAGGCCACGGCGAAAAAGCCTATGAGGAAGAGCATCTGGCCCCCCCGCTCCCCCATCACCCCGCCCGGGATGGCCCGCTTGAGCCTCAGGCCGTAGAGGACGTTGTAGACCATAAGGGCTAAGCCCAAGAAGAGCAGGACTTTTTCCATGCCCTTACTTTACCCGATCCACTCCCGGATGGGTACCAGCTCCCCTCCCTCCACCGCCTTGCGCACGGGGCGGTAGCGGCGGTCAAACCAGATCTCCAAGACCGCCCGGTCCAGGCTCCTTGGGGCCACGATCTCCTTGCGCACGTAGTAGCCCTCTTCCGTGGGGGAGATCTCCATGCTCTTGGAGAGCCTGAGCTCCACCACCTCGCCGCCTTTCGTGCGCACCCGCACCCGGAAGGCCAGGGGGCCTTCCGGCTTCACGTGGGGGTCTTTGCGAAAGAACATCGCTAAACCTCCTTGAGGTCCGCCACCTGGGCCCCGGTAAGGGCGAGGAGCTCCTCGGGGGTGGCCCGGAAAAGGGCTCTGGGGGTGCCTCCGGCCGCCCAGACCTCGGGGTAGCCCAGGAGGTCCTGGTCCAGGTAGGCGGGTAAAGGCGTGCTGTGCCCTACCGGGGGAACGCCCCCGATGGCGAAGCCGGTGAGCCCCCGCACCTCCTCCGGCGTGGCCTGGCGCAGGGGGCCGCCCGCAAGGCGCATGGCCTTTTTGGGGTCCAGCCGGTTCTTCCCGCTCACCAGGAACAGGTAGGCCCCCTTTTCCCCCACGAAGACCAGGCTCTTCACGATCTGCCCCACCTCCGCCCCCACGGCCTGGGCGGCCTCCTTGGCGGTGCGGGTGGAGGCGGGAAGCTCCACCACCTTTAGGTGGCCAAAGCCCCGGGCCTCGAGGGCGCTTTGGACCCGCTTGGCCGAGGGGGAAAGGCTCATAGGGCGGCGAGAAGCTCGGCGAGGAGGGCGGCGCGGCGAGGGATCTCCGGCACCACCACGTACTCCGTCTTCTGGTGGGCGTCCCCGCCCAAAAGCCCCAGGCCGTCCAGGGTGGGCACCCCTAAGGCGGCGGTGAAGTTCCCGTCCGACCCCCCGCCCACCTTGCCCGGGCGCAGGTCCAGCCCCAGCTTTTCCCCGATGGCCTGGGCCTTTTGGAAGAGCGCCAGGCTTTCTGGAGTAGGCTCCATGGGGGGGCGGTTGAGGCCGCCGGTGAGGGCAAGCCGGGCTCCGGGGAGGACGGGGGTGAGGGCCTTAAGGCCTTCCTCCACCCGCCTGGCCTCCTCCAGGGTCCATACCCGGAGGTCTATCTCCACCTCGGCTTCCTCGGCCACCACGTTGGAGACCGTGCCCCCCCGGATGCGGTTGGGGCCCAGGGTGGTGCCCTTTTCCCGGTCCTCCAGGGCCGCCACCTTGAGGACCTGGTGGGCCAGCTCCAGGATGGCGTTGACTCCCTTTTCCGGCTCCACTCCCTGGTGGGCGGCCTTGCCCAGGGCTTTTAGGCGGTAGAGGCCCACCCCTTTCCGGGCCACCTTCAAGTCCCCCTCCCCTGTGGGGGGCTCGAGGACCAAGGCGGCCCGGGCCTTACGGGCGGCGGCCTCGATGAGGGGGCGGCTTTCCGGGGAGCCCACCTCCTCGTCGGGGGTGAAGAGGACCTCGAGGGCGGGAAGCCTCCTCCCCGTGGCCTCGGCGTGGCGCAGGGCGTAGAGGAGGGCCACGATCCCCCCTTTCATGTCGTAGACCCCGGGGCCCATGGCCTTTTCCCTCTCCAGGCGGAAGGCCTCGGGGAAGCTCCCCTTGGGGTGGACGGTGTCGTAGTGGCAGAGGACGAGCACGGGAGCTCCTTCCCCTTCGCGCCTCAGGAGGAGGATGGGGCCCTTGGGGGTGTCCTTGCGGGAAAGCCGGCCTGCCAGGGGCCCGAAGGCCTCTTCCAGGAAGGCCGCGGCCTCCTGGAGGCCGGAAAGGTCCCCCGAAGGGGACTCCCGGCGCACGAAGGCCTCGAGGTCCTTGAGGAACTCGGGAAGCTTGGCCTTCATCCATTCCAGGGTTTCCATGGCCCCATTATGCCCTGGCTCCCGAGGGCCCGGTGCCCCTTGGCAGGAAGTCCATCCCGTGGTATAAAGGAGGGGTATGCCCTTCGGGGCTCGTTCCCACGGAAGCGGGGAGTGAGGGTTCTCCCCCGCCTTTTCGTGTGGACGCGCGCGCAAAGCGCCCGCCTTCCCGAGGGAAGGCGCGTAAGGAGGAAAGAGGCGGCATGGAAGAAAAGGCGACCCAGACCCCAGAAAAGACCTTCAGCATGGAAGAGGCCCTTCAGGAGACCGAGGCCCGCCTGGAGAAGCGCGTGCGCCCCGGCCAGGTCCTGACGGGCACGGTGGTCTTGGTGGGTTCCGAAGGCGTGGCGGTGGACATCGGCGCGAAGACCGAGGGCATCATCCCCTTCAACCAGCTCACCGAGAAGCCCCTCCCCGAGGAGGAGCTCAAGAGCCTCCTGAAGCCTGGGGATACCGTGCGGGTCCAGGTGATCAAGGTGGACCCCGAGACGGGGCAGGTGCTCCTTTCCCGCAAGAAGGTGGAGGCCCAGGAGCACTGGGACCAGATCCAGGCCCTTTACGAAAAAGGGGAGCCGGTCACCGTCACGGTGAAGGAGAAGGTCAAGGGGGGCGTGGTCGCCGACCTGGATGGCGTGGAGGCCTTCATCCCGGCCTCCCAGCTGGACCTGAGGCGCACCCCTAACCTGGACGCCTACCTGGGCCAGCAGATCCTGGCCAAGATCATTGAGTTTAACCGCAAGAAGGGGCGGGTCCTCCTCTCCCGCCGGGTGCTTCTGGAGGAGGAGCAGAAGAAGGCCAAGGAGGCCTTCTTGCAGAGCCTTGCGCCCGGACAGGTGGTGGAGGGCACCGTGGCCGACGTCACCGACTTCGGGGCCTTCGTCAACCTGGGTCCCGTGGACGGCCTGGTCCACCGCTCGGAGATCACCTGGGGCCGCTTCGGCCATCCCCGGGAGGTCCTCCAGAAGGGGCAGAAGGTGCGGGCCCAGGTGCTCTCCGTGGACCCGGCCAAGGAGCGGGTCAACCTCTCCATCAAGGCCCTCATCCCCGACCCCTGGTCCACGGTGGCGGAGAAGTACCCCGTGGGCACCCGGGTCCGGGGCAAGGTGGTGGGCCTCACCCCCTTCGGGGCCTTCGTGGAGGTGGAGCCGGGCCTCGAGGGCCTCATCCACATCTCCGAGCTCTCCTGGACCAAGCGCCCCAAGCACCCCTCCGAGGTGGTGAAGGAGGGGGAGGAGGTGGAGGTGGTGGTCCTCAGGCTGGACCCCGCCGAGCGCCGCCTCTCCTTAGGCCTCAAGCAGACCCAGCCCGACCCGTGGCAACAGCTCACGGAGAAGTACCCTCCCGGCACCGTGGTTAAGGGCCGCATCACCGGGGTCACCGACTTCGGGGTTTTCGTGGAGGTGGAGCCGGGCATGGAAGGCCTGGTCCACGTCTCCGAGCTGGACCACGGGCGGGTGGAAAACCCCGCCGCCCTCTTCAAGAAGGGGGACGAGATGGAGGTGGTGGTTCTCAACATCGACCCCGTGGAGCAGCGCATTTCCCTTTCCCGCAAGCGCCTCCTTCCGCCACCTCCCCCCAAGGCGGAGGAGGAGCGGCCCCGCCGTCCCAAGGGCAAGGAGGCCCGGGGCAAGCGCAAGCCCACGGGCCGCCGCGAGGAGCGCCGGGAGTACGAGTACGGCGCCGTGGCCGAGTACAACCTCTACGATGCCTCCGCCGTGCCCACCGCCACCGCCAGCGTGAAGCTGGGGGACCTCTACGGCGACCTTCTGGCGAGCCTGGGGCTGGAGGAGGAAAAGAAGTAAGCTTGCTTGGCCGAAAGCCCCCGCCTCTGGCGGGGGCTTTCTTCGTCCAAGCCCCAAGGGCCCCCATGCTGGCTTGGGCCAGCATGGGGGGGTATCAGAGCGCCCTCTCCCCTTCGCTTTTCCCGTAGAAGATGCGCATCAGGGTGTAGGAGAGGAAGAAGGTGAGGAGGGGCCCCCCCAGGACCAGGGTCCAGAGCACGGCGTTGTTCCCCAGGAGGAGGCCTTGCTGCTGGAAGTCGATCTTGTACCCGGCGAGGCTCGCCATCAGGAAGAAGACCAAAAGGGCCAGGATGGCGCTGGTGCGCACCGGGTGCTCCGAGGGGAGCTCCATGTAGCGCATCTTGTCCTTCCGGGTATCCACGAAGGGCAAAAGGAGGCCTATCAGCGCCAGGACTCCGGGAACCAAGGCCCCTCCGATGAACTCTGGGCCGATGGTGGCTCCTAGGAGGCGGAACTCCCAGCTGGAGGGGATGAGCTGCAGGATGCCGTAGATCCAGAGGAAGTACCAGTCGGGCTTCACCGCCGGGGTGTTGGGGGTGGGGGGACCGAAGGCCTCGATGGGGTGGGCGAGGAAGGCCCCGGCGATCATGGTCATGAGGCCCACGTAGAGGGCGAAGAGGACCAGCATCATGACCATCTGCTGGGGGTACATGGGGACCCCCAGGATCTTCCCTGGGGCCACCCTTTGGGCGTAGGGGGGCTGGGTGTGCTTCTGCTTGATCATGATCACCAGGTGGAGGCCGATGAGGGCCATGAGGAGGAGGGGAAGCCAGAGGACGTGGAGGCTATAGAGCCTAGGGATGGACCTCTCCGAGCCCGGAAACTCCCCTCCGAACATCACCTCCGCCAGGGTAGCCCCGATCCAGGGGATGGAGCCCGCGATGCCGTAGCCGATGCGGGTGGCGGTCACGGCGTAGTTGTCGTAGGGGAGGGCATAGCCGGTGAAGGCGGTGACCACGGCCAGGCCCAAGAGCCCAAGCCCCACCAGGTAGTTGAGCTCCCGGGGTTTCTTGTAGGCCCCCGTGAGGAGGATCCGGAGCATGTGGAGGAAGGCGGCGGCGATCATCACGTGGGCCGACCAGTGGTGGAGGCTCCGGATCACCGCCCCGAAGGGGAGGCTGTCTATGTAGAGGACGCTCCCGTAGGCGGCGGGTACCGTGCGCCCGTCGGGGAGCCTGACCTCGCGGATGGAGGGCTCGTAGTTCAGGGTGAGGAAGATGCCGGTGAGCACCAGGACCACGAAGGCGAAGAGGGTGATCTCCCCCAGGAAGAAGGAGTGGTGCACGGGAAAGGCCTTGCGGAGCACCTTTTGGTAGAGCCCCGTGAGGTCCAGGCGTTCGTCTAGCCACTTGTACATGCTTCCCTCCTAGGTGCGGCAAAAGAGGCCGGCCTCGGCCTTAACCCCCACCTCGCCCAGGAACTCCCCGGCCGCCACCAAGAGGCCCTCCTCCACCTTAAGGGGAAGCTGGGGCACGGGGCGGGGCGGGGGACCGGCGATGATGCGGGCCCCGTGGGCCAGGTCGTAGACCCCGCCGTGGCAGGGGCAGAGGGCGGCCTTTTTGTCCGCCACCCACTGGCTCACGATGCACCCCAGGTGGGTGCAGACCGCCGAGTAGGCCACCACGCCCTCCACGGCGTGCTGGGCCACCTCGGGGGCAAGCTCCTCTGGGGCGAAGCGGGCCACCAGGACGGTGTTCTTGGCCTCCCCGTTCTTCACCACCTTGGTCTTGGGGTCCATGGGGTAGGCCAGGACGAAGGGCTCTCCCGGCTTTAGCTCCTCCAGACGGATGGGCTTGGGTTCCCCTCCCCCTTGGGCGTAGACCAGGATATCCCCCTCCTTCAAGGGTTCCTTCTCCGGGGTCACCTCTTGCTTGGGACGGAGGCTCGCCCCCACGTAAAAGGCGGAGACCAGGGACAGGCCGATGCCGGTGCCGATGGCCGCCTTGAGGAAAAGCCTCCTTCGGGACTGCCTTAAGCGGATCTCGCGTTCGTCCATGCTCTACCTCTTACCAGGGGAAATGGCTCTTCTCCTCCTCGGTGATGACCTCGTCCCGGCCGAAGAACTTCTTGTAGATGCCCAAGAGGGCCGCCACCACCAGGCTGATGGACCCGAAGATCAGGCCCTGGAGCCAGGTGGGGTTGTGGCCGGTCTGGGCGGAGTAGATGAGGAGCCGCACGAAGAAGCCGGAGAGGGCGGTGAGGAGGAGGACCAGGATCACCCCCCCGGCCACCGGGGCGGTGGCAGGGGTGGGGAAGTGGCGCCCGGGGCGGAGCTCTATGCCCTCGAGCCAGTAGGAGACCAGGCCGATGAGGCCGTAGAGGAGGAGGACGGCCCCGAAGGCCATGAGGCCGATCTGGCCCACGGAGAGCTCTTCGGGGGTGTGCCCCAGGAGGCGGGCGATGTAGAGGCCGTCCAGGTAGGCGGCGTAGAAGAGGCCCGCCGCCAGGATGAGGGCGAAGGTGGGCAGGATGGGGTCGTTGCGGTACATCCTCTACCTCCCTTAGCGGGCGGCCTTGACCTCGGCCTCGCTCACGGGACCAAAGTCGTTACCCCAGGAGGTCCGCTCGTAGGTGAGAATGGCGGCGATTTCCCGGTCGGAAAGCTGGGCGAAGGAGGGCATGACCCCCTGGTAGGTCTGCCCGTTAACGGTGATGGGCTTGTTCTGGAGCCCCTGGAGGACCACCTTGATATGGTAGGCCTTGTCCTTCAGGTTCGGGTTCCCGGCGAGGGGCGGGAAGGCCCCGGGGAGACCTTGCCCGTTCGCCTGGTGGCAGGAGGCGCAGTGCTGGGCGTAGAGGGCTTCCCCTTCCTTGGCCAAGGCGGCCGCCTCCCCGGCCCCGGTGGCCGGAGCCGCCGTGCCCTGGGAGGCTGGGGCGCCTTGGCCTTCCACGGGGCCGAAGCTGTTGCCGAAGCTGTTGCGGATGTAGGTGGCCACCGCCTTCAGCTCCTCCTCGCTGAAGCCCGCTCCCACGGCGGGCATGGCGCCGCGCCCGTTCTTCACCACGTTCAGGATGAGGTTGGCGTCCTTCAGGTTGGGGTTGCCCGCCAGGGCGGGGAAGGCCGGGGGCATGCCCTGGCCGTTTTGCTGGTGGCAGGCGGCGCAGTGCGCCTCGTAGACGGCCTTGCCCTTCTCCATGAGGGCCGGGTCCACTCCCGCGGGCGCCGCCGCCCCTTGGGCCTGGGTTTCCTGGGCGGGCGGGGCCACCTGCTCCACGATCTTCTCGGCGGCCGGGGAGAGGGCGAAGTAACCCCAGACCCCTCCCAGGACCACCAGGAGGGCCACGGCGTACCAGAGGGGGTTGAAGCGGGGGGTTTCCACGGGGAGCTCCGGCTCGCCCACGCTCAAGCGGAGCTCCACCTCCCCCGCCACCTCGCTTCCCTCGTCCACGCCCAGGACCAGGACGTCGGGGTAGTTGTTGACGGTAAAGGGGATCTCCCGTATCTCCTGGCCGCCCCCGCGAAAGTGGGTGACCACCCGCAAGGTGTGCTCCCCGTCGGGGAGCTTTTTGGTGTCCAGCTTGAGCCGGTAGGGGGGTTCCTTGAGCACCGCCAGGGGCTCCTGGGCCCCGTCCAGGTACACCTCAATCCGGTCTACGACCATTCTGCCTCCCTATGTGAAGGGGGGTACAAACCCCCACCCCACCACTATAAGGCTAGCCCCGCAAGGACAGATGTCCCCTCAGGAGGCGAGGAGGGTCCGCAGGCGGCGGACGCTTTGCCGGACGCCCTCCTCCTTCCCGCCCACCTCCAGGGCCGCCGTCCCCGGAAAACCCCGGAGGAAGGGGGCCAGGCCTTCCCAGGGGACGCTCCCCGCCCCCACGGGGAGGTGGTCGTCCCGTCGGCCGTGGTTATCGTGGAGGTGGAGGTGGAGAAGCCTCTCTCCCAGGGCTTCCCAGTAGAGGAGGGGCCCTCGAGGCCCAAGCTCCACCAGGGCGTGGCCCACGTCCAGGCAGAAGCCAAGCCCGGGGAAGCGGTCTAGGAGGGCCTTAAGCTCCTCGGGGCCCCGGAGGAGGTCCCCTTCCTCCAGGGCCAGGTTTTCCAGGGTCACGGGGAAGGGGGAGGCGGCGAGGAGGGAGAGGGTTTCCTCCAGGGCCTCCCGGGCCAGGGCGAGGGCCAGGGGGTGGCGGAGGGGGACCTGGCCGGTGTGGAGGACCCCCACCCTGGCCCCCAGGGCCTCCCCGAACTCCAGGGCCCGGAGGAGGCGCTCCTGGGAGAGCTTGCGGACGCTGGGGATGAGGCTTGCCGGGTTTAGCTCCACGAAGGGGAGGTGGAGGGTGAAGCCCACCCCCAGGGCTTCCCCCGTGGCCCGGAGGTCCTCGGGGCCCGGCAGGGGCAGGACCTCGTGGAGGTCGTAGGCCACCTCGAGGTCCGTCCCCAGCTCCGCCGCCAGGGAAAAGGCCTTCTCGTAGCCCAGCTCGGCGTTGAAGGGGCTGAAGCCTAGGCGCATGGCCTCCATGCTACTTCCCGGGGAAGAGGGTTTTCTTAACCCTCGCCTGCGGCCCTACCGGACGGCTTCCGCCTTCCTCTGGGCCTCCTCCAGGGCCCGCTGGGGAGGGACACCCCCTTTTAGGCTTTTCTCCAAGGCCTCGGCCAAAAGGCTCGCCCAGGTGGAGAACTGGGGAAGGCGGGGGCGCTCCTGGGCGTAGGCGATCTGCTCAAAGGCCACCTTGCGGAAGGGGTTTTCCCGGTAGAAGCCCTCCAGGAGGGGGATGGCCGACTTGCGCACGGGAACGTAGTAGCTGGCCTCCACCCAGCGGGCCACGTTCCGGGGCTCCATGAGGTACTTCCAGAACTCCACCGCCCCCCGGACCTGGGCTTCCCTGGAGCCCTGGAGCACCACCAGTTGCGCCCCGCCCATGGGCACCCGGCCCCCAGGCTCCCGGGGCACGGGGGCCACCCCCAGGGTGAAGGCGAAGGAGAAGTTCTCGGCGGCGGGCCAGTTGGCGATGGAGGCCATGACCATCATCCCCTTGGTGCGCACGAAGTCCAGCTGGGCGAAGGTGGCTTCGGCCATGCTCCGCGCCGAGAGGGCCCCCCCTCGGTTCAGGCGGTGGAGCATCTCCAGGGCCTCCAGGGCCTCCTTGGAGGTGAAGTTGGGCCTCCCCTCCTTGACCAGGCTCCCCCCGCGGCTGGTCACCATGGCCTCAAAGAGCCAGGCCTGGGGGTCGGTGACGAAGATGAAGCCCTTGGCCTGGCGGGTGGTGAGGGCCCTGGCGGTGTCCTCAAACTCCTTCCAGTTCCTGGGGACCTTGAGCCCCTTGGCCCGGAAGGCGTCCAGGTTGTAGAAGAGGACCGGGGTGGAGGTGTTGAGGGGCAGGCCATAGCGCTTCCCCTCCACCACCCCGTAGTTCCAGGCGGGCTCGAAGAGGTCCTCGAGGAAGGCCGGGTCCAGGGCCAGGTAGGAATCCAGGGCCACCGCCTTCCCCTCGGCCACCAGGCGGGGAAAGAAGGAGATCTCCGCCTGGAAGAGCACCGGCCCCCCTCCCGTGCGCAAGGCGGACACCAGCTTGGCCTCGGCGTCCCGGTAGTCCCCGGCGTACTGGGGCAGGACGCGGTACTGGCCCTGCCGGGCGTTGAACTCCTGGGCGAACTGCGAAAGGAGCCTTCCCGCCGGGCCGTCCATGGCGTGCCAGAAGGGGACCTCCGTCTGGGCCAGGGCGGGGAGGAGGAGGAAGACCAGGGGCCAGGGCTTTCCCATGGGGGCGATTCTACCACCCCTATTGTCAGCCCCGGGTCAGAAAGGGCCTCAGCGCCGTTCCGCCGCCAGGGCCTTCCGCTGGGCCTCCGCCAGGGCGGCCTCGGGCTTTACCCCCTGCTTGAGGCTCCGCTCCAGGGCCTCCTCCAGGAAGCCGTACCAGACCACCATCTCCGGGTCCTGGCTCCAGGGGCGGGCCACCTCGGCCTGGGCGAAGACCGCGCGCCCCTCGGGGTCCTGGAGGAAGTCCTTGAGCTCCCCCTCGGCCGCCCTCCTCAAGGGCAGGTACCAGGTGGTGCGCACCCAGTCCGCCTGCCTCCTAGGGTCCAGGAAGTGGAGCCAGAAGGCCACCGCCCCCCGGGCCTCCTCGGGGCCCGCCCCCTTGAGCACGGCGAGGACCGCCCCCGAGAGGGGCACCGTCCCCTCCCGTTCCTTGGGCAGGGGGGCCAGGCCCACCCCGAAGGGAAGGGAGGTCTGGGCCAGGACCACGGGCAAGGCGGTGGTGGGGGCGAGGCCCATGAAGGCCTTGGTCCGAAGGAAGTCGGCCACGGCGAAGGGGGCCTCCGCCAGGTTCCTGGCCTGGGCGTGGCCCTTCTGCACCATGCGGTAAAGCCTCTCCAAGGCCTCCACCGCCTCCTTGGAGGTGAAGTTGGGAAGGCCCTCCTTCACCAGGCTCCCCCCCAGGCTCATGACCATGGCGTTGAAGCTCCAGATGTCCGTGGAGACCACCAGGCCCTTGGCGGTGCGGCTGGTGAGCCTGGCGGCGGCCTCTTCCACCTCGGGCCAGGTCCTAGGGGGCTTGAGCCCCTTGGCGCGGAAGGCGTCCTTGTTGTAGTAAAGAGCGGGCACGGAAAGCCCCAGGGGCAGGCCGTAGGTCTTCCCCCTCACCTGGCCCGCCTCGAGGGCCCTGGGATAGAGGTCCTGGGGGAGGCCCTGCAGGTAGGGGTCCAAGGGGAGGGCCACCCCTTCTTGGGCCAGGCGGGCCAGGAAGGAGAGTTCCCCGTGGAAGAGGACCGGGGCCCCGCCGGAGCGCAAGGCGGAGAGGAGCTTCACCCCGGCTTCCCGGTAGTCCCCTGCGTAGCGGGGCTCTACGCGGTAGGCCTTCTGGCTCTCGTTGAAGCTCCGGACCGCCTCCAGGAGCACCCGATCCCCGGGAGGGCCCGCCGTGTGCCAGAAGGGAAGGGCCACCTGGGCCTGCGCCGTTCCCCAAAGGGCCAGGGCGAGGAGGAAGCGCCTCATCCCCCCGAGCCTACCAGGAGGCGGGTGAAAAGTCTGAAAGGGGAAGCCCTAGCTCCTTAAGGAAGGGAAGAGCCCTCCGGTAGAGGGCTTCCCGGGTCCTGAGGAAGGCCTCCCGGGGAAAGCCCTGGGGGCCGAGCTCCGGGGGAAGAAGGGGGTCTAGGAAGAGCACCTTGCGCATCTCGTGCACCAGGCGGGTGAGGGCCCTATAGGCCTCCTCCGGACCCTCGGGCACCTCGAGGGGGAAGAGGGCCCGGTAGTGGGCCAGGGCCCTTTCCAGGGGGAAGGCCTTCAGGACCTCCTCCTTGGGGCCCAGGTGGGCGGCGCGGAAGAGGGTGGCCTGGAGGCCGTAGAAGCCCAGCAGCTCCCGGGTGGCCTCGAGGTCCGCCCTCGCCCCCAGGTAGACCCCGCTTTGCAGGCTCCCAAAGCCCAAAAGGGCCATCTCCCGCCGAAACCGCTCCCGCTCCCCCCGCGTCCTCGGGCCCTCGGGCAGGACCAGGAGGAAGGTGCCGTCCCAGGGGGGTAGGGGCCCGTAGAGGCGGCGGCGCACCTGGCGCACCTGCCAAAAGACCCGGTCGGAGAGGGCGTAGTGGGCGGCCCGGCCCTCCTTTAGGGGCACCACCCAGCCCCGCTTGGCGCTCCGGGAAAGCGCCGCCCGCACCGCCGCCTCGGAGAAGCCTAGGGCCTCCATCATGGCGATGAGGGTTCCCACGGGGGCCCTGCGGTCGGGGTAGACGTATTCAAGAAAAATCGTGAAGAGAGTAGACCTCGCCCGCATCAGAAGGCCGACTCCAGAAGCCTATCCCGGTATTCCCTGAGGACCCCTTCCAGAAAGGTGGCGAGGGGCATGCTCCCCAGGTTCCCCCGGTGCCGCCTGCGCACGCTCACCGTGCCCTCGGCCTTCTCCCTCTCCCCCACCACCAGGACGTAGGGCACCTTCCTGAGCTCGGCGTCCCGGATCCGGGCCTGCATCCTCTCGGGGCGGGTGTCGGCCTCGGCCCTAAGGCCCGCCTCCTTGAGCCTTTGGGCCACCCAAAGGGCGTAGTCCTCCTGCTTCTCCGAGACCGGCACCACCAAAACCTGCTCCGGGGCGAGCCACAGGGGGAAGTCCCCGGCGAAGTGCTCGATGAGGATGCCGATGAAGCGCTCCAGGGAGCCGAAGGGGGCCCGGTGGAGCATCACCGGGCGGTGCTCCTCCCCGTCTTGGCCCACGTAGGTGAGGCCGAAGCGCTCGGGGAGGTTGTAGTCCACCTGGATGGTGCCGAGCTGCCACTCCCGCCCCAGGGCGTCCTTCACCACGAAGTCCAGCTTGGGGCCGTAGAAGGCGGCGTCCCCCTCCTCCACCGTGTACCGGAGCCCGGCCTCGGCCGCCGCCTCCTCTATCTGTCTTTCCGCCAAGGCCCACTTGGCCTCGTCCCCCACGTACTTGTCGCTTCTCGGGTCCCGCACCCCAATCCGGGCCCGGTAGTCCTTGAGGCCCAGGGTGGCGAGGACCTTCAGGACCAGGTCCAAGACCCCCAGGAACTCCCCCTTCACCTCCTCGGGGGTGCAGAAGATGTGGGCGTCGTCCTGGGTGAAGCCCCTCACCCTTGTGAGGCCCAGAAGCTCCCCCGCCTTCTCATAGCGGTAGACGGTGCCGAACTCGGCGAGCCTCAGGGGAAGCTCCCGGTAGGAGCGCTTGCGGTAGGCGTAGATCCTTATGTGGTGGGGGCAGTTCATGGGCTTGAGGAGGTACTCCTCCTCTTCGCCCCGCTCCTTGAAGCTTATGGGGGGGAACTGGCTTTCGGCGTAGTAGGGGTAGTGGCCGCTGGTCTTGTAGAGCTCCAGGCTCCCGATGTGGGGCGTGGCCACCAGCTGGTAGCCCCGCCTTATCTGCTCCTCCCGCATGAAGGCCATGAGCTCTTCCCGGATGGCGTTCCCCTTGGGAAGCCAGAGCACGAGCCCCTTCCCCACCATGGGGTCTATGAGGAAGAGCTCCAGCTCCCGCCCAAGCCGCCTGTGGTCCCGCTTCTTGGCCTCCTCCAGCTGCCAGAGGTACTCCTTAAGCTCCTCGGCGGTGCGGAAGGCCACCCCGTAGACCCTTTGCAGCATGGGGCGCCGCTCGTCCCCGCGCCAGTAGGCCCCCGCCACGTGGGTGAGCTTGAAGTGGGGGGGGATGCGGCCCGTGGAGGGGACGTGGGGCCCGCGGCAAAGGTCGGTGAAGCCATAGGCCTCGTCCCCCTGCTGGTAGAAGCTGATCTCCTCCCCTTCGGGGATCTCCAGGATGAGCTCCGTCTTGTAGGGGTCCTTTCCCCGGTAGCGGGCCAGGGCCTCCTCCCGGGGGAGGACGAAGCGCCTCAAGGGGAGGTCCCGCCTCAGGATCTCCCGCATCTTCTCCTCTATGGCGGGGAGGTCCTCCTCGGAGAGGGGCTCGGGGGCCTCTATGTCGTAGTAGAAACCCTTCTCAATCACGGGCCCCACCCCGAGCCTCACGCTTTCCGGGTCGTAGCCCTTCTCCCGGAAGTGCTCCTTCACCGCCTGGGCCAGGACGTGGGCCAGGGTGTGGCGGAAGAGGCGCTGGTACTCGGGGTCCTTCTCCGTGAGGAGGCGCACCTTCGCCCCCTCGGGGAGGGGCTTGAGGAGGTCGTAGAGCTCCCCGTCCACCAGGGCCCCCACCGCCCGTTTCTCCCAGCCCCCGCCTAGGGCCTTGGCCACGTCCCAGGCGGTGGCCCCTTGGGGCAGGTCCAGGGCCTTGCCGTCCGGCAGGTAGACCGTCATGCCCTCTACTATACGTTCCCCGTTCACCCCCCGTTCAGGGGTCGTTCAGCCCCTTCCGGCTACCCTGACCCTGCCCTGACGGGGGCGTGGTACCCTCTAGGGGAGAAGGAGGTGGGAGCAAGTGGAAACCGCTAGGAAAAACCCGGCTAAAGGAGGCCTTAAGGAAGGCCAGGCCAGGCTTGACATGAGGGGGCGGTGTGCGTAAGATTAGCCTCGGATGCCGCGCGAGGAGGGGCTTCAGGCAAGGCGGGCCCGGCCCGCGCGGCGCCGGAGCCGGAAGGGGCAACGCGGAAACCCTTTCGGAAGCAGAAAAAGGAAAGGGAGGTAAGAGGCTATGAAGGGAAACAGGCTTAAGACGCTAGGCTTCGCCTTGGTGGGCGGCCTCGCCCTGCTCTTCGCGGGGTGCGGGCAGCAGGCGCAGACGCCTCCGCCGCCGCCCGGCACGCCCACCACGGTCGCGGTGGAGGGGCTGTATAGCGCTACTACCTCCACGCCGGTGGACCCCAACAACGTATCGGGGCTCGTCATCGTGCGGGCCAAGGTGGCCCTGGGCTCCGTGGTGCCGGACAAGGTCCAGTTCCTGCTGGACAACAACGTGGAGTACGAGGTGAACTTCGGCGCTGCCACCCAGGGTATCCGGCCCCAGCAGGCCACCTACACCTTTGAGTGGAATCTGAACACTGCGGCCCTGGCCAACCTCGCGCCCAAGTACCCCAACGGCGCCCACACCGTTCAGGTCCGCTTGGTCAAGGGCGGCAACCCGGTGGCCACCAGCACCGCTACGAGCGTCCAGTTCAATAACACCGACTTCACCGTCCTCAAGATCTCGGGCAACGCCCTCAACGAGGGGGGTAATCGCTACTACGGCGGAGGCCCGGTGACCCTGGAGGTGGTGCCCGTTCTCTACTCGGGCAAGGGCGTGCAGAGCGTTGAGCTGAATCTAAGTGGGGTTGGCGGCGGTGTTGACCTTGACGCGAGCACCCCTGGGTTCCAGTCCACTGCCACCCTTACCAGCGCTCCCTACGTCTTCACCATCCCCTACAACAGCACCAACAAAAACTCCTCTCTAGATGGCGCCGCTCTGGGGGCGATGCAGGTCACAGTTACCTACACCGATACGACTTCCTTCTTTGGCCCTCCTAGCGCTGTGTTGGATGGCTCGCAAGTCCTGGTGGACGGCACCGGGCTCTTCTCCAACAACCCCCCCTTCATTCTGAACGACTTGATGCTTGACTTCTACGTGCCGAGCGGGACCGGTGCCCTGGTGTGCAAGGGGACTACCGCCCTTGGCCCCGGGCAGTTCGCCACCTCGGGCAATCTGCTTGTCGGGTTCAGCAGCTACACCCCCGACGCTGGCGTGGGCGGCGACCAGATCGTGGTGGACGTCAAAACCACCACCAACACCCCGGTTCTCGCCGGTCAGGCGGTGAGCATCACCGGCGGTGGGTGCCCGAACGCCGGGGCGCTCGCCGGCCTTTCCGAGGGCGGCTTCTTCCAGGTCTACGTGAAGGCGGTGAAGGATGCCCTGGGCAACACCTACACCTACTCCACTCCCCCCGCGAGCAACCCCTTCGGCATTGACAACACCAAGCCCACCCTCGCCCTGAACACGGGCCGCGACAACCGGGCCTACTTCAACTCCGCGTCCCTGAACACCGGGAGCCTTTCTGGCAATGACCTGAACGGCAACAGCGTGGGCGCCACGATCGTTGGTTGGCTCACGGACAACGATCCGGCCAGCGGGACGCCGCCCGTGGCCTCCGGGATCGCGATTGCGGGGTACATCTGGAAGGTGAACGGGCAAACCATCACCACCGTTACCACCAACTCTATCCCCGGCCTGAACGACATCGCCGCCACCCTCGGTAGCGCGCCCCAGGGCTACTACACCCTGACCGTGCAGGCCACGGACAACGCCGGGAACGTCTCCGACCCCGTCACCCTCAACGTCCTCTACGACAACACCGCGCCCAACGTGGTCTTCACCCAGCCCACGGTCACGGCCCTCACCGGCGGCACTAGCTTCACCGCCACCGCCCAGGCCACGGACAACGTGGACCTGCGCCAGGGCCTGATCTACTGGAGTACGGGCACCATCCGCTTCACCGCCCTTACTTCCACCCCCAAGGCCTTCGGCGCACCGGGTGTCACCAGCGCCGACTATACCGGCACCCTCACCGCCCTCAAGCCCAGCAGCCTCATCGGGAACTTCACCCTCTTCGCCTGGGTGCAGGACATGGCGCGCAACGCGCCGGCGACCAGCACGCTGGCCATCACCGTGACCCCGGCCAACACCAACACCGCCGGTACTCTGGGGAGCTTTAACGAAGTTCCGGACATTACCCAAGTATCCGGTGGTAGCACCACGCTCACCTTCACCCACACGGGCGGTACCGCGCAGGTCAAGGCGGTGCACGTCTACCTCTGGAGCAGTAACGACGGCACCTACGATTACTACAACTACGTGGCCGACGCTACCCCGATCGGCGGTGGGCAGTACGCCGTGGTCTTCTCCGCGCCCGCCAACTTGAGCACGCCCCAGGTCTTGGTGGTCGTGGAGTACGACAACGGCTTGGCGTTAGGCTACACCTATGACTACGATGCGGGCAGCTCTAACTCCGTCTTCTAGCCCCTAGGCCTGTCTCCGGGCCCCCGGCACCGCCGGGGGCCCGGGCCTTTGGGCGCCCCCTCCGACGCACCGGGGCGGGGCGAGCAACCCCTTTCCCCTGGCATCGGCGAGGGGTTGGCGTTCCCAGGCCCTTACCCTTCCTCGGGAAGCCCCCTCCCCAGGAGGAGGGCCAGGGCGTAGAGGAGGGCGGCCAGGAGGAAGAGGAGGGGAAACCCCAGGCGGTCCGCCAGGTACCCCCCGAGCACCGGGGAGAAGGCGAAGAGGCCCGCCAGGGTGTTGGCGAGGCCGATGGCGGCGCTACGCTCCCCGGGCGGGGCCAGGTTGAGGAGCAAGGTGGCGGTGGAAAGGCCCAGGGCGGCCAGGTAGGCCCCCTGGAGGAGGAAGACCAGGCCGAAGAGCCCGGGGGGAAGGAGGAGGGCGGAAAGGAGGGCCAGGACGGCGAGGCCCGCTCCCACCTGGAGCACCCTCCTGGACCCCCTTTCCGCCATGCGGGCCCAAAGGAGGTTGGAGAGGGTGAAGGCCAGGGCTTGGAGGGAGAGGTAAAGGCCAAGCTCCTTCCCCTGCCCCAAGGCCCTCACGGCGTAGACGGCGTAGAAGGGTTCGGCGAGGCCCGCGAGGGCCAGGAGGAGGCGCACCCCCAGGTAGCGGCGGAAGGCGGGGGAGAGGAGGGGGGCCCTTAGGTCCATTCGGGCTTCCTGGGGTGCCTCCTCGGGTTCGTCGGTGAGGCCGAAGAGGTACCAGCCAAGCCCGTAGGCCAAGGCCCCCAGGGCGAAGAGGAGGGCGTAGGGCAGGGGAAAGGGAAGGGGGAGGGAAAGCACCTCCCGCACGAGAAACCCCGCCAGGAAGGCCAGGAAGCCCCCCACCAGGTTCCGGGCGGAGAAGAGTTGGGCCCGCTTATTTGAGGGCGTGGTCTTGGCCACCACCTCCCAGAAGGGGAGGCTGGAGACCCCGGTGAAGAGGGCGTTCAGGAGGAGCCCGAGGAGGAAGCCCAGGAGGAGGAGGGAGGGGTTTTCCCCGAAGAGGAAGGCGGAAAGGGCCATGAGGAGGACCCCGGAAAGCCTCAGGGCGGCCACCCTCCGGTAGAGGACGATCTTCCGGGGAAGCCTCGCCACCCAGGGGGCCAGGAAGGCCTGGGGCACCATTCCCCCCGCCTGGAGGAGGGCGGGGAGGAGGCCGATCAAGGCCCCGGGGGCGCCTAGCCTCGCGGCGAAGCCCGCAAGGACGATGTTGGGGTTTAGAAAGGCGTCCCCGAGCCACACCAGCCAGCCGTTCACCACCGCCAGGCGGTAGTTCCTCTCTCCCAGGTCTAAGATGGAGAGGATGCTTCTCCTGCCTTCCCTCGGGGCCTTCCACATCCTGCACCCACGCTACAACGCGGCCACGGTTTTGGCCATGCTGGAAGAGGCCCGGCCCGCAAGGGTTTTCCTGGCCTCCCACTCGGAGGAGGGGCTAAAGGAGGGCCGCTGGCGGGAGGAGGACCCGCTCCTCTTCCACCTCCTCCCTTGGGCGGAGGCGAGGGGCATCCCGGTGGTGCCCCTGGACGAGGAGGCCCACCTCAAGGCCGAGGCCGAGGCCTTCCGGGAGGCCCTGGCCGCCCACCCTCTGGGCAAGCCCCACCTGGAGCGGATGGCCGCCTTTGACGAGGCCCTCCTCGCCCTCCTAAGGGAGCCCCTGACCCCCGAGGCCCTGGGCTCGGAGGCCTTCCTGGGGCGTCTTCGGGAGGTCTACGGGGGCTTCGCCCAGGCCTTCGGGGAGGGCCCGGCCACGGGGTTCCGCAAAAGGCGTATGGCACGGGTGGCGGAGGCCCTGAGGGGGAAGGAGGGGGCGGTGGTGGCGGACCTTCTGGACTACCCCTTCCTGGCCGAGGCCTTCCCCGAGGCCCTGCCCCAGGCCCACGAGCCGGGGGAGGCGGAAAGGCAGAGGGCCCTTCTGGACCGGGCCTGGCAGCTTAAGGAGGAGGACGACTGGGGGAAGCTTTTGGAGGGGCTTTTCGCCTTGGGAAGCCCCGAGGCGCTCTACCTCGCGGCCCAGGTCTACCTGGCGGCGGGGGAGTGGCGGGAGGCCTTAGGGCTCATGGAGGAGGTCTTCCGCATGGACTTCCAGCACCCGGAGTACCTCCCGGGCTACGTCCTCGCCCGCTTTGGGCAGCTTCTGGACCTGGCCGGGGAAAGGGAGAGGGCCCTTAGGGCCTACCGGGGGGTGCTGGCCCTCTCCTGGGCCCCGGAGGAGGCCCGGGCCATCGCCCGGGCGGGCCTGAGGAGCCCCTTCCGCCTGTAATAAGTACCCCACCGCGGCTTTCGCCGCGGCGGGGGCCCTAAAAAGGTGGCTCCGGGAAAGCCCGGCTTGGGCTGGGGGTCATTTGTCCCACCGGGGAAGGGGTATCCTCGAGGCATGGAGGTGGAGGTCCGCCGCGCCCGCCACGCCCAGTACCTGCGCCTGGCGGCGGCCCACGCCGGGCCTTTGGGCATGGCCCTCCTGGGCCACCCGGAGCTCGCTCCCCTTTACGAGAAGGCCTACGCCGGCTGTTCCGGGGCCGAGGGCCTGCCCTGCCAGGGGGTGGGGGGGGAGCCCCGGGTCTGCCTGGTGAGGCGGTTGGAACGCCTGGCCTGGAGCGCCCTAAGGGGGGGCAGAAGGCGGCGGGAGCAGGAGCGGGGGGTGGTGGAGGGGCTTTTGCGGTGCCTGGTCCACCTGAAGGAGGAGTTTCCCTTGGAGTTCAGGCCGGTCCTCGAGGCCACCCAGGACTTCTTGCACAAAGACCTGGAATACCTCCGGGGTTCAGGGTAGGGGGCTAAGCGCCCGCACCTTGTTTTCGCGATGTGGGACACCCGAAACGGCGTCAGGAGAAGGCTCTTTGGGAGCCCCCGCCGCGGTGGGGGTTAAAGAAGGTGGTACATCTTTCCCAGGATCAGCATGAAGGCCACGGTGGAGGCGGCCAGGACGATCAGGATCAGCATGAAAAGGATAAAGCGCAGGTCAAAGGTCTCCCCCTCCGTGGTGAGGACCCGGGGGTTGAGGATCAGGTAGAAAAGCAGGGTCACGAGGGCCGCCCCTAGGCCAAACAGGACGATATACACCATAGGTTCACCTCCCACGCCGCCCGAGGCCGAGCACCGCCTCCAGGCTTGCCCTCAAGTTTACCAGCCCCACCCCGTAGGTGGGAACCCCCAGGGCCCAGCCCACGCCTCCCAGGTAGGGGCCTTCCCCCTGGGGGAGGGAGAGGGGGAGGGGCGGGCTTTCCCAGGGGGCGTAGGCCCGCACCTCCGGGTAGGTGAGGCCCGTGGGGGCCTGGACGTGGAGGACCACGGGCTCGCCCTCCGCCTCGAGGGGGCGCCATCCCCCCTCGGTTTCCTTGCCCCCCGGGAAATAGACCCCAAGCCCCTCCCCGGGGAAGGCCAGGAGGAGGCGGTGGGGCTTTTGGACCTCGAGGAGGCGCTCCAGGGGGGCGCGGGTGGGCCCGGTGAGGGGGAGGCCCTCCAGGGTGGGGGAGAGGGGGGAGGGGTCCAGGGCCAGGAGGAGGCGCCCCCGGAAGGCGAGGCCGTTCAGGGCCTGGAGCACGGGGAGGGCCTCGGTGTAGGGGGCGTGGAGGAGGACCGTCCCCCCGCCCCTTCCCCCCTCCAGGTAGCAAAGGAGGGTGCCGAACTCGTCCAGGCCTGCCCGGAGGTGCTCCGAGAGGACCTCGAGGTCCAGGGAAAGCCTTTCCAGGAGGGCCGAAGCCATGCCCCTATGGTATCCTAAGCCCCGTGCGCTACCTGGTCCTCTCGGACATCCACGGGAACTGGCCCGCCCTGGAGGCCGTCCTGAAGGGGGCCCCGGCCTTTGACCGGGTGCTCTTCCTGGGGGACGCCGTGGGCTACTACCCCGACGGGGACCGGGTCCTGGACTGGCTTTTGGAGGTGGGGGCGGAGTGCGTCTTGGGCAACCACGACGCCTGGCTTCTGGCCCTGGACCGCCTGCCCCGGGAAGGGGCGGTGATGGAGATCCTGGCCTGGCAGCGGGAGAGGCTTTCCCTCAGGCAGCTGGACTTCCTGGCCTCCTGGCCCTGGCAAAAGGAGGTGGAGGGGGTCCTCCTGGTCCACGGAAGCCCCTGCGACCCCCTGGAGTACCTGGACGACCTCCCCCTGGCCCGGGAGGCCTTCGGCTGCACCGAGGCCCGCCTCGCCTTCCACGGCCACACCCACCTGGCGGGGGCCTTTTTGGAGCTCCAGGGCCCCCGCCCCTGGGTGCGCTACCAGGCCTTCGCCCAGGGGGGGGAGCTGAGGCTTCCCCCTACGGTGCGGGCCCTGGTGAACCCGGGCTCGGTGGGCCAGCCCCGGGACGGGGTGCCCGGGGCGGCCTTCGCCCTTTGGGAAGAGGACCGGCTGGAGTTCTTCCGGGTGGCCTACCCCCTGGAGGAGGTGGCCCACCGCCTCGCCGAGGAGGGGTTTCCCACATGGCTCTACACCCGCCTCACCCTGGGGGAATAATCGGCCACGAGAAGGTCCTGGAGCTTCTGCCCAGGCTCAAGGCCTCCACCCTTCTCTTCTCCGGTCCCGAGGGGGTAGGAAGGCGCCTGGTGGCCCGCTGGTACGCCCTAGGCCTCAACCGGGGCTTCCCCCCGCCCTTCTTGGAAACCCATCCCGACCTCTTGGAGGTCGGCCCCCAGGAGGCGGGGCTCAAGGGGCGGAAGGAGGTGCGCCTGGAGGAGGTGGAACCCCTCTGGGACTGGCTTGCGAGCCACCCCCGGGAACGGGTCAAGGTGGCCATCCTGGACTCGGCCCACCTCCTCACCGAGGCCGCGGCCAACGCCCTCCTCAAGCTCCTGGAGGAGCCCCCCTCCTACGCCCGCCTCATCCTCATCGCCCCGGGCCGCGCCACCCTCCTCCCCACCCTGGCGAGCCGCGCCCTGGAGGTGGCCTTCGGCCCGGTGCCGGAGGAGCGCCTCCGGGCCCTCACGGAAGACCCCCACCTCCTGGCCTACGCCGCCGGGGCCCCGGGCCGCCTCCTCCGGGCCCTCGCCGAGGGCCAGGCCTTCCGGGAACGCCTGGAGAAGGCGAGGAGGTTCCTGGAAAGCCCTCCCCTGGTCCGCCTGGCCTTCCTCAAGGAGGTCCTGGCCGAGGAGGAGGGCTTCCACCTGCTCCGCGCCCTTCTCGGCCACCGCCCCCGGGCCCTCCTCGCCTTGGAAAGGGCCCGGGAGGCCCTGGAGGGGTACGTGAACCCCGACCTGGTCCTGGCCCGCCTGGCCTTAGACTTAGAGCCATGACGGTAGGCGTCCGCTTCCGCACCCCCGTCCTCCGCTACTTCCGCTTCCACGGGGAGCCCCCGCCCCTCGGGGCCTACGTGGTGGTGCGTAGCAAGAGGGGCCTCGAGGTGGGCCAGGTGCGCACCCCTCCCAGGAAGGGCCTCGAGGCCGGGGAGGTGGTGCGCCTGGCCAGCAAGGAGGATCTGGACAAGGCGGCGCGGCTTAGGGCCCGGGCGGAGGAGGCCCTCTTCTACCTCCGGGCTCGCCTGAAGGAGGAGGGGGTGGCGGCCAAGGTCTTAGGGTGCGACTTCACCCTGGAAGGGGGCCACCTCACGGTGCGCTACGCCGCGGAGGAGCGGGTGAACCTCAGGCGCTTCAGCCGGGAGCTCATGGAGCGTTACCGGGTGCGGGTGGAGTTTCTGGCCGAAGGCCCCCGGGAGGAGGCCCAGTACCTGGGGACCTTGGGGGCCTGCGGCATGGAGTCCTGCTGCTCCACCTGGCTCCAGGGCTTCGCCCAGGTGTCCATTAAGCTCGCCCGGGACCAGCAGCTTCCCCTGAACCCGGAGAAGATCTCGGGCCCCTGCGGCAGGCTCCTCTGCTGCCTCACCTACGAGCACCCCGTGTACCAGGAGCTTTTGGCCGGGCTACCCCGGGTGAACGCCCGGGTCTGCACCAAGGCCGGCCTCTGCGGCAAGGTGCAGAAGGTCCATCCCCTGAAGGGCACGGTGGAGCTCCACCTGGAGGACGGGAAGGCCTTGGAGGTTTCCAAGGAGGATCTGGCATGAGGTCCTACCGGGCGCAGGGTCCTTTGCCGGGCTTTTACCACTCCTACCCCGGCGTCCCCGCCGTGGTGGGGGTGCGGGTGGGGGAGAGGGTGAACTTCTGCCCGGCGGTGTGGAACACCGGGCTTTCCGCCGACCCACCCCTCTTCGGGGTCTCCATCGGCCCCAAGCGCTTCACCCACGGGCTCCTCCTAAAGGCCCGCCGCTTCTCGGCGAGCTTCCACCCCTATGGGCAAAGGGACCTCGTCCAGTGGCTGGGAAGCCGCTCGGGCCGGGAGGTGGACAAGGGCCAGGCCCCCCACTTCCTGGGCCATACCGGGGTGCCCATCCTCGAGGGGGCTTACGCCGCCTATGAGCTTGAGCTCCTCGAGGTCCACACCTTCGGCGACCACGACCTCTTCGTGGGCCGGGTGGTGGCGGTCTGGGAGGAAGAGGGCCTCCTGGACGAGAAGGGGAGGCCCAGGCCTGGCCTCTCCCTTCTCTACTACGGCAAGGGCCTCTACGGGCGGCCTAGCGAGGAGGCGTCCGCGCCGTGAGGGAGGCGGAGGCCTGGGGGAAAAGGGCCCGCCGCCTGGTGCGCAACTGCCAGGGGACGGAGGCCCAGGTCTTCTTTGAGGAAGGCTTCCTCTACCTCCGGGCCGACCCCCACGCCCGCTTCGCCCAAGGGGTGGGGGCGGAGCGCCTCCGGGGCTTCGCCCTCCTGGAAAACGGGGTGGAGCTCGTCTTCCGGGATGGGAGCCGCCTTAGGCTCCTCTACCGCCTGGGGCGGCTTCGCGCCTACTTTTCGTAGGGCTTGCCCACGGCGGCCGGGGGGCGGCTTTTCCCGATGAAGCCCGCCAGGACCAGCACCGTGACCACGTAGGGGAAGGCCTGGACCAAGACGGCGGGCAGGATCTCGCTCCCCTGGAGCTGGATGGCGAGGGCCGAGGCGAAGCCGAAGAGGAGGGTGGCGAAGAGGATCCCCACGGGGTGCCACTTCCCGAAGATGAGGGCCGCCAGGGCGATGAACCCCATCCCCGCCGACATCCCCCGCACGAACTGGTTCAAAAAGCCGATGGAGAGGTAGGCCCCGGCGAGGCCCGCGAGGACCCCGGAGAGGACCACCCCGGTGTAGCGCAGGCGGTGGACGTTCACCCCCAGGGTGTCCGCGGCCTCGGGGTGCTCCCCCACGGCCCGCAGGCGGAGGCCGAAGGGGGTCTTGAAGAGGACCCACCAGGCCACGGGCACCAGGAGGAAGGCCAGGTAGACCAGGGGCGAGAGGCCGAAGAGGAGGGGGAGGCGGTTCGCCACCTCCTTGGAGCTGGTGGCGTTGCCGTAGAAGTAGGTGAGGACCAGGCTCGGGGCCCCCAGGGCCAGGAGGTTGATGGCCGTGGCGCTGATGATCTGGTCGGCGCGGTACTTGATGGAAACCAGGGCGTGCACGAAGGCCACCAGGCCCCCTACCCCCATGGCGGCCAGCACCCCCACCCAGGGGAGCCAGGGGTGGGGCCCGGGGCCTAAGGCGGCCTCGAGGCGCTCCACCACCACCGCCGCCGTGAGGGCGCCGAAGAGGAGGATGCCCTCGAGGGCGATGTTCACCACCCCGCTCCTCTCCGAGAACATCCCCCCGAGGGCGGTGAGGAGGAGGGGCGCCGTTTGGCGCAGGGTGGAGAGGAGGAGCGCGGTGAGGAAGGCGGCGTCCAGGCTCATTCCTTCACCTCCTTTTCCGCCTTGAGCTCCACCTCCGCGGCCCTTAGGGGGTCGGTGAAGTACCGGGGGAGGAAGCCCCCGGCAGCGATGAAGAGGACGATGAGGGCTTGCAGCACCGCCACCAGCTCCCGGCTTATGCCGAGCTGCAGGTTCACCTGGAGCCCCCCGGTGAGGAGGATGCCGAAAAGCCAGGCGGCAAGCCCCACCCCAATGGGGGTGTTCTGGCCCATGAGGGCCACGGCGATGCCGTCAAAGCCCACAGAGTAGGGAAGGGACTGCTTCAGCCGGTACTCATCAATCCCGCCGCCCAGCACGTAGTGGGTGGCGGCCAGGCCCGCCAAGGCCCCTGCCAGGAACATGATCCAGACCACCTTTCTTCCCGCGTCCACCCCACCGTACTCCGCCGCTTTGGGGGCGAGGCCCATGGCCCTAAGCTCGTACCCCCCCACGTGGCGGAAGACGTAAAGGTGGAAGAAGAGGAGGGCAAGGAGGGCGAGGAGGAAGGCGCCGTTTAGGCGCACCGAGGTGAGGTCGGGCCCGAAGGCCACCTGGGGCCCAGGGAGAACCCCCCCTACCCCGTAGCCCAAGGCCCCTAGGAGAAAGGCGGCCAGAACCCGGTGGCCCAGGCTCTTCCGCACCAGGAAGTAGCCCAAAAGGCCCAGGAGGAGGGCCAGGGGCAGGGCGAAGGAGAGCTCCCCCCCGGGGGCCACCAGGCCGGTCCAGTGGGGAATGCGGGCTTCAGGGCGAACCTCGTAGCTCCGGGCCTCGTAGCCCGGGTACTTGAAGGGGAGGTAGAGGGTTTTCCCGAAGAACTTGTACTCGTTGGCCGAAATGAGGAAGAGGAAGAGGCTTGCGGCGATGTAGTTGAACATGATGGTGTTGATGACCTCGTGGGCCCCAAAGCGGGCCTTGAGCCAGCCCGGGATGGCCCCCCAAAGCCCCCCGGCCAAGGCGGCGGCGAGCACGGCGAGGGGCAGGACGAGCCACCTGGGGCCCGGGAGGTAGACCCCCACCAGCATGGCGGCGATGGCCCCCAGGATGAGCTGCCCCGGGGCCCCGATGTTGAAGAGCCCCCCCCGAAACCCCAGGGCCACGGAAAGCCCGGTGAAGACCAGGGGAGTGGCCAGGAGGAGGCTTTGCAGGAACCCCGAGGGGTTCACCAGGGGGCTAAAGAGGAGCTGGTAGGTGTAGGTGATGAGGTCCAGCTCCAGCATGACCCTTTCCCTTAGGCTTTGGGCTTCCCCTGGGCTTTCCTTGAGGAGGGCCACCAGGACCCCGCCCAGGAGGGAGGCGAGGAGGAGGGAGAAGAGGGGCACCACAAGCCCCCGCCTGCGCACCAGAAAGGCGAGCCCTCCCGGGGAAAAGACCCGGGCGAGGAGGAGGAGGTAGAGGCCGTAGGCCAAGGTGGCGTAGCTCCCGAGGCCCAGGCTGTAGCGGCGCAAGGGGGGCCTTTCCGCCCCGGCGTTCACCTGGGCCACGCTTTCCTGGAAGAGGAGGTAGGCCAGGAGGAAAAGGAGAAGGCCCAAGGCCCCGGCAAAGTAGAGCCCCCGGGCTCCCGCCTTGGTCCAGGGGAGGAGGAGGCTTACGCCAAGCCAGGCTAGGGAGAGGTAAAAGAGGGTATAAAGCCAGCCTTCCCGATAGCCCTGGGGCAGGCTTCCTTGGGGCAGGTGGTGGCCGAAGGGGTTGAGGAGCACCCCCTCCCCGCCGAAGATCCGGTGGGGCACGGCCCAGGGGGCCAGGTACCAGAGGAGGAGGGTGAGGCCTCCTCCCAGGAGGACGAGAAGCCCCAGGCGGTTGCGGTCCGTCAACACGCCGAGGATTTTACCCCAAGGAGGTGGTAGACTCCCCTCGTGGCGGCTTTTCCCGAGGAAAAGGCGCAAAGGGTGCGGCGGATGTTCTCGGAGATCGCCCCCCGCTACGACCTTCTGAACCGCCTCCTCTCCTTTGGGGCGGACCTCCGCTGGCGCAGGCGGGCGGTGGACCTGGCCCTGGGGAAAGCCCCAAGGCGCATCCTGGACCTGGCCACGGGGACGGGGGACCTGGCCCTCATGCTCAAGGAAAGGGCCCCTGGGGCGGAGGTGGTGGGGGCGGACTTCGCCCCGCCCATGCTGGCGATCGCCCGCAGGAAGGCGGAGGCGAGGGGCCTCGAGGTCCGTTTCCTCGAGGCGGACGCCCTCGCCCTCCCTTTCCCCGAGGGGGCCTTTGACGCGGTGACCATCGCCTTCGGTTTCCGCAACTTCGCCGATTACGAAAAGGCCCTAAGGGAGCTTTACCGGGTCCTGGCCCCTGGGGGGAGGCTCGTCCTCTTGGAGTTCCCCCCGCCCCCCAAGGGGGCCTTTGGCCTCGTCTACCGGGTCTACTTCCAGCGGGTCCTCCCTTTCCTCGGGGGGCTTCTTTCGGGGAACTTCGGGGCCTACCGCTACCTGCCGGAAAGCGTCTATGCCTTCCCCGCCCCTGAGGCCCTGAAGGCCATGATGGAGGAGGCGGGGTTTTCCGTGCGCTACGAGCTCCTCACCTTCGGGGTGGCGGCCATCCACGTGGGGGACAAGCCCTAAAGCCCGGCCGCTTCCCTCAGCTCCTCGTCGCTCGGGAGCCTTCCCTCCTTGAGGGCTTCCACCAGGAAGCGGGCCATCCGCCCGAGGGCGTCCCGCACCTCCCGCCACGCCTCCAGGGGCCTGCCCGTGGGGTCGGGGAAGGAGACGTGGCGCTTTTGGGTCTTTGCGGGGTAGGCGGGGCAGGCCTCCTTGGCCTGGTCGCAGACGGTGAGGACGAGGCCGAAGTCCCAGGGGTCGGGGACCTCAAAGAGGGTCTTGGAGAAGTGGCCCGAGAGGTCCAGCCCCACCTCGGCCATCACCGCCTTGGCCTCCTCCTTCACCCGGGTCTTCTCCGTGCCCGCGGAGTGGACCTCGAGGTCCACCCCGAGCTCCCTCGCCCAGTGCCTAAGCCAGGCCTCCGCCATCTGGCTCCGGGCGGAGTTGTGGGTGCAGAGGACGAGGACCCGCATCCTCCAAAGCCTAGCCCCCCTCGGTCAGGGGGAGATCATGCGCTCAAGCTGGGCCACCTTCTCCTCGAGGACCCGGACCCCCCGGCGCCAGAAGTCCACGCTTTCCAGGTCAAAGCCGAAGCGGAGGGCGAGCTCCTTGGCCCGGTACCGGCCGGACTCGGCGAGAAGGGCCTCGTAGCGCCCGGCGAAACCGGGGTCCTCCTTGGCCTCCTGGTAGACGGCGAGGCCGAAGAGGAGGCCGAAGGTGTAGGGGTAGTTGTAGAAGTCGGCCCCGTAGTAGTGCCCCTTCACCGCCCACATGTAGGGGTGGCGGGTGCGCAAAGCCTCTCCGTAGGCCTCCTCCTGGGCCTTGAGCATGAGCTCCTTGAACTCCCTTGGGGAAAGCTCCCGCGCCTTGCGCTTTTGGAAGACCCAGGACTCAAAGAGGAAGCGGCTATGGATGTCCACCACCACCTGAGCCGCCCCCTGGAGGTAGGCGTCCAGGATGAGGAGGCCCTCCTCCGGGGAGGCCTCCTTGAGGGCCGCCTCCACCACCAGGGTCTCGTTCGTGATGCTGGCCGTCTCCGCCAGGGTCATGGGAGTGCGGCGGAGGGAAGCGGGGGCCTCCTTGAGGGCGAAGTTGTGGTAGGCGTGGCCCAGCTCGTGGGCCAGGGTGGAGACGGACTCAAAGCTCTCCTCGTAGTTGGCGAGGATGAGGCTCTTCCCCCCGCCCCGGGCCATGCAGTAGGCCCCGCCCACTTTGCCTTTTCGGGGGAGGAGGTCCATCCAGCGCTCATGGAAGGCCATCTCCGCCACCTTGGCGGCGTTCGGCACCAGGGTGGCGAGCTTTTCCACGATGAAGCCCCGGGCCTCCTCCAGGCTCCAGCGCCTTCCCCGGCCCAGGGGAGCGAAGAGGTCCCACCAGTCCAGGCGCTCCTTGCCGAGGGCCCGGGCCTTGAGGAGGAGATAGCGGCGGAAGAGGGGAAGGCTTTCCCTCACCGCCTCCTGCATGGCCTGGAGGGCCCTCCTCGTGATGCGGTTTGCATGGAGGGTGGGCTCGAGGTCGTCCCTGTAGCCCCTTCTCCGGTTCAGGACCGAGGCCTCCCCCTTGACCCCGTTGAGGGCGAAGGCCAGGGGCACCTCGTGGGCCTCCCAGGCCTTGAGCTCGGCCTCGTAGGCCTTCTTCCGCACCGCCTCCTCGGGGTGGAAGTAGAGGTTCCGCACCTTGGTGATGGGCATCTCCTCCCCGTCCACCACCGCGGTGATCTGGCTGGTGAGGCTTTCGTGGAGCTTGTCCCAGGCCTGCCTCCCCGAGAGGGAAAGCTCCGCCGCCAGGACCTCCTCCCCCTCGGGCATCAGGTGCAGGGCCTCCTCCTTGGCCTCCTCCACCAAAAGGCGGTAGGGCCCGGCCTCCTCGGGGTCCTTCAGGGCCAGGTAGTGGGTGAGGCGGGGCCTCAGGCGCTGGAAGTCCAGGAAGAGGATCTCCAGCTCGGAGAGCTTGGCGAGGGCGGCCTCGTCCCGGGTGTCGGCGCTGTAGCGGGCGTAGAGGTAGGCCCGGAGCGGGGTGGCCTCCTCCAGAAAGGCGTCCAAGGCGGCGAGGACCTCGAGGAGGGGGGCCTCCCGCTCCAAAAGCCCCTTGAGCTCGCCGATCCTCCCCTTCAGGCCCTCCCAGGCCCTTTGGAACTCGGGGCTTTCCAGGCCGGGGAAGAGGGGGGTCAGGTCCCAGGTGGTTTCCATGGCCCCACTATACCTGACCCACCGGTCAGAAGCCGGGGGGTTCCAGGTAGATGCGGAGCCTTAAAAGAGCGATGAAGCCAAAGCCTAGAGCGTCCATGTCCACCCCCTCCCAGAAGGCAGGGCCCAGAGGGAGGGCCACCCCGCCCCAGAGGGGAAGGTCGGTGTTCCAGGAGCGGTCGGCGAGGCCCAGGGTGGCGGAGACCAGGGGGTACCCTGCGGCCTCGTGGTGGGGGTGGAAGAGGAGCCCCCTGGAGGACGCGGCCCCCCTCTAAGTAGACCCCGCCCTCGAGGCCCACGAAGGCCCCGCCCAGGAGCTCCCAACCGGCCCGGGCCTCGAGGGGGTACCCCCCTGCTCCAGCCGGGCGAAGCCCGCAAGGCCGATGGGGAGGAGCTGGCCCTCCAGCGCCAGGCCGAGGACCAGCCTCTGGGCGAGGGCGGGAAGGAGAAGGGCGCGAGCCTACGCGTAGGAGACCTTCCGAAAGGGGCTTAGGGGGTGGTGCCCCTAGAGGCGCTCCACCCTGAGGTCGTCAAGCTGGAAGGTGACGCCTACGGGGCCGATGCCGAACCCGCCCCGGTTGTAGTCGGGGTCTTTCCAGCTTATTACCTCGGTCCCATCCACAAAGACCCGCACCGTGCCGTCGCTGCGGAGCTCAAAGGCGAAGTCGTGCCAGTTTTTGTCGCGGAGCACGGCATCGGCTGTGGGTCTAAGCTCTCTGCGCTGGAGGAGCAAGAAGCGCTGGTCGCCTGCGAGCTTGTAAAGCCCCGCTCCGTTGATCGGGTCCCAGCCGAGGAAGAACTCTAGCGAGCGGGAGCTGGCTCCGTTCAGGAAAAGGCGGGCTCGGATGTGGCTACCTGCGCAGCAGACTTCCAGGCTCTTGAGCCGGAAGCTCACCCGGTAGTCCGTCCAGTCCTCGGCGCCGGTGGTGAGGAACCCCTCCCCATACCCTCCTTCCATCCGGACCGCCTTGTCTAGCTTGCCTTCGGGGGTGA
Organism: Thermus sp. H19.2; assembly: GCF_054979525.1. Taxonomy (NCBI): domain Bacteria; kingdom Thermotogati; phylum Deinococcota; class Deinococci; order Thermales; family Thermaceae; genus Thermus; species Thermus sp. H19.2. The sequence continues at coordinate 179,118 of NZ_CM143429.1, forward strand.
AGGCCTCCTCCACCGAGATCTTCTGCCAATCTCCACCGGTGCGGAGGAGACCGTACCGCTCCGGAGCGACCACGGGAAGCACGGCCCCCGTGGGGTAGGCGGAGAAGTCGTCCACGAAGGCGCTTCCCGCCGGGGGAAGGGGGTTGCCCGGGAGGACCTTGATGACAGGGGCGGTCACGCCGCCTTGGGCCTGCCCGGCGGGCTGGGAAGGACCGCCGGGCAGGGGCACCTGCACGGGCACGTCCACCCGCACCCCGGGAAGGGGCTCCGCGGTGATCCTGGGGGCGCAGGCCCCGAGCAAAGCGCCTGCCGCCAGAAGCCACAACCCTTTCCTCATACCTGCACCTCCTTTGCCTCACCTTGTTGTACCATCCTGCCGGTTAAGGCCTGGTTAAGGAAAGACCCGGAGAAAAGCCTAGGGAACAGTGACGACGAAGGGCTCCGAGCGCCACCCCTCGGGGGAGCGGAACTGGAGGCGGAGGGCGAGGGGCGTCCCGGGCCCGAGGAGCCTCCGGTGGGTGTAGAAGGCCTGGACCAGGGGGAGGCTCGGGCACGTGGCCCCGGGGGGAGGGTTGAGGGGGGAGAGGGCCTTCCCTTCCGCCTCTTGGCAGAGGGTGAGCCGGGCGAAGAGGGTGAAGGTGTGGACCTCGGGCTGGAGGATCCAGAGGAAAAAGCCTCCGGGACCTTCGTGCAGGCTCAGGGCGTAGCGGGGCTGGGTGGGGTCGCGGTCAAAGCCGTAGTAGGGGAAGGCCACCGCCCGCTCCCCGCCCGGAAGCCGGGGCGGGTCCAGGGTGTAGAGGTCCAGGGGGACGTCCCCCAGGGGCAGGGGGTGGAGCCGGACCTGTAAAACGAGCTCCGTGGGCCCGGCCTCCGCCCGCAGGACCTCCACGCTTTGGGGCTCCCGGCGGAGGAGGCGGGCCGGGTACAGGTCCAAGACCAGGGGGCCGAGGGCCTCAGGCCTTGGGTCCTCGGCCCCGTAGAGGCAGGCCACGTAGGCCCTTCCCGGCTCCCTGTCCGGGGGTAGGGGCCTGTCCACGAGGCCGTGGCGCTGGTTCAGGGGGACGAAGACCTCCTTAAGGGTGAGGACCTGCTCCAGGAGGCTTCCCCGCGCCTCCCGGGCCAGGTCCTCAGGCGTCCGGTCCGTGAGGGCGCAGAGGGGGGTCTCCTGCCCCCTGAGGAGCCAGTGGGGGAGGTCCAGGTAGAAGCGGCTTCCCTCCTTCCCCGTGGTATAGAAGACCTCAAAGGTTTCCTCGTGGAGGCGCACCAGGTTCCGCCCCAGGTAGGGGCCGTCCCGGTAGACCTCCTCCCAGCGGGCCACCACCCCGTAGGGGTCCCCCACCTCCTCCGCCCTGCCGGAGGTGGCCACGGGGGGGCGGACCCTGGCCCGGTGGAGCACCCGGCCCTCCGGGGTGTGGAAGACCACCTCAAAGGGGAAGGGGGGAAGGTCCGTGAGGGGCCTGAGGTCCAGGGGGTAGGTGTAGCGCACCTCTCTTGGCCCCGTGGGGCCCCAGGTTTGGACCTCCACCTTGAGGGTCCTTCCCTCCCGCACCGCCTTCCTGAGCCGGACCCCGTACCCCTCGCCTGGGGCGGTCCCCAGGAAGGCGAAAAGGAGAGGAAAGCCGGGAAGCTTCGCCCGCACCGCCTCGGCCGCGGGAAGGGGGAGGGTGGGGAGGTTCTGCCGCAGGGTTTCCGGGTCCAGGTAGAGGCCGAAGTGGGCGTCGGGGAAAGGGGGGACGCCCGGCTTCCCGGCAGGCGCCTGGGGCCCCGGGATGGGGACGCAGGCGGGGAGGAGAAGGCCGAGGCCGAGAAGCAACAGAACCCAGGCCTTGCGCATACGCCATCACCCCCTTCTGCTCGAGGCCCCTGGCTTTTGGACCTCACCCCACCTATAGCACGGGTCCGGTTAAGGGTCGGTTAAGTGGGCCTGCGGGGAAAACCTTCCCGGAAGGGCCTCTTCCACCCGGGCTTGGGCCCGGGGGAGGCCCAGGCGCCGGGCCCAGCGGACGAGGTCCTTCTTGACGTGGGCGTCCCACCAGACCCCAGGGGGGAGGTAGGCCCGGTAGGCCTCCCCCTCCAGGCGGACGAGGTCGGGGTCCAAAGCCTCCCTTAGGTGGTGGACCGCCACCTGGAGGCGCTTCTTGGGGTTTTTGCTCCCGGGGAAGAGAAGGCGGGCGAGGGCCTCGGCTTCCAGGGCTCCCCGGCGCCAGAGGAGGAGGAGGAGCAAAAGCTCTTTCCGCGAGGGAAGGGGGAGGGGGCCTTCCTCGGTGCGGGCCTCGAGGGCCTTGAGGCTCCGCACCCGAAGCCACCCCGCGCCCGCGAGGAGGGCCTCCAGAAGCCCCTCCTCCCCGGCCTCAAAGGCGAGGAGGGGAAGGGGGAAGGCCCTCTCCCAGAGCCAGAAGTCCTGGAAGCCCCCCTTCAGGACCTCCCGGGCCAGGGTTTTGGCCTCCCCTGGGGAGGGGTTTTTCAAAAAGAGCTCCAGTCGGGCGAGAAGCCGAAGCCTTCCCGCCCCCGCTTTCTCGGCGAGGTGGAGAGCCTTTTGGAAGTGCTCGGGCCTGCCGCAGAGCTTGCCCGCCACCAGGTGCCACTCCGCCAGCTCTCCAGGGCTTCCCCCCTCCTGAAGGAAGGCGCGGGCCCGCTCCAGGCTCCCCTTCGCCCCGAGCTGGGCCAGGCCCAGGTGGACGAGGCCCAGGGCGTAGGGGTCTTGGGCCTTCTCCAGGTGGGCCTCGGCCTCCCGGTAGAGGCCTTCCGCTTCGGGGAGGCCCGCCTCCCGGTAGAGGTCGGCGAGGTTGAGGAGGGTGTAGCCCATGGCCCGGTAGTCCCCGGAGGCCCAGGCCTCCTCCTTGGCCTGAAGAAGGGCCTTTTTGGCCTCCAGGAAGCGGCCGAGATAGCGCAGAGCCTCCCCCAGGGAAAGGAGGGTGTAGGCCCGGGAGAGGGGCGCGGTCTTCAAGGGGAGGACCTCCCGGTAGAGGCGCACCGCCTCGGCGAGCTCCCCCAGGTGGTGGCGGGCGATGGCCAGGTTGTGGAGGGCGAGGGCCTCCACCTCTTTGAGCCGCTCCTTTCGGGAGAGGAAGAGGGCCTCTTCCAGGTCCTCCGCCGCCTCCCGGTAGCGGCCCAACCGGATCCGGGCCGCCCCCCGGCTGGTGAGGAAGCGGGCCCGCAAAGGGGTTTCCCCCAGGGCCACCCCCTGGGAGAAGACACCCTCGGCCTCCCCGTGGGCTCCCTTCAGGCCCAGGAGGGTGCCCCGGGCGAGGAGGGCCTCGGCCAGGAGGGCGGGGTCCTCCTCGGGGAGGCCCTCCAGGACGGCGAGGCCCCGGTCCAGCTCCCCCCGCATCCGGTGCCCCAGGGCGAGGAGGAGGCGGAGGCGGGGGGTGGGGTGCGCCACCCGCTCGGCGTGGCGGAAGAAAAGCTCCACCTTGCCCCTTTCCAGGAGGGGCCTTCCCGCCCGCTCCAGGGCCCAGAGGAGGAGCCCACCCCCGTAGCGCCCGGCGGTCTCCAGGGCCTCCTCCCAGGCCCCGAGGGCGAGGGCGGCCTCGAGGAGCCTCCTGGCCGTTTCCTCGGGCGGCAAGGGGTGGGTGGCCTTAAGGTAGCTCTCCAGGGCGGGGAGGAGCCTGAGGGGCACCCCCTGGGCCAAGGCCTGCGCCAAAAGGGCCTCCACCGCCTCCCCGAACCCCGCCTGGCGGAAGGCGGCCTCGGGGAGGGGAAGGAGGAAGGGGCGGAGGTCCAAGGGGGGAAGGAGGCCCTCTAAAAAGGCGCGAAGCTCGGGGGTCCAGGCGGCTTCTCCCTTCTCCAGGGCCTTCCGGGTGAGGTGGGGCCAGCCCCCGAAGAGGTCGTAGACAGGCCGGGCGAGCTCCCTTTTCCCCAGGCGGCGGGCGAGCTCCCCCACCTCCTCCGGGGTGAAGGCCAGGGCCTCGGGGCCCAGGCGGTGGAGGGCGGGAAGCCGGGCTTGCCGGGCGGCCACCACCTGGCCCGCCAGGACCTCGGGCGGGGGCTCCCTCAGGTCGTAGCAGCCCGGCTCCGGGCCCCAGGCCCGGCGGTAGGGGAGCCCCTCGGCTTCGGCAAAGCTTTTTAAGAGGAGGCTTTTCCCAAAGCCTGCCGGAGCGTGGACCAGGACCCCTTCAGGGAGGCCTTCCTGAAGTGCCCGGAGGAGCCTAGGGCGGTGGAGGTACACCCCCTTTAGAATATTAGAATAGCCCTTTCCCGGGAGGGCGGGGGTATAAACTAAGCCCGTGGAAGGATTTCCGGTTAAGGTTCGCGTGGACGTCCGCTTTCGGGACCTGGACCCCCTAGGGCACGTGAACAACGCCGTGTTTCTCTCCTACATGGAGCTTGCCCGGATCCGTTACTTCCAGCGGATCTCCCCAGACTGGTTGGAGGAAGGCCACTTCGTGGTGGCCCGGATGGAGGTGGACTATCTTAGGTCCATCTTCCTGGAGGACGAGGTGGTGGTGGGGGTGCGCACCTTAGGGATCGGCCGCTCCAGCCTCCGGATGGAACACCTCATCACCGCCAACGGGGAACCGGCCGCCAAGGGGCTGGGCGTCCTGGTCTGGCTGGAAGGGGGTAAGCCGGCTCCTATCCCCCAGGGGGTGCAAGGCCGCATCGCCGAGCTGGAAGGAAGGTCCCTTTCGGAGGTGCCCCCCGAGAGCGGTCCGGGAGGGCCCTGATTCTGCTATCCTGAAATCCGGATGACCGTAGAGGAACGCCTCTACAAGCTGGAGGGCATCGTGGAGGGGGTGATGGCCGTCCTCCCCGACCGGGTGTCCGCCCTGGAGGCGAGGATGGACCTTCTCCGCCAGGAGGTGAAGGCCGAGATCGCGGGGCTCCGTCAGGAGGTGAGGGCGGAGATCGCCGGTCTTCGCCAGGAGATGGAGGAGAGGTTCAACGGGCTTCGCCAGGAGGTGAAGGCGGAGATCGCGGGGCTCCGCCAGGAGGTGAAGGCGGAGATCAACACGGCCTTCAACAAGGCCATGCTCTACTTCACGGCGATTGCGGTGGTTCTGGGGGTTCTCACCCTTTTCCGCTAGCCGAGCCCTTGAGGCGCACCACCGTGACCCCGTGCCCCCCTTCGTGGGGGGACGCGTCGGCCAGGCCTTCCACCCGCTTGTCCCGGCGGAGGGCCTCCCGGATGGCCTGCCTCAGGGCCCCCGTGCCCTTGCCGTGGAGGAGGCGGAGGGTGGAAAGGCCCAAGGCGCGGGCCTCCTCCAAGGCCTGGTCCACCTCCAGGAGGGCCTCGGCCACCGTGAGGCCCCGGAGGTCCACCTCCTTCACCTCCCGCCGGGGCTTGGCCAGGAGGGGCTTGCCCGGTTCGGCCTCGGGAAGGGGCTTCACCTCCTGGGGTTTGAAGCTCATCCTTAGGGGGCCCACCTGGACCAGGACCTCCTCCCCCCTAAGCTCCGCCACCCGGCCCCGCTTGCCCAGGGAGGGCACCTCCACCAAGACCCCAGGGGCGAGGCCCGGGGGGGGCGGGGGCGGCGGGGCCTTTTTGGCGTAGCGCTCCTTTAGGGCCATGAGTTCCCGGAGAGCGTCCCGCTTGCCCTCGGTCCGGGCTTTTTCCTTCAGGGCCTTGAGCTCGGCCTCCACCTTTTTGAGCTCGGCCCGCACCTCCTCCTCGAGGGCCTTGAGCCTTTCCGCCCGCTCCTCCTCAAAACGGGCCTCCCGCTCGGCCAGGGTCCTCCTGAGCCTCTCCACCTGGGAAAGCTCCCGCCTCAGGCGCTCCCGCTCCGCCTCCAGGGCCAGGCGCTCGGCCTCAAGCCTCTCCAGAAGGGCCTCGAGCCTCCCCCCCTCGGGAAGCAGGGCCTCGGCCCGCTTAAGGACCTCCTCGGGGAGGGAAAGCCTCCTGGCGATGGCCAGGGCGTAGCTCCGCCCCGGCACCCCGAGGACGAGCTCGTAGGTGGGGCGGAGGGCCTCGAGGTCAAAGCGCATGGAGGCGTTTACAATCCCCTCCCTTCCCTGGGCGAAGGCCTTCAAGGGGGAGAGGTGGGTGGTGACCATCCCCTTGACCCCCTTTTCCAGGAGGGCCTCGAGGATGGCCTGGGAAAGGGCCGCCCCCTCCTCGGGGTCGGTGCCGCTTCCGAGCTCGTCAATGAGGACGAGGCTATGGGAGGTGGCCCCCTCCAGCATCTCCTTGAGGCGCCTTAGGTGCCCGGCGAAGGTAGAGAGGTTCTCCTGGAGGGACTGCTCGTCCCCGATGTCGGCGTAGACCCGGTCGGGCCAGGCCAAAAGGGCCTTCCCCGCCGCCACGAAGAGGCCCGATTGAGCCATGAGGACGGCGAGGCCCAGGGTCTTGAGGAGGGCGGTCTTTCCCCCCATGTTGGGCCCGGAGATGAGGAGGATGCGGTTTTTCTCGTCCAGGGCGAAGGAGTTCCGCACGGGGTCCGGGATCAGGGGGTGGAAGGCCCGGTAGAGCTCGTACCCCTCCCCGAAGCGGGGCCGGGAAAGGGAGAGGTCCCGGGCCAAGGCGGCCTGGGCCTGGGCGAGGTCCAGAAGGCCCAGGGCCTTCAGGGTCTTCGGCACCCCCTCGTCCTTGGCGAGCCTCTCGGAGAGGTCCCGGAGGATGCGGTTCACCTCCTCCTCCTCCTTTAGCCTCAGGGCCTGGAGGCGGTTGTTGAGCTTGACCACGGAGAAGGGCTCTATGAAGAGGGTCGCCCCCGATTCCGACTCGTCCAGGAGGATCCCCGGCACCTTCTGGGCCATCCCCGCCCTCACGGGGACGCAGTACCGGTCCCGCCTTAGGGTGACGAAGCGGTCCTGGAAGGCCTCCCTGTGGCGGTCCATGAGGGCGTAGAGGCGGTCCAGGATCTGCTGGCGGAGGGGCCTAAGCTCCTTTCGGATCTGGGCAAGCCTCGGGCTCGCCTCGTCCTTCACCGCCCCTTCCTCGTCCAGGGCCTTTCTCACCCGCTCCAGGAAGGGGGTGTGGTCGGCGATGCCCTCCGCCACCTGGCTTAGGGCGTTCCTCAGGGGAAGGAGCTCTTCCCTTAGGCCCATGGCCTCCTCCAGGGCCTTGGCCGCGCGGAGGAGCTCGGGGCCGGAAAGCCTCGCCCCCGACAAGGCCCTCCCGTGGGCCTCCCTCAGGGCCCCCGCCTCGGGGAGGGCGTAGGGGTAGCTTTGGGCCTCCTGGGTGAGCTGGTGGCGGCGCTCGGCCTCTTCCCGCTCCAGGGGGGAGAGGCTTAGGGCGAGCTCCCGGCCCAAAGGGGTCCTGGCCCTTTCCGCCAGGAGGGCCCGCACCCGGGGAAACTCCAGGATCTCGAGGACGCCCCGCACAAAGAAAGAGTATAACCTGGGGTTAGCGCTTTAGGAGCTTAAGGAGAAGGGAAAGCACCTCCTTCCTCGCCCCGAGCTGAACCCCCTTGGCCACCAGGAGGCCCAGCCGGCCAAGCCTCCCCGCGGGAAGCAGGGCCAGGAGGGCCGTGACCTGGGAGAGCAGCTGCTCCCTCTCCTCGAGGCTCAGGGCCTCCCAGCGGCGCTGAGCCCCTTCTATCAGGGCCCGTAGCCGCTCCCGAAAGCCCTGCGCACCGGCGCCCTCCTTATGGGGGGCCTCCGCTTCAACAAGGAGGTCCACCGGGGCCTCAACCTTCTTTCGCGCCACCCGCCGCACCTTCCCCCTAAACTTCTTAAGGCGCATCCCCTTTATTTTAAAGGCTCCAGGAGCAGGTACCGCGCCCCCACCTCCCCCGCCACCTCCTCCCCCCTTAGGAGGTCCACCCCCCGGGGGACGGAAAGCCGCGCCTCCTCCTTGGCGAAGTAGGCGAAGACCTCCCGCCTCCCAAGCCTCCTCCGGAAGGCCAGGACCCCCGGGGGGGCCTCGAGGGGCAGGAGCCCCCCGAGCCTCAGCACGGGGTGGGTCTTCTTGAGGCGCACCAGGCGGCGGAAGAAGCGAAGGAGGTCCTGGTCCCAGAGGGCCTCGTCCCAGGGGAAGGGGGCGCGGCAGTAGGGGTCCCCCCGCCAGACCTCGTAGGGGTTGGGCTGGGAGAGGCCCACCTCGTCCCCGTAGTAGACGGCGGGGCTTCCGGGAAAGGCGAAGAGGAGGGCGTAGGCGGTCTTGAAGCGCTCCTTGTCCCCCCTAAGGCGCCAGAGGGCCCGGGGGATGTCGTGGGAGGAGAGGAGGGTGTACATGCTGTGGCGGAGCTGGAGGGGGAGGGCGGCGTAGTGGTCCAAGAGGACCCCCCAGGCCTCCCCCGCCTCCAAGGCCACGGGGTTCCCGTGGAGGTCCCTTCCCGAAAGCCACTCCATCACGGGATGGGCGAAGCCGGCGTAGTGCATGGCCCCGTCCAGGGTGTGGGCCCTCAGCGTGGGGACGGTGTCGTAGGAGAGCTCCCCGAAGACCAGGGCCTCCTCCCGCTCCTCCTTGGCGGCCCGGGCCAGGGCCCTAAGCCAGCGGGCGTTTTTCCGGTTCGTCCCCCCCTCCCCGAGGGAGTGGGCCACGTCCAGCCGCCAGCCATGGGCGAGGCGCATCCAGTAACGTACGGGGGCCTCCTTTCCGAAGACGAAGCGCTCCTGGGTGAGGGCCGAGGCGTAGTCCAGCTTGGGCATGTGCTTCACGCCCCAAAAGCTGGCGTAGGCGCCCTCGGGATAGAAGGTGAACATGCCCCTTTCGGGGGAGGCGGGGTCCAGGAGGGCCTTCCGGAACCAGGGGTGGGTCGCCCCCACGTGGTTGAAGACCCCGTCCAGGATGAGCCTCATCCCCCGGGCCTCGAGGGCCTCGTAGAGCGCCCTTAGCGCCTCCTCCCCGCCCAGGTGGGGGTCCACCCGGCCGTAGTCCTCGGTGTCGTAGCGGTGGCTGGAGGGGCTTTGGAAGATGGGGGTGAGGTAGAGGGCCTCCACGCCCAGGGCCTCCAAATAGGGAAGGGCCTCGAGGACCCCCCAGAGGTCCCCCCCGTAGAACTCCCGGGCCCCGTCCTCCCCGGGGGGCTCGTGCCAAGCTTTTCTGCGGATGGGCCTTCCCCCGTAAAGCCAGGCCCCGTCCTTGGGGGCGAGCCCCGGGCGCCCCTGGCGGAAGCGGTCGGGGAAGATCTGGTAGAAGACCGTCCCCAGGGCCCATTCCGGGGGGAGGGGTTTGGCGAGGAGGTGGAAGAAGCGGTCGTAGCGGGGAAGGGTCTTTTCCAGGCCGTGGCTTCCCAAAAAGCCTTGGGGAAGGCGGAAGCAGTAGCGGAAGGGGCTTGTGTGGACGGGGACCCGCGCCCTTAGGCCCTTTTCCCAGGGCTCCATGGGCTTTTTCTGCAACTCCCCGTCCCGCTCGTAAAGGATAAGCCCCTCCCGGGCCTCGGTTTCCAGGAAGAGCTCCACTTCCTCCCCCAGCTCGGGAAAGGGAGGGTCAACGTGTTCCAGGTCGTGGTGGTTCAAGAATCAACCTCCAAGAGGGCCTGTACCTGAACCTTCAGCGCGGGCAGATCCCGGACCACAGTAGACCAGACCTCTTCCAAGTCCACGCTGAAGTACTCGTGGACGAGGAGGTTGCGCATGGCCACCATCTCCCGCCAGGGGATGTGCGGGTGGGCCTCGTGATACTCCCGTCCCAGCCTGGCCGCAGCCTCCCCGATGCGCTGCAGGTGGTGCACGATCCAGACCTGAACCAGCTCGTCTTGCAAAAAGCGTGCCTTTCCCAGAGCGGCGTACCGTTCAATACGGGCGATGGCCTCCAGGATATCCAGAAGCCTCTCCCGGGGGTTCCTCATAGGGGGATGGCCTCCTGCAGGACCTGCTCCCGGAGCCTAGGGGTCAGGCCCCTCTCGCTCACAATATCTACCCGCACCCCCAAAAGCCCCTCCAGGGCCAGCTTTAGGCGGGCGTGGTCCAGAAGGGTGCGCCCCTCCTCAAAGGCCACCAGGAGGTCCAGGTCGCTGTCTTCCCGGGCTTCCCCCCGGGCCACAGAGCCAAAGACCCGCACCCTCACCGCCCCGTGGCGGGCGCAGAGGCTTAGGACGGCCTCCCTTCTGGCCCTGAGGGTCTCCAGGTCCATGCCCTTATTCTTTCACGGCCCCTGCGGTGTAGCCGGAGACGAAGTACTGCTGGAACCCGTAGAAGAGGAAGAGAATGGGCAGGGAGCCCAAGACGCTCGCCGCGGCGAAGACGCCCCACTTGGTCTGGAACTGCCCCGTGGTGAAGCTCCTAAGCCCCACGCCCACGTTCCAGCTCTCCACCCCCGTGAGGACGAGGTTGGCCAGGACGAACTCCGAGTAGGTGCCCACGAACTGCAGGAGGAAGATGAAGACGAACATGGGGGCGGAGAGGGGAAGGAGGATCTTGGTGAAGACCTGCCACCTCGTGGCCCCGTCCACCATGGCCGCCTCCTCGAGGCTCGGGCTGATGCTCTCCAGATAGCCCTTGTAGACCCAGGTGCCGAAGCTGATGATGCCGCCAGAGTAGGCCAGGACGAGCCCGGTGAAGGTGTTCAGGAGGTCCAGCCGGGAGAGGAGGTAGTAGATGGCCACCAGGGCCAAAAACCCCGGGAACATCTGCACGAAGATGAAGAAGAGGAGCATGGGGTAGCGCCCCGGGAGGTGGCGGAAGCGGGCGAAGGCGTACCCCGCCGTGGCGGTGAGCAAAACGGCGAGGAGGCCCGTGAGGCCGGAGATGAGGAAGGTGTTCCGCACCCAGAGGAGGAACTTGGTCTCCGTGCCCTGCCCGGTGAACTGCTTGGGCGATAGGGAAAGGGCGAGGGCGAAGACGAGGAGGGCCATGAGGAAAAGGAGCCTCCCCTGCCAGAAGTCCATCCACGCCTCGGGGGCGAGAAGCCTGCGGAGAAGGCCGATGGTCCCCACCCCCAGGAGGGCGAGGCCCGCGAGGAGGGCGAGGGCCACCTGGTAGGGGTAGAGGACCACCCCTTCCACCAGCTTGGCGTAGTTTTCCAGGGAGGGGTTGGGCAGGTAGGGGATCACCTTGGCGTCCAGGAGGAGAAAGCCCGTGGCGGGCCTCTTGAAGCTAAAGAGGTTGTTGGTGGGGTCAAAGCTGGCCGCCACCACCTGGACCACCGGGTAGTAGACCAAAAGGATCAGGACCCAGAGGAAGAGGTGGGTCACCCCCTGGAGGAAAAGGGGCCAGGGGCTTCGCCGCCTCCCCTGGAGGCGGTTTGCGAGGGCGGTGTAGAGGAGGCTATAGAGGAGGACGAGGAGGACCAAGGCCCCGAGGAAGGCCAAAGCGTAGGCCCAGCCATAGGGCACGAAGACGCTCCCGAAGGCCACCTGCTTGCGGTAGGAGCCCTCGTCAAAGAGGCGGTTCGCCGCGAACCAGTAGACCCCGTAGAGGGCGAGGCCCGTGAGGAGGAAGCCCAGGACCTTACGCATCTACCGCACCTCCCGAAGCGCCCCTGTGACGCGGAAGTTCACCAGGCTGATAGCCACGGTGATGGCGAAGATGAGGAGGCTAATCGCCGCCCCCAGGCCGTAGGCCGACTGCCCCTCGGCGCTGAAGGCCGTCTTGTAGGCCCAGGAGATGAGGATGTCCGTGGCCTGGGCCGTGGCGAGCCTTCCCTCCTGGGCCGGGCCGCCCCCGGTGAGGAGGTAGATGAGGTAGAAGTTGTTGAAGTTGAAGGCGAAGGAGGAGAGGAGGATGGGCAGCATGGGCTTCTCCAAAAGGGGGAGGGTGATGCGGAGGAGGGTCTGCCAGGGGGTGGCCCCGTCCACCCGGGCCGCCTCGTAAAGCTCCTCGGGGATGGTGGAAAGGGCCCCCAGGGTGGCGGTCATCATGTAGGGGAAGCCGAGCCACAGGTTGACCAGGAGGACGGCCACCTTGGCCCACTCGGGGTCGTTGAGCCAGGGGATGGGGTAGAGGCCCAAGACCCCGAGAAGGCGGTTGACGGCCCCGAAGTTGTAGTTGAGGAGCGCCACCCAGACCTGGACGGTGATGACCCCGGGCAGGGCCCAGGAGACGATGAGGAGGGTGCGGTAGAGGTTGCGAAGCTTCAGGGCCCGGTTGTTGAGCACAAGCCCGAGGACGAGCCCCACGAGGCCGTTCAGGACCACCGTGGCCAAGGCGAAGACGAGGTTCCATAGGAAGACGGGAAGAAGGGCTTGGCTCGCCTGGGAGAGGATGAAGGCGAAGTTCCTAAGGCCCACGAAGCGGAAGGCGTTCACCTTGGCCACGAACTCCGCCCTGAAGGGCGGGACGCGGTCCAAAAGAAGGGTTTCTCCCTCGGCCTGGGCGATTCTCGCCCGCAGGCGATGGCCCTCGGCGTACACCTCCACGGGCTCGCCCCGGCAGGGGTCGCAGCGCAGGGCCTCCGCCACCCTCGCCTCGAGGGAAAGCCTCGCCCCCTCCTGGGCCACCACCCGGGTCTCGGTGGAGCGGTCGGGGAAGCCGTTTCTCTGGCCCGAGTAGTTGGTGAAGGCCAGGTACACCGTGAGGCCCACGGGGTAGAGGGTGAAGACCAGAAGGAAGGAGAGGGCGGGAAGAAAGTAGTACCAGTCGCTAAGCCAGGGAAAGAGCCTGCCCACCCCCACCGCCCCGGGGACCAGGACCAGGAGGGCCACTCCCAGGATGGTCCAGCCGGGCGGGGCGAAGTGGACCTGGAGGAGGAAGTAGGCCAGAAGTCCCGCCCCCGTGGAGAGGAGGAGGAGGCCCAGGGCCAGGAGGAAGCCTTTGAGGCCGGGAGGGTGTCTCATGGTCTAAAGATACGCCCCCCACAGGGGCCGCGTGTCCCGTGGGGGGCGGGCATGGGGGTTTACTTGCCGATGGCCTTCTTGATCTCGGCCACCATGTCTTCCACGATCTTCCTCACGTTAGAGTCGGGCTTTTGGATGGCCAGGGAGATGGCGTTCCCCCAGGGGCCCCAGACCTTGCCCATCTCGGGGATGTTGGGCATGGGGGTGCCCAGGGGGAAGACCCGGGAGAAGCCCGCCACCACCGGGTCCTTCTCCAGCTGCTTCACCGCGCTCTTGGAGACGGGGATGCGGCCGCCCGCCTGGTTGAAGGAGACCAGGTTCCGCCCGCTCACCAGGGTCTTGGCGAAGTTCACCGCCTGGGTCTTGTTCTTGGAGTAGGCGTTCACCACCACCCCCTGCACCCCCAGGAAGGGCCCCCAAGGCCCCTTGGCCCCGGGCGGGGTGGGGAAGGGGGCGATGCCGAAGTCCACCTTGGCCTTCTTGTAGTCGCCAAGCGCCCAGGGGCCGTTGATGATCATGGCCAAGGCCCCGTCCTTAAAGGCCCCGTCCGCCACCCCGTAGTCCACCCCCTCGGGCACCAGGTTGTGCTTGAAGCGGAGGTCCTTGATGAACTGGAGGGCCTTCTCCCCCACCTCGCCCCCGATGAGGAGCTTGGCGGGGTCCAGGTTGCCCTTGGCGTCCTTGCCGAAGACGTTCTCGGCGCCATAGGCCTTGAAGAAGCCGAAGTTGAAGTAGGGATCGCCGATGTTGTAGAGGAAGCCAAAGGTGGCGCCCGTAGTGAGCCTTTGCGCCAAGGCGAGGAACTCCTCCCAGGTCTTAGGAGGCTCCTTGACGTACTTCTTGTTGTAGATGAGGGCCACGCTCTCGGCGAAGGCGGGAAGGCCCATGAGCTTGCCCCCAAAGGTGAAGGCCTCCACAGCCACGGGCTGGAGGTCGGAGAGGTAGCTTGGGGTCGCGTACTTGCCCATGGGCTCCAGGACCCCGGCCTGGGCCATCTCCCCGAGCCAGTCGTGGGGGATGGAGACCACGAGGTCCGCCGCCTGCCCCTGGGGGGCCCCCAGGATGAACTTCTGCTTGATCTCCCCGAAGGGGACCTCCACCACCTCCACCTGGGTCCCCGAGGTTTTGGTGAAGGCCTGGGCCTGAGCCTTGAGCCACTCCAGCTCGGGGCCGCCGAAGTGGGTCCAGACGGTGATCTTCCCCTGGGCGAGGGCCAGGGAGAGGCCAAGGAAAAGGGCCAGCGCTTTTTTCATATCCCACCTCCAGGCGCGTGGTAGCGTTTCCGCTTAGGTTTTTCAGCGCGCCCTCGGCGCCAAGTATACCATCCGATGCCGGAGCGCAACCCCCTACCTAAAGGAGGGCCCGCACCACCTCAAAGGCGATGAGGGCCAGGATCCCCACCTCCACCGCCTGGCTTCTAAGGTGGACCACCTCCTCGGTCACCATCTCGTAGGTGGCCTCGAGGGCCCTAAGCTTCTCCTCCACGCTCCTTTCCAGCTCGTGGGCCCCGTAGAGCTCCAGGGCGGCCCGGTAGATCTTGGCGTAGAAGAGGTCCTCGGTGATGCGCAAGGCGCCCTCCATCCGGGCCTTCACGTCGGCGATCTCCGCGTGCCGGGCCATGAGGCGGCGGCGGAGGCGCTGAAGCCTCCCGTAGCCCCAAAACCCCCGCTCCCTTAGGACCTGAGGCACCAGCTCCAGCTCCTCCGTGAGCACCCGGTCGTAGTAGGAGAGCTCCAAAAGCTGGGCGTGGACGAACTCCACCAGGTCGGCCACGTCCCAGATCCCCTCGGAGTCCAGGATGAGGACCCGGTCAAAGCCCAAGAGGGCCAGGTCTTCGGTGGAGTAGCTGTAGCGGTAGCGGTCCATCTCCCGCCGCACCTCGGGGGCGAACTCCTCCTTGGCCCCCATCCAGAGGGGGGTGAGGTCCACCGAGGGGCGGAAGGCCTGCTCCCCTTCCAGCCCCAGGGCGTGGTAGACCACGAACTCCTCGGAGAGGCGCTTCTCCTCGGGGCGGAGGAGGGCTCCCTGGAGGTAGGGCTCGAGGGCGGCGAGCTCGGCCAAGAAGAACCCCTCCCAGAAGGGAAGCTCGGGCAGGGAGAGGGCCTTTTCTAAAAAGGCCTCCCAGGGAAGCCTCTCCCCCAGGTGGACCCGGAAGGAGAGGGAGGCCACCCCGAACTCGTAAAGCCTGGCGGTGAGGAGGCCCGAGACCCCCTCCACGCTCCGCACCCCCAGCTCCACCTGGGCCGGGGGGTTCTGGAAGCGCACCGCGCCCAGCCTCGGCCGGGAGAGGCGGAGGCGGGGGGTGGCCAGGCGGCTTAGGTCAATCTCGTCCGCCAGGTCGTAGAGGCGGTAGAGGGCGATGTGGGGCGAGATGAGGTTCATTCCAGCTTGGAGATCTCCCGAGGGGGAGGCCCGTGTTTGTAGGCCTCCAGGAGGGCCTGGAGAGCCCTACCCCGGTGGGAGTGGCGGGCCTTTTCCTCCAGGCCCATCTCGGCGAAGGTCTTCCCCGCCTCGGGGACGTAGAAGAGGGGATCGTAGCCGAAGCCCCCCTCGCCCCGGGGGGCCTCCAGGATCACCCCCTCCACGCTCCCCTCGTAGGCCTCGGCGTGCCCGTCGGGGTAGGCCAGGACCAAAACGGCCACGAAGCGGGCCCTCCGCTCTTCCCCTTGGAGGTGGCGCATCCTCTCTAGGAGATAGACGTTCCTTTCCCGGTCCGTTTCCCTTCCCCCGTAGCGGGCGGAGTAGACCCCGGGCTCCCCGCCCAGGGCGGGCACCACCAGGCCCGAGTCGTCGGCGAGGGCGGGAAGCCCCGTGGCCTTGGCCACGTAGGCCGCCTTGAGGAGGGCGTTTTCCAGGAAGGTGGTCCCCTCCTCCTTGGGCATGCGCAAGGGGAAGTCCGCCAGGGAGAGGAGGGTCCAGCCCAGGGGCTTTAGGCCCTCCTTGAGCTCCCGCACCTTCCCGGGGTTGGAGGTGGCCAGGACGAGGCGCATCCTCCTTAGGATACCGCCTTTAAGGCCGCCACCACCTCCTCGGGGGTGTCCAAGGGGGTGAGGAGGTGGAGGTCCTGGGGGTCTATGGCCCCCTGCTCCTTCAGGAAGGCCATCCAGGAGAGAAGACCTTCCCAGTAGCCCCGGTCCAGGGCGAAGACGGGGAAGGGGTGGACCTTCTCCGTCTGGATGAGGACCAGCACCTCGGAGAGCTCGTCCAGGGTGCCCAAGCCCCCGGGCAGGAAGACGAAGCCCACGGCGTAGCGCACGAAGAGGACCTTGCGCACGAAGAAGTAGCGCAAGGAGAGGGCGTGGGTCTGGTAGGGGTTGGGCTTTTGCTCGTGGGGAAGCTCTATGTTGAGGCCCACGCTCACCCCGCCTGCCTCGTAGGCTCCTCGGTTCACCGCCTCCATGACCCCAGGGCCACCCCCCGTCACCACCCCGAAGCCCGCCTGGGCCAGGGCCTTCCCCAGGCGGTAGCCCAGGGCGTAGGCGGGGTGGTCCTCGGAAAAGCGGGCCGAGCCGAAGACCGAGACCAGGGGCACCTCCACCTCCGAGAGGGCCTCAAAGCCCTCCACGAACTCCGCCAGGATGCGGAAAAGCCGCCAGCTGTCCTCGTGGTGAAGCTGGTCTATGAGGGGCTTCTTGGGCATGGTCCTAGCTTAGCCCAGGGAGGGAAACCCCCTCCCCAGGCTTTCACGCCGGCCCGAGCCAGCATGGGGTGGTATTAGAGCTCCTCCAGGCTCACCCGCCTGAGGTCCTCCACCCTCTCCCCTAGGCGCTCGGCCAGGGCCCGGTAGCTCTCCGGGTCCCCGGTCACGTAGTGGACCACCCGTCCCCTTCCCTCGAGGTTCAAGAGGCCCTCCCGTTCCAGGGCCTGGGCCACCCGCCGGGCCGTGGCCTCGGCAGAGTCGATGAGGCGCACCCCGGGGAGGACCTGGGCCAGGGTGTTCTTCAAGAAGGGGTAGTGGGTGCACCCCAGGATGAGGGCCTCGAGGTCCTTGGGGGCTTCCTCCAGGTAGTGCCGGGCCACCAGGAGGGCCACGGGGTCGTCCCAGAGCCCCTCCTCCACCAGGGGCACGAAGAGGGGGCAGGCCTTGGCCCAGGCCAGGTCCAGGTGGCGCTCGTAGGCCCGGCTTTCCACCGTGGCCTGGGTGCCGATGAGGCCCACCTTCCCGTAGGCCCTCGCCTCCTCCGCCGCGGGCTCCAAGACCCCGAAGACGGGCACGGAAAGGTCCTCGGCGAGGTCCGGAAGGGAGGCGGAGCTCGCCGTGTTGCAGGCCACCACGAGGGCCTTCACCCCTTCCCTGAGGAGAAACCCCGCGATCTCCCAGGCGAAGCGCCGCACCATGGAAAGGGGCTTGCCCCCGTAAGGGACGCGGGCGGTGTCGCCGAAGTAGAGGAAGTCCTCCCGGGGGAGGGCCTGGCGGAGGGCGGAGAGCACCGTGAGCCCACCCACCCCCGAGTCAAAGACGCCGATGGGGGCCTTAGGGTCCTTCACGGGCCCCCATCCTACCTCCCTGGACGGAAAAGGGGGGGTGCTATACTATCAGGGTTGCCCCGAAGGGGCGCGAAGGAGGTGCCTGCGTTGAGGCTGGTCACGTCTGAATCGGTAACCGAGGGACACCCGGACAAGCTGGCGGACCGGATCTCCGACGCCATCCTGGACGCCCTCATCGCCCAGGACAAGAAGGCGCGGGTGGCGGCGGAGACCCTGGTCACCACCGGGCTCGTCTTCGTGGCGGGGGAGATCACCACCGAAGGCTACGTGGACATTCCCGGCCTGGTGCGCAAGACGGTGCGGGAGGTGGGGTACACCCGGGCCAAGTACGGCTTCGACGGGGACACCTGCGCCGTGCTCACCGCCATAGACGAGCAGTCCCCGGATATCGCGGGCGGGGTCAACCTCTCCTACGAGTGGCGGGTCCTCAAGTCCACCGACCCCCTGGACCGGGTGGGGGCTGGGGACCAGGGGCTCATGTTCGGCTACGCCACCGACGAGACCCCCGAGCTCATGCCCCTCCCCATCACCCTGGCCCACCGCCTCACCATGCGCCTGGCCGAGGTGCGGAAGACAGGGCTTCTGCCTTACCTCCGGCCCGACGGCAAGGCCCAGGTCACCGTGGTCTACGAGGGGGATAAGCCCCTTTACGTCAAGACCGTGGTGGTCTCCGCCCAGCACTCCCCCGAGGTGGAGCAGGACCAGCTCCGGGAGGACCTGATCCGCGAGGTGGTGCGCCAGGCCATCCCCCCGGAGTACCTGAAGGAAGGGGAGACGGAGTACCTCATCAACCCCTCGGGCCGCTTCATCCTGGGGGGGCCCCACGCGGACACCGGCCTCACGGGCCGCAAGATCATCGTGGACACCTACGGGGGGGCGGTGCCCCACGGGGGCGGGGCCTTCAGCGGCAAGGACCCCACCAAGGTGGACCGCTCCGCCAGCTACTACGCCCGCTACATGGCGAAGAACATCGTGGCGGCGGGGCTTGCGAGGAGGGCCCTGGTGGAGCTCGCCTACGCCATCGGCAAGGCGAGGCCCGTCTCCCTTAGGGTGGAGACCTTCGGCACCGGGGTCCTCCCCGACGAGAAGCTCACGGAGATCGCCAAGAAGGTCTTTGACCCCAGGCCCCTCGCCATCATCGAGGAGCTGGACCTCCTGCGGCCCATCTACACCCCCACCTCGGCCTATGGCCACTTCGGCCGCCCGGGCTTCCCCTGGGAGGAGACGGACCGGGTGGAGGCCTTAAGGCGGGAGGCGGGGCTCTAGGCGCTCTCCACCCGGTTCTTGCCCTGGCGCTTGGCCCGGTAGAGGGCCTCGTCCGCCCGCTTGAGAAGGGAGAGGGGGGAGTCGGTGGGGCCCGCCTGGGCCACCCCGAAGCTGGCGGAGAGGCCTTCCACCGGGGGCACCTTGAGGCGGGCCACTTCCCGGCGCAGGCGCTCCGCCAGCCGCAGGGCCTGGGGAAGCTCGGTCTCGGGCAGGACCACGGCGAACTCCTCGCCCCCGAGGCGCACGGCGCGGTCGCTCTGGCGGAGGTGGCCCTCGAGGCACCGGGCTAAGGTCCGGAGCACCCGGTCCCCCACCTCGTGGCCGTGGGTGTCGTTCACCGCCTTGAAGCCGTCCAGGTCCAAGAGGATGAGGGAGAGGGGGCGGCCGTAACGCTGCAGGCGGAAGAGCTCCCTTTCCAAAACCAGCTCTAGGTAGCGGCGGTTTCTGAGCCCGGTGAGGAAGTCGGTGTAGGCGTCCAGCTGGGCCTCCATATACCCTTCCTTCAGGCGTACCAGCAGGTAGAGGAGGCCCACGTAGGCCAGGTTGGCCCCGAAGAACTGGGCCAGGGCGTTCCAGTGGACGGGCTGAAAGGGGTTGCGCAGGAGGCCCAGAAGGGTCACGAGAAAGAGGGTGAGGAGGTAGAGGAGGGCCAAGCGCACCGCCCTCTTAGCGGGAAAGAAGAGGTAGCTGGAGAAGTAAAAGAAGGGCACCCAGTAGGCGGCGGGGGAGAGGCCTAAAGGGTTGGGCTTGAAGAGGAGCTGGTAGGTCAGGGTGGAAAGAAGGTACAAGGCGATGAGGGCGTGGGCGCTGGGGATCACCCACCGGGCCGAGGGGGGGAAACGCCAAAGAAGGCCGGCGGAGGCGAGAAAGCCCAGGGCCATGAGGGGCAGGAAGAGCTGGTCCACAGGGTCCAGGCCCCCTGGCCTCGAGGCCCAGTAGGCCACCCCCGCCACCAGGCTTCCCAGGGGCAGAAGCCACAGGGCCATCCGCCGCCGCACCGGGTTCAAGGGGTCCAGAAGCTCCAGGGTGGGGGACAAGTTAAGGCCAGTATAGCGCCCCTTCGGGGAGGCCATGGCCCTATCCTGCCACGCTCCCCCTTAACCGGGCCCTAACGGGCCCTTAGTCCTCCAGGTAGGTGTACCCCTGGAGCTCCCGGGCGTAGCGCTCCAAAAAGGCCCCCTTCTCCGCCGGGGAGAGGCGGCTTTGCCGCACCAGGCGCTCCACCCCCAGCGTCAGCTCCCGGGCGGCGAAGCCCATCTTCTCGATGACCTTCTCGGCGGTTTCCCCGGGCACGAAGCGTTCTATGGCGAAGCCTTCCTCGTCCACCCTCACGTGGGCCTCCCCCACCTGGCCGAAGAGGTTGTGGTTGCTTCCCAAAACGTCCTGGTAGGCCCCCACCAGGAAAACGCCCAGGTAGTAGGACTCCCCCGGGCGCACGGGGTGCACGGGAAGGGTATGGCGCACGTCGTGGAGGTCTATGAAGCGGTCTATCTTCCCATCGGAGTCGCAGGAGATGTCCACCAGGGTGGCCTGGCGGGTGGGGGGTTCCTGGAGGCGGCTTAGGGGCACGATGGGGAAGAGCTGGTGGATGGCCCAGGCGTCGGGAAGGCTCTGGAAGATGGAGAAGTTGCACACCAGCTTGTCGGCGAGGAGCTTCTCCAGGTCCTCGAACTCATCGGGAGTGTAGGGGAGCTCCCGCGCCAGGGTGTAGACCTTGCGGGCGATGTGGTAGAAGATCTCCTCCGCCAGGGCCCGCTCCCTCAGGGAGACCAAGCCCAGGTCGTAGAGGGTCTGGAGGGTCTCCTTGTCGGCGAAGGCGTCGTGGTAGACCTCGCGGAAGTTCTTGGGGCCCAGGCTTTGCAGGCTCTCCCAAAGCTCCTTGACCAGGGGGTGGGCCTCCTCCGGGGGGGCCTCGGGCCTCCTCTCCCCGGGAGGGGCGATGACGTCAATGACCTCCAGGACCAGGACCTCGTGGTAGGCGGTGACCGCCCGGCCGGACTCGGTGACCAGGGTGGGGTGGGGTTCCCCGTGCCCCTCCACCACCTCCTTGGTCACGTAGACCAGGTCCTCGGCGTACTCGGGGAGGGTGTAGTTGGCCGAGGCGTAGAAGTTGGTCTTGGAGCCGTCGTAGTCCACGGCCAGGCCCCCGCCCAGGTTGAGGTAGCGGAGGGGGGCCCCAAGTTTCCTGAGCTGGACGTAGGTCTGGGCCGCCTCCCGCACCGCCGCCTTGATCTTGCGGATGTCCGTCACCTGGCTGCCGATGTGGGCGTGGACCATGACCAGGGCGTCTAAGAGGTCCGCCTCCTTCAGGAGCTCCACCGCCCGCACGATCTCCGGGGTGGTGAGGCCGAACTTGGCGTTCTCCCCTCCCGAGGCCTCCCACTGCCCTGCCCCCTTGGCCTTGAGCTTGTAGCGGAGGCCCAGAAGGGGCTTGACCCCAAGCTCTTGGGAGAGGCGGACCACCCGGGGTAGCTCGGCGAACTTCTCCAGGGTGAGG
Organism: Thermus sp. H19.2; assembly: GCF_054979525.1. Classification (NCBI taxonomy): domain Bacteria; kingdom Thermotogati; phylum Deinococcota; class Deinococci; order Thermales; family Thermaceae; genus Thermus; species Thermus sp. H19.2. The sequence goes on from NZ_CM143429.1 coordinate 199,965, forward strand.
ACCACGTTGCGGCCAAGCTTCCTTCCCATGAGGGCCAGGCGGATGAAGTCGTCGTCTTTGAAGCCGTTGGTGGTGATGAGGGCCTCTGGGGAGAGGTCCTGGGCTAGGATGAGGGCCAGCTCGGCCTTGCTGCCCGCCTCGAGGCCGTAGTGGTAGGGCTTCCCCGCCTTGGCCACCGTCTCCAGCACCAGGCGGCGCTGGTTCACCTTCACCGGGTAAACCCCTCGGTAGGTGCCCCGGTAGCCGTACTTCTCCATGGCCCTGCGGAAGGCCTCGTTGAGCTCCCGCACCCGGGCCTCGAGGATCTGGGGAAAGCGGAGCACCAAAGGCAGGGGCCTTCCCTCGTCCCTCAAGGCCTCCACGATCTCCAGGAGGGAGGCGGCGGGGCCCTCGGGGCCTAAGGGAGTGACCTCCATCTCCCCGTCCCGCCCGATGCGGAAAAACCCCGCGCTCCAGTGGGGCACCAGGTAGATCTCCTCCGCCTCCTTGGGGGTAAAGCGCTTGGCCGTTCGCAACCCGGGTCAACCTCCGCTATGAGTGTAGGGCGGATGGACCTTCTTGGGAAGGGTAGCTTCGGTAGAGGTAGCCCTCTCCTTCGGGAACCTCCTCCGGGTCCACCAGGTACAGGAAAGGCCCCCCTCCCTCGTTGACCAGGGCATGGCCCCTGGCCCGGATGAGGGGGTGAAGGGGCGGGGGCGCCTGGAAGGCCAGGGGGACGGGGCCCACCTCCCTAAGCACCTCCGCAAGCAGGTCCAGCCACCGGGCGAAGACCTCCGGTTCCACCTCGGGCACCAGGAGGCGGACCGCCCCCGCCTTGTCCCCGAAGCGCCGGAACCTTCTTAAGAAGCGCCTCAGGGTACGCCGCTCCTCCCCGCTGGGGCGGAAGGAGAGGTGCTTGTGCCCCATCACGCTAAAGCGAAACCCCTCCGGGGCCAGGGCCCGGAGGCGGCTTATGGTCCTCAGGTCCCCCACCCGGTGCCACCAGGAGAGCTCCACCGTGGGGAAGGCCTTGCGGTAGGCCTTAAACCCCCCGGGAAAGCCCCGGTAGCCCCTAAGCCCCACCAGGATTTCTCCGCTAGCCGTCAAGCCAGTACTCCAGGAAGGCCAGGCCCGTGCGGGCCATGAGGGGGGTTAGGGTGTGGCCTGCCCCCTCCTCCACGAAGCGGGCCAGGCGGCCTTCGGGGTAGTGCGGCCTCAGGGCCTCCACCGTTTTCTCCATGCGCTCTAGGGGGACGATGAGGTCCTTGGTGCCGTGGAGGTGGAGGAGGGGCACGCCCCCGTAGGCCTCCCCCTGGGTGGCGGGCGGAGCCTGGTAGAGGGCCTCCACCCGGGGATCCCTGAGCCGCTGCCCCTGGGGGAGCTTCATGGGAAAGCCCGAACCGATGAAGGCCAGGGCGGCTTTGGGGCGCAACCCCTCCGAGAGGAGGAGGTGGACCACAAAAGCCCCCAGGCTTCCCCCGGCGAGGAAAAGAGGGAGGCCGAAGCGCTTTTGGGCCGCCTCCGCCACCTTTAGGGCCTCTTCCTTGAAGCCCAGGGCCACCTGGTAGACCTCCTCCACGTAGCTCGGGCTTTTGGCCGAGGGGGGTTTTCCCTCCCGCTCCCCGTGCCGGGGGGCGTCAAAGGCCAGGAGGAGGAAGCCCCTTTGGGCGTAGCCGGGGAGGAGGGAAAGGATGTGCTCCTTGGAGCCCTGCAGGCCATGGAGGGCGAGGAGGAGGGCCCGGGGATTCTCCGGCACCTGGGCCAAAAGGGTCAGGCCTTCTAGGGTGAGGCGTTCCTGGCGCATGGCCCTTAGGTGAAGAGGCTGGACACCGATTCCCCGCGGTGGATGCGCCAGATGGCCTCGGCGAAGAGGGGGGCCACGGTGAGGGTCTTGAGCTTGGGGCCTTCCTTGGGGGGACAGGTGTCGGTGGCGGCCACCTCCTTCACGGGGCTTCGGGCGATGCGCTCCAGGGCCGGGCCCACGTAGACCCCGTGGGTGGCGGCGGCGTAAACCTCCTTGGCCCCGGCCTGCAGGAGGGCCTCCACCGCCTCCACCAAGCTGCCCGCGGTGGAGATCTCGTCGTCCACGATGAGGGCCGTCTTTCCCTCCACTTCCCCCACCAGCATCCGCACCCGCACCTCGGTGTCCGAGACCCGCTCCTTGTCGATGAAGGCCAGGGGGAGGCGGAGCCTTCTTGCCAGGGAGCTCGCCCTCTTTAGGTCCCCGGCGTCCGGGGCCACCACCACGGCGTTTTCCAGGTCCACCCGGGTGGCGAAGTGGTTGGCGATGACGGGCTCGGCGGAGAGGTGGTCCACGGGGATCTTGAAGAAGCCGTGGACCTGAGGGGAGTGGAGGGTCATGGTGAGGACCCGGTCGGCTCCCGCCGTCTGCAGGAGGTCGGCGATGAGCCTGGCGGCGATGGAGATGCGGGGGGCGTCCTTCTTGTCGCTCCGGGCGTAGGAGAAGTAGGGGATGACGGCGGTGACCCGGGCGGCGCTGGCCCCCTTGGCGGCGTCCACCATCATGAGGAGCTCCATGAGGTGGTCCTGCACCGGGGGGGTGAGGGACTGGACGATGAAGACGTCCCCTTCCCTGAGGCTTTCCTCGTAGCGCACGAAGAGGTTGTCGTTGGCGAAGCGCAAGGTGGTGCTCTTGCCCAGGGGGAGGCCTAGGGCCTCGGCGATGGCCCGGGCCAGGGGTCGGTTGGACTGGCCGGAGAAGATCAGGAGGGGGCGGTCCATGCCGTTCCCCAAAATACCACGCCCCCTAAAGCGGGGTGAGCTCCCTTTGCAAGGGGGTGGTGACCTCGGGACCCGTGGGGTGGAGGTAGACGTTGACCTCCGTGCGCACGCCGAAGCCCTCCAGGTACACCCCGGGCTCCACGGTGAAGGCCAGGCCCGGCACCAGGGGCCGCAGGTCGTGGGTCTCCAGGTCGTCCAGGTGGGGGCCTGTCCCGTGGACCTCCTCTCCCAGGTTGTGGCCGGTGCGGTGCAGGACGTGGGCCCCGTAGCCCTCCTCCTCCAGGACCTTGCGCGCCACCCGGTCCACCTCAAAGCCCTTGGGGCGGCGCCCCTCGCGGTAGGCCCTCCCCACGAAGGCGATGGCCTCGTCCCGCGCCCGGGCCACCGCGCGGAAGGCCCGGTGGGCGGCCTCCGGGGGCCTTTTCCCCGCCATCCAGGTGATGTCGGCGTAGACGCCGCCCGGCTCCTTGGCCCAGAGGTCCAGGAGGACCACCTCTCCCTCCTCCAGGGGCTTCTCCGTGGGCTCGTGGTGGGGGTTGGCGCTGTGCCGCCCGAAGGCCACCATGGGGGGGTGGTCAAAGGTGAGCCCTAGGCGGGCGAGGACCCTGGCCACCTCTTCCCGGACCTCCTTTTCCGTGGCCCGGGGGTTGGTCCGGAGGAAGGCGAGGGCGGCGTCCCGGGCTTGCACCAGCCCCTGGGCGGCCCGCCTGTGGCTTAAGAGCTTGGCCTCGTCCCAGGTTTGGAAGAGAAGGAGCAAGGGCCAGGAGGAGGCCACCTCCACCCCCATTCCCCGAAGGAGGTCCACCGTTCCCCCGTCCACCCGGGAGAGGTAAGGGATCTGCCCCCCGGGGACGTACTCCAAGGCGATGCGCCTCAGCCCCTCGAGGCCGCGAAAGAGGCCTTCCAGGAAGCCCTGCCAGGTGTGGTAGGTTTGTCGGCTTCCGGGAAGGGGAGGGAAGAGGCTCGCCTCTATGGCGTGGCAGAGAAGGGTGGGTTCCCCCTCCCGGGGGAGGAGGTAGGCGAAGCGGCGGGTGAGGTGGAGGGCGGAGAGGCCTAGGACCTCGAGAGCCACGGGATTGCTCCGCCCAAAGGAGAAGAGAAGCCAACCGTCCAGCCCCTCCTCCCGCAAAGCCTCCTGCACGCGGGAAAGGTCCATGCTCCCATCCTAAACCCTTATGGGATTTGCCTCACCTTTCCCTACCCCTGCCGTGCTAGGCTTACGGGTAGGGAGGTAGAGGCATGGTAGAGGCCCAGGAGGCGGTCATCCGCATCACCCCCTTGGCGGCGGAAAAGGCCAAGGAGATCCTCAGCCGCTACGGCAAGGAGGGTGCGGCCATCCGCGTTTACATCAAGTCCGGCGGGTGCTCGGGCTTCCAGTACGGCATGGCCGTGGACGAAAGGGAGATGGAGGGGGACACCTTCGTGGAGATGCACGGGGTGCGCCTGGTGGTGGACCGGATGTCCCTGCCCTACCTCGTGGGCTCGGAGATCGACTGGGTGGAAAGCCTCATGGGGGGCGGGTTCACCGTGAATAACCCCAACGCCGCCAGCACCTGCGGCTGCGGCCACTCCTTCCGCACCAAGGACCAGGAGGGGGAGGCCCGCACCTGCGGCCACTAAGGATAGGAGCCCAGAAAGGGGCCTTTCTTTGGGCCCCTTTAGCTTTTGCCGGGTTGACCTTAACCTGGGGGGTCGTATAATAGCCTCGGCCACTGCGATAGTGCCACGAAAGGAGGCGGTATGAGGAATATAGGTAAACTGGCTGTACTCGGTATAACCGCTCTGGGCCTGGCCCTGGCGGGCCCTCAGGACAACAGCCTCGTCATCGGGGCTTCCCAGGAGCCCAGGGTTTTGGCGGGGGACTTCTTGAGCGTCATCTCCAACCAGGCCATCAAGTCGGAGATCGAGGGCTACCTCTTTGCCCCCTTCATCGGCTTCAACGCCAACAGCGAGAACTTCCCCGTTCTCGCCACCGAGGTGCCCACCCTGCAGAACGGGCGCCTTAGGGTCACGGACATCGGCGGGGGCAAGAAGCGCCTGGAGATGGACCTCACCATCCGCCCAGACGCCCGCTGGTCCGACGGCCGCCCTATCACCACCGAGGACGTGGCCTTCTACTACGAGGTGGGCAAGGCCAAGGGCATGCCCGTCCTTAACCCCGACTACTGGGAGCGCGTGCAGCTCCAGGTGAAGGACGCCCGCAACTTCACCGTGATCTTTGAACCCGCCTACTACTACGACACCTACGGCTCCCCCATCGGCTACGCCCCCAAGCACATCATGGGGCCCGAGTGGGAGAAGGTGAAGGCGGCGGCCCGAAGCCTGGATCCTGATAAGGATGCCCAGCGCCTCAACGAGCTCTACCGCAACTTCTTCCTGAAGTTTTCCACCCCGGCGCAGCTCAATAAGGGCGCCATGGTCTACTCCGGTGCCTTCAAGCTGAAGCGCTGGGTGCCGGGGAACTCCATTGAGATGGAGCGGAACCCCAACTTCCCCATCAAGCCCGAGGGCGGGGAGAGCAAGTACGTGCAGAAGGTGGTCTACCGCTTCATCCAGAACACCAACTCCCTCCTGGTGGCGGTGATCGGCGGGTCCATTGACGCCACCTCCAGCGTGGCCCTCACCTTTGACCAGGGCCGCAGCCGCCAGCTCACCTCCCGTGCCCCCGGCCGCTTTGACATCTGGTTCGTCCCCGGGGCCATCTGGGAGCACATCGACGTCAACAAGTTTGAGAACTGCCAGGCGGTGCGTGACCTGGGCCTGAACGACAAGCGCACCCGTCAGGCCCTCCTGCACGCCATGAACCGCGAGGGCTTGGTCAAGGCCTTCTTCGATGGCCTCCAGCCCGTGGCCCACACCTGGATCGCCCCCGTCAACCCCCTCTTCAACCCCAACGTGAAGAAGTACGAGTTTGACCTGAAGAAGGCCGAGGCCCTCTTGGCGGAGATGGGCTGGAGGAAGGGCCCGGATGGGATCCTCCAGCGCACCGTGGGCGGGCGCACCGTGCGCTTTGAGATCGAGTTCGTGACCACCGCCGGCAACGCCATCCGCGAGCGCACCCAGCAGTTCTTCGCCGAGGACCTGAAGAAGATCGGCATCGCGGTCAAGATCAACAACGCCCCCTCCGCCGTGGTCTTCGCCGACGAGTTCATCCAGCGGGCCAGCGAGTGCAAGTGGACGGGGATGCTTGAGTTCGCCTGGGTCTCCAACCTGCAGGAGGACGGTGGCCTCTTCCAGTACAAGAACCTGAACACCGGGGCCATCCTGGTGCCCACCAAGGAGAACAACTACCAGGGCCAGAACATCGGCGGCTGGCGCAACGACGAGTTTGACCGCCTGACCAGCCAGGGCGTCCTGGAGTTTGACGAGAACCGCAGGAAGCAGCTCTTCGCCCGGGCCCAGGAGATCTGGGCCGAGGAGCTCCCCGCCCTGCCCCTCTACTTCCGCGCCAACCCCTACGTGGTGCGCCAGGGCCTCGTGAACTACGTGGCCAGCGCCTACTCCGGCGGCTACGGCTACCCCGGCTGGAACGCCTGGGAGATCGGCTGGGCCAGCCGCGGCGCCGTGAAGAAGTGGGACCAGGCGAAGTACGCGCTTTCCATCCGGTAGTCCGGGTGGTATAGTGGGGCCCGCTGGGTTTTCCCAGCGGGCTTTTTAGTGGCATAAACGGGAGGTAAAAGGGTGTTCGCCTACACGGTGCGCAGGCTTTTACAGATGGTCCCCCTGCTCCTTGCGGCCAGCGTGGTCATCTACGCCCTCCTGGCCCTGCAGCCGGGGGACCCTTTGGACGAGCTCAGGCGGCAGAACCCCCGCATCACCGCCGAGCAGTTTGAGGCTTTGAAGCGGGCCTACGGGCTGGACCAGCCCATCCACATCCGCTACTTCAAGTGGCTTTCCCGGGCGGTCCAGGGGGACTTGGGCTATAGCCGCACCTACGGGATCTCCGCGGCGGAGTACATCTTCGTGCAACGCCTGCCCAAGACCCTCCTCCTTTCGGGTCTTGCCCTGACCCTGGCCCTGCTGGTGGCCATCCCCGTGGGGGTGTTCTCCGCCGTGCGGCAGTACTCCCTGGCGGACTACGCCATCACCTTTCTCTCCTTCGTGGGGTTTTCCATGCCCGTCTTCTTCCTGGGGATCCTCCTCCTCTACCTTTTCGCCATCGTCCTGCCGGAGCGCATTCCCGGCTTCCCCCAGTTCCCCACCGGGGGCGTGCCCCCCATCCTTTGGGAGGACGTGCGCTCCGGGGCGGTGAGCTTTGGGGCCTTCCTGGGCCAGTGGGCCTGGCACCTGATCCTGCCCGTCCTCACCCTTTCCGCCCTGCAGATGGCCGAGTGGACCCGGTTCATGCGGGCCTCCCTTTTGGAGGTGCTTTCCCAGGACTACATCCGCACCGCCCGGGCCAAGGGGCTTTCCGAACGGGTGGTGCTCTACAAGCATGCCCTCCGGAACGCCCTCATCCCCATCGTGACCCTGGTGGGCCTGGCCATCCCCGGGGTCTTGGGCGGGGCCACCATCACCGAGACCATCTTCAGCTACCCCGGGATGGGCCGGGCCATCTTTGACGCCCTGGTGGAGAAGGACTACAACGTGGCCATGGCGGCCCTGGCCTTCCTGGCCCTCATGACGGCCCTCTTCAACCTGCTGGCCGACCTGGCCTATGCGGTGGTGGACCCCCGCATCCGCTACAGCTAGGAGGAACCCATGGCGACACAAACCGTATCCGCTAAGCCCCGCACCTTCATGGGCCTGTTCTGGCGCCGCTTTAGGCGGCACAAGATGGCCATGGCGGGGCTCATCGTCATCGTCCTGCTCATCCTCATGGCCATCTTCGCCCCCTGGATCGCCCCTTACGACCCCACGGCCCAGCCCACGGGGGAGGACGTGGGCCAGTACTACTTCAACCCCCCATCCCGGGAGCACCTCCTGGGCACGGATGACCTGGGGCGGGATGTGCTTTCCCGCATCATCTACGGTTCCCGCATCTCCCTTTTGGTGGGCTTCGCCGTGGCCTTTTCCAGCGTGATCCTGGGGACCATCATGGGGACCCTGGCGGGCTACTTCGCGGGCCGCCCCCTGCGGTTTTACCTGGGCCCCTTGCGCAAGGAGAAGGAGGGGTTTTACCCCCTTTCCTTTGCCCTTTGGCGGGTCTTCTCCTGGGTGCTCTACTACGGGGTGCTCTACCTGGCCCTCTCCATCGCCTGGGCCTTGGCGAAGGACGGGATCCAGGCGGGGGCCTTGGGCAGCTACCTGGGGTTCGGCCTGGTGCTGGTCCTGGCCCTCTGGGCGGGGTGGTATGGGCTTAAGGGCCAGATCCGCCTGGACCTGGACATCGCCATCAGCCGCCTCATCGACTTCATGCTCACCATCCCCACCCTGCCCCTTCTCCTGGTGCTTTCCGCCCTCCTCCGGGATCCGGGGGTGAAGGTGGGCCAGTGGGCCCAAGGGGTGTTTGGGGATGCTGCAAGCGTGTTCATCATCATCACCATCCTGGTCCTCTTCGGCTGGCTGGGCACCGCCCGGCTGGTGCGGGGGAACATCCTCTCCCTTAGGGAGCAGGACTACGCCACCGCAGCCCAGGCCCTGGGGGCCAGGGACGCCCGCATCATGTTCCGCCATCTGGTGCCCAACACCCTGGCCCCCCTCATTGTCCAGGCCACCCTGCAGATCGGCGGGGCCATCCTGGTGGAGGCGGCGCTTTCCTTCCTGGGCTTCGGCATCCAGCCCCCGGTGGCCACCTGGGGCAACATGCTCACCAACGCCCAGGAGTACATCTTCACCGCCCCCTGGCTCGCTTTGCCCCCGGGGTTCATGATCTTCATCACCGTCCTGTCCTTCAACTACCTGGGGGACGGCCTCCGGGACGCCCTGGACCCGAGGAGCAAACTCTAACATCACCCCATGCTGGCTTGGGCCAGCATGGGGGCCCCGGTAAAAAAGCCCGCAGGGCTTCCGTACTTTGGCTTGGGCGAAGGATTCACGTCAAAGGGGGCTAGGGCCTGAGCTTTTCCTCCGGGTAGGCGGCCTCCACGAAGTAAAGGCCGTGGGCCGGGGCGGTGGGGCCGGCCAGGCGGCGGTCGGCGGTTTCCAGGATGGCCTTCAGGCTCTCCGGGGGGCGCTTTCCCAGGCCCACCTCCAGGAGGGTGCCCACCATGCCCCGCACCTGGCCCCGGAGGAAGCTTTGCCCCCGGAAGTAAAAGCGCACCTCGAGGCCCCCTTCCCCTTCCACCTCCTCCACCCTGGCCTCCAAAAGCTCCCGTACCCCTTCCCGGGTTTCCTCCTTGGCGAAGCCCAGGAAGTTGTGCCGCCCCAGGAGAAGGGGCAGGGCCTCCCGCATGGCGGAGAGGTCCAGGGGGCGCTTAAGCCAAAGCGCCCGGTGGCGCAGGAGGGGGGAAGGGTGGGGCCGGAGGAGCACCCGGTAGCGGTAGGCCCGCCAGAGGGCGTCCTTGCGGGCGTGGAAGTCGGGGGCCACCTCCCTGGCCCCCACCACCTTGAGGTCCTCGGGGAGGAGGCGGTTCAGGGCCTCGGGCACCTTCGCCACCGGGATCCTGCCCTCCACGTCCACGTGGAAGGGCATGGCCAGGGCGTGCACCCCGGCGTCGGTGCGCCCGGCGGCCACGGCCTTGGGAAGGGCCCCGATCCTGGGCAGGGCCCTTTCCAGCTCGCCCTGCACGGTGCGCAGGCCCTCCCTTTGCCGCTGGAGCCCGGCGAAGTGGGTGCCGTCGTACTCGCAAAGGAGGAGGAGGCGGCGCACGGCCAAAGCTTAAGTGCCCGCACGTCCCTTTCGCAACATGAGATGCCCGAAGTGGGGCTGGGCGGAGGCCCTTTTGGGGCCCCCGCCGCGGCGGGGTGTTTAATCCGCCCCCACGGGGGTTTTGAAGGGGTGGCCCTCGAGGGCCACCCCTTCCCCCACCACCTTAAGCCCCACCCGGTCCCCCACCCGGTAGGGCGCCCCCGGGCTTTCCTGCACCAGCACCTCCCGCTCCCCAGGCCCCAGGAGGCGCACCCGGTAGGTGAGGTCGTGCCCCTTGAACTCCCGGGCCACCACCTCCCCCGTGGGACCTTCTTTCGGGGGCGTAAGCCGCAGGGCCTCCGGGCGCAGGGAGAGGAGAAGGGGCCCGAAGGCGGGCTCGGCCAGGGGCACGGGGCCCAGGCAGGTCTCCGCCACCTGTCCCCTCCCCTCCCCGGGAAGGAGGTTGGTGCGGCCCAGGAACTGGGCCACGAAGGGGGTCTTGGGCCAGAGGTAGACCTCCTCGGGAGTGCCCACCTGGAGGATCTCCCCCCCCCGCATCACCCCCAGGCGGTCGGCGAAGGAAAGGGCCTCCTCCTGGTCGTGGGTAACCAGGAGGGCGGTGGTGCCCGTTTCCTTCAGCACCTTGCGCACCTCCTCACGGGTGGCGGCCCGAAGCCCGGCGTCCAGGCTGGAGAAGGGCTCGTCCAGAAGCACCAGCTTGGGCCCCGGGGCCAGGGCCCGGGCCAGGGCCACCCTTTGCTGCTGCCCCCCGGAGAGCTCGTGGGGCTTGCGGTGCTGGAAGAGGGTCATGCCCACCCGCTCCAGGGCCCTTTGCGCCCTCTGGAGGCGGTCCTTGCCCCTTAGGCCGAAGGCCACGTTGCCCAGGGCGGTGAGGTGGGGGAAGAGGGCGTAGTCCTGGAAGACGAAGCCCACGCCCCGCCTTTCGGGGGGAAGGGAGGTGACGTCCCGGCCCTGGAGGAGGACCCGGCCGGCGTCCGGGGCTTCCAGCCCGGCGATGATCCGCAAAAGGGTGGTCTTGCCGCAGCCCGAGGGGCCCAAAAGGGCCAGGATCTCCCCGGGGTAGACCCAAAGATCCACCCCCTTCAGCACCTCGTGTCCGCCGAAGCGCTTCCTTATCCCCTGGAGTTCTAGAAGCGGCGCTCGCTCCAAAGCAACACCCCCACAAAGGCCGCCGAAAGGAGGGCGATGAGGAGGGCGAAGGGGGCGGCCTCGGCGAACATGGCTTCCTGAGTGTAGCTGAAAACCCGGGTGGAAAGGGTGCTGTAGCCCATGGGGGCCAGGAGGAGGGTGATGGGCAGCTCCTTCACCGCCCCCATGAAGGCCAAGGCGCCCCCCGCCGCCACTCCCCGCCAGAGGAGGGGGAAGGTGACGCGGAAGAAGGCCCGGGCGGGCGTCTCCCCCAGGGTCCTCGCGGCCTCCTCCAGCCTCTTCGGCACCTGGCGCAGGGCGCTTTGGACGGGACCCAGGGTTTCCGCCAAGAGGTGAAAGGCCAGGACCAGGACCAGAAGGGCCAGGTTCCCGTAGAGAAAGGGCAGGCTTCTCAAGCTGAAAAAGATCCAGGCCAAGGCGAAGGCCAAGGGAGGGATGGCGTAGCCCAGGTAGGCCAGGCGCTCCAACAGGGAGGAGGCGAAGGAAGGGTGGCGCACCACGAGGTAGGCCAGGGGCAGGGCCATCCCCACGGAGAGCAGGGCGGCGGGAAAGGCCGCCAGGGCGGAGTGGAAGAGGGCCTCGTAAAGGCCCTGCAAGCTTTCCCTGGGGAAGCGGCTCGCCAGGTGGAAAAGGGCGTAAAAGGGAAGGACCAGGGCCAGGAGGACGGGGGTGAGGGCGAGGAGGTAGGCCAAGGGAGCCCAGGGTCCCAGGCGCACCGCCCTGGCCTTCCGGCCCGAGCCCTTGCCCGTGCGGGCCAGGGCGAGGCGCCGGAGGAAGAGCCCCTCCAGGAAGAGAAGCCCCCCGGTGAGGAGGAGGAGAAAGAGGGCAAGCCACGCGGCGTACACCCGGTCAAAGGCGGCGTTGTATTGCAGGTAGATGGCGTAGGAGAAGGTCTCGTAGCGGAGAAGGCTCACCGTGCCGAACTCCCCCAGGACGTGGAGCCCCACCAGGAGGTAGCCGGAGAGGAGGGCGGGGAGGAGCTGGGGAAAGACCACCCTAAAGAAAGCCGCAAGGGGCTTCTGGCCCAGGGTCCTGGCCGCTTCCTCCAAGGAGGGGTCCAGGCCCAGGAAGGCGGCCCGCAGGGAGAGGAAGAGGTAGGGGTAGGTGATGAAGGAGAGGACCAGCAAAGCCCCCCAGTACCCCTCCAGCCGGGGGAGGGGGAGTACTCCCCCAGGCCCCGTGGCCGCGAGCAGCACGAAGGCCCCCACGTAGCCGGGGACGGCCAGGGGCAGGGCGAGGAGGAGGGCCAGAAGCCGCTTGCCCTTGAGGTCCGTGCGGGTGGTGAGGAAGGCCAGGGGCAGGGCGAGGAGGGTGGTGAGGAGGAGAACCCCCAAAAGAAGGGCCAAGGTGTTTCCCAAAAGCTCCAGGTTCTTGGGCCGAAGGAGGATCTCCCGCAGGGCCAGGGGGTCGGCCTCGAGGGCCCTGAGGACCAGGTAAAGGAGGGGAAGGGCCACCCCACCCCCCGTGAGGAGGGCGGGGAGGAGGAAGGGCAGAAGCCCGGGAAGGTGGGGCAGTTTCAGGGTCATAACCCCTTGGTGTGCATCCCTCGTCCTAGACCAGGCGTGGTGCCAGGGCCCCCATGGGGCGGTATCACAGGATGCCTAGCTCCCGGAGAAGCTTGAGGGCCTCTTCCAGGGGAAGCCTCTCAAAGTCCAGCCTGGGGCTTTTCCTGAGGGCCTCCTCGAGGGGCAGGAGGTTGGGGTCCACCACCACCCCCTTGACCAAGGGATACTCTCCCACGTTGCCCACGAAGTACTGCTGCGCCTTGGGGGAGAGGAGGTAGGTGAGGAACCGGGTGGCGGCGGCCAGGTTCTTGCTGGTCTTCAGGATGCCCGCCCCCGTCACCAGGGCCAGGTTGCCCACGTCCCCGTCCTTGAAGTGGTGGAGGCCCAGGTTGTACCCCGCCCGGCGGAAGCGCACCACGTAGTAGTGGTTGGTGGAGCCCAGGTCCACCTCCCCGGCGCGGATGGCGTCCAGCATGGCGGGGTTGGAGGGGTAGGCCTTGGGGGCGAGGGCCTTCATGGAAAGAAGCCACTCCCGGGTCTTGGCCTCCCCGTGGAGGAGGATCATCCCGGCCACCATGTCCTGGAAGCTGGAGTAGGTGGGGGTCCAGCCTATCCGAAGCCCCTTTTCCCGGACGAACCGGGGAAGGTCCTGGAGGCTATCGGGAAGTTCCTCGGCCTTCACCTTCTGGGGGTTGTAGGCCAGGACCCGAAGCCGCACCGTGATCGGCACCCAGGCCCTGGAAGCGGGCACAAAGGCCACCGGCCTTCCCAAGAGGGTTTCCCCCAGGGGTCTGAGGAGTCCCTTGGCCGCGGCCTGTCCCAGGGCCCCGGAGGTGTTGAGCCAGAGGACATCGGCGGGGGAGCGGCTTCCCTCTTCCTGGAGGGCGGCGAGGATCTGGGCGTCGGTGCCGTAGCGCACCTGGACGCGGATCCCCGTTTCCTCCTGGAACTGGCGGAGGATGGGCTCCACCAGGCTCTGCCCCCGTCCGGAGTAAAGGGTAAAGGTGGCTTGCTGGGCGAGGCCCAGGCTTAAGGCGGTGAGGCCGATCAGGGTAAGAAGCTTTCTCATGCTACCTCCTTGGGAAATGGCCCGGAAGCGCGGGCCGAGGGCGCCCTCGGGGGGACTCTACCTCGCCTCCGGCAAAAAGTCAAGTATTCCGGTCGGATTTAGTAAGTTTAGGAATGAGAAGCGTTTGCATCCAGGGAAAGACCCCGGCCAGGTCCTTAGGGGGCGGGGGGGCCTTTCCCGTGCCCACCAGGGGCACGGGGTTTCGGGTGTGGTGGGGGTGCCAGGGTTCCTCCGCGTTGCCGTGGTCGGAGGTGAGGCAAAGTTCCCCTCCCTCGGCCAGGAAGCCTCGGAGGAAGCCCGTAAGCTCCGAAAAGCGCTGGGGCAGGGTCTCGGGGTGGCGGTGGGCGGCCAGGTCCAGGGCCCAGTACTCCAGGACCACCAGGTGGAAGCGGCGGGCGAGGTCCGCCGCCTTGGCCCCGGCCCCGTAGGGGTCTTCCCAGAAGCCGGGGGGCAGGGCCAGGGGGTGGCCCTGGGGGAGGAGGGGGAGGCCCGCCAGGCGGGCGGCCTGGGCGAAGGCGGAAAGCAGAAGCCTCCTTCCCTCCGTGGCCCGCTTCAGGTATAGGTATTCAGGCCGGTAGGCGTTGGCGTGGAGGACCTTCAGGCCCCTGCCCTTGGCCCAGGCGTAGAGGCTTTGCGCCAGGAGGGGCCTGAGCCTGGGGCTCGGGAAGGGGCCCTGGTGGTGGCCGAGAAGCCGGGCGGCGTTCACCCCCGTGAGGAGGGTGGTCTGGCCCGTGCCCGACTGGGGCAGGCCCTCTACCCCCAAGGCGGCGTCCAGGGGGTGGGGGGAGAGCTCTAGGAGGAGGGGGAAAAGGTCTTCCAGGGCTTCTCCCAGGCCCAAGCCGTCCACGAAGAGGAGGAGCACCCCTTTAGTGTGCCCTTTGGGAGAGGGGAGAAGGTGGTGGGGTTTCCAAAACCTTGGGGAGAGCGGGGTATTCTGGAAGGGGAGGTGTCCTTATGCCGGTGAGGAAAGCCCAGGCGGTATGGGAAGGCGGGTTGCGTTCGGGCAAGGGGGTGATGAGGCTTCAGAGCCAGGCCTTTGAGGGGCCTTATTCCTTCCCCTCGCGCTTTGAGGAAGGCCCTGGCACCAACCCCGAGGAGCTCATCGCCGCGGCCCACGCGGGGTGCTTCTCCATGGCCCTGGCGGCCAGCCTGGAGCGGGAGGGCTTCCCCCCCAAGCGGGTTTCCACCGAGGCCCGGGTCCACCTGGAGATGGTGGAAGGAAGCCCCACCCTCACCCGGATTGAGCTCGTGACCGAGGCCGAGGTACCGGGGATATCCCCGGAGAAGTTCTTGGAGATCGCCGAGGCGGCCAAGGCGGGGTGCCCGGTCTCGCGGGCCTTGGCGGGGGTGAAGGAGATCGCCCTCTCGGCCCGCCTGGTGGGCTAAGCGGCCACGCCTCGGTGAGTTCCCTGGGAAGGGGGTTGCCTTCGCATACCCTCTCGGCGTGAAGCCTTCGCCCGAACCAGGGTCCTGGGGCCCTTTGGGGTTCCTTTTCCGGCCCAAGCCGACATGGGGTGGCGTCAGCCTTCCCCCTTCCAAAGGAGGCGGCCACAGGAGGGGCAGCGGGTGAGCTGCCCCTGGACTACCTTTTGCGCCACGTGGGTGGGCAGGACCACGTTGCACCCCTCGCAGCGGAAGACCTGGCCTTGGCGGAGCATGCGCACGATGCCGGTGCCCTTGCGGGCCCGGCGGATGGCCTCGTACTCCTTGAGCACGGGGGTGGGAATGCCCTGGGCCATGGCCTCCCGCTCCTCCTGGAGCCTTTGGATCTCCACCTTCAGGGCCTCCACCCTCAGGGTGTTTTCCTGGAGGAGGGCCTCGAGGCGGGGACGGAGGCCGGCGAGGCCCTCCTCCACCTGGGCGATCTGGGCCTCCACCTCTTCCATGGCCTCCATGATGGGGGTGGAGAGCTCCAGGAGCTCCTTGATGCGGTCCTTGATCTGCTGGATGCGGTTCTCGTACTGGGTCTGCTCCCGGGCGCTTTGGGCCTGGCGCTGCTCCGCCTCCGCCTGCTTTTCCTTGGCGGTGAGGTCCTCTATGTCCAGGCTGTGGCGGGTGTAGGCCTTGCGCAGCTCCGCCTGCCGCTCCAGGAGGTCCCCGAGCTCCCGCTCCAGGGCCTCCACCTGGGCCTTCACCGCAAGGAGCTCCTCCGGAAGGCTTTCCGCTTCTTTCTGGAGCCGATCTATTTCCAAATCCTTTTCCTGAAGGGCGTAAAGGGCCTTCAGCGCCTCCAGCTGTCCCCGTTGAGGAGCGTCCGCCCCGTTCACGTTTCCCATTCTAACCCGGTGAGGAAGGGGTTGGCCCGGGCCTCGAGGCCCAGGGTGGTCCCGGGGCCGTGCCCGGGGTGGACCCGGGTTTTGGGGGGAAGGGCGAGAAGGCGCTTCAGGGAGGCGAAGAGGGCCTTGGGGTCGGCCCCGGGGAGGTCGTAGCGGCCCACCCCTCCCCGGAAGAGGAGGTCCCCGGAGAAGACCTGGGCGCCCTCGGGGTCATAGAAGGCCACGTGGCCGGGGCTGTGGCCGGGGAGGTGGAAGACCTGGAATCCGAAAAGCGTCATGCCCTCCTCCAGGGGCTCCACGGGGAGGGGGGGCTTGGGAATGGCGAAGCCCCAGGCCCGGGCGACGAGGTCCGCTCCTTCGTACAGGGGGAGGTCCAGGGGGTGGAGGAAGACGGGAAGGCCCAGGGCCTCCACCAGGGGGGCCACGGCCCCCACGTGGTCAAAGTGGGCGTGGGTGAGGAGGATGGCCCTCGGGGTGAGGCCGGTTTCTCGGAAAAGGGCGAAGAGCCTCTCCGGTTCGTCACCCGGGTCTATGAGGACCGCCCCCTCCCCGGTCTCCACCAGGTAGGCGTTTTCCTGGAGGGGGCCCAGGGTGACGGGAAAGACCCTCATGGCTCGGTGGGCAGGCCCTCCTGGAGCCACTCGTGCATGGAACCCAGGTAGTTCCTGGCCTTGACCCCCAGGCTCCGCAGGACGAAGAAGGCCACGGCGCTCCTGGCCCCGGAGTGGCAGTAGACCCCTACCTCCTGGCCGGGCTTCAGGGAAAGCCGTTCCAGCAGCCCTTGGGGCTCCAGAAACAGGTCCAAGGGGGCGTTCCTGCTCCCCGGGATGCGCCCTCCCCGGGGGCAGCAGGGGGGGTGAACCTGGCCCTGGAACTCCTCGGGGCTCCGCACGTCCAAAAGGAGGGGGTGGCGGGCGGCCTCGTCGGCGGTGAGGAGCCAGTCCCGCCGGAGCTTGGCCACCACCTCCGTGCGCTCGGGCTTGGGCTCTTCCTTCTCCGTGGCCTGGGCCTCCCACCCCTCGGTCCAAAGGCTCACCTCCAGCCCCCCCAGGCCCAGGAAGAAGGCGGTGCGGCACAGGCGGCTGGTGAGCCCCTCGTCGTAGAGGACCACGGGGCTTTTCAGGCCCAGGCTTTGGAAGAGCTCGGTGAGGCCCGCTTCCAGGGCCTTAAGCTCCGCCTCCTCCCGCAGGCGAAGCCGGGGGGCGGAGAGGTCCAGGTGGCGGGCCCCCGGAAGGTGCCCCGCCTCGTAAGCGGCCCGGGGACGGGTGTCCACCAGGACGGCGTCCTTGGGCAGGTCCATGGGCCTGATTATAGGGGACGCATGGGTAAGCCAGAAAGAGTAAGGGTACTTGACAAAAGAGCGCGCATGTGTTATTAGTGTACTTCGGAGGTGATGGGTATGGCTCTGGTGCGGAAGGACGCGCGCGCCACGGAGATCACGCCCTTCAGGACCTGGGGACCCCTCTCCCTCTTGGAGGAGGCCAACCGGCTCTTTGAGGAGGTGATGGGCGAGTTCGCCCGGCCCTTGGCTACCGCTTACGTGGCCCCGGCGGACCTCTACGAGACCGACGAGGCCTTGGTCCTGGAGATGGCCGTTCCCGGCCTGGCCCCGGAGGACCTGGAGGTGAGCCTCGAGGGCACCAAGCTCACCGTCCGGGGCCAGGTGAAGCCTCAGGAGGACGTGAGGGTGCGCCGCTACTACCTCCAGGAGATCCCCCACGGCTCCTTCGTGCGCACCTTCACCCTGCCCGTGGAGGTGAAGGCGGAGGAGGCCAAGGCGGAGTTCCGCCACGGGATCCTGAGGCTCACCCTGCCCAAGGTGGCCGAGGCCCGGGCCAAGCGGATCCCCATTGAGGTGGTCCAGTAGCCCTAGGCCCTGAGGAACCCCCTGGGGAAGCCCCAGGGGGATTATACCCCTTTGGCGTGAATCCTTCGCCTAAGCCCTACGGGCCTTTTTGACCGGGGCCCCCATGCTGGCTTGGGCCAGCATGGGGTGGTATTACGCTACCCTCCCCGGCCCAGGGCCTTCCCCAGCCGCCTCAAGGCCTCCTCCAGGACCTCGGGGTAGGTGGCGAAGTTGAGGCGCACGTAGCGGTCGTACCCCTCCCCGAAGCTCTCCCCCGGGTTCAGGGCCACCCGGGCCTCCTTTAGGAGGTGGGCCGCCGCTTTGGGGATCCCCGTCTTGAGCCAGGCCAGATAGGTGCCTTCCGGGGGGAAGTGGCCGAGGCCCACCTCCCGGGCCCAGGCCGCCACCCGGTCCCGGTTGGCCTTAAGCCTTTCCCGGGTTTCCCGAAGCCAATCCTCCCCCTCCAAAAGGGCAGCCTTCCAGGCGGCCATGGCCAGGACGTTGGGGAAGGTGTGGGGGAGGTGGCGCTTCAGGGCTTCCACCAGGGGCTTGGGCCCCACCGCCGCCCCCAGGGGCAGGCCCGCCAGGTTGTAGGCCTTGCCCGGGCCCAGGAGGGTGAGGGTGCGTTCGGGGAGGAAGCGGGCCAAGGGGACGTGAGGCCTCTCGTAGGTCAGGGGGGCGTGGAGCTCGTCGGAGACCACGATGAGGTCGTGCTTGCGGGCGATGTGGGCCAGGGCCAGAAGTTCCTCCTCGGTGAACACCCGGCCCGTGGGGTTTTGCGGGTGGCAGAAGAGGAGGAGCCTCGAGGCGTAGGCCAAGCGCTCCAGCCCCGAAAGGTCCAGCCTCCACCCCTCCTCCGTCTCCCTCAGGGGGTTGGAGAGGAGGGTGCGCTTCTGCTCCCGGATGGCGGCCAGGAAGGGAGGGTAGACGGGCACCTGGCTCAAGACCCCCTGCCCGGGGGCGGTGAAGGCGGCCACGGCGGCGTACAGCCCCACCACCACCCCGGGCATGAAGGCCACCTCCCCCTCGAGGCCTCCCTTTTCCAGGAGGAGGGCCTTGAGCTCCGGGTCCCCTTCCCGGGGCGGGTAGCCTAAAAACCCCTCCGCCCGCTCCTTCAGGGCCTTGCGGATGGGCTCGGCCACGGGGAAGTCCATGTCCGCCACCCACAGGGGGAGGACGTCCTCGGGGTAGGCGCTCCACTTCAAGGAGTCCTTGCGGGGGGGAAGCACCATGGGGTTATCTTACCGCCCGGCCCAGGCGCCTCAGCATGTAAAGGGAAAGGAGGACGAGAAAGAGGCTCACCACCTGGGTGGCGGTGAAGAGGCCGATGCCCAGGGCTTCGTTCCGGTAGACGGGAAGCCAAAGGGGGTTCAGGCGGAAGGGCTCCTCCAGGACCGAGCGGAGGACGCTGTACCAGAGGAGGAAGTTCCAGAAGGCGTACCCGTAAAAGGGCTTTTTCCTGAGCCAGTAGAGGGAGAGGGGCAGGAGGACGAGCCCCACCAGGGCCCCGTAGACCTGGGTCAGGTGCACCGGCCCCCGGAGGAGCTCTTGGCACCGGTAGACCTGGGAGATGTCGTCCATCCCGGGGCAGACCCCGGGGAAGCCCCGGGCCCACTCCGGCCAGGTGAAGCCGATGGGCAAGGAGGTGAGGCGGCCCACGGTGTCCGAGCCGTTCATGAGGTTCCCGATCCTTCCGGCCACGATGCCCAGGGCCACCCCGGGGGTGGCGGCGTCCAGGTAGGGCCACAGGGGATAGCCCCGCTTCCGGTGGAAGTAGTAAAAGGCCAGGGTGCCCCCCAGGATGGCCCCGTGGAAGGAAAGCCCCCCGTGCCAGATGTAGAGGATTTCCACCGGGTTTTCCAGGAAGTAGCCGGGGGAGGTGAGGACGTACCCCAGCCTGGCCCCCACCACCCCCCACACCACGGCCCAGAAGACCGCGGTTTCAAACCGCTCCGTGTCCAGCCCCCAGGCCTTCAGGCGCCTCTTGGCCAGCTCAAAACCGATGAAGATGGCCAGGGTGAGGAGGAACCCGTACCATTGGATCCTCAGGGGGCCGATCTGGATCATGGTGGGGTTCATCCCTGGCCTCCCAGAAGCGCCGCCATGCGCTCGGCGAGCTCTTTTTCCCCAAAGGCCCCTTCCAGAAGCACCTCCTCCCCCCAAAGGAGCACCGGGACCCGGAAGGTGTACCGCCGGAAAAGCTCCGGGTCCCGGTCCACATCCCGGCGCACGTAGGGCACCCCCAGGCTCCAGAGGGCCCTTTCCGCCTTCTCGCAAAGCCCGCACCCTTCCCGGGTGACGAAGACGAGCTCCATGGGGGAAAGCATACCCCAGCCCGGCTAGAAGATCTGGCGCAGGACCCAAAGCCCCATGGCCAGGTGGACCAGCACCTTGGCCACCAGGCCCCCCATGAGGCCCACCAGGGTGCCCCAGGCGGCCTTTAGGGCCTCCTCGGGCCTGCGCCCCGAGAGGTACTCAAAGAGCCACGCCAGGAGGAAGGGAAGGACCAAGACCCCCACCACCCCCAGGAAAAGGCCCAGAAGGCCACCCAAAAAGGCCCCCCAAAGCCCCGCCCGGCCCGCCCCGTAGCGCCTGGCCCCCCAGAGGGCCGCCAGGTTGTCCAGGGTCATGGCCAGAAGGGCCAAGACCCCAAGGAGGGCCCACGCCCCTAAAGTGAGCTCCCGGAAGCCCCCAAGGAGCTCGTGGAGGAAGGCGGCGAGGAGGATGACCAAGGTGGCGGGCACCAAGGGGAGGAGGGTGAGGAGGACCCCGAGGAGCCAGAGGACCACGAAGAGCCAGTCGGCGAAGGCGTCCACGGAAAAAGCCTAAGGCCGGGGCCCATGAGAAGGGAAAGGGACATCTGCCCAGGGGGTTTCCCGTAAGCTTGGGGCCAGGAGGCGGGTATGGACATCGGCCTACCCAAGGAGCGGATGGCGCTAAAGAACCTCCCTCTTTTCGGGGAGGAGGTGCGGGAGGGGCGGGTGGCCCTCACCCCCCAGGGGGTGCGGGAGCTCGCCGCCTTGGGCCACCGGGTCTACGTGGAGCGGGGGGCCGGGGAGCGGGCGGGCTTTCCCGACGAGGCCTACGAGAGGGCGGGGGCCCGGCTGGTGAGCCGGGAGGAGGCCTTTGGCCGCCCGGAAGTGGTGCTCAAGGTGGGGAGGCCCACCCTCGAGGAAGTCGCCCTCCTCCGCCCCGGGGCCACCCTCCTGGGCTTTTTGCACCTGGCCACGGCGGAGTCCGGGCTCATAGAGGCCATGGCGGAAAAGGGCCTCACCGCCATCGGCTACGAGCTGGTGGGGGAAGGAAAGAGGCGCCCGGTCCTCAAGGCCATGAGCGAGATCGCCGGTAGGCTCGCCCCCCAGATCGCCGGGCGGCTCCTGGAGGCCCCCTTGGGCCCCGGGGTCCTCCTCTCGGGCCTGCCCGGCATTCCCCCGGCGGACGTGGTGGTCCTGGGGGCGGGGGTCCTGGGCCGGGCGGCGGGGAAGGCCTTCTTGGGGAGCGGGGCCTCGGTCTACCTTCTGGACAAGGCCCTCCCCGCCCTGGAGGAGGCGGCCAAGGAGGTGCCCGGGGCCGTCACCGCCCTCGTCACCCAAAGCCGCCTGGAGCGCTACGTGGCCTTCGCCGACGTTTTGGTGGGGGCGGTGGCCGTGCCGGGGGAGCGCACCCCCATCCTCCTCACCCGGGAGCTCCTCTCCCGCATGCGCCCGGGCAGCGTCCTCCTGGACTTCGCCATAGATCAGGGGGGCATCGCCGAGACCAGCCGGGTGGGCCTGTACCAGGAGATGGGCGTGACCCACTTCTGCCTGCCCAACGTCCCCGCCCTGGTGCCCCGCACGGCGAGCCACGCCCTCACCGCCACCCTTCTGCCCTTCCTGCTAAGGATGGGGGACGACCCCCTAAAGGTCCCCGCCCTCCGCCAGGGGGCCTACCTCCTCCTGGGCCAGAAAGGAGGCCACCTAGAATGAGCTACCGGAAGAAGCTCACCTCCCCCGAGGACGCCGTGACCCTCATCCGGTCCGGGATGCGGGTCTTCGTGTCCGGCAACGCCGCCACCCCCACGCCCCTCCTCAAGGCCCTCGCCGCCCGCAAGGACGAGCTTAGGGACGTGGAGCTCGTCCACCTCTTGCAACTGGGGGAGGACCCCTTCGTCTCCCCGGAGATGGAGGGGCACTTCCGAAGGCGTTCCCTCTTCGTGGGCCCCGCCGATAGGGAGGCGGTGAACCAGGGGCGGGCGGACTACGTGCCCATCATGCTCCACCAGGTGCCCTGGCTCTTCAAGCGCCGGGTCCTTCCCCTGGACGCCGCCATCGTCCAGGTTTCCCCCCCCGACGAGCACGGCTTCTGCTCCTTGGGGGTGGAGGTCATCGCCACCAAGGCCGCCCTCGAGGCCGCCCCCCTGGTCATCGCCATGGTGAACCCCAGGATGCCGAGGACCCTGGGGGACACCTTCGTTCACGTCTCCCGCTTCACCGCCATCGTGGAGCTGGACTGGCCCCTGCCCGAACTCAAGCGGGAGGGCTTCGGGGAGGTGGAGCGCAGGATCGGGGAGCACGTGGCGGGCCTCATCGAGGACGGGGCCACCCTGCAGATGGGCATCGGGGCCATCCCCGACGCCGTCTTGGCGAGCCTTTCGGGCCGCAAAGACCTCGGCGTCCACACGGAGATGATCTCCGACGGGGTCCTGGAGGCCTTCCTCAAGGGCCTCATCACCGGCGCCAGGAAGACCCTTCACCCGGGCAAGGTCATCGGCACCTTCGTCCTGGGCTCGGAGAGGCTCTACCGCTTCGTCCACGACAACCCCCTCTTTGAACTCCACCCCGCCGACTACGTCAACGACCCCTTCGTGGTGGCCCAGAACCGCAAGATGGTGGCCATCAACTCCGCCATCGAGGTGGACCTCACCGGCCAGGTGGTGGCCGACTCCATCGGCACCCGCATCTACTCCGGGTTTGGCGGCCAGCTGGACTTCATCCGGGGAGCGGCGAGGAGCGAGGGAGGAAAGCCCATCATCGCCCTCCCTTCCACCGCCAAGGGGCAGAGCCGCATCGTCCCCTTCCTGAAGCCGGGGGCGGGGGTGGTGACCACCCGGGCCGACGTGCACTACGTGGTCACCGAGTGGGGCGTGGCCGAGCTCTTCGGCCGCTCCTTGAGGGAGAGGGCTCTGGCCCTCATCGGCATCGCCCACCCCGACTTCCGGGAGGAGCTCTTCAAGGCCGCCTGGGAGCGGAGGCTTCTTCCCAGGAGTTACCCCGGGGCGGACGTGGGGCCGCAAAACCCCGCCTAACCCTTGAAAAACCCCGCCTAACTGAGCTCCACCTTTAGGTTCGGACATCTGCCCCCTGCCCGGGGGAAACGGGGGTAGGGAACAACCTTTGCAGCCAGGCTTCCAGGGCGCGGCGCAGGATGTCTACCCACTCCTCTGGGGAAAAGCGCACCGGCTGCCTCAAGAGGACAAAGAGCCCGGAGTAAGCCCCCCACTTCCGCCTCCCCTTTGAGCCCCCCCTTTCAGGCGCCCCCGCGCCTCCTCCCCCACCATCAACCCTACCCCGTAAGCCAAGGCCACCAGGGCCAGGGTCTTCTCCATGGCCTCCCATCCCTTGCTCATCACCCCACCCAACCCCAGGTGCCCCTTCAGGTCCCTAAACCCCTCCTCAATCTTCATCCGCTCCTCGTAGACCCGCAAAAGCTCCTCCGGGGGAAGGTTCCCCATCACCCAAAGGGGCTCCCTCATCCCCTCCCGCCACACCCCCACCAGGTTCACCTCCACCTCACCCCGGTACCACACCCCCTCGTACCTCACCTCCCGACCCCGGTCCACCCAGGGAATAAGCCGCTCCCCACGCCACAAAAGCCTGGGCCTCGTCCCCAGGTTCAACCGCACCGCGTACCTCACCCCCCACCGCTCCAGGGCCTCCAGCCACCCCCCGAAGGAAAACTCCCGGTCAAACACCCACACCGTCCCCTCCTCCACGTACTCCACCACCTCCTCCACCAGTCCCTCCCAGGTCCGGTTCCTCCCCTCCCCCTTCCCCTCCCAGTAGCTCCCCACGTACACCGGCACCGCCCGGCCCCCGTAAGGCTGGGCAAAGACCACCGCCCAAAAACCCAGGGTCTTGCCATCGGAAAGCCGTCCCACGTAGGGGGTGCGCCTGGCCTGGGGACGGGGGACCTCCGTGGGGTCCACCAGGAGAAAGGGCGTCTTGGGGTCCAGAAGCCGCAGGAGGTAGCGCTTGGGCTCCAAGAGGGGCAAGAGGCGGTCTATCGCCTTGTAGTTGGCCTCCTCCTTGGCCTCCTCCCGGTAAGCCCTGGCCCAGTCGCTCTTCCGAGCCGAGCCCGAGGCCAGGATGGACCACAGCAAACGGGCCACCTTGTCTTCCCACCGCCAAAGCCACGGGTCCAGCAAAGGGCTCACAAAGGGCCTCAAAGCCTCTGGCTCAAAGGGTAACCTCCTCATGCCTACATGATGTCCGAACCAAAAGGGGGAGGCCAGCGCCTAACCCTTGACAAGCCCCGCCTAACCCCCCTAAATAGGGGGCGATGCCCACGAAAGGCAAGCGCCCAAGATCCCCTCATGAAACCGCTACCCAAGGGCCCACCACCCTGGTGGTGGTGGAGTCCCCCGCCAAGGCCAAAAGCATCCAGAAGATGCTGGGGCCTGGCTACGAGGTGCGGGCGAGCCGGGGCCACGTGGCGGACCTTCCCGAGAGGGAGCTGGGGGTGGACGTGGCGCGGGACTTCGCTCCCACCTACGAGGTGAAAAAGGACAAGAAGCCCGTGGTGGAGGAGCTCAAGAAGGCCGCCCAAGGCAGGCGCCTCCTCATCGCCACCGACCCCGACCGGGAAGGGGAGGCCATTGGCTGGCATGTGGCCCGGCTTTTGGGCCGTGACCCCAAGGAGCCCATCCGGGTGGAGTTCCACGAGATCACCCCGAAGGTGGTCCGGGAAGCGGTGGAGCGGCCCAGGCCCATCGACCAGAACCTGGTGGACGCCCAGCAGGCGAGGCGGGTCCTGGACCGGCTTCTCGGCTACAACCTCTCCCCCCTCCTCTCCCTGGAGTTCCGCAAACGGGCCCTCTCCGCAGGCCGCGTCCAAAGCGTGGCCTTGAGGCTCGTGGCGGAGCGGGAGGAGGAGATCGAGGCCTTCCAAAAGGAGGAGTACTGGACCCTGGAGGGGGAGTTCCGGGTAGAGGGGAAGACCTTCCCCGCGCTCCTCCTCGAGGCGGAGGGGAAGCGCATCTGGGCGGGACAGGGGGAGAAGGAGGGAAGGCTCCACCTGAGGACCGAGGCCGAGGCCAAGGCCTTGGCGGAGGCCGTGGCCAGGCCCCCTTACCGGGTGGCCCGGGTGGAGGTGAGGGAGCGCCGCAAATCCCCTCCGCCTCCTTTCACCACCTCCACCCTGCAGCAGGCCGCCAGCAGCCGCCTGGGCTACACCGCAAGCCGCACCATGCGCATCGCCCAGCGCCTCTACGAGGGGGTGGACCTTCCCGAGGGGACCGTGGGCCTCATCACCTACATGCGCACCGACTCGGTGCGGGTTTCCCCCGAGGCCCTGGCCCTGGCCCGGGAGGTCATCGGGGAGGCCTTCGGGAAGGAGTTTCTGCCGGAAGCCCCCCGGGTCTACAAAAACCGCAAGGAGGGTGTCCAGGACGCCCACGAGGCCATACGCCCCACCGACCCTAGGCGCACCCCGGAAAGCGTCCGCAGGTACCTCTCCGAGGAGGAGTACCGGCTTTACGAGCTCATCTGGCGGCGCTTCTTGGCGAGCCAGATGAAGGACGCCCTCTACGAGCAGACCTCCGTTCTCCTCCAAGACGACGCGGGCCGCTACCTCTTCCGGGCCTCGGGCTCGGTCCTCAAGTTCGAGGGCTACCTCAAGGCCTGGGGCCGGGACCCGGAGGAGAAGGAGGAGCCCCCGGTGCCCCCCGTGCCCGAAGGGGCTTTGGCGGAGCTTCTTCGGGCCATCCCCGAGCAGCGCTTCACCGAGCCCCCGCCCCGGTACACCGACGCCAGCCTGGTGAAGACCATGGAAGAGCTGGGCATCGGCCGCCCCTCCACCTATGCCCCTACCCTCGAGACCCTGGAAAAGCGGGGCTACGTGGAGAGGAGGGGGCGCACCCTCCTCCCCACTCCTCTGGGCCGCCAGGTGACCCGCTACCTCAAGGAACGCTTTCCCCAGGTGGTGGCCTACGAGTTCACCGCCCGGATGGAGGACCGCCTGGACGAGGTGGAGGAGGGCAAGGCCCCCTGGCCCAAGGTGGTCTGGGAGTTCTACGAGCCCTTCCTGGGGGAGCTCGCCCAAGTGCCCAAGAAGACCTGCCCCCTTTGCGGCAGGCCCTTGGAGCTCAAGGTGAGCCGCTACGGCCAGTTTCTGGGGTGCACCGGCTACCCGGAGTGCACCTACACCGAACCCCTAGAGAAAAAGGAGGCCGAGCCCATCGGGGAGGCCTGCCCCCGGTGCGGGAGCCCCCTTCTTCGGAAAGAGGGGCGCTACGGAAGCTTCATCGCCTGCTCCGGCTACCCGGAGTGCGACTATACCCGGGACGACGGCCGCCCCACGGGCCACGCCTGCCCCAAGTGCGGCGCCCGGGTTTTGGAAAAGAGGAGCAAGCGGGGCAAGCCCTACTACAAGTGCGAGAACAACGCCTGCGGCTTCCTTTCCTTTTATCCCCTCCTGGAGGAGACCTGCCCCGCCTGCGGCTGGCCCCTGGTGAAGAAGGGGGAAGGGGCTTGCGTAAACCCCAGCTGCCCCCGGCGCGATCCCAAGCTCCTCCCCGCTCCCAAGGCCTCCCTTTCGGGGAAGAAAAGGGCCGGGTCCCGCAAGCCCTCCAAGAAGGCCACCCCGCCTAAGGACTGGGAGGAGCTCAAGCCCTTCCTCCCCGAGCTTCCCCCTGAGGAGCGCCGGGCGGCGGAGGCCTTGGCCCAGGGGAAGGCCTTGGGCCAAGAGGAAGAAAGGCTCGCCCGGCGGGCCCTCTTCAAGCTCCGCATGAGGAAGGGCCGGGCCAGGAAGGAGGTGGCCCCGGCTTGAGGGAGAGCTACAAGCTCCACCTCCTGCGCCTGGCCCGGGAGGGCCGGGTGGAGGTGCCGGGCCTGCCCCTGAGGGCCTACGCCCTGAAGGAGGGGGAGGAGCGCTTCCAAAACGCCTTTTACCTCCTCTTGGAAGGGGAGCTGGTCATCGACCTGCCGGAGGGGCGGTACCTGCACCTTCGGCGGGGGGAAGGGGCCTGGGTGGGGGAGCCCCACCGCCTCCTTCCCGTGGAGCGGGCGGTGCTGCTGGAGTTTCCGGCCTAGGCCCCACCAGGTAGACCGCCCCCCAGGGGCGGTAGAGGCTCAGGAGGCGGTCTTCCCTCACCCGCCCGTCCCGGTAGCGCACCACCCGCCGCACCTCCACCCTGGCCCCCTCGGCGGCGAAATCCACCTGCTTGCGCGCCCCCGGGGGGAGGGTGGGGTCGGGGATTTCCCGGGGGGGAAGGGGGGGCTTTCGGTCCGTGATGAAGGGGCCCTCCCAGGCCACCTCCCGGTCCTTGGTGCCGAAGAGGTGGAAGCGGAGCCGGGTGCCCACCACCGAGCGCTGGACGAGGATGTGCCCCGGGGTGTCGCTCAGGACCTCGAGGTCCTTGTGAGGCTGGAACACGGCGGCGTCCAGGCCCGGGGGCTTGTAGTAGGCCACCTGGTAGCTGTGGGCGTGGCGCTCCTTTATGGGAAGCCCGGCGAAGAAGAAGGCCCGGAAGAGGGTGGTGGAGACCTGGCACACCCCGCCCCCCACCCCCTGCTCGGTGCGGTCTCCCACGATGACGAAGGCCTCCTTGTACCCCTCCTCCTCGCTCACGGGCCCCAGGGCTTGGTTGAACGAAAAGGCTCCCGGAGGGATCAGGAGGCCGTCCAGCCGGGAAGAGGCCAGGAGGAGGTTGTGGGTCCGCTCCCGGCTGGAGCCCCGGAAGTCGGTTTCGCCCGTGGCCAGGTGCTCCCGCACCCCGAGGGCGTAAAGCTCCCTAAGGCTTGGGCTTGGGGGCGTGTGGCGCGCGGGGAGGCGGAAGCCCTTTTTGCCCTGGGCCAGGGCCTCCCGGTAAGCGGCCAGGGCTTCCTTCTCGTCAAAGGCGAGGCCTTTCTTCTCCACCCCCCGCCACTTCCCTTCCTGGAAGACGAAGCGGGGCGGACGGGGAGGGCGGGCGAGCCTCTTGAGGAGGGCCTTGAGCGCCCCCTCGGAGGCCACGGGGTAGCGCTTCGCCCCGGTGTAGGTGCGGAGTTCCCCGTCCTCGAGGACCTCTTCTTGGACCACCAGGATGGCTTCCAGAGGGGCGCCTGGGGACCCCTGCCCTAAGGCGATGAGGCCTACCAGGAAAACCCCGGCCAAGGTCCGCCGCATGGTCCAAGGGTAGCATCGGGAGCGTGAAGGGGCTGTGAAAGAGGCCTTGCCCTGGAATAGGGCTTGTGGTACCTTCTAGCCCAGGTCCCGGGTTTTCACACCGTTTTCACACGCCTACCCCATCCTGGGACCTGTGAAGGGAGGGCAGAGATGAAGGCAAAAGGCTTCACGCTTATAGAGCTGGCGATCGTCATCGTCATCATCGGGATTTTGGTGGCCATCGCGGTGCCGAGGTTCGTGGACCTCTCTGGGGACGCCAAAGATGCCGCCGTTCAGGCTACGGCGAGCTCGGTGCGTTCGGCCTACGCCATCTACGTGGCCCAGAACAAGGACTATCCCGACTATTGCTCGGACGTGCTTAACATGCTGGAGGGGGTGAACATCGGCAGCGGATCGTCTTCGGTTACCCTGGGCGGTAACGTTACGGTTTCTTGCTCTGCGGCTAATCCGTCTTCGGGCAATGCAGACATCTCCATCTACGCTTCCGGCGCCAAGACCTATAACAGCGCTTCTAACGCGCTCAAGGTTAACCTGCGGTTTAAGTAATGCCCCGTCTAGCCATCCCCTCGAGGCCCCTCCTCGGGGGGGTGTTGTTTCTGGCCCTCGCCGGCATCAACCCCTGGGGCCAGGGGCACGAGGGGGTGTGGAACGCCCCCCGAGAGGGGGGCATGGCCCTCTTCGCCCTCGGAGCCCTGGTGGGCGTTCTCTTGGGGACACGGGGGCGGAGCCCGTCCTTAGGGTGGGGTGTGTTCTTGCCCCTCTTGGCCTCGGCGGGGTTCCTCCTCGCCGGGGCAGCCTCCACCCTCCTTTCCCCCCAGCCCGTCTGGAGCTGGACGGGCTACCCCAGCGTGGGAGACGGGCTTCGCTTCTGGGCCCTGGGGGTGGCCTTCGCCTGGGCGGTGTTTTTGGCCTTGGAAACAGGGGTTTTGTCGCCTCGAGGGCTCTTCGGGGCCTTGCTCCTGGCCTTGAGCCTCCACGCCCTCGCCGTCTTCCCCCAGGTCTGGGATTGGAGGCTAGACTACACCCAGACCCAAGGGCAGACCTACGTGCGTTGCTTTGACCCGGAGCGCGCCGACTGCTACGAGAACCCCAACGCCACCGCCTCCGGGGTCCACCGGGGCCAGATGCCCATCGGCCTCACCTCCCATCGGGGGCACGCCGCCGGGGCCCTGGCCCTCCTCGGCCTCTTTGCCGCCGGGCTTTACCTGCAAAACCCCAGGCCCGGGCTTCTCCTCCTCTTTGGCCTTGGCGCCCAGGCCCTCTGGTTCACCCAGACCCGTGGCGGGTGGCTCGCCTTGTGGGGGACGCTCGCCCTCCTCGCCCTCTGGTTCGCCTGGAAATGTCCTAAGCGCTTGCGCTCCGCCCTCGCCCTCTTTCTCGTGGGGGCGCTTTCTTACGGCCTCTACCTGGTCCCAGGCCAGATGGGGGTCCAGGAGCCCAGGCGCTTCCCCGAGTTCGGGGCGAGCTTCGCCGAGGCCGACGCCTACAGCTCGGGACGGCTGGAGCTCTGGCGCAAGGCCCTGGCCGCCCTTCCCCTTCGCCCTTGGCTGGGGTGGGGCTTTGACGGCTACGCCCGGGCTTACCCCCACGCCGTGGACTGGAACGGGGAGGACCGGCGCCTCGTTCCCGTGGCCCTTTCCCTCCCGGTGCGGCTGCTCCAGGGGGAGGACCGCCTCCTCTACCTGGAAGACCCCACGGGCCTCCGCCTCCTCGCGCCTTCCCCCTACGCCAAGGCGCACAACCTCCTCTTGGACCTCTTTCTCTCCGTGGGGGTGCTGGGCGGCGCGGCGTACCTTCTCTGGCTTGGGGTCGCCCTTCGGCAAGCTTCCTGGGCGAAGCTTCCTTTCGCCTTGGCGGTGGCGGGCTACCTCCTCTACGGCCTCACCTGGTACGATAGCGTCCACGTCACCCCCTTGGCCCTCTTGGCCCTGGGCGCCCTGGTCACGCGGGAGGAAATATGGCGAGGGGTCTGACCTTGGTAGAGCTGGCGGTGGTCCTCCTGATCCTGGGGGTCCTGGCGGCCGTGGCCGTGCCCCGCTTCCTGGACCTCCAGGAGGAGGCCAAGCGCGCCCAGCGGCAGGAGGTCTTGCGCCACCTGCGCACGGCCTACGCCATCTTCATCGCCCAAAACAAGACCGCGCCCACCTGGAACCAGCTCAAGGCCCTTATGGGGAGCCCGAGTGATCTTCGGCTTTCCTCCTCTTGTCCATCGGGGCAGACGGTGGCCTACTGGGACCACAACCGAAACGCTTCCTGCAACGCCGGGGAGCGGCTGGCCTACCTCTACGCCGACGAGGCCTGCACCCTCTTCCTCATCGCCGTGAGCTCCACTACCGTGACCGTGCCCATACGGTGCCTTCGGGGACACCCGGACACCTTAGACTGAATGGGAGGAGCTATGCGGAAGGGCCTCACTTTGGTAGAGCTGGCCGTGGTCCTGGTGGTCCTGGGGATTTTGGCCGCCATCGCCGTCCCCAGGTTTGTGGACCTCTCCCTCCAGGCCGAGCAGGCCGCCGCCCGGCAGACCCTCCTTGCCCTAAACAGCACCGTGCGCATCCTTATGGTGAAGCTTGGACGTCCCCCGGGCCTGGACGAGGTCTGGGACGCCCTGGACTCCCCCTACAAGAAGGACGTGTGGGAGGAACCTTTTCTCAAGCGGAACCCCTACGGGAGCTACAACTACCAGATCGTCCTCCGCTACCGCCCGGGTCGGGAGTACTGCATGGACGGGTACAACCCCTTGGGGGGCCTGGCCACCAACGGCGACCCGGCCACGGACCCTTCCGCCCGGATCGTGGCCTTTAGGCCCTACACCTCAGGGATCGCCGCCTACTGCCAGGGGAGCTTCTGATGTCGGGGCGTGGGTACATCATCCTGATCGTGGCGATGGCCTTGGCCTTCCTCGGCGTTTTGGTTTTGCCCCTTTCCCTCCTGGCCCGCCTTAACGCCGAGCGGGAGGTGCTCTCCGCCGCCCAGCTCCAGGCTCTTTATCTGGCAGAAGCTGGGGCCCAGGAGGCCATAGCCGCCATAGGAGCCAACCCAGCCTCCCCCCCTTACGCTAGCCAACCGGTGCTCATCTGTCGGAGCACCACTCCCTGCAACGCTTTAGCTGCCGACTTTGTGGGGCGTTACTGCTACAGCACGGGAAACCTAGGTGGGATGACGTGCCGAGTCAGCCAAAGCACCTCCGGCGGGAAAACCCGTTTCACCATAGAGGCCGCAGGGGAATCTGGAGGCGGGGTCGCTTGGGTAAGGGCCGTGTATAACCTAACCGACGACCTTGTGGAAGCCTGGGAGGTGGGTCCTTGAGGCAAGGCTTTTCTTTAGTCGAGGTGGCCATTGGGTTGCTCCTCGTAGGCGCGGTAGCGGCCATCCTCCTGGCCCTCGCCACGGCATTGAGGTCCGGTGGAGAAACGGGCAACCTTCAAGGGCCCCTTCTCGGTCTCGCCGGCCTTGCCGAAAGCGATGCGAGCTTACCGCCCTGCCCCTCCACCCAAAGCCTAACCCTGGGTGGAAGCGCTTATGAAGCGTGCCAGCAAAGCCGTAGCGAGGCGGTCGGGAGCTTGGAAAGACAGATTAGGACCCTACAGATCTGGAAAGGAGGAAGCTTGGCGGGTGTCCTCGTGCGGGTAGAGGTCGCCTCTTCCACCCCGGTCGTTCCTGGGACCTGTAGCGCTGGGAACCGAAGACAGGTGTACCTGGATCTGGAAGCCGTGGGACGGGTCTTCACCCACTTCAGCTTGAGTTGGTCCCCTCCAACCCCTGCCAGCCAAAGGCTGAGAAGGATTCAACAGCTCCCATCGCGGCTTCCTCTATGGACGGGCTCCTACGCCTCGGGAAGCGGTTACCAAAGACTAAATACACCCTTGTCCCTGCTTACTCCCAACCGTATCCTGCTGACGTTTTCCAGCAATTTCCCTCGGAGAACCAACTACACCTTTGACCTTCGCTTCCGCGACGCCTCGGGAAACGAGTTCAGGGTGACCCCTTGCACGGTGGTGTGGTGAAATGCGCCGCGGGCTTTCCCTAACCGAGCTAGCCGTAACCTTGGCCGTGGGGGGCGTTCTTGCTCTAGCCTTTGCCACCCTGCTCCTTTGGGGGGTGCGCGACCAAGGAGAGGCTTCTCTTCTCCAGGCCCAGGCCCTGGCCCAAGACCTTTGGGACCGCCTGGGCCGCGACGTGCGGAGCGCCACCAGCACGGGCATCGTGAGCGTTTCCGGCCAGAGCCCGGTGGCGGGAGGCTTCATCTTGGAGGCCCGGCTCCAGGGAAGCCCACGCTGCGTCCAGTACCGCCTGAACGGCCAAGCCCTGGAGCGGCGGGAATGGTCGGGGAGCTGCACGAGCCCTTCCGGCGTCTTTCAAAACCTTCTGGAGCCTGCCACCCTGCCTTTGGCCGAGTTCTGCTACGACGACCCTCGGGCCCCCACCCTTGTGGCCCTTATGGACGCCCCCTGTTCTCTTGCCTCCCTGGACGGCAAGGGGCTCACCCTCCGCCTGGGGGGCAGGGATTACCGCTTTCCCCCTCTGGTGGTGGGGGTGCGGAGCGGGTAGACTATCCGCGAGCGGGGTATGGACTTCTTTTTCGCCACCCAAAACCGCCTCCTCCGCGTTAGGGAGGGGAAGACCGAGGTCTTTCGCCTTGAGGACCTCTTCACGGAAGAAGGGAAGCCCCGCTACGAGCGGCTTCTCCGGGTCCTCAAGGAGGCGGGGGCGGGGCGAGGAAGCTATCTGGGCCTCGGCCCCGAGCTTGCCCTCCTCAGGCTTCAGCCTTTCCCCAGCCTCCAAGGGTTTCCTTTGGAGGAAGCGGTTTTGGCCGAGGCGGAGCGGAGCCCCCTTTTTGCCGGGGAAGACCTCCTTGTGGACTACCTTCTGGTGGCGCCGGAAGACGAGCGCCGGGTCCGGGTGCTCTATGCGGCCCTGCCCCAGAAGGGAGCGGCGCTTCTGGGGAGGTTAAGGCCGAAGCGGATGGAACCGTTGCCCCTTCTTTTCTGGCGCTTTGCCCTGGCCCAGAGCCGGGCGTCCAGCCTTTTGGTCCTGGAGAACCTGAGCCACACCCTGGCCCTCTTTGAAAGGGGGGTGCTCAGGGGCTTTCGTTACCTGACCCTCCCTGCGGATGAAGGCACGGAGCGGCTTTCGGAGGAGATCGCCCGCTCCCTGGCGCTCTTCGGCCACGCCGGGGAGGTGGAGGAGGCCTGGCTCTTGGGGTTTCCTACCCCGCCTCCGGTGCCTCCCGGGCTTGCCGCTGGGAAGGTGGAGCAGGTGGTACCGGGGGGCCTCGAGGCCTTCGCCCTTTCCCGGGAGCTGGCCCTGGACCTGAGGCCGAGGCGGAAAGCCCTGGGAGAAGGGCTTCCCCGGGAGGCCCAGGTGGCGGTTTTTTGGGCCGCCCTCTTTTTCGTCTTGGGGTTGGTGGGCAAGGGGGTGCTGGATACGCAAAGGGCCGCCCTTTCCCGGCAGGCCGAGGCGTTGAAGCAGGAGGTGGCCCTCCTTCAGGCCCAGGCTTTCCGGCCCGCCCGCCCTCGAGGCTTGGGTCTGGAAGAGGTGCTGAAGGTGGCGGCGGAAAAACCCCAAAGCCTCTGGCTGACCGCTTTGGAGGCGGAGGAGGGGGTGCTCTCCCTGCAAGGGAAGGCCCTAGACCCTTATGCCCCCCTTCTCTTGGCCCGCAGGCTGGGGGGTCGCCTGGGCCAGCTGCGGGCTGAAGGGGCGCTGTTCGCCTGGGAGGTGGAGGTTGTTAAGGCCCAAGCTCGGTGAACTCCTCCTGGAGCTGGGCTACCTTACCCCGGAACAGCTCCAAGCGGCCCTGGAGGAACAGGCCCGTACCGGGGATCTCCTGGGCCAGATTCTCCTCCGCCGGGGATACGTGCGGGAGGAGGACCTGGTGCGGGTTCTTGCCGACCAGCAGCGGGCGCCCCTTGTCCGCCTCGCCGAAACCGTTCCCGATTCCCAGGCCATGCGCCTTTTGGACCCCAGGTTCGCCCGGGAGAAGCGGGTCCTGCCCTTCAAGGTGGAAGGCAACCGCCTTCATGTGGCCATGGCCCACCCCTCGGACCTGGCCCTTCTGGACGAGCTCCGCTTCCTCACGGGGAAGGAGATCGTGCCCTACCTGGCTCCGGACCGGGAGATCCTGGAGGTTTTGGACCGCCTCCTGGCGGAGGAGGCCCGGCCTCGGGAGGAGGGGCGGCAGGAGGTGGCGGAGGCGGTGGACCTCACCCTCGAGGCCATGCCCGCCGTCCGCCTGGCCCAGGCCCTTTTGGAGCGGGCCATTGCCCTCTCCGCCAGCGACCTCCACCTGGACCCGGAGGAAACCCACCTCTTGGTGCGTGCCCGGGTGGACGGGGTCATGCAGGATTTGGAGAGGCTTTCCAAGGACCTCGAGGCCCCTCTTGCCGCCCGTTATAAGGTCTTAGCCGGCATGGACATCGCCGAAAGGCGTCGCCCCCAGGACGGGCACTTCACCTTTCTCTTTGAGGGCAGGCGCTACGAGGTGCGGGTGGCCTCGGTGGGCACGCTCCACGGGGAGAAGCTCACCCTGCGGGTCATCTACCCCACGGGGGTGCGCCTGGGTCTTTCCGAGCTGGGAATGCTGCCCGAGGAGCTCGCCCTGTTCCAAAACCTCCTTCTCAGACCCTACGGCATCCTCTTTGTCACCGGACCCACGGGGAGCGGCAAGACCACCACCTTGTACGCCGCCTTGGACCGGATCTACACCCGGGAGAAGAACTTCGTGACCATTGAGGACCCGGTGGAGTTCCCCCTAGAAGGGGTGGTCCAGATCCCGGTCCAGCCCAAGATCGGCCTCACCTTCGCCGAGGCCTTGAGGAGCGTCCTTCGCCTGGATCCCGACGTCATCCTGGTGGGGGAGGTGCGGGACGCCGAAACCCTGGACACCGCCCTTAGGGCCGCCCTCACGGGGCACTTGGTCCTTGCCACCCTCCACGCCAACGACGCCATCGCCACCCTCACCCGGCTTCTGGAGATGGGGGCGGAGCGGCACCTTTTGGCCTCTACCCTGATCGGGGCTGTGGCCCAGCGCCTGGTGCGCCGGGTCTGTCCCCAGTGCGCAAGGCCTAAGCCCCTTTCCGAGGAGGCCCGCCTTTTCTTCGGCGAGGAGGCGCCGGAAGAGGAGATGCGGGGGGAGGGGTGCCCCTACTGCCGGGGTACGGGCTACCGGGGAAGGATCGGGCTTTACGAGGTCTATGCTCCCGATCGCGAGGCCCTCTACCGCCTGGGCCAGGGGGCAGGGGAGGAGGAGCTGCGCCGTCTGGCCCAGGCGAGGGGGCACCGGGACCTGAGGCGGGTGGGCTTGATCCAGGTGCGGTCAGGGGTGACCACGGGGTCGGAGCTCTTGCGGGTTCTAGGGCTTTGGGAGTAGGATGCGCTTTTTTTACGAGGCCACCGATGAAAGAGGGGAGCGGGTCTTCCGGGGGGTGCTGGAGGCCGCAAGTTCTCAGGAGGCCCGGCAGCGCCTGCGGGGAATGGGGCTTTACCCCTTGCGCCTGGAGCGTCTAAGGCGCCCCTCGAGGGGCCGGGTGCCCCTTCCGGAGCTGGTGCTTTTCATGGAGGAATTCGCCACCCTGGTGGGGGCCGGGGTGCCCGTGACCCAGGCCCTGCACACCCTTTCCCTAGAAAACCGCCATCCCCTTCTCAAGGAGGCCGCCCGGGGGGTGCGGGAGCGGGTGGAGGGCGGGGAGGGCCTGGCCCAGGCCATGGGCGCCTATCCCGAGGTCTTTCCCCCCTTGGTACGGGCCCTGGTGGCGGCGGCGGAGGTGGGGGGAGCCTTGGAGGTGATCCTCCGGCGCGTCGCCGAGTACCTGGACAAGAGCCACGACCTGCGGGAGAAGGTGCGTACCGCCCTCCTCTACCCTTCCTTCGTGGTGGCGGTCCTGATCCTGGTGGTCACGGTCCTCCTCCTCTTCGTCATCCCCGTTTTTGCCCGGCTCTACGGGGCGGCGGGGGCGGAGCTTCCCTGGCCCACCCGCTTCCTCATCGGCACCTCCTTCTTCCTGCGGCAAAACTTCCTCTGGATCCTCCTCTTCCTTCTGGGCGCCTTTTACCTCCTTCGGGCCTGGCACCGGACCCCGGGGGGGGCGAGGGCCCTGGACGGCCTTTTCCTCCGCCTCCCCCTCGTGGGCCCGGTCCTCCACAAGGCGGCCATGGCCCGCTTCGCCCGCACCCTGGCCACCCTGTACGAGGGGGGGGTGCTCATCACCCAGGCCCTCGAGGCCACCCGGAACACCTTGGGCAACGCCGCCTTGGCCGAGGCCCTGGACCGGGTGCTGGAGCGGGTGGTGCGCGGGGAGTCCCTGAGCGCCGCCATGGCCCGGGAGTCCCTTTTCCTCCCTATCCTGGTCCGCCTGGCCTTGGTGGGAGAGGAGGCGGGAAGCCTGGACCGGATGCTCTACCAGGCGGCCTTTCACCTGGAGCGGGAGGTGGACTACGGGGTGAAACGGCTTTCCTCCAGCATTGAGCCCGCCCTCACCGTGCTCCTCGGGGGTATAATGCTCGTGGTCGCCCTCGCCCTGTATCTGCCCCTTTTCGACCTTTCCCGGATCCTGCGCCGATGAAGCCCCCTATCTGGCTCTGGTTTCTCCTGCCCCTTCTGGCCCTCCTGTGGAGCGCCCGGGAGGTGGCTTTGGGGTTTGCCCAGTACCAGCGGGCGCGGGCCGAGGTCCGTGCCCTAGGGCGTCAGGCAGAGGCCTTGGCCAAAGCGCTTCCCCAGGCCTTGGCGGAGGCCCCGGTCCAGGAAAGGGAGCTTCCTTTTCTTTACGAAGCCCTCCTGCGCCTGGCGGAGAGGGAGGGCCTCACCCTAAAGGGCCTCGTCCCTGGGCAGGTGGAGGCCGTGGGGGAGGTGCGCTCATGGCGGGTGGAGCTGGGCCTCGAGGGCCCCTATCCCGGGGTCTTGGCCTTCTTGAACCGGCTTCCCGAGGCCGGTAAGCCTCTTTGGGTAGAGCGCTACCGCCTCGAGCCCGTGGAGGGAACCCAGGGGGAGCGCCTGGCTTTAGACCTGGTCCTGCGGGTCCTTGCCCCGTAGCCCCACCGCCCGGTAGAGGGCCTCTTCCTCGGCCTTCGTGAGGGGCCGGGCCTTTCCCGGGGGAAGGTCGCCGAGCTCCAGGGGGCCCAAGGCCAGGCGCTTGAGGTAGAGGACCCGGTTCCCCCGGGCCCCGAACATGCGCTTCACCTGGTGAAAGCGCCCCTCCAGGAGGACCACCTCGGCCCAGGTGGGGTCTTCTAGGGGAGTAAGCTCGGCGGGGAGGGTCTTCTTGCCGTCCAGGAAGAGGCCCTCCAGGAAGGCTTCTCGGTCCCTAGGCCCCACGGGCCTTTCCAGGCGCACCAGGTAGCGCTTTTCCACCTTGTGCCGGGGGTGGGTGAGGCGGTGGAGAAGCTCCCCGTCCGTGGTGAAGAGCAAAAGCCCCTCGGCGTCCTTGTCCAGGCGGCCCACCGGGGAAAGGTCCCGGGTGGGGAAGCCCTCGAGGAGGGCGTAGACGGAGGGCCCCTCGGTCCGGTTCGTCACGAAGCCCCTTGGCTTGTGCAGGAGGACGTGGTGGTGGCGGCGGAGGAGGAGGGGCTGGCCGTCCAACTGGACCTCGGCCTCCTCCGGCACGTGGAAGCCCGGGTCCCGCACCTCCGCCCCCGCCACCAGGACCCGCCCCGCGCGCACCAGCCTCGCCACTTCCTTGCGGCTTCCCAGGCCCAGGCGGGCGAGGAGCTTGTCCAGCCTTTCCCCCCTCACAGCTCCACGGCCCCTTCCAGCCACCAGAGGGCGCCTTTGGCCTGAAGCCGGGCGAACTCCTCGGGGGTGAGCCCCCGGGCCTCCACCCGCCCCGGGTTTAGCCCTTGCAGGAGCGCCAGGCGCTCCAGGGGGTCCTGGGGGAGATGGGGGGAGACCACCAGGAGGTCTATGTCGCTTTCCAGGTTGAAGTCCCCCCGGGCCACGGAGCCGTAGAGGAACACCCGGGCCTCCCCCAAGGCTTCCCCCACCCGCCTGGCGTACTCCCGGGCCTCGGCGAGGAGGTCCTCCCAGGCCTTCTGCCGCGCCTCAAGCCCCCTCGAGGCCACGCCACACCTCCTCCACCCAGGCGAGGGTTTTTCTGGCCGCCTCCAAAGCCCCCTGGGCCCTCCCTTCGGTGTAGTACTCGTGGGGGCTTCCCTCCGGGTAGGCGTCGGGATATCGGGCGGGGATGTAGTGTAGGTCCAGCCCCTTGGCCTCCTCCTCCACTTCCCCAGGCGCTTCCACGCCCGCTTCCCGCAAGGCCTGAATGAGGCGCAAAAGGGCGTGGCCGAAAGCAGGCCTTCCCAGGCCGCGCAGGAGACCCTTGAGGGCGTACTCCGCCGCCTGGTGGGCCTTGAAGCTCGCCCAGTCGTAGTCCCCTTCCTCCAGGTCCCGTTCCCCGGAGGCGAGGGTGTGGCGCGCCTGGGCAAACCACCTGGCGAACTCCTCCCGGTCCAAGGGCGCCATCCTCCTTATCCTAAGGGGCATGAGGCTTTACCAGCTGGACAGCTACGCCACCCGCTTCCAGGCCCGGGTGGAAAGGGCCTGGAGCGACCCGAAGGGGCACCACGCCGTGCTTTCCCAGACCCTCTTCTACCCCGAGTCCGGGGGGCAGCCCGCCGACACGGGGGTCCTCCGGGGGCCGTTCGGCGAGGTCCGGGTCCTCCACGCCTACGAGGAGGAGAAGGCCTTCGGGGACGTGGTCCACGTGCTTTCCGATCCTCTCCCCGAGGGCGTGGAGGTGGAGGGGGAGATCGACTGGCCGAGGCGCTTCCGCCACATGCAACGCCACACCGCCCAGCACCTCCTCTCCCAGGCCCTCTTCAGGGCCGGGAACTACCGCACCGTGGCCGTGAGCCTGGACTCCCCGGTGTGCACCGTGGACCTCGAGGAGGAGGCGGAGGAGGAAGGGATCCAAAAGGCCGAGGCCCTCGCCAACTTCGCCGTCTACGCCGACTACCCGGTGGAGGCCTTCTTCGTTTCCGAGGAGGAGCTCGCCCAATACCCCTTAAGGCGCCCCCCCAAGGTCCGGGGCAAGGTGCGTCTGGTGCGGATCGGGGACTTTGACCTGGCGGCTTGCGGGGGGACCCACCTCAAGACCAGCGCCCAGGCGGGGCCCATCAAGGTTCTCAGGTGGGAGCGCTACAAAGGGGGGACGCGGGTTTACTTCGCGGCCGGGTGGGAGGCCCTGGAGGACTACCACGCCAAGCACGCCCTCCTTTCCCGATTGGCCCTGGCCTTCTCCACCCACCCCCTGGAGCTGGAAAAGCCCATCAAGAGGCTTCAGGAGGAGCTTTACGCCCTAAAGGGGGAAAACCTGGCCCTCGGGGAAGCCCTGGTGGAAGCCCTCCTCCCCAGGGCCTTGGAGGAAGAAGCCCTCCTCGTGCCGGCCCCCGTTCTGGCGGAGCTGGCCAAGAAACTCCTTGCCTGGAGCGGGAAGACCTTCCTCCTGGTTTCTCCGGAGGGGCGCTTCGCCCTCCTCGGCCCCAGGCGCCAAGAGGTCCTGGAGAGGCTCAAGGCCCTGGGGGCCAAGGGGGGCGGCAAGGAGGTGGTCCAGGGGGCCCTGCCCAGGGAGCGGGTGGCGGAGGCCTTGGGGGCTTTAAGCTAGGGGCATGGGGGGGTTTGAGGGGAAAGGGGTTTTGGTCACGGGGGCGGCCCGGGGCATCGGCCGGGCCATCGCCCGGGCCTTCGCCCGGGAGGGGGCCATGGTGGCCTTGTGCGACCTTCTGCCCCAAGGCCTCGAGGTGGCCCGGGAGATCGGGGGGTTTTTCGTGCAGGCGGACCTCGCGGAGGAGAAGGACCGGGTGCGCTTCCTGGAGGAGGCGGCCCACGCCCTGGGGCGGGTGGACGTCTTGGTGAATAACGCCGCCACCTCCACCCCCGGCTCGGCCCTCACGGTGCGGCTTCCCGAGTGGCGAAGGGTCTTGGAGGTGAACCTCACCGCACCCATGCACCTCTCCGCCTTGGCCGCCCGGGAGATGCAGAAGGTGGGGGGTGGGGCCATCGTGAACGTGGCCAGCGTCCAGGGGCTTTTCGCCGAGCAGGAAAACGCCGCCTACAACGCCTCCAAGGGGGGCCTCGTCAACCTCACCCGCTCCATGGCCTTAGACCTCGCCCCTTTGGGCATCCGGGTGAACGCCGTGGCCCCGGGGGCCATCGCCACCGAGGCGGTCTTGGAGGCCATCCTGCTTTCCGAGGACCCCGAGAAGACCCGCCGGGACTGGGAAGACCTCCACGCCCTGAGGCGGCTTGGGCTTCCCGAGGAGGTGGCCGAGGCCGTGCTCTTCCTGGCCTCGGAGAAGGCCAGCTTCATCACCGGGGCTGTCCTCCCCGTGGACGGGGGGATGACGGCCAGCTTCATGATGGCGGGCCGCCCGGTGTAGGCCTATTTCGCGTGGTCCTTGTAGGGCTCGCCCCGAAGATCGGAGACCAGGTGCACGGCCACGTAGGCCCCGTCCCCGGCGCTCACGATGGCGTGGCCCGGCACCTTGCCCCGGGCCACCCCGGCGGCGTAGACCCGGGGGTAGCTGGTGCGTCCTTCCTCGTCGGTGTCGATGTAGGTACCCCGGCGGGCGAGGCCTAGGAGGGAGGGCAGGGTGGGGTCCTTGTGGGTGCAAAGGAGGAGCCTTTCCGCTTCCTCTAGGCCCCCGTCGGTCTCCACCTCAAAGACCCCGCCCATGTCCCGCACCCCCCGTACCAGGCCCTTCCGCACCTCGGCCCCGTAGCGCTCGGCGTGCTCCCGCAGGCGTCTTAGGAGCTCTTCCCCCGAGGGCTCGTCCAAAAGCCCCGGATAGTTGGGCACCTGGCTCACCTGGGCGATCTTCGCGTGGCCGCCGTCCAGCACCAGGACCTTGAGCCCGGCGCGGGCCAGGAAAAGGGCGGCGGAAAGCCCGGAAGGCCCCCCGCCCACCACGAGCACGTCCCACATAGCACCTCCAAGTATAGGCGAGGGAGGGGCTTGGGCGCCGGGTATAATGGGCGGCGCATGCTTTTGGACGACCGCTACCCGGTTTTGGAGACCCTTAGGGCCGAAGGGGGCGTCACCCTCTACCGGGTAGAGGGGGGGCTGGTGTTTTTCTTCGAGGTGAAAACCCCCGAGGACAAGGAGCGTTTTTACCGCTTCCGGGCCGCCGTGCGCCGGTTGGGGGAGCTGGGCCTTCTGGAGGCCCAGGTTTCCGCCAAGCCGGGCCGCCACTACGTCTTCTTTCCGGAAAGGCCCCTGGCCCGTAAAGCCCCGCCCAAGGAGGCCCTCGAGGCCCTGGCTCCCCTGGGCTTCGGGCGGGAACACCTGGCCATGGCCGAGGACGGGGTGGCCTACCTCTCCCCCTGGCCCCTTGGGGGAAGACTTCCCAAGACCCAGGCGCCCCGGCCTGGGGGCCGGTTCCTGGGGGTGGCCCCGGGCCTCCTCTTGCTCCTTCTGGGCTCCTGGCTTTTGGGCCAGGGCCTTTACCGCTACCTCAACCCGCCGGAGTACGCCGTGCCCGAGCTGGTGGGCAAGAGCGCCCGCGAGGCCTTCCTCCTCCTCAAGGACACGGGCTTGCGCCTGGAGGTGGCGGAGGGGAACGACCCCACCCGCCCCAAAGAGGTGGTCCTGGACCAAGACCCCCCGCCCGGTACCCGGCTTAGGGCCGGGCGGGCGGTGCGCTTGGTGCTGAACCAGGCCCGCCTGAACTCCTTGCCCGACCTCGCTGGCCTGCGGGAGGAGGAGGCCGAGGCCCGGCTCTCCGAGCTGGGGTTTAAGGTGGCGGGAAGGGCCTATTTGCCGAGCGGGGAGCCCCTGGGCGTGGTCCTGGCCACCGACCCCGCCCCCGGCACCCCCGTGCCCCCGGGGGGCGGGGTGCGCCTTCTCCTTTCCCAGGGGGCCCGGGAGGGGGCCTCGGTCCCCCTGCCCAGGCTGGCGGGGCTTCCCCGGGAGGAGGCCCTCTTCCTCCTGAACGCCGCTGGCCTCCAGGCCCAGGTGGAGGAGGTGCCCTCGGGGGCCCCTCCGGGGACGGTCCTGGCCACCGACCCCGCCCCCGGCACCCCCGTGCCCCCGGGGGGCGGGGTGCGCCTCCGGGTGGCGGTGCGGGGGGAGGTGCTCCCGCCCCCCGCCCCTCCTGAACCCCAGGCCCGCACCGTGAGCCTGGCCCTGAACCTCCCCCCGGAGGCGGAGGGTAAGGAGGTGCGCCTGGTCCTCCTGGACGAGGGGGGGGAGCAGGTGGTCTACGAAGGGATGGGGCGCGAGGGCTTGAGGCTTTCGGGAAGCTACCAGGTCCAGGGGGAGGCCCGCTTCCGCCTCTACCTGGACGGGGAACTTTTCCAGGAATGGGCGCCTTGAGGGGACGGTGGGCCGAGGAGGAGGCCCTCCGCTTCCTCCTCGCCCAGGGCTACCGCCTCCTGGGAAGGAACCGCCGCACCCCCTTCGGGGAGGTGGACCTTTTCCTGGAGAAGGAGGGGGTTTACGTGGTGGTGGAGGTGAAGCAGCGGGCCTCCGCCCGCTTCGGCGCGCCCTTGGAGGCCCTCACCCCGAACAAGGTGCGAAGGCTCCTCCAAAGCGCCCGCTTCCTCCTGGGACGGGACGACCTCCCGGTGCGCCTCGAGGCCGTCCTCGTCCACGGCACCCCAGAGGACTTCCGCCTGGAGCACCTTGTGCTGGAGCTCTAAGGGTAAGCTTAGGGGTGTTTCGGAACCTTCGGGCCTACCTCGAGGCCTTGGAGAGGCGGGGGGAGCTCCACCGGGTCCGGGTCCCGGTGAGCGCCGAGCTGGAGATGGCCGAGATCGCGGACCGGGTGGTGAAAAGGGGAGGCCCCGCCCTCCTCTTCGAGCGGGTGGTGGGGAAGGACTTCCCCGTGGTCATGGGCCTTTTCGGCACGAGGGCGCGCGCGGCCTTGGCCCTGGGGGTGGAGGATTTGGACGAGCTGGCGAAGAAGGTGGAGGCCCTCCTCGCCTTGGAACCGGGGAAGGGGGGGCTTTCCGCCCTCTTGGGCCTCCTCCCCAAGCTTCCCCTCCTCCGGGGCTTCTTCCCCAGGCGGGTCCGCCGGGCCCCGGTGCAGGAGGTGGTGTGGCGGGGGGAGGAGGTGGACCTAGGGCGCCTTCCCGTCCTCAAGACCTGGCCCTTGGACGGGGGGCCCTTCCTCACCCTTCCCCTGGTGATCACCAAGGACCCGGAGACCGGGGAGCTCAACCTCGGCATGTACCGCATGCAGGTCCTGGACCAAAGGAGCACCGCCATGCACTGGCAGCTCCACAAGGTGGGCCGCCGCCACCTGGAGAAGGCGAAGAAGCTGGGGAAGAGGCTCCCCGTGGCCGTGGCCCTAGGGGGGGACCCGGTCCTCACCTACGCCGCCACCGCCCCCCTCCCCCCCTTGCCGGGGGTGAGCGAGTTCCACCTGGCGGGCTTCCTCCGGGGGGCCCCCATAGAGCTCGCCCGGGGAGTGACCGTGGACCTTCCCGTGCCCGCCGAGGCGGAGTTCGTCCTCGAGGGCTACATAGACCCCGAGGAGCCCCTGGTGGAGGAGGGGCCTTTTGGCGACCACACGGGCTTCTACACCCCCGTGGACCTCTACCCCCGCTTCCACGTCACCGCCGTCACCCACCGCAAGGGGGCCATCTACCCCGCCACCCTCGTGGGGGTCCCCCCCATGGAGGATGCCTACCTCATCGAGGCCAGCGAAAGGCTTTTCCTCCCCGCCCTTCGCCTGGTGCTCCCCGAGGTGGCGGACTACCACATGCCCCCCGAGGGGGTGGCCCACAACTGGGTGAACGTGAGCCTGAGGAAGGCCTACCCGGGGCAGGCCTACAAGGTGGCCTACGGGATGCTGGGCCTGGGGCAGATGATGTTCGCCAAGGTGGTGGTGGTGGTGGACGAGGAGGTGCCGGTGAAGCCGGGCTTTCCCGCCCTGCTGGAGGCCCTCAAGCACGCCCTTCCCGGGCGGGACACCCTCCTTCTCCGGGGCCCTGTGGACGTCCTGGACCACAGCTCCCGAGCCTTCGCCTTTGGGGGGAAGCTGGTCATAGACGGCACGCGGAAGTTCCCCGAGGAAGGGGGGGAGGTGGCCTTCACCCCCAGGGCCCACCTCGAGCTCCCCGAGGACCCCGAGGTGGTGGCCCAGAGGCAGTGGCCGGGCCTCTGGGGGGTGGTCCTGGCGAAGCGGCGCCCCCGCCAGGCCTGGGAAGCGGCGGAAAGGCTTCTAAGGACCCCGCAAAGCGCCGGGGTCCGCCTCCTCCTCCTCGCCGACGAGGAGGCGGGCCTAAGCCCGGAGGAGCTCCTCTGGTACGTCCTCAACAACATAGACCCCGAGCGGGACGCCCGGGTGATGGCGGGAGTGGAGGGGCCGGTTTTGGTCCTGGACGGCACGAGGAAGCTCCCCGAAGAGGGGTTCCACCGGGCCTGGCCCGAGAGGGTCCGCATGGACCCCAAGGTGCAGGCCCTGGTGGACGCGCGCTGGGAGGAGTACGGCTTTAGACCTTGATTAGGCGGTTTCGCAAAAGCCCGCTCCTTAGGGCCCGCACCACCTCCCGGGAAAGCTTCCCTCCCTTGGCCTCCTTCTCCAGGACCTCCAAGGCCTCCTGGGGGCGCAGGGGCTTGCGGTAGGTGCGCCCGCTGGTGAGGGCGTCGTAGATGTCTGCGGCGCTCAGGGCCTGCACCAGGAGGGGGATCTCCGTGAGGCCGTCCGGGTAACCGGAGCCGTCCAGCCTCTCGTGGTGCCAGCGCACGTAGGGGCGGAGGCGAGGGTGGGCCCGGAGGGGCCTTAGGATCTCGTCTCCCCGCACGGGGTGCTCCCGGATGAGGCGCCACTCGTGCTCGCTGAGGAGGTGGTCCCCCCGCAGAATGTGGTCAGGGAGGGCGATCTTGCCCACATCGTGGAGGAGGGCTCCCATGCGCAGCTCCTCCAGTTCCCCGTCCTGGGCCCCCAGCTCTTCGGCCGTCAGGAGGGCGTACTGGGCTACCCGTTCCCCGTGGCCTGCGGTGTAGGCGTCCTTGGCCTCCACCGCCCGCATGAGCACCACCAGGGTCCGCTCCAGGTCCTCTAGTTTGTCCTGAAGCCGCCGCCGCTCCAGGTGGCCCTTGACCCGGAGGCGGAGCTCGGCCAGGTCCACGGGGCGGTTGAGGAAATCGTCGGCCCCCGCTTCTATCCCCCG
Organism: Thermus sp. H19.2; assembly: GCF_054979525.1. Lineage (NCBI taxonomy): Bacteria > Thermotogati > Deinococcota > Deinococci > Thermales > Thermaceae > Thermus > Thermus sp. H19.2. The sequence continues at coordinate 244,751 of NZ_CM143429.1, forward strand.
AAGGCGCACCTCCTTGTCCCCGTCGGCGGTGAGGAGGATCACGGGGAGGAGGGGGTCTTGGGCCTTGAGGCTTTGGGTAAGCTCCAGGCCGTTCATGACGGGCATGTGCAGGTCGGTGAGCACCACGTGGGGGAGACCGTCTTTGAGGAGGTCCAGGGCCTCCTGGCCGTTCCTGGCCTCCCACACCTCCACCTCCAGAGGGGCCAGGGCCCGCATGAGGAGGCGGCGCTGGATGGGGTCGTCGTCCACGATCAGCACGCACATAACTCCTTCTCCCTTAGCGGCTCCAGGGTCCGAGGAGGCGGCGCAAAGGCTCCCCCCCTTTGGCCTCGGCCCGCTTCACCGCCCCCAGGTGCTGGAGCTTGTAGAGGTAAAGGCGCGCCTGGTCCAGGGGGATACCCAGGGCCTGGGAAAGCTCCCTGGCCGAGGCGCCCCGTTGCAGGTGGGGTAAGGCCAGCCGGAAGAAGTCCTGGTAGCGAGGGTCTTCGGGGGAGCTTCCCGAGAGGCGGAAACGGGCCTCGGGGGAGGGGAGGAAGGGACGGTAACGCTCCAGCTCGTCCTGCAAGGTGGTGAGGGAAAGGAGTACCCTTTCCGTGGGCCAGTTGAGGCGTTCCTTGTGCTTGGGCTTGGCCCCGGGGAGGAACTCAAAGCTTCCCTGCCGGGCCAAGAGCAGGGCCTGCAGGGTGGCTTTGGCGGCGAGGGGCGGCAAGGGTTTGCCCTTCTGGTCCACCGAGCGGATGTGCCCGGGCTTGAGGTAAAGGGTGGTGGGCGGGATGTCCTTAAGGTTCCAAACCTCCAAGGCCCCTTCCTTGTGGGCGAGGAGGGAGAGGATTTCCTCCAGAGCCATGGAATCCAGGCTTCCGAATAGGGCCATGGCAACCTCCTCCTAAGTCGCAGACTACGTCCCCCCTTTGAAAAGGGTGTGAAAACCTTCTATAATGCCCCCTTGTGCTGGTGCGCCCCGTCCTCCTTCCCTCCTGGCCCCCGGCCCCCAAGGACCTCTTCGGGCGGGAAGGCCCTTTGGTCCTGGAGATCGGCTTCGGGGATGGGCGCTTCACCGCCGAGCTCGCCAAGGCCCATCCCCACTGGCTCGTCCTTGGGGCCGAGGTCTCGGCGGCAAGCGTCCTCAGGGCCTACCGGAGGGCGCGCCGGGAGGGCCTAGGGAACGTCCGCCTCTACCACGGGGAGGGCCCTTTCGCCCTGAGGAACCTGGTTCTCCCGGGAGCCCTCCACCAGGTGATCGTCAACTTCCCCGACCCCTGGCCCAAGAAGCGCCACCAGGAAAGGCGCCTCCTCCAGGAGGCCTTCTTCCGGAGGCTTTCCACAAGGCTAGGGGAAGGGGGGAGCCTCCTCCTCACCACCGACCACGAGGCCTACTTTCGCTTCGCCCTCGAGGAGGCCGAGAAAACGGGGCTTTACCGCATAGAGGTGAAGCCTCCTCCGGAGGGCCACCTCCGCACCAAGTACGCCCTCAAGTGGAAGGAGGCGGGGAGGCCCTTTTTCCACGCCGCCTTCACTAAAGTGGCCGAGGATCCCACCCCTTGGCCTCCCATAAGGAGGTACGCCGTGGCCCACGCCCTTTTGGAAGGAAGCTTGCCCGAGGCCCTGCCCCTGGGAAGGACGCCCGTGGCCCTGGAAGGGGGCGTGGCGGTCTTCCTGGAGGTGGCCAAGGGAGAGGAGGGTTTTTACCTCCTCACCCACCTGGAAGAGGAGGACCTGACCCAGGACCTCCTCCTGGAGGTGCGCCGAAGCGCCCACGGGATCTACGCCGGGGTGAGCCGCTTCGGAAGCCCTCTGATCACCCAGGGGGTTAGGAAAGCGGTGGCGGCTTTGGTGCGTTTCCTGGAGACGCTGGGTTTGAGGGTGGTGCAGGACCACACCGGGGAGGGGCTAAGATAGCCTTATGCACGCCCACGTGATCCTGGCCGCGGGGCAGGGAACCAGGATGCGCTCCCGCCTGCCCAAGGTCCTGCATCCCCTCTTGGGAAGGCCCATGCTCCTCTACGCCCTCGAGGCCGCCTTGGCCCTTGGGCCCGAAAGGCTCGTGGTGGTGGTGGGCCACGGGGGGGAGAAGGTGGCGGAGGCCCTGGAGGGCTACCCCGTGGAGGTGGCCTGGCAAAAGGAGCAGCTCGGCACCGCCCACGCCCTCCTCCAGGCGGAACACCTCCTCCAAGGCTTCCCCGGGCCCTTCCTCGTGACCCAGGGGGACACCCCCCTCCTTTCCCCGAGGACCCTGGAGGCCCTTCTCGCGGGGGTGCGGGAGGGGGCGGGGATGGCCCTCCTCACCGTGGAGCTCCCTGACCCCACGGGCTACGGCCGGATCCTCCGGGAAGGGGAAGAGGTCTTGGCCAACGTGGAGGAGAAGGACGCCTCTCCCGAGGTGAAGGCCCTCCGGGAGGTGAACGCCGGGGCCTACGCCTTTGACGGCTTCCTCTTCCAGGCCCTCAAGGAGGTGAGGAACGAAAACGCCGCCCGGGAGTACTACCTCCCCGACCTCATCGCCATCTACCGCGCCCACGGGAAAAGGGTGGCGGCGGTGCGCGGGGTGGCGGAGGAGGCCCTGGGGGTGAACACCCGCGAGGAGCTCGCCCGGGTGGAGGGGGTGCTTTTGGGAAGGCTCCGCGGGGAGTGGATGCGAAAGGGCGTGCGCATGATCCTCCCCGAGACCATCTACCTGGAGCCTTCCGTGGAGCTCGCCCCCGACGTCACCCTCTGGCCCGGGGTGGTCCTTAAGGGGAAGACCCGGATCGGCGAGGGGTGCGAGGTGGGGCCTTACGCCGTCCTCGAGGACACGGTGTTGGAGCCCGGAGCCAGGGTAGAAAGCCACACCGTGGCCCAGGGGGCCCACCTCCACCCCGGGGCCTCCGCCGGCCCCTTCGCCAGGCTCCGCCCGGGGGCGGTCCTCATGGAGGAGGTGCACGTGGGGAACTTCGTGGAGGTGAAGAATAGCCTCCTTCACAAGGGGGTGAAGGCGGGCCACCTGGCCTACCTCGGGGACGCCGAGGTGGGGGAGGGAACCAACATCGGCGCCGGGGTCATCACCGCCAACTACGACGGCAAGCGGAAGCACAAGACCGAGATCGGCAAGAAGGCCTTCATCGGTTCCAACAGCGTCCTGGTGGCCCCGGTGCGGGTGGGGGACCGCGCCTTGGTGGGGGCGGGGAGCGTCATCACCCAGGACGTGCCCGAGGGGGCCCTGGCCGTGGCCCGGGGGAGGCAAAGGAACCTCGAGGGCTACGCCCTTAAGAAGCTCGGAGAGGGGGGATGATGCGCTTCATCCTCCCTTCAGCCCCCAGGTGGTAAACTGAAGGCCATGAACCTGGGCATGCCGGAAATCCTGGTGATCCTGGTGGTGGCCCTCCTCATCTTCGGGCCCAAGAAGCTCCCCGAGCTCGGCCGCTCCTTGGGCCAGAGCATCCGCGAGTTCAAGCGGGGGGCCCAGGAGATCCGCGAGGAGCTGGAGAAGAGCGTGGAGGTGAAGGAGGAACCCAAGCCCGCGCCGGGGCCTAGGCCCCAGGAGGAGCCCAAAGCTTGAAGGAAGCCCCCCTGGTAGAGCACCTAGAGGAGCTGCGGAGCCGCCTCATCTGGGCCCTCCTCTCCTGGGCGGTGGGGACGGGGGTGGCCTGGACCTTCAGGGTCCAGCTCCTGGAGTGGCTCAAGCGGCCTCTGGACCTGGCGGCCAAGCAAAACGGCATCCAGGTCAACCTCATCGTCCTGGACATCACCGAGCCCTTCCTGGTTTCCCTGAAGGTGGCGGCCTTCGGGGGGCTCGTGCTCGCCCTCCCCTTCATCGTCTACCAGGTCTGGGCCTTCATCGCCCCCGGGCTTTACGAGCACGAAAAACGCCTGGCGGTGCCCTTCCTTCTGGGGGCGGGGTTCAGCTTCGCCCTGGGGGCGCTCTTCGCCTACCACGGCTTTCTGCCCTTCGCCATTCCCTTCCTCCTGGGCTTCCTGGGGGACGTCATCACGCCCCAGATCTCCATCGGCCGCTACATGGGCCAGATCCTCATGATGATGAGCGTCATGGGCCTGGTCTTTGAGATGCCGGTGGTGAGCTACCTCCTGGCCCGCCTGGGGATCCTCTCCTCCGCCTTCCTCGCCCGCAACTGGCGCGTGGCCGTGGTCTTCCTCCTCACCCTGGCTGCGGTCATCACCCCCACGGTGGACGTGGTCTCCCTTTCCATCGTCACCTTGCCCCTCCTTGTCCTCTACTGGATCTCCGTCCTGGTGGCCCGCCTGGCGGAGAGGCAGCGGCCCCAGGAGGCGGCTTGAAACCCGCTTAGGACGATAGCCCATGGACGAGCGCATCCTGGCCTTGCGTAAAGAGGTGGACCGGGTGAACCGGGAGCTCCTTAGGCTCCTCTCGGAGCGGGGAAGGCTGGTGCAGGAGATCGGCCGCATCCAGACGGAGCTCGGCCTTCCCCACTACGACCCCAAGCGTGAGGAGGAGATGCTCGGTTACCTCACCGCGGAAAACCCCGGGCCCTTCCCCGACGAGACCATAAAGAAGCTCTTCAAGGAGATCTTCCAGGCGAGCCTGGACCTCGAGGAGCGCCAGGACCAGAAGAAGTTTCTCTACTCCAGAAAGCACAGGCCCGAGCCCACCAGGGTGCGGGTCAAGGACGTGGTCTTCGGGGAAAAGCCCCTTCTCATCGCCGGGCCCTGCTCCATTGAAAGCGAGGAGCAGATCATGGCGACGGCCCGGTTCCTTTCGGCGCGGGGGGTGAGGGTCTTGCGGGGCGGGGCCTTCAAGCCCAGGACGAGCCCCTACGGCTTCCAGGGCCTCGGGGTGGAGGGGCTTAAGCTTGGACGCAAGGCGGCGGACGCCTTCGGCATGGTCTTCGTCACCGAGGTCATGGACACCCGGGACGTGGAGGTGGTGGCGGAGTACGCCGACATCCTCCAGATCGGGGCCCGGAACATGCAGAACTTCGCCCTCCTCAAGGAGGTGGGGAAGGCCCGGCGCCCCGTCCTCTTAAAGCGGGGGCTTTCCGCCACCATGGAGGAGTGGTTCTACGCCGCCGAGTACATCCTCGCCCAGGGGAACGAGGAGGTGATCCTGGCCGAAAGGGGGATCCGCACCTTTGAGCGCTGGACGCGGAACACCCTGGACCTCTCCGCCGTGGCCCTCGCCAAGCAGGAGACCCACCTCCCCGTGGTGGTGGACGTGACCCACGCCGCCGGGCGCACGGACCTTCTGGCCCCTTTGGCCCGGGCGGCCCTGGCGGTGGGGGCGGACGGGGTGCACGTGGAGGTCCACCCCAGCCCCAAGGTGGCCCTCTCCGACAGCCAGCAGCAGCTGGACTTCGCCCAGTTTGACCGCTTCCTGGAGGCCATCCGGGACCTCCTCCCAGAGGGCTGATGGGCCTTTTGGATAACCTCCTGAACGCCTTCCTCAAGGCCACGGACCCGAGGCCCCGCTACACCGAGGCCCGTTGCCTCCTCTACAAGAACAGCGTGGGGGGGTGCGACAAGTGCTACCAGGTCTGCCCCAAGGGGGCGGTGCGGCTGGAAGGGTGGCGGGTGGAGCTGGACGAGGTCTTGTGCACGGGGTGCGGCCTCTGCACCGGGGTCTGCCCCGGCGTCGCCCTGGAATACCCCCTCGGGGCCATCCAGGAGGCCCTCATCCGGGGGAAGGGGAAGCTCAGGTGTTCCAGGGCCGAGGGGAAGGGAGAGGAGGTTCTTTGCCTGGGCCGCCTCACCCCGGGGCTTTTGGCCGAGGCGGGAAGCCGCTTCGGCAAGGTGGTCCTCGCCCGGGGAGACTGCGCGGGATGCAGGATCGGCGGGCCTGAGGTCCCGGAGCACCTAGGGAGGATGGCCGAGGAGGCGCGGCGCTACTTCCCCGTGGAGGTGGAGGTGGTGGCGGGGGAGCTTCCCGGGGAACGGGTGGGAAGGCGGGAGCTCTTCCAGGCCCTTTTGGGAAGCGCCAAGCGCACCGCCGCCGACCTCGTTCCCGAGCTTCCCCTGCCCGCTTTGGAGGAGAAGGAAGGGGGGCTTCCCGCCGAGCTTCGCTTGAGGGGCCTCGCCGCGGGCCGTGCCCCGGAGGTCCGCTGGCCCCGGATCCGGGTGGAGGAGGGGTGCACCCTCTGCCCGGTCTGCACCAACGTCTGCCCCACGGAGGCGGTGAGGCGGGTGAGGGAGGGGGAGGAGTACGTCCTCTACCTCCAGGTGGCGGCCTGCACGGGGTGCGGGGCCTGCGTGGAGAGCTGCCCGCCCCAGGTGATCCGCCTCGAGGAGGCCCCTAAGGAGGAGGTGGGGAAGGAGCTGGAGCTCTTCCGGGGCCGGCCTCCTTGGTATGACCTTTGATCCCACCCCGTGCTGGCCTAAGCCAGCAGGGGGGCCCCGGTGAACGCGATCCGCAGGGCCTCCATGCCTGGGCTTGGGCGAAGGATCCACGCCAAAAGGGTAGAAGTGCCCGCGCGTCCCTTTCGCAACACGAGATGCCCAGACTAGGGCTATAAGGAGGCCCTTTGGGGCCCCCACCGCGGCGAAAGCCGCGGTGGGGTACTTTAGTTAAGCTCTTCTCCCCAGGCCTCCTCAAAGAGGCGCTTGGCCTCTTGCAGGGTGATCTCCAGGGTCTGGGAGACCTCCTCGGCCAGGAGGTGGATGGCCCGCCTCAGGGCCTGCCGGTCCAGGTCGGGCAGGCCCCGTTCCAGCTCCCAGGCCCTTAGCTGCCCCGCCATCTGGGCGATGCGGTAGGGGTTGCCGTCCGCCAGGATCTCGCTGGTCTTGCGGTGCCGGGCGGCCCACTGCTTGGGCAGGGGCATCCGCCCGTTCTTGAGGAGGTCCAGGATCACGGGGACCTCCTCGGGGGCCAGGGCTTTGCGCATGCCCACGCTTTGCGGGGCCTCCACGGGTACGTAGGCCTTGGAGCGGGAGCCGGGGAAGTCCACCTGGTAGTAGGCCCGGCTGACGCCGCTCACGCTTCGCTGGGCTATGCCGGCCACCACGCCTACCCCATAAGGGGGCAAGACCACCTTGTCGCCGGGACGGAACTCTTTCACGGCGCGACTCCTTTCCGGAGCACCAAGAGGAGGTGCTCCAAATACGCCTCCACCTCCAGCTGGGGGTTGCACCCCAAGGCCGCCACCACGGCGGCCGTGGCCTTGGGAGAAAGCTCCGGGCGCACGGCCCCTTCCTCCTGGCCGCTTCGCAAAAGCTCCTCCAAGAGGTCCAGGTAGTGCTGGTGAAGCCCCTTGAGCCAGGGGGTGGGGTCCTCCATGGCTTCCCGGGCCACCGCCGCCCATAGGCCCCTCCACTCCGCGATCCAGGCCAGGCGCTTTTCCAGGATGCGCTCGAGGCGCACAAAAAAAGGCGCCCGCAGGCGCACCAGTTCCTCCACCTCCCGGTAGAAGGCCCAGGTTCGCTCTTCCACCAGGTTTTTGAGGAGGTCCTTCTTGTCGCGGAAGTAGAGGTAAAGGGTCCCTTTCCCCACCTCGGCCTTCCGGGCCACGTCCTCCATTTTCAGGCCGGAAAGCCCGCTTTCCCGGAGAACCTCTAGGGTGGCATCGAGGATGGCCCTTCGCTTTCCCTTAGCTAAGGCCCCCGGGGGGGATACCATCGCGGCCACGACCCCAAGTCTACCACACCGCCCTTTTCCTTTCATGAGGAGGCGGTTACCCTAGAGGTATAGGAGGTCCGCCATGCGGCAGGGTTTCTTCGCCTTGCTCACCGCCGATCCCCTGCGGGGGGCCTTGCGCCCGGTGGAGGCCAGGCTCCTGGAGGAGGCCAGGGGGGAGGCCCTTTTCCTCGTGCCCTATCCCCTTAGGGACCTGGCCGAGGCCTGGCGGCTGGCCTATCGGGACCTGGGCCTCAGGCGGGGCCAGGTCCTTTACCTGAGGCGGCGGGAGGAAGCCTTTGACCCGGAGGTGGCCCAAAGGGTGGCGGCGAGTCCCCTGGTGCTCCTGGCGGCGGAGGGGCTTCCCGAGTTTTTAGACCTCATCCGGGGGAGCCTGGTGCTCCAGGCCCTCTGGGAGGTGCACCGCAAAGGGGGTGGGGTGGTGGCCCTGGGAGAGGCGGCGGGGCTTTTGGGAGAAGCGGCCTTTTACTCCTGGGAAGGGGAGATGCGGGCGGCTTTGGGCCTGGCCCTCCTCCGGGGTCTGGCCCTGCTTCCCAAGGTGGAGGAGCGGGGGCGCTTCCTGGCCCTTTCCCGCCTGGTGGCGGACAACCCCGATCTGGTGGGCCTGGGCCTTCTGGAGAACACCGCCTTGCGCCTCCTTAGGGGCCTGGGGGAGGTCTGGGTGGGCGGGGTGACCCTGGTGGACGCCGAGGGGGCGGAGCACACCGGACGGGGGGTAAAGGGGTTACGGGTGGATGTGCTCTCCGCCGGGGAGCGCTTCCCCTTGCCCCCCCTCTAAGTACCCCTTTCGCCGGGGCGGGGGCCCCCAAAAGCTTTTCCCTAGCCCTAACCCGGGCACCCCAGGTTGCGAAACCCACGTGCGGGCACGGGTATCCTGGTTCCATGCCCTCGGGGCGCGTGCACGAGGCCATCAACCTGACGGCGCTGGGCCTGGGAAGCCTGGCCTACCTGGCCCTAGGGGGCTCCCCGGAGAGGCCGGAGGCTTTGGCCTTTGCCCTGGCCTACCTGGCGGGCACCTTTCTCCTCTCCCCGGACCTGGACCTGGCGGAGAAGGAGGTGCGGTCCAGGCGGCGCTGGGGCCTTTTGGGCGTTCTCTGGCGGCCCTATGGCTGGCTCTTCCGCCACCGGGGGCTTTCCCACACCTGGGTCCTTGGGCCCCTCACCCGGCTCGGGTACCTGGTGGGCCTTTTGGGCCTGCTGGGCTTCCTTGCCCAGGAGGTCTTGGGCTTCCTGGGGGCGGAGGTGAGGCTAAGGCCTCCCTCCCTGGGCCTCGAGGCCCTGGGCTTCGCGCTGCTCGGCTACTACCTCTCCCAGTGGCTCCACCTGGTGGCGGACGGCGTCTGGCCGGACCACGACCTCAAGCGCCTTCGGCGGCCAAGGTGAGGGGATTTACATACCCTAGGCGGGCAGGGTAGAGAATAGGGCTATGGCTAAGCTCAAGGTTTGGGGGCTTGGGCTCCTTCTGGGACTGGCCTTTGCGGTGGGGCTGGGGGAGCGCCTGCCGGACTTCTCCCTCCTGGACCCGGCAGGGAACCTCGTCACCCCTAAGACCATGAAGAAGCCTGCCGTCATCGTCTTCTGGGCCAGCTGGTGCCCGGTGTGCCGGGCGGAGTTTCCCGGATTGCACAAGGTGGCCGAGGAGACCAAGGTCCCCTTCTACGTCATCAGTCGGGAGCCTAAGGACACCCGGGAGGTGGTCCTGAACTACATGAAGGCCTACCCCCGCTTCATCCCCCTCCTGGCCTCTGACCGGGACAAGCCCCACGAGGTGGCGGGCCGCTTTAAGGTGACGGGCCAGCCCTGGACCTTCGTGGTGAACAAGGAAGGGGAGGTGGTGGCCCTCTTCGCCGGCCGGGCGGGGCGGGAAGCCCTTTTAGACGCCCTCTTGCTGGCCGGGGTGGAGCTCCCATAGCTCGGCCCGCCGGGTCTCCCCTTGGGGGATGAGGCGAAGGAGGAACCCGGCCTCGAGGGCCTTGGGGTCCCCCCACTCCACCAGGGTGAGGCGGGCCTCCTCCAGGGCGGCCAGGAGCTGGGGAAGAAGCTCCCCCGGGTCCGGCAACCGGTAGAGGTCGGCGTGGACCAGGGGGCCTTCCGGGGTGGGGTAGGTGTGGATGAGGGTGTAGGTGGGGCTGGTGACCCGACCCCGGAAGCCCAGGGCTTCGGCTAGGAAGCGGACCAGGGTGGTCTTGCCCGCCCCCAGGGGCCCCTCCAGGGCTACTACCGCTCCTCGGGGCAGAAAGGGGAGGACCTCCCGGGCCAGGGACCGGGTGTCCTCGAGGCTCTTCAAGGTGCGGGCCAGGACAAGGCGCATAAAAAAAGGCCCCTGAGGGGCCTTTGGTGCCGGGAGCGGGACTTGAACCCGCACGCCCTTGCGGGCACCACCCCCTCAAGATGGCGTGTCTACCAGTTCCACCATCCCGGCAGGCCGCGCCCTAGGCGCAAGCTTCAGTTTAGCAAAAGCCCTCGCCTTGTCAAGGCGATTGCCAAACGGGAGTCCCTGCCCTAAACTCGGGAGGGCGGGCCGGTGTAGCTCAGCGGTAGAGCAACCGCCTCGTAAGCGGTAGGCCGCCGGTTCGAATCCGGCCACCGGCTCCAGCTCCAGGACGCAATTCCCCGCCTCCTTTAGGGAGGCGGGGAATTGCTTTTGACAGCTAAGTGCCCGTACTTTGGTTTCGCGACATGGGATGCCCGAAACGGGGCCAGGAGAGGGCTTTTTGGGGCCCCCACCGCGGCTTTTGCCGCGGTGGGGTACTTAAGGGCCTCAACCCCTCGTTGCTCACCAAGGCCTGGGCCGCCCCAAAAGGGCGGCTTTGATTGGGCCATGAACTTCCCAAGAGCCGGGCAAGGTGGCCTGTTGCCTCCGTCTATGCCCGCAGTGTTCCCCCTCCTTTGGGAGGCGGCTTTCACCCGACTTGCCAAAAGAAGCCTGGGCCTGTAGACTGAGCAAGTTGAGGGCCCTCAGGGCCAGCCCCTGGTCCTGAGGGCGGTGCCCTGTGTGGGCAAAGCGGGGAAGGGTCCTTCCCCGGGTGGATCTTGAGAACACGGGGGCAAGTCCAAGAAGAAGGGAGTGGTGGCACTGCCGACGATCAATCAGCTGGTACGAAGGGGCCGCGAGAAGGTCCAGAAGAAGAGCAAAGTTCCGGCTTTGAAGGGTTCCCCCTTCCGCCGGGGGGTGTGCACCGTGGTGCGCACCGTGACCCCCAAGAAGCCCAACTCGGCGCTTCGTAAGGTGGCCAAGGTGCGCCTCACCTCGGGCTACGAGGTCACCGCCTATATCCCTGGCGAGGGGCATAACCTCCAGGAGCACTCCGTGGTCCTCATCCGGGGTGGGCGTGTGAAGGACCTCCCGGGCGTGCGCTACCACATCGTCCGCGGGGTCTACGACACCCAAGGGGTGAAGGACCGCAAAAAGAGCCGCTCCAAGTACGGGACCAAGAAGCCCAAGGAGACCAAGGGCGCGGCCCCGGCTAAGAAGAAGTAGGTGAGGGTATGCGGAGAAGAAGAGCAGAGGTACGCCAGCTCCAGCCCGACCTGGTCTACGGGGACGTGGTGGTGTCGGCCTTCATCAACAAGATCATGCGGGAAGGAAAGAAGAACCTCGCCGCCCGCATCTTCTACGATGCTTGCCGCATCATCCAGGAGAAAACCGGCCAGGAGCCCCTCAAGGTCTTCAAGCAGGCGGTGGAGAACGTAAAGCCCAGGATGGAGGTCCGCTCCCGCCGCGTGGGTGGGGCCAACTACCAGGTGCCCATGGAGGTTTCTCCCCGCAGGCAGCAGTCCTTGGCCCTTCGTTGGCTGGTGCAGGCGGCCAACGCCCGCTCCGAGCGCGGGGCAGCGGTGCGCATCGCCCACGAGCTCATGGACGCCGCCGAGGGCAAGGGTGGGGCGATCAAGAAGAAAGAGGACGTGGAGCGCATGGCCGAGGCCAACCGCGCCTACGCTCACTACCGGTGGTAAGCCATGGCGGTTAAGGTAGAGTACGACCTAAAAAGGCTCCGCAACATCGGCATCGCCGCCCACATTGACGCCGGCAAGACCACCACCACCGAGCGCATTCTCTACTACACCGGCAAGATTCACAAGATCGGCGAGGTGCACGAGGGCGCGGCCACCATGGACTTCATGGAGCAGGAAAGGGAGCGGGGCATCACCATCACCGCCGCCGTGACCACCTGCTTCTGGAAAGACCACCGCATCAACATCATCGACACCCCGGGCCACGTGGACTTCACCATCGAGGTGGAGCGCTCCATGCGGGTCCTGGACGGGGCCATCGTGGTCTTTGACTCCAGCCAAGGGGTGGAGCCCCAGTCCGAGACCGTCTGGCGCCAGGCGGAGAAGTACAAGGTCCCCCGCATCGCCTTCGCCAACAAGATGGACAAGACCGGGGCAGACCTTTGGCTGGTGATCCGCACCATGCAGGAGCGCCTGGGGGCCAGGCCTGTGGTGATGCAGCTCCCCATCGGCCGGGAGGACACCTTCTCGGGGATCATAGACGTCCTCCGCATGAAGGCCTACACCTACGGCAACGACCTGGGCACGGACATCCGGGAGATCCCCATCCCCGAGGAGTACCAGGAGCAGGCCCGGGAGTACCACGAGAAGCTCATTGAGGCGGCCGCCGACTTTGACGAGAACGTGATGCTTAAGTACCTCGAGGGCGAGGAGCCCACGGAGGAGGAGTTGGTGGCCGCCATCCGCAAGGGCACCATCGGCATCCAGATCACCCCCGTGTTCCTCGGGTCCGCCCTCAAAAATAAAGGGGTCCAGCTCCTCCTGGACGCCGTGGTGGATTACCTGCCCTCCCCCTTGGACATCCCCCCCATCCGGGGCACCACCCCCGAAGGGGAGGAGGTGGAGATCCACCCCGACCCCGAAGGTCCCCTGGCGGCCCTGGCCTTCAAGATCATGGCCGACCCCTACGTGGGCCGCCTCACCTTCATCCGCGTCTACTCCGGAACCATCACCTCCGGGTCTTACGTCTACAACACCACCAAGGGCCGCAAGGAGCGGGTGGCCCGGCTTCTTCGCATGCACGCCAACCACCGCGAGGAGGTGGAGGAGCTGAAGGCGGGGGACCTGGGGGCGGTGGTGGGCCTCAAGGAGACCATCACCGGGGACACCCTGGTGGGCGAGGACGCCCCCCGGGTGGTCCTGGAGTCCATTGAGGTGCCCGAGCCCGTCATCGACGTGGCCATTGAGCCCAAGACCAAGGCCGACCAGGACAAGCTCTCCCAGGCCCTGGCCCGCCTGGCGGAGGAGGACCCCACCTTCCGCGTCTCCACCCACCCCGAGACCGGCCAGACCATCATCAGCGGGATGGGCGAGCTCCACCTGGAGATCATCGTGGACCGGCTGAAGCGGGAGTTCAAGGTGGACGCCAACGTGGGCAAGCCCCAGGTGGCCTACCGCGAGACCATCACCAAGCCGGTGGACGTGGAGGGCAAGTTCATCCGCCAGACCGGCGGGCGCGGCCAGTACGGCCACGTGAAGATCAAGGCCGAGCCCCTGCCTCGAGGCTCCGGCTTTGAGTTCGTGAACGCCATCGTGGGCGGGGTGATCCCCAAGGAGTACATCCCCGCGGTGCAGAAGGGCATTGAGGAGGCCATGCAGTCGGGGCCCCTCATCGGTTTCCCCGTGGTGGACGTCAAAGTCACCCTCTACGACGGCTCCTACCACGAGGTGGACTCCTCGGAGATGGCCTTCAAGATCGCCGGCTCCATGGCCATCAAGGAGGCGGTGCAGAAGGGGGACCCGGTGATCCTCGAGCCCATCATGCGGGTGGAGGTCACCACCCCCGAGGAGTACATGGGCGACGTCATCGGCGACCTGAACGCCCGCCGGGGCCAGATCCTGGGCATGGAGCCTCGGGGCAACGCCCAGGTGATCCGGGCCTACGTGCCCCTGGCGGAGATGTTCGGGTACGCCACCGATCTGCGTTCCAAAACCCAGGGCCGGGGCTCCTTCGTCATGTTCTTCGACCACTACCAGGAGGTCCCCAAGCAGGTGCAGGAGAAGCTCATCAAGGGTCAGTAGATCCTTTGCGGGGTGGGCCCTATGGGCCCGCCCCTTGCTTGAAAGGAGAGCGAAGATGGCCAAGGGCGAGTTTATCCGGACGAAGCCTCACGTGAACGTGGGGACGATTGGGCACGTGGACCACGGGAAGACGACGCTGACCGCGGCCTTGACCTTTGTGGCGGCGGCGGAGAACCCGAACGTGGAGGTGAAGGACTACGGGGAGATTGACAAGGCCCCGGAGGAGCGGGCGCGGGGGATCACCATCAACACGGCGCACGTGGAGTACGAGACGGCGAAGCGGCACTACTCGCACGTGGACTGCCCTGGGCACGCGGACTACATCAAGAACATGATCACGGGTGCGGCGCAGATGGACGGGGCCATCCTGGTGGTGTCGGCGGCGGACGGTCCCATGCCGCAGACGCGGGAGCACATTCTTTTGGCCCGGCAGGTGGGGGTGCCGTACATCGTGGTGTTCATGAACAAGGTGGACATGGTGGACGACCCGGAGCTCTTGGACCTGGTGGAGATGGAGGTGCGGGACCTCCTGAACCAGTACGAGTTTCCTGGGGACGAGGTGCCGGTGATTCGGGGGAGCGCTTTGCTTGCGCTTGAGCAGATGCACAAGAACCCGAAGACCAAGCGGGGTGAGAACGAGTGGGTGGACAAGATTTGGGAGCTTTTGGACGCCATTGACGAGTACATTCCCACGCCGGTGCGGGACGTGGACAAGCCCTTCTTGATGCCGGTGGAGGACGTGTTCACCATTACGGGGCGTGGGACGGTGGCCACGGGGCGGATTGAGCGGGGCAAGGTGAAGGTGGGGGACGAGGTGGAGATTGTGGGCCTTGCTCCGGAGACGCGGAAGACGGTGGTGACGGGTGTGGAGATGCACCGGAAGACCCTGCAGGAGGGGATTGCTGGGGACAACGTGGGGGTGCTCCTGCGGGGCGTGGGCCGGGACGAGGTGGAGCGGGGCCAGGTGTTGGCGAAGCCTGGGAGCATTACGCCGCACACCAAGTTTGAGGCCTCGGTGTACATTCTGAAGAAGGAGGAGGGGGGCCGGCACACGGGGTTTTTTTCGGGGTACCGGCCGCAGTTTTACTTCCGGACCACGGACGTGACGGGGGTGGTGGAGTTGCCCCAGGGGGTGGAGATGGTGATGCCTGGGGACAACGTGACCTTCACGGTGGAGCTCATCAAGCCGGTGGCCCTGGAGGAGGGCCTCCGCTTCGCCATCCGGGAAGGCGGCCGCACCGTGGGCGCCGGCGTGGTCACCAAAATCCTGGAGTGAGGTGAGGCATGCCCAAGATCCGCATCAAGCTACGGGGCTTTGACCACAAGACCTTGGACGCCTCGGCCCAGAGGATCGTGGAGGCCGCCCGGCGTTCCGGGGCCCAGGTGTCAGGGCCCGTGCCTTTGCCCACGCGGGTACGGCGCTTCACCGTGATCCGGGGGCCTTTCAAGCACAAGGACTCCCGGGAGCACTTTGAGCTCCGCACCCATCACCGCCTGGTGGACATCCTCAATCCCAACCGCAAGACCATAGAGAACCTCATGTCCTTGGACCTGCCCACCGGGGTGGAGATCGAGATCAAGACCGTGGGAGGTGGCAAGTGAAGGGCATCCTGGGCGTGAAGGTGGGCATGACCCGGATTTACAAGGAGGACCGGGCCATTCCCGTCACCGTCATCCTGGCGGGGCCCTGTCCTGTGGTGCAGCGCCGCACCCCGGAGAAGGACGGCTATTTGGCGGTGCAGCTGGGGTTCCTTCCCCAGAAGCCCAAGCGGGTCAACCGGCCCATGAAGGGGCACTTTGCCAAGGCCGGGGTCCAGCCCGTGCGCATCCTCAAGGAGATCCGCGGCTTTAACCCCGAGGCGGATGTGGTGACCGTGGAGATCTTCCAGCCCGGGGAGAAGGTGGACGTGACCGGCACCTCCAAGGGGCGGGGCACGGCGGGGGTCATGAAGCGCTGGAACTTCGCCGGCGGTCCCGATTCCCACGGGGCCCACAAGATCCACCGCCACCCGGGCTCCATCGGCAACCGCAAGACCCCGGGCCGGGTCTACAAGGGCAAGAAGATGGCGGGCCGCTACGGGGCCGAGAGGGTTACGGTGCAGAACCTCGAGGTGGTGGACGTCCTCCCGGAGGAGAACCTCCTCTTGGTGAAAGGCGCCGTCCCCGGGCCCAACGGGGGCCTTCTGCTGGTGCGGGAGGCCAAGAAGGTGGCCAAGTGAAGGAGGGTAGGGCTGTGTACCAGATTCCTGTGCTTTCCTCTGCCGGCAGGCGGGAGCTCGCGGCCCACCTGCCCCAGGAAGTAAACCCCCACCTCCTCTGGGAGGTGGTGCGTTGGCAGCTGGCCAAGCGCCGCCGGGGCACCGCCAGCACCAAGACCCGGGGCGAGGTGGCCTACTCTAGCCGCAAGATCTATCCCCAGAAGCACACCGGGCGGGCCCGCCACGGGGACATCGGGGCCCCCATCTTCGTGGGGGGTGGGACGGCTTTCGGGCCCAAGCCCCGGGACTACAGCTACACCCTTCCCAAGAAGGTGCGGAAGGCGGGCCTGGCCATGGCCGTAGCCGATCGGGCTAAGGAGGGAAAGCTCCTCTTGGTGGAGGACTTCGCCGGGGTGAACGGAAAGACCAAGGAGTTTTTGGCCTGGGCCAAGGAGGCGGGGCTGGACGGCTCGGAAAGCGTCCTTCTGGTGGCGGAAAGCGAGCTGGTGCGCCGCGCCGCCCGCAACCTTCCCTGGGTGGTCACCCTGGCTCCCCAAGGGCTCAACGTTTACGACATCTTGCGCACCGAGCGCCTGGTGATGGACCTGAAGGCTTGGGAAGTGTTCCAGGACCGCCTGGGAGGTAAGGAATGAAGACCGCCTACGACGTGATCCTGGCCCCGGTGCTTTCCGAGAAGGCCTACGCGGGTTTCGCCGAGGGCAAGTACACCTTCTGGGTGCACCCCAAGGCCACCAAAACCGAGATCAAGCAGGCGGTGGAGGAGGCCTTTAAGGTGAAGGTGGTGGGGGTGAACACCCTCCACGTGCGGGGCAAGAAGAAGCGCCTGGGCCGCTACCTGGGCAAGCGCCCCGACCGCAAAAAGGCCATCGTGCAGGTGGCCTCCGGGCAGAGGATTGAGGCCCTGGAGGGCCTCATCTAGACCCCGCCGGGAAAGGGAGCCCGGCCCTGATCCGGCAAGGGAGGAAAGGCCATGCCAGTAAAGAAGTTCAAACCCTACACCCCAAGCCGCCGCTTCATGACGGTGGCCGACTTCTCCGAGATCACCAAGACCGAGCCGGAGAGGTCCTTGGTCGTCCCCCTGAAGAAGACGGGGGGGCGCAACAACCAGGGCCGCATCACCGTGCGCTTCCGCGGGGGCGGTCACAAGCGCCTCTACCGCCTCGTGGACTTCAAGCGCTGGGACAAGGCGGGTATCCCCGCCAAGGTGGCGGCCATAGAGTACGACCCCAACCGCTCGGCCCGCATCGCCCTCCTGCACTACGCCGATGGGGAGAAGCGCTACATTATCGCCCCGGACGGCCTCCAGGTGGGGCAGCAGGTGGTGGCGGGGCCAGACGCCCCCATCCAGGTGGGCAACGCCCTGCCCCTCCGCTTCATCCCCGTGGGCACGGTGGTGCACGCGGTGGAGCTCGTGCCCAAGCAGGGGGCCAAGCTGGCCCGCTCCGCCGGCACCAGCGCCCAGATCCAGGGCCGGGAAGGGGATTACGTGATCCTCCGCCTGCCCTCGGGGGAGCTTCGCAAGGTGCACGGGGAGTGCTACGCCGCCATCGGGGCGGTGGGCAACGCCGACCACAAGAACATCGTCCTGGGGAAGGCTGGCCGCACACGCTGGCTCGGCCGCAAGCCCCACGTGCGCGGCGCCGCCATGAACCCGGTGGACCACCCTCACGGCGGCGGTGAGGGCCGGGCCCCCAGGGGGCGTCCGCCCGCCTCGCCTTGGGGTTGGCAGACCAAGGGGCTCAAGACCAGGAAGCGGCGCAAGCCTTCCAGCCGCTTCATCCTCGCCCGGCGGAAGAAGTGAGGTGAGCCATGCCACGTAGCTTGAAAAAGGGCGTTTTCGTAGACGACCACCTCCTGGAGAAGGTGCTGGAGCTCAACGCCAAGGGGGAGAAGCGGCTCATCAAGACCTGGAGCCGTCGCTCCACCATCGTCCCGGAGATGGTGGGCCACACCATCGCGGTCTACAACGGCAAGCAGCACGTGCCCGTCTACATCACCGAGAACATGGTGGGGCACAAGCTGGGAGAGTTCGCGCCCACCCGCACCTACCGGGGGCACGGCAAAGAGGCCAAGGCCACCAAGAAGAAGTAGCCATGGAAGCGAAAGCCATAGCCCGTTACGTGCGCATCGCCCCCAGGAAGGTCCGCCTGGTGGTGGACCTCATCCGGGGGAAGAGCCTCGAGGAGGCCCGCAACATCCTTCGCTACACCCACAAGCGGGGGGCCTACTACGTGGCCAAGGTGCTGGAGTCCGCCGCCGCCAACGCCGTCAACAACCACGACATGCTGGAGGACCGGCTTTACGTGAAGGCGGCCTTCGTGGACGAGGGCCCTACCTTGAAGCGGGTTCTTCCCAGGGCCCGGGGCCGGGCGGACATCATGAAGAAGAGGACCAGCCACATCACGGTGATCTTGGGGGAGAAGCATGGGAAATAAGATTCACCCCATCGGGTTCCGGCTTGGCATCACCCGGGACTGGGAGTCCCGCTGGTACGCCGGCAAGAGGCAGTACCGCCACCTCCTCTGGGAGGACCAGGAGATCCGCAACTACCTTACCAAGGAGCTCTACCCTGCGGGCCTGGCCCGGGTGGACATCGAGCGGGCGGCGGACAACGTGGCGGTGACCGTTCACGTGGCCAAGCCGGGCGTGGTCATCGGCCGGGGCGGGGAGAAGATCAAGGTCCTTCGCGACGCCCTCGCCAAGATGACCGGGAAGAACGTGGCCCTGAACGTCCAGGAGATCCAGAACCCCAACCTCTCCGCCCCCCTGGTGGCCCAACGGGTGGCCGAGCAGATAGAGCGCCGCTTCGCCGTGCGCCGGGCCATCAAGCAGGCGGTGCAGCGGGTGATGGAGGCGGGGGCCAAGGGGGCCAAGGTCATCGTCTCCGGACGCATCGGCGGGGCGGAGCAGGCCCGCACGGAGTGGGCCGCCGAGGGCCGGGTGCCCCTCCAGACCCTGCGTGCTAACATAGACTATGGCTTCGCTTTGGCCCGCACCACCTACGGGGTGCTGGGGGTCAAGGCGTACGTCTTCCTGGGTGAGGTGATCGGCGGCCAAAAGGTCAAGGCCCGCCTCGAGGGGGCCAAGGCCGAGGAGAGGCCCCGCCGCCGTCGCCCCGCCGTGCGGGTGAAGAAGGAGGAGTAGGCCATGCTGATGCCCAGGCGCATGAAGTACCGCAAGCAGCACCGGGGCCGGATGAAGGGGGCGGCCAAGGGGGGGGATTACGTGGCCTTCGGGGACTTTGGCCTGGTGGCCATGGAGCCCGCCTGGATCACCTCCCAGCAGATCGAGGCCGCCCGTGTGGCCATGGTGCGCCACTTCCGCCGCGGGGGGAAGATCTTCATCCGCATCTTCCCCGACAAGCCCTACACCAAGAAGCCCCTGGAGGTGCGGATGGGTAAGGGCAAGGGCAACGTGGAGGGGTACGTGGCCGTGGTGAAGCCGGGCCGGGTGATGTTTGAGGTGGCGGGGGTGACGGAGGAGCAGGCCCTCGAGGCCCTGCGCATCGCCAGCCACAAGCTCCCCATCAGAACCAAGATCGTGAGGAGGGACGCCTACGATGAAGCTCAGTGAGGTGAAGAAGCAGCTGGAGGAGGCCCGGAAGCTCTCCCCGGTGGAGCTGGAGAAGCTTTTGCGGGAGAAGAAGCGGGAGCTCATGGAACTCCGCTTCCAGGCCTCCATCGGCCAGCTTTCCCAGAACCACAAGATCCGGGACCTCAAGCGCCAGATCGCCAGGCTCCTTACGGTCTTGAACGAGAAGAGGAGGGCCAATGCCTAAGAAGGTCCTGACCGGGGTGGTGGTGAGCGACAAGATGCAGAAGACCGTCACGGTCCTGGTGGAGCGCCAGTTCCCCCACCCCCTTTACGGCAAGGTGATCAAGCGCTCCAAGAAGTACCTGGCCCACGACCCCGAGGAGAAGTACAAGCTGGGGGACGTGGTGGAGATCATAGAGTCCCGCCCCATTTCCAAGCGCAAGCGCTTTAGGGTGCTCCGCCTGGTGGAATCGGGCCGGTTGGACCTGGTGGAAAAGTACCTGGTGCGCCGCCAGAACTACCAAAGCCTTTCCAAGCGGGGAGGTAAGGCATGATCCAGCCGCAGACCTACCTGGAGGTGGCCGACAACACCGGGGCCCGCAAGATCATGTGCATCCGCGTCCTCAAGGGCTCCAACGCCAAGTACGCCACCGTGGGGGACGTGATCGTGGCCAGCGTCAAGGAGGCCATCCCCCGGGGGGCGGTGAAGGAAGGGGACGTGGTCAAGGCGGTGGTGGTGCGCACCAAGAAAGAGGTAAAGCGCCCCGACGGCTCGGCCATCCGCTTTGACGACAACGCCGCGGTGATCATCAACAACCAGCTGGAGCCTCGAGGCACCCGGGTTTTCGGCCCGGTGGCCCGCGAGCTCCGCGAGAAGGGCTTCATGAAGATCGTCTCCCTGGCGCCGGAGGTGCTCTGATGCGGGCCAAGGTGCACGTGAAGAAGGGGGACACCGTGCTGGTGGCCTCCGGAAAGTACAAGGGCCGGGTGGGCAAGGTGAAGCAGGTCCTGCCCAGGAGGCAGGCCGTTATCGTGGAGGGGGTCAACATCGTCAAGAAGGCGGTGCGGGTGAGCCCCCAGTACCCCCAGGGGGGGTTCATCGAGAAGGAGGCGCCCCTGCACGCCTCCAAGGTCCGCCCCCTCTGCCCCGCCTGCGGCAAGCCCACCCGGGTGCGCAAGAAGTTCTTGGAGGACGGGCGGAAGATCCGGGTCTGCGCCAAGTGCGGCGGGTCCCTAGACGTGGAGGAGTAAGATGCCCCTGGACGTTGCCCTGAAGAGGAAGTACTACGAGGAGGTTCGCCCCGAGCTCATCCGCCGCTTCGGGTACCAGAACATCTGGGAGGTGCCGAGGCTGTCCAAGGTGGTGGTCAACCAGGGCCTGGGCGAGGCCAAGGAGGACGCCCGCATCCTGGAGAAGGCCGCCAAGGAGCTTGCCCTCATCACCGGGCAGAAGCCCGCCATCACCCGGGCCAAGAAGTCCATCTCTAACTTCAAGCTCCGCAAGGGCATGCCCATCGGACTCCGGGTCACCCTCCGCGGCGACCGCATGTGGATCTTCCTGGAGAAGCTCCTCAACGTGGCCTTGCCCCGCATCCGCGACTTCCGCGGGGTCAGCCCCACCAGCTTTGACGGGCGGGGCAACTACAACCTGGGCCTCAAGGAGCAGCTCATCTTCCCCGAGATCACCTACGATATGGTGGACGCCCTCCGGGGGATGGACATCGCGGTGGTGACCACCGCCAAGACCGATGAGGAGGCCCGGGCCCTCTTGGAGCTTTTGGGCTTCCCCTTCCGCAAGTGAGGCGAGCATGGCGAGGAAAGCGCTGATCGAGAAGGCCAAGAGGACCCCGAAGTTCAAGGTGCGGGCCTACACCCGTTGCGTCCGCTGCGGGAGGGCCAGGAGCGTCTACCGCTACTTTGGGCTCTGCCGGCTCTGCCTTAGGGAGCTCGCCCACAAGGGGCAGCTTCCCGGGGTGAAGAAGGCCAGCTGGTAGGCCGTGGCCGGTCGGGGGGGTTCCCTCGAGACCGCATGGTCCTGGAGTGAGGTAAAAGGAGAGAGGAAATGCTGACGGACCCCATCGCCGACATGCTGACCCGGATTAGGAACGCCACCCGGGTCTACAAGGAGAGCACCGAGGTGCCCGCCTCGCGCTTCAAGGAGGAGATCCTGAAGATCCTGGCGCAGGAAGGGTTCATCAAGGGCTACGAGCGGGTGGAGGTGGAGGGCAAGCCCGTGCTTCGCATCCACCTGAAGTACGGGCCCCGTCGCCAGGGGCCCGACCCCAGGCCGGAGCAGGTCATCAAGCACATCCGCCGCATCAGCCGGCCCGGCCGCCGGGTGTACGTGGGGGTCAAGGAGATCCCCAGGGTGCGCCGGGGCCTGGGTATCGCCATCCTTTCCACGCCCAAAGGCGTGCTCACGGACCGCGAGGCGAGGAAGTTGGGCGTGGGCGGCGAGCTCATCTGCGAGGTGTGGTGATGTCTAGGATCGGCAGGCTTCCCATTCCCCTTCCCAAGGGGGTCCAGGTGGAGGTGGCCCCGGGGTTGGTGAAGGTCAGGGGTCCCAAGGGCGAGCTCCAGGTCCCCGTTTCCCCGGAGATGCGGGTGGTGGTGGAGGAGGGCGTGGTGCGGGTGGAGCGGCCCTCGGACGAGCGCCGCCACAAGAGCCTTCACGGCCTGACCCGCACCCTCATCGCCAACGCCGTCAAGGGGGTTTCCGAGGGGTACAGCAAGGAGCTCCTCATCAAGGGCATCGGCTACCGCGCCCGGCTGGTGGGGCGGGCCCTCGAGCTCACCGTGGGCTTTAGCCACCCGGTGGTGGTGGAGCCCCCGGAGGGCATCACCTTTGAGGTGCCCGAGCCCACCCGCATCCGGGTGTTGGGCATCGACAAGCAAAAGGTAGGCCAGGTGGCCGCGAACATCCGCGCCGTGAAGAAGCCCAGCGCTTACCACGAGAAGGGCATCTACTACGCGGGCGAGCCCGTCCGCCTCAAGCCCGGCAAGGCCGGGGCCAAGAAGTAGGGGGAAGCATGGCACGGCTAACCGCTTATGAGCGCCGCAAGTTCCGGGTGCGCAACCGCATCAAGCGCACGGGCAGGCTCCGCCTCTCCGTCTTCCGGAGCCTCAACCACATCTACGCCCAGATCATCGACGACGAGAAGGGCGAGACCCTGGTGGCCGAATCCAGCCTGGCCCTGAAGCTCAAGGGCAACAAGACCGAGGTGGCCCGCCAGGTGGGCCGGGCCTTGGCGGAGAAGGCCAAGGCCTTGGGGATCACGAAGGTGGCCTTTGACCGCGGCCCCTACAAGTACCACGGCCGGGTGAAGGCCCTGGCCGAGGGGGCCCGGGAGGGGGGCCTAGAGTTCTAAGGAGGGACCATGCCCGAGACCGACTTTGAGGAGAAGATGATCCTGGTGCGGCGCACCGCCAAGACCTACCAGGGCGGACGCCGCTTCCGCTTCGGCGCCTTGGTGGTGGTGGGGGACCGTCAGGGCCGGGTGGGCCTGGGCCTGGGCAAGGCCAAGGAGGTGCCTTTGGCCGTGCAGAAGGCGGGCTACTACGCCCGGCGCAACCTGGTGGAGGTCCCCCTGCAAAACGGCACCATCCCCCACGAGATCGAGGTGGAGTACGGGGCCTCCAAAATCCTCCTGAAGCCTGCGGCTCCCGGCACCGGGGTGATCGCCGGGGCGGTGCCCCGGGCCATTTTGGAGCTCGCCGGGGTCACAGACATCCTCACCAAGGAGCTGGGGAGCCGCAACCCCATCAACATCGCCTACGCCACCATGGAGGCCCTCAGGCAGCTTCAGACCAAGGAGGACGTGAAGCGCCTCAGGAAGGGCGGGGAGGAGTGATGGCCAGGCTCAAGGTGAAGCTGGTGAAGAGCCCCATCGGCTACCCCAAGGACCAAAAGGCGGCCCTTAAGGCCTTGGGGCTGACCAGGTTGCACAGGGAAAGGATTCTGGAGGACACCCCGGCCATCCGCGGCAACGTCCGCAAGGTGGCCCACCTGCTCCAGGTGGAGGTGCTGGAATGAAGCTCACGGACCTCAAGCCCAACCCCGGGGCCAACAAGCGGCGCAAGCGGGTGGGCCGCGGACCCGGCTCCGGCCACGGCAAGACGGCCACCCGCGGCCACAAGGGCCAGAAATCCCGTTCGGGTGGCCTCAAGGACCCCCGCCGCTTTGAGGGCGGGCGCTCCACCACCCTCATGCGCCTGCCCAAGCGGGGCATGCAGGGCCAGGTGCCGGGGGAGATCAAGCGCCCCAAGTACCAGGGGGTGAACCTAAGGGACCTGGCCCGCTTTGAGGGGGAGGTAACCCCCGAGCTTTTGGTGCGGGCGGGCCTCCTCAAGAAGGGGCGCCGGCTGAAGATCCTGGGAGAGGGGGAGGCGAAGGCCCTTAGGGTGGTGGCCCACGCCTTCTCCAAGAGCGCCCTGGAGAAGCTGAAGGCCGCAGGCGGCGAGGCCGTTCTCCTGGAGGCTTAGGATGCTTAGGGCCTTCCGGAGCGCCCTCCAGATCCCCGAGCTTCGCCAGCGCATCCTCTTCACCCTTTTGGTGCTCGCGGCCTACCGCCTCGGGGCCTTTATCCCCACCCCGGGGGTGGACCTGGACAAGATCCAGGAGTTCCTGCGCACCACCCAGGGAGGGGTGTTCGGCATCATCAACCTCTTCTCCGGGGGTAACTTTGAGCGCTTCTCCATCTTCGCCCTGGGGATCATGCCCTACATCACCGCGGCCATCATCATGCAGCTTCTGGTCACGGTGGTGCCCGCGCTGGAGAAACTCTCCAAGGAAGGGGAGGAGGGCCGCCGCATCATCAACCAGTACACCCGCATCGGCGGCATCGCTCTGGGGGCCTTCCAGGGCTTCTTCCTGGCCACGGCCTTCCTGGGGGCGGAAGGGGGGCGGTTCCTCCTTCCCGGCTGGTCCCCCGGGCCCTTCTTCTGGCTGGTGGTGGTGGTCACCCAGGTGGCGGGCATCGCCCTCCTCCTGTGGATGGCGGAGCGTATCACCGAGTACGGCATCGGCAACGGCACCAGCATGATCATCTTCGCCGGCATCGTGGTGGACTGGCTGCCCCAGCTTTTCCGCACCGTGGGCCTCATCCGCACCGGGGAGGTGAACCTGGTGGCCTTCCTCTTCTTCCTGGCCTTCATCGTCTTGGCCTTCGCGGGCATGGCCGCGGTGCAGCAGGCCGAGCGCCGGATCCCCGTGCAGTACGCCCGCAAGGTGGTGGGCCGGAGGGTCTACGGGGGGCAGGCCACCTACATCCCCATCAAGCTCAACGCCGCCGGGGTGATCCCCATCGTCTTTGCCGCGGCCATCCTGCAGATCCCCATCTTCCTCACGGCCCCCTTCCAGGACAACCCGGTCCTTCAGGCCATCGCCAACTTCTTCAACCCCATCCACCTTTCGGGGCTGCTCCTCGAGGTGCTCCTCATCGTCCTCTTTACCTACGTGTACACCGCGGTGCAGTTTGACCCCAAGCGCATCGCCGAGTCTTTGCGGGAGTACGGGGGTTTCATCCCGGGGATCCGCCCCGGGGAGCCCACGGTGAAGTTCCTGGAGCACATCGTCTCCCGGCTCACCCTCTGGGGGGCGCTTTTCCTGGGCCTGGTGGCGGCTTTGCCCCAGATCATCCAGAACCTCACCGGGGTCAAGAGCATCGCCTTTTCCGGGATCGGCCTCCTCATCGTGGTGGGGGTGGCCCTGGACACCCTGAGGCAGGTGGAGAGCCAGCTCATGCTGCGGAACTACGAGGGGTTCCTCTCCAAGGGCCGAATCCGCGGCCGCACGCGTTAGGGAGGGAAGATGGGGGAAGCGGTGATCTTCTTGGGGCCGCCGGGGGCGGGCAAGGGTACCCAGGCGGCCAGGCTCGCCGAGGAACTGGGCTTCAAGAAGCTTTCCACCGGGGACCTCCTCCGGGACCACGTGGCCCGGGGGACCCCCTTGGGCCAGCAGGTGAAGCCCATCATGGACCGGGGGGACCTGGTGCCGGACGAGCTGATCCTGGCCCTCATACGGGAGGAGCTGGCGGAAAAGGTCATCCTGGACGGTTTTCCCCGCACCCTGCCCCAGGCGGAGGCCTTGGACCGTCTCCTGGAGGTCACGGGCACCCGCCTTTTGGGGGTGGTCCTGGTGGAGGTGCCGGAGGAGGAGCTGGTGCGGAGGATGCTCCGGCGGGCCGAGTTGGAGGGCCGCTCCGACGACAACGAGGAGACCATCAGGCGGCGCCTCCAGGTCTACCGGGAGAAGACCGAGCCTTTGGTCCAGTACTATGAGGAAAAGGGGGCCTTGCGGCGGGTGGATGGCCTCGGCACCCCCGATGAGGTCTACACCCGCATCCGGGCCGCCTTGGGAATCTGATGGCCATCAAGCTGAAAAGCCCCTGGGAGATTGAGCGCATGCGGGAGGCGGGGGCCCTCCTCACCGAGGTGGTGGAGGAGGTGGCCCGCCACGTGGCGCCCGGGGTCACCACCAAGGAGCTGGACCAGATCGCCTACGAGGCCATCAGGAAACGCAAGGCCAAGCCCGCCTTCCTGGGCCTCTACGGCTTCCCCGCCACCCTGTGCACCTCGGTGAACGAGGTGGTGGTCCACGGCCTCCCCTCGGAGGAGCCCTTGAAGGAGGGGGACATCCTCTCCGTGGACGTGGGCCTCCTCTACGGGGGCTTCGCCGCCGACATGGCCCGCACCTTCCCCGTGGGCCGGGTTTCCCCCGAGGCGGAGAGGCTCATCAAGGACACGGAGGCGGCCTTCTTTGAGGGGATGAAGTACCTCCGCCCGGGCTTCCGCATCGGGGACGTGGCCCACGCCGTGCAGACCTTTCTGGAGAGCCGGGGCTACGGGGTGGTGCGGGAGTTCGTGGGCCACGGGGTGGGGCGGGAGATCCACGAGGACCCCCAGCTCCCCAACTTCGGCAAGCCCGGCACCGGCCCCAAGATCCGGCCCGGCATGACCCTGGCCCTCGAGCCCATGGTCACCTTGAGGCCGGCCCCTGTGGTAATATTGGAAGATGGCTGGACGGCGAGCGCCGGCAAGGGCAACCTCGCCGCCCACTACGAGAACACCGTTTTGGTGACGGAGGAAGGCCCGGAGCTTCTCACCGGGGTTCCCCTGGTGCGGGCGCGGTAGGAGGGGTATGGCGAAGGAGAAGGACACCATTCGGGCGGAAGGCGTGGTCACCGAGGCTTTGCCCAACACCACCTTTCGGGTGAAGTTGGACTCGGGGCCGGAGATCCTGGCCTACATCTCGGGCAAGATGCGCATGCACTACATCCGCATCCTG
Source organism: Thermus sp. H19.2 (assembly GCF_054979525.1). Taxonomy (NCBI): domain Bacteria; kingdom Thermotogati; phylum Deinococcota; class Deinococci; order Thermales; family Thermaceae; genus Thermus; species Thermus sp. H19.2. The sequence continues at coordinate 271,404 of NZ_CM143429.1, forward strand.
CCCGGGGACCGGGTGGTGGTGGAGATCACCCCCTACGACCCCACGCGGGGGAGGATCGTCTATCGCAAGTAGGAGGCGCGATGAAGGTACGGGCGTCGGTCAAGAGGATCTGCGAAAAGTGCAAGGTGGTGCGCCGGCACGGCCGGGTCTACGTGATCTGCGAGAACCCCAAGCACAAGCAGCGTCAGGGCTAAGGAGGCAACGTGGCGAGGATCGCAGGCGTGGAGATTCCCAGGAACAAGCGGGTGGACGTGGCCCTCACCTACATCTACGGGATCGGGCCGGCCCGGGCCAAGGAGGCCTTGGAGAAGACGGGGATCAACCCCGCCACCCGGGTGAAGGACCTCACGGAGGCCGAGGTGGTGCGCCTCCGGGAGTACGTGGAGAACGCCTGGAAGCTGGAAGGGGAGCTCAGGGCGGAGGTGGCGGCCAACATCAAGCGCCTCATGGACATCGGCTGCTACCGCGGCCTCCGGCACCGGCGGGGGCTTCCCGTGCGGGGGCAGCGCACCCGCACCAACGCCCGTACCCGCAAGGGGCCCCGCAAGACCGTGGCGGGCAAGAAGAAGGCGCCGAGGAAGTAAGCCCTGAGGGTTTAGGGCCAGCGGATACTCCGAGAGGGAGAGTATGGCCAGAAAAGCGACCAAGAAGAAGGTTAAGCGGCAGGTGGCGAACGGGAAGGCCTACATCCACGCCTCCTACAACAACACCATCGTCACCATCACCGATCCCGACGGCAACCCCATCACCTGGTCTTCGGGCGGGGTCATCGGCTACAAGGGGAGCCGTAAGGGCACCCCTTACGCCGCCCAGCTCGCCGCCATGGACGCCGCCAAGAAGGCCATGGCCTACGGCATGCAGAGCGTGGACGTGGTGGTCCGGGGTACCGGGGCGGGGCGGGAGCAGGCCATAAGGGCCCTCCAGGCCTCCGGCCTCCAGGTGAAGTCCATCGTGGACGACACCCCCGTGCCCCACAACGGCTGCCGGCCCAAGAAGAAGTTCCGCAAGGCCTCGTAAGGAGTAGGAGAAGATGGGTCGTTACATCGGACCAGTTTGCCGCCTTTGCCGTCGGGAAGGAGTCAAGCTTTACCTGAAGGGGGAGAGGTGCTACAGCCCCAAGTGCGCCATGGAGCGCCGCCCCTACCCCCCGGGCCAGCACGGGCAGCGCCGCACGCGGCGCCCCTCCGACTACGCGGTGCGCCTTCGGGAGAAGCAGAAGCTTCGCCGCATCTACGGGATCTCCGAGACCCAGTTCCGCAACCTCTTTGAGGAGGCGAGCCGCAAGAAGGGGGTTACGGGCACGGTGTTCCTGGGCCTTCTGGAGTCCCGGTTGGACAACGTGGTCTACCGCCTGGGCTTCGCCCAAAGCCGCCGCCAGGCCCGGCAGATGGTGCGCCACGGCCACATCGCGGTGAACGGCCGCCGGGTGGACCTGCCGGCCTACCGGGTGAGGCCCGGGGACGAGATCGCCATCGCCGAGGGAAGCAGGAACCTGGCCTTCATCCGGGAGAACCTCGAGGCCATGAAGGGGCGCAAGGTGAGCCCCTGGCTCTCCTTGGACGTGGAGGGGATGAAGGGCAAGTTCCTGCGCCTGCCCGACCGGGAGGAGCTGGCCCTGCCCGTGAACGAGCAGCTGGTGATCGAGTTCTACTCCAGGTAGTCCCTGGCCGGTAAGGAGGCCTATGTTAGAGAGCAAGCTCAAAGCCCCGGTCTTCACGGTGCGCACCCAGGGGCGGGAGTACGGGGAGTTCGTGCTGGAGCCCCTGGAGCGGGGGTTCGGCGTCACCTTGGGAAACCCCTTGCGGCGCATCCTCCTCTCCTCCATCCCGGGGACCGCGGTCACCAGCGTCTACATCGAGGACGTCCTCCACGAGTTCTCCACCATCCCCGGGGTGAAGGAGGACGTGGTGGAGATCGTCCTCAACCTCAAGGAGCTGGTGGTCCGCTTCCTGGACCCCAAGATGCAGACCGCCACCCTTGTCCTCCGGGCGGAGGGGCCCAAGGCGGTGAAGGCCGCCGACTTCACCCCTTCCGCCGACCTGGAGATCCTGAACCCGGACCTCCACATCGCCACCCTGGAGGAGGGGGGGAGGCTTTACATGGAGGTGCGGGTGGACCGGGGGGTGGGGTACGTGCCCGCCGAGCGCCACGGCATCAAGGACCGCATCAACGCCATCCCCGTGGACGCCCTCTTCTCCCCGGTGCGCCGGGTGGCCTTCCAGGTGGAGGACACCCGCCTCGGCCAGCGCACGGACCTGGACAAGCTCACCCTGAGGATCTGGACGGACGGCTCCATCACCCCCCTCGAGGCCCTGAACCAGGCCGTGGCCATCCTCAAGGAGCACCTCTCCTACTTCGCCAGCCCCCAGGCCGCCCCCTCCCTCCCGGTCTCCGAGCCCTCCCAGGAGCGGGAGGAGAAGGAGGAACTGGACCTCCCCTTAGAGGAGCTCGGCCTTTCCACCCGGGTCCTCCACAGCCTCAAGGAGGAGGGGATTGAGTCCGTTCGGGCCCTTCTCGCCCTCAACCTCAAGGACCTGAGGAACATCCCCGGCATCGGGGAGAGGAGCCTCGAGGAGATCCGCGAGGCCCTGGCCAAGCGGGGCTTTACCCTGAAGGAGTGAGACCATGCGCCACCTAAAGTCCGGAAGGAAGCTCAACCGCCACTCTTCCCACCGCCTGGCCCTTTTCCGTAACCAGGCCAAAAGCCTTCTCCTGCACGGCCGCATCACCACCACCGTGCCCAAGGCCAAGGAGCTCACCGGCTTCGTGGACCACCTGATCCACCTGGCCAAGCGGGGGGACCTCCATGCCCGCAGGCTGGTCCTTAGGGACCTCCAGGACGTGAAGCTGGTGCGCAAGCTCTTTGACGAGATCGCCCCCAAGTACCAGAGCCGCCCTGGGGGGTACACCCGGGTCCTCAAGCTGGCGGAGCGCCGCCGCGGGGACGGGGCGCCCTTGGCCCTGGTGGAACTGGTGGAGTAGGGGCAGGCTAAGCGCCCCGCCGCGGCTTGGGCCGTGGCGGGGGCCTCATGCCCCTTTGGCGTGAATCCTTCGCCTAAGCCCAAGTACGGAAGCCCTGCGGGCCTTTTGGCCGGGGCCCCCACGCTGGCTTGGGCCAGCATGGGGTGGTATCAACCCCTTTCGCCTTGCGAGGGGCCGAGGAGCCTTAAAACCTGGTCCTCCAGCTCCCCGATGTAGGCGGCCAGGGTGTTGCCGTGCTTCTCCAGGATCGCCTCCACCCGGGCTTCCAAGGCCCGGATCTCCTCCCGCTCCGCCTCGGCCAGGCGCTGGAACTCCGCCTCCAGATAGCGCTTTAGCTCGGTGTAGCGGCTTTGCTCCGCATCTTCGGCGAGCTTCTTGTAATAGAGGAGCTCCCGGGCGTAGCGCTTGACCTCCAGGAGGGCCGCCGTTTCCAAGCCGATGGTGAAGACCAGATAGAGGAGGGTGAGGGCCCCCAGGGCCACCACCAGGACCAGGCCCAGGGGGGCTTCCACCCGGGTAAGCCCCAGGGAAAGGGAGGTGGGCTTGGTGATCTCCCCCCAGTTGAGCCAGGCGAAGAGGGCGAGGAGAAGGAGCACGAGGAGGGCAAAAAGGGTACGGGCGCTCATGCCTTGACCTCCATAAGGGCACCGGGGGGATTATACACTGCCTTCCATGGGCTACCTCTACCTCTTTCTGGCCGCCTCCCTGTGGGGCCTTTTGGGGCCGGTGAGCCGCTTGGCCTTTGGGGAGGGGCTCACCCCGCTTACGGTGGCCTTCTTTCGGGCGGGGATCGCCTGGGTCTTTTTCACCGCCCACGCCCTTCTCTTGCGCCGGGTGCGGGTAGCCCCTCGGGACCTTCCCGTCCTGTTCCTCTTTGGCCTGGTGGGGGTTTCCCTGTTCTACGGGGCCTACCAGCTGGCGGTGGGCTTGGGCGGGGCGGCCTTGGCCTCGGTCCTCCTCTACACCGCTCCCGCCTGGGTGGCCCTTCTTTCCCACCTGGTCCTCCGGGAGGCCCTGGACGCCCTGGGGCTTCTCTCCGTGGCCCTCACCCTCCTGGGGGTGGCCCTCATGGGCCTGGGCGGGGGAAGCGAGGTGAGGGCCCCCTTGCCCGCCCTCTTCTTCGGCCTCCTTTCGGGCTTTACCTACGCCCTTTACTACATCTTCGGCAAGCTCTACCTGCCCCGCTACGCCACCCCCACCCTCTTCCTCTACGCCCTGCCCGTGGGGGCCTTGGGGCTCCTGCCCTTCGTGGAGCTCGCGCCCTTAAGCCCTAAGGCCCTTTCTGCCCTCCTCTTTCTGGGAGCCTTTTCCACCTATGGGGCTTACCTGGCCTACTACGCGGGGCTAAGGCGGCTTCCCGCCACCCGGGCCAGCGTCCTGGCCACCCTCGAGCCCGTGGTGGCCAACCTCTTCGCCTTCCTCCTCTTCCGCGAGGTCCTCTCCCCCCTAGGTTACCTGGGGGCGGGCCTGGTCCTCTTGGCGGTCCTCCTCAGCGTGCGGCGGTAGCTCAGCGCAAGAAGGCCTCGAGGTAGGGCTCCCAGTCCTGGGGGACCTCCTTGAGGTCGGAGAGGAAGAGGGGCACCCGGGGGCTTTTGGGGGGCCTGAGGAGGCGCATCCCCGCCTCCTCGGGGGTGCGGTCCCCCTTCTTGAGGTTGCAGGCCCGGCAGGCCGTCACCAGGTTCTCCCAGGTGGGCTTGCCCCCGCGGCTTTTGGGGAGGACGTGGTCCACGGTGAGCTCCCCCCCTTGGCGGCCGCAGTACTGGCAGGTGTAGCGGTCCCGCCGGAGGACGTTCCTGCGGTTCAGGGGGATGCGGCTTGGGCCCCTGCGCACCAGGCGCTTGAGGCGGATGACGCTGGGCACGGGGATCCGGGTGGAGGGGGTGTGGAGGTAGCGGCCGCTTTCCGAAAGCATCTCCGCGCTTCCCGAGAGCACCAAAAGCACGCTCCGCTTGATGCTGGCCAGGCCCAGCACCTCGTACCCCGCGTTGAGCACCAGGACGCGGGGGGCGTCTAGGTTGAGGGGCTTTTCCTCGGCTGGCCCCACGCTTTCTAGGATAGCAAAGGCTTCCCCTTAGAGCTGTGCTATGCTGAGGGCAACGAAGGGTTGGGAGGCCCCTATGACGAGACCTTTGGTTGCGCTCCTTTCCCTCCTGGGCCTGGCCCTGGCGGCTTCCCTGGAGGAGGCGGAGGCCCTTTTGCGCTCGGGGGACTACGCCCAGGCGGCCTTGGCCTACGAGGAGGTTCTGGCGAAGGACTACGGCCGCCTCGAGGCCCACCTGGGCCTGGGGGTGGCCCTCTTCCGGGCGGGCCGCCTGGAGGAGGCCCGCTTCGCCTTTGACCAGATGGTCCGGGTTTTCCCCGACCGGTACGAGGGCCACTTCAACCTGGGCCAGGTCTACCTGCGTTTGGGCAAGCCCGAGGAGGCGGCGGAGGCCTTCCAGAAAGCGGTGTCCTTAAACCCCACCGAGGAGGCCTACCTGGCCCTGGCCGCCGCCCTGGGCCAGGCGGGGAAGGCCAAGGAGGCGGCGGAGGCCTTGAGGAAGGGGTTCCTTCCCGAGCGGAGCCCGGCCTACCGCTTGGCCCTCGCCCAGGCCCTTTACGCCGCGGGAAGCCGGGCGGAGGCCGTGCCCGTCCTCTACGGGCTCCTGAACCAAGACCCCAAGGCGGCCGAGGCCTGGGAGCTTCTGGCCCGCATCCTGGCGGAGGAGGGCCTGAAGGGGCGGGCCCTCAGGGAGCTGGACCGGGGCCTGGCCCAGGTGGAGGGGAAGGCCAGGGCCCGGCTCCTTCTCCGCAAGGCCCTCCTCTCCGAGGCCCCCGAGCCCCTCTTGAGGGAGGCGTATGGGCTGGACCCCGCTCTCTGGGAGGCCGCTTTCTATCTGGGCCAAACCAGGCTCCGGGCCGGGGACGCCAAGGGCGCCCTGGCTCCCCTCCTCGCCGCCTACCGCTTAAGCCCCGAGCCCCAGGTGGCCCAGGCCCTGGCGGTGGCCTACCTGCGTTTGGGAGACCCGAAAAACGCCTACCGCTACGCCGAGGAGGCGGGGCCTCCCGGGGCCTTCTTGAAGGCCCAGGCGGCCTACGCCTTGGGGAGGAAGGAAGAGGCCTTGAGGCTTTTGGAGGGGGTTTCGGCCCTCGAGGCCCAAGCCCTTAAAGGCGCCCTCCTCCTGGAGCTTGGGCGGGCCGAGGAGGCGGCGGGGGTGCTCCGCCCCTTGTACGAGTCCGGGCGGGACCCCCAGGTGGGGGTGAACCTGGCCGCCGCCCTGGTGGCCCTGAGGCGCTTCGGCGAGGCGGAACTCCTCCTCAGGGAGGTGCTGGGGCGGGCCCCCGGGCAGGCCGCCGCCTGGTACAACCTGGGCTTGGCCCTGAGGGGCCTGGGCCGGGAAGGGGAGGCGGAGCGGGCCCTCCGGCAAGCCGCCGCCTTGGGCTCTAAGGAGGCCCAGGCCCTTCTTCGGAGGTAAGATGCGCTGGCTTAGGGAAAACTGGCTGGATGCCCTGATCTTCCTCCTCATCGCCTTGGTGGCGGCGGGTATCGTCCTTTACCTCACCGGGGTCAACCCCTTCGCCCAGCCCCTGGCCTCCGTCCAGCCCGCCCCTTCCCCTCAGGCCCTCGAGGCCCCGGCGCCAAAGCCGGTGGCTACCCCAGAGGCGCAGGCCTCGGAGCCCGTGGTCACGGTGATGCCCCTGCCCCAGGCCCCCGCAGAACCCTCCCCGCCCCAGCCCCAGCCCTCCCCGGTTTCCCGGCCCCAGGCTCCGGCCAAGCCCTCCCCGGGCGGAAGCTTCCGCGTGGTGGTGGGGGCCTTCGCCAACCCGGAAAACGCCCTCCGCCTCCGCCAGGAGCTTTCGGCCAAGGGGTACCCCGTGGGCCTCGAGGCCGCCGGGAGCCTTACCCGGGTGGTGGTGGGCCCCTACGCCAGCGAAGAGGAGGCCAGGCGGGTGGCCCAGGCCCTTTCGGCCTACGGGGCCCAGGTCTACCGGGGCCAGGCCCCGGCCCCCGCCCCCGAGGGGAGCGTGTACCTGCAGGTGGGGGCCTTTCAGAAGGAGGAAAACGCCTTGGCCCTGGCGGGCAAGCTCAAGGAGGCGGGGCTTCCGGTGGTGCTGGTGAAGGACGGCGTTTACCGGGTCCGGGTGGGGCCGGTGGCTCCCGAGGAAAGGGAGGCCCTTAGGGCGCGGGTGGAGGCCCTGGGTTTACAGGCCCTGGAGGTGCGATGAAGGTTCCTAGCGCCGCCATAAGCCGTTTGGTGACCTACCTCCGCATCCTGGAGGAGCTGGAGGCCAAGGGCATCCACCGCACCAGCTCGGAGCAGCTGGCGGAGGAGGCCCAGGTGACCGCCTTCCAGGTGAGAAAGGACCTTTCCTACTTCGGCTCCTACGGCACCCGGGGGGTGGGGTATACCGTCCCCGTCCTCAAGCGGGAGCTCCGCCACATCCTGGGTCTAAACCGCAGGTGGGGCCTGTGCATCGTGGGTATGGGCCGCCTGGGAAGCGCCCTTGCGGACTACCCGGGCTTCGGGGAGAGCTTTGAGCTTCGGGGCTTCTTTGACGTGGACCCGGAGAAGGTGGGCCGCCCCGTGCGACGCGGGGTCATTGAGCCCGTGGACCTCCTGCCCCAGCGGGTGCCCGGGCGGATAGAGATTGCCCTCCTCACCGTGCCCCGGGAAGCGGCCCAGGAGGCGGCGGATCGGTTGGTGGCGGCGGGGATCAAGGGGATCCTGAACTTCACCCCGGTGGTCCTCGAGGTGCCCAAGGAGGTGGCGGTGGAGAACGTGGACTTCCTGGCGGGGCTCACGCGGCTCTCCTTTGCTATACTTAATCCCAAGTGGCGAGAGGAGATGATGGGATGAAAAAGGTAGTCTTTTTGGTCATGGGGCTGCTTTTGGCGGCATGCAACAACCTGTTTGAGGGCGGGGTCATCCTGGGAGGACCTACGGTTCTTGTGGCGCGGGAAAACTTTTCCTTCTCCACGGAGACCGACCAGAACAACAACACCTTTTACAACTACAGCTACGACATCGTTCTCTATGCCCTGCCGGGTTCGGGGACGGGCTCGGTGGTGCTGCTGGACGCCAGCGCGAATCCCGTGGATTCCCCCTTCCTAATCCCCCAATCTTGCTCTCCTTCCAGCCAGGACCCTTGCGGGCCCTACGTGCGGTCTTACAACAAGCGTTCCTCTACTCCTCTGACTCCCGTGCAGGTGGTCAAGTACCGCACGGTCTCCGCCAACGGCCAGTCTAAGGTGGTACCCCTCCCTGCCCCCATAGAGATCTACTGAGCCTCGGGAAAACTCTCCTGGCCCGCCTGGCGTATACTCAGGGGCATGGGGTTTACCGTCCTTCCCGCCCTCGAGGCCCCCCTCCGCCGCTTTGAAGAGGCCCTTTCCGGGCTCGTCCAGTCCGATGTCCTCTTCATCCGCCTCATCCACCAGGACCTGGTGACCGCCGGGGGAAAGCGCATCCGCCCCCGGCTCGTCTTTTTGGCCTCGAGGGCCTTAGGGGGGGCGCCCTTTGAGCTGGAGCTCGCCCTGGCGGTGGAGCTCCTCCACTCCGCCACCCTTCTCCACGACGACCTCATTGACGACGCCGAGACCAGGCGGGGCAAGGAGGCGGCCTTCCGCAAGTACGGGAACGCCGTCTCCGTGCTTTCCGGGGACTTCCTCCTCTCAAGGCTCCTCCACGTCATCGCCAAGACGGGGCGGATGGAGCTGGTGGAGCGGTTCGCCGAGGTGGCCAAGACCCTTTCCGAAGGGGAGGTCCTGCAGTTCCAGGTGGCCGCCTTGGAGGAGTACTCCCTGGAGAACTACGAGCGGATTATCACCGCCAAGACCGCCGCCCTCATGGCTCTTTGCACCGAAGGGCCGGCGCTTCTTAGGGGCGAGCCCCCGGAGATCCGAGAGGCCCTCCACCGCTTTGGCCTCCTCTACGGCCAGGCCTTCCAGATGCGGGACGATTACCTGGACCTCATGGGGACGCCGGAGGTTCTGGGGAAGCCCGTGGGGGGGGACTTGAGGGAAGGGAAGGCCACCCTTATCCCCCTGCTCCTCATGGAGCGCTTCCCCGAGGTGCGGGAGATCCTGAGGCGAAAGGGAAGGGAACCTGGGGACCTGGAGCGGTTAAGGGCCTTGGCCTGGGAAAGCGGGGTGGTGGAGGAGGTGGAGGCCCGCATCCGGAAGCGGGCCCAAGAGGCGGCGTCGGCCCTATCGCCCCTCCCCCCTTCGCCCTTTAAAAGGGCCTTGGAAGAACTGGCCTTGCGCGAGGCGGAAAGGCTCTCCTAGGGGGTATAATCCCCCTCGGTGATGCTATGAGCCTGCCCGCCTACCGACCTCCCGAGGACCCGGGCCTCTGGGAGGCCTTTTTGGAGCGGCTGGAGCGGACCTTGAGGGTGGCTCCCCTCCACCCCACCACGGTGGAGTACCTGACCCATCCCAAGCGCCTGGTCACGGTTTCCCTTCCCGTGGTCATGGACGACGGCAAGGTGCGGGTCTTCCAGGGGTTCCGGGTGGTGCACGACATCGCCCGGGGGCCCGCCAAGGGCGGGGTGCGCCTCCATCCCTCCGTCACCCTGGGGCAGACGGCGGGCCTGGCCGCCTGGATGACCCTCAAGGCCGCGGTCTACGATCTGCCCTTTGGCGGGGCGGCTGGGGGGGTGGCCGTGGATCCCAGGCTCCTTTCCCCTAGGGAGCTGGAGCGCCTGGTGCGCCGCTACACCGCCGAGCTGGTCAACCTCATCGGCCCGGACATGGACATCCTGGGCCCAGACGTGGGGACCGACGAGCGGGTTATGGCCTGGATCATGGACACCTACTCCATGACCCTGGGAGCCACGGTGCCCGGGGTGGTGACGGGCAAGCCCCACGCCCTGGGGGGCACGGAGGGCCGGGACGACGCCGCAGGGCTGGGGGTGGCCTTGGTCCTGCGGGAGTTCGCCCAGAGGTGGGGGTTTCCCCTGGAGGGGGCCAGGGTGGCCGTTCAAGGCTTCGGCCAGGTGGGCGGAGCCTTCGCCCTCCACGCCCAGAGGATGGGTCTGAAGGTGGTGGCGGTTTCCACTTCCCGGGGGGCGATGTACCGGGAGGAAGGGCTTCCCGTGGAGGAGGTGCGGGCCCACTACGAGGCCACGGGAGCCCTTCCGCGCCATGACCTGGACCCGGAGGAGCTTCTGGCCCTGCCCGTGGATTACCTGGTGCTGGCGGCCATGGAGGGGGCCTTGGACGGGGAAGGGGCCAAGAGGGTTCAGGCCAAGGCGGTGCTGGAGGCGGCCAACTTCGGCCTCACCCCGGAGGGGGAGGCCTACCTTCTGGGCAAGGGGATCCGGGTGGTCCCTGACCTTCTCACCGGGGGTGGGGGGCTTCTGGCAAGCTACCTGGAGTGGGTGCAGGACCTCAACATGTTCTTCTGGAGCGAGGAGGAGGTGCGCCAAAGCTTCGCCAAGAGCGTGGCCAAGGCGGTGGCCGAGGTGTGTGCCAGGGCCGAGGCCCTTTCCGCCGACTTCCGTACCGGGGCCATGGCCCTGGCCCTGGAGCGGGTGAACGAGGCCACGCGGCTTAGGGGCGTCTATCCGTGAGGGAGTGTATGAGAAGCGAACCCCTTTCCTACCTGGGTAAAGACGGCGGCCCTTGGGAGATCTTCGTGGAGCAGGTGGACCGGGTGGTGCCCTACCTGGGGCGGCTTGCTCCCTTGGCGGAAAGCCTTAAACGGCCCAAGCGCATCCTCATCGTGGACGTGCCCATTCATTTGGACGACGGCACCGTGGCCCACTTTGAGGGGTACCGGGTCCACCACAACACCGCCCGGGGGCCCGCCAAGGGCGGGGTGCGCTACCACCCCGAGGTGACCCTCTCCGAGGTCATGGCCCTGGCCGCCTGGATGACCATCAAGAACGCCGCCGTGGGCCTGCCCTACGGGGGCGGGAAGGGGGGGGTGCGGGTGGACCCCAAGAAGCTTTCCCCGGGAGAGCTGGAGCGCCTCACCCGCCGCTACACCTCGGAGATCGGGATCCTCCTGGGCCCGGACCGGGACATCCCCGCCCCCGACGTGAACACCGGGGAGCGGGAGATGGCCTGGATGATGGACACCTTCTCCATGAACGTGGGCCGCACCGTGCCCGGGGTGGTGACGGGGAAGCCCATCGCCCTGGGGGGGTCCCTGGGCCGGCGGGACGCCACGGGGCGGGGGGTGTTCGTGACGGCGGTGGCCGCGGCGGAAAAGCTCGGGCTTGCCGTGGAGGGCGCCCGGGTGACCCTCCAAGGCTTCGGCAACGTGGGGAGCGCCGCCGCCCGCATCTTCCACGACCACGGGGCCCGGGTCATCGCCGTGCAGGACCACACCGGCACCGTTTATAACGAGGCGGGCATTGACCCTTACGACCTGCAGCGCTACGTGGCGGAGATGGGGGGGGTGCGGGGTTACCCCAAGGCGGAGCCCCTGCCCAACCCGGAGTTTTGGGCCGTACCCACGGAGTTCCTCGTTCCCGCCGCCTTGGAGAAACAGATCACCGAGCAGAACGCCTGGCGCATCCAGGCCCGGATCGTGGTCGAGGGGGCGAACGGCCCCACCACCCCCGCCGCCGACGACATCCTCTTGGAGAAGGGAGTCCTGGTGGTCCCCGACGTGATCGCCAACGCCGGGGGCGTGACGGTGAGCTACTTTGAGTGGGTCCAGGACTTCAACTCCTACTTCTGGACGGAGGAGGAGATCAACGCCCGCCTGGAAAGGGTGCTGCGGAACGCCTTTGAGGCGGTGTGGCAGGTGAGCCAGGAGAAGCGGATCCCCCTGCGCACCGCCGCCTACGTGGTGGCGGCCACCCGGGTCCTCGAGGCCCGGGCCCTCCGGGGCCTCTACCCCTAGTAGGCTATCCTTGTGGACTGGCCCCGCTTCGGCCGCGTGGTCCTCAAGCCCTTTTCCGCGGGGCTTTCCGAGGAGGAGTGGAGGGGCCTCTACGAGACCTTCCGCGACCCCGAGGTGGCGGAGTGGAACGGCTCAAGCCCCCTGCGCTCGCCCTTTTGGCTCTTCAAGCGCTTCGTCCTGGCGGAGGCCCGGAGAAAGGACCGCGTGGCCTTCGTCATCCTGGACGAGAAAGGGGAGTACCTGGGCACGGTGGAGCTTTACGACCTCACCCCCGAGGAGGCCACCTTGGGCATCCTGATCGGGAGGAAGGACCGCTGGGGGCAGGGCTACGGCACCGAGGCGGTGCGGGCGGCCTTGGACTACGCCTTCCGCCTCCTGGGCCTGAGGCGGGTGAAGCTCAGGACCTTCGCCCACAACCTCCGCGCCCGGCGGGCCTTCCAGAAGGCGGGCTTCCGGGAGGTAGGCCTGGGCCCGGGCCCCAAGGGAAGGGAGGACGTGTACATGGAGGTGCGCCGTGAGGATTTTGGCCCCGAGGCTTAGGGAGGAGGTCTTCGCCCTCCTGCCCGAGGGGGTGGAGGTGCGGTTTCTGGACCAGCCCTGGCCCAAGACCGCGGACTTCTTCCTCCCCCCCTATGGCCAGGAGGAGGTGGTGCGGAAGGTCCTGGAGGAGGTGCAGGTCAAGGTGGTCCAGACCCTCTCCGCCGGGGTGGACTGGATCCTGCCCCTCCTCCCCGAAGGGGTGCTCCTCTGCGACGGCTCCGGCATCCACGACGCCCCCGTGGCGGAGTGGGTGGTCCTGGCCCTTCTCGCCCTCCTCAAGGACCTGCCGGGCTTCCTCGAGGCCCAAAGGGAGGGGCGCTGGGCCCCGAGGAGGCTTTCCGACCTGGAGGGGAAAAGGGTCCTCCTTTTGGGCTACGGGTCCATCGGGAAGGCGGTGGCGGAAAGGCTTAGGCCTTTTGGGGTGGAGCTCTTCCCCGTGGCCCGCCATCCCCGCCCCGGGGTCTACACCCGTGAGGACCTGCCCCACCTCCTGCCCCAGGCGGACGCCGTGGTCCTCCTCCTTCCCCTCACCCCCGAGACCCGAAGCCTCGTGGACCGGGACTTCCTCGCCCGGATGAAGGAGGGGGCCCTCCTGGTGAACGCGGGGAGGGGAGGGCTCGTGGACACGGAGGCCCTCCTCGAGGCCCTGGAGGCGGGGCGGGTCCGGGCCTTCCTGGATGTCACCGACCCCGAGCCCCTGCCTTTGGACCACCCCCTCTGGCGGGCCAAGGGGGCGGTCATCACCCCCCACGTGGCCGGGCTTTCCGAGGGCTTTGCCCGCCGGGCGGCCCGCTTCCTCTCCGAGCAGGTGGGGCGGTACCTCCGGGGAGAGCCCCTTTTGAACGTGGTGCGGGAGGGGTATTAGGGTGGAGGTCATCCTGCACGGGGATCTCCGGCGCTTCGGCGAGCGCTTCCAGGTGGAGGCCAAGACCCCCAAGGAGGCCCTGGAGAAGCTGGGGATTCCCCTGGAGGAGGTCTGGCTCCTCGCCGTGGGGGATAGGGCGGTGGGCCTGGACGAGGAGGTGGAGGGCCCCCTCGAGGTCTACCCCCCCATCGCCGGGGGTGGTATACTTGGGGCCCTGCCCTAATAAGGCAGGGGGCGCCAAAGGGGGGGAGCCGCCCGACGCCCACCCCGCGTAGAAGGGAGAAGCATGCAAAAGAAAGACCTCCTCTCTACGCCCGTGGTCCCCATAGACATCAAGGCCTTTGACGCCGGGCCCATCCTCGAGGCCATGGGCAAGACGGCCTTCCAGGCCAGGAACCTCCACCGGGCGGCGGAGATCTACCTGGAGATGCTTCAGGACGACTGCGCCGTCATCCTCACCCTGGCGGGGAGCCTGGTCTCCGCGGGCCAGGGCCTCATCGTCCACGACCTCATCCGGAAGGGCCTGGTGGACGCCATCGTGGCCACCGGGGCCAACCTCGTGGACCAGGACTTCTTTGAGGCTTTGGGCCACCGCCACTACCAGGGGGACCCGAGGGCGGACGACGAGGCCTTAAGGCGGCTCTGGATTGACCGCATCTACGACACCTACATCGACGAGGAGGAGCTCCGCCACACGGACTACACCATCGCCGAGATCGCCGACGGCCTAGAGCCCCGCCCCTACTCCAGCCGGGAGTTCCTCTGGCACATGGGCCGCCACCTGGCGGAACGGGGCCTGGGGGAGAAGAGCATCGTGCGGGCGGCCTACGAGGAAGGGGTGCCCCTCTTCGTCCCCGCCTTCTCCGACTCCTCCGCGGGCTTCGGCCTCGTCTACCACCAGGTGAAGCGCCCCGAGGCCCACGTGACCATAGACTCCGTGGCCGACTTCCGCGAGCTCACCGAGATCAAGCTTAAGGCCGGGACCACGGGGCTCGTGATGCTGGGGGGCGGGGTACCCAAGAACTTCGCCCAAGACATCGTGGTGGCCGCCGAGGTCTTGGGCCACCGGGTGGAGATGCACAAGTACGCCATCCAGATCACCGTGGCGGACGAGCGGGACGGGGGGCTTTCCGGCTCCACCCTTTCTGAGGCGCAAAGCTGGGGCAAGGTGGACGCGCGCCTTTCCCAGATGGTCTTCGCCGAGGCCACCCTGGCCTTTCCCCTCCTGGCCTCTTACGTCTACCACCGGGCCCCCGCGCGGGCCAAGCGCCGCTACGCCGAACTCTTCCGGGAGAAAGCGCCCGCCTGAGGGCAAGGGGGGTGGCTTTACCGCCCCCCTTTTCCTTTGGTAGACTCCCGGCAAATGCCCGAGGAGCTAAGGCTTTACCTGAAGGAGCGCTTCGGCGTCCTGGGGCCCCTTCCCCCAGGGCGCTTCGAGGCCGAGCTCGCCAAGCGCCTGGGGAGCCCCGCCCGGCGGGCCCCCCTCCTCAAGGCCTGGCGGGCCTACCTGGGAGGCGGGGGGCGGGAGGCGGTGCGAAGTTTCTACCGCGAGGTCCTCAAAGTCCCCAAGGGGGAGGCCCTGGTCTACGGCATGCACCTCCCCTTCCTGGAGTTTTACGCCAAGGAGGTGCCTCCCCGGGTGGAGGGGAAGGTCCTGGAGGTGGGCCCCTTCACCGGGGCCCTGGTGGGCTATCTGCAGAAGAAGCGTCCCGAGCTGGAGTGGCACGCCCTGGAGGGGGTGGAGGAGGCGGTGGAGGTGGGGAGAAAGAGGGTGCCGGAGGTGGCCTGGCACCTGGGCTGGGCGGAGGAGGCGGCGCTTCCTCCCTTTGACACCCTGCTCCTCCTTTCCGTGTTCCCCGAGGGGCTCGTGGACCAGGACCTGGAAAGCCGCCTGACGCCCGAGGCCTTCTGGAAGCGCTTCGCCTTCTTTGAGCGCCTGCCCCTGTTCCTCCGCCTCCTTCGGCCGGGGGGGCTTCTGGTCTACGGGCATGGACCCTTTTTGGGCAAGAGCCCGGAAGGGGTGGAGGAGGGCCTTAGGCGCCTGGGCTTTTCCCAGGTGGAACGGGTGGGGGAGGGGGAGTACTTCCTCGTCCTGGCCCGCAGGCCCGAGGCCCTGGCGGAGGCCTCCTGGGAGGAGGCCGTGGAGGAGCCCTGGGAGGAGCCCGAGCCCGTTTTGGCCGGGGGGGTGGACCTGGAGGAGATGCGGGCCCTTTTGGAGGGGGGCAACCACAAGGAGGTCCTGGCCCGCCTGCCCGAGGAGGCGGCGGGGGAGGCCGCCTACCTCCGGGGCCGGGCCCTCCTGGCCCTTTCCCGCTACGCCGAGGCGGAGGAGGCCCTGAGGCGGGCCCTCTCCGAGGAGGCGGAGGACCTCCGGGCCTTGGTCCTGGTGGAGCTTGGGGAGTACGAGCGGGCCAGGCCCCGCCTCGAGGCCCTGGCGGTGCGGGGCGGGCGGTACCGGCTGGCCCTGGGCCGGGTCTACCTCGCCCAGGGGCGGTACGCCGACGCCCTGAGGCAGTTCGTGGAGTCGGGCCTCCCCGAGGCGGAGCTCTACGTCCAGGAGGCCCTGGAGCGCATCACCGAGCGCATGCGCCGCTTTGCCCGGGAGGGGGAGTGGGCGGAGGTGAGCCGCCGGGCGGAGTTCGTAGAGGACCTCGCCCCAGGCCTCCTCACCCGGGAGATGCTCCGGCTTGGGCTGCGGGCGGCCCTTGTTCAAGGGCTCTTCGCCCGGGCCGAGCGCTACGCCAGGAGGCTTGCCGATCGGGACGAGGCCGAAGGGTTCCTGGGGCTGGCCTTGAGCGCCCTCCGCCTCCGCACCCCCCTGGCGTACCGGGGGGAGGACCTGAAGGCCGTGGAGCCTTACCTCACCGAGGCCTTGAGCCGGGCGGAGATCCCCGAGGCCTCCTTGCTCCTCGGCATCCTCCGCCAGCGGGAAGGGCGCATGGCCGAGGCCCTGCACCTCCTGGAGCGGGCGGCCCGCCACGGGGAGGGAGAGGTGGCGGGCCTGGCCTTCCACCATCTGGCCGAGGTGAAGCGGATCCTGGGCCGCCCGCTAAAGGAGGTCCTGGGGGACCACAAGCGGGCCCACGCCCTAAGGGCCTACCCCGCCCCCTACCTCTTCCGGCTGGCCCAGGAGGCCTTGAAGGGGGGAGAGGAGGTCCTGGCCCGGGAGCTCCTTTCCCGGGCCCGGGATGCGGGGCTCGAGGCCGTGGCCGAGGAGGACCTCCTGGGGCTACTGCACCTCCTGGAGAGGCTGGAGGGGCCTTGGGCCGCCTTTAGCCTGCTCTACCAGGCCCTGGGCCGCACCCCAAGCCCTCCCCTGGAGCTTTTGGCCCTGGCCTACCGCCTCTCCCGCTCCTTCCGGGAAAGCCCCGAGGCCGAGGCCGTGCGGGGGCAGTACCTGGCCGCCCTCTACGGGGCGGGGAGGGCGGCGGAGGCGGAGGCCCTTCTCCTTTCCGAGCTCCAGGGGCACCCCCAGGCCCTGGAGGTCCTCTTTGACCTGGCCGAGCACCACGAGGCCCAGGGGGACTGGCGCCGGGCGGCGGAGTACTGGCAGAAGGCCCTGGAGGTGGCCCTTTACCGGGAGAAGGACCTGGCCTTGGCCCGGGAGCTTCTCCGGAACCTCCTCTTCCTCAAGCCCCACGACGAGAGCCTCGCCCTCTACCTGGAGGAGCTTAGGGCGGTGGGAGAGGGTTTGAAGGCCTTGGGGGAGGAGGCGCCCCGCCTGCCCGAATCCCTCGGCGACCTTTTGGAGGAGGACCTCCCCCGCTTCCACGGGGAGCACCTCCTGGTGGTGGGGGGGCATACCCAGCTTAGGAGCCGCCTGGTGCCCTTTTTGGAGGCCCGGGGCCTCAAGGTGGACTGGTACGACGCCGACAGCGCCGGGGTGGGCAAGGAGGCCCTGAGGCGCATCCAGAGCCGCCTGGAGAAGGCCCACGGCCTCATGATCGTTTCCAGCTACGTGGGGCACGACCTCTCCGAGCCCGTGCGCCTCGAGGCCGAGCGCCTGGGGGTGCCGGTGTACGTCATCCCCGGGCGGGCCCGGGGAACCACGGGGTTCTTGCGGGCCCTCAAGGCCTTCGCCCCCGAGGTCTTCAAGAAGGCCCTCAAAGGGGTACAGTGAGGGGCGTGGAGGCCTTGAAGCTGGGCTACTCCCCCTGCCCCAACGACACCTTCATCTTCTACGCCCTCACCCACGGCCGGGTGGAAAGCCCCGTCCCCGTGGAGCCGGTTTTGGAGGACGTGGAAACCCTGAACCTTTGGGCCTTGGAGGGGAGGCTACCCCTCACCAAGCTCTCCTACGCCGCCTACGGCCGGGTGCGGGACCGGTACGTGGCCTTAAGGAGCGGGGGGGCCCTGGGGAGGGGGGTGGGGCCCCTCCTGGTGGCCAAAAGGCCCCTCCAGGGCCTGGAGGGGCTTCGGGTGGCGGTCCCGGGGCGGAACACCACCGCCTTCCTGCTCCTTTCCCTCTACGCCCAGGGCTTCCGCCCCGTGGAGGTGCGCTACGACCGGATCTTGCCCTTGGTGGCCCAGGGGGAGGTGGAGGCCGGCCTCATCATCCACGAAAGCCGCTTCACCTACCCCCAGTACGGCCTCACCAAGGTGGTGGACCTGGGGGAGTGGTGGGAGGGGTGGACCGGCCTGCCCCTGCCCCTGGGGGCCATCCTGGCCCGGCGGGACCTGGGGGAGGAGCTCATCCTGGCCCTGGACCATGCGGTGCGCCGAAGCCTGGAGTACGCCTGGGCCCATCCCGAGGAGACCCTGCCCTACCTCAAGGCCCACGCCCAGGAGCTTTCCGAGGAGGTGATCTGGGCCCACGTGCGCGCCTACGTGAACGCCTTCAGCCAGGACGTGGGCGAGGAGGGGAAGAGGGCGGTGGAGCGGCTCTTCGCCGAGGCCGAGGCCCGGGGGCTTCTCCCTCCTTCCCCCGAGCCCCTCTTTTTATAGGCTGAGAGCATGTTCCAGGAGCTTCCCCTCGAGGCCCAGAAGGCGGCCCTCCGGGCCTTCCAGCCCCTTAGGGTGCGGCGGGGCACCCGCCTCTACGCCGAGGGGGACCGGGCCGATGGCCTCTACCTGGTGCGGACAGGGTGGATCTGGCTGGAGCGTTCCGGGCCCCTGGAGGAGCCCGCCACCTTGGGGGTGGTGGGCCCTGGGGGGCTTCTGGGGGAGGAGGCCTTGGTGGGGGAGAGGCGCACGGCGGGGGCCTCGGCCCTCACCTACGCCGAGCTCCTCTTCGCTCCCCAGGAGGCCCTCCTTTCCCTCTTGCGGGGTTTTCCCGAGGTGCAGGCCTTTCTCCTGAAGGCCTTTTACGCCAGGCTCAAGGCGGCGGAGGCCCGGCTTTGGGAGGTGCGCCACCTCCCCGTGGGGGGGCGTCTGGCCCGCCTGCTCCTGGGCCTGGCCCAAGGGGGGGAGATCCCCTTCTCCCACCAGGACCTGGCCCGCATGGTGGGGGCCACCCGGGAGACGGTGACCAAGCTCCTGGGGGAGTGGGCCCTGGAGGGCTGGGTGGAGCTGGGCTACCGCCGGGTGGAGGTCCTGGACCCCGAGGCCCTTGCCCGCTTGGCGGAGGCGCTTTAGGCTTTGAAGCATGGAGCCCATCCTGCTGGCCCGCCTTTTGAACCTGCCCCAGGGGGAGGAGGCCTTGAGGTCCCGCCTGGGCCGGGGGGGCCACCCTAAGCTCCGGGAGGCCCTAAAGGCCTACCTCAGGCGCCTTCAGGCCCCGGAGGAGGCCTTCCGGGCCCTGGGGCGTCTGGAGGTGGGGGCGGTGGTCACGGGCCAGCAGGCGGGGCTTCTGGGGGGGCCGGCCCTCACCTTTTACAAGGCCCACACCGCCTTGGGCCTGGCGGAAAGGGTGGGGGCGGCCGGGGTCTTCTGGGTGGCCTCCCAGGACCACGATGTGGAGGAGGTGCGCCATCTTCACCTCCTCCTGGAGGAGGAGGTGCGCACCCTCTCCCTTGCCCTTCCCCCCCGCCCCGCGGGGCGCCTTCCCCTCGAGCCCCACCGCAAGGCCATCGCCGACTTCCTCGGCCCTTGGGCAAAGGACCCCCGCCTGGCCTACGCCCTGGAAGGGGAGACGCTTTCCGAGTTCTTCGCCCGGGTCCTCCTGGCCTTTTTGGGGGAGCGGGGGCTTCTGCCCTTTGACCCCATGGCGGAGGAGCTGGCTCCCCTTTTCCAGGAGGCCCTGGAGCGGGAGATCCAGGACCCCTTGGCTAGCGCCGAGGCCATCAACCAGGAGGCGGAAAGGGTTCGGGCCCTTGGGGGGAAGCCCCCCCTTAGGCGTAAGCCCGGGGCCACCAACCTCTTCCTGGAGACCGACCAGAGGCGCCTCCTCTTCTACGAGAGTGGGGCCTTCACCGATGGGGTGCGGCGCTACACCCCGGGGGAGCTTCGGGAGATCCTGAGGGCCGACCCCTCCCGCCTCACCCCGGCGGCGGGCCTCAGGCCCGTGCTGCAGGACCTCGTCCTCCCCACGGCGGGCTTTGTGGTGGGCCCCAACGAGTTTCGCTACGTGGCGGAGCTTTCCCGGGTCTACGCCCTCCACGGCCTTTCCATGCCCGCCCTCTTCCTGAGGATGCGGGGGGTGGTGCTGGAGCCCCCCATCCGGCGCATCCTGGAGCGGTACCGCCTGGACCCCTGGGCCTTGGTGGACCGGGGGGAGGAGGTCTTCCTCCAGGCCCTCCGGGAGAATCTGGAGGGCTTCCGCCAGGTGGAAGGGGAGCTCGCCCGGCTTCTGGAGGAAGCCCAGGCCCTGGCGGAAAGGGCCCGGGCCCTGGAGCCCACCCTGGAGCGCCCCTTCCGCCGCTTCCGCGCGCGGATATTGGGAGAAGGGGAGCGGCTTCTTGGGAAGGTGCTCCGCGCCCGGCTTTCCCGGGACGCGGTGCTTTCCCACCACCTGGAGCGCCTAAAGCGCCACCTCCTCCCCCTGGGGCTTCCCCAGGAGCGGGTCTTCCCCTACCCCATGTACGCCCTCCGCCACCAAGACGCCCTGAAGAGGCTGAAGGAGGCGCCCTTGGAGGGGCGGGCGGTGCTGGTCTTGGGGTAAGATGGGGAGGAGTATGAAGCGCCTGTTGGGGCTCCCTCTCCTTGGGGTCTTCTTTCTGGGAATCCTCCCCGCCTCGGCCCAGGAGGGGGACCTCCCCTTGCGGGTCCTCCTGAAGGAGGCTCCTTTGGGCCAGGAGGTGGTCCTCAAGCTCCCCGAGGGGGAGGTGCGGGCCTGGGGCGTGGCCCAGGGGGTGGCGGTGGAGGGAAGGGTTTACCCCTCCCTTGACCTTTCCGTTCCCTATTTCGCCCTAGAGGGCCGGGCCTACCGGGGCGGGGTGCGCCTCCTGGTGGAAGGGGGGAGGCTTCTTTTGGTGAACCGGGTTCCTTTGGAGGACTACCTCCTCGGGGTCCTGCCCGGGGAGATGCCCGAGGGGTTTCCCCTGGAGGCCTTGAAGGCCCAGGCGGTGGTGGCCCGCACCTTCGCCGTGAGCCGCCTGAACCCCAAGGCTCCCTACGACCTCTGCGCGGGCGAGCTCTGCCAGGTCTACCTGGGCTTTTCCGCCGAAAAGGAACGGTACCGCGTGGCGGTGGCGGCCACCCGGGGCCAGGTCCTAAGCTACGGGGGAAAGGCCATCTCCGCCCTTTACCACGCCGACTCCGGGGGGATGACGGCGGGGAGCGAGGAGGTCTTCGGCAAGGCCCTGCCCTACCTCCGCCCCCGCCCCGACCCCTACGCCAAGGGCCCCAAAAGCCTCTGGCGGATGCGGGTGGACAAGGCCCAGGCGGCCAAGGTGCTCCAGGCCCTGGGGTTCAGCCCCACGGGGGAGGACCCTCCCCAGGTTCTGGAGCGGAGCCCCTCGGGCCGGGTGTGGCGGGTGCGGCTTCTGGGGGTGGAGCTTCGGGGCCTCGAGGCGGGCCGCTTCCTGCGCCTCCTGGGCCTCCCCTCTACCCTGGTGGAGTTCCAGGGCTTTGAGGCCCTGGGTCGGGGAGCGGGGCACGGCGTGGGGCTTTCCCAGTGGGGGGCCAAGGGCATGGCCGAGGCGGGGTACGGCCACCGGGAGATCTTGGGGCACTACTTCCCCGGCACCTTTCTTTCGGACCTTCTCCTAGGGGGGCTTCCGGGCCCGGCCTTAGCCCTTCGCTAGCCCATGTGGATCCCCACGCCCCTTGGGCCCCTCTGGCTGGAGGTTTCCTCCCTGGGGGTGCGGCGCTTGGAGCCCGTCCTTTTTCCCCGGGGAGAGGAGGCCAGGGGCTCCCTAGCCCGTGCCGTGCGGGAGAGGGTGGAGGCCTATTTCGCCGGGGAAAAGCCCGATTTTTGGGACCTGCCCCTGGACTACACCGGCCTTTCCCCAAGCCGCATCGCCCTCTACCAGCGGGTGCGGCGCATTCCCTACGGAAAGACGGAAAGCTACGGGCGCCTGGCCCGGGAGCTTAGCCTTGCCCCCCGGGCCGTGGGGGCGGCCCTTAGGGCCTGCCCCTTCTTCCTCCTGGTGCCCGCCCACCGGGTGATCCACGCCGACGGGCGCCTGGGGGGCTTCGCCGGGCAGGAAGGGCTGAAGCGCTGGCTCCTCGCCTTTGAAGGGGCCCTAGACCTCCACCCAGACCGCTAGGGAAAAGGGGGGAAGCTCGGGGCCACAAAGGCGCCCCCCCATGGGGGTGCATAGGCTTCCCGAGAGGAGGTCCACCGCCTGGGCCCCCCGGGGCAGGGCCCCGTGCAGGGGGAAGTCCTGGCGGAAGGGATAGGAGGTGGCGTTCACCACCACCAGGTAGGGCCCGCGGGTGAAGGCCATGTGCCCGTCTTGGGCGTAGACGCGCCGGTAGGGGGCGGTGCGCAGGAGGGGATGCTCCTTCCTGAGCCGGGCCAGGCGCCCTACCGTTTCCCGGATCTCCCTTCGCCAGCGGACCTCCTCCCAGACCATCCCCCCCCGGTTCGCCGGGTCGGGGCCCCCCTCCATGCCCACCTCCTCCCCGTAGTAGACCGTGGGGTTCCCAGGCAGGAGGAAGAGGAGGGCCAGGGCCAGCCTGGCCCGCTCCACGCTACCCCGCAGGAGGCTCAGGAGGCGGGGGGTGTCGTGGGAGGTGAGGAGGTTCATCTGGGCCCGCACCACCTCCTCCCGGTAGCGGCCAAAGAGGTTTTCCAGGCGGTGGCTGAAGGCCAGGGCCTGGAGGGGTTCAACGGGCCCAAGCCCCGAGCGGGCGGCGAGCTCCCGGTCCAGGGCCTCCCCCCCCACGAAGCCCAGGAGGGCCCGGGAGAGGGGGTAGTTCATGGTGGCGTCAAACATGTCCCCTTGGAGCCAGGAGTCGGCCTCCTCCCAGATCTCTCCCACCAGGTAGGCCTCGGGGTTGGCCTCCTTCACCCGTCGGCGGAAGGCCCGCCAAAACTCCGGGTCCGGGATCTCGCCCGGCACGTCCAGCCGCCAGCCATCGGCCCCAAAGCGCACCCAGTGCTCGGCCACGGAAAGCAGGTACTCCCGCACCGCCGGGGTTTCCACCTTGAGCTTGGGGAGCTCGGGGTTGCCCCACCAGGCCTCGTAGTTGGGCTCGAGGCCGTAGGCGTTGAGGGGAAACCCCTTCACGTGGTACCAGTCCCGGTAGGGGCTCGCCTCCCCGTTTTCCAAAAGGTGCTGGAAGGCGAAAAAGCCCCTCCCCGTGTGGTTAAAGACCCCGTCCAGGATGACCCTCATCCCGTGGGCGTGGGCCACCTCCAGGAGGTGGCGGAGGGCGGCGTTGCCCCCCAGGAGGGGATCTACCTGGAAGTAGTCCACGGTGTGGTACCGGTGGTTGGCGGTGGAGGCGAAGACGGGGTTGAGGTAAAGGGCTTCCACCCCGAGGTCCAGGAGGTAGGGGATCTTCTCCGCCACGCCCCAAAGCGTCCCCCCCTTGAAACCCCTGAGGGTGGGCGGGGCTTCCCACGGCTCAAAGGGCCCCGCGGGGGCGGGCCTGCCCGGGGGGCCTGCGCGGAAGAAGCGGTCGGGGAAGATCTGGTAGAAGAAGGCGCCCTCGTACCAGGCCATGGGGAAGAGTGTACCACAGAAAGAATGTGCCTAGATCACAAAAATCCTTGCCGGGGCCGGGGGCTTTTGGTATCCTCCCGGGGTGAGGGGTATGCGGGGCCAGCTCTTCGTCATGACCGGGGCCAGCGGGGTGGGGAAGGGCACGGTGCGCGCCAAGGTCCTGGAGCGCACCCGCCTCTTCTACTCCATCTCCATGACCACCCGCCCGCCCCGCCCGGGGGAGCGGCACGGGGTGGACTACTACTTTGTGGACCGGCCCACCTTTGAGGCCCTCCTCGCCCAGGGGGGGTTTTTGGAGCACGCCGAGTACGTGGGGCACCTCTACGGCACCCCTAAGGCCCCGGTGGAGCGGGCCCTGGCCAGGGGAGAGGACGTGCTCTTGGAGATCGAGGTCCAGGGGGCCCTCCAGGTGAAGGAGCGGATGCCCGAGGCGGTGCTCATCTTTCTGGTGCCCCCTTCCCTTTCCGAGCTGAAGCGGCGCCTGGTCTACCGGGGTACGGACTCCCCCGAAAGGATCCAGAAGCGCCTGGAGCAGGCGGAGAGGGAGATCAGGAACGCCCACCGTTTTGACTACGTGGTGGTGAACGACGTCCTGGAGGAGGCCGTGGCCGACTTCTTGGCCATCCTCACCGCCGAGCGCCGCCGCCAGGCGCGGATGGGGGAGGCCATCGGGCGGGCCCTGGCCCGGGACGAGGTTTTGGAGAGGGACCTGGACGAGATTCTGAGGAGGAGTCATGGCGGAACCGGGGATTGACAAGCTCTTTGGCATGGTGGATTCCAAGTACCGGCTCACGGTGGTGGTGGCCAAAAGGGCCCAGCAGCTTTTGCGCCACCGCTTCAAGAACACCGTCTTGGAGCCGGAGGAAAGGCCCAAGATGCGCACCCTCGAGGGCCTCTTTGACGACCCCAACGCCGTCACCTGGGCCATGAAGGAGCTCTTGACGGGCAGGCTCGTTTTCGGGGAGCACCTGGTTCCCGAGGACCGCCTGCAAAGGGAGATGGAGAAGCTTTACCCCGTGGCGGAAGAGGAGGCTTAGTGGCCCGGGTGCTGGTGGCGGTCACGGGGGGGGTGGCGGCCCTCAAGGCCCCCCACCTCCTCCGCCTCCTCCGAGCCGAGGGGCACGAGGTCCGGGCCCTGGCCACGGAGAGGGCCCTGGAGTTCATCACCCCCCTTTCCTTGGCGGTGGCCGCGGGGGGCGAGGTGGCCACGGAGGAGGCCTGGTTCCGGCCCGACGGGAGGGCCCTCCACATAGAGCTCGCCCGCTGGGCGGAGGTGGTTCTGGTGGCCCCCGCCACGGCGGACGCCATGGCCAAGGCCGCCCTCGGCCTCGCCGACGACCTCCTCTCCGCCACCCTCCTCGCCGGGTCCAGGCGGGTGGCCTGGGCCCCCGCCATGAACGAGGCCATGTGGCTTTCCCCCCAGGTCCAGGCCCACGCCGAGCGGCTCAAGGCCCTGGGCCACGCCCTCTTCGGCCCCGCCTACGGCCCCTTGGCGGCGGTGGGGGAAGGGGAAGGGTGGGGGCGGATGCTGGAGCCCGAGGAGCTCGTGGAGCGCCTCGAGGCCTTCCTCGCCCCCAAGGACCTAAAAGGCCTCCATCTCCTGGTCTCCGCCGGGCCCACCCGGGAGTACCTGGACCCCGTGCGCTTCCTTTCCAACCCCTCCTCCGGGCGGATGGGCTACGCCGTGGCCGAGGCCGCCCGGGACCGGGGGGCGGAGGTGGTCCTGGTCTCGGGCCCCACCTCCCTTCCCGACCCTTGGGGGGTGGAGGTGGTGCGGGTGGAAAGCGCCCTGGAGATGCGCCAGGCCATCCTGGACCGCTACGCCTGGGCCCAGGCGGTGGTGATGGCGGCGGCGGTGGCCGACTACAGGCCCGCCGAAACGCTAAAGGAGAAGGAACCCAAGGCCGAGGCGGAAAAGGTCCTCCGCCTCGTGCCCAACCCCGATATTCTCAAGGAACTCGGGGAGAGGAAGGAGGGCCGGGTCCTGGTGGGCTTCGCCATGGAGACCGGGGAGGGCCTGGAGCGGGCCAGGGAGAAGCTACAGCGCAAGAACCTGGACCTCATCGTCCTCAACTGGGTCAACCGGGAGGGGGTGGGCTTCGGGAGCCTGGAGAACGAGGTGGTCCTCCTGCTTAGGGACGGGCGGGTCCTGGAGCTTCCCCGGATGCGAAAACGGGACGTGGCCGAACGTATACTGGACTTGGTCAAGGAGTTGGGGCGCTGAGGGGTTGGGTATGCGTAGCAAGGCGGAGCGGCACCGCGCCATCCAGGAGATCGTGCGCAAGGAGGAGATCAGCACCCAGAAGGAGCTGGTGGAGCGCCTGCGCCAGCTCGGGTTTGAGGTGACCCAGGCCACGGTGAGCCGGGACATCGCCGAGCTCCGCCTGGCCCGGGTGGCCCTGGGTAAGGGGCGGCACAAGTACGCCCTCCCCTCCATGGAGCTTCCCGAGGAGGTGTACGAGGAGCTCCAGCGGCAGGTGGGCCTCTTCGTGAAGGACGTGGACCGGGGCGGCAACCTCTTGGTGCTCAAGACCGCCGAGGGGCACGCCTCGGGCATCGCCCTCCTCATAGACCGCTTGAAGCGGGACGAGATCGTGGGCACCCTGGCGGGGGAGGACACCATTTTGGTGGTGGCCCGCACGGAGGAGGACGCCAGGACTTTGGAGGAGGAGTTCGGAGGGCTCCTCCTTGCGGGCAAAGCCCTAGGACCGAAGCGGGCCTCCTCCTAAGCCGTGCCCGAGTTTTTCCTCAAGTCCTTCCTCACCCTCTTCGTGGTCATGGACCCGGTGGGCCTGGTGCCGGTGTTCTTGGCCCTGGCCGGGGACCGCTCCCCCAAGGAGCAGGCCCGCATCGCCCGCAAGGCGGTCTTGGTGGCGGGGGGGCTCCTCACCTTCTTTTTCTTTTTCGGCCGGGGGCTTCTGGGCTACCTGGGCATCAGCCTGGACGCCCTGCGGGTGGCCGGGGGCATCCTCCTTTTCCGCATCGCCACGGAGATGGTCTTCGCCCACCACGAGCGGGAGACGGAGGAAGAGGCCAAGGAGGCCTTGGAGAGGGCGGACATCTCCGTCTTCCCCCTGGCCATCCCCCTCATCGCCGGACCGGGGGCCCTGGCCAGCGTGCTGGTCTTGGGGGCGGAGGCCACGCGGGTGCCCTTAGGGGTGGGGATGGTCCTCTTCACGGCCTTTTTGGTCCTGGCCCTGGCCTACCTCTTCCTGCGGGCGGCCATCCGGGTGCGCCGGGCCCTGGGGCGCACGGGGATCAACGTGGTGACCCGGGTTTTGGGCATCCTCCTCGCCGCCTTGGCGGTGCAGTACGTGGCCCAAGGGGTCAAGGGCCTTCTTTAGGCTTGTTGCGGTACATCCGGCGGTCGGCCTCCTGGAGGAGGTCCTCCAGGGTCCCCTCCTCTGCCCCAATCCCCCCGGCGGCCACCCCGTAGGCCAGGCTTTCCCGCAACCGCTCCACCAGGAGGGGGGCCTCCTCTTCGCGGAGGCCCAGGTGGAGGCTCACGAACTCGTCGCCCCCGATGCGGAAGGCCAGGTCCCGCTTCCGGCAAAGGCGCAGGAGGGCCTGGCCCAGGGCCTTCAGGGCCTGGTCCCCGGCGGCGTGCCCCTCCCGATCGTTGAGGGCCTTGAGGCCGTTGAGGTCCCAGTAGAGGAGGGTGAGGGGTTCCCCCAGGGTGCGGGCCTCCCTTTGCAGGCCCTGGAGGGCTTCCTCCAGGGCCCGGCGGTTGAGGAGTCCGGTGAGGGGGTCCGTGCGGGCGGCCGCCTGGAGGAGTTGCCGCTCTTTTAGGGCCTTGAGGAGGAGGGCGGCCTCGAGGGCGAAGGCCCGGCCCAGCTCCAGGGAAAGGGGGCCGAAGGCCTCGGGGTCGGAGAAGCTGTCCAGGTTCATGGTGGCCAGGACCTCCCCTTCCAAGACGATGGGGAGGCCCAGGGTGGCCTGGATCTCCAGGAGGCGGCCGTGCTCAAAGAAGGCGGGCCGGGCCTCCACGGTGCTTAGGGAGGAAAGCCTTCGCACCTCCTCCCCTTGGAGCACCCGGGGGCGGCCCTTGAGCCAGTTGTCCACCCCCAGGCCGTACCAGGCGAGCTCCTCCTCCAAGGTGGTGCGGGCCCAGAGGAGCTTTTTGCCGAAGCCCTCCTGGGCCACCAGATGGAAGTGGCCGCCCTCCCGCAAGAGGATGCTTCCCGCCTCGGCCCCGGGCACCGCGGCCACCGCCTCGCGGATAAGCTCCTGAAGAAGCTCCTCCGGCTCCTCGTGCCGTAAAAGCCCCTGGAGCACCCGGAGGAGGCCCTGGTAGGCCCGGGCGCGCGCGGCCAAGTCGCTCACCTCCAGCAAGAGGAGGTAGGTGCCCTCGGGGGCGGGAAGCCGGGCCACCCGGTAGGTCCTTCCCCGGGCGGTGAGGGACGTGCCTTGGGGCAGGGGCAGGTCCTGGGCCAGGGGGTTCCGCTCCACGCCCTCTTCCCGGAGGAGGAAAACGGGGTAGGGGGCCTCCAGGAGGCTCATCCCTGGACCTCGGGGCGCTCCAAGAGGAGCCGTGCGTGGGCGAGGGCGGCCTCGGTGTACTGGCCGGAGAGGAGGCGGGCCAGTTCCCGCACCCTGGCCTCCCCCTCCAGGACCTCCACCCGCACTTCCTCCCCGGTCTTCACCACCTTCAGGTGGCGGTGGGCCCGGGCGGCGATCTGGGGCAGGTGGGTGACCACCAAGACCTGCCGGGTTTCGCTCAGGCGGGCCAAGCGCTCGGCCACCTTCCAGGCGGTTTCCCCGCCGATGCCAGCGTCCACCTCGTCAAAGACCACGGTGGGGGCCTCGGCTCCCGTGAGGAGGGCCAGGGCCAGGGCCACCCGGGAGAGCTCCCCGCCGCTGGCCGCCGCGAGGGAGGCGGGGGGGAGGTGGGGGTTGGCGGAGAAGCGGAAGGCCACCTCCTCCAGGCCAAAGGGCCCCGGCTCCGGGAGGGGCTTAAGGTCCACCTGGAAGCGGGCCTTGGGAAAGCCCAGCTCGGAAAGCTCCCGCTCCATGCCCGCCGAAAGCTCCCGGGCCGCCTGCCCCCGGGCCTCCCTTAGGGCCTCCCCCGCGAGGAGGAGGGCCTCCCTGGCTTCGGCGAGCTCCCGGGCCACCTCCATAAGCCGGGTCTCCCCCCCCTCCAGGGCGGCAAGCTCCCTCCGGGCCCTTTCCCCGTGGGCCAGGACGTCCTCCAGGGTGGGTCCGTACTTGCGCTTCAGGCGTTCCAGAAGGGAAAGGCGGGCTTCCAGGAAGGAAAGGCGCTCCGGGTCCCCCTCCAGGCCTTCCAGGTAGTCCCCAAGCTCCCGGGCCACGGCCTGGGCCCCGTGGAGGGCGGCCTCCAGGTCCTGGGCCAGGGCCTCCAGGGCCCGATCCAGCCGCCCCCCGGCCCTAAGCTCCCTCAAGGCGGCCTCCAGGGGCGCCAGGGCTTCCTCCTCCAGGAGGCCGTAGGCCCTTCCTGCCCGCTCCCTCAGGGCCTCGAGGTGGCGAAGCTTCCGGGCCTCCTGCCAAAGCTCCTCGTCCTCCCCCGGGCGGGGCTTGGCCTCGGCGATCTCCTTTAACTGGAAGCGGAGCAGGTCCTCCCGCTCGGCCTTGGCCCTCAAGGCCTCTTCCAGGGCCTCCTTTTCCCCCTTCAGGGCCTGGTGGCGGGCGTAGGCCTCCTGGTAGCGGGCCAGGAGCCCGGGGTCCAGGAGGGCATCTAAAAGCTCCCTCTGCCGCCTGGGGGAGAGGAGGGTGAGGGCGGCGTGCTGGGCGTGGAGGGAAAGCCACCTTTCCGCCTCCTCCTGGAGCTCCCTGAGGCTCACCACCTCCCCGTCGATGCGAGGGGTGGAGCGGCTCCCCACCCTCCGGGAGAGGACCCGCTCCTCCTTTCCCTGGAAGAAGGCGGTGACCAGGAGGCTTTCCCCGAAGGGCCCCACCTTTTCCTCGGGCTTTTCCCCCAGAAGGAGGGCCAGGGCGTCCACCAAAAGGCTCTTTCCCGCCCCGGTTTCCCCGGTGAGGACGTTGAGGCCGGGGGAAAGCTCCAAGGCGGCCTCCCGGATCACGGCGAGGTTTCGCACCTCGAGGCGCCGGAGCATCCCCCTTATTTTAAGTGCCCAGCGGGCGCCTTCAGGGCATGGGATGGGCCAGGGCGAAGCGCCTCACCTCTTCCCTAAGGCTTTCCGAGGGGCCCTCCATAAGGGCCCGGTCCATGAGCTCGGCGACGAGGGGCATCTCCTCGGGGGTGAAGCCCCGGGTGGTGATGGCCGGGGTGCCGATGCGGATCCCCGAGGTGACCCGGGGGGGCTTGGGGTCAAAGGGGATGGCGTTCTTGTTCACCGTGATCCCCACGGCGTCCAGCCTCTCCTCCGCCTCCTTGCCGGTGAGGCCCTTGGGGCGCAGGTCCACGAGGAAGAGGTGGTTGTCCGTCCCCCCGGTGACGATGCGGTAGCCCCGGTTCGCGAGCTCCTCCGCCAGGCGCTTGGCGTTTTCCACCACCAGGCGGCTGTACTCCCGGAACTCGGGCTGCAGGGCCTCAAAGAAGGCCACCGCCTTCCCGGCGATCACGTGCTCCAAAGGCCCCCCCTGGATCCCGGGGAAGATGAGCTTGTCAATCTTCTTGCCGAGCTCGGGGTCGTTGGAGAGGATGAGGCCGCCCCTCGGGCCCCGGAGGGTCTTGTGGGTGGTGCTGGTGACCACGTGGGCGAAGGGCACGGGGTTCGGGTGGAGCCCCGCGGCCACGAGCCCGGCGAAGTGGGCCATGTCCACCACCAGATAGGCCCCCACCTCCTCGGCGATCTCCCGGAAGGCCTGGAAGTCCCAGAAGCGGGGGTAGGCGCTGGCCCCGGCCACGATCACCTTGGGGCGGTGCTCTAGGGCGAGGCGGCGGACCTCCTCCAGGTCTATGCGCTCCGTGTCAGGGCGGACCCCGTAGGAGACCACCTTGTAGAGCTTCCCGGAGAAGTTCACGCGGGAGCCGTGGGTGAGGTGGCCACCGGCCGCGAGGTCCATGCCCATGAGGGTGTCTCCCGGCTCCATCAGGGCCATGTAGACGGCCATGTTGGCCTGGGAGCCGGAGTGGGGCTGGACGTTGGCCCAGGCCGCTCCGAAGAGCTGCTTGGCCCGCTCTATGGCCAAGGACTCCACCCGGTCGATGACCTCGCACCCCCCGTAGTACCGGGCCCCGGGGTAGCCCTCGGCGTACTTGTTGGTGAGGACGCTCCCCACCGCCTCCCGCACCTGCTTGGAGACGAAGTTCTCGCTGGCGATGAGCTCCAAGCCTTCCCGCTGGCGCTTCTCCTCCAGGGCGATGAGTTCAAAAAGGGCCTCGTCCCTCAGGCTCGCGCGGACCATGGTCCGATTATAGGCCCTGGACCCGGGAGGGCTGGTAAGCTTAGGCCATGAGGGCCAATGCCTGGAACATCGTCAAGTGGACGGCCGTGGTTACCCTCCTGGTCCTTCTTTTGGCCATCCTCCTCATCAACTTCACCACGAGCCGCGACCTCCCCGAGCTGGTGCGGGTCCAGGTGGAGCGGTACGCGGTGTGCAGCTACTGGTTCTTTGGCTGGCACCTGGCCTCCACCGGGGCCTTCGCCTTCGCCTTTTTGCTGGTGGGCTTCCTGGGAGGGCTTTTGCTGGGCCTCTTCCTTAGGCGAAGGGTCTAGAGCTCCAGGGCGAGCTTCTCCCCCTCCTCGGGCACCCCCGCCGGGTAGCGCCCGTTGAAGCAGGCCAGGCAGACGGGCCGCCCGATGGCCCGCCTCACCCCCTCCTCGGAGAGGAAGGCCAGGGAGTCCGCCCCGATGTAGGCTTGGATCTCCTCCACGCTCTTCTCCGCGGCGATGAGCTCCTTGCGGGCGGCGGTGTCTATGCCGTAGTAGCAGGGGAAGCGGATGGGGGGGCTAGAGACGCGGAAGTGGACCTCGAGGGCCCCGGCTTCCTTGAGCATCTGCACGATACGGCGGCTCGTGGTGCCCCGGACGATGGAGTCGTCCACCAGGACCACCCGCCTGCCCTTCACCGCCCCCGTGGGGGAGAGCTTGAGCCTGGTCTTCAGGTCGCGCAGTTCCTGGGTGGGCTGGATGAAGGTGCGCCCGGCGTAGGGGTTCTTGTAGAGGCCGAACTCCAAGGGAAGCCCGCTGGCCTTGGCGTAGCCCACGGCGGCCCCTATCCCCGAGTCGGGTACGGGGACCACGAGGTCGGCCTCCGCGGGGGCCTCCCGGAAGAGCTCCATCCCCATCCGCACCCGGGCCTCGTAGGCCTCGGTGCCGTCCAGGAGGCTGTCGGGCCGGGCGAAGTAGATCCACTCAAAGGCGCACGGGGCGGGCTCGGGAGGAAGGGCCTGGAGGCTTCGCAGCTCGCCCTCCTCCACCCAGACCACCTCCCCGGGCCGCACGTCCCGCACGTACTCCGCCCCCATGAGGAGGAGGGCCGGGGGTTCGGAGGCGAAGGCGTAGCCCCAGGGGGCCTTGCCGAGGACGAGGGGCCTCACCCCGTGGGGGTCCCGGAGGGCGAGGAGGGTTTTGCGGTTCATGAGGAGGATGGAATACCCCCCCTCGAGGAGCCGCATGGCCTGGGCGGCGGCCTCGGGGAGGGGGAGGTGGCCCAGGCGGGCGAGGAGGAGGAGCATCACCTCGGTGTCCGAGGTGCTCTGGAAGGTGGCCCCTTCCCAGAGAAGGCGGTCGCGGAGGGGCTTGGCGTTGGTGAAGTTGCCGTTGTGGGCGATGGCCAAGACCCCGTGGGCGGTGCGGGCGGTGAGGGGCTGGGCGTTGATGCGCAGGTTGGAGCCCGTGGTGGAGTAGCGGGTGTGGGCGATGCCCAGGCGGGCCTCCGGAAGGCGGAGCTTCCCCAAGCGCTCCTCGGTGAAGACCTGGTGGACGAGGCCCAGGTCCTTTTCCACCAAAAACTCCTTGCCGTCCGTGACCGCCATCCCCGCCGCCTCCTGGCCCCGGTGCTGCAGGGCGAGGAGGCCGAGGTGGAGAAGCCCCGCCACGTCCACGGGGCCTTCGCTCCAAAGCCCGAGGATGCCGCACTCCTCCTGGGGCTTATCCATCCAGCACCTCCCTGAGGGGCGCTTTCCAGGCGGAAAGCAGTTCCTCCAGGCTCCACTCTAGGACACCCCCCGGGATGAGGACCGTGAGGCTCTTCCCCCCTGTCTCCCCCAGGACCCGGTAGGGGAGGCCCCTTTCCTCCAGAAGGAGGGTGGCCTCCTGGAGGCGGGTCTTCTCCACGGTGAAGAGGATGCGGCTTGGGGCCTCGCCGAAGAGGGCTTCCAGGCCCTCTTCCCGCACCTCCACCGTGGCCCCCACCCCGTAGGGGAAGGCCATCTCGGCGAGGGCCAGAAGAAGCCCCCCTTCCGCCACGTCGTGGGCCGTTCGGGTGAGGCCCCTTCCGATGAGCTCCCGGATGGCCTCCTGCACCGCCTTCTCCCGCCCGAGGTCCAGCCTTGGGGGGTGGCCGAACTCCTTCCCCGTGAGGAGGTAGAGGACCTCGCTCGCCCCAAGCTCCCCCTTCTCCTCCCCGAGGAGGAGGAGGACCTCCCCGGGGCGCCTAAAGCCCATCTCCGCCCGCTTATCCACCTCCAGGACCCCCACCACCCCCACCATGGCCGTGGGGGGGATGCGCTTGCCCCCGCTCTCGTTGTAGAGGGAGACGTTTCCCGAGACCACGGGGACGCCCAAGGCCTCGCTCGCCTCCTTGAGCCCGGCGATGGTCTCGGCGAGCTCGTGGTAGCCCTCGGGGGTCTCCGGGCTTCCCAGGTTGAGGCCGTCGGTGTAGGCGAGGGGTCTCGCCCCCACCACGGAAACGTTCCGGCAGGCCTCCGCCAGGGCGTGCATGGCCCCGAGCCGGGGGGAAAGGCGGCTATACCGGGGGTTCTGGTCCACCTTGGCGGCCACGCCGAGGCGGGTGCCCTTGATCCAGAGGACGGCGGCGTCCCCCTTGCCGGGGAGGAGGGCGGTGCGGGTCCCCACCTGGTGGTCGTACCGCTCGTAGACGGCCTCGCGGCTTGCCAGGTTGGGGGAGGCGAGGAGCCTCTTTAGGACCTCATGGGGGTCGGCCTTTAGGGGGGGAATAGGGGTTTCCCGGAGCCTCCGGACCTCGGGGTCCTCCCGCCCCACCCTCACGTAGGTGGGGGCCTCGGCCAGGGCCTCTGTGGGCACCTCCGCCACCACCTCGCCCCTAAAGAGGACCCGGAAGACCCTTTCCGGGATGGTCCTGGCCACGGGGACGCAGTCCAGGCCCCACCTGCGGAAGACTTCCTCCAGGGCCTTTTCCTTCCCCTCCTTGGGCACGAGGACCATCCGCTCCTGGCTTTCCGAGAGGAGGAGCTCCTCCGAGCCCATCCCTTCCTCCCGGGTGGGGACGAGGTCCAGGTGGAGCTCCACCCCGAGGCCCGACTTGTGGGCGAGCTCCGAGAGGCTGCTGGTGAGCCCCGCCGCCCCCATGTCCTGGACGCCTTCCACGAGGTCTTTTTCTATGGCCTCGAGGGTGGCCTCCATGAGGAGCTTGCCGAGGAAAGGGTCCCCCACCTGCACCGCGGGCCGGTCCTCCGCCTTCTCCTCCTTGAGCTCGCGGCTCGCGAAGGCCGCTCCGCCGATCCCGTCCCGGCCCGTCTTGGCCCCGGCGTAATAGATGGGGCGGCCCAAAGAGGCCCGACTTCGCTTCAGGTGCTCCTCCCTCAGGAGGCCCAGGCACATGGCGTTCACCAGGGGGTTTTCCCGGTAACCCTCGTGGAAGTAGAGGTCCCCGCCCACCGTGGGCACCCCGATGGCGTTGCCGTAGAAGGCGATGCCCGAGACCACCCCCTTGAGGAGGTAGCGGCTTCTCGCCTCCTCGGGTGGCCCGAAGCGGAGGGAGTCCAGGAGGGCGATGGGCCTCGCTCCCATGCTCAGGATGTCCCGGAGGATCCCCCCGACCCCCGTGGCCGCCCCCTGGAAGGGCTCCACCGCCGAGGGGTGGTTGTGGCTCTCTATCTTGAAGGCCACGGCCCAGCCCTCGCCCACCCGCACCACGCCGGCGTTTTCCCCGGGGCCTTGCAGGACCGCTTCCCCCTCCTTGGGAAGCGCTTTGAGGAGAGGGCGGGAGTTCTTGTAGGCGCAGTGCTCGCTCCACATCACCTTGAAGAGGAGGAGCTCCACCCGGCTTGGCTCCCGCCCGAGCCTGCGGACGATCTCCCGGTACTCCTCCAGGGGGACCCCGATCTCCTTGGCGAGGGCTTCCATCACGTGAGGAGGGAGAGGAGCTCCCGGTGGTCCTGCACCTTGGCCGTGGGCTTCACCTCCCCGTTCACCTCCCTCAGGCCCACGTACTGGACCGCCCAGGGGTAGCCCGTCCCGAAGGCCCCCTTGATGTCCGTCTGGGGCAGGTCCCCCACGTGAAGGGCCTCCTCCGGGGCCACGCCCAGGGCCTCGAGGGCCACCCGGAAAGCCTCGGGCTTGGGCTTCACGAAGCCCGTCTCGTCGGAGAAGCTAAAGGCCAGGAAGACGTCCAGGCCCTGCCGCTTCAGGTGCTCCCTGAGGAGGCGGCCCGGGGTCATGCCGGTGTCGGAGACGATAGCCAGGGGGTACTTCTTGGCGAGGTTCTTCAGGGCCTCCACCCCGGGGAGGGGCTTGAGGGGGGCGAGGAGGGAGCTTTCCTCCAGCTTTCTTGCGGTGAGGGCGATGAGGCCGGGGTCGTGGGGGGCGCCGAGGAGGGCGAAGATGCGGGCCACCCGCTCGTACACGGGCATGTGCTCCCCCGCCTTCCAGGCCTCCTCAAAGGCCAAGGAGGCCTGGCGGTAGGCCTCCCGCACCTCGGCTTCCTCCGCCGGGTGCCCCGCCTCGGAGAGGGCGTCCAGGAGGATCTCGTACCGGGCGGGCATGACCTTTTCCAAAAACGCCTCCCCCTCGGTGAAGAGGGTGCCCCAGAAGTCAAAGGTGATGGCTTTGGGCTTCATCGTGCCACCTCCTTGACGAGCCCCAGGAAAAAGGGGAGCCCGTCGGTGTTCCCTAGAACCTCGTCCACGGCCCTTTCGGGATGGGGCATCATGCCGAGGACGTTCCCCCTTTCGTTCACGATGCCCGCGATGTCGTGGAGGCTCCCGTTGGGGTTGTAGTCCGCCTCGTCCTTTAGAGGCGCGTAGCGGAAGACCACCAGGCCCTCCCCCTCGAGGTGGGCCAGGGTCTCGGGATCGGCGTAGTAGCGGCCCTCGCCGTGGGCGATGGGAAGCCTCAGGACCTGGCCCCTTTGGTAGAGTCGGGTGAAGGGGAGGTCGTTCCGCTCCACCCGCACCCCCACCTCCTTGCAGGTGAAGTGGAGGTTGAGGTTGGCAAGGAGCGCCCCCGGCAAAAGCCCCGCCTCGGTGAGGATCTGGAAACCGTTGCAGACCCCCACCACGTACCGCCCCTCCCGGGCGAAGCGCCGCACCGCCTCCATCACCGGGCTTTTGGCGGCGAGGGCCCCCGCCCTCAGGTAGTCCCCGTAGCTGAAACCCCCGGGGAGGAAGACCCCGTCAAAGCCCCGGAGGTCCCTTTCCGTGTGCCAGACGAACTCTGCCCGGACCCCCGCCTTCTCCAGGGCGAAGCGGGCGTCCTCGTCACAGTTGGCGCCGGGGAAGCGGACGATGGCCCACCTCATGGGAGTTCCTTTAGGGCCTCCAGGGCGTAGACCTCCATCACCGGGTTGGCGAGAAGGGCGCCCATGGCCTTGGCCTTCTCCTCGGCCTCCAAGAGATTTCCCGCCCGGAAGACGATTTCCAGCACCTTTCCCACCCGCACGCTTTCCACCGGGTGGCCGAGGTCCTTCAGCACCCCCTCCACCGCCCGGCCCTGGGGGTCCAGGATCCCCTCTTTGAGCTCGATGAGCAGGGTGGCCTGGTAGCGCGGCATATGGCCCAAGTCTACCCCAGGACCCGCCGGAGCACCTCTTGGTAGGCTTCCTCCACGCCGCCTAGGTCCTTGCGGAAGCGGTCCTTGTCCAAAGGCTCCCCCTTCTCGTCCCAAAGGCGCATGGTGTCGGGGCTGATCTCGTCGGCGAGGAGGACCTCCCCCCCGAGCCGCCCGAACTCCAGCTTGAAGTCCACGAGCTCAAGCCCCCTTTCCGCGAAGAAGGCCTTGAGGAGTTCCCCCACCCTCAGGGCGGTGCGCTTCACCGCCTCAAGCTCCTCTTCCCCCGCAATCCCCAGGGCGAGGACGGCGTTTTCGCAGATCAGGGGGTCCCCCAGGGCGTCGTTTTTGAGGGAGAACTCCAAAAGGGGGGCCTTCAGGAGGGTCCCTTCCCCCAGGCCGTAGCGCCGGGCGAAGCTCCCCGCCGCCCTGAAGCGGAGGATCACCTCCAGGGGGAGGATCTCCACCCGCCTCACCCGCATCTCCCGCTCGGAGACCTCTTCCAGGAAGTGGGTCCTGATCCCGTGGGCCTCGAGGTAGCGGAAGAGGGCCGCCGAGACCCTGTTGTTCACCACGCCCTTGCCGGGGATCACCCCCCGCTTTTGCGCGTTGAAGGCGGTGGCCTCGTCCTTGAAGTAGACCCTTAGGGTGTCCGGGCCTTCCCGGTAGAGCACCTTGGCCTTGCCCTCGTAGAGCTTCTCCATGCCTCTCCTCAAAGGGGCGCGGGGCCCTTTGCCCTCATTGTAGCGGCAGGAGGCGAAGCCGCGTCTTTTCGGGGCCGATCACCGCTAGGGCTCCCCGCTGCAAAGCCTCGGAGAAGCGACTCAAGACTTCCAGCACCTGCGGTAGGGCCTCAGGGGGTTCTGTGTAGGGGAGGCGGAGGAGGATCACGCTAGGTCCGTCCTCTCCTGTGAGGGAGAGGAGGTGGCCGAAGTCCAGATCGGCAGTGAGGACCGTATAGCCCCGCTCCCTGGCCCAAGCGAAGAGAACCTCGTCGGGGGCGTTTTCCGGGCCCACGTCGCGCCACCAAACGGCTTCGTACCCCGAGGCCTGGAGGCTTTCCCGCCAGCGCGGCGAGAGGTTCATGTCCACCAGGATCTTCACGGGCTCAAAGCGTGCTCTTCTTCCTCCAGCCTCCAAGCGGCGTAGGCCAAGGCTTCCCGGATGTCCTCGAGGGTAAGCTCCGGGTAGTCCCGGAGGAGGTCCTCGGGACGTTCTCCGTGGGCCAGCCGCCGGAGCAGGGCTGCCACCGTGAGGCGCATCCCCCGGATGGTGGCCTTACCGCCGAAGAGGCGGGGGTCGTGGGTGATCCGGCTAAACCGGGTCATGTCCTCATTCTAGAGCCCGAAGCGGGCGTAAATGGCGTCCACGTGCCGGAGGAAGGGCTTCGGGTCAAAGAGGGCCCTTAGCTCCTCCCCCTTCAGGGGGTTTTCCGGGTCCTCTTCCAGAAGCTCCAGGAAGCTTCTCTCCTCCTCCCAGCTCCTCAGGGCGTTCCGCTGCACGAGGGCGTAGGCCTGGTCCCGGGAAAGGCCCCGGGCGATGAGGGCGTTCAGGACCTGCTGGGAGTAGACAAGGCCCCGGGTGAGGTCCAGGTTCCGCTTTAGGTTTTTCTCGTAGACCACGAGGCCCTTCAGGATTCCCTTGAGGCGCCTCAGGGCGTAGTGGGCCAGGGTGGTGGCGTCGGGGAGGATGACCCTTTCCACGGAGGAGTGGGAGATGTCCCGCTCGTGCCAGAGGGCGATGTCCTCCAGGGCGGGCCCTAGATAGCCCCTCAAAAGCCTCGCCACCCCGGTGAGGTTCTCCAGGCCCACGGGGTTCTTCTTGTGGGGCATGCTGGAGCTCCCCGTCTGCCCTTCGTGGAAGGGCTCCTGGGCCTCGAGGACCTCCGTGCGCTGCAGGTGGCGTAGCTCCACGGCCACCCGCTCTATGTTCCCCCCCAGGACGGCGAGGGCCGCCATGACCTCGGCGTGCCGGTCCCGTGGGACCACCTGGGTGGAGACGGGCTCGGGGAGGAGGCCCAGGCGCCGGGCCACGTGGGCCTCCACCTCGGGGGGGACGTGGGCGTAGTTGCCCACGGAGCCCGAGAGCATGGCCACCCCGATGGCCTCCCTCGCCCGCTTAAGCCTTTCCTCGTCCCTTTGGAAGGCGGCCAGGAAGGAGAGGAAGCGGAGGCCGAAGCTGGTGGGCTCGGCGTGGACCCCGTGGGTGCGGGCGATGGCGGGGGTGTGCTTGTGGCGGAGGGCGAGGACCTTCAGGGCCTCCTCCACCCCCTTTAGCTCCTCCAGGACGAGGCTTAGGGCCTCCACCAGGAGGGCGTTTTGCGCCGTGTCCACGATGTCCGAGCTGGTGAGGCCGAGGTGGAGGTAGCGCCCCACCTCCTCGTCCCCCGTCCACTCGGTGAGGGCCCGGGTGAAGGCCACGAGGTCGTGGCGGGTGGTGGCCTCCAGCTCGGCCACCCGCCGGGCGAAGGCCTCGTCCAGGGGCTTTTCCTCAAGCCTGGCGAGAAGCCTCGCCGAAAGGCCCCTAGGCACCTTCCCCAGGGCCTCCCAGGCCTCGAGGGCGTAGGCCTCCACCCGGGCCCACATCCGGTAGCGGCTTTCCTCCGACCAGAGGCGGGCCATCTCCGGCGTCTGGTAGCGGGCGATCATGCCCTAAGGGTAGCTTAAAAGGGCAGGGTGAGGACGAAGGCTCCCCGGTACCCCTCCCCCCCCCTTTCCAGGGGAAGGAGGAGGTCCGCCCGGAAGAGGCCGTCTTGGCGGTTGTTCACCCGGGGCATCCCCCTTTCCCGGTAGGGCGGGAGGGCGTAGACCTGGCGCTGGACCTCCTCGGGGAAGAAGAGCTGGGTGGCGAAGGCCTGGCCCCCCGCCTCCACCCTGAGGTGCAGGTGGGGGGTGCGGCTCGGGTACCAGCCGGGGAAGAGGGTGAGGAAGACCGCCCGGCCCTCCCCGTCCGTGCGCCGGAAGCCCCGGCAGAAGACCCCGGGGGCGTTGACCCCCGAGTAGCGGCCGAGGGCGTCCGTGTGCCAGAGGTCCACCCGGGCCCCCGCCAGGGGCCTGCAGGCCCGGTCCCGCACCTGCAGGAGAAGCCTTAGGGCCACCCCGGGAAGCCCTTCCCGCAGGTCCTCCCGCTCGGGGACCTCCCGGAGGTAGTAGGGGCCCTGGGCGAGGGCGGGCGTGGGGGTGCAGGTTCCTTGGCCCCGGGCCAAGGGGAGGAGGAAGAGGCCGAATACCGCCCGTCTTTGCATCATGGCCTCCTTAGGAGGAGCTCCACCTCTAGGCGGATCCGGTTTTCCACGCTCAGGACCACGGAGACCCGGGGTTGGGTGAGGCGGAACTTCTCAAAGGGAAACTCCGTCCTCAAAAAGACCCGTACCTCCTCGCCCCGGAACTCCGCTTCCCCCTCCCAGACCACCTCCTGCGTCACCTCTTTTAGGGTGAGGTCCCCCACCACCTGGATGGCCACCTTGCCGCTTTGGGGCAGGGGGCTGGGGAGGCCTTTCACCTCCTTGGGGCGGAAGGTGGCGAAGGGGTAGCGGTCCGTCTCCAGGGTTCTTTGGCGCAGGTAGTTGTCCCGCCGGGCCTGGTCGCTTTTCAGCTCCCTCAGGTCCACGGCGAACTCCCCGCTTGCCCGCCCGCTTTGGAGCCGGACCTCCCCCCGCACCGCCTTGGTGGTGCCCACGGCGTCGGCGAGGCCCACCTGCAGAAGCTCCTCCCGCACCCGGTAGCGGGCCTCTCCTGAAGCCACCTCGAAGGTCTGGGCCAGGGCCGGGAGAAAGAGGACCAGCGCCGCCACAACCCATCGCATCCTTCCACCTCCTTGGGCGCTACAAAAAGGGTAGCAGGCTAGGGTTAGGCCTGGGTTAGAAATAGACTGAGGCCATGGTCCGGGCCCTGACCTTTGACGTGGGCAACACCTTGATCCTGGCGAGCCCCCGCTTCTGGCTTCTGCCCTTCCTGGAGGAGCGGGGGCTTAGGCCTCGCAAAGACCCCAAGGCGGCGGCCTTGGCCGCCTTCCGCTTTTACGAGGACCACCACCTCCTGGCCCGGGACCTGGAGACCGCCCTCGGCCTCTGGCGGGAGTTCCACCGGAGGCTTTTGGTGGGGATGGGCCTCGAGGAGCACGCCGAGGCCCTTGCCGAGGAGCTTGTGGCCCGCTGGAAGGACCCCGCCACCTGGCCCCTTGTCCCCGGGGCGGAGGCCACCCTAAGGGCCCTAAAGGCCAAGGGCTACCCCCTGGCCGTGGTCTCCAACTGGGACGCCACCCTCCCCGAGATCCTGGAGGTAGTGGGCCTAAAGCGCTACTTTGACCACCTCTCGGTGAGCGCCCTCTCGGGCCACGCCAAGCCGGACCCGAGGCTTTTCCAGGAGGCCCTAAAAGCCCTCGGGGTGGCTCCGAAGGAAGCGGTCCACGTGGGGGACGCGGAGGCGGACCTCCTGGGGGCGGAGGCCGCGGGGATGAAGGCCCTCCTCTTTGACCCCCTGGGGGAAAACCCCAAGGCCCTTTCCCGGCTGGAAAGGGTGCTAGACTACCTCCCATGAGCGTCCGGGAGGCCATCTGGGGGGAGAAGGCCGAGGCCATTGAGGAGAGCCTCAAGGCGGTGGACGAGGACCTCTTCCGCTACATCCGCGACTTCGCCTACGAGGAGGTTTTGGCCCGCCCCGGGCTAGACCTGAAGACCAGGGAGCTTCTCGCCATCACCGCCCTCATCGCCTTAGGAAGCCCCAAGGAGCTCGCCACCCACCTGGAGGGCGCCCTAAGGGTAGGGGCCACGGAGAGGGAGGTGCGGGAGGCCATCCTCCAGTCCGCCCTCTTCCTGGGCTTTCCCCGGGCCCTGGCCGCCATGAAGCTTTTCCAGAAGGTGCTCAAGGGCCGTGGTGCTCCTCACGAGGGGGAAGGATAGGGCGCTTCTTGCCAGGCTCGCCGCCCTCGGGATAGAGGCGGCGGAGGTGGCCCTTCTGGAGCAGGTGGACCTCCCCGCCCTCGCCCTCCTCTCCGAAAAGCTCAAGGAGGGGTGGGACTACGTGGCCGTGACCTCCAAGGAGGGGGCGAAGAGGCTTCTTCGGGCCTGGAAGGAGGCGGGCTGCCCCCCCCTTAAGGTGGCGGCGGTGGGGGAGGGGACGGCGGGGGTCCTGAGGGCAGGGGGGCTTCCCCCGGCCTTCCTGCCCCCACGGGCCACGGCCAAGGACCTGGCCCAGGCCTTTCCCCGGGCGGAAAGGGTTCTCTTCGTGGCCGGGGACCTGGCGGGGCGGGACCTGGAGGAGGGGCTTAGGGCGCGGGAGGTGGAGGTGGTGCGCCTCGAGGTCTACGCCACCCGGGAAAGGGCCCTCGCCCCCGAGGAGGTGGCCCTTTTGGAGCGGGCGGAGGTGGTGGCCTTCTTCAGCCCGAGCGGGGTGCGGGCCTACGCCCGCTGGACGGGAAGGCGCCCCCAGGCGGCCTCTATCGGCCCGAGCACCGGGGAGGAGGCCCGGAGGCTTGGCTTTCCCGTGGTGGAGGCGGAAAGCCCGGGGTTAGAGGGCCTCTTCCGGGCCATCCTCCGCGCCTTGGGCCGGTAGGGGCTTCCGTCCCTACCCCCTTGGCGTATACTTTCGGAAGAATATGGCCCTGCCCCTCTACCTGGTGGGCCTCTCCCACAAGACCGCTCCCCTGGAGGTGCGGGAAAGGGCCGCTTTGGACCCCCTGGTGGCCCTCCCCGCCGCCCTTTCCGCCCTGGGCAAGGGGGTGGTTCTCTCCACCTGCAACCGCACCGAGGTCTACGGGGTGGGAAGCCCCGAGAAGGCCAGGGCCCTCCTCCTCTCAAGGGGGGTGGCCCCCCGGCACCTCTACGTGAAGGAGGGGGTGGAGGCCCTGCGCCACCTCTACCGGGTGGCCGCCGGGCTGGACTCGCTGGTGGTGGGGGAGGCCCAGATCCTGGGCCAGGTGCGGGAGGCCCTCTTCCTGGCCAGGAGGCAGGGCGCCACGGAAAGCCTTCTGGAGAAGGCCTTCCAGTCGGCCATCGCCTTGGGCAAACGGGCTCGGAGCGAAACGGGCATCGGTATGGGGGCGGTGAGCGTCGCCTACGCCGCCTTGGACCTGGCCCTCGCCGTCTACGGGGACCTTTCCGGGCTTTCCGTGGCCGTGCTGGGGGCGGGGGAGATGGCGGAGCTTTTCCTCACCCACCTGAAGGCCCACGGGGTGGGGCGGATCCTGGTCGTGAACCGGACGGAGGAAAAAGCCCGGGCCCTGGCGGAGCGCTTTGGCGGCGAGGCCTTTGGCCTTCCCGCCCTTCCCCAGGTCCTCCGCCAGGCGGACCTGGTGGTGGCCTCGGCCGCCGCCCCCCACTACCTGGTGGGCCCCGAGGACCTGCCCAAGCGGGCCAAGCCCCTCTTCCTTATAGACATCGCCCTTCCCCGGAACATTGACCCCCGGGTGGGGGACCTTCCCCACGCCTACCTCTACAACCTGGACGACCTCAAGCGGGTGGTGGAGAAGAACCTAAAGGCCCGCCAGGGGGAGATCCCCAAGGTGGAGGCCCTCATTGAGAAGGCCCTGGGGGACTACATGGAGTGGTACGCGGGCCACCGGGTGCGGGAGGCCATCCGGGCCCTCGAGGCCTGGGCCCGGGTCCAGGCGGCCAAGGCCCAGCCGGAGGCCGGGCCGGTGGAGCTGGAAAAGGCGGCGGGGCGTCTGGCCCACCCCTTCATCCTGGGGCTGAAGCGCCGCGCCCTAGACCGGGTGGGAGGGCCTCCCTGCCCGGAGGACTGCCTCCTCTACCGGCTTTCCCGGACATGACCCTGGCCCTGGCCTTTCTCGGGGTGGTGGGGGTGGCCTTTGGGGTCTTTCTCCCCGCGGGGCTTTTCTGGGGCGGGGCCTTCCTGCTCCTTGGGGCCCTCTTCCACGCCCTGGCCGAAGGGCCCTTCGCCGGGCCCGCCCAGGTGGCCTTGGTCCTGGGGGGGCTTCTCGCCCTCCGGGGAAAGACCCTGTGGGACCGGCCCCGGCTTAGGCCTCTGGGCCGGTACCTGGCCTTTTTGGCCCTCCTCCTCGGCCTCTTCGCCCTCCGGTCCCTACCCCACCCCGGGGGAGACCTGCCCCTCCTCCTCACCCTCTTCCACGCCGGGGCCTTCCTCGTGGCCTACCTCGCCCTGAGCGTGGGGGTGGGGGCGGGGGCGATGTGCGCCCTCCAGGACCTGAGGCTCCGCCTGGCCCCCGAGCGGGCCGTGGCCGCCGCCCCCCTTTGGAGCCTGAGGCGGCTTGAGCGGGGTTACCTCCGGGTGGGGTACGTGGCGGCCACCCTGGGGCTTGCGAGTGGCATGGCCTGGGCCTTCGGCTACTTCGGAAGCCCCTTAAGCTTGGACCCCAAGGAGGT
The DNA here is from genome assembly GCF_054979525.1 of Thermus sp. H19.2. Lineage (NCBI taxonomy): Bacteria > Thermotogati > Deinococcota > Deinococci > Thermales > Thermaceae > Thermus > Thermus sp. H19.2. The sequence goes on from NZ_CM143429.1 coordinate 314,792, forward strand.
TTCCGTCCTTGGGGGTTGGCTTCTCCTCACCCTGTACTTCCTCCTGGAAGAGAGGCTAAGGGGCCTTTTGCGGGCCGGGCTTCTCCTCTTGGCCTACGGCCTTTTTATCTTCGCCTTTCTGGGGGCGCCCTTTCTGGGCTCCCGGCACCCCTCGAGGCTGGGGTTTTAGACTCTGTAAGGGTGAGGTTGACAAATTGTAAATCTGTGGTTTACAATTCCCACAAGGAGGTTAGGACGTGGAGGAGAAACGGCGCATACTGGAGATGGTGCGTTCGGGGGAGGTTGGGGTGGAGGAGGCCTTGGCCCTCCTCGAGGCGGTGGAGGCGCGGCCTAGGGCCAAGGGGCCTCTCCAGGTTCTTAGGGTGCGCATAAACGTCTACGACGAGGGCAAGCCCGTGCGGGTGAACGTCAACCTGCCCCTGGCCCTGGCGGAGCTTTTGGAGGCTTTCTTGCCGCAGGAGGCCAAGCTGACCCTGGCCAACCGGGGGGTGGACCTGAAGGACCTCCTCCGCCTGGTGCGGGAGGGGGTTCCCGAGGGGAAGCTCGTGGAGATTGAGGCGGAGGAGGAAGGCCACCCGGTGCAGATCCTGGTGGAGGTGGCGTGATCCCCTTGCGCCCCCGGTTCCTCTACCTCCAGGTGCGGGGGCCTTTCCCCCTGCCCCTTTTCCTGGCGCTTCCCCTCGTGGCCTTGGAGTGGGGCCTTCTCCTCGTCCTCTTCCTCCACAAGACCCGCGCCCTCCTTCGGGGGAAGGCCTCGAGGACGCCCCTGGGGGCGGTCTTCGCCCTTAGGCGGCTTCCTCCTTTGGTGCTTCTGGAGCTGGAGGTGGAGAGGATAGGGGTAAAGGTGGGCGTATGGTGATCCGGCCTCTTCCCACGCGGTGTCCGGCCTGCGAGGGGCCCTTGGCGGTGAAGGCCCTCTTCTGCCCCGCCTGCGGCACCGAGGTGCACGGGCGCTTCGCCCCAAACGAGTTCGCCCTCCTTCCCAAGGAGCACCTGGACTTCCTGCGGCTGTTCGTAAAGACCCGGGGGAACCTGAAGGAGGTGGAGCGCATCCTGGGGGTCTCCTACCCCACGGTGCGGGCCCGGCTGGACGCCCTCCTCAAGGCCCTGGGGTACGAGGAAGGGGGCGGGGGAGAGGAGCGCCTCCAGGTCCTGGAAGCCCTAAGGCGGGGGGAGATCAGCGTGGAGGAGGCGGTGGCCCGCTTGCGGGAAGGGAGAAGCTGAAGGCCGTCCCCTTGCCCACCTGGCTTTCCACCCAGATCTCCCCCCCGTGGGCCTCGAGGATGGCCTTCACGATGGCCAGGCCGAGGCCCGACCCGCCCCTTTCCCGGTCTCGGGCCTTGTCCACCCGGTAGAAGCGCTCAAAGAGGTGGGGGAGGTGCTCCTCGGGGATCCCTTCCCCGTCGTCCTCCACCCGCACCACCGCCTTGTCCCCCAGGTCAAAGGCCCTGAGCCACACGTGCCTGGCCCCGGCCTTGAGGGCGTTGGAAACCAGGTTGGCCATGACCTGGTGGAGCCGGTCGGGGTCCCCCCGCACGTAGAGTTCCTCCGGGGCCTCCACGTGGATCTCCCCTTCCAGGCTCTTGGCGAACTCCTCCCGCACCTCCTCCAGAAGGTCCCGCACCCTGACCGACACGGGTTCTATGCGCCAGGTGCCGCTCTGGGACAGAACCAGGAGGTCCGAGACCAGCTTCCCCATGCGCTCCGCCTCCCGCCTCACGATTTCCAGGCTTTCCCGCTGGGCCTCGGTGAGGGGGGTGCGCCGGAGCAGGTAGCCCACGTGCCCTAGGATGGCGGTGATGGGGGTCCTGAGCTCGTGGGAGGCGTCCTGGAGGAAGCGGGTCTGGGCCTCAAAGGCCTTTTGCATGCGGGAAAGCATGCCGTTTAGGGCCCTAACCAGGGCGGCCACCTCGTCCCTTCCCTCGGGCTCGGGGAGAGACTCGGGGCGCTCGGGCATGGCCTCGGCCTTTCGGGCCACCCACTCCAACGGCTCCAGGGCCCGGGCCACCAGGCCCCTCGCCAGGAGGAAGGAGAGGAGGAGGACGAGGAGGGCGGTGCCGGCGTAGATGCGGGCGAACTGGCTTAGGGTGGCCTCGAGGTCCTCCGTGGGCTTGCCCACCAGGAGGGCTCCCTTCCACACCGCCCCGGAGAGGTTGACCTCCACCCGGCGGGCGTAGACCAGAAGGCGCAAGGGGCTTCCCTCCCGGGGAAGGGCCACCTGGGCCCAGACCTCGCCCCTTTCCAGGAGGGCGCGGTACTGGGCCTCGCCTAAAAGGAGCCGTCCCTGTCCCAGGGCGGGGCTTTTCTGCAGGCTGATGCCCCCTTCCTTGGCCAAAAGGGCGGGGTTTTCCTCGGGGAGGAGCTGGACCTCGGCGTAGAGGCTCGGGGGGAGGCCCGCCTCCAGGAGGGCCTGCCCCCCCAGGTTGAGGAGGCGCACCACCTGGTTGCTGGCCTCCAGGAGCTCGCCCCGGAGGTTGCGGTAGAGGAAGCTCCTAAGGAGGCCTTCCAGGGCCACGCCTAAGGCCAAGAGGGCCACCAGGAGGAGCCCCGCGGTGAGGAGGGTGATGCGGGCCCTGAGGGTCATGCCGGGGGTCAGTCTTCCCGGAGCACGTACCCCACGCCCCGCACGGTGTGGATGAGGCGGCGCTCTCCCCCGGCCTCCAGCTTCTTGCGCAGATAGCCGATGTACACGTCCACCACGTTGCTTCCCCCTTGGTAGCCCGGCCAGACCTTCTCCTCAATCTCGTAGCGGCTGAAGACCTTGCCGGGGTTTTTGGCGAGAAGCTCCAGGAGCTCAAACTCCTTGTTGGAAAGCTCTATGCGCCGCCCGCCCCGGAAGACCTCCCGGCCCTCGAGGTTGATGATGAGGTCCGCCACCCGGATCTCCCCGGTGATGGCCGGGGTGACCCGGCGGAGGTGGGCCCGCACCCGGGCGAGGAGTTCCTCTATAGAGAAGGGCTTCACCAAGTAGTCGTCGGCCCCCGCGTCCAAGCCCGCCACCTTGTCCTCCACGCGGTCCTTGGCGGTGAGGATCAGGATGGGCACATTGGAGGTCTTGCGGATGCGCTTGGCCACCTCGATCCCGTCCATCACGGGAAGCATCAGGTCCAGGACCACCAGGTTGGGGTTCACCTCCCGGAACTTGGAAAGCCCGGTGATGCCGTCGTGGGCCACCTCGGTGCGGTAGCCCTCCGCCTGGAGCTCTAGCTCTATGAAGCGGGCGATGTCCTTCTCGTCCTCCACAATGAGGATCAGGGGAGGTTCCATGCCCCCATGGTACTCACTTTCTCATGAGAAAGCTAGGCGTAAAGGCTCAAGACCGCCAGGGGACCATGCCCCAGGCTACCCGATCCCGGGCCTCCTTTCCACCTCCGCCACCTCCCGCACCGTGCGCAGGAGGGCGTCGGGGTTGAGGCTTAGGGAGTCTATGCCCCTTTCCACCAGGAAGGCGGCGAACTCGGGGTAGTCGGAAGGGGCCTGGCCGCAGATGCCCACCTTCTTCCCCTTGGCGTGGGCCTTCTCAATGAGCATGGCCGCGAGGCGCTTCACCGTCTCCCGCCTTTCGTCAAAGAGGTGGGCCACCCGCTCGGAGTCCCGGTCCAGGCCCAAGGCGAGCTGGGTGAGGTCGTTGGAGCCTATGGAGAAGCCGTCAAAGAGCTCGGCGAAGGCCTCGGCCTCGAGGACGTTGGAGGGGATCTCCGCCATCACGTAGACCTCGAGGCCCCCCTCCCCCCGCCTAAGCCCCCCCTCGGCCATGACGGCCAGCACCTTCTCCCCCTCCTCCGGGGTGCGGCAGAAGGGAATCATCACCATGAGGTTCTTGAGCCCCATGGCCTCCCGCACCCGCTTCACCGCGGCCACCTCCAGGAGGAAGCCCTCCTTGTAGTCCGGGTGGTAGTAGCGGCTCGCCCCCCGCCACCCCAGCATGGGGTTTTCCTCCTTGGGCTCAAAGAGGTGCCCCCCGAGGAGGCGGGCGTACTCGTTGGTCTTGAAGTCGGAGAAGCGGAGGAGGACGGGCCTCGGGTAGAAGGCGGCGGCGATGAGGCCGATGCCCTCGCTTAGGCGTTCCACGAAGTAGGCCCGTTTATCGGCGTAGGCCTCGGTGACCTCCTCCACCTGGCGGCGGACCTCCTTGGGAAGGGTTTCAAAACGGGTCAGGGCCAGGGGGTGGACGCGGACGTGGCTTGCGAAGACGAACTCCATCCGCAAAAGCCCCACCCCGTCCGTGGGGAGGAGGCTCGCCCTTAGGGCCTCCTCCGGGGTGCCCACGTTCACCAGGATCTGGGTCTTGGTCCGGGGCAAGGCCTCGGGGCGAACCTCCTCCACCTCAAAGGGAAGCCTTCCCCGGTAGACCCGCCCCACCTCCCCCTCGGCGCAGGAGACCGTGACCTCCTCCCCCTCGGGGACGCTCCGCGTGGCCCCCACCGCCCCCACCACCGCGGGCACCCCCAGCTCCCGGGCCACGATGGCCGCGTGGGAGGTGCGCCCGCCCCTTTCGGTGACGATGGCCGCCGCCTTCTTCATGATGGGCTCCCAGTCGGGGTTGGTGGTCTCGGTGACCAGGACCTCCCCCTCCTGGAAGCGGTCCATCTCCTTCGGATCCTTGAGGACGCGGGCCCTTCCTGCGGCGATGGCCTCCCCCACGGCGAGGCCCTCGGCCAGGACCTCTCCCCTTTGCAGGAGGCGGAAGACGCGGAGGACCGGGGCCTTTTGCGAGTGAACGGTCTCGGGCCGGGCCTGGAGGACGAAAAGCTCCCCCGTGGGGCCGTCCTTGGCCCACTCAATGTCCATGGGGGTGGGGCTTCCCCGCTTCTTGGAGTAGTGGTCCTCAATCTTCAGGGCCCAGTCGGCGAGGAGGAGGACCTCCTCGTCCTTTAAGGCGAAGCGGTTGCGCAGGTAGAGGGGCGTGGGCCGGTTCTTGAGCCTTCCCTCCCTGGGGTCAAAGGCCAGGGTGAGCTCCTTGGCGCCGAGCTTTTTGTAGATCACGGCCCGGAAGCCCTCACGGAAGGTCTCCTTGTGCACGTAGTACCCGTCCGGGACCACCCGCCCCTGGACGATGTTCTCGCCGAGACCCCATATGGCCGTGAGGTAGACGAAGCCCCGGTGGCCGGTGTCGGGGTCCAGGGTGAAGATCACCCCGCTTGCGCCGGAGTCGGCCCGGACCATGCGCTGGACCCCCACGCTTAGGGCCACCTTGAGGTGGTCAAAGCCCATATGGGCCCGGTAGCTGATGGCCCGCGCGGTGAAGAGGCTCGCCATGGCCCGCTTCACGTGGAGGAGGAGGTCCTCTTCCCCCTGGACGTAGAGGAAGCTTTCCTGCTGCCCGGCGAAGCTCGCCGTGGGGAGGTCCTCGGCGGTGGCGCTAGAGCGCACCGCCACGGGGATCTCCTCCTCCCCGGCCTCCTCGGAAAGGCCGCGGTAGGCCTCCAGGATCTCCTCCCGGAGGTCTTGGGGGTATTCGCCCTTCAGGATCAGGTTCCGCAGGCGGCGGCTCGCCCTTTGCAGGGCCTTGGGGTCTTCGGGGTTCAGCCCTTCCAGCTCCTTGGCGATGGCCTCCTCGAGGCCGTTATGCCGGAGGAAGTACCGGTAGGCCTCGCTGGTGGTGGCGAAGCCCTCGGGCACCCTGACCCCCAAAGGGCCAAGCTCCCGGATCGTCTCCCCCAAGGAGGCGTTCTTCCCCCCCACCAGGGGGACGTCCTCCAGGCCCACCTCGTGGAAAAACCGCACCCACTTCACGGGATCCCTCCTTTCCTCAAGGCCTCCTTCAGCACGCCCTCGGCGCTTTCCCCCGCGTAAAGGGCCTCCTCCGTGAGGAAGAGGCGGTGGGGAAGGGCGAGGAAGGCGGCGTCCTTAAGCTCCTTCCAGTCCACGAAGGGCTTCCCCCGCAGGTAGGCCAGGGCCCGGGCCAGGGAAAGCCAGGCCTTGGCTCCCCGGGGGGAAAGCCCCATGCGGAGGCGCCGGTCCTCCTGGGTGAGGAAGGCCACGTGGGTGATGGCCAAAAGGGCCTCCTTGGCCACCCGCACCTCCCCCGCTTCCCTTTGGGCCCCGAGGAGGTCCACCTCCACGGGGCTTGGGGTTTTGGGCTCCTCGGTGAGGATCCTTAGCCACACCTCCCGCCTCGGGGGGCGGAAGGGGATCTTGGCGGCGAAGCGGTCCAGCTGGGCCTCGGGCAGGGGGTAGGTGCCCTCCAGCTCCAGGGGGTTTTGCGTGGCGATGACGAAGAAGGGCTCGGGCAAGGGGTGGCGCACGCCCCCTGCAGTCACCGCCCTTTCCTGCATGGCCTCGAGGAGGGCCGACTGCACCTTAGGGGGCGCCCGGTTGATCTCGTCCGCCAGGACCACCTGGGCGAAAAGGGGCCCCTTCACGAACTCAAAGCGCCCCTCCCGGAAGACCTCGCTCCCCGTGAGGTCCTGGGGGAGGAGGTCCGGGGTGAACTGGATGCGCTTGTAACTTAGGCCGCTTGCCTTGGCGAAGCTTTCCGCAAGGAGGGTCTTGCCCAGGCCCGGCGTCCCTTCCAAGAGGGCGTGCCCCCGGGCGAGAAGGACGGCCAGGAGGGCCTCTATGGCTTCCTCCTGGCCGAAGAGCACCTCCCCTAGGGCCTCCCTCAGCCTCGCCAAACCCACCCTAGCCCTCCTGGGCCCTCGCCTGGACGATCCTCTGCGCGAGGTGCGGGGGGACCTCGGCGTAGTGGCTGAACTCCAGGGTGTAGGCCCCCGTCCCCCCGGTGAGGCTGGGGAGGGCCTTGTAGTACTCCAGGACCTCGGCGAGGGGCACCTCGGCCCGCACCGCGCTCAGGGCCCCCTCCTGCTCCATCCCCAGGATCCGTCCCCGCCGGGCCTGGAGGTCGGCGAGGACGTCCCCCACCCGTTCCTGGGGGACGAGGACCTTGATCTGGTAGATGGGCTCTAGAAGCACCGGCTGCGCCTCGGCCATCACCTTTTTGAAGGCCAGGCTCGCGGCGATCTGGAAGGCGAGGTCCGAGGAGTCCACCTCGTGGTAGGAGCCGTTGTAGACGATGGCCTTGAAGCCCATCACCGGGAAACCCGCCAGCACCCCCTTCTTGGCCGCCTCCTTGATCCCCTCCTCTATGGCCTCCTGGTACTTGCTGGGGATGACCCCGCCGGTGATGCGCCACTCAAAGGCGTACTCGCTTGCGGGCTCCAGCCTGAGCCACACGTCCCCGTACTGGCCGTGCCCCCCGGTCTGCTTCTTGTACTTGCCCTGGCCCTCGGCCACCTTCCGGATGGTCTCCCGGTAGGGCACCTTGGGGAGGGAGTACTCCACCTCCACCCCGTAGTCCCCTAGGCGCTCCTTGGCGGTGGTGAGGTGGAGCTCCCCGTGGCCCCAAAGGAGGAGCTCCCCCGTCTCCTCCTGGCGCTCTATCTTCAGGCTCGGGTCTTCCTCCAGGAGCTTCCGCAAGGCCTCCCCCAGCCTGGCCTCGTCGGTGCGCCCCTTGGGGTAAAGGGCCACGGGCACGTTGGGCTCGGGCAGGCGGGCGAAGGGCACCTCCTCGCTTTCCGGCCTAGACCCTTGCCAGAGGACCATGCCCCGGTGGAGGCTTTCCGCCTTGGGGACCCCCAGGATGAACCCGGCCTCCGCCTCCTCCACCTCCAAGAGGTCCTTCCCCATGGGCACGTGGAGGTGGGGGAGGCGCACCTGTCCGGCCTCGCTTTGGAGGCTGTCCCCGGGCCTGAGCCTTCCCCGGTAGAGGCGCAGGTAGGCCACCTGGCCCATGAAGGGGTCCACCTGGACCTTGAAGACCTTGGCCAGAGGGGGGCCTTCCCCGAAGCGCTCCGTGGGGGAGGGGAGGGCCTCGAGGATCAGGTCCAGAAGGGGAAGCACCCCGATCCCCGCCTCCCCGGAAGCCAGGGCCACTGGGTAAAGGAGGCCCTTCCGCACCGCCTCGTGGAAGGCCTTCTCCAGGGCCTCCCCCGTGACCTCCTCCCCCTCCAGGTACTTCTCCAAGAGGCCCTCGTCGGTCTCCACGATGGCCTCGAGGACCTCCTGGCGGAAGCGCTCCGCCCTTTCCCGTTCGGCTTCGGGGACTGCCACCTCCACTTCCCGCCCCTCCTGGTAGCGGTAGGCCTTCCCGTGGAAGACGTCTATGAGCCCCACCCACCGCCCCCCCTCGTAGAGGGGGAGGTCTATGGGGAGGATGGGGCCTAGAGTACTCCTTAGGTCCTCCAGAAGGGCGTAGTAGTCCCCGCCCTTGTCCAGCTTGGTGACCACCACCATCCGGGCAAGGCCCAGCCGCTCCGCCACGGTCCAGGCCCGTTCCGTGCCCACCTGGACCCCGTTTTCCGCCGAGACCGCCACCAAAGCGGCGTCCGCGGCCTCCAAGGCCCCCCGGATCTCCCCCACGAAGTCCCCGTAGCCCGGGGCGTCCAGGAGGAAGACCCGGTGGCCCCGGTAGAGGAGGGGGGCGACCCCGGTGCGCACCGTGGTGCGGTGGAGCCTGGCCTCGGGGGTGTAGTCCGTGGTGGTGGTGCCTTCCTCCACGCGGCCCATGCGTTCCTTGGCTCCCGTGTGGAAAAGAAGGGCTTCGGTGAGGGTGGTTTTGCCGCTGCCTGCGTGCCCTACCAGGGCTACGGTTCGGATCATGGCGCCTCCTTCTTGGTGCCCATAGTATAGGGCCAAGGAGGGGGCGATTGTCCCAAGCGCTTTACCTGCCGCGGAGGCTGCTTCAGGAAACGGAGACCCACCTCAAGGGGGAGGCCCCCAAGGAGGGGGTGGGGCTCTGGGCGGGCAGGCGGGAGGTGGAGCGGGTCATCCCCCTCCCCAACGTCCACCCCAGCCCCCTCACCGCCTACCTGGCGGACCCCCTGGCCCTCCTAAGGGCCTTGAAGGAACTGGAGCGGGAGGGGCTTTCCCTCCTCGCCATCTACCACTCCCACCCCGCTGGCCCCGCCCTCCCAAGCCCGAGGGACCTCAAGGAGGCCCGCTGGCGGGTGCCCTACGTGATCTTCGGCACCGACGGCTTCCGGGCCTTTCTCCTGCCCGAGGGGCGGGAGGTGGCGGTGGTCCTCCTTTAGCCCCCGTAGAACCAGCCCGTGTCCCACATGACCAGGGGCCTCGCCTCGTAGCGCACCCCGGCCTCCACCACCTCGGCCACCACCAGGCTGTGGTCCCCGCCCTTGTGGAGGTGGCGTACCTCGGCCTCCAGCCAGTAGGGGGGCTCGGTGAGGAGGGGGAGGCCGAAGGTGGGGGAGGGGGCGAAGGGGTGGCCGTTGAGGCGGTCTTCCTCCCGCACCGTGGGCTTGAAGAAGTCCTGGGCGATGGCCTTCTGGTCCTGGGCCAGGGTCATGAGGGCGAGCCTTCCGGTGCGCTCTATGAGGGCGTGGAGGCGGCTGTCCCGCTTCACCCCCAAGGCGATGAGGGGCGGGGCAAAGGAGGCCTGGGTGACCCAGTTTACCGTGCCGGCGGCCATCTCCTCGCCGTCCCCCGCCGTCAGGATGTAGAGGCCATAGGTGAAGCTGCGGAGGACCTTCTTCTTGGCCTCGAGGTCCATGCCCCTATTCTACAGGGGTGAGGAGGGCCTCTAGGAGGGCCTCGTGGATCCGGCCGTTGGTGGCCACGATGTAGCGGTTTCCGAGGCGGTAGGGCCCGCCCGCGAGGTCCGTGACCCTGCCCCCCGCCTCCTCCACCAGAAGCCACCCCGCGGCCACGTCCCAGGGGTTCAGCTTCACCTCCCAGAAGCCCTCCAGCCGCCCCGCGGCCACGTAGGCCAGGTCCAGGGCCGCCGCCCCCGGGCGCCTGACCAAAAGCCCCCGCCTCAGGGCCCGGGCGAAGTAGGTGAGGTTTTCCGGGTCCTTGGCCACGTCGTAGGGGAAGCCCGTGGCGAGGAGGCTTCCCAAGAGCTCGCCCCTTTCGGTGACCCGGATGGGCCTCCCGTCCAGGTAGGCCCCCTCGCCCCGGAGGGCGTAGAAGGTCTCCCCCCGGGCGGTGTCCATGACCACCCCCGCCTGGATGACCCCCCCGGCCTCGAGGGCCAGGGAAACCCCGTAGAAGGGGAAGCCGTGGGCGTAGTTCACCGTGCCGTCCAGCGGGTCCACGATGAAGCGCAAGGCGGCGCTTCCCTCGCTCCCCCCTTCCTCGCCCAGGAAACCCGCCTCGGGAAAGCGCTCCAGGAGGAGGGCCTTAATGGCCTCCTCCGATTCCTGGTCCGCCTGGGTCACCAGGTCCGTGGGGCCGGACTTGGTCCCGTGGGTGAAGCCCTTTGCCAGGTAGTAGTGGTGGATGCCCCAGGCCAGCCGGGCCGCCTCCAGCATGGCCTCGAGGTGGGGAAGGAAAGGATGGCCCTTGCCGATCACCCCTCCATCATAGGCCCCAGAGCCTCTGGAAGAGGGCCCTGAGCTTGGCCTCGCTCTTCACCCCCGGGGCCTCCTCCACCCCGCTGGCCAGGTCTACGGCGTAGGGCTTTAAGGCCAGGGCCTCCCCCACGTTTTCCGGGGTGAGGCCCCCGGCGAGGATGACCCGCAGGCCCCGGGCTAGAAGGGGTTCGGCCCAGGCCCTGGGGTAGGGCTGGCCGCTTCCCGGGGTGGGGCTGTCCAGGAGGAGGGCGGAGGCGGGGTAGTGGGCCCACTCGGAAGGAGCAGGACCCTCCAGAGGGAAGGCCTTGATGACGGGAAAAAAGCGCCCCACGGCCTCGGCCCACTCCGGAGGCTCCCCTCCGTGGAGCTGGGCCACCTGGAGGCGGGCTTCCTCCATAAGCCTTAGCACCTCCTCGGGCTCCTGGTCCCGGAAGACCCCTACCCGTACCGTGAAGGGCCCTAGGGCCTGGGAGATCTCCCGGGCCCTTTCGGGAAGGACCCGCCTCCGGGAGCCCGGGGCGAAGACGAAGCCCAGGGCGTAAGCCCCGAGCTCCTCCGCCAGGAGAGCGTCCTGGAGGCGGGTGATGCCGCAGATCTTGACCCTTACCCTAGCCCCCATGCCCCTGGGCCTCTAGCCGCACTTGGAGTAGCCGCAAACCTGGCACTTCCAGCACCCTTCCTCCCGCACCAGGGCCTTTTCCCCGCACACCGGGCAAGAAGAGGCCCCAGGGAGGGCGAGGCCCCCGCCGGAGAGGGCGGGGAGGCTTGCCCCCTCCTCCACCTCTCCCTTCAGGCCCTGGGGGATGGTCTCCAGGGCCACGGCGATGAGGTCGGCCTTGCTGGAGACGAGCCTTCCCTGGTAGGTGCCGTAGAGGCCCCCGTTGATCCCCCGGAGGGTGCGGATCAGGGCTTCGGGAGGCACCCCGTACTGCAGGGCGATGGACACCACCCGGCCCAAGGCCTCGGAGTCGGCGTTGGCCTCGTCCCCGGCCTTGCCGGAGGTGAGGATGACCTCTATGGGCCTCCCCTCCAAGACGTTCACCGTCACCAGGAAGCTCCGCTTCTGCCCCTCGGGGGTCATGAGCTTCACCATGTCCGTGAAGCCCATGAGGCGGCCCGGGCGCTCGTGGAGGGGACCGTTCGCCCTGGGGGCGGGCTCTAGGGGCTTCTTCTCCACCTCCTTCGCCTCTTTCCCCTCCTCCTTCTTCACCGTCAGCACCTGGAACTCCCGGGAGCCGTCCCGGTACACCGTGATCCCCTTGCACCCCGTGCGGTAGGCCTCGGTGTAGGCGGCCTCCACGTCCTCCACCGAGGCGTGGTTTGGAAGGTTTATGGTTTTTGACAGGGAGTTCCCCGCGTACCCCTCGGCGTCGAAGGCCCGTTGCACCGCCCCCTGCATGCGCACGTGGTCCAAGGGGGGGATGTCGTGGGCGCACTGGAAGACCCGCTGGATGGGCTCGGGGACGAAGGAGAGCCCCTGCACCGAGCCGTGGCCGTCCTTCTGGATCTCCTCCACGATCTTCTCCCAGTCCCACTTCCCGTCCTTCTCGTAGCCGGGAGCGGGCGGGTAGGCCTCCATGAGCTCCACGAAGAGGGGGTGGAGGAGGGGCTTGTACTCCCCGCCGATCCTTCTCCAGACGAAGGGGCTGAAGACGGGCTCGATCCCCGAGGAGACCCCCATGAGCATGCTGGTGGTCCCCGTGGGGGCCACGGTGAGGAGGGCCACGTTGCGCCGCGGGCGGATTCCGAGGCTTTGGAAGTACTCCCGGTGTTCCTCGTAGAGGGGGAAGGGGCCCCTCTCCTCGGCCAGGGCTTCGGAGGCCCGGATGGCCTCCTCCCTTTGAGCGGAGGCGATCTCGTAGACCTTCCTCCGGGCCTCCTCCGAGGCGTAGGGGAGGCCCATCTTGATGAGGGCGTCGGCGAGGCCCATGAGGCCGAGGCCGAGCCTCCTCAAGCTTTTCGCCGCCATTTCGTTGTCGGGAAGGGCGAACTTGTTCACGTCCAGGACGTTGTCCAGGAAGCGGACGGCGGTGCGGACGTCCTGGCGGAACGCCTCCATCTGGAACTCCCCGTCCTTCACGTAGGCGGCGAGGTTCAGGGCCCCCAGGTCGCAGGGCTCGCCCACGGTGAGCGGGATCTCACCGCAGTTGTGGGCTACAAGCCCGTTGGCAATCAAGCTGTGGGTGACGGGCTCGGTGAGGTCGTAGACGGGGGCTTCTCCCGCGGGCTCCACGCTGGCCACCGTGGCGAGGAAGGGCTTGCGGTAGCTGCCCCGGGGCCTGTGGCGCAGGAAGGTCAGGAGCTTGGACTGTTTTTCCTCCTGCAGGAAGCCAATGGCCTCGGCGAACCGATCCCGGTTTTCGCCTCCCACGATCAGCTCGTACTGGGGTGCCACCGGGTACTCCCTGAGGCCGCCTTTGCCGTCCGGCAAGGCCTTACGGGCTGCCTCCCTGCGCTTGTGGATCTTCCCGAAAATCCCCAGGTTGAGAAGGAGGAGCTGAACGTCCTGGAGGAGGGCCAGGCTGGAGGAGGCCAGGCGGATGGAGGCGGTCTGCTTCTTCTCGTTGATTTGCACCGAACCGTCGGCGCTGAAGAGGCCCTGAAGGAAGCCCACCACCGCCTCCCGGGGGGCGCGGAAGAGGCTTTCCGGGACCCGCTTTTCCGTGGCCCTGGCCGCCTTGACCCCCAGGGCCTGGAAGAACTCCGCGGGGATGCGGTTGAAGTGAAGGTGGAAGGTGTTGGAGCGGGTTTCCTGGAGGGTGCCCGGGCCGAACCAGTCCCGGAGGAGGTCGGGAAGCCAGGCGAGGGCGGCGAAGTCCTGCCGGGAGAAGTAAAAGCCCACCCCGTCCTCCCGCAGGTAGCCGTCCCCCAAAAGCCAGCCCAAGGCCGCCCCGAGCTGCCGGCTCCAGCGGGTGGGGAGGTGGCTGTACTGGGCCCGGACGTCGGCGCGGCCTCGGCCTCCCCGGCCTCCCGCGGTGGCCACCCGCTCCTGGGCCACGGCCAGGGCGGGGGCGGGGAGGCTCTCCTCCTTGGGGAAGAGCCCCTCGCCGCTTTGTACCAGGATCTTCTCGCCCGGCCTGAGCTTCCCCGCTTCCCGGTAGCCCTCCGGGGTCAGGAGGAGGTGGTCCGGGGTGAGGGTGACCTCGAGGCCCTCCCGGGTGCGGAGGCGGACCACGGGCTTGACGCCGGTGAAAAAGGCCCGAACCGCCCTCCGCACCGCGGTGCCGTGGGTGGGTAAGGGAGCGCCCCCGCCCCCAAAGGGAGCCCGGTTGTCCGTTACCAGGTAGAAGCTCCCCCCTTCGCGTGCGAGCTCCTCAATGGGCACAAGCCCCCGTTCGGTGGGGATTCTTGTAGACCCCACGAAGCAGGGATTGGTGGAACGGATCTGGTAGCGCTCGCCGAGCCCCTTCAGGGCCGAGAGCGCGTTGACCCGGTCCACGAAGATGAGGCCCGGCTCCCCCGTGGCCCAGGCGTGCCAGGCGATCTCGTGCCAGAGCCACCGGGCGGGGACCTTTCCCCCATAGAGGGGGATGGGCTTGGCCCCGTCGGCCCGCTCGGGGAGGTCGGGGAGCTTTCCCGTGTAGGGTCCTTCCACGGGGTGGGGGTAGTACTTCCCCGGCACCTCCACGGGGGTCACGGGCCAGAGGGCGTCCTCCTCCAGGGCCTTCATGAAGGCCTCGGTGACCAGGACGGAGATGTTGAAGGTGGAGATGTCCCCCTCCGCCTTCTCCCGGTCCAGGTCCTTGGCGGTGAGGAAGTCCAGGAGGTCGGGGTGGTCGATGGAGAGGGTGGCCATCCCCGCCCCGCGGCGGGTGTTGTGGCTCACCAAGCCGTTGGCGAGGTAGGTGTGGTTCTCGTCCACGGAGAGGTCTAGGGTGAGGATCGCCCCGCCTGGCTCCACGGAGGCCACCTGCACGTAGTACTCGTTGAAGGGGAAGGGTTCGGCCTCCAAGCCCAGGTCCTGCGCCTTTTCCAGGGCCATGGCGTACCCCGTGGCGGTGAGCCGACGCTCGCCCCGGAGGTACCGGAGGAGGTCCTTCCGCAAGGGGGTGTAGGGGGAGGCGTGGCCCTTCTTGCCCTTCTCCGCCACCGCCAAGAGAGGCTTCAGCAACCCTTCGGCGTGGGGCAGGGGCCAGCTGGACTCCCTCCGGGTGTCGGGCTGCTTCTCGTAGAGAGCTTCCAGGCGGGAGCCCTTGGGCACCCCGATCCTCTCCAGGTACCGCTCCAGGCCCTTGGCGGTGACCACCCGGACCCGGTAGTGCTCGGCCTTGGAGAAGCGCCCCGGCAGGGGGTTGTAGCGGAGGAGCTTGGAGGGGATACCCAGTCCCCCCAGGAGGACCATTACGTCCTGGGCCAGGCGTTTGGAGGCGGTGGTAAGCATGGGGTAGCCCGCGGTAAGGGTGCCGTCGGCCTCAAAGAGGCCCCGGAGGAAGGCGGCGAGGACGGGGCGGGGGCTTTGGCGGATGGCCCTGGGGACCTCCAGCTCGTGGGCCTTCCCCTTCAGAAGGCCGTTCTTCCTGAGCCAGGTGACCAGGGGACGGCTCCGGGCCACTAAGGTGACGCTCCGGTCCCCCTGCTTCCGCTCTTCCCGGAGCTCCAACCCGAAGAGCTCGCGGAAGAGGCGCTTGGCCTCTTCCCGCATGGGCTCTTCCTCGTGGACGGAAAGGCCGATCCGGTCCCCGCTCACGAAGCCCTCCCCGAAGAAGAACCCCAGGAGGAAGGCCAGATCCTCGGTGAGCACCTCCGGGGTGCGGATGGGGGTGGCGTTGGGGTGGAGGGGTTCGTCCAGGGGAGCGAGCTGGACCGGGGTCCCCGTGTGCTCGTCCAGCACCCAGATCACCCAGTCCCCGGGCCTGAGGTCCTGGAGTTCCACCCAGGCCCGGGTCCCGTCTTCCCGGAGAACCTTGAGCTTGTGGTTGGGGGTCCCTTGGACCTCGAGGCCGTTTTCCAGGACCACCCGGAGGGTGGAGGCTACGCCGTTGTTGTACCCCTCGGGGCTTCGCCGCCAGCCCTCGTCGGTGGCCACGCTTAGGGCGTGGGGCTGCCAGCCCCGAAGGAAGGGGTCCACGATCTCCCGAAGGCGCAGCGTGCCCCGGTCGGTGTGGACCAAGGTATCGGGATGGAGGCACCCCCCCTGCCGCACCACCCGGAGGACCGGGGCGTACACGTAGCGCAAGGTGGCCACGGGGCCTGCCCCTTCCGCCCCCAGGGCGACCCACTCCAGGAAGTGGTCGAAGATCTCAAAGAGGAAGCTCACCGGCCCCGAGCTCGTCCCCCCGCTTCCCCGGATGGGGGCGCCTTCTGGGCGGAGGAGGGAGAAGTCCACGTGGGGGGTGAGGCCCCGCCGGGCCAGGTCCGCGGCCTCCCGGGCGGCCTCCACGATGCCCCCCATGTCGTCGGGGACCAGGATGCGCTCCTTGGGGGGCTCCTCCACCACCCGCACCCCATGCTTTTCCGCCAGGGCCTCGAGCTCAGGGGGAAGCTCCCCGTAGACCACCCGGGTGAAGTTCTTGAGGCGGATCTCCTCCTTGGGCCCATCGGGGTTGGTGGGGGGGCGCATGAGGCCCCGGAGGAAGTCCTCGAGGTCGGGGTGCTGGGCGGACAGGTAGGCCACGCCCCGGACCTCCCGGCGCTTTCCCGCTCCCTTGGAGCGGTAGGGGTCCAGGTTCACCCCGTTGCCCCCGCCCACCTTGGTGACTAGGGCCAGCTTCTTGGCCACCTCCATGATGCCCTCAAAGCTCTCCGGGGGGTTCTCCGTGGCCCCCTGGACGAAGCAGTTGAGGAGGTTGCCGTGCGGGGTGCCCGCCCCGGCGAGGATGCGGCCCCCCGGGGAGAAGCGCTTGGAGCTCATGAGCTCGTAGAACCTCTCCTCCCAGTAGGAGCGCTCCTCGGGCTTCTCGGGCCTGGCGATCTCCCGGGCCACCCGGCGGAACATGCCCAGGATGTCCCCGTCGCCGGGTTGCAGGTACTGGCGCTTGGCAATGGCCTGGGCGTGCTCGTCAAAGAAGGGTTGCTCCATAAATCCTCCCTATACCCCCAAATCTTGGGGTTAGATGCCAGGATGCTACTACCCCTTGGGTTTTCACGGCAAGTGGGTGGGGTCACACTTGGCCCAGGCGGTTGACGGGGCTTCTAAAGCCTACCAGAATGGGAAGGATGCGCGCGGCCTTTCGCACCCTAGGGTGCAAGGTGAACCAGGTGGAGACCGAGGCCCTCCTGGGCTTTCTTCGGGCCCTGGAACCCGAGGTGGTGCCCGTGGAGGCCGGGGGGGCGGACCTGGTGGTCATCAACTCCTGTGCCGTCACCACCACGGCGGAAGCGGACACCCGCAAGGAGGTGCGCCGGGCAAGGCGGTATAACCCCGAGGCTTTCATCGTGGTCACGGGATGCTACGCCGAGCTCGCCCCTGAGGTCCTAAAGGAGCTCGGGGCGGACGCGGTGGTGCCCAACGCCCGGAAGGCCGAGCTTCCCCGGGTGATCCTGGAGCGCTTCGGCCTTCCCTCCGACCCCATCACCACCCCGCCCAACGAGTTCTGGGGCGCGGGGGAGAGGGGGCTTTTAAATAGCCGCGTGCGGGCCTTCCTCAAGGTGCAGGACGGGTGCCAGGCGGGCTGCGCCTACTGCATCATCCCGAGGCTTAGGGGCAGGGAGCGCCACCGGGACCACCGGGAGGCCCTGGCCGAGGCCGAGGCCCTCCTCCGGATGGGCATCAAGGAGATCGTCCTCACCGGGGTGCGCCTGGGGAGCTACCGGGGCCACCCCCGGGGCCTTGCGGGGCTCGTGGAGGACCTCTACCACCTGGGGGCCAAGGTGCGGCTTTCCTCCATTGAGCCCGAGGACACGGGGGAGGACCTCCTCAAGGTGATCGCCCGCTACGCCCCCGAGGTGAGGCCCCACCTGCACCTCTCCTTGCAGACCGGCTCGGACCGGCTCCTCAAGCTCATGGGCCGCCGCTACGACAAGGCCTACTACCGGGACCTGGTGCAGAGGGCCTACGAGCTCATCCCCGGCTTCGCCCTCACCACGGACGTCATCGCCGGCCTGCCCACGGAGACGGAGGAGGAGCACCGGGAGACCCTGGCCTTCCTGGAGGAGCTCAGGCCCACCCGGGTCCACGCCTTCACCTACACGCCGAGGCCCAAGACCCGGGCGGCCTCCATGCCCCAGGTCCCCCCGGAGGTGCGGAAGCGGCGCACCAAGGAGCTCATCGCCCTGGCCCGGCGCCTGGCGGAGGAGCGCTTGCGGCCCAAGCTGGGAAGCCGGGTGGAGGTCCTGGTGGAAAGATTCCAGGGGGAAGAGGCCCTGGGCCACACCCCCGACTACTACGAGGCCCGCCTCGAGGGCCAGGCCCGCCCCGGGGAGACGGTCTGGGCCCGGGTCTTGGGCGTGGAGGGGTACGTCCTTTTGGGCCGGGTGGAGGGGGTGAAGGAGGGGGCCAGGGGGCCCCTGGAGCTTCCCGTCCGGTAGGATACCTTCCATGGGGTGTGTGTTCTGCCGCATCATCGCCGGGGAGCTCCCCTCTAGGAAGGTCTACGAGGACGAGGCCTTCGTGGCCTTCCACGACATCCGGCCCAAGGCCCCGGTGCACGTCCTGGTGGTGCCCAAGGAGCACGTGGAGAAGCTTTCCGACTACCCCGACACCGAGGAAGGGGAGAGGAAGCTCGGGGCCCTCTTCCGCACCGCGGGCCGGGTGGCGCGGCATCTGGGCCTTGAGGGCTACCGGGTCCAGGTGAACGTGGGGGAAAAGGGGGGGCAGGAGGTCTTCCACGTGCACGTGCACGTCATGGGGGGCTGGGGATGAGAAAGCGGTCTAAGACTTTCCCCCCGGGGTCCAGGGCGTAGCCCAGGAGGCCTTCGGGACGCACCTCCAGGAAGAGGGCGTGGTGGGCCACGGCGAGGGCCCGGCTCCAGGGGAGGGGAGGGCGGGTGGGGTAAAGCCCCGCCCCCCCTCCCCCCAGGACCAGGTGGGTGGTGGGGCCCACCTCCAGGCGCTCGTAGTGGTGGTCGTGGCCCGCGAGGACCAGGGCCACCCCGTGGCGGCGGAGGAGGGGCTCGAGGAAGCTCCTTAGGGCGGGGCTTCCCCCGTGGAGCCCCGAGGAGTAGAGGGGGCGGTGGAGGAGGAGGGCCTTGAGGGGGGCGGTGGAGCTTTGCAGGGCCTCCTCCAGCCAGGCCCGCTGGGCCCTGAGGTCGCCTTCCGTGTAGAGGACGAAGGCCTCGAGGCCGCCGAAGCGGACCCGGTAGTGGGGCCTCTCCAGGCGGAAGCGGCGGAGCTGGGCCTCGAGGTTCGGGGCGTCGTGGTTGCCGAAGGCGGGGTAGAGGGGGACGGGGGGAAGCTCCTTCAGGTAGGCCTCCACCACGGCGCCTTTGGGGTAGAAGTTGTCCCCCACGGTGAGGAGGCCGGTGAGGGGCTTTCTGGCGTGCTCCCCCTGGAGGAGGGCCGCCACCTGGGCCCGCCCCGGGGTATCCGCCCCCCAGTCCCCAAGGACCGCAAGCCGCTGGCCCAGGGCCAGGGAGAAGAGGAGGAGAAAGGGAAGAAGCCGGCGCAAGGCCTAGGCTTCCGCCGCCCCGTGGGGCTTGAGGCTCGCCTCCTCCACCCCGGCCTTTTCCACCACCTCCTCCGCCACCAGGATGGGCGCCCCGGCCCGGAGGGCCAGGGCCATGGCGTCGGAGGGGCGGGCGTCCACCTCCAGCTCAATCCCCCGGTGCTCCAGGATGAGGCGGGCGTAGAAGGTGCCCTCCTTGAGGTCTATGATCTCCACCCGCTTCAGCTTAGCCTGGAGCATCTCCATGACCGAGAGGAGGAGGTCTGGGGTGAGGGGCCTGGGGGGCTTTTCCCCCTGGAGGGCCACCACGATGTGGTGGGCCTCGAGGGGGCCGATGACGATGGGGAGGAGCTTATCGTTCTCCGTCCTGAGCAGGACCACCACGCTCCCGTTTTGGGGGTCCACGCCCAGGGTTTCAATCTTGGCGTGCAGCATGCCTTCAGTATAGACTGGGCCCGTGAGGACCTACCCTGTGGAGATCGCTGGGGTCAAGCGGGAGCTTCCCATCGTCCGGGTGGGGCCGGACGTGGCCGTGGCCCTTCTCAACCTCTTGGGCGACACCGAGCTCACCGAGGCGGCGGCGGAGGAGCTGGCCAAACGCTTACCCCCAGAAGTGGAAACCCTGGTTACCCCGGAGGTCAAGGCCGTTCCCCTGGCGCACGCCCTTTCCCGCATCACGGGAAAGCCCTACGTGGTGGCCCGTAAAACGGAGAAGCCCTACATGATCAACCCTATAAGCCGCCAGGTGCTCTCCATCACCACGGGGAAGCCCCAGCTCTTGGTGCTGGACGGGGCGGACGTTCCCCTTATCCGGGGCAAAAAGGTGGCCATCGTGGACGACGTGGTCTCCACGGGCTCCACCCTGGCGGGCCTCAGGGAGCTCATCGAGAGCGTGGGGGGAGAGGTGGTGGCGGTGCTCGCCGTCTTCACCGAGGGTACCCCTCGCCAGGACGTGGTGGCCCTGGGCCACCTTCCCCTTTTCAAGCCGGAATAGGAGGAGGCTATGGAAACCTACCCCATCGCCATCGGCGGCGTCACCCGGCACGTGCCCCTGATTGAGCCCCTGCCCGGGCGGCGCATTCCCTTGGTGGAGTTCCTGGGGGACCCCGAGCTGGTCCGGGCCGCCGCCTGGGCCTTGAAGCCCCTGGTGCCCTCGGATACCGAGATCCTCTTCACCACCGAGACGAGCCCCATCCCCCTCACCCACGTGCTGGCGGAGACCCTGGGCCTGCCCTACGTGGTGGCCCGCAGGCGCCGCCGCCCCTACATGGAAGACCCCATCATCCAGGAGGTTCAGACCCTGACCCTGGGGGTGGGGGAGGTGCTCTGGCTGGACCGCCGCTTCGCCGAGAAGCTCCTCAACCAGAAGGTGACCCTGGTTTCCGACGTGGTTTCCAGCGGGGAGACCATGAAGGCCATGGAGAAGATGGTGGTCCGGGCGGGGGGGCGGGTGGTGGGGCGGATCGCCGCCTTTAGGCAGGGAAACCCTTCCCTGGAGGTGGCTACCGTGGCCGAGCTGCCCTTACTCTAAGGGAACGGTCGGTATGGGGGCTGGATGAGTTCCAGCCCCCACGGGTATTCTAGGTGAGGAGGTCTTATGAAGCGGGAGTGGGTGTTGGCCTTCTTGTTTTTGGGAAGCCTGGCTTGGGCTAACTTCTCGGATCTTCCCCCGGGACCCGTGGGGCAGCAGGTGGAGGTAGCGGTGCAGGCTGGCTGGATCCAAGGGTATCCGGACGGGACCTTCCGGGGGCACGAGGTTTTGAACCG
The DNA here is from genome assembly GCF_054979525.1 of Thermus sp. H19.2. Taxonomy (NCBI): domain Bacteria; kingdom Thermotogati; phylum Deinococcota; class Deinococci; order Thermales; family Thermaceae; genus Thermus; species Thermus sp. H19.2. The sequence goes on from NZ_CM143429.1 coordinate 335,412, forward strand.
CTACCAGTTGGCCGCGGTTCTCGGGCGGGTGCTGAAGGACCTAGGGGTGGAGGCCGAGCCAGTGGCTTTTAAAGACGTGCCCCTTGGGCACTGGGCTTTGGAGCCCTTGTCCCTGGCCGTGGCCTGGGGGCTGGTCTCCGGATACCCCGATGGGGCTTTCCGGGGGCAGGAGCCCCTGACCCGGGGAGCCTTGGCGGTGGTGCTAGGCCGTCTCTTGGAGCGCTTAGGGGTGGAAAAGGAAGCTCCCTTGCCCTGGGACGTTCCCCAAACCCACTGGGCGGCCCCGGCCGTGCGCAGGGTTGTGGGGGTAGGGCTTATGGATTTAAACCCGGACGGTTCCTTCGGCCTCGAGGCCCCGGTCAACCGCTACCAGATGGCCCGGGCCCTGGCCGCTCTGAAAGCCTTGCTGGAAGGCCTGGGTAAGCTCGGGGGTAAGCTCATGGCGGCCCAGCCCGTTCCCCCGCCCGCCAACTCCCTGCCAGTGGCGAAAGAGGCCTTGGACCTCCCTGCCACATGGGTGGGTACGGCCCGGGGACAGGCATGGGTGGTGGGGGAGAAGGTGTGGCTGTGGACCGCAGGTGGGGTCAAGGAAGAAGGACCTGCGGGGGCCAGGGTGGTGTTGCCTCCCTGGCGTTTGCAAGGGGGCGCCTTGGAGGATGGCCGGAACCGCTATGTCCCCCTGGGTGCGGGTGGGGGCAAGGAGGTCCTCCCTCCGGTGTTCCGCCGAATGCGGGAGGGGCATTTGGCCCTAGACCCTTCGGGTAACTACCTCTTGCTGGTAAATGCCCGGCCCCTTTGCGACTGCCCCAGCCGGGTGCTGCGCCTGGTGCTCTTGCTCGTCAATCCCGTGGGCCTGTATGCGGAGTACGCCTACCTTCTAGACAGCCCAGAGGCCGAGGTGGCGGGGGTGGCTTGGCCTGATCCCAAGAACTTGCTGGTTCTCGAGGCCCATCCGGGAAGCGCCCGCTTGTACCGGGTGAACCTCAACGCCGGGGAAGACATCGCCTTCAGCGCCTGGGACGAAGGGGGTTTGGAGGAGCGCAACCCGGTCCTGGTCCGTCCCGTGGCCAAGGTGCTGTTGGCCGAACTCCCTCTGAGCCGCCCCAAGGGACTGGCCCTGGAAGGCAAAGATCGCCTCCTGACCGTGATGGAGGGCAAAGTGCACCGGATTCAGCTTCCTAGCGCCCTTTGGTAGGGGGCATAAACCTCCGCCTGAAGGCCCAGCCTCCGGGCGGTGTCTACGTTTTCCGGGTCGTCATCCAGGTAAAGGGTTTCCTCCGGCGAAAGCCCCAGGCCTTCCAGGGCCAAGAGGAAGGCCTGGGGGTCGGGCTTGGCCACCCCCAGGGCGCAGGAGGCGAAGAACCCGTCCACGTAAGGGGCCAGCCCGTGGTAGGCCAGGCTCTCCTCGAGGCTCGGCAGGGTATTGGAGAGCACCCCTACCCGAAGCCCTTGGGCCTTGAGCCCCTGGAGGAGGGCTTCCGCCTGGGGGGCCTTTTTCATGAAGCGGTAGTAGCGCCAAGGCAGGAGTTGCGCTTCGGGCACCCGTAGCTCCCGGGAGGCTTCCCGGACCAGGTTCCGCCAAAGGCCCTCCTCCTCCTCTAGGGTGCGCACCTCCAGGTGGCGCACCGCCTGAAAGAGCCTTCCCATCACCCTGGCCAGGACGGCCAGGCTCTTCTCCAGCCCGGCCCCGTGGGCGGAGAGTTCCAGGGCCTTTTTGTAGAGGGCTTCCTCGTCTAAAAGGAGCAGAACCCCATCCCGGTCCAGGAGGGCACCCCGCATGGGGCGAGTTTAGCACCCCTGGGCTCCCTGGCGCCGGGCTTATACCACCCCATGCTGCTTGGGCCAGCATGGGGGCCCCGGTACCACGCCTGGGCTTGGGCGAAGGATTCACGTCAAAGGGCTATCACCCCTTTTTCCGTGGCCAGGAAGGCCACGGGGACATCCCAAGGATCCCGGGGAAGGCGGGGCAGGAGGAGGGCCTCGGGCACCACCCCCAGGGAGAGGGCCCTTATCCCGGCCAGAAACCGGTCGTAGTACCCCTTTCCGTGGCCCAAGCGGAAGCCTTCCCGGTCAAAGGCCAGGCCCGGCACCACCACCAGCTCCAAGATCCCGGGGTCCACGGCCTCGGTGGTGGGCTCCTTAAGGCCGAAGGGCCCCGGGGACAAGGGCCCCCAGGGGTGGACGCTTAGGCTCTCCCCGGCCACCTTGGGCAGGTAGTAGCGGGCGGGGTAGGCCTCCACCAGGGGGGTGAGGTCCAGCTCGTGGGGCAGGGGGTGGTAAAGGAGGATGTCCCGGAAGCCCTCCTTGGCCACCCAGGGGAGGAGGACCTTTAGGACCTGGCGAGAGAGGGCTTCCCGGTCCAGGGTGCGCCAGGCCTTCAGGAGGAGGCGGCGCAAAGCGGGCTTGTCCACGGAGGGAGGGTACTATGCCCCTTTCTTGACACTCAAGTGGCAGGAGTGTCAAAATGGGGCCGGGAGGGTAACATATGCCGGTCTACGTCTACAAGGGCTTGGAGACGGGCAATTACTACGAGTTTGAGCAGGGATTCCACGAGGAACCCTTGAAGGCCCACCCGGAGACCGGGGAGCCCTTGAAGCGGGTTATCACCCCGCCCGCCATCATCTTCAAGGGGTCGGGCTGGCACGTGAAGGATTACGCCAAGAAGGGTTCCGAGGGTGGGAGCAAGTCCGAGGGGTCGGAGACCAAGGAGTAGGTTGCCTTGTTCTTGGGAGCCTTGGTGGTTAGGCTGTAGGCGTGCTCAACCTAGCGGGGTTTGTCTTGTTGCTCCTGGGGGTGGGGGTTTTCTTTACCCCCAGGCGGTCCTTGGCCCTTCCCCTTCTGGGACTTGGGGTCCTTCTCCTGGTGCTGGCCAACAGCTTCGTGGTGGTGCCCGCAGGGCACGTGGGGGTGGTCTTCAACATCCTCAAAGGGGTGCAGGAGCGCCCGTTGCGGGAAGGGGTTCACTTCGTGGTCCCGGGCTTGCAGCAAGTGATCCTCTACGATGCCCGGGTCAAGGAGGTGACCCTCTCCGCCCCCCACGAGGGGGAGCGCCGCGTGGACACCTCCATCCGCGCCCGCTCCAAGGAGGGGTTGGAGATCGGGGTGGACGTTACCGTGCAGTACCGCATCCTTGGGGACCAGGCTCCTAGGCTCCACCAGGAGGTGGGACCCGGCTACCTGGAAACCCTGATCGTCCCCCAGGTGCGCTCCAAGGTGCGGGACGCCGTGGGCCAGTACGGGGCGGCGGAGCTCATCAGCACCCAGCGCACCGCCTTGGAAACCTCGGTGATCCAGGGCCTCGAGGAGGTCCTGCGCCGGTACCACATAGAGCTGGTCTCCGTTTTGTTGCGGGAGATCCGCATCCCCGAAGCGGTGGCCAAGGTGATCGAGGAGAAGCAGACCGCCGAGCAGCAGGTGCAGATCGAGATCAACCGCCGCAAGCAGGCGGAGATCGCCGCCGAGCGGCGGGTCATAGAGGCCAAAGGGGAGCGGGACGCCGCCATTTTGCGGGCGGAAGGGGAGGCCAAGGCCATAGAGCTCCGGGGCCGTGCCCTGAAGGGCGCTCCGGAGGTGGTCCAGCTCACCTTTGCCGAGAAGCTGGCCCCGGGGGTAGAGACGGTCTTCGTGCCCAGCACCGGGAACTTCCTCCTGGACCTCAGGGGCCTCTCCCAGGAAAAGCCGGCCCGTTGAGGGCGACCCGGTCCCCGGCCCGCAGGGAGAGGAGCCCCTCCCGCACCTCCAGGGCTCCCCGGTAGGCGGTGCCGGGGGCGTAGGTTTCCCCCGGCCTCAGGTGGGCCACCTGCAGCACCCGGCCTTCCCCGTCCAGGAAGGCCACCACCACCCCGAAGCGGTACCCTTGGGTGTTGAAAGGGGCGTCGGTGGCCTCGGGGAAAAGGTAGAGGAGGGCTTCCAGGGATTCCTGCCGTAGGCCGAGCCCCCGGGCCCAGGCCTCGGGGGTGCGGGCCAGGCGGCCCTCCAGGATCTTGGTGCCCTCCCGGGTCTCCACCCGGATGGGGGCGGTGGGAGGGGCGGGCGGGGGCTTGCGGAAGGCCAAGAGGTAGCCCAGGAGGGAAAAGACGGAGAGCAGGATGAGGAGGAGGAAGGCCGCCAGGGGGAAGAGGGGGTTCCGCTCCACTATTTGGGCCAAAGCCTCAGGGCCTCCCCGCCTATCCGGGCGCCCTCGCCGAGGCCCCGCCTCCGGAACCAGCCCTGGTTGACCTCCAGGGCCCCTTGGTAGACCACCCCGGGGTAGTAGACGGGGCAGGGGTCGGCCTTACAGGGGGCCATGTCCAGGATCCGCAGCACCACCCCTTCCCGGTTGAAGAAGGCGATGGAGAGGGGGATGAAGGTGTTTTTCATCCAGAACCCTCCTGCGGTGGGGGCGGGGAAGAGGAAGACCATCCCTTCGTCCTCCCCCAGGCTTTGCCGGAACATGAGGCCCTGGGCCTGGCGCTCGGGGGTGTCGGCCACCTCCACCTTGAGGGGGTAGCGCTTGCCCTTTTGCTCCACGTAAAGGGTGCTCTTGGGAAAGGTAAGCCCCTGGGCCAGGGCGAGAAGGCCTAGGAGGGCCAGGAGGGCAAGGGGGCGCATAGGCCCATTATGGCAGGAGGGCCTTCAGATGGGTCCGGATTTCCCCCTGCACCTCCCCCACGCTCCTCGTAGCGTCCAGCACCACGAAGCGCCCCGGCTCCAGGCGGGCCAGGTGCAGATACCCTTCCCGCACCCGCCGGAAGAAGGCCAGCCCCTCCTCCTCAAAGCGGTCCTTGGCCCTCTTCCCTATGCGCCTAAGGGCCTCTTCCGGGGGGAGGTCCAGGAGGAAGGTGAGGTGGGGCCTGAGGCCTAAGGTAACCCTCTCCGCCACCTCCTCTAGCCAGGGGAGGGGAAGCCCCCGACCGTAGCCCTGGTAGGCCAAGCTCGAGTCCAGGTAGCGGTCCGAAACCACGAAGGTCCCCTCCTCCAGGGCGGGGAGGATCACTTTGCGCACGTGCTCCGCCCGGTCGGCGCTGAAGAGGAGGTACTCGGCCTCGGGGGAAAGGTCCCCTCGGAGGAGGGAGCGCACCTCTATTCCCCCTCCCGGCTCCCGGGTGAGGCGCACCTTTAGGCCCCTCTCCTCCAAGAAGCGGGCGAGGAGGCGGGCCTGGGTGGACTTGCCGCTTCCGTCCAGGCCCTCGAGGGTGAGAAAGACCCCTTTCATCAAAGCCCCGTGGGGTGGTCCAGGAAGACCCAGGGAAGGCCGAACTTGGCCTCTAGGTGGGCGGCGAGGGCCTTCACCCCGAAGGTCTCCGTGTCGTAGTGGCCAGCGTAGATCACGTTGAGCCCCCGCTCAAAGGTCTCGTGGAAAAGGCTGTGCTTAGGCTCCCCGGTGACGAAGAGGTCGGCGTCCACCTTGGGGAGGAGGCCTGCCCCCGAGCCCGAGACGAGGATCACCGTCTCCACCCGGTCGGCCCCGCCCTGGTGCACCAGGGGCTGCATCCCCGTGAGCTGTCCCAGGCGGTCGGCCACCTGGAGGAGGGGGGTGGGAAGGGGGAAGCGCCCTTTCACCCCCACGTCCCAGGGCGTAAGGTCCACCAGGCCCAGGTCCCGGGCCAGGACGAAGTTGTTTCCCACCTCCTCGTGGGCGTCCAGGGGCAGGTGGGCGGCGTAGAGGTTGATGCCCCCTTGGAAGAGGAGGTCCAGGCGCCTTTTGTGGTGGCCCACGATGGGGAAGGGCTTCCCCCAGAAGAGGCCGTGGTGCACCAGGAGAAAATCCACCCCCTCCTCCAGGGCCTTTTGGAAGATGGCCTCTCCGGCGTCCACCGCCGCCCCCACCTTGCGCACCGTCCTTTTCCCCTCCACTTGGAGGCCGTTTAGGGAGGGATCTTGGGGAAAGGCCTGGATCCTCAGGTAGGCGTCCAGGTACCGCACCAGCTCGTCCCGGTCCATGGGGAAAGCTTACCGGATGGCTCCCCGGGAGGCCTTGCGGGCGAATGACCGGTCAGTATCATGGGGCCATGGAACCCGAGGTCTTGTGGAAGCTCCGCTTCCTCTCGGATCTGGTGCCCGGCCCCGAGGGCTTTCCCCTTTTCCTGGTACACGGCCCTGCGGCACCTAGGGGTGAAGACCCGCTTCCTAAGGGTTCCCGAGGAGGGGCATGAACTCTCCCGCTCGGGCCGTCCCGACCGCCGCCTGGCCCGGCTTCGGGCCTACCTGGACTGGTGGAGGGAAAACCTCTAATACCACCCCATGCTGGCCCAAGTCAGCGTAGGGCCCTGGAAGGGAGGTTAGGCCTGGTTTTCCGCCACGGGCTCGGGGATGGGGCCAAAGGTCTCCTCGTAGCGGGCCACGTTCTCGGCCAGGCTGCGGAGGAGGGCCTTGGCGTGCTGGGGGCTGGTGATGATGCGGCTCACCACCATAGCCCCCCCTTGGGGCTGGAGTAGGGCGAAGTCCAGGATGAACTCGTTCTTGGTGTGGGCGATAAGGGCCAGGTTGGTGTAGCGGCCTAGGGCGATGTCCTTGTCTATCTGGATGTCCAGCTTGAGTTCGTTCATCTAAGGGCCTCCTCTAGCTTGGGCAGCACCCTCTTCAGGGTGAGCCGTGCCCGGCCTAAGCTTTTCACCCCGTCCAGGAAAAGGAGGAGGTGGTGCCCAGGAAGGGGCGCCAAAAGAAGCGCCCCTTCCGGATACTCTACCATGACCTCTTCTAGACCCGGGCCTTCCTGGCCCAGGGTCTGGGCCAGGGCTTGGGCCGTGCCCAAAACGGTGGCCGCCCGGGCGGAGAGGAGGCCGGGATCGGGAGCCCCCTCCTCGCGGACCTCCTCCACCACAAACCCGTCCTCGCTGAGCAGGGCCGCCACCCGCACTCCCCGGGTGGCCTTGAGTTCCTTGAGGGCTTCCTCCACCATCTCTCCTCCTAGAGGCCTTGCACCTTTAGGGCGATGCGGGAAAGCTCCTGGCCGATGGCCTTGCGGTCCATGCCCCGCTCGATCACCGCCCCCAGGATGTACTCCCCCACCTTCAGGGCCAGGACCTCCTGCTGCTCCGTGGCCAGGGTGAAGCGGCGCACCTCCCCGGAAAGGGCCTCCGCCAAGGGGGTCATGTGGCGGGCCAGGGAGGCGAGCTCCGCCGCCAGGACCTCGGCGGGGGGGGATCCCCGCCCCAGGGCCTCGATCACCAGGCCGTCCAGCCCCGTGAGGACCGCCCGCCGCACCCCCAGGGGCGCCAGGCTTTCTAGGTAAGCCATCCCGCCACCTCCGCCAACCTTTCCGTGGCCTTGGTCGTCTGCCACCGCGCTTGGCCGAGGTTGCCCCCGGCCTCGAGGAGGAGAAGCAGGAAAAGGTCCAGGGGACCTCGCCTCGAGGAAAAACCCTCCCGGGATGAGGAGCCAGCGCGCACCATTCGGGCATAGCCTACCACGGGGTGCCCCCCCACCAAAAGCTCCTCCACCCTGGGGGTGCCCAGGCTTCCCGCGTAGGCGGCCCGGGCCTGGCGCAGGAGGGCGGCGTGCTCGGCCACCGCCGCCTCCAGGTCCACCCGCCTCCGCCCCACCCCTTCCACCAAGAGGCCTTCCAGGGTGCCCAAGGCGACGGCGAAGGCCCCGTCTACCCGGTCCAGGAGCTCGTGCAAAAGGGTTTCGGTGGGGGTTTCGGGACGTTTCATCTTCGCAAGAAGGCGCCTTTTCCGGGGGTGGCCTCAGAGGGGCTTCCTCCCTTCCAGGGCCCGCCCCAGGGTGACCTCGTCCACGTACTCCAGGCTCCCCCCCACGGGAAGCCCGTAGGCCAGGCGGGTGGCCTTCACCCCCCGCTTTCTGAGCTCCTCCGCCAGGTAGAGGGCGGTGGCCTCCCCCTCCACGGTCATGGAGGTGGCGAGGATCACCTCCTTGGCCTCGGACAGCCTTGGCCAAAGGCTTTCCAGGTTCAGCTCCTTGGGCCCCACCCCTTCCAAGGGGTTCAGGGCCCCGCCCAGGACGTGGTACCGCCCCTTAAACTCCCCGCTTCGCTCCAGGGCGTAGAGGTCGGCCACCGTCTCCACCACGGCGAGGAGGGTGGGGTCCCGGGTTTCGTCCTGGCAGATGGGGCACACTTCCCCCTCGGCCAGGTTGCCACAGAGGCGGCACACGCCCAGGCCCTCCAGGCCCGCCAAGGCCGCCCGCAGCTCCTCGGCCTCTTCCCGGTGGAAGGCCAGGAAGAGGGCCAGCTTCTGGGCGGTCTTGGGGCCGATGCCGGGCAGGCGGGAGAGGGCCCGGGTGAGCTTGAGGAGGCTTTCCGGGTACCTCATTTAAAAGAGCTTCCCCAGCATGTCCCCCACGCCCCCGAGCTCCCGGGCCATCTCCTTTTCCGAGAGCTCGTGGGCCTTCCTCTGGGCGTCCTGGATGGCCACCAGGAGGAGGTCCTCGAGGCCCTCGAGGTCCTCCTGGAAGGCCTTGAGGGCCTCGGGCTTGAGCCGAAGGGCGAGGATCTTCCCGTGGCCGTTGGCCTCCACCTCCACCAGGCCCTGGGCCGAGCCCACCACGGTCATCTTCTCCAAGCGCTCTTGGACCTCGGCGGCCTTCTTCTGGGCCTTCTGGGCTTCCTTCAAGAGCTTCTGCAGGTTCATGCTCCCTCCCCTACCATCCTACCCGCAGGGCCCGGGGCGGGCCTAGGGTCCGTGGGAAAGGGGCGGGGCCTCGAGCCCCGCCCCTCCCGCAAGGCCCCTTAGTAGGGCTCGCCCTCCAGCACCTTCCGCTCCTGGTCTACGGAGACCAGGACCAGCTCAATGTGGTAGTGGGACTCCTTCACCCCGGGGTGGGGTCCCGAGGGGATGAGGTTCACGTGGTCTATGCGGGTGATCCCCAGGGCCCTCAGGGTCTTCGTGCCGATGTCCACGTACTTCTGGCTCTCGTTGAGCTTCTTGAGGGGGACCATGAAGACCACCTTCACCAGGTTCCCCGCCTTGTCGTAGGCGAGGAAAGGGCCTTCGGGCAGGGTGCTCGGGTCCACGTAGAGGGTGCCGAGGCCGGGGGTGAAGTTGGGGAGGGCCCCCTTCAGGGCCTCGCTCACGTTCACGTAGGGGGCCGAAGGGGGGCCTTCCGCACCTGGAGCATCTGGGCCAGGCCAAGACCAAGGGCCACCACCAAAGAAACCATCACGAGCGCTTTCGCCTTCCTCATACGTCTACCTCCTTAGGAGCCCTCTAGGGCTCCACCCATCCCTGCAGCCGGAGGGCGGGTGGTGGGTGAGGCCAAACCGGCCGGGCTTTCCGCCCGTATGGTAGGGTGGAGGCGGATGGGCCTGCCCGCCGATCCCCTTTCCGACGAGACCCTCCTCGCCTTGGTGGCCCGTGGGGACGAGGAGGCCTTCCGCGCCCTTTTCCGACGCTACGCGGGAAGCTTCCTCGCCCTGGCGCGAAGGATGGGCTTGGATGGGGCGGCGGCCGAGGACGTGGTGCAGGAGGCGATGATAAGAGTCTGGCAGAAGGCCAAGGAGTTTGACCCCAGGCGCGGGAGCGCCCGGGCGTTCCTCCTCACCCTGGGGCACCACGCGGCGGTGGACGAGGTGCGAAGGCGTGCCGCGAGGCCCCTTCCCCTGGAGCCCGATCCCGAGAGGGAGGAGGAGGCTTTTGACCTTCCGGGACCCGGGCTGGACGAGGAGGGCCACCTGGACCGCACCCGCCTCGGCCGGGCCCTGAAGGCCCTATCCCCGGAGGAGCGGCGGGTGATTGAGGTCCTCTACTACCAGGGCTACACCCACCGGGAGGCGGCAAGCCTCCTCGGCCTTCCCCTGGGAACCCTCAAAACCTGGGCCCGAAGGGCCCTTTCCAAGCTCAAGGAGGTGCTCGGTGAGCCCTGAGGAGGTCCGGGAACTTCTCCCCCTTTACGCCCTCGGGGCCCTCACCCCCGAGGAGCGGGCCCGGGTGGAGCAGGCCCTAAAGCGCTACCCCGAGCTCTGGCCCGAAGCCAAGGCCCTTCTGGAGACGGCGGCGGAGCTCGCTGGAGGCCTCCACCAGGAGCCGGTGCCCCCGGGCCTCGAGGAGCGGGTCCTCCGCCGTATCCGCCCAAGGCGCCTTCCCTTCCTCCCCCTTCTCGCCCGGGCGGCCGCGGTCCTGGCCTTCCTCCTTGTGGGCTACGGGGCCTACTTCGGCCTCTCCTGGACCTTGAGCCTCGGAGCCCCCACCACCCGCGTCTACGCCCTGGTGGGCCCGGAGGGGACGCCTGTGGGGCGGGCGGTGGTCCGGGGGGACGGGGAGGCCCTGGTGGTGCTGAAGGCCCCGGCGCCCGCGGGCCGGGTCTACCAGGCCTGGGGTCTGGGGAAAGGGGATCCTGTGCCCCTGCCCACCTTCCGCCTCCCCCTCAAGGTGGTGCGCCTACCGGAAGGGGCGGAGGCCCTGGCGGTTTCCCTCGAGCCCCCGGGGGGAAGCCGGAGGCCCACGGAGATTCTCGGCCTGCCCCAGCCCTGAGGTAGGGCTTAGGTGAGGCGGCGGTAGGGGCCCGCGGGGCCCGCCGCGGCCAGACCTCTGCTTCCCAGGGCCTGGGCTGGCTTTGGGGTCGGGGCGGACGGGCGCTTGGGAGCCGGGGTGGCATCCTGTCCCTCTCTACGGCCGACCGGGGCCCTATGGATGCCCACATCCAAGGAGGCCATCCCCGCCGTAGGGAAGGGTGAGGGGGAAGACCCCTCATAGGAGGTGGCTATGGGGAAGGAACGGGTTTTGGCGCGCAGGCAGTTCATGCGGGTGTTGACGGCGGCGGGGCTTTCCTCGGCCTTTGCCGGGTCCCTTCTGGACCGGGCCCTGGCGGCCCACGGGGGGCCTTCGGACCTGGACATCCTGCAGCTTGCCCTCACCGCGGAGTACCTGGCCACGGACGCCTATGCCCGCACGCGGTTCGCTTCCTTTGAGGGGGAGATCCGGGAGTACCTGGAGGCGGCCCTGGCCCAGGAGGAGGCCCACGTGAAGGCCCTGCAGGACGCCATCCGCTCCCTGGGCGGGAAACCGGTGGAGAGGCCCCAGTTCGTCTACCCGATCCAGTTTCTGTCCAGCACCCGCCTTCAGGTCCTCAGGCTCCTCAACGCCCTGGAGGACGCCTTCGTGGGCGCCTACCTGGGGGCCTTGCCCCTCCTTCAGAACAAGGACCTGGTCAAGGCGGCGGGGAGCATTCTGGGCAACGAGGCCGTGCACCGGGCTCTCATCCGCGATAGCCGCCTGAGCCTGAAGGACCCCGAGCTGCCCGGCCCAAGGGTGCCCAACGACCGGGCCTTTGAGGTGGCCATCACCCCGGAGGAGGCGCAGAAGGCGGTTTCGGGATTTATCCGGAAGTGAGCCTGCTTGGGAGAGGCCCCGGGGGAGGCCCCGGGGCCTTCGCCACATCCAAACCCGGGGGTTGGGCCGTACGGAAGGACGAGGGGGAAAAACCCAAGCCCCTCGAGGGAGGTAGGTATGCGCAAGACGGTTTTGGAGGCGCGCTTGAGCCGCAGGGAGGCCCTGAGGCGGGCCGGGGCCCTGGGGGCGGGGGCGGTTTTGGGCGGGGCGGTCACCGCCTGCACCACCACTGCTCAGACCCCCAACCTGGACGTGGCCATCCTCAACTTCGCCCTGAACCTGGAGTACCTGGAGGGCCTCTTCTACCTGGCGGCCACCGGCCGGATCACCGAGCTCAACCAGGTGGGGGGCAACGCCCAGATCGTCCTTCCCCCGGGCTTCAACGGCACGAGCCCGGTTCCGGGGCTTACGGGGGACCTCCTGGCCCTGGCCAACGAGATCGCCGACGACGAAAAGGCTCACGTCCTCTTCCTCCGCCAGGCCCTGGGCAGCCAGGCGGTGAACCGGCCCGTCATTGACCTCTCCAACTCCTTCAACGCCATCCAGAGCGGCTTCAACCCCTTCAACGACCCCGTTTCCTTCTTGGTGGGGGCCTTTGTCTTTGAGGACGTGGGGGTCACCGCCTACAACGGGGCCGCGCCCCTCATCACCGACAAGCAGAACGTCCTGGCCCCTGCGGCGGGGATTCTGGCCACGGAGGCCTACCACGCCGGAGCCATCCGCCGCTACCTTATTGATATACGCACCCAGACCGTTCCCAACACGGGCCTCACGGTGGAGCAGCTGGCCAACGCCATCAGCAACGCCCGGAACACCCTGGCGGGCGGCGGCGACCAGGGCCTCACGGTGATGGGCACCCCCAACAACGTGGCCGCGGATGCTAACGGCGTGGCCTTCAGCCGCAACACGGACGGGGTCCTGAAGATCGTCTACCTGAGCGCCCAGAAGCAGCCCGGAGGCTTCTTCCCTCAGGGCCTGAACGGGCAGATCAAGTAGCCCTTCCCGCCTTGGGCCCCCCGGCCGGGGGGCCCCTTATACTAGGGCCATGGGGGAGACCGAGCGGGAGATCGTGGAGGAGCTGGGCTTCGGGATGGTGCCCAACGCCTTCGCCTGGGCCCGCGAGGTGCCGGAGGTCCAGACCGCCCTCTGGAAGGCCTTCCGCCACGTGGTCTTAAGAGGGCTTCTTCCGAGAACGGTCAAGGAGATGATGGGGGTGGTGGCCTCGAGGCGGGCGGGCTCCGAGTACGCGGCCCGGGTCCACCTGCACGCCCTCATGGTCCAGGGGGTGGAAGCCCCCCTCCTCGAGGCCCTGGAGCGGGGGGAGGTCCCGGAGGGCCTCCCTCCCAAGGTGGCCGCCCTCCTCCGCTTCGCCCACGGGGCGGCCTTGGACCCCAGTAGGCCCGAGCTTCTCCGGCCTCTCCGGGAGGCCGGGCTCAGCGAGGCCGAGGTGAAGGAGGCCGTGGCCACCCTGGCCCTTTTCCGGATGGTGAACGCGTGGACCGACCTTCTGGCCATCCCGGTGGACGGGGTGTAGGCCCGGCCCCTCCGGGGGAGGGGGGCGCCCTCTAGGGGAAAGGGCGGGGGCATGCCGCAGGCTATGGGCCAGGAGTCCTTCCTCCTCCGCCTTCTCCTCCTGCACGAGGTTACGGCGGGCTTCTCCGAGCCCCCCTTTCTGGAGGTGCTGGCCCGGGCGGAGCGGGGGGTGGAGTGGGTCTTTCCCGGGGCCAGACTGTTGGCCCTGCTTCCCGAGGAGGCGAGGGGCCTCCCCGGGCGGGGCCTGGGGCGCTTTCGGGGCCTCTTGGGGTACGGGGCCTACTTTCCCGGTCCCCCCCTGCCCCTCTACCTCTTTCTGGAGCACCCCGGGGTGGAAAGACCCGAGGAGCTCCGCCTCGCGGCCCTCTTCATGGAGCACCTCCTGGCGGCCCTAAGGGGCGCGGGCTACCGGGAGGAGCTGGAGCGCCAGGCCCGCACCGACTGGCTCACGGGCCTGGGCAACCGCCGCGCCCTGGACCGGGCCCTCCGGGAGGGGCTGGCCCGGGGCGAGGTCCTGATGGTCCTGGACCTGGACGGCCTGAAGGCGCTGAACGACCGGGAGGGGCACCTGGCCGGGGACGCCCTCCTCAGGCGGCTCGGGGCCTGCCTCCAGGCCCTGGCCCGCTCCCACGGGGGGCGGGGTTTCCGCCTCGGGGGGGACGAGTTCGCCCTGATCCTGCCGGAGAGGGCCTTGGGAGAGGCCCGGCGGGCCTTGGAGGCCTTCCCCGTGAGCCTGGGGGTGGCGCAGGCCGAGGAAGGCCAGGGCCAGGCCCTTCTGGAGCTGGCCGACCGGAGGATGTACCGGGCCAAGCGCCGCAAGGGAAAACGCTAAGCCCCCCTGGCGCAGGCCAGGGGGGCGTAGGGCGGGCGTGGGGGGTTCCCCTAGCCCGCCTTGCGCATGAAGCCCACCGCCCGGAGCAGCCAGATGAGGACCACGGCCCCCACCACCCCCCAGAGGATACCGCCCAGGCTGAGGCTGCCCGCGGAGGAGGCCCCGACGATGCCCAGAAGGTCGGCGAACAGCCACTTCGCCAGCACGGAACCCACGATGCCGATGAGGACCTTGCCGAGAAGCCCCTCGCGGTCTCCCATGATCATGCTGGCGATCCACCCCACGATGGCGCCCACCAGAATGGCCACGATCCAGCTCATGGTCTTCCTTTCCAAAACCCCACCCGCGTCAAGGCGAAGCCCCGCCCGGGGTATAGTGGAAGCCATGGAGCGCCCAAGAAGGCTTCGGTCCCCCCTTCTCCGCCCCCTGGTGGCCGAGGTGGAGCTTTCTCCTAGGCACCTCGTCCTGCCCCTCTTCGTCAAGGAGGGAGGGGAGAGGGAGGAGGTTTCCTCCATGCCCGGGGTCTTCCGCTACCCCCTCTCGGAGCTTCCCCGGGTGGGGGAGGAGGCCTTGAAGGCGGGCCTCGGCGGGGTCATCCTCTTCGGCGTCCTGCCCCAGGAGGCCAAGGACTCCCTGGGCCAGGGGGCCTACGCCGAGGACGGGGTGGTGCAGCGGGCCATACGGCTTCTCAAGCGGGAGCTCCCCGAGCTTCTGGTCGTGGCCGACACCTGCCTTTGCGAATATACCGACCACGGCCACTGCGGGGTGGTGAAGGAGGGCCCCCTGGGCTTTTACGTGGACAACGACGCCACCCTGAAGCTCCTCGCCAAGACCGCCCTCTCCCAGGCCCAGGCGGGGGCGGACGTGGTGGCCCCGAGCGCCATGATGGACGGGCAGGTGAGGGCCATCCGGGAGGCCTTGGACCGGGAGGGGTTCGCCCACGTGCCCGTCCTCTCCTACGCGGTGAAGTACGCCTCCGCCTTCTATGGCCCTTTCCGGGAGGCGGCCCAAAGCGCCCCGGGCTTTGGGGACCGCTCGGGCTACCAGATGGACCCTAGGGCGGGCCTCTGGGACGCTCTTCGGGAGGCGGCTTTGGACGATCTGGAGGGGGCGGACATGCTCATGGTGAAGCCCGCCCTCCCCTACCTGGACGTGCTTTCCGCCCTCAAAGGGCGCTTCGCCAAGCCCCTCTTCGCCTACCAGGTCTCCGGGGAGTACGCCATGCTGAAGGCGGCGGCCCTCAAAGGGTGGCTGGACGAAAGGCGGGCCGTGCTGGAAAGCCTTTTCGCCCTGCGCCGGGCCGGGGCCCAGGGGATCCTTACCTACTACGCCCTCGAGGCCGCCCGCTGGCTTCGGGAGGCCTAGGCCTCCTGCGCCTTGGGGGCGGGGATGCCCCCGGTGAGGAGGGTATAGCCTGCGGCGAGGGCCACCATGGCCCCCGCCAGCACAAAGATCTTGGGGGCGCCGAGGGCGCCTTCCAGGGCCCCGCCCAGCATGGTGCCCATGAGGACGGCGGCGTTCATCACGGCGCTGAAGGCGGCGAAGATCCGTCCCCGCATCTCCTGGGGGGTGTTGAGCTGGAGGATGGAGCGGGCGGGCACGATGAAGGCCATGTTGAGGAAGCCGCTCACGAAGAAAGCCGCCACGGTCCAGGCGAACACCGGGAAAATCCCCACCGAGGCCTCAAAAAGCCCGAAAAGGAAGAGGCCCAGAAGGAAGAGGCGCTCCCTTGGGATCCGCTTCAGGAGGTAGGGGAGGCTTATCCCCCCCAGGATGGCCCCCAGGGCCATGGCCGCCTCCATGAAGCCGAAGCCCGCCGAGCCCACCCCGAGCCACTTGAGGGCCAGGACCACGCCCAAGGCCGTCTCCACCGAGCCGAAGGCGGCGGCGGCGAAGAGGGTGCCCACCGCCCGCCGGATGGTGGGGTGACCCAGGAGGTGGCCCAGGCCCTCCTTCACCCGGGCCAGGTACCCCGCCTTGGGAAGCCTTTGGGGCCTTAGGGAGGGGAGGCCGGTGAGGAGGAGGCCTGAGGCCAGGTAGGTGGCGGCGTCCAGGTAGAAGGCGAAGGCCGGCCCCACCGCCGCCACCAAAACCCCGGCCGCCCCCACGAAGAGGACCTCCGAAAGGCGGTCGGCCAGGAGGATGAGGCTGTTGGCCTCGTCCACCTCCTCCTTGGGCACCAGGTCGGGGACCACGGCGTTCTGGATGGGGTCGTGGAGGTCGCGGAGAAGCTCCATGAGGAAGACGAGGAGGAGGAGGACGGGGAGGCTCTTGGCGCCCAGGAGGGGGATCAGGGCCACCAGGGGCGCCCTGAGGAGGTCGGACCAGACGAGAAGGCGCTTGCGGTCCTGGGTGTCGGCCCAGGCGGAGAGAAGGGGGGAGAAGACCACGGTGCTGAGGAGCTGGACCCCCAGGACCAAGGAAACCCAGAGGGCCTTTTCCGTAAGGAGGTAGACCAAAACCAACAAGGCCACCCGGTGGACCCTGCTTCCCGCCTGGGACACCAGGTAGGAAAGGATGAGGCGGGCGAAGGCTGGGTGTCTTAGGGCCTTCATAGGAATCTCCTTGGGGAGGATTTTACCCAAAGAGGTTCCAGCGTCAAGGGTTTCCCACCACCAGGTAGGCCACCCTGCGCCCTTCCCGGGCGAGCACCAGGGTGCCCTCGGGGAGGCGGTAGAGGAGGAGGTCCCTGAGGCGCCGGGGCACCTCCCCCGCTTGGCCCACATAGGCCGCGTCCTCCCTCAGGCGGAGGGAAAGGACGCTGTGGCCCACCTTTAGGGCCTGGGGTTCGGGGGAGAGGGAGAGGAGGTGCACCTCGGCCCCCAGGGTTTCCCGGGTGGGGGGGCGGCGGCCCAGGTATTCCCGCAGGGCCTCGGCCAGGGCCTGGGCTTCCTCGTTTAGGTCCAGGGCCCGGCCCACCTCCAGGAGGAAGGGGAGGGGATCGGCGGGCCCCAGGCGCTTTAGGGTCAGCTCCAGGCCCTTGCGGGCGAAGTCCAAGAGGGCCTCTTCCGGGGCCTGGCGGTACTTTTCCGCCAGGGCGGGGCCGAAAGCCTCGGGCTGGAACTCCCCCTTGAGCCTGGCGGAGAGGGCCCGGAGGAGGCGGAGGTGGGCGTAGCCCTTCTCCGGGGAGAGGAGCCGGGCCAGCACCCTTCCTTCCGAGAGGAGCTCGTAGAGCCGGGGGGCGCTCCGGGCCTCGAGGCGGAGGTGGAGAAGGTTCCCCTCCCGCACCGCCCAGACCTCCAGGTCTTCCCAGGGGAGGACCAGGGTTTCCTCCAGGGGGTGGTCCTCCCCGGCGAGGCCCAGGTGCCAGACGCCTTCCGCCTGGCTCAGGGTGAGGGAGAGAGGCCCGAGCTGGACCCGGCCGGGCCTCAGGGGTAGGGTGGCCAGGTGCTCCCGGACCTCCCCCGGAGGGGGCACCTCGGGCCAGGGGGTTTCCCCCTGGGGGGTGGGGAGGAGGTTGAGGAGGGCGAGCACCTTTTCCAGGGCCACCCGGAAGCGGCGCCTCTCCTCCTCCAGGAGAAGCTCCCGCCGCCTCTCCTCCAGGGCCTCCTTCTTGAGGCGCTCTTCCAGGCGGGCCATCTCCTGGGGGCTCGCGCCAAGCCTTTTGGCCTCCTCCAGGGCCCGCCGTAAGGCGGCGAGGTCCCGCCGGGGGGGGAGGCCGTAGGCCCCGTCCCACTCCAGGAGGCGGTTGAGGAAGCGGCGCAGGTAGGTGCGGGTCTCCTCCGGGGGCAGGGGGAGGTCCTGGGGCAGGTGGAGGGCGGTTTCCAGGTACTCCAGGAGGAGGGCCTCCGCCACCTTGGGGTCCTCGAGGTCCAAGAGGGTATCGGAAAGGGAAGGGATGGGGTGGCTCGGGGCGAAGCGGGAAAGGTTGAAGTCGCGCCGGAAGCCCTCCGTTTCCCGGTAGGCCTGGTAATTTTGCAAAAAGGCATGGATAAGCCTGAGCTCTTCCCGCCTTCCGGAGAGAAACTCCTTGGCCTTGGCCCGGGTCTCCCGGAGGGCCAGGAGGCGCCAGACCTTGAGGGCCAGGTTCTTAAGGTCCAGGGGCTTTTCCTCGGGCTCCGAAGGGGCGGCCTCCTCCAGGAGGGGAGGGAGGTCCAGGGGGGGCGCCTCGGAGGGCTTCCCGCCCCTAAGGGACCGGAAGCGTGCGTCCGCCTGGCGGAAGCGCTTGGCGAGGGGAGCGGGGAGCCGGCTTTGGGCGAGGAGGGAGCGGAGCTCCAGGAGGGCCCGTTTGCCTCCCTTGGGGGTGCGGCCTTGGAGGAGGTCCTCCACCCGGTACTCGTAGAGGTCCACCAGGTCGGCCAGGCGTTCCACCCCTTCATCCTATACAATGGGGCCGATGCGCCTTGCTCCCCGCCTTCAGGTGGCCGCCGTTTCCCACGTGGGGCGCCGCCAGAACAACGAGGACTTCCACCGGGTCCTCCGCCTCGAGGTTCCCCCGGGCCACCTCTTCCTCCTGGCGGTGGCCGACGGCATGGGGGGAATGGAGGCGGGGGAGTGGGCGAGCAAGGTGGCCATAGAGGCCCTCTCCGAGGCGGTGCGGGCCTACGCGGAGCACCTCAAGGGGGGGCGCCCCGCTGTGGGGCTTCCCCGGGTGATGGAAAAGGCCTTCGCCCTGGCCCAGAGGCGGGTGGAGAAGGAGGCGGAAAAGCCGGGCCGGCGGGGGATGGGCACCACCCTCACCGCCTTCCTCTACGCCGACTGGCTCAAGGAGGGCGTGGTGGGGCACATCGGCGACTCCCGGGCCTACCTCCTGGGCAGGGGGGGGCTTCGCCGCCTCACCGAGGACCACTCCTGGGTGGCGGAGCGCCTCAAGGAGGGGGTGTTGACCCCCACCGAGGCGGAGCGCCACCCTTACCGCCACGTCCTTACCCGGGCCTTGGGCCTGCCTGAGGCCCGCTTTGACCTTTTCCCGGTACGCCTCGCGCCCGGGGAGGGGGTCCTCCTAGTGACCGACGGCCTCTACGGCCTGGTTCCCGAGGAGGAGTGGAGGCTGGAAAGGGATCTGCAAGGAAGCCTCGAGGCCCTTCTCTCCGAGGCCTTGCGCCGGGGCGGGGACGACAACATCACCGCCGTGGCCCTGAGGGTGGAGTGATGCCCCTGCTTTTGGCCTTCCTCTTGGTTCTCCTCACCGCCGCCCTGGCGGTGCGCCTTTCCCCCTGGCCCTTGGCCTTCCTCCTCGCCCTCCTTTCCGGGGCCGGGGTGGCCCTGGGGGTGAGGCTCGAGGTGGCCCTTCCCTGGCTTCTCCTGGCCGTGGGGGCCCTGGCGGCGCCCCGGGTGTACCTGGGTCCGAGGCGTAGGCCCCCCCGGCGGAGGCCCGCCCGGGAGAAAAACCCCACCCACACCAGGACCACGGAGGAAGAGCAGGTCCTCTCCCAGCGTTACGAGATCCTGGAAAAGGTGGGGATCGGGGGGATGGCCACCGTCTACAAGGCGAAGGACAAGAAGACGGGCCGCCTGGTGGCCCTAAAGGTGCCTCAGGAGCGCTTTGTGGGCGACCCCCGCTTCGTGCGCCGCTTCCACCGTGAGGCCGAGGTGCTGGCCAAGATGGACCACCCCAACATCGTCAAGGTCTACGACCACGGCCAGGTGGAGGGGGTCCACTTCATCGCCATGGAGTTCCTGGAGGGGGAGGGCCTGGACAAGCTCATCGAGGAAAGGCGCCTCAACCTCAGGCAGGCGGCCTCCGTCCTCGCCCGGGTGGCGGATGCCCTCCGGCACATCCACGCCCAGGGCATCGTCCACCGGGACATCAAGCCGGGAAACATCATGGTCCTCAAGGGGGCCTTGAGGGAGGGGGGGGTGGACCCCCGGGGGGTGCGCCTCATGGACTTCGGCATCGCCGCGGGGAAGGTCCTCACCCGCCTCACCATCACCGGGGCCCGGATCGGCACCCCCGTGTACATGAGCCCCGAGCAGGCCAAGGGGCAGAAGCTGGACCACCGCTCGGACATCTACTCCCTGGGCATCGTCCTCTACGAGGCCCTCACCGGCCAGCCTCCCTTCACCGGGGGATACGAGACCGTGATCCACCAGCAGATCTTCCAGATGCCCACCCCTCCCAAGCAGCTCCGGCCGGAGATCCCCCAGGCCCTCTCCGACCTGGTGCTCAAGATGCTGGAGAAGGACCCGGCCAAGCGGCCGGCCCTGGAGGAGGTCATCCGGGTCCTGGAAGGCCCCTGGGACGAGGAGCGGGGCCTGCCCCACCCCCACTACCTCCTCCTGGGGGTGGAGGCCAAGAAGGGCACGGTGCGCCTCCTGGACCTGGAGGGCACCCCGGCCCGCCTCCTTTCCGGCATCGGCTCGGCCCCCGGCCACTTCCCCGCCCCGCCCCTGGCGGTGGCCGCCGACCCCGAGGGGGGGATCTGGGTCTCCGTCTTTGAGCACGGGGCCAAGCTGCTCCACCGCTTCTCCCCCGAAGGGGCCCTTCTCCTTTCCACCGGTCCTTACGGGATGAAGCCCGGGGAGTTCCTCTTCCCCCTGGGCCTAGCCGTGGCCGACGGCGCCCTCTTCGTCCTGGACGGGGAGACGGCCACCATCACCCGCCTGGACCTCGAGGGCCGCTACCAGGCCCGCTTCGGGGGGCACGGCCCGGGCCGAGGGAGCTTCCAAGACCCCAAGGCCTTGGTGGCCTCGGGGGAGTTTCTCTTCGTCCTGGACTACGGCAACCGCCAGGTGCAGCGCCTTTCCCTGGACGGGCGCTACCTTTCCCGCTACGCCTTCCGCCGCCATAGGGAAAGCGAGGAGCTCAGGCTCCTGGGGGGCGTGGGGGCGGCGGGGGAGAGGCTTTACCTTTACGACACCGAGGCGGGCAAGGTGCGGGAGCTGGACCTTTCCGGAAACCTTTTGGGGTCCTACGCCCTACCCCTTCTGGAAGGGGAGGACCGCATGAGCCTGGTGGAGCTTCTTCCCTTCGGGGGCATCCTCTACGCCGCCCGGCGGGGAAGCCCCCGGGTGCACCGCATTGACCTGAGGACCGGGGAGGCCCTCGCCCCCCTGGAGGCCTACGCCCCGGTGCGGGCCCTGGCCCTTTGGCGGAATCCGGCATGAGGGTGCTTGTGGTGGAGGACGATCCCGGGGTGCGGGAGGCCTTGGAGCTAGGCCTCTCCCTGGAAGGGCACCAGGTGCGGGCCGTGGACCGGCCCAAGGAGGCCCTGGAGCTTCTCCCTTGGGCCGAGGCGGTGGTCCTGGACATCCTCCTGCCCGAGGGGGACGGGTTTTCCCTCCTCAAGGAGATCCGCGCTCGCTCGGAGGTGCCGGTCCTGGTCCTCACCGCCTTGGAAGAGGTGGAGTGGCGGGTGAAGGGCCTAAGGGAGGGGGCGGACGACTACCTGGTGAAGCCCTACAGCCTCCAGGAGCTCCTCGCCCGCCTCGAGGCCCTGGCCCGCCGGGCCCGCCGCGAAGGGGAGGTCCTGGCTTATAAGGACCTCCGCCTTTACCCAAGGCGCATGGAGGCCTACCGCGGGGAAAGGCGCCTTTCTCTCACCCCCAAGGCCTTCCTCCTCCTCAAGGCCTTTCTGGAGAGCCCGGAGGAGGTGATCCCCAAGGAGGCCCTGATGCGGAAGGTTTGGGGAGAGGTGGTGGAGCCCGCCACCCTCGAGGTCCACCTTTCCGCCCTCCGCAAGGCCCTGGGGGAGCCCAGCCCCATCCAGACGGTGCGCGGGTATGGCTACCGCCTTTCCCTCCCTTAAGGGGAGGCTTCTCGCCCTCCTCCTCCTTTCCCTCTGGCTCTTCCTCCTCCCCTTGGCCTGGCTTTCCGTTCGGGAGGCCGAACGGGCGGCCAGCGAGGACCTCAGGCGGGCCCTCTTCACCCGGCTTTATCTCCTCAGGGAGGAGGCTTTCCCGGAGGAGGCCCTTCTTCCGGAGCTTTTTCGCCTGGTCCAGCTCTTCGGGGGAGGGGTGGGGTTCGTGGTTCAGGGGGAGGAGGCCCGCTTCACCCAGCTTGCCCCCTGGCCCTTGCCCCAGGAGCTCTTCCAGGCCCTGAAGGAGGGGCGGCCTTACCAGGGGGTCTGGCGGGGGAGCCTCTACGTGGCCCTTCCCGGGAGGGGGCTCGCCTTGGGGGTGGCGGTGCCTTTGGAGGGGGTTTCCGCCTTGGGGCGGAGGCTTTCCCTCCTCTACGCCACCTGGGGCGGAGGGCTTCTCCTCCTGGTCTTCCTCCTCGCCGCCTGGGGCTTCTCCCTGGCCCTGCGTCCTCTGGGGCGCCTGGAGAGGCTTCTAAAGGAGCGCTCCCCGGAGGACCTTAGCCCCCTCCCCGACCCCGGCCTGGCCGAGCTTCGCCCAGTGGTGGCCGCCCTCAACGCCCTCCTTTCCCGGGTGGAGGGGCTTTTGGCCGAGCTTTCCGAGAAGGAGACCCTGGCCCGGCGCTTCGCCCGCCACGCCTCCCACGAGCTCAGAACCCCCCTGGCCGCCCTCAGGGGCTACCTGGAGGTCCTCAGGCGCAAGCCGGAGCCCAAGGCCCTGGAAGGGGCCCTTCGGGAGGCGGAGCGCCTGCAAGGGCGGCTTACCGGCCTTCTGCGCCTTTCCCGCCTCGAGGCCGCTCCCCTTTCCCCAAGGCCCCTGGACCTAGGGGCTTTCCTGCGGGAAAGGGGAGTGGAGGTGGAGGGGGAGGGGGTGGTCCTGGCCGATCCCGAGCTTCTGGCCCTGGCGGTGGAGAACATCCTGGAAAACGCCAGGCTCCACGGCAAGCCCCCCGTGCGGGCGCAGCTTTTGCGGGAGGGGGAAGGGGTGTGGCTCTGGCTCACCGATGCGGGGCCTGGCTTCCCCCAGGACCTCCTGCCCCGGGTCTTTGAGCCCTTCGTCCACGGGGGGAGGGGCACGGGGCTCGGCCTCGCCCTGGTGGCCGGGGTGGCCCGGGCCCACGGGGGAAAGGTGCGGGCGGAGAACCGCCCGGGGGCGGCGGTGGGGCTTTTCCTGCCTTTGGGTTCCCTTAAGGTTTCCCCCGGTGCGCCCTTTGGGGAAGGGGGCTAGCCTAGGTCTTTGGAGGTGATCGGGGATGAGGAAAGCCTTGGTGGGCGTGCTGGCTTTGGTGGCGGGCCTCTCTTTGGCCCAGCAGGTGGACTACCGGGAAGCGGCCCGCTCGGCGGCGGCCCTGGCGCGCCTAGAGAGCGTGGCCCAGGGGGCCACGGGGGAGGAAAAGCTCCTCGGGTGGGCCCAGGCGGTGAAGGCCCGGGCGGAGAAGAGCTACCAGGCCAAGGACCACTTCAGGGCTCTGCGGGAGGCCCAGGCGGCCCTTCTCCTCTACCGGGCGGCCCCGGGGGAGCCCCAGTTCCGGGCCCGGTCCCAGGTCCGCATGGGCTTCCACCACGGCTTCGGCCCCAGGGGCTGGGGTGGGAAAGGCGTGGACCTTTCGGCCCGCCTCAAGGCTCGGGCCCAGGCCGCCCTGGACCGGGCGGAGAAGGAGCTCGCCTACTACCGGGGCCAAGACCCCTTGGTGAAGGACCTGGTGGCCGAGGCCAAGAACCGGCTGGAAAAGGAGCCCGGCCGGGCCTGGATGCTGTCCCGGGCGGCCTTGGCCTTGATCTCGGCGGAGCGGGGCTTCTAAGTACCCCGCCGCGGCTTTCGCCGCGGTGGGGCACTTAGCTTGCGCCAGCATGGGAGCCCCGAAGGGTAAAGTTTAAGCCGTGCGCTGGCCTATGCTCCTCCTCCCTTTCCTGGGGTTGGCCCTGGGGGAGGAGCCTAGGCCGTTTTCGGGGGAGGCCGTGCTCCTCCGCTGCGCCCAGGTGGTGCGGACCCTCGAGGTCCTGGCCCTTTACCAGGAGGGGCGGGCTACCCTGGTCCTCCTGGGGCGGGAGAGCCCCCTTCTTCTTCTGGCGCTGGAGGAGGGGCGGCCCTACCCCCATCTGGGCCCTCCCCGGGGCAGGCCCCTTCCCCGGAGGCCCCTGCCTTTCCTGAGGGAACTCTCCCTGGCCCGGCGGGTGGTGGCGTTGCCGGGGGAGTACCGCTGCTTCGTTCTCCACCGGGGGCGGGTGGTGGGGGTGGTGCGCCTGGGGGAGGACCTCCGTCCCCTACCCCTGCCCCCGGGCCCTTGATACCACCCCATGCTGGCCCAAGCCGGCATGGGGGCCCCGGCCCAAAAGGCCCGCAGGGCTTCCGTACCTGGGCTTGGGCGGAGGATTCACGCCAAAGGGGTATGAGGGGAACCCTGGGGCGGCTTCCCGGCGTACAATGCCCCTCGTATGAAGCCCGCTTTGGGGCCCGGACTCTATCCCCTTTGCGGCCCGCCCGCCTCGGGGAAGACCCGGCTGGCCCTAACCTACGCCCTGGAGGTCCTCCGGGAGCGGGGACGGGTGTGGTGGGTGGGCCTGCCCCACCAGCGCGTTTACGTTCTGGAGCTTTTCGGCAGGGAAGGGGCCTTTTTGGGCCTGGAGTACCTCTCCTTCCAGGCCCTCTACTACCGGGCGCTGGCCGAGGCGGGGCGCCTTGGGCCCCTCCTGCCGGGGGCGGGGCGGGTGGCTCTGGTGGCCGAGGCCCTGCGGGAGCTTTACGGTCCCGGCGTGGCCCCCGGGGAGGCCCGGCTTTTCGCCCGGGCCATCGCCGAGCTCAAGCGCTTTGGTCTTTCCCCTTTCGCCCTGCCCAAGGAGGGGGAGGCGGGGAGGCTGAGGCGGGTCTACCTGATGTATGAGCGCCTGAAGCGGGGAAGCCTGGACTACGACGACTTCCGCCGCCTGGCCCTGAAGGTCCCCTTGCGCTTCTTCCCGCGGCCCCACCTGGTGGTGGTGGACGGCTTCCGGGAGGTGGGTCCCCTGGATTTGGCCTTCCTCCGCCGCCTGGCCCAGGAGGTGCCCGTGCTCCTTACCCTCGAGGTCCTGCCCCCAGGCCTGAAGTCCTGGGAAACCCTTCCCCCCAGGCCCCTCCGCAAGGAGGTGTGGCGCCTGGCCAACCCCGTGGAGGAGGCCCGCCACCTCCTCCGGGCCCTGAAGCAGGCCCTGGCTCCCCGGGAGCTTGGAGGGGAGGGCCTGGCCCCGGAGGAGGTGCTGGTGGTGGCCCCGGAGGAGCGCATCGGAGGGCTCCTCCTCCTCAAGGAGGAATACGGCCTCCCTCTGGAGGACGGCCGGGAGCAGGCCCTGGCGGATACCGAGGACGGGGAAAGGGTCCTGGCCCTCCTGAGCCCCTTTCCCACGGGGCGGGACCTCCTGGCCCTGGGGTTCGCCGCCCTGGGCCGAAGGGCCCTGCGCTTAGGGCTTGCGGGGGAGGAGGCCCTTGGGGCCCTGGCCGAGCGGGAGGGCCTCCTGGCGGAGTGGGAGGCCTTCCGGGCCCTGCGCACCCCGGGGCCGGACCCCTTGGCCTGGGCGGAGGAGGCCTTGGAAAGGGTGGGGGTTTCCGCCAAGGAGCCCTTCCTTTCCCGGCTCCGCTTGGCCCTCCGGGTGGACCGGGAAAACCCCCTCGCCTGGTGGCGGAGCCTCCTCCTGGACGAGGCCCTGCCTCCGGGAGTGGGCCGGGGCATCCCCCTCCTCCCCCCCTTGCGGGCGATGGGGGTGCGGGCCAGGAGGGCTTACGTGCTGGACTGGGTGGCGGGGCGGTACACCCTGGGGGAGGGGGAGGACTACTTCCTCCTGGAGGAGCTCAGGGAGCGAGGGCTTCTTTCGCGGCTTCCCCGGCGCCTCCGGGGCCTGGACCCCCTCTTCTGGGAGGAGGTGGCCAGCCGGGGGGAGGAGGTCTTCCTCCTCTACCCGGAGGCCGGGCCCTCCGGCCTCTACCCTCCCATGGAGGCGGGAAGGAGGCCCGACCCCCTGCCCCCGGCGAGCCGCCTCGAGGCCCTCCCCCACACCCCCTTCCGGCCCCCTTGGCCCTCGGGAAGGGGAGGGACCCCCTTCCTGGAAACCCTGAGGCGCCTTCTGGAGTGCCCCTTCCGGGCCTATATGGAGCGCTTCCCCTTGCGGGAGGAAGAGGACGGCCCCTGGGGATGGTCCCTTCTGGCCCAGGGGGGGGAAGGGCTTTGGGGCCACCCGGAGGTGGGGCCCTGGCTTGAGCGGCACCGGGGCCACCTGGAGGGGATGCGCTTCTTCGTCCTCTGGGAGCGGGAAAGGTACCGGCTACGCCTGGACGGGGTGCGGCGGGAAGGGGAGGCCCTGCACCTCTACCGCTTGTTGCCGGCGGGGGCCGAGCCCCAAAGGGATTTGGGGAGGCGCTGGACGGAATGGAAGGCTGTGGAGGAGCTCCTTAAGGGCAGGTTCAAGACCAAGGTGGAGGAGGTGCACCTCTGGGCCTGGCCCTGGCTGGGGGAGCCCGTCCCCTACCGCAGGCGTCCCTTCCGCCGAGGGGAGAGGCTTGGGCCCCTGGAGGCCATCGGGCCCAGGCTGGAAGAGGCCCTGGCCCTATGGCAAGAGGGCCCTTACCTTCCTAGCCCCGGGAGCCACTGCCACCCCTGCCCCTACAAGGACGTCTGCCGGAAGGAGGAGCTGTGAGGCTTTACGTGGCCTCGGCGGGCACGGGCAAGACCCACACCTTGGTGGAGGAGCTGTTGGCCCTGGTGAAAAGGGGGGTTCCCCTAAGGCGCATCGCCGCCGTCACCTTCACCCGTAAGGCGGCGGAGGAGCTCAGGGCCCGGGCCAAGGGGGGGGTGGAAAAGCTCCTAGAGGCCGAGCCCTGCGAGGAGGCCCGGCGGGAGGTGCACGGGGCGGTCTTCACCACCATCCATGGCTTCTTGGCCGAGGCCCTCCGCCACGTGGCCCCCATGTTCTCCTTGGACCCGGACTTCGCCCTTTGGGACGAGCTGGTGGCCGAAGCCCTTTTCCTAGAGGAGGCGAGGAGCCTCCTCTACCTCCGGGGCCTGGACCCGGACCCGTGGACCGAGGTCCTCCACGCCCTTTACCAAAAGCGTTCCCTGGCCGAGGGGTTCACCCCCCTCCCAGGGGCGGAGGAGGCGGTGGGTCTTTTCCAGGAGGTTTGGGAGCGGTACCGCCGCCGCAGCGGGGAAGCCCTGGGGCCGGGGGACCTGGAGGCCTGGGCCCTCCGCCTCCTGGACCATCCCGGGGCCCTTAAGCGGGTGGTGGAGCGCTTTCCCCATGTTCTCGTGGACGAGTACCAGGACCTGAACCCCCTGCAGGGCCGCTTCTTCCAGGCCCTGGAGGAGGCGGGGGCGGAGGTGGTGGCCGTGGGGGACCCCAAGCAGTCCATCTACCTTTTCCGCAACGCCCGGGTGGAGGTCTTCCGCCAGGCCCTGGCCCGTGCCCGGGAGGTGCGCACCCTGAACCGCACCTTCCGCCACGCCCGGGAGGTGGCCCGCTTCCTCAACCGCTTCGTGGCCCTTTTCCCCGAGAAGGAACGGGTTTTGGTGGTTCCCGAGCGCCCTGAGGAGGGACGGGTGGAGGTCCACTGGGTGGTGGGGGAGGGGGACTTGGAAGGGAAGCGCAGGCGGGAGGCCCTTCTTCTGGCGGAGCGCCTTCTTGCCCTGAGGGAGCAAGGCTTTGCCTTTTCCCAGATGGCCGTCTTGGTGCGAAGCCGCTCGGGTCTTCCCCACCTGGAGACGGCCTTTCGCGCCCGAGGGGTGCCCTATGGGCTTGGGCGGGGGCGGAGCTCCTTCAACCGCCCCGAGGTGCGGGACCTCTACCACGCCCTGCGCCTGGCCCTTCTGGAAGGCTCCCCGGGCCCGGAGGAGCGCCTTTCCCTTTTGGCCTTCCTGCGGGGGCCCTGGGTGGGGCTGGACCTGGCCCAGGTGGAGGAGGCCCTGCGGGCGGAAGACCCCCTTCCCCTCTTACCCGAGGCCGTGCGGGAGCGGCTACTCTGGCTGAAGGGGCTGGCCGGGAGCAAGCCCCTGGAGGCCCTGAAGGCCTTGGCCAGGGAGGAGAGCTTCCTGAGGAGGCTTTCCCCCCGGGCCCGGGCCAACCTGGACGCCCTGCTCCTCATGGCGGCCTCCGAGCGTTTCCCCGACCTCGAGGCCCTCCTGGAGTGGCTAAAGGTCCGCGCCCAGGACCCCGAGGCCAGCGAGCTCCCCGAAGGAGGGGAAGGGGTGAGCCTCCTCACGGTGCACGCCGCCAAGGGGTTGGAGTGGCCCGTGGTGGCGGTCTTTGACCTGGCCCGGGAGGACCCCCCCTTCCGGGGCCCCCTGGCGGTGGGCCCCGAGGGCCAGGTGGCCCTGCGGGGGACGGAGGCCTTCGCCCGGGTGCGCAAGGCCTGGGCCCAGGCCGAGGAGGAAGAAAGCCTCCGCCTCCTCTATGTGGCCCTTTCCCGGGCTAGGGACGTGCTTTTGCTGACGGGAAGCGCCTCGGGCCGCCCAGGGCCCTGGGCCAGGGCCTTGGGGCGGCTCGGCCTGGGGCCGGACTCCGAAGACCCTTGGGTCCACCGGCACCCCGTGGGGGAAGCCCCCCTCTTGGGGCCCCCCACCTCTTTCCCCCCGCCTCCGGAGCCTGCGCCCTACGCCGCCTTGGCCTTTCCCGGCCGACCCCTCCCCCGGGTCTACTCCCCCAGCGCCCACCGCAAGGCCCAGGAGGAGCCCCTTCCCCTGGCCGAGGCCCTGGAGGAGGAAAGGGCTCCGGAGTTCGCCCGGGCCCTGGGCACCCTGGTTCACTACGGCATCGCCCGCCACCTGGACCCCGAGGACGAGGAGGCCATGGCCGCCCTCCTCCTCCAGGAGGTGGCCTTCCCCTTCGCCCCGGAGGAACGGGAGGCGCTTTTGCGGGAGGCCCGCCTCCTCCTCCGCCACTACCGGGCCATGCTGGGAAGCCTCCTCCCCCCCTTGGAGGCCCGGGAGGAGGACCACGCCGAGCTTCCCCTGGTCCTGCCGCTTCGGGGAACGGTTTGGTACGGGGTTCTGGACCGCCTGTACCGGGTGGGGGGGACCTGGTACCTGGAGGACTACAAGACCGACCGGGAGGTGCGCCCGGAGGCCTACCGCTTGCCCCTCGCCCTCTACCGGGAGGCGGTGCGGCGGGCCTGGGGGGTGGAGGCCGAGGCCCGGCTGGTCTACCTCCGTTCCCAGGAGGTCTACCCCTTCTCCCTCGAGGAGCTTAGGGCGGCCCTGGCGGAACTGCCAAACCCCCCAGGGGAGGCCCTGGGGGGGGAGGAAGGCCAGGCCTAGCGCTTGGAGTACTGGGGAGCCCGGCGGGCCTTGTGCTTGCCGTACTTCTTCCGCTCCACCACGCGGGCGTCCCGGGTGAGGAAGCCCAAGGGCTTGAGCTTTGCCCGGTAGTCGGGGTTGTACCGGAGAAGGGCCCGGGCCACCCCCAGCTTGATGGCGTCCACCTGGCCGCTTTTCCCACCCCCCTTCACGGTGATGTAGGCGTCGAAGCGGCCTAGGGCGTCCACCACCCTAAGGGGTTCCAGGGCCGCCACCGCCCGCACCAGCCCCTGGAAGTATTCCTGGAAGTCCTGGCCGTTCACGGTGACCTTACCGCTTCCGGGCCTCAGAAAGACCCGGGCCACCGCCTCCTTCCGCCGTCCGGTGCCGTAGTACTGCTCCATCACTTGACCTCCAGCTTCTCGGGCTTCTGGGCCTGGTGGGGGTGGGTGGGCCCGGCGTAGACCTTGAGCCTTTTGAAAAGCCTCCGGCCCAGAGGCCCCTTGGGCAGCATCCCCTTCACCGCGTGGGCCAGCACCCGCTCGGGGTGGGTGGAAAGCATCTTCTCCAAGGGGATCTTCTTAAGCCCCCCGGGGTAGCCGCTGTAGCGGGTGTAGACCTTCTGCGCAAGCTTCTTCCCGGTGACGCGGATTTTGTCGGCGTTGACCACCACCACGAAGTCCCCCATGGCCACGTTGGGGGTCCAGTCGGGGCGGTGCTTGCCCCGAAGGAGGGTGGCGATCTGGGTGGCGAGCCGCCCCAGGGTCTTGCCCTCGGCGTCAATCAAAACCCAGCGGGGTTCCGTTTCCTTAGGTACGTACGTCTTCACCAGGGCCCTCCTTATGGCTTGGGCGAGGCTTCCGCTCTTGGCGGGGGATCGGGGGACCCCGCAAGAACGCCAAAGGTAACTTTACCACATCCTTGGGGCCTATGGGTAGATGTGGTAGGCTGAAGACCCGTGAACGGGGTTTCCCAGCCTCCAGCCAAGCCCAGAAAATACATCTTCGTCACCGGGGGGGTGGTTTCCAGCCTGGGGAAGGGGATCCTGACCTCTTCCCTGGGGGCGCTCCTCCGGGCCCGGGGCTACCGGGTCACGGCCATCAAGATTGACCCCTACGTGAACGTGGACGCGGGCACCATGCGCCCCTACGAGCACGGGGAGGTCTTCGTCACCGCCGACGGGGCCGAGACCGACCTGGACATCGGCCACTACGAGCGCTTCTTGGACCTGGACCTCTCCCGGGGCAACAACCTGACCACTGGGCAGGTCTACCTCTCGGTGATCCAGAAGGAGCGCCGGGGGGAGTACCTCTCCCAAACGGTCCAGGTCATCCCCCACATCACCGACGAGATCAAGGAAAGGATCCGCAAGGTGGCGGAGGAGCAGAAGGCGGAGATCGCCGTGGTGGAGGTGGGGGGCACGGTGGGGGACATCGAGAGCCTGCCCTTTCTGGAGGCCATCCGCCAGTTCCGCTTTGACGAGGGGGAGGAGAACACCCTTTACCTCCACCTCACCCTGGTCCCCTACCTGGAGACCAGCGAGGAGTTCAAGACCAAGCCCACCCAGCACTCCGTGGCCACCTTGAGGGGCGTGGGCATCCAGCCCGACATCGTGGTCCTCCGCTCCGCCAAGCCCGTGCCCGAGGAGGTGCGGAAGAAGGTGGCCCTCTTCACCAACGTCCGCCCGGGCCACGTCTTCTCCAGCCCCAACGTGGAGCACCTCTACGAGGTGCCCCTCCTCCTCGAGGAGCAGGGCCTGGGCCGGGTGGTGGAGCGGGCCTTGGGGCTGGAGCCCGTCTTCCCCAACCTGGCCTTCTGGCAGGAGGCGGTGCGGGTCCTCAAGCACCCCGAGCGCACCGTCAGGATCGCCATCGCCGGGAAGTACGTGAAGATGCCGGACGCCTACCTTTCCCTCCTCGAGGCCCTAAAGCACGCCGGCATCAAGAACCGGGCCCGGGTGGAGGTGAAGTGGGTGGACGCCGAGGCCCTGGAGGAGGCGGACCTGGACGAGGCCTTCGGCGATGTTTCCGGGATCCTGGTCCCCGGGGGGTTTGGCGTGCGGGGCATTGAGGGCAAGGTGCGGGCGGCCCAGTACGCCAGGGAGCGCAAGATCCCCTACCTGGGCATCTGCCTCGGCCTGCAGATCGCCGTCATCGAGTTCGC
The DNA here is from genome assembly GCF_054979525.1 of Thermus sp. H19.2. Lineage (NCBI taxonomy): Bacteria > Thermotogati > Deinococcota > Deinococci > Thermales > Thermaceae > Thermus > Thermus sp. H19.2. The sequence goes on from NZ_CM143429.1 coordinate 366,199, forward strand.
CCGCAACGTGGCGGGCCTCAAAGGGGCCAACTCCACGGAGTTTGACCCCTACACCCCCCACCCGGTGATCGACCTCATGCCCGAGCAGCTGGAGGTGGAGGGCCTCGGGGGCACCATGCGCCTTGGGGACTGGCCCATGCGCGTCAAGGAGGGCACCCTCCTCCACCGCCTCTACGGCAAGGAGGAGGCCCTGGAGCGCCACCGCCACCGCTACGAGGTGAATCCCCTTTACGTGGACCGGCTGGAGCGGGCGGGCCTCGTGGTCTCCGCCACCACCCCGGGGATGCGGGGCCGGGGGGCGGGGCTGGTGGAGGCCATTGAGCTCCAGGACCACCCCTTCTTCCTCGGCCTCCAGAGCCACCCCGAGTTCAAGAGCCGCCCCATGCGCCCCTCCCCGCCCTTCGCGGGCTTCGTGGAGGCAGCCTTGCGGCGGGCGACGGTCTAACAGGTTCGCGAGTCCCTCCTCCGCCAGGCCTTTTGACGGTTCGTGTACCCCGTCCTGGGGCCGGGGTAGGGCCCCGGAGGGGAGGTGTTCACCTCGCCTCTGGCCTTGACGAGTATACCGTCCAGACGGTATAGTTGCCCCAGAGGAGGTAGAAATATGCTCCAGGGTGCGCCTACCGATGCCCGTGCCCGGATCCTCGAAGCCGCTTCGGAGGTGCTGCGGCGAGAGGGAGTCATGGCCCTCACCCTGGACGCCGTGGCCCAGGCGGCCCGGGTGAGCAAAGGGGGTCTTCTTTACCATCTTTCCCAGCAAGGAAGCGCTGGTGCGGGCGCTCTTGGAGCACCATCTGGATGCGTTTGAGCGTGCCTTGGCGGAAAGTGGGAAACCTTACGGCGCACGGCGGCTTGAGTGACTCTCCGTGACGCCGCTTCGCAACGGCGCGGTTGTCCTTCACTACCGGCGGGCCGACGGCGGCCGCGATGGGGATAGTCTAGGAGAACCATGAGCAAGGTGTTCGTCAGCGTTTCCCTGAGCCTGGATGGCTACCTGGCGCCGGAAGGGATGACCATGGAGCACTTCCACGACCCTGGGTACAAAGACTGGGGGGCCAAGTGGGGTGCGCTCATGGCCTGGGCCTTCAACACGCGGTACCTGCGCGAGAGGCTTGGGCTCGGCCCGGGCGGCGAGACCGGTCCCGCGGACGAGGTGGTGCGCCGTGCCTTTGAGCGCACCGGCGCCTACATCATGGGCAAGCGCATGTTTGCGGGCGGTGAGCGCGGCTGGCCAGAGGAACCGCCCTTCCGCGCCCCGGTTTTTGTCCTGACCCACGAGAGGCGTAAGCCCTGGGTGCGGCCGGGCGGGACGACCTTCTACTTCGTTAGCGAAGGTCCGGGGCGCGCCCTAGAGCTCGCGCGGGAGGCCGCGGGTGGGCGCGACGTCCGCATCTCCGGCGGGGCGAACACGATCCAGCAGTACCTGAACCTGGACGCCGTGGACGAGCTGGAGGTAGCGCTGGTGCCGGTGCTCTTCGGGGGCGGTGTGCGCCTTTTTGAGAACCTCCGCGAGCCCCTGCCCCGATTCCGCATTGCCGAGGTGATCCACACCCCCCTTGCCACGATCGTGCACTACGTGCGTTCGTGAGGCGGCCCGGAACGGGTTTTGGCCCACGGGCTTCCGGGCAGGCCTATACCAGCGTCCTTGCGAACTGCCTCGCCACCCGCCCGGAGAAGCCCCGCTCCAGGGCGAAGCGGAGGGCCTTGGCCTCCTCCTCCGCCGCCAGGGGGCGGCCCAGGTGGTGGGCTACGGCCTTCAGGTAGAGGGCCTTGTCAAAGGGGGGGAAGGTGAGCACCAGGCCGAAGCGCTCGGCCAGGGCCAGGGTGTCCTGGAGGGCGTCCCAGGCCTCGGGGGCCTCGCCGGGGAGGGGGTTTTCCCCCAGGCGGCGCACCAGGTGGCGGCGGTTGGAGGTGGCGAGGAGGAGGACGTTCTCCGGGGGCCCCTCGAGGCTTCCCTCCAGGAGGGCCTTGAGGTGGTGAAACGCCTCGTCCTCGGGGTCCAAGGAGAGATCGTCCAAAAAGAGCAGGTAGCGGTGGGGCAGGGAGGCGAGCTGCTCCAAAAGCGCCCCCAGGCGGGGCAAGGCCCCCTTTTCCACCTCCACCATGCGGGCCCCGGGCAGGTGGAGGAGGCTCTTGGCCGCGGTGCTCTTCCCCGTGCCCCGGGCCCCGTAGAGGAGGGTGTGGAGGGCGGGCTTGCCGGAGAGGAAGCGCCGGGCGTTGGCCTTTAGGGCTTCCCGCTGGGCCTCGTAGCCCAGGAGCTCGTCCTCCCGGGGGAGGCGGGGGTGGGGGAGGGGGTGGAGCTCCCCATCAAAGCGGAAGGCCCGGTAGAGGGCGAAGGGCCAGGGGCCGTGGGCCTGGAGGACGGCCACCAGGGCTTCCGGGTCGCGGGCCAGGAGGGCCTTCAGGGCCCCTTCCTCCGCCGGGTGGGCCGGGCGCTCCCCCAGGCTTCCCAGGGGGTTTTGCTCCCGCAGGCGATGCAGCTCGGCAAAGAGGGCCTCGAGATCCAGGCGCACCAGGTCCAAAAGCCCGGGGGTGGGCCTCAGGGCCCGCCAAGCCCAGGGCGCCTTGAGGAGGGCCTGGGCCAGGGCGTAGCCCCAGGGGTCGCCCTGGGGGAGGTCCAAAGAGAGGAGGTCCAGGGGCCGCTTGGGCAGCTCCATGGGCTCCATCATAAGGGCTTCCCCCGGGTTTCCCCCGGGGGCCTTGGTGGGCCGCACAGGACTCGAACCTGTAACCCACCGATTAAGAGTCGGTTGCTCTACCGGTTGAGCTAGCGGCCCAAACGCCAAAGGCTAGTGTAGCCCCCCTTTTCTCCCCTGTCAAGGGAAGAGGTAAAGGAGCAGACTTGACCGCTATACTGCATAGAGCCCCAGGAACTTGAGGGCGGAGAGGGGATGGAAGGAGAAGGCCTCCATGGCCGCCTTCTTCTCCCTGACCCCTCGGCGGTGGAAGAGGGAGACCAGAAAGGCCCGGAGGACCGCCAAGACCCGCGCCCCCACCCCCCGCACCTGGCAGGCGTCTTCACGGAAGAGAACGTCCCGCACCCAAAAGGACCGGTTCTCCACCTCCCACCGGGAAAGGAGAAGCTCCCCAAGCCGCCTCGCCTCCGCCACCTCCGGCCCCAGGCTGGTGAGGGCGTAGCTCACCGCGCGCCGCACCTCCCCCGTCCCCTTGTGCACCACCTCCCGCTCCAGCCGCACCACCTGCCGGCACGCGGGAAAGGCGCGTATCTCTTCCGGCAAGTGGGGGGAGGCCCAGACCCGGTAGGTCCACACCTCCCCGTCCCGCGCCAGATTCCACACCGCCTCGGTCTCCCCGGGAAGCCGCCTCTCCTCCATCCCCTTGAACACCTCCAGAGCCCACTCCAGCAGTTCCCCCTGGTTGGCCTTCAAAAGGAAAAGGTAGGCCCCCCTTTTTGCACCACCTTCCCCGCCACCTCCGGGTACAGGTACCCCGCGTCCCCCACCACCACCTTCCCCTTGAGCCCCTCCGCCCCAAGGCGGTCCAGGAGCTCCAAGAGGGCTTGATCCTCCCTCCCCTCCGCCTGGGCCTGGGCCAGGGTGGTCCGCAGACCCAGGGCCAGGACCTCCACCAGCCTGACCTGGGGGCTTTTCCCCTTGCCGCTTCCCCGAAGGTGCTTCCCGTCCACCACCAGGACCTCCCCCAGCTCCACTTCGGGAAAGACCTTGAGCAGGGCTTCCTGGAGCTTATGGGGGTCCAGGCGGTGCAGGAGAAGGGTGAGGATGGTGTGGCCCGGGGGCTTGCGCAGGCCGAGGTGGGGCAAGAGGTGAGGGTTGGCGCGGGCGAAGCGTTCCACGCCCCTCAGGGAGTCCACGCGGGAAAGGAAGGCCACCAGGATGAGGGCCAGGAGGCCCCACAGGGGGTACCGCCGGTTGCGGGCCCGGGGGTCGGGGATCTGGGACAGGGCTTCGCGTAGGGTCATGCCTCTTCTTTACCCCAGGGGCCGTATATAGGTCAAGTCTGGTAAAGGAGGGCCCGCCCCCTTTCCACGCGGACCTTCAGGGGCCCCAGGGCCTGGTTTTCCAGGGTGCGGGTGGTGGCCCGGAGGAAAGTGGGAGGGAGGTCCCAGCGGGCCCCTTCCACCCCTAGGGTGGCCTCGGGGAAGGGGAGGAGGCTGAAGGGGCTTCCCGGCCTCACGGGGAGCCCGTGGGTCCCGGGCAGAAGGGGGAAGGCCCAGGTGAGGCCGTCGGTGAGCGCCACCCGGCTTCCCCTCTCCGCCAGGAGAAAGGCCAGCTCCAGGTGGGCCAGGGTGTGGTCCAGCCGCCCGCCAAGGGCCCCAAGACCAAGCACCTCCTCCGCCCCAAGCTCCAGGGCCTTGCGGAAGAGGGCCTCCCCGTCGGTGAGGTCCTTGTCCCGGGGCAGGACCTCCTTGGGCACGGGAAGGGCTTCCTGGAGCCAGGGAGGGCTCGAGTCCATGTCCCCCAGCCAAAGCTCCAAGGGAAGCCCCAGGGCCAGGGCGTGCCGGGCCCCCGAGTCCGCCGCCCAGAGGCGAAAACCTTCCAGCCTTTCCCTTAGCCCCTCCGTCGCCAAGAGGGGGCCTCCGAGGAGGAGAGCGAGCTTCATCCCTCCAAGGCTACCGCCTGGGCGAGGTCCAGGTGAAGGCCTGTCCCTTCCCCCTCCCTTGGGCCCTCGGGGGCCTCGAGGTAGAGCCTAACCCCCTTCGTACCCCTTTGGCGTGAACCCTTCGCCGAAGCCAGGGCGTGGAGGTCTTGCGGGTCACCGGAGCCAGCATGGGGTGGTATCACCCGCACCCAAAGCCCCACCCGGGGACCAAAGAAGAGGCGCTCCTCCACCACCCCTGGCCAAGGCCCCCCCAGGGCGAGGGCCCTTGGGGGAAGGAGGTGGGCCTTGGGAGGAAGCCCGAGGGCCTGGCTCTCCTCGGGGGAGAGGAGGTTCTTGTGCCCCAGGAAGCGGGCGGCCCAAAGGTCCTTGGGGCGGGCGTAGACCTCCTCGGGCCGGCCCACCTGGACGAGCCTCCCCTCGCGCAGAAGGGCCACCCGGTGGGCGAGGAGGAAGGCCTCCCCCTGGTCGTGGGTCACCAGGAGGGTGGTGACCCCTTCCTCCTTCAGGGTCTTGCGGAGGAAGAACAGGAGTTCCTCCCGAAGCCTTAGGTCCAAGGCCCCCAAGGGCTCGTCTAGGAGGAGGAGCCTGGGCCTAGGGGCCAGGGCCCGGGCCAGGGCCACCCTTTGTTGCTCCCCTCCCGAAAGCTCCTTGGGGCGCTTCCCGGCGTGGGGGGTGAGTTCCATCCTTTCCAAAAGCTCTGCCACCCGGGCTTCCCGCGCTCCCTTGGGCCAGCGGGCCTCCACCAGGCCGAAGGCGATGTTTTCCGCCACCGTGAGGTGGGGAAAGAGGGCGTAGTCCTGGAAGAGGAAGCCCACCCTCCGCCTTTCCGGGGGAAGGGGGGTGAGGTCCTCCCCGCCAAAGCGCACGAAGCCCCCATCGGGCCTAAGAAGCCCGGCGATGAGCTTGAGGAGGGTGCTCTTCCCGCTTCCCGAAGGCCCGAGAAGGGCCAGGGTCTCCCCCTCGGCCACGGAAAGCCTCACGGATAGGCGGAACCCGGGGAAGGCCTTTTCCAAGGAAAACTCCAGCACCCTCCCATTAAATCAGGAGGGCCCGGGGGGCTTCCCCGGGCCTCCCCTTGGCCGGCCTTACTTCAGGCCGAGCTTCTTCCGCTCCTCCAGCACCTGCTGAGGGGTGAGCTTCTTGTCCCGGAGGGCCTTCACCTCGGCCGCGGTGAAGGGCTTGAAGCCCTGCACCTTCTTGTCGTCGCCCCAGGCGGTGGCGATGTGGGTGAGGAGGGCGGCGATCTCCTCGTCCTTGAGGCCATTGAAGGCGGGCATGGCCCCGTTGTATTTCATGCCCTTCACCTCGATCTGCCCCTGCAGGCCCCAAAGGAGGACCTTGATGAGGTACTCCCGCCCCCCCTGCTTGGAGAGGATCTCCGCCACGTGGCCCGCCAGGGGCGGGAAGGCCCCGGGGATGCCCTGCCCGTTCGCCTGGTGGCACCCCGCGCACTGGGCGTAGAGCTTGGCGCCGTCCGCCTGGGCCAGGGCCAGGCCGCCGAGAAGGAGGAAAGCCATAAGGGTCCGCTTCATCTTTACCCTCCGGGGTATAGGGTAGTTTGTCCCTGGTGTCCCGTCAAGGGGTGTACCTTTAGCCTAGCTTAAGGCGCTTACCCCTTGGGGTATCAACAGGAAGGTGTCGGGATAAGGGAAAGGGGGCTTGTGAATAAGTACACAGAAGTTTGCACCCCAGGCCCTTGATTTTTCCCTGACCTGCGGGTATGGTACAAATGTCCTTGGGTGTACCCAGGCGGTGTGGAGTATGTACGTATACCGGGTACTTTGGGCGCTCCTCCTCACGGGCTTGGCCCTGGCGGCCCCGGACTTCGGCCGCTGGTACCCCTTGCCCCAGGCCCAGGCCCTGGCCCAGGCCCACGGGCGGGTGGTCATGGTCTACTTCCACAGCCCCCACTGCCCCTACTGCGACCAGATGAACACCTTCGTCCTCTCCGACCCCGCCGTAAGCCGCCTTTTGGAGGAGCGGTTCGTGGTGGCCTCCGTGGGCACCGAAACCCCGGAAGGGCAGGAGCTTGCCCGGCGCTTCCGGGTGCCCGGAACCCCTACCTTTGTCTTCCTCGTTCCCCGCAAGGGGGCGTGGGAAGAAGTGGGCCGGCTTTTTGGCAGCCGGCCCCGGGCGCAGTTCCTGGAGGAGTTGCGCCAGATGTGTGCCAAAGGAGGTGCGTGTGAATAGGCGAGCGTTTTTGAAGGCAACCGGCATGACCCTGGGGGCCGTGGTCCTCTCGGGGCTTCCCGTAAGGGCCCAAGGCCTCGAGGGCGAGGACCTGGCCAAGCTGGAAAAGGCCCTGCAGGAGACCCTGGGCAAGGGCTTCAAGGACCTCACCCCCTCCGACCTGGTGAAGCTCACCATGCCCGCCATCGCCGAAAGCGGGGCCAACGTGCCCGCCGAGGTGGAGGTGAACCTGCCTTCGGCCCAGGTGAAGGCCGTCCACCTCTTCGCCGACAAGAACCCCACTCCCCTCCTGGCGAGCTTCATGCCCATGAAGGCCCTGCCCTACTACGCCACCCGGGTGCGCCTGGCGGAGACCACGGCCATTCGGGCGGTGGTGGAGACGGCGGAGGGGAAGCTCCTTCTGGCCTCGGCCAGCACCCGGGTCACGGTGGGCGGGTGCGGTTAAGGAGGTGAGTCATGGCGATTCGCGTGATCGTACGCACGACCCCGGCCAAGCCCAAGGCGGGCGAGGAGTTTAAGCTCCAGGCGGTGGCCCAGCACCCCAACGAGCCCGGCACCCGCCGGGACGCCGAGGGGAAGCTCATCCCCGCCAAGTACATCAACCTGGTGGAGGTCTACTTTGAGGGGGAGAAGGTGGCGGAGGCCCGTCCCGGGCCCTCCACCAGCGCCAACCCTCTCTACGGCTTCAAGTTCAAGGCGGAGAAGCCCGGGACCTTCACCGTCAAGCTCAAGGACACCGACGGGGACACCGGCGAGGGCACGGCCAAGCTGGAGCTGGCCTAGGGCGGGCGCCCGGGTTTTCCCGGGCGCCCTTATGGAGGTGGCGTATGCGGAGAACGGTATGGGTGGCGCTTCTCCTCCTGGCTGTGGCCCTAGCCCAGGGGGATGTGGACCCCAGGGAGGAGGCCAAGCGCCAGAAGGAGCTTTTGCTGCAGACCGCGGGCATCCTCCCCACGGAGCTGGTGGTGGCGCAAGGGGAGGAGCTTTTTAACCGCAAGGGGCCTTCGGGCAAGACCATGGCCGAGTGCGACTTCGGCCTGGGCAAAGGGGTCCTGGAAGGGGCGGCGGCGAGGCTTCCCCGCTACTTCCTGGACACGAACCGGGTGGAGGACCTGGACAGCCGCATCCTCACCTGCATGACCCGGGTCCAGGGCTTCAAACCCGAGCAAATCAAGCGCTCCGAGGTGGTGGCCATCGCCTTTTACATCGCCAGCAAGTCCACGGGGCATAAGATCCAGGTGCGCCTCCTCTTCCCGGAGGAGCGGGAGCTTTACGCCCTAGGGGAGAAGCTCTTCTGGGCTCGCTCGGGGGCCCGGGACGTGGGGTGCGCCACCTGCCACGTGACCTACGTGGGCCGGCGCGCCGGGGTCCTGCCCTATGCCGACGTCCTGGGCAAGGACAAGTCCTGGACGCACTGGCCCGCTTACCGCTACTCCAACGATCAGATTTGGACCATGCAGGACCGCATCCGGGCCTGCTACGGCAACATCGCCCACCCCCAGCCTGCCCTTTACTCCCAGCCCATCCTGGCCCTGGAGCTCTTCCTGGCCTACCGCGCGAACGGGGCCGTGGTGGAGGAGTGGCCCGCCTTCGTGCGGTGAGGAGGAAGCATGCGGAAGGTTCTCGTAGCCCTTTTCGCCCTGGGTCTGGCCTTCGTCCTGGCCCAGCGCTACTTCGCCGAGGAGGAGCTTAGGGGGGTTGCCGCCGGGGGGAAGGCCTACGCCGAGGTCTTCGCCAACCAAAGGCCCGACCAGGCCCTGTGCTCCCTCCACCGAAACCGTCTCCCCGCCGACCTCCTCCCCAAGTTCCTGGAAGAGCAACGCGCCCTGATCAAGTACCCCGCTTCCGGGAAGCTCATGGGGGACTGGAGGAAGGGCGGCGCCATCTTCAACAACCTGCAGAAGGCCAACTGCTTCTCTTGCCACTACGGCTCCCCGGTCCACCTGGGGGGAGACGTGGGGCCGAGCCTGGAGAAGTACGGCCTAAAGCGGGGCCAGTCGGAGGCGGTGCAGCGCTACACCTACGAGGTGATCTACAACGCCTGGGCCTACTTCCCCTGCACGGTCATGTACCGCTTCGGGGCCCAGGGCCTTCTCACCCCGGAGGAGATCGCCGACGTGGTGGCCTACCTCCTGGATCCCGAAAGCGACTTCAACACCAAGCCGGCGGTGGGGTCCAGATGAACCGCAGGGAGTTCCTTCAGCTTCTTTCCGCCCTGGCCGTCCTGGGGCCTAGGGGAGCGGCGAAGGCCCTGGAAAACCCCCAATCCCTCTACGACCTCCCCCCTTACGGGGACGCCACCCTCCTCTACTTCTCCGACCTCCACGGCCAGGCCTTTCCCCACTACTTCATGGAGCCCCCGAACCTCATCGCCCCCAAGCCCCTCATGGGCCGCCCCGGTTACCTCACGGGGGAGGCCGTCCTCCGCTACTACGGCGTGGAGCGGGGCACGCCCCTCGCCTACCTCCTCTCCTACCTAGACTTCGTGGAGCTCGCCCGCGCCCTTGGGCCCATAGGGGGGATGAGCGCCCTCACCGCCCTCATCCGACACCAGAAGGCCCTTGTGGAGGGGGAAGGAGGGCGGGCCCTGGTCCTGGACGGCGGGGACACCTGGACCAACTCCGGGCTTTCCCTCCTCACCCAAGGGGAGGCCATCGTGGCGTGGCAGAACCTCGTGGGCGTGGACCACATGGTCTCCCACTGGGAGTGGACCCTGGGGCGGGAGCGGGTGGAGGAACTCCTTAGGGTTTTCCGGGGAGAGTTCCTCTCCTACAACATCGTGGACGAGCTTTTCGGGGACCCTCTCTTCCCCGCCTACCGCATCCACCAGGTGGGGCCTTACGCCCTGGCGGTGGTGGGGGCGAGCTACCCTTACGTCAAGGTCTCCCACCCCGAGGCCTTCACGGAGGGGCTTTCCTTCGCCCTGGACGAGAAGAGGCTCCAGGAAGCGGTGGACAAGGCCCGCGCCGAAGGGGCGAACGCCGTGGTCCTCCTCTCCCACAACGGGATGCAGCTGGACGCCGCCTTGGCGGAGCGGGTCCGGGGGATTGACCTCATCCTCTCCGGCCACACCCACGACCTCACCCCCAGGCCCTGGCGGGTGGGGCGGACCTGGATCGTGGCGGGAAGCGCCGCCGGGAAGGCCCTGATGCGGGTGGACCTGAAGCTCTGGCGGGGGGGGATCGCGAACCTTCGGGCGCGGGTGCTCCCCGTTCTTGCGGAGCACCTGCCCAAGGCCGAGGACGTGGAGGTCTTCCTCGAGGCCCAGCTCGCCCCGCACCGGGACCACCTCTTCACCCCCCTGGCGGTCTCCGAGACCCTCCTCTACAAGCGGGACACCCTCTACTCCACCTGGGACCAGCTGGTGGGGGAGGCGGTGAAGGCCCTCTACCCCGAGGTGGAGGTGGTCTTCAGCCCGGCGGTGCGCTGGGGGACCACCGTCCTGCCCGGGCAGGCCATCACCCGGGACCACCTCTACGCCTTTACCGGCTTCACCTACCCCGAGCTCCACCTCTTTTACCTGCGGGGGGAGCAGATCAAGGGCCTTCTGGAGGACATCGCCAGCAACGTCTTCACCCCTGACCCCTTCTACCAGCAGGGCGGGGACGTGAGCCGGGTCTATGGCCTCCGCTACGCCCTGGACCCCGACGCCCCCACCGGGGAGAGGGTCCGGGAGGTGGAGGCGAACGGCAAGCCCCTGGACCCGAACCGCCGCTACCTGGCGGCCGCCTACGGGGGGAGGCTCCAGCGGGTGGGGGAGGCGAAGCCCGGCCACGAGCCCAGGCCCATCTACGAGGTCTTGGCGGACTACCTGAAGTCCGTGGGCCGGGTGCGCGTCCCGCCCGAGCCTAACGTCAAGGTTTTGGGGCGCAACTACCGCGTGCCGGAGGTGTGGGAATGAGAAAAGCGGTTTTGGCCGTGAGTCTTCTGCTCTTAGGCCTGGGGCTTTCCCAGGGGCCTTTCCGGGCCCGCCTCGAGGCCGCCATCCAAGGCGGAGGCCCCGAGTTCGCCAAGGTGATGCTTTCCCAGGACAAGGGGCAGGCCCTTTGTTCCCAGTACCGGGACCGGTTGCCACCGGACCTCGTACCCCAGTTCCTGGCGGAGCAGAAGGCCCTGATCCGCTACCCGCAGGGCGGAAAGCTCATGGGGGACTGGAAAAACGGGGAGAAGGTCTTCACCGACCCCAAGCGGGGCAACTGCTACGCCTGCCACGCCGGGGTGCCGGGAGAGGTGGCCCACGGCACCATGGGGCCAAGCCTCACGGGATACGGCCAGCGGGGGCAGTCGGAGGCGGTGGTGCGCTACACCTACGAGAAGATCTACAACGCCTGGGCCTTCGTGCCCTGCTCCCTCATGTACCGGGGCGGGGTCCACGGCCTCTTCACCCCCGAGGAGACCGCCGACCTGGTGGCCTTCCTTCTTGACCCCGAGTCCCCCATCAACCGGAGGTGAGCCGTGAGGAAGCGTCTACTCGCGTTGGGCAGCCTGGCCTTGGCCGCCTTGGGCCTCTTCGCCTACACCCAAGCGCCTAAGCCCCTGGACCCCTTTGAGGAGGCCATGCGCCAGCGGCAGATGTACCTGGAAACCTTTGGCGTCCTCCCCGGAGACCTCTTCGTCGAGGAGGGGAAGGAGCTCTTCCACCGGAAGGGTCCCTCGGGCAAGACCCTCGAGGCCTGCGACTTCGGCAAGGGCCCAGGGGTCCTGGAAGGGGTCTACGCCCTCCTCCCCAAGTACTTCCCCGACACGGGAAGGGTGGAGGACCTGGAGACCAGGGTCTATACCTGCATGCAGCGGGTGCAGGGCTTTAAGCCCCAGGAGATCAAGCGGGACGAGGTGCGGGCCATCACCACCTACATCGCTTCCTTCTCCTCCAAGGCCAAGATCCAGGTGGTGCCCAAGCACCCCCAGGAGCTCGCCATGTACAACCTGGGCCGGGAGCTCTGGTACACCCGCGCCGGTCCCCGGGACATGAGCTGCGCCGTCTGCCACGACCAGTACGCCGGCCAGCGGGTGCGGCTTTCCCCGGTGCGGAGCCCCAAGCAGGGCCTGGGCAACGAGTGGCCCGCCTACCGCTTTGAGGAGGACCGCCTCTACACCTTTGAGGACCGCATAGACTTCTGCTACGAGTCCATCGGCATTCCCAAGCCCGAGTTCTACTCGGACGTTCACATCGCCCTCGCCACCTACATCCTGGCCGAGGCCACCAAGGCCGGGCACTCCTTTGAGGAGCTGCCCTTCTTCACGAGGTAAGGATGCGCCGCCGGGACCTCCTCGCCTTTCTGCCTCTCCTCGCCTTGGGGAAGGCCCAAGGGGAAGGGGAATGGACCCAGGCCTTCGGCCGGTTCCTCAAGCGGGTGCCCCCGGCGAGCTACCTGGTCTACCCCACCGAGGCCCGGGACCTCCTCCTCTTTGAGCCCTTCCTCCTGGACGTGCGCACCCTGGAGGAGCGGAAGAAGGGGTACATCCCGGGCTCGGTGCACATCTACGCCGGGGAGGTCCCGGACCGCCTGGCGGAACTTCCCCAGGACAAGGGGGCGCTCATCCTTGTCTACTGCAACTCGGGGAGCGTTTCGGCGGTGGTGGCGGCGTTCTTGCAGGCCATGGGCTACAATAATGCGAAGAACATAGCTCACGGCTTCAAAGGCTGGCTGGACGCCGGCCTTCCTGTGGAGGGAGGATCATGAGGAAACTGGTTGCTCTTTTGACGCTGGCCTTAGGTTTGGCCTCCGCCCAGTCCTTGGTGGTGGAGGTCCAGGGTTCCTTGGAGGAGGTGGAGGCCAAGACCCTTCAGGCCCTCAAGGCCTCGGGCCTCGAGCCCGACCGGGTCCTGAACCTTGGCGAGCAGGTGCGCCAGGTGACGGGCCCGGGCTTCCCCGACTACCGCCTCATCGTGCTCAAGCCGGAGAAGGGAAGCGTGGAGGCAGTGAGCAAAAACCCCATGGCCGCCATCGTCCTGCCCCCCACGGTCTTCGTCACCGGGGAGGGGAGGCGGTACACGGTGGGCACCTTTGACGGCAGGCTCCTCTTCTCCATGCTTGGGGTCTACGGCGGGGAGGTGGAGCGCCTTACCTGGCGCCTCGAGGCCGCCTTGGGCCGCCTCGGCCCCGTGAAGCGGGTGGCCCCCGCCGTGATGCCCGACCCTCAAAGCGGCATGATGCCCGCCCTCCTCTACCGCGTGCCCTCGGCCAAGGTGGAGGACGTGGTGCTCCTGGTGGAGTCCGAGCTCACCGCCAACGGGCTCAACCTCCTCCCCAACGTCAAGGTGGGCCCGGTGACGGTGATCATGCCCTGCAAGAGCGAGTGGGCCCGCATCATGTTCCTCACCCAGCCCGCCGGGGGCTTCGCCGCCCCCTGCCGCTTCTTCGCCATGCAGATGGGGAAGGACGTGCTGGTGGGGGCCATCGAGCCCATGCTCATGACCATCATGCCCGGCGTCATGGGTAGCCCGGCGGTGTCCATGCTGCAGGAGGCGAAAGGGGTCATGACGGAGATCCTGGAGGCCACGGGCGGCACCCCCTACCGCCCTGGGCAATGAGGAGGAAGTATGGCGAAGGTGAAGCGTAGGGATCTTTTGAAGGCAGGAGCGGCCATGGCGGTGGCCGGGGCCCTGGGTGGCCAGGGCCTGGCCCAGGAGTTCTACGCGAGCCCCCCCACCCTCCTCCCCCGTACCCGGGCCCCCCGGGTGGTGGTCATCGGGGGCGGCTGGGGCGGGACCACGGTGGCCCGCAAGGTGAAGCAGCAGGCCCCCGAGGTGGAAGTGGTCCTGGTGGAGCAGAAGCCCATCTTCATGTCCTGCCCCATGTCCAACCTCTTCCTGGCGGGGGTGAAGCCTTTGGAGTGGCTCGTTTTTGACTACACCAACGTGGTCAAGGACGGGGTCATCTTCGTCCAGGAAAAGGTCCTGGACATCCAGCGGGACCGCCGCCTGGTGCGCACCACGGGGGGCTACCTGGCCTACGACCTCTTGGTCCTGGCCCCGGGCATCGACTACATGTACGAGGCCATCCCCGGCTACGCCGAGGTGAAGCACCTCCTGCCCGTGGGCTTCAAGCCCTTTGAGCACATCGCCCTCCGCCGCATGCTGGACCGGTTTGACGAGACCGGGGGCGATCTGGTCCTGTACATCCCCAACCCCCCCTACCGCTGCCCCCCTGGGCCCTACGAGCGGGCGGCCATGCTGGCCTGGCGGCTCAAGACCAAGGGGGTGAAGGGGAAGGTCATCGTTCTGGACGCTAACCCCCAGCCCGTTTCCAAGGCCCCCGGGTTCCTCGCCGCCTACAACGAGCTCTACAAGGACTACCTGGAATACCACCCCAACACCCGCATCACCGGCCTGGACTACGGGAAGAAGCTGGTCTTGACCGAGCTTGGGGAGGTGCCCTTCGCCCTGGCGGACATCATCCCCCCCATGAAGGCGGGGGAGCTGGTGCGCACCGCGGGCCTCGGAGAGCGCTGGGCCAACGTGCGCGTGCCCTACTTCCTCTCGGAGAAGGACGACCGCGTCTACCTGGTGGGGGACATCACCGGGAACACCCCCTACCCCAAAAGCGGCATGGTGGCCTACGTCTCCGGCACCATCGTGGCCCGGCAGATCGTGCAGCGCCTGAAGGGCAAGCCCCTCTCGGAGATCCCTCCCGAGCTTCCCAACAACATCTGCTACTCCTTCGTGGACTCCGAGGAGGCCATCTGGGTTTCCGCCAACTACTCCTGGGACGAAGCCGCCAAGCAGATCAAGGCCCAAAGCGCCGTGGACAACCAGCGCTCCCAGGCCAACGGCATCGCCGCCATCGGCTGGGCCACGGGGCTTTGGAACGACATGTTCGGCCCGGCCTGAGGACCTGGCTCCCCGTCCCTTTAGGGGCGGGGTTTTTCCTTGCCCCATGGGCATACACTAGGAGGGTATATGGACCGAAGGAGGTTCTTTCGGCTTTTGGGCGCCGGGGGGCTCTTGGGCTTCCTCAAGGGGAGGGCCCAGGGCCTCCCCTGGACGGAGGAGACCTTCGCCCCTACCAAGACCCTGGGGGCGCCCCTTTCCGAGTACGGGGAAAGGAGCCCCTTTGAGGCCGAGGTGGTGCGCTACATCTCCCCCAACCTGCGCACCCGCCACTCGGGGGCGGACTTCGCCCCCCTGGAGAAGCTGGAGGGGGTCATCACCCCCAACGGCCTCCACTTTGAGCGCCACCACGCCGGGGTGCCCCAGGTGGACCCCAAGGCCTACCGCCTGGTGATCCACGGGATGGTGGAAAGGCCTTTGGTCTTCACCCTCGAGGACCTCAAGCGCTTTCCCTCCGTCACCCGCACCTACTTCATAGAGTGCGCCGGGAACGGGCAAAACGGCTACCGCAACCCCCCGGACCCCAACCTCACCGCCACCCGTAGCCGCGGCCTCGCCTCCAACGCCAGCTGGACCGGGGTGCCCTTGGCCCTCCTCCTCAAGGAAGCGGGGGTGAAGCCCGGGGCCAGGTGGCTCATCCCCGAGGGCATGGACGCCGCCATGTACACCCGCTCCCTCCCCCTGGAGAAGGCCATGGAGGACGTCCTGGTGGCCTACGCCCAAAACGGGGAGGCCCTAAGGCCCGAGCAGGGCTACCCCGTGCGCCTGGTGGTGCCGGGGTGGGAGGGGAGCATTCAGGTGAAGTGGCTAAGGCGCATCCTGGTCACGGACCTCCCCGCCATGAGCAAGGACGAGACCAGCGAGTACACGGACGTCATGGCCGACGGGCGGGTTTTGGCCTTCACCTGGGTCATGGACCCCGAGTCCATCATCACCTACCCCTCGGGCCTGCAGAGGATCCAGCCCGGCTTCCACGAGATCCGGGGCCTCGCCTGGAGCGGCCACGGGCGCATCGTCAAGGTGGAGGTCTCCTTGGACGAGGGCAGGACCTGGCGGGAGGCCGCCCTCGAGCCCCCCGTGGAGCGCTACGCCTTCGTGCGCTTCAAGATGCCCTGGTACTGGAAGGGGGAGGAGGTGGTCCTCTGGAGCCGGGCCTGGGACGAGAAGGGGAACACCCAGCCCACCCGGGAGGAGTTCTTCAAGAAGTGGGGGAGGAACAACCGCTACCACTACAACGCCATCCAGGCCTGGCGCATCCTGCCGGACGGCCGGGTGGTGAACGGCGACCGCCCCCTGGGAGGCCAGGCCTCTGGCCCCGCCGGGGGGTGCGGGGGGGAGGTGTTTGATGTTTAGGCGCGTGCTCTTGGTCCTGGCCTTGGCCAGTCTGGCGGTGGGGGCCCGGTACCAGCTGGGCACCCCCATCGGCGAGGACCTCGCCGCCCGGTACGACCTGAGGCCCGTGGTCCTGCCCGACGGCCGCGGCCTGCCCCCGGGGGAGGGGAGGGTAGAGGAGGGGGAACGGATCTACGCCGAGAAGTGCGCCTCCTGCCACGGGGCCCGGGGGGAGGGGTACCCCTTCAACCGCCTGGTGGCCGAGCCCTTCCCCATCACCCCCGACACCGAGCCCGTGGAGTACGCCATCGGCAACTACTGGCAGTACCCCACCACCCTCTTTGATTACATCCGCCGGGCCATGCCCTTTGGGCAAGAGGGGACCCTCACGGACGAGGAGGTTTACCACCTGGTGGCCTTCCTCCTCTACATGAACGGCATCATCGAGGCCGACACCCCCGTCAACCAGAAGACCCTGCCCACCATTAAGATGCCCGCCCGGGAGCTTCTCCACCTGGACCCCGAGACCCAGCGCCGCTTTCCCTGGCTCACCCTGCCCTAGGATGGAGGCATGAACCTTTCCCTGGCGGCGGCCTTTTTTGCAGGGGTGCTCTCCTTCCTCTCCCCTTGCGTCCTTCCCCTGGTGCCCACCTACCTCTTCTACCTGGGGGGGGAAAGGGGGCGCCCCCTTTTCAACGCCCTCTTCTTCATCCTGGGCTTTGGGGCGGTCTTTTTCCTCCTGGGCCTGCCCTTCACCTTCCTCGGGGGGCTCCTCTTTGAGCACCGGCAGACCCTGGCCCGCATCGGGGGGGTGGTCCTCGTCCTCTTCGGGCTCTACATGCTGGGCCTGAGGCCCAGGTGGGGGGTTTCCCTGCGCTACGAGGGGGAGACAGGCCGCCCCTTGGGGGCCTTCCTCCTCGGGGCCACCTTGGGCCTGGGCTGGACCCCCTGCATCGGTCCCATCCTGGGGGCCATCCTCACCCTCACCGCCGTGGGCGGGGGGGTGGGGTTTCTCCTGGCCTACATCCTGGGGCTTGCCGTTCCCTTTCTCCTGGTGGCCCTCTTCGCCGAGCGGGTGAAGGGGTGGCTAAGGCGGGCGGGGCGCCTTTCCTACTACGTGGAGCTCTTCGCCGGGGTGGTCCTGATCCTGGTGGGGGTCCTGCTCCTCACCGATACCTTCACCGCCCTCAACACCTTCTTCCTGCGCATCACGCCGGAGTGGTTGCAAAAGTACCTGTGAGGCCCCCGGAAGGGCTTTTCCCCTGTTCATGAGGTTTAGACTGGGTTAGGCATGCTCCTTCGCCTCGAGGCCCTCTCCAAACGCTTCGGACGGGACTGGGTGGTCCGGGACCTGAGCCTCTCCCTGGACCGGGGGGAGGTGGTGGCCCTCCTCGGCCCCAACGGCTCGGGCAAGACCACCCTCTTAAGGCTCATGGCGGGGCTTTTGAAGCCCACCCGGGGCCGGGTGGAGCGCCGAGGCCGGGCCCTCTTCCTCCCCAACCCCCCGGCCTTCCACCGGCGCCTCACCGCCCGGGAGCACCTCCTCTTTGACCTGGCCTTCCACGGGGCGGGGGGGGACTGGAAGGGGGCCTTGGCCCGGTTTGGCCTCCCCGCGGACCTCCCCCTTTCCGCCTTTTCCAGCGGGATGAAGAAGCGCCTGGCCCTGGCCCGCCTCACCCTCTTGCGGCCGGACCTCTGGCTTCTGGACGAGCCGGAAACCGCCCTGGACCAGGAGGGGAGGGCCCTTCTTCTGGAAACCCTCCGGGAGGCCCGGAAGGGGGCGGCGGTGGTCCTGGCCACCCACGACCGGGCCTTGGCCGAGGCGGTGGCCCACCGGGCCCTGGAGCTGGGGGGGGCGTGATACCGCCCCATGCTGGCCCCGGCAAAATCCCTGTGAGGCGGGTCTGGCTTTTGGCCCTTCGGGACCTGCGCCTCGAGGTCCGGGACCGCTCCGGCCTCCTCTCCCTTCTGGCCTTCCTCGGGGTGAACCTGTTCGTCATGGCCCTGGCCCTGGGGCCCGAAGAGGCCCTTCTGCGCCGGGCGGCCCCCGGGGTCTTGTGGGTGGCCCTGGCTTTCCTCGCCACCCTCCTCTCCACCCGGGCCTTCGCCTTGGAGGTGGAGGAGGGCACCCTGGAGGACCTGCTCCTCGCCCCTGGGGGGAAGGAGTGGATCTACTTCGGCAAGCTCCTTTTCCAGATGCTCCTCCTCCTGCCCGCAGGCCTTCTCGCCCTCCTCTTGGCCGCAGGGCTTTTCTACCTGCCCCTGGAAAAGGGGCTTCCTCTCCTCCTCACCCTGGCCCTGGGTACCCTGGGCTACGCCAGCGTGGCCACCTTCTACGCCGGGCTTCTCGCTCGGCTTAGGGGGCGGGAGGCCCTTCTGCCCCTTCTCCTCTTCTCCCTGGTGGTCCCCGTGGTCCTGGCCTCGGTGCGGGCCACGGCGGGGCTTTTGGAGGGGCTTCCTTTGGGGGAGGTGGCCTCCTGGTGGCAGCTTCTCCTGGTGTTTGACGCCGTCTACGTGACGGCCAGCGCCCTCCTCTTTCCCCTAGTGATGGACGGGTGAGGCCACAGACTTCTAAGCCAAGGAGGGCCTATGCTGGAAACGGAGGAACGCGATGCTGAAGGCAGCTTACCCGGAACGCCCCGATGCCCTGACCTGGGTTTTCCTGGGCCTGGGGCTTCTCCTTATGCCCCTGGGCCTCTACCTGGCCCTGGCGGCCCCGCCCGACGTGAACCAGGGCTATTTGGTCCGCATCATGTACCTGCACGTGCCCGGGGCCTGGCTCGGCTACCTGGCCTTTCTCGTCACCTTCCTCTACTCCCTCCTCTACCTCTTCCGCCAGGACCCCCGGTACGACCGGGTGGCCAAGGCCAGCGCCGAGATCGGCCTGGTCTTCATGGGCCTGGCCCTGGTGACGGGGATGCTTTGGGCCCGGCCCACCTGGGGGGTTTACTGGACCTGGGAGCCTAGGCTCACCACCACCGCCATCCTCTTCGCCGTCTATGTGGGCTACTTCCTCCTGCGGGGGGCCATCGAGGACCCCGAGCTTCGCCGCAAGGCGGCGGCGGCGGTGGGTGTTTTGGGCTTCCTCAACGTGCCCATCAGCTACATGTCGGTGAAGTGGTGGCGGAGCCTGCACCAGACCCAGTCCATTGACCTCACCACGGGCAAGGTCCACATGGCCCCGGAGATGCTCCAGGCCCTCCTTTTGAATCTCCTGGTCTTCACCTTGCTCTACCTGGGCTTCGTGCGCTTCCGGGGTTTTCTGGCCGCCCTGGAGGAAAGGAAGGAGGAGGCGTGATGGAGGTCTTCGTCACCTGGGTCTACGCCCTCACCTACCTCACGGTCTTCGGGTATCTGGCTTACCTCTTCTTCCGCTATAGGAGGGCGCGGTGAGGACCAAGTACGCCCTTGGGCTCTTGGTGATCCTCGGGGCCCTGGCCTACCTCCTCTTCGGGGGGCTCGGGCAGAACCTGGTGTACTTCCTCACCCCCTCGGAGTACCTGCAGGACCAGGCCAGGTACCAGAACCGCCCCGTGCGCCTGGGGGGCTTGGTGAAGCCCGGAACCGTCCGCTACGACAAGGACCTTCTGGAACTCCGCTTCGTCCTCACCGACGGGGTGGCGGAGGTGCCCGTCCTCCACAAGGGCACCCCCCCGGGCATGTTCAAGGAGGGCCAGGGGGTGGTGGTGGAGGGGCGGTTTGAAGGCGGGGTCTTCCAGGGCACCAACCTCTTGGTGAAGCACTCGGAGACCTACCAGCCCCCCAAGGAGGGCTGGACCCCGGAGGACGTGCGCAAGCTCATTGAGGAGGCCAAATGACCCCGGCCCTGCTCGGCAACCTAGGGGTGAGCCTGGCCCTGGCCTTCAGCCTCCTGGGCCTCGCCCTGGCCCTCCTCGCCTACCTCCAGGGGGACGGGCGCTTCCTAAGGGGGGCGAGGGCCCTCGTTTTCCCCGCCTTCCTCGCGGCCCTCGCCGCCTTCCTCGCCCTGGAGTGGGCCCTTCTCGCCCACGACTTCAGCCTGGCCTACGTGGCCCGGAACCACTCCACCAAGGACCCCCTCTGGGTGACCCTGGTGACCCCCTGGGCGGCCCTCGAGGGCAGCATCCTCCTCTGGGGCCTCCTCCAGACCCTCTACACCCTCCTCGCCAGCAAGAAGCCCCTGGACCCCTGGCGGGCCTCCCTGGTCCTCGCCGTGCTCTACGGCATCCAGGTCTTCTTCTTCGGGGTCATGGCCACCATCGCCAGCCCCTTTGAGACCCTCCCCAACCCTCCCCAAGACGGCGTGGGCCCCAACCCCCTCCTCCAGAACCACTGGATGATGGCCGTCCACCCCGTGCTCATGTACCTGGGCTTCGTGGGCCTGAGCGTGCCCTACGCCTACGCGGTGGCGGCCATGGCCACCCGCCGCTACCAGACCTGGGTGGAGGAGACCCGGTGGTGGACCCTCATCGCCTGGGGCTTCCTCACCGCCGGGAAGGTGGCGGGGATGTGGTGGAGCTACGAGGTCCTGGGCTGGGGGGGTTACTGGGCCTGGGACCCGGTGGAAAACGCCAGCTTCATCCCCTGGCTCCTCGCCACGGCCTTCCTCCACACCGCCTTCGTCCAGCAGACCCGGGGAGCCTTCAAGGCCTGGAACTTCGCCTTCGTGACCCTGGCCTTCGCCGCCACGGTCCTCGGCACCTTCCTCACCCGTAGCGGGGTGATCCAGTCGGTGCACGCCTTCGCCGAGGGCCCCGTGGGGCCTGCTTTCCTGGGTTTCTTCCTCCTGGCCACGGGCCTCGGCCTGGGGCTCCTTTCCCGGGTTTCCCGGGAGGTGCAAGACAGCGCCCTTTTCCACCCCCTTTCCCGGGAAGGGGCGCTTCTCCTCGGGGCCTTCTTCTTCGCGGGCTGGGCCCTGGTGGTCGTCCTGGGCACCTTCTACCCCCTCTTGGTGGAGGCCTTTAGCGGGGCCAAGGTGAGCGTGGGGGCGCCCTTCTTCAACCAGGTCTCCGCCCCCTTGGGGGCGGGGATCCTCCTCCTCATGGGGGTGGGGCCCATTCTCCCCTGGCGCAGGACCCGGAAGGAGGTCTTGAAGAACCTCTTCCTCCTCTTCCTCGTCCTCGCCTTGGGGACCCTATTCGGCCTCCTCCGGGGCTACACCTTGGGGGCCTCCTTCGCCCTGGGGCTTTTCCTCTACAACGCCGCCGCCATCTACCTCCTGGCGCGGGAAGGGGTTCTGGCCCGGGCGCGGGCGGGGCTTTCCCCCTGGGGCTTTTTGCAAAACCGGAGGCGGGTGGGAAGCCTCGTGGTCCACTTCGCCGTGGCCCTCATGGGCTTGGCCATCGCCTTCAGCCAGACCTACCGCCTGGAGAGCGAGAAGACGCTCCACCGGGGCGAGGCCTGGGAGGTGGGGGGGGTGCGCATGGAGTTCCAGGGGGTGCGGGCCTTGGACGAGGGGCGGCGCTTCGCCGTGGAGGCCCTGCTAAAGACCGACCGCTTCGGGGAGGTGCGGCCCCGCCTTCACTTCTACCCCCAGATGAATAGCCCTCTTCCCGCCCCCAAGGTGGTCTACACCCCGGGGAACGACTACTACTTCCTCCTCATGGATTTTGATCGGGAGAAGGGGGAGTGGGCCTCCATCCGGCTCATCGTCACCCCCTTGGTCTTCTGGATGTGGGTGGCGGGGGGGCTTATGGCCCTGGGTACCCTTTACCTCCTCTGGCCGGCGGCGAGGGCCGAGGAGCTTAAGGGGGTGAGCCCGGCGTGAGGGGGTGGCTCTGGCTCCTTCTGGTTCTGACCCTGGGAGGGCTTTTCTGGTGGGGGATGCAGCGAAACCCCAAGGAGCTTCCTTCCGTGCTGGCCAAAGAGCGGAGGCCCGCCCCGGACTTCACCCTGCCCCTCCTTCCCCCCTACCGGGAGGCCTGGGGGGAGACCTTCCGCCTGGCGGACCACCTGGGGAAGAGGCCCATCGTCCTCAACTTCTGGGCCAGCTGGTGCTACCCCGCCTGCTACGAGGAGGCGCCGGTCCTCGAGGCCTCCTGGCGGCGCCACAAGGAAGAGGTGCTTTTCGTGGGGGTGAACACCCAGGACAAGGAGCCCGAGGCCCTGCGTTTCGTCTCCCAGTTCGGCCTCACTTTCCCCCAGGTGTACGACCCTCGAGGCCGGGTGGGGGTGGACTACGGGATGTACGGGGTGCCGGAGACCTTCTTCGTAGACCGGGAGGGCCGGGTGGTGGCCCGGCACGCCGGGGCCCTTGACGAGGCCACCTTGGAGCGGTACCTGGCGGAGGTGTTGCCATGAGGTGGTTCCTGTTCCTTCTGGCCCTTTCCCTCCCCGCCCTGGCCCAGGAGGGCCCGCCCCCGGACCTGCCTCCCGAGGTCTTCCAGATCGCCCGCACCCTGCGCTGCCCCGTGTGCCAGGGGGAGTCGGCCGCCGAGAGCAACTCGGGGGTGGCGGTGGAGATGCGCCGGATCATCGCCGAGATGCTCAAGGAGGGGAAGACGAAGGAGGAGATCCAAGCCTTCTTTGTGGACCGCTACGGGGAGTGGATCCTCTACGAGCCTCCAAGGCGCGGGACGACGCTTTGGGTGTGGCTTCTGCCCCTTTTGGGGCTTCTTCTCCTCGGCCTCGGCCTTTTCGCCTACTTCCGGCCTAAGCCGCTTCCCAAGGAGCTTCTGGAGGAGGCGGAGCGCCGCCTAAAGGAGCCTCCAAGATGACGGCCACCCTGCTCTTTCTCGCCCTTTTCCTCCTCGGCCTCCTCCTCGCCCTAAGGCCCCTCCTCGGCCCCAAGGAGCCCTTCCCCGAGCCCCCTAGACGGGAGGAGCTCCTCAAGGAGCTAGAGGTCCTGAAGGGGGAGGTGGAGGCCCTCGAGGGGGAGGAGAGGAAGCGGGCCCTGGCCCGCCTGGTGGCGGTGGAGAGGCTCCTCGAGGGCTACCGCCCCCCCGCTCCGCGGCCCTTCAACCCCTGGCCCGTGGCCCTGGCCCTGGGGGTGGTGGTGCTCATGGGGGTGGGCCTTTGGCGTTACACCCTCCCCCGCCTTCCCGGGGAGACCACCGTGACCCAGCGCCAGGAGGCCCGGGAGCTCAAGGCCTTGGCCGATAAGGCGAAGCGCACGGGGGCGGTGGAGGACCTCCTCGCCTGGGGGCGGAGGGCTTTTGAACTCCAGGCCTTTGACCAAGCGGCGGAGGCCTACCTGGAGGTCCTCAAGAAGGACCCCAAGAACGTGGAGGCGGTGCGCCGGGTGGGGATCCTCCTCTTCATGGGGGGCAGGCTGGAGGAGGCCCGGCTCTTTCTGGAGATCGCCCAGCACGCCGACCCCAAGGCCGCCGAAGGGTGGCTCTTCCTGGGGAACCTCTACTTCCAAGAGGGGCGAAGGCAGGAGGCCATCGCCGCCTGGGAGAAGTACCTGGAGGCCGGGGGGGAGGCCCGGGAGCGGGTGGAGGGCCTCATCGCCATGGCCCGGGCCCAGGCCCAGGGAGGAAAGGACGGGAAGAGCGTCTACCAGGCCCGCTGCGCCGCCTGCCACGGCCTCCAGGGGGAAGGGGGTGTGGGACCGAGGCTTAAGGGGAACCCCATCCTAAAGGCCCCGGAGGCGGTGCGGGAGGTCGTCCTCAAAGGTCGTGGGACGATGCCCGCCATACCCCTTTCCCCGGAGGAGCTCACGGCCCTCCTGGACTACCTGGGAAGCCTCTAGCCATGAAGCGGCGCGACCTCGTCTTCTACCTCCCCGTGGCCGTGGCCGGAGGGTTCTTCGCCTGGTTCGGGGTGCGGACCTACAACCTCCGCTTCCGCCCCCGCCCCGAGGCGGGAGAGCCCACTTGGAGGGAGGGCCCCAAGGTGGCCGTGGCCCGGCTGGGCGAGCTTGGGGTGTGGCAGGCGAAGCCCTTCCTCTACCCCCTTCCCCTCGGGGAGCTCAAGGCCTTCCTCCTCCGCCTGCCCGAGCCCGTCCCCGGGGGGCTTTCCCTGGGGGAGGAGCACTACGCCGCCTTTAGCCGCATCTGCACCCACCAGGGGTGCACCCTGAACTACGTGCCCGACCCCGAGGCGGCTTCCCTCCTCTACAACTTCCGCTACGAGAGGCCCTTTTTGGGCTGCCCCTGCCACTTCGGGGCCTTTGACCCCCTGCTTGGGGGAAAGGCGGTCTACGGCCCCCCCCGGTTTCCCCTCCCCAGGCTCCGCCTCCAGGCCGAGGGGGAGACCCTCTACGCCACCGGGCACGAGGTGCCCCTAAGGCCCATGGAGGGCGGTTAGCCTCCGAGCCGCACCCGCACGAACCGGTCCCGTCCCCGCTGGAGGATGCGGGGGCGGGAGAGGTCCACCTCGAGGCTCGGGTCGGTGAGGACCTCCCCGTCCAGCCTCAGGCCCCGGTTCTGGATGAGCCTCCTCGCCTCGGCGTTGGAAGGGGTGAGGCCCGCTAAGGTGAAAAGCCTCGCCACCCAGATCCGGCCTTCCTTCAGCTCCGAGGCGGGGATGGTGACCTCGGGGATCTCCTCGGGGATTCCCCCTTTGGCCACCTCGTCGTAGCGGGCCTCCGCCCTTCGCACCGCTTCGGGGCCCGCCTCCTTGTCCTTCCCGAAGGCCTCCCAGGCGTAGCCCAGGCCCTCGTAGAAGGCCCGGTCTATCCGGGGGGGGATCTTCGGCAGGGCGTAGGCCGCGGTGAGGAGGCGGGCGAGGACCCGGTGGGCGGGAACGGGGCCCGCCTTCAGGAGGGCCTCTATCTCCTCCTCCTCCAGGTCCGTGAGGAGGCGGAAGTAGCTCGGGAGGAGAGGGTCCGGCACCCGCATGAGCTTCTTGAACATCGCCTCCGGGGGCTCGGCCACCCCGATGTAGTTGTCCAGGCTCTTGCTCATCTTCTCCCGCCCGTCCAGGCCCACCAAAAGGGGCATGAGGAAGCAGACCTGGGGGCTTTGCCCGTAGGCCCGTTGCACCTCCCGGCCCACCAGGAGGTTGAAGCGCTGGTCCGTGCCCCCCATCTCCACGTCGGCCCTTATGGCCACGGAATCGTAGGCCTGGGCGAAAGGGTAGAGGAACTCGTGCAGGGAGATGGGGACCCCCTCCTCGTAGCGCTTTTTAAAGTCCTCCCTCTCCAGCATCTGGGCCACGGTCATGAGGGAGGTGAGGCGCACCACCTCCTTGAAGGTGAGGCCCTCCAGCCACTCGGAGTTGTAGCGGAGCTCAAAAAGCTCCGGCTCCTGCCTCAAGATCTTCCCCGCCTGCTCCACGTAGGTTTTGGCGTTCTCCCGGGTCTCCTCCAGGGTGAGGGGGGGGCGGGTCTTGGATCGGCCCGAAGGGTCCCCGATCATCCCCGTGAAGTCTCCAATGATGAGGACCACCTTGTGGCCGAGCTCCTGGAACTGGCGCATCTTCCTCAGGACCACCGCGTGGCCCAGGTGGAGGTCGGGCCGTGTGGGGTCGGCCCCCAGCTTCACCGTGAGGGGCCCGCCTTCCCTTAGCTTTTCTAGAAGCTCTTCCTCGGGGAGGATCTCCTCCGCTCCCCGCTTCAAAAGGGCCAGGGCCGCTTCCGGGGAAAGCCTTGGGTCCGCCATGAGGCCAAGTATACTGAAGGCAATGCGGAGCCTGCTCCTTCTCGCCTTGGCCGCCCTGGGCCTTTACTGGTACGCCGAGCGGTACGGCCTGGCCGTGGGTTACCCCCCCTTCCTGCCCGTCTTCTACTGGAAGTACACGGGGGAGGCGGTGTATCCCCTTCGGGTCACAGGGCTTTACGACACCGTCAAGGTCAAGGTCTCGGGCAACCTCGAGGAGGGCCGCCTCCAGGTGGCCTTGCTCAAGGGGGGGAAGCCCGTGGGGGAGAGGACCTTTGCGGGTACCTTCCAGCAGGAGCTCCGCTTTCCCGTGGAGGCCGGGGAGTACACCCTGCGCTTCCGCTTAGAGGGTGCCAAGGGCCGGGTGCGCTACGACTGGGTGGCCACCAAGTTTGCCCCCTAGGCGCTGGATGTGCTACACTGGGCTCTGGTTTGCCCTGAGGGGCACGAAGGGGAGAGAGATGGCGCAGAAGAAGCCCAAGAGGAACCTGTCCGCCCTCAAGCGGCATCGGCAGTCCTTAAAGCGTCGGCTTCGCAACAAGGCCAAGAAGTCGGCCATCAAGACCCTGAGCAAGAAGGCCATCCAGCTGGCCCAGGAGGGCAAGGCGGAGGAGGCCCTCAAGATTATGCGCAAGGCCGAAAGCCTCATCGACAAGGCGGCCAAGGGCTCCACCCTGCACAAGAACGCCGCCGCCCGCAGGAAGTCCCGGCTGATGCGCAAGGTGAACCAGCTCCTCGCCGCCCAAGGGGCGAGCGCCTGAGGAGGTGGGGCATGGGTAAGGGCGACCGCCGCACCCGCAGGGGCAAGATCTGGCGGGGCACCTACGGGAAGTACCGCCCCCGCAAGAAGAAGTAGCCCGGAGGGGGTTTCGCTCCGGGCCGTCCCTTTGAGGTTCCCGCCGCAACGAAAGGTAGGGGGGAGGCTTAGTTTTCCCCCTCTTTTTCCATCTCCCAGGTGAGGTCCCGGAGGAGCCAGCCCCGGCCTGGGGGGGCGATCTCTCCGGAAGCCAGAGCCTGGACCAAATAGCGGCGCACCAAGTCCACAGGCACCCCCTGGGCGATGACCTCGCCGAGGTTGCGGGTGCCGTCCAAAAGGCCCTGGAGCTGACCGAACTCCTCCAGGGTCTTGCTCTTTCTTCCCTGGTAGCGGATGCGCAGGGCGTACCAGGCGTAGCGGCGGAGGGGGTAAAGGTCCCCTTCCCGCACCCCCATGTAGGCCCGTTCCATGGCGATGAGGAGGGGGACGCCCCAGGCCTTAGCCGCCGCCCGCACGCTTTTTCCTCCTTGGAAGACTTCCAGAGGGGGCTTGGGGCGGAGGGCTTCCAGCACGCGGCTGGGCGAGTCTATGAGGGAGCGGAAGCGATCCCACTCGTCGTTGACCCGGGCCCATTCCCCGAGGAGGGTGGGGAAGGGTAGAAGGGGAGGTTCCGGGGAGGCCGGTCCCGGTTGGAAGCGGAAAGTGCCTTCCTGGGGGTGCAAGGGGAAGGTGAAGAGGGCCTCGAGGCCTTCCCAGTCCAGGATGGCCGCCTCCACCACCTCGCCCTGGGCGAAGCGGAGGGTGAGGGGAAGGGGGCCAGCCTGCACCTCCAGGGTGCCGGAACGGCGGTGGCCGTGGATGAGCTCCAGGACCTCCGTGAGGGGAATGAGGCTCAGGTTTCCTTCCACCGGTATCCCTCCCCAATGTTCAAGACCAGGGTACGCCCCTCTCCCCGGTAGGGGGCAAGGGCCTTCATGGCCGCCCCCTCTTCTCCCTCCCGCACCAGGGCGGCCAGGGTGGGGCCCGCCCCCCCCACGAAGGCCGCCAGGGCCCCGACCTTAAGGGCGTTTTCTATGGCCTCCAGGACCCCGGGCATGAGGTGGGCCCGGTGGGGCTGGTGGAGGCGGTCGCGGCAGGCCTCCCGTAGGGCCTCGAGCCTCCCCGAAGAGAGCGCCGCAGGCCAGAGGGCGCTACGGGCCAGGTTGTAAATGGCGTCCTCCAGGGGCACCTCCCGGGGCAGGGCCTCCCGGGCCAAGGGGGTGGGGACCTCGTAAGGGGGCACGGCCAGGACGAAGCGCACCCCTTCGGGCCTAGGAAGCGGGATGGCCAAGGGGGGGTCGCTCAGGGCGGCCACGAAGCCCCCAAAGACCGCCGGGGCCACGTTGTCCGGGTGGCCCTCGAGCCCCGCCGCTACCCGGAAGACCCCTTCCCGCCCGAGCCTTCCCCCCGAAAGGCGGTCCGCCAGGGCCACCCCGGCCACTAAGGCGGCGGAGGAGCTCCCCATCCCCCGGGCCAGGGGGATGGGGTTGAAGGCCCGCACCCTTAGGGGAAGGGGCTCAAGGCCCAGGGCCCGCATGCCCGCGCGGTACCCCTGGTGGATGAGGTTGTCCGTGCTCTCCACGCGGCCTTCCCCCTCGTAGAGGAAGGCGTCCTCCGGAGCGGGGTGGGCCTCCACCTCGAGGTAGAGGTCCAGGGCCACCCCCAAGGCGTCAAAGCCCGAGCCCAGGTTGGCCAGGGTGGCGGGGACGTAGAGGCGGGGAAGGGGCTCCATAGGTCCCGCCCCAGCATACCAGGGGTTTCCTAGGATTTTGGCAAAGCGTGGAACTCGAATCCCAAGGCTACCGGAGGAGGTAGGCCGAGGGCACCTGACCCTTCTGGAGGAGCCTTCGCGCCTGGGGCAGGGCCTCCGCCACCTCCCGGGCGAGGAGGCCCACCCCCTTCTCCTCGGCCAGGAGGTCCCCGGCGAGGCCGTGGAGAAAAACTCCAAGCCTGGCCGCGTCAAAGGGCCTAAGCCCCGCGGCCAAAAGGGCGGCGATGGCCCCCGAAAGCACGTCCCCCGTGCCCCCGGTGGCTAGGGCGGGGTTCCCCGTGGGGTTCACGGAAAGCCTTCCCCCTTCCGCCACCACCGTGGGGTTCCCCTTGAGGACCACGGTGAGCCCTGTCTGCTCCGCCAGGGCCCGGGCCGCCTCCAGGGGGTCCTTCGCCACTTCCTCCGGAGAAAGGCCCAGAAGCCTACCCGCCTCCCCCGCGTGGGGGGTGAGGACGGCAGGGACGCCCGCCTTCCGGTAGGCCTCGGCCACCTCGGAGTGGAGGGCGTCGGCGTCTAAGACGGTGGGAAGGCGGGCCTCCAGGGCCTTTAGGGCCCACTCCCTTCCCCAAGGCCCCCCGCCCATCCCCACGGCCAGGGCCTCCACCCGCATGGAGGGAAGGGTGGGGTAGGAAACGGGGTGGAAGACGGCCTCTAAGGGCTCAAGAGGAGTCCCCTCCGGGGCCACCAGGTGCACGAGCCCCGCTCCCATGCGGTAGGCCCCGAGGCTGGCGAGAAGGGGCGCCCCGGCGTAGCGGAGGCCCTCTCCCCGATACCCCCCCAGGACCCCCACCCGGCCCACGCTTCCCTTGTGGGCGGTGAGGGGGCGCTGGGGGAGGAGGGGCCTTAGGGCCTCAGGGGTGGCCACCTCGGGGAGGTCCTCGCGCTCTAGGAGGGCTTTGGGCAGGCCGATCTCCGCCAGGTAAAGCCTCCCGCAGGCTTCCCGCTTTAGGAGGTGGGGAGTCTTGAGGGCGGCGAAGGCCACGGTGGCCGTGGCCCGGACGTGGGGGCTGTAGGGGAGGCCCGAGGGAAGGTCCAGGGCGAGGACGGGAAGGCTTTGGGCCTTCACCCGCTCCACGAGCCCCGCATAAAAGCCCGTGAGGGGCCCCGTGAGCCCGGTGCCGAAGAGGGCGTCCACCACCACCTCCCCTTCCTGAAAAAAGGCCTCTTCCAGAGGCCTTACCTCCACCCCGTGGGCGAGAAGGGCTTGCAGGGCGAGAAGGGCGTCCCCGGTTTGCCCTTGGGCGGCGTGGACCCGCACCCGCACCCCTTCCAGGAGGAGGTGGCGCGCCAGGACCAGCCCGTCGCCGCCGTTATTTCCCTTGCCCGCCAGGACCAAGGCGGGGGCCTTGCCGAAAAGCTCCCGGTAGACCCTCGCCGCCTTCATCCCCGCCCACTCCATGAGGAGGAGGCTGGGGTAGCCCAGCGCCACGGCCTTCCGGTCCGCTTCCCGCATGGCCTCGGAGGTGAAGAGCCTCATGGGTTAAGGATACGATGGGGACATGGAGCGCCTGAAGGAAGCCCGGAAGCGCCTGGAGGAGGCGAGGCGGGTGGCGGTCCTCACGGGGGCGGGCATCTCCAAGCCCTCCGGCATCCCCACCTTCCGGGACGCCGAGGGCCTTTGGAAGAACTTCAATCCCTTGGACTACGCCACCCCCGAGGCCTACGCCCGGGACCCGGAGAAGGTCTGGTCCTGGTACGCCTGGCGCATCCAGAAGGTGCGGGAGGCCAGGCCCAACCCGGCCCACCACGCCCTCGTGGAGCTGGAAAGGCGGGTTTTGGCCCGGGGAGGAAGCTTCCTCCTCGTCACCCAGAACGTGGACGGCCTCCACGCCCTCGCGGGAAGCCAGAACCTGGTGGAGCTCCACGGCAACATCCTTCGGGCCCGGTGCGAGGCCTGCGGGAGGCGGTTCCCCCTGCCGGAGGCTTTCACCCCACCCCCCTTCTGCCCGGCCTGCGGCCACCGGGCCCGGCCCGACGTGGTCTGGTTCGGGGAGCTTTTGCCGGAAGGGGCCTGGGAGAGGGCGGAAAGGGCCTTCGCCGAGGCCGACTTTGCCCTGGTGATCGGCACCAGCGCCGAGGTGGAGCCCGCGGCCTCCCTGGGCCGGATCGCCTTCGCCTCGGGGGCCTACCTGGCGGAGGTGAACCCGGAGCCCACCCCCCTTACCCCCCTCGCCCACCTCTCCTTGCGCACGGGGGCGGTGGAGGGGATGGCGCTCCTACTCCCGCCTGCCCCGGAAGACCAGGCGGAAGGGCACCTCCCTTAGGCCCAGGTCCTCGCCGATGCGGTTTTTTAGGTAGTTCTCAAAGGCCCGGGTGATGAAGTCGGGGTGGTTGACGAAAAAGACGAAGGTGGGGGGGGCCACCTGGGCTTGCGTGGCGTAGAGGATCTTTAGGGGCTTGCCCCTGAAGTTGGGCATCTGGACCCGACTGGTCCACACCGCCAGCCAGCGGTTGAGCTCCGAGGTGGGGACGCGGGTGTGGTTGAGCTCGTAGAGGCGCACCGCCTCGCGGAAAATCTTGTCCAGGTTCTGTTTGGTGAAGGCCGAGGTGTATACCCAGGGGAGGTGTTCCAGGTGGGCCAGCCTTCCCCGGAGCTCCCGGCGCACCTTGGGGGCTTCCTCCTTGGCCACCAGGTCCCACTTGGTCACCACCAGGAGGACGGGTTTGCCCTGCTCCAGGGCGTGGTTGGCCAGTTTAAGCTCCCGGTCCCCCACCTGGAAGGGGTCCACCACCAGGAGGACCACGTCCGCCTCCTCTATGGCCCGGAAGCTTCGCTTGATGGCCAGCTCCTCCACCAGGCTTTCCGGGCGCTTGCGGATCCCGGCGGTGTCCACCAGGACAAAGCGCTGGCCCCCGAAGAAGAACTCCACATCGATGGCGTCCCGGGTGGTGCCGGCCTCCTCGGAGACGATGACCCGTTCCTCCCCCAGAATGGCGTTTAGAAGGCTGGACTTCCCGGCGTTGGGCCGGCCCACGATGGCGAGGCGGATGCCCACCACCTCGGGCTCGGTTTCTATCTGCCGGACGGGGAGCTTCTGCCAGATGGCCTCGATCAGCTCCTCCAGCCCCCTTGCGTGCTCGCTAGAGGTGGGGATGGGATCGCCGAAGCCCAAGGCGTAAAGGGGGCCCAGGTAGTGCTCGTGCTTGGGGTCGTCCACCTTGGTGGCCACGAGGATAACCGGCTTCCCCTTCTTGCGCAGGTACTCGGCCACCTCGTAGTCCGCCTGGGTGAGCTCGGCCCGCCCGTCCACGGCGAAGAGCACCACCTCGGCGTCCTCCAAGGCCCGGTCCACCTTCTCCTGGATCTTCTTCTCCCACTTGTCCCCCGACCAAAGCCCCCCGGTGTCCACCAAGAGGAAGCGGCCCTGGTCGGTTTCCACCACCCCCTCTTTGAGGTCTCGGGTGACCCCGGGTACATCGGCCACCACCGCACTCCTTTTTTTCAGGAGGCGGTTGAATAGGCTGGACTTGCCCACGTTGGGCCTTCCCACGATCACGACCTTGTGCATCTTGACCCCACAAAAAGAGGCGGGGAGGCCCCCGCCCGCGCTGGCCCTAGTATAGCACACCGGGTATACTCTTAGGGCATGCGGCGGTTGGCCCTCTTTTTGCTCCGCCTCTTGGGCTGGACCTTGAAGGTGGAGCCTCCTCCCAAAAAGCGGTATGTCCTCATCGGGGCGCCCCACACCTCCAACTGGGATTTCGTGGTGGGGATTCTGGCCCTGTGGGGGGCGGGCATCCCCGCCCGGTGGCTCGGCAAAAAGGAGCTTTTTAAGCCCCCCTTGGGCTTCCTCATGCGGGCCCTGGGGGGGATTCCCGTGGACCGCTCCCGGCGGAACAACCTGGTGGACCAGGCGGCACGGATTCTTCGGGAGCGGGAGGCGGCCATCCTCATCACTCCCGAGGGCACCCGGGGCAAGGCCCCCTACTGGCGCACAGGCTTTTACCACATGGCCCTGAAGGCGGGGGTGCCCATCGCCCTGGGTTATGTGGACTTTCCCCGCAAGGAGGTGGGCATCGGGGGCTACCTCTACCCGACCGGGGACCTCCTTAAGGATTTCGCCGCCATCCGGGCCTTTTACCAGGACAAGACGGGCCTGAGGCCGGAGAAGCAGGGGCCCATCCGCATCCGGGAAGAGGTTGAGGGGGTGGCCTGATGCCCGTACCCGAGCCCCTTGCCCCCTCGCAGGAGGAGCGGACCTGGGCGGCGGTGGCCCACTTGGCGCCCTTGGTGGGCTACCTCGTCCTCATCGGCCAGTTTCTCGTTCCCTTGGGGGTGCTCTTCTTCGGGCCCAAAACGCCCTTCGTCCAGGACCACGCCAAGGAGTCCCTGAACGGCCAGATCAGCTACACCCTCTATGGGCTTGTCCTCTTTCTCCTGGCCCTGACCGTGGTGGGGGTGGTCCTGGTTCTTCCCCTTGGCGTCTTTCTCCTAGGCCTCGCCCTTTACAACATGGTGCGGGGAGCTCTCGCGGCCGGGCGGGGAGAAGGGTACCGCTACGCCCTCATCCTTCGCCTCGTGCCCTAGCCTCGAGGACCACCACCGCCAAGGCGTGGCTCCGCTCGTGGCTTAGGGAGAGGTGGGCGAAAAGCCCCTCCTCCGCCATGCGGGCTTCTATTCGGGGGGCGAAGCGAAGGGCGGGCCGCCTGCCCTCCATCCCCACCCAGACCTCCCTCCAGGAGAAGCTTTCCGGCCAACACTTCTGAAAGGCCTCCTTGGCCGCGAGGCGGGCGGCGAGGCTCGGGAAGGGGTTTTGGCGGGCGAGGGCGTAGGCCACCTCCTCCTCGTGAAAAAGCCGCCTCAAGGCCCTCTCCCCGTGGCGGGAAAGGAGCTTTTCCACGCGGGCGATCTCCACCAGGTCGGCCCCCAGGGCGACGATCATGGGCCCATGGTATCCCTTGAGGCCCCTGGGCCTTCCGTGCTAGGGTACACGGGTGCTGCCCAAGGCTTTCCTTTCCCGCATGGGCCATTTGCTGGGCGAGGAGTTTCCCGCCTTCCTCAAGGCCCTCACGGAGGGGAAGCGCACCTACGGCCTCAGGGTGAACACCCTGAAGCTTTCCCCCCAGGCCTTCCAGAGGATCTCCCCCTGGCCCCTTGGGCCCATCCCCTGGTGCCCGGAGGGGTTCTACTACGAGGAGGAGGCGAGGCCAGGGCCCCACCCCTTCTTCTACGCCGGGCTCTACTACATCCAGGAGCCCAGCGCCCAGGCGGTGGGGGTCCTCCTGGACCCGAGGCCCGGGGAAAGGGTCTTGGACCTGGCGGCGGCCCCGGGGGGCAAGACCACCCACCTGGCCGCCCGCATGGGGGGGAAGGGGCTTCTTTTGGCCAACGAGGTGGACGGGAAACGCATAAGGGGCCTTCTGGAGAACGTGGAGCGCTGGGGGGCACCCCTCGCCGTGACCCAGGCCCCTCCCAGGGCCTTAGCCGAGGCCTTCGGGGCCTACTTCCACCGGGTC
Source organism: Thermus sp. H19.2 (assembly GCF_054979525.1). Lineage (NCBI taxonomy): Bacteria > Thermotogati > Deinococcota > Deinococci > Thermales > Thermaceae > Thermus > Thermus sp. H19.2. The sequence goes on from NZ_CM143429.1 coordinate 399,678, forward strand.
CTCCTGGACGCCCCCTGCTCGGGGGAGGGGATGTTCCGCAAGGATAGAGAGGCGGTGCGCCACTGGGGGCCCTCGGCGCCCAAGAGGATGGCGGAGGTGCAGAAGGCCCTCCTGGCCCAGGCGGCGAGGCTGGTAGGCCCTGGGGGGGTTTTGGTCTACTCCACCTGCACCTTTGCCCCCGAGGAGAACGAGGGGGTGGTGGCCCACTTCCTCAAGGCGCACCCGGAGTTCCGCCTCGAGGACGCCCGCCTCCATCCCCTCTTCGCCCCGGGGGTGCCGGAGTGGGGGGAGGGGAACCCGGAGCTCCTCAAGGCCGCGAGGCTCTGGCCCCACCGCCTCGAGGGGGAGGGCCACTTCCTGGCCCGCTTCCGCAAGGAGGGTGGGGCCTGGGGCACACCCTCCAAGGAGCGCCCCCCTTCCCTTTCCCCGGAGGCGAGGCGGGTCCTAAGGGCCTTCCTGGAGGAGGCGGGGCTTTCCTTGGAAGGCCCCCTATGGGAAAGGGCGGGCCACCTTTACCTCCTCCCCGAGGAGCTTCCCTCCCTCTCGGCCCTCAAGGCCCCCGCCCCTGGCCTTTACCTGGGCAAGGTGCAGAAGGGCCGCTTTCTTCCCGCCAAGGCCCTCGCCCTGGCCTTCGGGGCCACCCTCCCTTGGCCCGAGGGGCTTCCCCGCCTCGCCTTGGCGCCGGAAGACCCTAGGGCCCTGGCCTTCGCCACGGGGGAAGGGGTGGCCTGGGAGGGGGAGGACCATCCGCTGGTCCTCGTGGTCCTGAGGACGGAGGTGGGAGAGTTTCCCCTGGACTTCGGCAAGGCCAAGCGCGGGGTGCTGAGGCCCCTGGGGATGGGGCTTTAGGTACCCCGCCGCGGCGGGGCCCCCAAAAGCCCTCTCCTAGCCCCATTTCGGGCATCTCGTGTCGCGAAACCAAAGTGCGGGCACGGAATACCACCCCATGCTGGCCCAAGCCAGGGCGCCCCCGCGAAACCCCGGTGCGGGTGCTTAGCGAAGGAGGCCAAGCCCTTTCAGCTCCTCCTGCCAGGCGGCGAAGGCCTCCTGGAGGAGGGCTTCAGGGAGAGGCCTGACCGCAAGCCTCCCCGGGGCCAGGGGCACCACCCAGTGGAGGCTTTCCGAGACCTTCTTCTTGTCCCGGAGGAGGTAGGGGAGGAGGTCCTCCCAGGCCAAAGGCGGCAGGGGAGGGGGGGAGAGCCAGAGGAGGAGGCGGCGCACGGGGGGCAAAAGGTCCTCGCCCCCGAGGGCCCTTCCCAGAAGGGCGGCGTAGAGGAGGCCGTAGGCCACGGCCATCCCGTGGGGGAGGGCGTGGCGGGTTTTGGCCTCCAGGGCGTGCCCTAGGGTGTGGCCGAGGTTCAAAAGGCGCCTTTTCCCCTTTTCCAGGGGGTCTTCCTCGGTGACCCGCACCTTCACCGCCACCGCCTTGGCCAAGAAGGCCTCGAGGCGGGGACTTTGCGGCGTGAGGTCCTCTACCTTGAGAAGGGCCTCGTCCCCGGCGATGAGGCCGTGTTTAAAGGCCTCCACCAGGCCCTCCTTGAAGGTGGGGAGGGGGAGGGTCCTCAAGGCCTTGGGTTCGGCGTAGACCCCTTGGGGGAAGTGGAAGGCCCCCACCAGGTTCTTCCCCTCGGGAAGGTTGATCCCCGTCTTGCCCCCCACGCTGGCGTCCACGATGGCCAAGGTGGTGGTGGGGAAGGCGAGGTAAGCCACGCCCCTTAGGTAGGTGGCGGCCACGAAGCCCCCGAGGTCGGTGAGGGTCCCGCCCCCCACCACCAGGAGGGTGGCGTTCCTGGGTAGGCCTTTCGCGGCGAGCCAAGAGAGCACTTCCCCGTAGACCTTAAGGCTCTTGGCCTCCTCCCCGCCTTCCACCCCCAGGCGGAGGCGAACCCCCAAGGCCTCGGCCACCTCCAGGGCGAAGCCCTCCACCTGGCGGTCAAAGAGGAGGGCGGTGGGGCCCGCCAGGGGGGGTACCTCCCGAAGGGCCCCCTCCCCGATGACCACGGGGTAGGGAACGGGATTACGGACGTCTAGCCTTCGCATAGGCCCAAAGCTTTTCCACGATCTCCGCCACCACCTCCTCCACCTTCCGATGGTCGGTGGAGACGTGGATGGGGGCTTCCTGGTAGATGGGGGTGCGGGCTTCCAAGAGGGCCCGGATGCGCTCCAGGGGGTTTTCTACCTGCAGTAGGGGTCTTTCCCCCGGCTTGCGCAGGGTTCTTTCCAGAATGGTCTCGGGGCTTGCCCACAGGGCCACCACCGGTCCCCTGGCGAGGAGGGCCTTCCGGTTTTCCGGGTCCACGAAGGTGCCGCCGCCCAGGGAAAGCACCAGGAAGTCCTTCTCCAATAGTTCCCGCACCGCCTCCCGCTCCATCTTACGGAAGGCCTCCTCCCCCAGGTGGCGGAAGATGTCGGGGATGGAAAGCCCCGTGCGCCTTTCTATGTAGCGGTCCAGGTCGATGAAGTGGAGCATCAGGGCCCGGGAGAGCTCCTTGCCGATGCGGCTTTTCCCCACCCCCATGAAGCCGGTGAGGCTCACGAAGGTGGCGGGGCGGGGGATCTCCAGGCGGGCCATGGGGTTAGTAGGCGCGCGCCCGCTCCTTGTAGCGCTCCACGCGTTCCTGGATTTCCTCCAGAGTATCTCCCCCAAACTTCTCCAGGTAGGCCTGGGCCAGCACGATGGCCGAGAGGGCGCAGAGGATGACGCTGGCCGCGGGCACCGCCGTGGTGTCCGAGCGCTCCCTGGCGGCGTCCTTGGGCTCGTGGGTCACCACGTCCACGGTGGGGAGGGGCCGCATCAGGGTGGCGATGGGCTTGAGGGCGGCGCGGATGACCAGCTCCTCCCCCGTGGTCATGCCCCCCTCGAGGCCCCCGGAGCGGTTGGTCTTTCGGTAAAAGCCCCGTTCCGGGCTCCAGTAGATGGCGTCGTGCACCTCCGAGCCGCGCCTCATGGCGTTCTCAAAGGCCGGGCCGATCTCCACCCCCTTCACCGCAGGGATGGAGAGGGCCATCTGGGCCAGGCGGCCGTCCAGCTTCCGGTCCCAGTGGACGTGGCTGCCGAGGCCCGGCACCAGGCCCCGGAAGCGGGCCTCGATCACCCCTCCCAGGGTGTCCCCCTCGGCCTTGGCCTGGTCTATGCGGCGGATGACCTCGGCCTCGGCCTCGAGGTCGGTCATGCGTAGGGGGCTTTCCTCAATGCGGGGCAGAAGCTCCCAGGAGAAGGGGACTTTGGCCCACACCCCGGCCATCCCCGGCACGTACCCCACCCCTTCCACCCCCAGGAGGGAGAGGAGCTTCAGGGCCACCGCCCCCACCGCCACCCGCATGGCCGTCTCCCGGGCGCTGGCCCTTTCCAGCACGTCCCTTAGGTCCTTGTGCCCGTACTTGATGCCCCCCGCGAGGTCGGCGTGGCCCGGCCTGGGTGCGGTGAGGGCCCTCTTGCGGGGCTCGTTCCCCGGGGCGGGGTCCATGATCTCGGCCCAGTTCCTGAAGTCGGCGTTCTTGATGGCCAGGGCCACGGGGGCGCCCGTGGTGCGCCCGGCCCTCACCCCGGCGCGGAACTCCACCCGGTCGCGCTCAATGACCATGCGCCGGCCCCGCCCGTAGCCCTTTTGCCGCTTCTCCAGCCAAGGGTTGATGTCCTCCTCGGTGAGGGGGAGCCCGGCGGGAAGCCCTTCGATGATGGCCAGGAGCTCGGGGCCGTGGGACTCGCCTGCCGTGAGGAACCTCATGGGCCCATTGTAGGGAAGGGGCCGGGGTAAAACCACCCCCGGCCCCAGGACCCCTTGGGGGCTCAGGGCCTTTGCGCCTGTTCCTTGAGGACGTCGGCGGTGATGACCACCAGAAGCTCCCGGTCGGTGGTCTCGTTGGTCCTTTGCTTGAAGAGCTCCCCGATGAGGGGGATGTCCATGAGGAGGGGCACCCCTTGCTGGGTCTGGTTGTTCTCCTGGGAGGTGAGGCCTCCCAGGACCACGGTCTGGCCGTCCCGCACCCTTAAGGTGGTGGTCACCACCTGCTTGGTGAAGCGGTCCACGTCCCCGTCCACGGGGTTGCGCTGGACGTTCCCCGAGACCTCGGCCTTGATGTTGAGGAGGATCTGGCCGTCGGCGGTGATCTGGGGGGTGACCTCCACGATGATGCCGATGTCAAAGGGCACCCGCTCCACCTGGTCCCCCACCACCCGGCGGATGAGGAAGGTTTCCCCCGACTGCAGGCGGGCGGTCTGGTTGTTGAGGACCGTCTGGTTCACGTCCCGGAGGGCCCGGGAAAGCCCCTGGCGCTGGAGGGCCTCGAGGGTGGCCAGGATGTTGAGGGCGGCGAGGCTACGGGTGGAGTCAAAGATGAGGGAAAGGCCCGAGTCCAGAACGCTGGCCACCACGTTCCCCCCGGCCACGGTGTTCCACTTGAGGCCCAGGTTCCGGGTGAGGTTGGACTGCACCTCCTGGATGCGCACCCTTAGGTTCACCTGGGGCACGGCCTGGTCCAGCTTGGGGATGAGGCCTTCCACCAGGGCGAGGTCCTCCTGGGTGCCGGTGACGATGAGGGTGTTGGTGCGCTCGTCGGCCACCACCGTGGCCTGGCGGGTTGGGGTTTGGGCCTGGCCCTGCGCCTGGGGCCGTTGCGCCTGCAGGGCCTCCTGCAGGACCTTGGCGAGGTCGCTGGCCTTGGCGTTGGAGAGCTGGTAGGCCCGCTGGAAGACGGGGGGGCCTTGCTCGGGGGCCCGGTCGATCTGGGCCAGGAGGCTTTCTACCTCGGCGAGCTGCCTTTCCGTGCCCCTCACGGAGAGGACGGGCTGGCCCGGGACGGTCTGCACCACGATCCCCGGCACTTCCCGGGCGAGGAAGGGGGCCACCTTCTCGGCCTCGGCGAAGCGCAAGGGGTAGAGGCGGCGCAAGGTGGCCTCCTGGGGCGCGGTGGGGGTCTGGGCAGGGACGTCCAGGGCCTTCAGGATCTCGGCGAAGAGGGCGTGTTCCGCCTCGGGGGCCTCGAGGAGGAGGGCCTTGGGGTTGCCGGGGAGGCTTTCCAGGCGGGCCCCCTTGAGCTCTTTTTCCAGGAGGGGCTTGAGGCGGTCCTGGGCCTCCGCAAAGGTGAGGTTCTGGAGGGCGTAGACCCGCCGGACGGTCTTGGGGACGTCGGCGGTCTTCAGGAGCTCCGAAAGGCGGGCATGCTCCTCCTCGGTGGCCAGGACCACGGCCCTTTGGGGGTTGGTGGGCACCACGCTCACCTGGGCCCCGGGGACGCGGTTTTGCAGGAAGGAGAGAAGCTCGGGGAAGGTGGCGTAGGTGAGGGCGTAGGTCCTTTCCACCTGGGGCTTGGGCGCTGCGAGGGCGGGAAGGGGCCGGAAGTCGATCCCGGCCCGCTGCAGGATATCGGCGAAGCGGGCGTGCTGCTCGGGGGTGGCCAGGACCGAGAGGATGGCCTTGACCCGCCCTCCCTCCTCCACCACGATCCAGTTCACGTTGAGCCCGGCGGCCTCCCGGGAGAGGAAGGGGAGGAGGTCGTTTTGCACCCAGGCCTTGGCCCCCTCGAGGTTCACCACGGTCCGGGCCTGGCCCTGGGCGTCGGTTTCGGTGCGCTTGTAGGCGATCTCGGGGACGCCCACCAGGTAGGGCCTCCGCTCCATGGCCCCGGTGCGGCTCGGGGCGTCCACCAGGGCGGTGATCACCTGGGTGGGGGCCACCACCACCACGTCGGGGGGCAGGAAGAGGTAGTCCAGGTTGAACTGGGCCCCGTAGGTGGCGAAGAGGAGGTCCCACACCTCCCGGAAGGGTTTGCCCTGGAAGTCCAGCTTGACGTTGGGCAGGGGGGGCTGGGCCTTGGCCGGGTCCCCGCTGGGGTCAAAGGCCCGGTAGATGAGGGGTTGCAGGCCCACGCTCCGCGCCAGGGCCTCCAGGGCCACGTCCAGGGGCAGGGTGAGGCCGGCCCGCACCTGACTTTCCGAGACCTTGAGGTCCACCTTGGCCCCGAAGCGGGGCTCGTCGGGGAAGCTTCCCGCCAGGGCCGAAAGACCCAGGGCCAGGGAGGCCCAGATCAGGGGCTTCGTAAGGGTTCCTTTCACCGTCCACCTCCAGCCTGCGCGCTTACGAGAGGGATGTCCAAGGTTTCGCCCTCGAGGGCCAAGACCACGCGGTCGCCCTCTATGCGGCGGATCACCGCTTCGCTCCCGGGGATGGGGCTTCCCGCCGGAAGCACCAAGTAGCCCTCCTTGCTCTCCAAGATGGCCACGCTCACGGGCCCGAGGAGGGTTCCTGCCAGCTTAAGCCCCCTTTCCTCCACCAGGGCCTGCAAAGGGGTCTTGGGGGTGGTGGGGGCCTGGCCTTCCGGCTTCGCCTCGGAAGGTTCGGGTAGGGGAGCTTCCACCAGGCCCGCCGGGGCGGAGGGGAGCACCGGGGGTTCCGGGAGGGGTGAGGGCGCTTCGGCCCTGGGCCTGGGGGCCAGGACCTTGGGGGCGGGTAAGGCCCCGGCGGTCCCGGGAAGGGGTCTTGGGGAGGCTGGTCCGGGGGAAAGGCTCGGCGTGGGGAGGGGGGTGCCCGGGCTTACCCGCACCGGGGGCCCCGTGGGCACGGGCTTTGGGCTTGGGGAGGGCATAGGGGGAGGAGAGGGCGGGGTTTCCACAAAGAGGGGCACGAAGGGGTTAGGAGGCGGGGCTTCCTTCTGGGCCTGGGGCAGGGGAAGCCCCTGGGGCTGGGTTTCCGGGGGGGTGGGGGTTTGGGCCTTGGGGGCGGGGGTGGGCGGGGTGGCCTGTGTGGGGGCGGGTTCGCTCAGGGGAGGGATGGGGGCGACCTCGAGGGCCTTGGGCGTCTCCTGGGGAGCGGGGCTTGAAACCTCCGCGCTGGCCGGGGGCACCTGGGCGGGGAGGTAGAAGCCCACGTACCAAAGGCTCACCGCCCCTACCATGAGGAGCCCCGCCAGGAGGAGCTTGGTGGACTGGGGAAGGTTTTTCCAGGAAGCGGCGAGGCGGGTCAAAAGGTCCTTCACCGGGTACCTCCTTCCTGCGCCTGGGTGGCCTCGAGGTCCTTGGCCAGCATGTAGAGGGTGAGGGTCAGGCTGGTGGAGAGGATGGGGTTCACGTCCTGGCCCTGGACGCTCAGGTTGAGCCCGGAGAGGGAGCTAAAACGGGAGAGGCCCTCCAGGCGCCTGAGGTAGGCGTAGGTTTCCGGGAAGGGGCCTTCCAGGGACAGGGCCAGGTTCACCGCCCGCACCTCGGGCACGGGGGCGGTGGTGGGGGAGCGGGTGAAGGAGCGCACCGTGACCCCGCTCCGGTTGGCTTCCCCCAGGATCTCCGAGAGCACCTCCGCAAGGCGCTCTTCCCTGGGGAGGGCCCGGAGGAAGGCTTGCTTTTCCGCCTGCAGGAGGGCGATGGCGGCCCGGAGCTCGGGTAGGGCCCTTTGGGCCCGGCGGCCCTTATCCCGTTCAGGGAGGAGGGCCGCGATCTCCTGGCGCACCGCCTCCGTCTCCTGCCGCAGGGGCAAGATGCCCAGGTAGTACCAAAGGAGGCCCACCGCCAGGGTGAGGACCATGGCGAGAAGGGCCCACTCCCGCTGCCCTAGCCTAGCGAGCACCTTGCTCACCTCCCACCACGCCCACCCGGGCGCTAAAGGTGTAGAGCCCCCGGTTCGGGTCCAGGGAGGCCCCTTGGAACTCTATGCCAAAACGGGGAGAGGTCTCAAAGGCCCGTACGAAGCGCACCAGAGCCCCTTGGTTCAGGGCTTCCCCTTGCAAGGTAAACTCCACCCGCACCTTTTTGCCGCCAAAGGCCCCGTTTTGGGCCTGGGTGTTGGCCTCCTCCTCCGAAAGGGCCCGGGTTCCTACGGAGCGCAGGGCCACGGGAAGCCGCCCCCCTTCTTTGGGAATCTGGTTGATGAAGGCGGCGAGGTACAGGGACCAGGGGACGAAGTTCTTCTGGAGCCCCTCGCGGATGGCGAGGAGGGCCTCGAGGGTCTTCCTCTCCTGCACCAGGCGGTTCTGCTCCTCTATGAAGGGCTTCAGGGCCTCCACCTCGGCCTTCAGGGCATCCCGCTCCGACCTGGCCAGGGAAAGCTCGGTGTAGGCGGTGTAGTGGAGGAAGCCCAGGGTGCCAAGGACCACCAGGGCAAAAAGGGCCGCCGCCAGCCGCCACCAACCGGGCTCCACCCGGCGGCGAAGGTTCTTGGGAAGGAGGTTCAGCCTAATCAAGGGGACTCACCCCCCTTAGGGCCAGCCCCACGGGCACCATCCACTCGGGGCCAAGTTCCTGTAGTTTTTCCAAATCAAAGCGCCTGGGGTCAACCCGGAGGCCTTCCCAGGGATTGGGCGTGAGAAAGCTCACCCCAAGCACGTCCGTGAGGAGGGTGGAAAGCCCCCGGAGGCGGCTTCCCCCCCCGTAGAGGAAGCCCACCTCGGGTTGGATGTCCCCCAGCTGCACGCGGAAGAACTCCAGGCTCCGGCGGATCTCCTGGGTGAGGTCCACCAGAACCGGGCGGATGGCGTCGTAGATCTTCCCGGGGCTATACCGCTCCCTTTCGGCGTCAAAGTCCAGGAGGAGCTCCTCGTCCTCCGTGGGGATGGTGGCCAGGCCGTAGGTGCGCTTGACCTCCTCGGCGGTGAGGAAGTCCAGGCCAAAGCCCTTGGCGATGGCCTCGGTGAAGTCCTTCCCCGAAAGCGTGAGGATGCGGATGGCCAGGGGGCGATCCCCCTTGAGGAGAAGGAGGCTGGTGCTCTCCGCCCCGATCTCTATGGCCACCGCCACCCGATCCGGCTCTCCCCTTAGGGTTTCCTCCAAAGGGTAGAGGCCAGCGAAGGGCTTCACGTCCAGGACCACGGGGATAAGCCCCGCCCCCCGCAAGGCCTCAATCAAAGAGGCCACCGCTTCCTGCCTTGCGGCGGCCACCATGACCTCCACCTGTTCCCCCTCGGCCACCTCGGCCAGGGGATCCAGGGGAGCGAAGTCCAGGACCACCTCGTCAATGGGGAAGGGAATGTACCGCTCGGCCTCCCAGCGCACCGCCTCCTCCATCTCCTTGGGAGACATCTTGGGCACCTGCAGGGTGCGCAAGATCACGCTGGGGTTGGGAACGGCGGACACCACGTAGCGCTTCCGGGTGCGGGCCTCGGCGAGTAGCTCCCGGATCTCCTGGCTTAGGGCCTGGGGCTCCGTGACCACCCCTTCCGTCAGGGTTCCCGGAGGTAGCGGGCGGGTGGCCAGGGCGGTGAGGGTGGGGGGAAAACCCCGAAGCTCCACCAGCTTGAGGGCGTGGGCCCCTACCTCCAAACCCAGGGCCTCCACCCGGGGCCGGAATAGCTTGCTAAAACCTGGAAACACGGCGCCTCCTCCGCTTTCTCGGCCAAACCTGAAGTCATACCCTAACCTAGCCCTATTGTATGGCCACCCCCACAAAAGGGGAAGAGGCCAAAGCTTTGGCCTCTTACTTTTGGCGTGAAGCTTTCGCCCAAGCCGAGGCAAAAGGGCTCTGTGGGCGTCCTTTACCGGGGCCCCTATGCTGGCCCAAGCCAGCACGAGGTGGTATTAAAGGGATTGCAAGGCCGCCACCACCGCCTGGGTGAAGGCTTCCGTGGTGGCGTTGCCCCCGAGATCCGGGGTGCGGGGGCCCTTCTCCAGCACCCGGTCCACCGCCTCTTCCACCCGCTTGGCGGCTTCCTTCTCCCCCAGGTAGTCCAGCATCATGGCCGCCGAAAGGATGGCCGCCGTGGGGTTGGCGATGCCCTTGCCCGCGATATCCGGGGCGGAGCCGTGGACGGGCTCAAAGACCGCCGTGGTATCCCCGATGTTGGCGGAAGGGGCGAGGCCCAAGCCCCCCACGAGCCCGGCGGTGAGGTCGGAAAGGATGTCCCCCAGGAGGTTGGTGGTGACGATGACGTCAAAGCGCTCGGGACGCATGACGAGCTGCATGGCGCAGTTGTCCACGATGATGTCCTGCACGTTCACCAGGGGAAAGTCCTTGGCCACTTCCTTGACCGTGTCCAGGAAGAGCCCCTGGGTGAGGGGGAGGACGTTGGCCTTGTGGGCGATGTGGAGGGTCTTGCGGGGACGGCCCTCGGCGATCCTCAGGGCAACCCGGCCGATGCGCTCGCTGGCCTTCCGGGAGATCACCGCATCGGCGATGGCCACGTCCAGGTAGCGCCTTTCCTGCTCCACGTAAAGCCCTTCGGTGTTCTCCCGCACGATGACCAGGTCCACCCCGGGGCGGCTTTGGGGAATGGGGCGGCTTTTGGCGGGGCGGACGTTGGCGTAGAGGTCTAGCCTGCGCCTCAGGTAGCGAATGGCCCCGAAGAAGCCCGGCACCTTGCGCGTGGGGCTCGTGGCCGCCCCGAAGAGGGTGGCGTGGCAGGAAAGGATCTTCTCTACGGTTTCCTCGGGGACGGAGGTGCCTCTTCGCTCAAAGGTTTCCCAGCCCGCCTCGGCCTCCACGAACTCCAGGGGAAGGCCGGTGGCCTCCAAGACCTTCCTCGCCGCCGGAACCACTTCGTGCCCGATGCCGTCGCCTTCGATCAAGCAGATGCGGTACGCCATCTGTCCTCCGGGTCAGGGGTATGACCCCCTTACGGGACTATACACTACACCGCCGGGAGAAGGGTTAGGAACGGACCGCTAAAAAGCTCAGGACCAAGGTCAGGTAGACCAGGGTCCGTAGGGCCGCCTGGCGCGGGGAAAGGCGGAAGCCCCCGGCCTTCAGGGCGCCTTCCACCACCACGCCCATGAGGCCTAGCAGAATGAAGGCATCCCCCAGGCTGATGACCTTGCGCAAAGGGGGCAGGGCGATCGCGTCTCCCAGGAAGGGCAGGCGGGTGGTCTCGTCCAGAAGGGCGTGGACCGCGTCCCCTTTGGTGCGCAGGATGGCCTCAAACTCCCCGATGCCCGCCCGGTGGAGGGCGGAAAGGCTCACCGGCATATGCCCCCCGTTGGCGAAGATCACCAGGGTGTTGAGGAAAAGGCCCAACAGCACCAGGTAGAGGCTTTTCAGGTGGCGGTTCTGGTAAAGCCCGTAGCCCACCAGGAGGAGCACCAGGACCTTGGCCAGAGGCCCTGCCACCTCCGGGGGAAAGAGCCCCCGATAGGTGCCGTAGGCCAGCCCTCCTTCCAGAAGGGCGGCTAGAAGAAAGGCCCAGGCCGCTCTAAGCTCTATCCCTCCGAAGTCCTTGAGCCGGGCTCCGAGGGCGAGGGCGAGGCCGAGGCCGAAGAGGGCTGCGAGAAGGTAGAGCGTGATACCGATCCCTCCTTTGCCGCCAGGTAGGCGTGGCGGTCGCGCCAGATGGGGTTCTGCTCCCAAAGCTCGGCGAAGGCCTCCACCAGCCTGGGGTCAAACTGGTGGCCGGAAAGCTCCTGGATCTCCCTTAGGGCTTCCTCGGGGGACTTGGCCTTGCGGTAGGGCCGCCCCGCGGTCATGGCCTCGTAGGCGTCGGCCAGGCCCACGATGCGGGCCTCCTCGGGGATCTCGTGCCCGGCGAGGCGCTTGGGGTAGCCCCGGCCGTCCCAGCGCTCGTGGTGGTGGAGGATGACGTTGTAAACGAGCTGGTCAAAGGCCACCTTCCGGGCCGGGGAGAGGAGCTCGGCGCCCTTGGTGGTGTGGCTTTGGATAAGGGTGAACTCCTCTTGGGTGAGGGTTCCGGGTTTGAGGAGGACCCGCTCGGGGATGGCGATCTTGCCGATGTCGTGGAGCCGGGTGGCCCGGTAGATGGCCTGGGCGTAGGCCTCATCCCCGTTTTTTACCTTCCGAGCTAGGTCGCGGGCGATGTCCGCCACCCGTTCGGAGTGGAGGCGGGTCATGGGGTCCTTGGCCTCCAGGGCGTTCATGAGGAGCTCCAGGGTGGTGTCAAAGGCCTGCTCCAGGCGCACCTTCTCGTCCCAGTAGAAGCGGCTGTAGTAGAGGGGGATGAGGAAGAAGAGAACCGTCCACCCGCCCCAGTTGGCAAGCAGGGGTGTTTCATACGCCTGGGCGAGGAGGAGGGCGATGGGGGAGAGGAGGAGGTAGCTCAGGGCGAGCCAGCTGAAGTTTTTTCGCCACGCCTCACGCCAGCTAATCTTGTTGGCGAGGGAAATGGCGGTGGTTACCAGGGTGGTGTTGGCGAGAAAAAAGGCCAGGGAGGCCGCGGCGATGCCCACCCCCGCGGATAGGTTCCAGGAACCGAGGTAAACGGGATTTTGCTGGAAGAACTGCCAGGCTAAGGCCGCCAGGGCGGTGGCCAGGCCGTCCTGGGAGCGGTTGAAGAGCTCCTTGTACCAGGCCTTGCCTCGCCACTGGGCCAGGAAGACAAGTAAGGGGGGAAACCAGGGAGGAGTGAGCACGACCAGGGCCAAGGCAAAGAGGAAGAGCTGGCTCATGCTGGCGCTCAGGGGGAGACGAACCTCTACACGGATGCTCCACACCAGGAGAGCAGTCCAGAAGAGAACTTCCCACAGGGTCAGGGTTAAGGGGAGGTCGCCGAATACCCTAAGCAGAAAACCCTCTGAGGCAAGAAAAGCCCCAAAGGTACTCGCTATCAGCAGAAAAAGGTTTCTAGGTGGCCAGTCTATCCTGAAGGATTGCCGGGTCATTCCGACCCAAGCTTACCATAACTGGGGGTGAACAAAGAAAAAGGTGGCCAGCGAACTGGCCACACCTCTTTAGTCCCAGTGCGCAGAAGCCCCAGCCGCAAGCCCGAGCGCGATCAAGCTGCCGAGAAGAACCAACACACGCGCGACCAGCTTCTTCATCTTCATCCCTCCTTTTTCTTCCGCTTCCGGGGGGTCGGCCCCGTTTGCTTGTCTTTCACTTTAGGGGGTGGCGTCAATGCTGTCAATAGGGGAAGAATAGGTATTGGAACGGTAAAAACTGCTTGCTCGGTCACATATGCTTGGAACCAGTAAGATTTTCACTACCCAGCTTAGCACACCCGGTGCCGGCTGGGTAGGGGTCTGGTCCAGCGGGGGGAAGCCTTCGGGGTTTGGGGGAATGGCTTACAAAATACAGGGGCCCGTGGGGAGGCAGGCCCCCACACGGACCCAAGAATGGCCTAGCTTGAACGTATCCCCAGAATGCACGGGCAATACCAGAAAATACCTTGCGAAAGCGCCCTAAGAATGCCCAATCCAAATACCGCCCCGAAATGCTGAAGACTTCCTTCGGCTTCCCACCCCCTTCGGGGGCATTGTACCAGACCCTCTGGGTGCCAGGCTACCCTCTTGGGATCCAGGACCAAAAGGGCGCCCCTAGACCTTTCCCTTTGGGCCTTGTACCCTGAGGAGCATGTACGAGGGGAAGATCCTCTACGAGGGGCTAACCTTTGACGACGTGCTCCTTTTGCCCGGCTATTCGGAGGTGCTGCCCAAGGAGGTTTCCGTCAGGACCCGGCTCACCAAGCGGCTTTACCTGAATATCCCCATTCTCTCTGCGGCCATGGACACGGTGACCGAGGCGGAGATGGCCATCGCCATGGCCCGGGAAGGGGGGCTTGGGGTGATCCACAAGAACCTCTCCATAGAGGCCCAGGCGGCCATGGTGCGCAAGGTGAAGCGCTCCGAGGCGGGTATGATCCAGGACCCCGTGACCCTTCCCCCTACGGCCACCCTCGAGGACGCCGAGCGCCTCATGCGGGAGTACCGCATCGGGGGGCTTCCCGTGGTGGACCTCTACGGGAAGCTTTTGGGCCTGGTCACCAACCGCGACCTGCGCTTTGAGCGGGACCTCAAGCGGCCCGTCACCGAGGTCATGACCCCCCTGGAGCGCCTGGTCACCGCGCCCCCCGGGACCACCCTCGAGGAGGCCGAGGAGATCCTCAGGCGGCACAAGGTGGAGAAGCTCCCCCTGGTGGACGAGTCGGGGAGGCTAAGGGGCCTCCTGACCCTAAAGGACATCGTCAAGCGCAAGCAGTACCCCAACGCCGCCAAGGACCCCTTAGGCCGCCTGCTGGTGGGGGCGGCGGTGGGGGCCAGCAAGGACCTCCCCGAGAGGGCCCAGGCCCTGGTGGAGGCGGGGGTGGACGTTTTGGTGCTGGACTCGGCCCACGGCCACTCCAAGGGCATTCTGGAGGCTCTGGCCTACCTCAAGGAGACCTTCGGCGAGAAGGTGGAGGTCATCGCGGGGAACGTGGCCACCCGGGAGGGAGCCCGGGCCCTTGCCAAGCGGGGGGCGGACGCGGTGAAGGTGGGCATCGGGCCCGGTTCCATCTGCACCACCCGGGTGGTCACGGGGGTCGGGGTGCCCCAGATCTCGGCCATCCTCGAGGCGGTGGCCGGGGTGGAGGACCTGGACGTCCCCGTCATCGCCGACGGGGGGGTCAAGTACACCGGGGACGTGGCCAAGGCCCTGGCCGCCGGGGCCCACACGGTGATGCTGGGGAGCATGCTGGCGGGCACCGACGAGGCCCCGGGAGAGGAAGTCCTGAAGGACGGGAGGCGGTACAAGCTCTACCGGGGCATGGGCTCCTTGGGGGCCATGAAGCAGGGTTCCGCCGACCGCTACTTCCAAGACCCGGGGAAGGGCGGGGAGACCGAGGCCAAGAAGCTCGTGCCCGAGGGGATTGAGGGCATGGTGCCCTACAAGGGGCCGGTGGCCGACGTCCTCTACCAGATCGTGGGGGGCTTGAGGAGCGCCATGGGCTACGTGGGGGCGCCCGATATTGAGACGTTCCGAAAGAAGGCCCGCTTCGTGCGCATGACCATGGCCGGACTCATCGAGAGCCACCCTCACGACGTGGTGGTGGTCAAGGAGGCCCCCAACTACTGGCGCTAGGGCCCCTAGGGCTCGCTCCCGAAGAGCTTGTCAAAGGCCGCCTTGTCCCCCTTCTTGGGGGCGAGGCGGTAGGTGCCTTCCTTCTCCTCCACCCTGCCCTCCTGTACCAGGGCCTTCAGGGTGTCCAGAAGCTCCTTTTTGGAGAAGGGCTCCCCCTCCTCGTCCAGGTAGCGCTGGATTTCCTGGAAGGTGGCGAAGCGGAGGGCCTCGAGGGCGCGCATGACCCAAGCCTTGCGGTCCATGGCACCATCCTATCCCTCCCACCGTGGCATCCTGGGGGCATGGACCCCTACCGGGAGTACCAGGACTACGTGGTGGCCTCGAGGCTCCTCGTGGCCCAAGGGCTGTCCCTGGAGGTCCTCTCCCTATCCCGGTACGCCCGTCTGCGCCTGAAACGGCTGGAGCTTGTAAAGAAGGGCCAGTGGGGGGCTTTGGAAACCCTGGACGAACGCCTGCGCTACGGCTTTTGGACCAATCCTTGGCGGCTCAAGGAGGCCCTGAAGCGCCTGGGGAACGCTCCCTACCTGACCTCCCCCGAGGCCTTTGAGAGGCTCCTTTTCCCCGAGGAAAGGGCCCGGCTCCACTACCCCGGCCAGGCGGGGGAGTACTACCTGGGCTTTTTGCGCCTCCCCTCCCTGGTGATGGACCCCTTGGCCTTTGAGGAAGCCCTGCGGGAGCAGGAGGCTCGAGGCGAGGCCCTCCCCCTTTTCCTGAACGCTTTCCACCGCGTCTTGGGCTGAAAAGAGCCCCCGGGGGGCCTTAAAGCGTTCCCCCCCACGCTACCGTGGGGGGAAGCTTTGTGTCCTGGAGCTGGTGGGCGATGGTGGACTTGAACCACCGACCTCACGCTTATCAGGCCCAAAAGGTACATACGTACCCGTACGGATAGCTACGGGATATCCCGTCCTTATGATTACTGTATTCCGGTATAGTACGGGAGTATCCCCCTACTTCCGGCTCCAACAGCCCCCCAAATAGCCCCCCGTTTCTGGTCCTTTTCCACAAAATGGCCCATGTTCGGATTGACCCGACAGGTACACCCCCCTTGCCCTAAGCTGTTCTCATGGCCCTCGAACCTTCCCTAACCCCCGAGCGGGTGCGCCCAGGGGTACGCCTCCTGGGCCTTTTGCCTGGGAAGGGCGTGATGGTGGAGCACGTGCGCTTCTTGGGGGAAACCCTCCAGGTGACCTACCGCGACCCAGACGGCCAGCTGGGGGAAGCCCTCCTCTATCCCGAGGACCTGGCCCTGCTCCAGGTGGAGGAAGCGCCTCGCTTTCCCTTGGATGCCCCGGGGGATCTCTTCCGCCTAGCCGCCGAGGCCAAGCGCATCCGCTTGGCTTACCTCTTTGATCCCATGATGGCGGTACACGCTTCCTTGGTGGAGCCTCTCCCCCACCAGATCGAGGCCGTTTACGGCCACCTCCTCCCCAAAACCCCCCTTCGCTTCCTCCTGGCCGATGACCCCGGGGCAGGCAAGACCATCATGGCTGGGCTCTACATCCGGGAGATGGCCCTCCGGGGGGCCCTGGAGCGGTGCCTGGTGGTGGCCCCCGGCGCCCTGGTCCTCCAGTGGCAGGAAGAGCTATGGGAGAAGTTCCGCCTCGACTTCCGGGTCTTCTCCCGCTTCACCCTCGAGACCTCCCAGGGCAACCCCTTCCGCGAACACCCCCTCTGGATCGCCCGCATGGACGGCTTAGCCCGCTTTCCCGAGGTGGCGGCGAAAGCTCTCGAGGTGGACTGGGACCTGGTGGTGGTGGACGAGGCCCACAAGATGGCCGCCTCCTACTACGGCCAGGAGGTGAAAGCCACCCGCCGCTACCGCCTGGGGCAGGAGCTTTCCCAGCGCGCCAAGCACTTCCTCCTCCTCACCGCCACCCCCCACCGGGGCAAGGAGGAGGACTTCCGCCTTTTCCTCGCCCTCCTGGACCCCGACCGCTTCCTGGGCAAGCCCCGGCCCAATAGCCCCCCGCCCGACGCCCAGGGGCTATGGCTCAGGCGGCAGAAGGAGGACCTGGTGCGCTTCGATGGCACCCCCCTCTTCCCTGAGCGCCGGGCCTACACGGTGGCCTACAGCCTCTCCCCCGAGGAGATGGGCCTCTATGAGGCGGTAACGGACTACGTGCGGGAGGAGATGAACCGGGCCGAGGCCCTCGAGGAAGGCCAAAGGCGCACCGTGGGCTTCGCCCTCACCCTGTTGCAAAGGCGGCTCGCCAGCAGTCCCCTGGCCATCTACCGCTCCCTGGAGAGGCGCCGGAAGCGCCTCGAGGCCCGCCGGGAGGAGGTGCGCCGGGGCCTCCTCGCCTTCCCCACCCTGGAGGAGGAGGACATCGAGGAGAAGGAGGAGTTTCCCGACGAGGAACTGGAAGCCGCCCCCGAGGTGCTGGACCAGGCCACCGCCGCCCGCACCCTGAGCGAGCTGGAGGCGGAAATCGCCACCCTAAGGCGCCTCGAGGCCCAGGCCAAGGCCCTCCTCCGGGGGCAGCAGGACCGGAAGTGGCAGGAGCTGCAGACCCTCCTGGAGGACAAGCGCATCCGCGGGCGCAAGCTCATCGTCTTCACCGAGCACAAGGACACCCTGGACTACCTGGAAAGCCGCCTCCAGGCCTACCTGGGGCGGCCCGAACAGGTGGTGGCCATCCACGGCGGCCTCTCCCGGGAGGAGCGCCGCCTGCGCCAGGCCCGCTTCACCCAGGACCGGGAGGTCCTCATCCTGGTGGCCACGGACGCCGCTGGGGAAGGGGTGAACCTGCAGCAGGCCCACCTCCTCATCAACTACGACCTCCCCTGGAACCCCGCCAGGCTGGAGCAGCGTTTCGGCCGCATCCACCGCATCGGCCAGACCGAGGTCTGCCACATGTGGAACCTGGTGGCGGAGAACACCCGGGAGGGGGAGGTCTACCTGCGCCTCCTCAGGAAGCTGGAGGAGGCCAGCCAGGCCCTGGGGGGGCGGGTGTTTGACGTGCTGGGCAGGCTCTTTCAGGAAAGGCCCCTCAAGGAGCTTCTCCTCGAGGCCATCCGCTACGGGGAGGACCCCCAGGTGCGGGCCCGGCTCTTCCGCCAGGTGGAGGGGGCGGTGGACCGGGAACGGCTGGAGAAGCTCCTGCAAAACGCCTTAGCCGCTGAGGTCCTGGACCCCAAGCGCCTGGAGGCCCTGCGCCTGGACATGGAGCGGGCCGAGGCCCGCAGGCTCCAGCCCCACTACCTGGGAAGCTTCTTCCGCGAGGCCCTGGAGGCCCTGGGGGGCACCGCCTACCTCCGGGAGGAAGGGCGGATGGAGGTGAGCTTCGTGCCCGCCAAAGTACGGGAGGCCAGGCCGGGGGTCCTGCGGAGCTACACCCGGGTCACCTTCCATAAGGGCAAGGTGAGCCTTCCTGGGAAGCCGGTGGCGGACTTCCTGGTGCCGGGGCACCCCTTGCTGGAGGGCGTTTTGGATGCAGTCCTCCGGGAATGGGGCCATAACCTGGAGCGAGGGACGGTCCTGGTGGACGAGAACGCCACAACCCCCCGCCTCCTCCTGGCCCTGGAGCACGAGGTGCGGGACGCCCACGGCCCTGTTTCCCGCCGCTTCCTCTACCTGAGCCTCAGCCCTAAGGGAGAGGTGCGGGAGGAGGGGCCCGCCCCCTACCTAGACCTACGCCCGGCCACGGAGGAGGAGCGAGCCGAGGCTTTCGGGCTTTGGGAAGGCTGGGACACGGCTGGGCTTCTGGCCCAGGCGGAGGCCTACGCCACCGCTAGGCTGGCCAAGGAACACCTCGAGGAGGTGCGCCGCTTCCGCCAGGCGGAGGTGGACCGCACCCTCCGGGCGGTGCGGGAGAGGCTCCTTTCGGAGATCTACCATTGGGACAGCCTGGCCGCCAGGGAGGAAGAACGGGCCAAGGCGGGGAAGACGGGGGCCTCGGGCCGGGCGGAGGCGGCCCGCCGGAGGGCGGACGAACTAAGGGAGCGTCTAAAGCGGCGGGAGCGGGAGCTGGAGGCGGCCAGGCACCTTCAGTCCCTCCCGCCCCGCCTCTCCCAGGCCATCCTGGTGGTGCCCCCGCTGACGCCCAAGGTGGAAGCCCCCGAGTTGGAAGCGCAAAGGCGCCTGGAGCGGCTGGCGGTGGAGGCGGTCCTTCTGGCGGAGCGGCGGCTGGGCCACGAGCCCAAGGAGATGCCCCCCGGATGGCCTGGCTACGACGTGGAGTCCCGTACCCTCCAGGGCACCCTCCGCTTCATCGAGGTCAAGGGCAAGGGGCCGGGCTCGGAGGTGGTGACCCTTTCCCGCACCCAGATCCTCACCGCCCTCAACAAGCCCACCTCCTGGTTCCTGGCGGTGGTGGAGACGGACGGGGAGAAAGCCTTGCGAGTGCACTACATTCCCACCCCCTTCGTGCGGGAGCCCGACTTCGGGGCCACCAGCGTGAATTACGATTTGAAGGAGCTTCTGGCCAAGGCGAAGCAGGTGGTGGTCCTGTGATATGCCCATATCCCAAAGCGGAGCTTGGGATACAAAAATGAGGGGTTTGTATCATATACCCCGTGCACCCCGAGGAGCTATTCGCTGGAAATCCTGGAGGCCTAGCCCAGGTCGTGTCAAGAGTTATGTGTAAGAGGCTGTCGTAAAAGTCCTCCACGGCCAGCTACGCGGCCCTAGCCAGCCGCTTCACCAACAAGCGTAGCATGCCCAGATACACCCAGGCCTCGCTCACCCGAGGGTTAGCTTCGTAGTCCTTGGCAAGCCGCCGATTCCGCCCAAGCCAGGCGAAGGTCCGCTCCACCACCCACCGCTTGGGCAAGGGCTTGAACCCCCTCTCCCGCGGAAGCTCCGGCGCCTCCTCCCCCTCCCGCACCCAGACCCCACGCACCCCCGCGTAGGGACGGGCCACCACCTCAAGCTCCAGCCCCAGGGAAGAAGCGAGCCCCTTGAGGCCCCTGTACCCCCAGTCCACAAAGAGCTTCCGCACCCTTGGCCAAAGGGAGAGGTCCATCCCCAGGAGCAAGGCCTCCCCACCCCGCTTATCGTGCTCGTTGGCCGGGTGCACGAAGGCCTTCAGCAAGCGACCCCCCGTGTCCGTCAAGATTTGGCGCTTTCTCCCCTTGACCTTTTTCGCCCCGTCGTTCCCTCGGGGCCCCCTTTTTCCGTGGTCTTGACGGACTGGCTATCCATCACCAGAGCGCTGGGCGAAGCTTGCCTCCCTTCTCGCTCCCGGTCCTGGCGGGCCAGGGCCTGGACGGCCTTCTCCCAAATGCCTTCCTTCTGCCACTTGCGGAAGTAGTGGTAGACGGTGGACCAGTGGGGCAAGTCATGGGGCATAGCCCGCCACTTGATGCCGTTTTCCAGGACGTAAAGGATGGCGTTAACGATTTCTCTCCTCGGCACCTTGGCGGGTCGGCCGCCGGGCTTGGGGGCTGGGATGAGGGGCTCCAGGAGGGCCCACTCCGCATCGCTGAGGTCGCTGGGGTAAGATCGTCTAGAGCTCATCCCTCAAGAATACCACCCTTTTACGACAGCCTCTAAGAGTCTGTGTGCGGGGGGCATACCGCTCCTGAAGCATCTTCTCCAGCACCTCCTTCACCTCCGAGAACCCCTTTAGTTTCCGTTCTGCCCACCTCCCTGCAAGATGTTCGCTTCGCGAAGCAGCCTGCCTCTCCGACTCCAGGTAAAGGAGCTTGTATACCGCCTCCGCCTTGGGAAACTTGTGGTCCCGCACCTTCGTCCCCCGCCGTAGCTCCCGGATAAACCGCTCCATCAGGTTGGTGCTCCGCAAGTACGGCCAAAGCACCTTGGGGTACCCGTAGAAGCGCAGGAAGGCTCCAGACTCCTCCACCCAAAGCCCCACCACCCCCGGGTACCGCGAACCCCAGGCGGCCTTCACCTCCTCCAAGGCCCCAAGAGCTTCTTCCCGGCTCTCCGCCCCGTACACCCGCCTCAGGTCCTCCGCCAGCAGGCCCCGGTCCCGCGCCCGCACCTGGGACAGGCTCCACCGCACCCCGTGCACCACGCACCGCTGCCATTCCGCCTGAGGGTAGACCCTGCGGATCGCCTCGGGAAGCCCGGGCAGCCCGTCGGTGATGAAGAGCAATACCCGCCGCAGGCCCCGCTGCCAAAGCTCCCCCAGGACCCCCTCCCATCCCAGGGCGCTCTCCGTGGGCAACAGCCAAAACCCCAGGACCCGCCTCTCCCCATTAGGGGCGATGCCCAGGGCCACATACACGCTTTCCCGTACGATCCCTTCTCCTTCCCTGAAGACCTTTAGGGAAAGCCCGTCCAGGTAGACGAAGGCCATCTCCTCGGGCAAAGGCCGGGTGCGGAAGGCTCCTGCCGCCTCCAGGACCTCGTCCGTCAGGGCGCTCAGGGTCTCGTGGGAGTAGCGGTGGCCTAAGAGCAGGCTCAGTATCTCGGCCGCCTTGCGCTGACTGACCCCGGCGGCGTAAAGGGCTACCGCCACTTCCCCCACGTCCACCAGGCGGCGGACGTAGGGCTTAAGGAAAGCCGGATAATACCGAGATTCCCGATCCCTAGGGACCTTCAGGTCCACCTGGCCGAAGGTGGTCTCCAGCTTGCGGGGGTAGTAGCCGTTCCTGCGGCCTCCGTGCACCTGCAAGAAGGCCGTCCGGTCCAGCTCCAGAACCGTCTGCAGAACCTCGGCTACTGTCTCCCGCACCGCTTCCCTCAGCAAGATCCGCAAGGTATCCTGGTCCACGGGGCACCTCCTCGTGCTAAGGTGTGCCCCCCTATTAAACACGGGCCCTTACACATAAATCCTTACACGACCTACTATCTTGACGCAGAAACCCTTCTGGTGGCTACCTATGTCTGGGTAGACGATGAACTCAAAGCTCTGCAGGCTCAAGGTATCGGCCTCCCCCGAAAGCAAAAGCACCAAAAGGCTACCCTCGCCGAGCTCCTAACCCTCGCCATCTTCCTCCTTTTGCAAGGTCAGGACCTGGCCAAAGGGTATCTGGCCGCCAAGTCCACCCTGAAGGCCTACTTCCCCCAGCTCCCCCACCTCACCCGCTTCTACCGGGTGCTGCAAAAAGCCCACCGCCTCCTGGCCCACCTGGCCCTGCGCCTTTCCGGGGGAGAGGGACACCTTCAGGTGGTAGACCTAAAACCCATCCCCCTGGCCCACGGCCATCGGATACACGGCTTTGACCTCCCGAAAGCTGCCGTGGGGGTAGGCCCCCTGGGGGCCTTCGCTGGGTACACCCTGGTGGCGGTGATGAACGAGGGGAGGCTTTTCTTCCGCTGGGCCGTGTTGCCCGGTAATGCCAGGGAGGCATGGGCCGAGGGGTTGTTGACGGGCCTTCCTGCGGTTCTTGGGGACCGGGGCTTTCGCTTTGTGGAGGGGGTGAAAACGCCTCCTTACCGGGTCAGGGGCGGGAAGGTGGTACAGACGGGGTGGAAAGGGTGGATGGGGAGGGTACGCAACTGGATAGAGACCCGGTTCAGCGTGATGGTGCGTTCTTTGGGGCTCCACCGGATTGAAGCCCGTTCCTACTGGGGGTTTCTGGCCAGGGTGAACCTGGTGCTGTTGGCCCACAACCCCATCCGGAGCCGGGTCCTCCCCAGGATGGCGGGGGTGGAGATGTAGGTAGCACACGAAGGGATGACGCCTCCTAGCCTGGCGTCCACCAAGGCCCCCAGCTCCCCAGGAACCTGGTGTTGAAGCGCCTTCCCAACCCTAGTAACTTGGCTTTAGAGAAAAGAGGGGGCGTGGGGGAGCTATAATCCCCTGGACTTTCAGTCCGTGGGATACATGGACTCCCCCACGTCCGCCGGAGACGCTGGTTTCGCCGCGTAGCGGGGAGGCGGACATAGCCTAGTGGGCGGCGGATGCGCTATCATATGCACGTGCCTGAAGAACGCACCACGCGCCAGGTGATCGAGCGCTACATCCAGGAGCAGCGCAAGCATCAGGTAGACGATGCATAAGGCGTTCAAGTACCGACTCTACCCCACCCGGCCCCAGCAAAAAGACCTGGAGCGCACCCTTGCGCTGTGCCGCAGCCTGTACAACGCCGCCTTGCAGGAGCGTAGAGATGCCTACAAGAAGGGCGGGAGGACTGTCGGCTTCTACGAACAGAAGAGGTATCTGCCCGAGATACGGGCCGAGCTGCCGGAGTACAAGCGCATTCATTCCCAGGTCTTGCAGAACGTCATCGAGCGGGTGGACAAAGCCTTCCAGGGCTTCTTCCGACGGCTTAAGGCCAAGGGGAAAGCGGGCTATCCCCGCTTCAAGGGGCAGGGGCGCTACGACTCCTTCACCTTCCCCCAAGCGGATAAAACAGGAGTCAAGGTTCAAAAGGGTCGGGTACTGTTGTACGGCATCGGCTCGGTCAAGTGCAAGTTCCACCGTCCTCTGGAGGGGAAACCGAAGACCGCCACGGTCAAAAGGGAGGGGGAAGAGTGGTACATCGTCTTCGTCTGCGAGGTGGACCCCAAGCCCCTTCCCTCCAACAACCGGGCCATCGGGATAGACCTGGGCACCAACCCCCACTTCCTCGTCACCTCCGACGGGGAGATGGTCGAGGCCCCCCGGTACCTCCACAAGGCGCAAGCCAAACTCGCCGCCGCACAGCGCAGCCTTGCCCGCAAGAAGCGGGGCAGCCGTCGTCGCGAGAAGGCCAGAAAGCGGGTTGCCAAGCTGCACCGCAAAATCGCCAACCAGCGCAAAGACTTCCACCATAAAATTGCAAGGAGGCTGGTCAATACCTATGGAACCATCGTTCACGAGAATCTGAACATCCAAGCCCTATCCCGCTCCCGTCTATCCAAAGGAGTTCTGGATGCGGGTTGGGCGCAGTTTCTCCAAATCCTCGCCTACAAAGCGGAAGAAGCTGGTAGGCGGGTCGTGGGGGTAGACCCCCAACATACAAGCCAGGACTGTCCAGTGTGCGGCCACCGGGAAAAGCGTCCCCTCTGGGTGAGGGAATTTACCTGTCCGGGTTGTGGGACTCCCCTGCATCGGGATGTGGCCGCCGCGCTGAATGTTCTGGCAAGGGCCTGGACGGGGCCTTCGGGGATGGGTACGGCGTGGGCCGTCCCGTGGTCACGGGCGAAGCCCGTATCTTGGGAACCGAGAAGCCTCGGACTTCAGTCCGAGGAGTCGTCACAGGACCAAGGAGAAGGGGGAGAACGCCATGGGAGGAAAGTTCGAGGGCAAGGTCAAGATCACGGAGGAACTCCTCTTTGATGAGGAGTTCATCGCCGAGCTCAAGCGCAGGCGGGAGACCCTGGGAGTCTCCGCCACCCGGTTCGCCCGGATGCTGGGCCTCCGGCCCCACTGGGTCTTGCGGGTGGAGCAGGGCAAGGACTACCTGGCCCGCAAGCCCTACTACCTGGTGAAGCGCTACCTCCGGGCCCTGGGCTTTGACGAATAGCTCCGGGGCGCAAGGGGCCGTGCAGGGAGCTGGCATAGGTAGGGGGTACGGGTGCCCATGGCCCGCGGGCCCTGGGGCGGGCCGTTAGGCTGGTCCTATGGACCCATCCCGCCTCCCCATCGCCCTCCGCCTCCTGGAGGGGGGAAAGGACCGGGAGGCCCTGGCCCTCCTCCAAACCCCCCAAGAAGGCCTCCCCGAGGCGGAGCGCCTGGCCCTCCTGGGCTTCCTGGAGGGCCGCAAGGGGGACTGGGGAGGGTACCGGGCCCTGGCCCTGGAGGCCGCCCGGAGGGCCCAGACCCCCCTCACCCTCTACCACCTGGGCCTCGCCCTGCCCCCGAGGGAAGGGGCGGTGGCCCTGGAGGAGGCCCTCCACCGCTTCCGGGGGAACTCCCAGGCGGAGGCCCGGCTCCACCTGGCCCTGGCGGTGGTCCTGGAGCGCCTGGGCCGTCCCGAGGCCCTGGCCCATGCCGCCTTGGCCCGCCTCAAGGCCCCTTCCCCCTGGACCCGGCTCCACCACCTCCGCCTGGAGCTCTTCTTCGGCGCCCTTCCCCTCCCCGAGGTCCTGGAAGAGGGGGAGGAGTTCCTGCTCCACGAGCTGCCCGGGGTGCGCCTCCTGGCCGGGCACACCCTGGCCCTGGCCCACCTCCTCCGGGGCCAGCCCCGGCGGGCCCGGACCCTCCTCCAGGGCCTCCTTCCCCTCCTGGGCCCGGGCAGCCTCCCGAGCTTCCTGGTCCTTGGGGCCTTGGCCCTGGAACCCCTTAGGGCCCGGCTCCTCCTGGAAGCGGCCCAGGCCGGCCCCCAGGCGGGGTGGTCCCAGGGCTTCCTCCTCCTGGCCCAGGGGCTCCTGGAAGGGGGGGAGGCGGCCAGGGATCTCCTCCTCTCCGCCCACGGCCTCCTCCGGGAGGACGGGGCCCTCTACGCCCTCCTGGCCGAGGCCCGCCTCAGGGCCCTGGGGGCGGAGGTAGAGGCCCCACTGGCCCCCCGCCTGGCCCCCGCCCTCCGCCCCGAGGCCCGGGCCTTCCTGCTGGGCCGAGGGGAGGAGACCTCCCTCCGCCTCCTTGACGGAGGTCCCCTACCCTCCTTAGGGCCTAGGGGCACGGAGGCGCTGGCCCTCCTCCTTGCCCACGAGAAGGGCATATCGGGAGAAGCCCTGGCGGAGGCCCTCTACGGGGAACCCAACCTAGGGGCCTTGAAGACCCTCCTCCACCGCCTGCGGGCCAAGGGCTTCCGGATCTCCTGCGCCCCCTACCGTCTGGAAGACCCTCCTCCCTCGGACCTTTTGGCCTTTCTCAGGGCCCTTTCCGGGAGAGACCTGGAACAGGCCCTTGCCCTTTACCAGGGCCCCCTCCTCCCCTGGAGCCAGGCCCCGGGGGTGGAGGCGCTCCGCCTAGAACTGGAGGAGACCCTGCGCCGGGCGGTGCTGGCCTCGGGGGACCAGGAGGCCCTCTTCCTCCTCGCAGAGCGCTTGGGGGAGGACCTGGAGGTTTGGGAGGCCCTCCTGGAGGGGCTATCCCCCGAGGATCCCCGCTACCCCATCGCCCGGGCCCGGGTGGAGCGGCTTCGCCGGGAGTACGGGGTGTGAACCGGGAGGGAAGCAGTCGGGACTCCAGCAGGCCAGGGAAGGGGCGGGACCAGGGCCTCTTAGAAGGGCCAGGAGAAGCCATCCCACGAGGAGAACCCAAGGCCACCTGTGCCTCATGCTTCCAGGGTGCCAAGGGGGAGGTTACGCGGGGAGTCCAAGGTTACGCGAGGTTACGCAGGGGCCATCGTTGGGAAGAGCTTCCACGTAACCTGGACGTAACCTCCCCCCTGCTACCCTGGGGCTAACCCGTAAGGGGGTGGAAGAAATGCACGAGAGGGGTTTACAACTTCCAAAGGTCGTAGGCCAGCAGCATGATTTCCTGATGGTTGCCATTGATACAGGCAATTTTATATTGGCTTACGAGGAGGACCTCGAAGAAGGATTAGGCTCGGAATACGAAAGGCTTTGGGTCGAAGACGTGCCCCTTGTCCTTGCCAGCGACGCTAGCGTTGTCCTACGCAGAGAGCGGTTCGGGGGAATACTCTACGGCTTTAAGAGGGGCATTTTTCTCAATCAGGAAGCCTTCGACCTTGTTAGATCCTTTGTAGTTGCTACTAGGCCATCGCTGGCCCTCAAGCAAGTTCTCAAAGAAGGAGGCTTAAGTGAAATTACCAAGGGATTTGTAGAGGCAGCGGGGCATTTAATCCTTTACTTGATTGCCGAGGGATACCTTCGCCCTTCTCAAGAAGGGCTGGAATCTAAAGCTTTGTTCCTAGACGATCAACACTTCTCCGATGACCGGTACTATAGGCCTCTATCCATGGAAATCGAGCTCACGAATAGGTGCTATAGGCGTTGTGCATACTGTGCATACGAATCCGGCCCTGAACCCAAAATACCTCTTCGGGAAGAGCTGACTTTCGATGAGTGGGGATATATCTTGGATTCCATAAGAAAGGAAGGGGTCTTCTACCTTGAATTCACAGGAGGTGATCCACTGAGTAGGCCAGATGGATTGGAGATCATCCGCCTAGCGGACGAGCTAGGGTTTAGCGTTCAAGTTAACACCGACTTGTCCGTGTTGCGAGATAGCGACTTAGATAAGATTGCGTCCACAAAAAATCTGAACTTCGTGGGTACCACTTTAGACGGATCTAGTCCGGATAGCCACGATTTGCTTCGGGGTAAGGGGGGATTTAAGACTACCTTGCGGCAGATAAGTCTCATTGCCAAAGCCGGTATCCCTCTGGCTGTCTTCACGGTAGTTCACAAGAAGAACTACACTGAGATTAGAAAGATAGGTGAAATCGCAACACAAAACAACGCTATGTATGGGATTGCGCCCATGTATCCCGCAGGGCGCGGGGCAAGCTTGAATCATCTCGTTCTTAGCCAGGAAGAGTGGGACTTCGCTGTAGGGGAATACATGGACATGGTTAGATTAGGTGCGATTAAGCCCCACCAAAGGCTGTGGTATAAGCTTTCTAGAGAACTTAGATCGGAAAACCCGGCCCGCGATCAGATATGGCTTACCTCTAGGGGTAATCGTGCTCTTCGCGTAGATCCGAGGGGTAATGTCTACGTTTCTGCCAAATTGCGTGAGTGGCGGCCCAGGTATTCGTTCTTCGGCAACCTTCTAACGAGCACTTTAGCCGACATTTGGGAGAATTCGCCTCTACTGCAAGAGCTACGGAAAATACCTGTTCAACCGAACTTCTTTGATGCCGTGGACATTCGGACTATCCCCAATTACACCAGCGAAATCCCTCTAGCTGATGGCTCAGCGTCCCAGCATGGCTAAGGATTTAACTCCGCCCTCGGGTACCTTCTCCTTCTTCCTCCTCGCCTTCCTTCTAACCCTGACCGGCCAGGGCCTGGTGGTGGCGGGCCTATGGCGGTTCCTGGAAGCGGGAGCCTCGGGGCTACAAACTTCGGTCCTCACCCTGGTTCAAGCCTTAGCGAGCATCCTGACCCCCTTTCTCCTCCAATCCTGGCTTGAGACCAGGCCCCAAATGGTGCTCCGCCTCCTCGCCTTTGGCCTTGGGGTAGCGGCCCTCCTCGCCCTGGGAAGCCCTGGCCTTAGCACCTTTCTTCTCCTTTACGCCGCCTTGCTCGCCCTCTTCCTCTTCCTTACGGCTGCTCTGGCCATCTACGGCGTTTTACTGGGAAGCGCCCTGCCCCGCCTCTTCCCTAAGGAGGCCCTGTCCCAGGCCAACGCCCGCTGGGAAATGGCCAATACCTTGGGCCTGGTCCTGGCCCCCCTCATAGGGGGCTTTGCCGTGGACCGCCTGGGGCCCTACGCCCTTCCCCTCTTCGCCCTTCCTCTGGGGGTGGCCCTGGTCCTCCTCCTGGGCCTGAAGGCCCCTCCTCCCCTAGGCCCTTCCGAAGGGAGGCGGAAGGCCTTTGGGGGTGTACCCTTGGGTGTTCTCCTCCCCGTTGCTCTACCTGCCCTTCTCCCTGCCCTGGCCCTCACGGGGGGCGGGGTCCTCACCGCTCTTCTCTTCCACGACCTCAAGCGGCCCGAGGGGCTAGGTATCGCCTGGGCGGGCTTTAGCCTGGGGGGCTTCCTTGTGGCCCAGGCCCTTACCCGCGTCTCCCTCCCCCCGGTCCTTGGCCTCCTCGGGGGGCTTGGCCTCCTGGGCCTGGGCAACCTGGGGAACGGCCTCCTCCCTTACCCCCACCTCCTCCTCGGGTCTTTGGTCTCGGGGGCGGGGGTTTCCGTGGCCCGGATCGCCTTCCGGACCTTCCTCCAGCGGCTTGCCCCCCCGGAGACCCTGGTGGGCCTCTTTGCCTACGTCAACGTCCTCACCCAGACGGCCCGGGTCCTGGGCTCCCCCTTGGGCGGGGGGCTTGGGGACCTCCTGGGGCCCAGGGGGGCCTTCGTGGCCTTTGGGAGCGTTTTCCTCCTGGCCTCCCTTCTCTTTCCCCCTCTCCTCCGCCTCTCCCAAAGGGTTCTCTCCCCTCGTGGTGACGCCGAGGGGCGTGGGTGAGGCCCTCCTGGGCTCCACGGGCGGTATTCCCCTGCTGCTACTCTGGGGCTAACCCGTAAGGGGGTGAATGGCGATGCTCAAGGAGGTGCAAGAGGTCAGGGTCGGCGGCCGGACGCGGC
The DNA here is from genome assembly GCF_054979525.1 of Thermus sp. H19.2. Classification (NCBI taxonomy): domain Bacteria; kingdom Thermotogati; phylum Deinococcota; class Deinococci; order Thermales; family Thermaceae; genus Thermus; species Thermus sp. H19.2. The sequence continues at coordinate 428,374 of NZ_CM143429.1, forward strand.
GGGTGTACGTGCGCCCCTTTGCCATGCCTGCTCCATTACAGGTGGGGTCATCTGGATGGTGGAAGGGTTCGCTCTAGAGGCTTGAACCCGGTCTGGAAACTGGCCTTTCTTTCCGAGGCCCTGGGCGACCTGGGGGCCGCCCTGGGCTTCAGCGCCTTGAGCCTGGAGGTGGCCCGCACGGGGGAGGCCTTCTGGGTAGGCCTCTTCGCTGCCCTCGGGTACTTCACCCTAGGCCCTTTGCTCCTCCTGAGCCCCCGGCTGGACCGGGGAGACCCGGTGAGGGCCCTCCTCCTCCTGGCCCTTCCGTTCCCTCCTTTCCTCGCGGGGGGCCTGCTCTATGGGTTTGCCGTCGGGGTCACGGGCGTCCACCTGCGGGCCGTGCGGGGGTGGTTGCTGCCCGAGGAGGCCCTGGCGGGGAGCCTGGCCGCCCTGCGGGCCCTGATCTACGGGGCGGGCGCCTTAGGGGGAACCCTCTCGGGGGTCCTGGGGGGGATCGGCGTGACCCTGCCCTTGCGGGTGGCCCTGGCCTCCTTCCTGGCCTTCTACCTCTTCGCCCTTGGCCCGCTCCATCCCAGGCGCCTGGAGGAGGTAGAGGCCATGGGGAGAGCCTCCTAGCCGGTGCGAAGAGGGCTTGGTCTTATCGCTAAGCTTGTTTCCCGCAAGGCTGACCCTCCCCTGAGGCCCGGGTGGACCGGCCCTACCCATGGGGGTGGGGGGTAACACTACCTTGGAAGGGCGCAGATGGGCGGAGGGGGAACGGAGTCTCGGGAAAACGGCGGGAGGATTCCTGAGCCGCTTTGGCGTGGGGGTTTGGGCGTATCCCCTCAGTTTGTGGTGGTGGGAGGGACCTGGTGCCCACGGCTCTGGGCCGGGTAGCTTGAGCCCGGGCCCCCCACCAAAAGAGCTGGAAAGGGCACCCCCGAAGGGAAGGGGTCTACTCCCTGGAGGCCTCCGGGACCCCCTTCACCCTACAGTTTTAGGCTCCCCTTCACCCCGAGGGCGGAAGCGGCACCTCCAGGGAAGAGGCCTCCTCCTCCCGGGGGGCCTTGGACAGGCTTTCCTCCGCCTCTAAAAGCCTGAGGAAGCCCATCAGGTCCACCGCCGCCAGGTCGTAGAGGAAGGCCTCCACCACCCGCTCCGGCACCACCCCCTCGCCCCCTCGCACCGCGTACCCCAGGGTCCTCAGGCTCTGGGCCACCGTGGCCGCAAGCTGCTGCTCAAAGGGCACCGGGGCCGCAGGGAAGAGGATCCGCACGGGGCTCTTCATTCCAAGGCGCACCACCCGGCCCAGGACCTGGTCCAGCCCCGTGGCCGTCCAGGGCAGGGTGAGGACGATCTGGGCCGTAGGTCTCTTCCCCGTGGTGTCGTGGAAGGAGAGGCCCACACCCCCCTTGCCCGCGGTGGCCAGGAGGAGGCGCACCCTCCCCTCGTCCCAGGCCGCCTTGGTCCTCCTGAGGGCGCTTCCCGTCTCCGCCCCGGTGTAGAAGGCGAGGTCCTCTCCCAGCCCTCCGAAGGCCTCCCGGACCATCGCCACGGGGGAGGGGAGGGTGAGCCCGAGGCCCTTCAGGGCCGGGGCCAGGTGGCGGTGGAGGGCCCCCTTGAGCCCCCTCTCCTCGGCGTCCTGGAGGAAGGCCTCCACCGCCTCGGGGCTCGTGAGGTCCAGGGTCTTGTCCGAGCGGTACTGGACGAAGAGCAGGACGTGCCACCCCTCCTCCAGGAGGCCGGCCACCAGGGGAAGGGCCGCCCTCAGCTTGATCCTCTCCAGGATGGCCCGGGAGAGGAGGGTGCGCTGGGCCATGACGATCCCCCGCTCCTCCTGGGGGGCCCGGTAGGCCGCCGCCTTGAGCCGCCTCCGCACCTCCGCCAGGAGGGCCTTCGCCTCCTCGGGGACCTCCAGGAGGGGGACCTCGTAGGCCACCAGGCCCTCTGGGGGGCGGAAGAGGCGCTTGGTGAGGAGGTTGCGGTCCCGGAGGTACCCGTGGAAGCGGGCTAGGTCCTCAATCCCCCCCGCGAAGTAGAACTCCCTCCCTCCCCGGTACCGCTCCCGGGTGTAGACGGCGAACTGGCGCATGAAACGGGTGAAGAGGCGGTAAGGGACGAAGCCCGTGGGCTCCAGGAGGTAACGGGCCTCCCAGGGCCGGTCAAAGGGGGTGGCGGTGGCGTAAAGGGTGAAGAGGGCCCGCCAGGCGGCCTCCACGTGGGCCTCGAGGTAGGCCACCCGCTCGGGGTCCTCCACGACGGCCTCTCCCGTCCAGAGGTCGGGGTAGGCGGCCCCGTTTTCCGTGATGTAAAGGGGCCAGGGCACCTCCCGGCCGAGGTGCTTCAAGAGGTGGTAAAGCCCCTCGGGGTAGACCTCCCACCCCATGGCCGTGACCGGCCCCTCCGGGGGAAGGTAGCGCACGGGCAAAGGCCCCGTCCCCGGGGCCACGCGGACGGGGGCGTAGTAGTTCACCCCTAGGAAGTCCAGGGGCCTTGCGACGAGCTCCAGGTCACGGGAGAGGTTGGGAGTGGGCGGGGGGTCTTGAAAGGGGCTTTCGGGATACCCCCTGCCCAGGATGGGGTCCAGGAAGTAGCGGTTGTGGTAGCGGTCAGCCACGTCCACCGCCTCGGGGTCCTCGCCGTACACCGGGGCGAAGTTGAGGACGATCCCCACACGCTTCGTCCCCGCTGCCCTCAAGGCCTCCACGGCGAGGCCGTGCCCCAGGAGGGGTCGTGTCAAGAGTTATGTGTAACAGGACTTTACCCACATCTCCGTTTCGTGGTAAAGTAAATCTCCCCTTGCGGGCGCAGCCCGTATCTGGTACCGGGGGTGATCCATGGACATGCTCAAGGTGGCCGAGGCCAGGCTCCAGGAGTTCACGGGCCGTTTTGCGAGCGTTTTCCCCCGATAAGCGCCTCCACCGACGGTTTGAAGAGGTGGTGCGGGGCGCCTTGGCCGCAGGCTCAGCCCGGGTGAGCGAGATGGTGGCCTCGCTCCCTTCTCCCCTCCAGAACCGCTTCCACCAGGCCAAAGCCCTTTACCGCTTCCTGTCCAACCCACGGGTGGAGGCAGAAGCCCTCCTTGACCGGGTCTATCAGGAGAGCGCGACTGCCCTGGAGGGTGAGGAGGTTCTGGTCCTCCTGGACCTGAGCCCGGTGGCCAAGCCCTATGCCCGGGCCCTGGAGGGGATAGCCCGGGTGGGGAAGGATAGGCGGCCCGGGTACGAGCTCCTCACCGCCCTGGGGTTGGACCCCGCGGGGCGGCTGGCCCTGGGGTACGCCCACCTGGTGGCCTACGGGGAGAGGGGGTTTGCCAGCCTGCCCAAGGAGGTGGAGGGAGCCATTGAGGCGGCCCGGGAGCGATTGGGGGGCGTGGGCAGGAGGCTGGTGTATGTGGCGGACCGGGGGTTTGACGACCGGAAGGTGTTTGGGCAGGTGCTGGCCCTGGGGGAGGAGTTCGTGGTGCGGGTCTACCGGGACCGGAAGCTTGGGGAGGGGGGTTCTCTGGCGAAGGTGGCTTCTTCCCTGGCCCTTCCCTGTGGGGAGGAGGTGGAGCTGAGGGTAGGGGGCAGGTACCAGCGGGTGCGGCTCCACTTCGGATGGAGGGAGGTGGAGGTGGAGGGGAGGCGGCTCCACCTGGTGGTCTGCCGGGTGCCAGCCCTGGGGCGGCGTGGGGAGTGGTGGCTACTGACCAGCTTGCCGGTGAGGGGGAGGGAGGAGGCGGCGCAGGTGGTGGAGGCGTACCGCAGGCGGTGGGAGGTGGAGCGGTTCTTCCGGCTTTTGAAGACGGGGCTGGGGCTTGAGACCTTCCAGGTGCGGGGGCTTGCCCGGATCCGGAAGGTGGTGGCGGTTTTGCTGGGGCTGGCGGTGTTCCTTTGGGAAGTTGAGCGGTTGGGGGATCCGTTCAAGGGGTTTCTTTTGCAGCTCGGGGGCAAGCTGGGGCTGCCCAGCGAGAGGGATGGTCCGTACCTGCTCCTGAGGGGCCTGGTTCGCCTGCTCAACTATGAAGTCACCCAAGAACTCTTGAAGCAGGCTAAGGGAGGGCGAGGAAGGAGTTTTGGGTAAAGCCCTGTTATGTGTAAGAGTCTGTGTACGGGGGGCATACCGCTCCTGAAGCATCTTCTCCAGCACCTCCTTCACCTCCGAGAACCCCTTTAGTTTCCGTTCTGCCCACCTCCCTGCAAGATGTTCGCTTCGCGAAGCAGCCTGCCTCTCCGACTCCAGGTAAAGGAGCTTGTATACCGCCTCCGCCTTGGGAAACTTGTGGTCCCGCACCTTCGTCCCCCGCCGTAGCTCCCGGATAAACCGCTCCATCAGGTTGGTGCTCCGCAGGTACGGCCAAAGCACCTTGGGGTACCCGTAGAACCGCAGGAAGGCCCCCGAATCCTGTACCCAAAGCCCCACCACCCCCGGGTACCGCGAACCCCAGGCGGCCTTCACCTCCTCCAAGGCCCCAAGAGCTTCTTCCCGGCTCTCCGCCCCGTACACCCGCCTCAGGTCCTCCGCCAGCAGGGCCCGGTCCCGGGAGCGCACCTGGGACAGGCTCCACCGCACCCCGTGCACCACGCACCGCTGCCACTCCGCCTGAGGGTAGACCCTGCGGATCGCTTCAGGAAGCCCGGGCAGCCCGTCGGTGATGAAGAGCAATACCCGCCGCAGGCCCCGCTGCCAAAGCTCCCCCAGGACCCCCTCCCATCCCAGGGCGCTCTCCGTGGGCAACAGCCAAAACCCCAGGACCCGCCTCTCCCCATTAGGGGCGATGCCCAGGGCCACATACACGCTTTCCCGCACGATCCCTTCTCCTTCCCTGAAGACCTTTAGGGAAAGCCCGTCCAGGTAGACGAAGGCCATCTCCTCGGGCAAAGGCCGGGTGCGGAAGGCTCCTGCCGCCTCCAGGACTTGGTCGGTCAGAGCGCTTAGGGTCTCGTGGGAGTAGCGGTGGCCTAAGAGCAGGCTCAATATCTCGGCCGCCTTGCGCTGACTGACCCCGGCGGCGTACAAGGCCACAGCTACTTCCCCCACGTCCACCAGGCGGCGGGCGTAGGGCTTAAGGAAAGCCGGGTAATACCGAGATTCCCGATCCCTAGGGACCTTCAGGTCCACCTGGCCGAAGGTGGTCTCCAGCTTGCGGGGGTAGTAGCCGTTCCTGCGGCCTCCGTGCACCTGCAAGAAGGCCGTCCGGTCCAGCTCCAGAACCGTCTGCAGAACCTCGGCTACTGTCTCCCGCACCGCTTCCCTCAGCAAGATCCGCAAGGTATCCTGGTCCACGGGGCACCTCCTCGTGCTAAGGTGTGCCCCCCTATTAAACACGGGCCCTTACACATAAATCCTTACACGACCAGCCCATGAGAAAGCTCATTGAGGTTGCCCTACCCCTCGAGGCCATCAACCGGGAGTCCTTAGAAGAGAGATTTTCTTTTCACGGCCACCCGTCCACCCTGCACCTGTGGTGGGCCAGGCGGCCTCTGGCCTCGGCCTGGGCGGTCCTCTTCGCCAGCCTGGTGGACGACCCTGGGGAGTACCTGCCCGAGGAGGAGGCCAAGGCGGAGCGCCAGCGGCTCTTTGGGCTCTTGGAGCGCTTGGTGAACTGGGACAGCGTGAAAGACCCCGAGGAAGCGGAAAAGGACAACGGGGTCATCGGGGAGGCCCGCTACGAGATCGCCAAGAGCCTGGCCCGTGCCCTGGGGGAGGAGCCCCCCGCCTCTTCCAGGGACAAGGAGCGGATCCAAGCCCTCCTGGAAAAGGCCCCGCCGGTCCTGGACCCCTTCGCCGGTGGAGGCACCATCCCCCTCGAGGCCCAGCGCCTGGGACTGAGGGCCTTTGCGGGAGACCTGAACCCCGTGGCCGTCCTCATCAACAAGGCCCTGATAGAAATCCCCGCCCGCTTTGCCGGGTTGCCCCCGGTGAACCCGGAGTACCGGGCCAAGCCCATAGGGAATGGTGCCTTTTCCCGAGCCGCAGGCCTGGCCCAGGACGTGCGCCACTACGGGGCCTGGATGCGGGAGGAGGCCAGGAAGCGCATCGGGCACCTTTACCTGGACCTGGACGGGGAAACGGTCATCGCCTGGCTCTGGGCCCGCACCGTGGCCTGCCCCAACCCCGCCTGCGGGGCGGAGGCCCCCCTGGTGCGCTCCTTCTGGCTCTCCAAGAAGGCGGGCAAGGGGGTCTACGTGGTGCCCGAGGTGCGGGAGGGCCAAGTCCAGTTCCGGGTGGAGCGGGGGGAGACTGGCCTCCCCCTTTTGGTTCGGACATCATGTAGGCATGAGGAGGTTACCCTTTGAGCCAGAGGCTTTGAGGCCCTTTGTGAGCCCTTTGCTGGACCCGTGGCTTTGGCGGTGGGAAGACAAGGTGGCCCGTTTGCTGTGGTCCATCCTGGCCTCGGGCTCGGCTCGGAAGAGCGACTGGGCCAGGGCTTACCGGGAGGAGGCCAAGGAGGAGGCCAACTACAAGGCGATAGACCGCCTCTTGCCCCTCTTGGAGCCCAAGCGCTACCTCCTGCGGCTTCTGGACCCCAAGACGCCCTTTCTCCTGGTGGACCCCACGGAGGTCCCCCGTCCCCAGGCCAGGCGCACCCCCTACGTGGGACGGCTTTCCGATGGCAAGACCCTGGGTTTTTGGGCGGTGGTCTTTGCCCAGCCTTACGGGGGCCGGGCGGTGCCGGTGTACGTGGGGAGCTACTGGGAGGGGAAGGGGGAGGGGAGGAACCGGACCTGGGAGGGACTGGTGGAGGAGGTGGTGGAGTACGTGGAGGAGGGGACGGTGTGGGTGTTTGACCGGGAGTTTTCCTTCGGGGGGTGGCTGGAGGCCCTGGAGCGGTGGGGGGTGAGGTACGCGGTGCGGTTGAACCTGGGGACGAGGCCCAGGCTTTTGTGGCGTGGGGAGCGGCTTATTCCCTGGGTGGACCGGGGTCGGGAGGTGAGGTACGAGGGGGTGTGGTACCGGGGTGAGGTGGAGGTGAACCTGGTGGGGGTGTGGCGGGAGGGGATGAGGGAGCCCCTTTGGGTGATGGGGAACCTTCCCCCGGAGGAGCTTTTGCGGGTCTACGAGGAGCGGATGAAGATTGAGGAGGGGTTTAGGGACCTGAAGGGGCACCTGGGGTTGGGTGGGGTGATGAGCAAGGGATGGGAGGCCATGGAGAAGACCCTGGCCCTGGTGGCCTTGGCTTACGGGGTAGGGTTGATGGTGGGGGAGGAGGCGCGGGGGCGCCTGAAAGGGGGGGCTCAAAGGGGAGGCGGAAGTGGGGGGCTTACTCCGGGCTCTTTGTCCTCTTGAGGCAGCCGGTGCGCTTTTCCCCAGAGGAGTGGGTAGACATCCTGCGCCGCGCCCTGGAAGCCTGGCTGCAAAGGTTGTTCCCTACCCCCGTTTCCCCCGGGCAGGGGGCAGATGTCCGAACCTAAAGGTGGAGCTCAGGGGGGAGAAGCCCCCCGTGGAGGGCACCGTGGGCAGGCGGGGCGGGCGGTGTCTGGTGTGCGGGGCCCACATCCCCCTGGACCACGTGCGCAGGGAGGGGAAGGCGGGCCGCCTGGGGGCCAGGCTGATGGCCATCGTGACTGCGGGCGAAAAGGGGAGGAACTACCACGCCCCCACCCCAGAGCACGAGGAGGTGGCGAGGGGGGCGGTGCCGAGGTGGAGGCCGGACACGAAGCTTCCCGAGCAGGCCCTTGGCTTCCGGGTGCAGAACTACGGCCTCAGCACCCACGCCGACCTCTTCACCCCCCGCCAGCTGGTGGCCCTCACCACCTTCGCCGACCTGGTGGCGGAGGCCAGGGAGCGGGTGTACCAGGATGCCCTCGAGGCGGGCCTGTCCGATGACGGCATCCCCCTGGCGGAAGGGGGAAGGGGGGCCAAGGCCTATGCGGAGGCGGTGGGGGTGTACCTGGCTTTTGTCCTGGATCGCCTTGCAGAAAGTGGTAACTCGCTATCGAGATGGCAAAGCGGCGGAGAGAAAGTTGGTGGGGTCTTTGGTCGTCAAGCCCTCCCCATGGTTTGGGACTTCTCCGAGGTAAACCCCTTCTCTGATTCCACGCGCAACTTCATGGATGCAGTTGAATGGGTGGCCAAAGCCTTAGAAGCCCTCCCCGCCCACCCCGAGGGCCAGGCCCGCCAGGGGAACGCCCTGGACTCAGTAAACGGGGTGCCCACCCCGCCCCTCATCTCCACCGACCCGCCCTACTACGACAACGTTCCCTACGCCGACCTCTCTGACTTCTTCTACGTCTGGCTCCGCAAGTCCCTAGGGGACACCTACCCCAGCCTCTTCCGCACCCTCCTCACCCCCAAGGCCGAGGAGCTGGTGGCCGACCCCTACCGCCAGGGAGGCAGGGAGGCCGCCAAGCGCCACTTCGAGGAGGGCATGCGCCGGGTCTTCCAGAACCTCCGGGCCAAGGCCCACCCCCACTACCCCCTCTCCCTCTACTACGCCTTCAAGCAACAGGAGACCGAGGAGGGGGAGGAGGAAGAAGGAGGCACGGACAGGGTGGCCTCCACGGGTTGGGAGACCTTCCTGCAGGGCCTGGTGGATGCGGGCTTCCAGATCACCGCCACCTGGCCCATGCGCACGGAGCGCACTAACCGCTCCAGGGGGCAGAACTCCAACGCCCTAGCCTCCTCCATCGTCCTGGTCTGCCGCCCCCGGCCAGAGGACGCCCCCACCGCCACCCGCCAGGACTTCCTCCGGACCCTCCGGAGGGAGCTTCCTGAGGCCCTGCGCAAGCTCACCCAAGGAAGCATTCCCCCCGTGGACCTGGCCCAAAGCGCCATCGGCCCCGGCATGGCGGTCTACAGCCGCTTTGGGGCGGTGCTGGAACCCGATGGCCGGGCCATCCCCGTGCGGGAGGCCCTGGCCCTCATCAACCAGGTGCTGGACGAGTTCCTGGCCGAGGAGGAGGCCGAGCTGGACGCCCCCACCCGCTTCGCCATCGCCTGGTACGACCAGTACGGCTACGGCGAAGGCCCCTACGGGGACGCGGAAACCCTGGCCAAGGCCAAGAACGTCTCCGTGGCCGCGGTGAAGGAGGGGGGCATCCTGCGGGCCAAGGGAGGAAAGGTGCGCCTCCTCCGCCCCGAGGAGTACACCGCGGGCTGGGATCCCGCCCAGGACCGCCGTCTCTCCGCCTGGGAGGTGGCCCACGGGCTCATCAAAGCGCTGAAGGAGCAGGGGGAGAGCGCCGCCGCGAGCCTCCTGGCCCGCACCCCCGAGGCCCTGGCGGAAGGGGCCAGGGCATTGGCCTACCGCCTCTACGGGCTTGCCGAACGCAAGGGCCGCCTGGCGGAAGCCCAGGACTTCAACCTCCTGGCAGGAAGCTACGGCCACCTGAGCGTGGAGGCCCGCAAGACCCGGCGGGCGATACAGGAAGAGCTTTTCCGAGGTTAGCATTGACTAACCTTTTGGGTAGGTATACCATGGGGGTGTGAGGTGGGGCGCTACCGGGTGGTCTTCTACGAGGACGCCAGAGGGCGCTCGCAGGTGCGGGACTGGCTGGAAGACCTTAAGCGCCACAACCCCAAGCTCCACACTTTCGCCCTACGCCTGCTCTGGACGCTGGGGGAGCAAGGCCCGGACCTCCGCCCGCCTCTGGCCAAGCCGCTTGCTCACCTGGAAGCGCCCATCTGGGAACTCCGCCACCGCACGGGTATACGCCTCTACTACTGGCGCCAGGAAGAGCTTCTCTTCGTGGTGGCAGCGGGGGAGGTCAAGGACCAGGATAGCCCGGACCCCAAACTCCTCAAGCTGGCTGTCCAAGCCTATAAGGCCATGAAGAAGGGAAAGGTGAATTGATTATGGGCCGGCACATGGACTTCCGCCATTACTTCCAGGAGTCTCTGAAGGACCCCGAAAGCGCTCGCCTCTACCGGGAGGTTCTGGACGAGGAGCTTTCTTGGCTCCTGAGCTACCTGCGGGAGCTCAAGGGGCTTTCCCAGAAGGAGGTGGCCGAGCGCCTGGGGGTTTCCCGGAGCCGCGTGAGCCAAATGGAAACCTCCGCCGGGCTTTCCATGACCCTCGAGGGGCTGGCCCGCTACGCCCAGGCCCTGGGGCTTTCCCTGCGCCTGGAGTTCACCGACGAGGAGGGCGAGGTCCTGGCCCGCTTTGATCTGGGCGCGGACGAGCCCTTGGCTGCAGGTGCGGCTAAGGGCTGGGAGCCGGTGGCGGAAACCTGGACCACCCTGACCCAGAAGAGGAAGCAGGCGTTTGAGGAAATCGCCTAGGCCGATGGAAAGTAAGTCTGCCACCATCCGCAGGCTCTACCAGGAGGGCAAGAGCGTTTCTGCCATTGCCAAGGAGCTTGGCCTCACCTACCAGCGGGTCTACAACACCCTGCGCCGGGCGAAGCTCCTCCCCACCAAAGAGGGCGGAGAACCTTCCCCGGAAGCCTACGCAGACTTCATCGCCGGCCTGGAGATCCTGGGGGTGGAGCTCCTCGAGGTCCACGCCAAGCTGGAACGGTCGCCCCAGGGCTCCAAGCGCTTCGGCCCTCCTCCGGATGGGCTTTCTACCTTCGGCCCCACGAAGACCGAGGAGGGCTTCCAAGCGGGCCTGGAGCTTAGGCTGGAGTTCCAGGACGACGAGGGGAGCTTCGGCTTCGTCCACCTGCGCGTGGCCGCCCGCTACCGGTGCACCACTTTCCCCGACGAAGCCCTCTTCCAGGTCTTCCGGGAGCGCAACCTGCCCCTTAACCTCTGGCCTTATCTGAGAGTCTACGTGGACTTCCTCACCGCCCAGATGGGCCTGCCCCGGCTAGTGCTGCCCGCCATGAAGCTCTAGGCCCTCCGTGCCCATTTGGCCAGGCTTCCGGAGCCTGGCCGCGTATTCTTAGGAATATGGCGCTTAGCAACCGGGAAATCGTGGGGCGGGGCCTGGACCTTCTGAAGGCGGGCCTCGGCCCCTTCGTGGAGCGGGAGTACCGCCGGGTGTACGGGGAGGAATGGGCCCGGCAGGCCCTCGAGGTGCTGAAGGGCGACCGAGACAAACTGCAAGACCCCGACGCCCAGGCCCTCCTGAAGCTCATGGATTACCGCTGGCACGAGGTCTTTGACGAGAAGCTGGGTCAGTGGGGGCGCACCCTGGTGAAGGAGCTCATTGAGGTGCGCAACCGCCACGCCCACCAGAACGCCTTCACCCTGGAGGACGCCCACCGGGCCCTGGACACCATGACCCGCCTTCTGGAGATGGTGGCCGCAGAGGAAGCCCAGGAGACCGGGCGCCTAGCCCGGGAGCTTCTGCGCCGCCGCTTCGAGGAGGAGGCCAAGCGGGAGGTGGAGCGGGCGGCCAAGCTGCCCCAGCTACCCACCCCGTCCGGCCTCAAGCCCTGGCGGGAGGTGGCCACTCCCCACCCTGACGTGGCCTCGGGTCGCTTCAGCGAGGCCGAGTTTGCTGCCGACCTGGCCCAGGTCCTCCGGGGGGAGGCGAGCCCAGAGTACGGCGACCCCCTGGAGTTCTACCGCCGCACCCACCTCACGGGGGGGCTCAGGCGCCTCCTGCTGAACGCCCTCAGGCGCCTTTCGGGAGAAGGAGGCGACCCGGTGGTGGAGCTGCAGACGGCCTTCGGTGGCGGCAAGACCCACTCCATGCTGGCCCTCTACCACCTCTTCGGCGGAGGGCTCGACCCCCACGAAGTGCCCGGGCTGGAAGAGGTGTTGAAGGAAGCGGGCCTCACTCAGGCCCCCAAGGCCAGGCGGGCGGTGTTGGTGGGCACTGCCTTAGACCCTGCCAAGCGCCGCCCCAAGACGGAGGGAGTTGTGGTCCACACCCTCTGGGGGGAGATGGCCTACCAGATCGGCGGGGTGGAGGGCTACCGCCTGGTGGAGGAAGGGGACCTCCGGGGCGTGGCCCCAGGCTCCGACACCCTCAAGGAGCTTTTTGACCGCTTTGCCCCCGTCCTGGTCCTCATCGACGAGTGGGTAGCCTACCTGCGCAACCTCTACGGGGAGGAGGACCTCCCTGCGGGTACCTTCGACCAGAACCTCACCTTCGCCCAAGCCCTCACCGAGGCCGCCAAGCGGAGCGGGCGGACCCTGGTGGTGGCCTCCCTCCCCGCCTCCGACGCCGAGGTGGGGGGCGGGGGTGGGCGGGAAGCCCTCCTCCGTCTGCAGAACGTCTTTGGCCGCCTGGAGAGCGTCTGGCAGCCCGCCACCCAGGACGAGTCCTACGAGATCGTACGCCGCAGGCTCTTCCTGCCCCTCTCCGCCGAGGGCTTCCGGGACCGGGACGCCGTGGTACAGGCTTTCATGCGGCTTTACCGGGAGCACAAGGGAGAGTTCCCAGCGGAAACCGCCGAGGCCGACTACGAGCGCCGCATGAAGCTGGCCTACCCCATCCACCCCGAACTCTTCGACCGCCTCTATGGGGACTGGTCCACCCTCGAGGGCTTCCAGCGCACCCGGGGAGTACTGCGCCTGATGGCCGCCGTGGTCCACACCCTGTGGACCCGGGGGGATCCTTCCCTCATGATCCTGCCGGGAAGCCTACCCCTCGATGCCGGAGGGCCCCGGTATGAGCTCACCCGCCACCTCTCCCGCTTCCAGGAGGGCTTCGACCAGGTGCTGGACACGGACGTGGACGGCCCCAATGCCAAAGCCTTCCTCCTGGACAAGGAACGGCCTAACCTAGGCCGCCACCAGATGGCCCGGCGCACCGCCCGGGCGGTCTTCATGGCTACCGCCCCCGCCGCCGCCCCCATTGGGCGGCCTCGGGGAGTAGAGGGCATCCGGGTGCGCCTGGGGGTGGTCCAGCCTGGGGAGAACCCCTCCTTTGTGGGGGACGCCCTCAAAGCCCTCACCGACCAGCTCACCTACTTTCACGCGGAGGGGGACCGCTACTGGTTCGATACCCGCCCCAGCCTCAACCGCTTGGCCCAGGACCGGGCCGCGGCCTTGGACCCGGAGGAGGTGCGCCGGGAGCTGGTGGGTCGCATCCGTGCCTGGGCCAAGGAGCGTCCCAGCCTCTTCGCCGCCGTCCACGCTGTCCCCGAAGGTAGCGGGGACGTGCCCGACGAGCCCGCCCTACGCCTCGTGGTCCTGCCCCCCTGGGCCTCCCACACCAAAGGGGAATCGGAAGCGGAGCGCCTGGCGCGGGAGATCCTGGACCGGCGCGGGCAGGCTCCCAGGCTCTACCGCAACACCCTTCTCTTCCTAGCGGCGGAAGCCACCTCCTGGCCCGACCTGGAGGCGGCCTCGAGGGGCTACCTAGCTTGGAAGTCCATCTTGGAGGAAGCTCCCAGCCTGAACCTGGGGGATATGGACAGGGCCCAGGTGCGGTCGCGGCTTGTCGAGGCAGAGAACACCCTAAACACCCGCTTGGAAGAAGCCTACCGCCACCTCCTCAGCTTCCACCAACCCGACCCCAAGGCCCCCGACCTCGAGCTCCAGGCCCTCCGCCTCCAGGGAAGCGGCAAGCCCCTTGAGCGGGCGGCGAGCAAGGCCAAAAACGAGAGCCTAGTCTACACCGAGTGGCACCCCCGGTTCCTGCGGGACACCCTGGAACGCTACCGCTTCTTCACCGCCCGGGATTCCCAGGGCATCTTGCCCTTGCGCTGGCTTTGGGAAGCTTTCTGCACCTACCCCTACCTGCCCCGGTTGAAGGACGAGGAAGTCCTCCTGGCCTCCGTGCGGAAAGGGGTGGAGGACGGATTTTTCGGCTACGCAGAGCGCCTCGAGGGGGAGCACCCCAAGGGGGTGCTTTGGCGCGAAGGCGGGTTTGCCCCCAACCTGGCGGGGTTCCTCCTGGAGCAGGAGGTGGCGGAAAGGGCCAAGGCGGAGGAGAAGCCCCACCCCCCCGAGACCACAATGGAAAATACTGAAACTGCAACGCCAAACACGTTAGGAGGTGGATCTACCATAGCCCCGCCCGTCCCGCCTCCTCCCCCACCCCAGCCCAAGCCCAGGCGGTTCTACCTAAAGAAGGAGGTTCCTGCCACCGACCTCCTGCGGGAGGCCGACCTCTTGGCCAAGGAAATCGTCCTCCAACTGGCCAAGGAACCTGGGGTGCGGGTGCGGGTGGTCCTTGAGGTGGAGGCGGAGGCCGAAGAGGGCTTCCCGGAAGATCTCGCCCGGGCCCTGCGGGAAAACAGCAACGCCCTCAAGGCGGAGTATGGCCTCGAGGAGGCGTGAGGGGCAAGCCGAAACCCGGCTTAGGGAATCCCCTTCCCTCAACCATCTTCTCAGCCCACCCTTCGATGCTTCGACCCACCTCCCGGTCCTGCCCCAGGTCCATCCCATCGTCATCCCCGACCTGCCCAGCCTCTCCGGCCTCCTGGTGCGCCCCGGGGACCGGGTGGAGGAGGGGGAGCCCCTGGCCCGGTATGTGGACGAGGCTCCCCTGGAGGAGCTGGCCGAGAGGGCGGGGGCCAAGCAGGAGGAAGCCTCACGCCTCGAGGCCGACCTGGCCCGGTTGGAGGGGCGCTTCCGCCTGGAGAGGGAAGTCCTGGAGGGGGAGCTTGCCCGGGCCCGGGAGGCCCGGGACCGCCTGCGCTACCTGGCCGCCCAGGGGGCGGAGCCCCGGCTGAAGCTCCTGGAGGCCGAGGCCCGGGTGGAGGAGCTTCTGGCCAGGCGGAAGCGCCTGGTCCTGGACTACACCGGGGAGCGGGCCCACCTGGAGGAGCGCCTGCGGGAGGCCAGGCTGGAGGCCTCGAGGCTGGAGCGGAGGCGGGACCGGGAGGCGGAGCGCCAGCTGGTGCGCTCCCCCGTGGCCGGCCGGGTAGCCGAGGTGAAGGTGCGGGACCTCACCCCCAAGGGGGTGACGGTGGAGGTGGTGTTGGTGGGGGATTAGCGGCTTTCACACCCCACCCCGTCCCCGTCCCGGTCAAAGCGGTGCGGGTCGGGGGGAAGCACCTTGAAGTTGCGGAAGGGTATGTCCCCGCAGTCCAGGTCCGGGGGCGGCGGAGGGATGCAGACCGCGGGATAAGCGGGGTCGCACTTCCCGCTTCCCGGCCTCGAGGCCCCCTGCGCGCTCTCCCCCCACATCCCCGCCCCCCTGGCCCGGGCCTCCCGCGCCGCCTGGAGGTAGAGATCGGCGTACCGGACATTGGGCGGCACCGTGTAGGGCTCGGCCCACCCGGCGCGCACCACCTCCAGGTTCACCTGGCGGAAGCGCCTGGCCCCATAGGTCCAGTCTCCCTTGGGATCCTCCAGGTACAGGTAGGCCAGCACCCGGCGGTAGCGGTCCCGCTCCTGGACATCCAGCTCCACCCAGACCCGCTTTCCCTGGAGCAGGCGGGTGAGAAAGGCCTTGGCCTCGAGGCCCAGCCGCACCTCCTCCGGACCCGAGGTCCTCCGGTTGTACCCCGACTCCGGCGCATCTATCCCGATGAGCCGCACGGCGCCCACCCCGGCCAGCTCCACCGTGTCCCCGTCCACCACCCGCACCACTTGAAGGGGCCCCTGGAGCCCGCCTTGGGGGCTGAGGGCCAGGGCCAGACCCAGGAGGACCGCCCACGCGAGACCCAAAAGGGGCCTCATGCCCTTAGGGTAGCCCAGGCCCTCCGAGGCTCACCAAGTTCGGCCTCGAGGTCCCTTTTGCTCCTCGGAGCCCACGTAACCCAGCCACTCTTCCAGTGCCCGGTGCGAAACAATCAGCCTTCCTCCCAGCTTGACGGCCCTCAGGTTCCCGGAGTGGATGGCCCTGTAGACCAGGTTCTTGCTCAGCCCGAGGAGCTCGGCAACCTCTGCCACGCTGTAGCCCATCCTGTTGCCTGTTGTCTTGAGGCGGCCTGTTCCCGCCATCCGCTCCAAAGCACTCACGGCGGCTTCGAGGCGTTCCAGAAGCTCCCGAAAGTCAGGGGTGGGAATTACTCGAAGTTCCATAGGCTTTGCCTCGCAAGATAGCATGCTCTGGCTCGCCACAACCTCCCCCGCCCCTTCCCCCCACCCCCCCTCCCGGGGCGTCACCCTTGGGGCTCACCACAAAAACTGCCCTAAAGGAGGCTCTATGGTCGTCCTGGACGACAAAATTTGTTTTTCAAGAGCCAAAAGACCATACGCTACTCTCCCAGTGTGAACGGAAACCGCCGCTTACTCACGGTTAACCAACTAAGACAGATGCTTGGGCCCGAAATTATTGGCCGGGACTTGGCGTACAAAATAGCTCGCCAGCACGGAATTCGAATCGGGCGCAGGCTCCTAATTCCAGTACGGGTAGCAGAGGCCCTAATTGACGGGCGGTTAGAGGAGCTGGTTACGGAAAAAACGTCGAGTGACGCCAGGAGAGGCAGGGAGGGCCTGCAGTGATGCATGCCACGTTGGGTTACGTCCGCCTAGGCTACACGGTTTTGCCGCTTTCGCCAGGGGAGAAGCGGCCCCACGGGCCGGAGGAAAGCCTGGTCACCATCCGCGCCTGGTGGACGCGGGAGCCCAAGGCCGGGGTGGGCATCCTGGCCCCGGAGGGGTTCCGCCTGCCCCAGGGGAAGCGGCTTTACATCGTCAGGACCTCGGTCGAGCGGCTCCTTGCAGGAGAAAAGGAGGCCCCCCGCGTGGAGGCGCGGGGGTAGCGGAAAGGAGACTCCTATGCAGAAGTCTAATCCCATTGTAGCCGTCACCCTGGCAAAAGAGCGTCGTTGGCTTGTGTGGCGTGCTGAGGAACGGGAAGGCGGGCCGACCAAGGTGCCCTACTCTCCCAAGGGCTCTCCCAAGCCCTACCGGGCTTCGGTACGCCGCCCGGAGGACTGGGGCACCTACGAGGAGGCTCTGGCCGCCCTGAGGCGCTACCCGGGCCGCTACTCCGGCCTGGGGGTGGTCCTGGGTGGGGGGCTGGTGGGCATCGATCTCGACTGGAAGGGGTGGCCCGGGGAGGGCATTCCCCTCGAGGCCCAGGAGCTTCTGAGGCGGTTTGGGAGCTACGCTGAGCTTTCCCCATCTGGCAGGGGTTTGCACATCCTCCTCTGGGCCCACCTGGAAGGGGACCGGGCCGCCCGGTTCACCCTGGGCCCCATGGGGGTGGAGGTCTACGCCTACAAGGAGGTGGGAGGGCGGTTTTTCACCTACACGGGACTCCTCCTCCCGGGCTTCCCCCCTGAGCCCCAGGAGAGAACAGCAGAACTTCTGGACTTCCTAAAGGAGGCCCTTCCCCGGCGAGAGGAGGTGAAGCCCCCCGCCCCTCCCGAGGGGACTTCTCCCCGGAGGCTGAGGGCGATCCTCGAGGCCTATGCGGACCGGGTGGCAAGCGCCCCCGTGGGCACCCGTCACAACACCTTGATCGCCTACGCCAGGGCCGCTGGGGGGCTCCTCCCCCACGGGCTAGACCCCCACGAAGCGGAAGAAGTCCTGGTAGCCGCCGCCATGCAGGCCGGGCTTCCTGAGCGGGAGGCCCGGGAGGCGGTGCGATGGGGCCTCGAGGTGGGAAGCCGGGCACCCCTCCACCTAGAGGATCGGGGGGATTTTGGGCCAAAAGAGGTATTTTGGGCCAGCCCCTTGGCCCAAAATCCTGCATCGTCCTGGACGGCAAAAACCCGATTTTGGGCCAACGAAACATCACAATATAAGGACCCCAATCCCTGGAAGAAAGGGGGTGATGAGGGATGGCGGTGAAGCGCCTTGCCCTTCCCCAGGAGCCTCCCGTGGTGGAGTGGTTTGTGGACGAGCTCATCCCCTCGGGTTATGTGAGCGTCCTTTTTGCCAAGCAGGGGGAGGGCAAGACCCGCCTGGTGGCCTTCCTCGCCGTCCAGGCCCTCCGGCCCCAGGGGCTCTTCGGCAAGCGCCCCGTGAAGCGGGGGAAGGTGCTCATTTTGGATGCAGACGATCCCGGGGGGCTGGGCTACGCTCTTTGGCTTTGTCGCTTCCTCCGGGCCTACGAAGATGCCGATACAGCCCTCCTGGACCTCCGGGCCGTGGAGGGAGGCCTGACCCCCGAGGACGTGCGGGCCCTCGAGGAGGAGCTTCGCCAAGACCCCCCGGCCCTCATCGTGCTGGACGCCTTCTCTTCTGCCTTCTTGGGGGTGGATGTGATCAAGCCCCAGCAGGTGCACGCCCCCATCCGTGCCCTGACCTCCCTGGCCCAGGCCACGGGGGCGGCCCTCCTCCTGCTGGATCACGTAGGGAAGCTTGCCCCCGGGCAGACCGTGGCCGAAAAGGGGCCATTGGGCTCTACCGCCAAGCTCTTCTCCCCTCGGGCGGCTTTTGCCCTGGACCGCATACCCCCCAAAGAGGTGGAGGGCAGGGACGTGGTGAAGCTCACCTGTGTGAAGCAGTCCTATGCCCCCCTGCCGCCGCCCATTGGCCTCGAGCTGGTGTGGCTTGCGGATGGGGAGGGGGCCTACTTCAGGCCCTATCCCTTGCCCGAAGCAGTCACCCTGGAGGAGCGGGCGGAGAAGGCCATCCTAGAGCTTTTGGCGGAAGCAGGGGAAGAAGGCCTCCCCCGGAAAGCCCTCCTGGAGGAGGTGGTCCAGCGGGGCAACGTCTCCGAGCGCACCGCCAAGCGGGCCCTATCCGGGCTCAGGGAACGGGGGCTGGTGGAGGAGGTGGCGCTTCCGGGGAGAGGAGCCCCTAAGGTTCTCCGACTCCCCCGCCCTAATCTCTCTATGCCCTTGGCCCAAAATCGGGAAAATGCCGTCCAGGACGAGGAAGGATTTTGGGCCAACTCCTTGGCCCAAAATCGGGAGCTTGGCCCAAAATCGTCCCCCCTCCCTCCCCCCGTGCCAACCCCCCAGTCTGGGCTTGAGGAGGTGGAAGAATGGAGCCCTTGACCGTGAACCTGCTGGGCGTCCTAGAGGAGGCCACCTACACGGTACGCCGGGAGGGGGAGCGGGTGGTCTTCTCCCCTGCCCCGCCCCCTGAGCACCGCCCTACCCTGACTGCCTGGAAGCATGCCCTTCCCCACGCCCTAGAGGAGGGAAAGCGTATTCCCGCCCGGGAACTCCTCCGGCTGGAGCGCCTGACCTGCATCCTCCTGGCCCGGGAGGGCGTCCCCGAACCCGTATGGGCCACCTTCTACTACCCGGCCCAGAAGGAGCCCGAGCGGGTCCTGGCCCCCGTCGAAAACCTCTTCCCCCACCTCCTCTGGCGGGCTCGGAATCTCCCCGCCCCCCGGAGGGTGCACCTAGGCTCTACCGATGGCAGGATGGTCTTGGACCTCGAGGCCCCCCTGGTGATCTTCCTCCGGGTGGAGAGGAGCGGGCGGGTGGAAATCTACGGGTGGCCCGATGCACGGATGCGGGTCTACACAGAAGCCGCTGCCCGGGGACGAATGAACCCCAACCACATACTGCTGGAACGACAGGGAAAGTCAGTACATGGTAGCTACTGGACAGATATCCTCTAGACCCTAGGTCGCTAGGGGACCCACCCTTTCCGGGCATAGTGCCCCCCACCATACCCTCGCCCCCCTATTTTTCTGCCCCTCTCCCTCCTCCGTTCAGGAGGTAACCAGTGACTCCGGAAACAAAAGGTGACGCGTACAACAAGAACTGCCCCTTTGCGGAAAAAGGGGCGATTTCGCTTGTCCTGGACGGGATTTCTAGGGCTTGATCCCTTCCTTATACAGCTTCCACATGTAATCCCGCTGGTGGCGGGTAAGTCCCTCGACCCTTCCCCGGGCCATCTCCATCAATAACCTCCGGTGTCGAATAGGCAGCTCTTCGGATTGCGCCAAGGTCCAGTAGTAACCTTGTCTAAGCATCCCCTTAGGCCACACCCTGCCAAAAAGCACTACAATCCTGCCAAATCCCGGTACGGCAACAACAGGAAAAGGAAACGGGCAAGGCGAGTCTGGATGGAGAACCCACTTTTCAATTACCTCCCCCTGGATCTCAGGGTACTCAAAATATTCCCAGAGCAACCGAGGGCGAAGGTACTCCAGAAGAGCCACGTCAGGTTCCTTTACCCAGTTTGCCACCCTCCCAATGCAGTTCCCCAAAAAGAGCGCCATGAGGTCGAAGGGCCGGCTCCTCACCCCGCTTAGGACCACAGGCACGGGCAAGCCGAGATCAATCGCGCGCCGCAACTCTCCGTAAGGGACTGCCATTTACTTGACCTCCTCAGGCGGCAGAGCCCGGAGCCAGTCGTCGAGGAGTTCAGCCAGGCGCTTCCAACCTCCAGCCCGCTTCGCCAGACGCCGAAGGCCCCGGTAGACAGACTCTTTTCGGGCCGCAGGGGTATCTGGGGCCACAATCGCACGCACCTCCCGGGCGAACGCTTTCTCATCTGGAATACCCCACTTCGCTCGTTCCAGAAACGTGCTGAACAGGGGATGCGCCCGTACCCTGCGCTGGGCCAAAACCCGAAACACCGGATCTCCAACCAGCCGCGCCTTAGCCAACTCGTAGAGGGCAGGTTCCTCCAAAAAGGTCCCCAGGTAGTAGACTGCCTTACTTGGCTTAAGACCAAACACTCCAAGCAACCTAAGGGTCAACGCATTAGGAACAAGGTCATGCTGATTGCCTTTAGACTTTGCCGATAGGATTTCTCGGAGCACAGCTACAAACACCCCTAGGGGTACGTCAGCCATAGAAAGCAGTGCGTCAATTTGCAGAGCGCGATCTAGATCGGAATGGGGAACAACCAAGCCAGAGTCTGCTGTAAAGCGAATTCCCAGAGCGTTGAACTGAGCCATGCCCGTCACGACCAGGACGGGCACCTTGAGGTCGCCCCCACCTTCTCGCTTCTCAGCGATGCGCTGGAGGGCGTAATAGCGGTAGTGACCATCGAGTAAAACGAAAGGCGGATTAACCAACGTCAGCCGTCGGTACACGACGAGAGGGTGGATAAGGCCGTTCCTGAGGATCGAGTCGCGGAACCGCTCGATCACCTCCCAGTTGTAATGAGCCCTGGGTGGAGTGGCGTTAGGCACGATTTGGCTGATGGGCACCCACTCAATGGGCGTGGAGGTGTCGCCAACCAACGTGACCCGCCCCTCAACGATCACTTCTCTTGGGGACAAAACCCTCAGGGTAGCCATGTGAAGGGCTTGCTGGTCCGCCTCAGGCCAAGCCTGGCTTTGGGCCTCGGTTTGGGGTGGTCTGAAGAGAGCCCCTAGCATATACCAAACCATAGTCGTCCCCATCCCCCAAACGCACTTTTCGAATAACCTCCCCCCTCTTAGGAAGACAGTCCATCTAAAGGAGCAAGGATTATAGCCCCGCTAGGTAGGATGTAGCCAACTATGGGAAAGGCTTTGCCTTTGCCAGAAGCGACGGGAGGAAAGCATGGCACGCGGTAAAGGAGGAGGCTCCACCTATTACGACGCCACCAAGAGCAAATGGGTGGCCGAGCTCAAGTGGGTTGATCCCGCTACGGGCAAGCTCCTCAAGGCGAAGCGCTACGCCAATAGCCGCCGCGAGGCGGAAAAGCTCTTAGCCGAGCTGGTAGACCAGAAATCCAAGGGCCTCCTGGCCGAACCCTCCAAGCAGAGTACCCGCGAGTTTGCCCTGGAGTACCTGAAGCGCCTGGAGCGGGAGGGCTTGCGACCAAACTCTCTCCGCCTCGCCAAAGAAGAACTCATGCGCGCTATGCCCTCCCTCAAAGACCCTTTTGCCCATGATCCCTTAGGCCGCATGCGCTTGCAGGAGGTACGCCCTGCCCACATTCGCGGGGTGCTAGACAGGGTCATGGAGCAGGGGTACTCGGCCAGAACGGTCGGCAAAGTCCTCATGCGCCTAAAGGCCCTCTTCCGCGAGGCACTCCGCCTAGAGCTGGTGGCCCGCAACCCCGCAGAGGCGGTGAGCCTACGCCTATCCCAGGGGGAGAAAGCCGCCCGGGCTCTGGAGCCCCACGAGGTGGCCCGCCTCCTGGAGGAGGCGGAGCGGTCCAAAAGCCCCGATATGGCCCTCCTCCTCCGCCTTATGCTGGCAACGGGGCTACGCCGGGGGGAGGCTCTTGCCCTGCAATGGCGGGACATCGATTTCACCCGAGGAGAACTGACGGTATGGCGTTCATGGACCAAAGTAGAGGGCAAGGGAACTTTCAGCGCTCCCAAGACCAGGCATGCCCGTAGAAAAGTCCCCTTACCCCGGGGACTACTCCTGCGCTTGCAGGAGCGCCGCCAGAAGCTTCTGGAGCGCCTAACCCCGGAGGAGCTTTGGGAGCTCTTCCTCTTCGGCGGTGGAAAACCTTATGACCCGGATGCCTTCAACCACTATCTCCGCCGCCTGGCAGAGAAGGCAGGCCTGGGTCGGGTGCGGGTGCACGACCTCCGACACACCTGGGCCTCCCTGGCCCTCTCCCGAGGCATCCCCCTGGAGGTGGTGAGTGAGCGCCTGGGCCACGCAAACCCCAACATCACCTTGGGCATTTACCGCCATCTCCTGGAAGAGGAGCGCCGGGGTTATGTAATAGACTTGGAAGACCTCCTAAAAAGCTCTGGAAACAGGCCCCTAGCCTGAGCAAATGGCCCTCCAAATAGCCCCCTAAAGCACTTCCCCCCTCGCTACCGAGGGGGGAAGCTTTGCGTCTTCATCGTGGTGGGCGATGGTGGACTTGAACCACCGACCTCACGCTTATCAGGCGTGCGCTCTAACCAGCTGAGCTAATCGCCCCCGCACGCAACGCTTAGCATACCGAGAAGGCGTGCCCGCGTCAAGATGGAGGGCGTGGTTCGCTCAAGGAAAAACCCCGCCCTCCGAGGGCGGGGGTTTTGGTCGGGGAGGCCGGATTTGAACCGACGACCACACGCACCCCAAGCGTGTGCGCTACCAGGCTGCGCTACTCCCCGGCGCGCAAAGGTTAGTGTAGCCCGCTCCAAGCCCCCCGTCAAGTAGACTTGGGCTGGCCTCCCCCTTTTGGTTCGGACATCATGTAGGCATGAGGAGGTTACCCTTTGAGCCAGAGGCTTTGAGGCCCTTTGTGAGCCCTTTGCTGGACCCGTGGCTTTGGCGGTGGGAAGACAAGGTGGCCCGTTTGCTGTGGTCCATCCTGGCCTCGGGCTCGGCTCGGAAGAGCGACTGGGCCAGGGCTTACCGGGAGGAGGCCAAGGAGGAGGCCAACTACAAGGCGATAGACCGCCTCTTGCCCCTCTTGGAGCCCAAGCGCTACCTCCTGCGGCTTCTGGACCCCAAGACGCCCTTTCTCCTGGTGGACCCCACGGAGGTCCCCCGTCCCCAGGCCAGGCGCACCCCCTACGTGGGACGGCTTTCCGATGGCAAGACCCTGGGTTTTTGGGCGGTGGTCTTTGCCCAGCCTTACGGGGGCCGGGCGGTGCCGGTGTACGTGGGGAGCTACTGGGAGGGGAAGGGGGAGGGGAGGAACCGGACCTGGGAGGGACTGGTGGAGGAGGTGGTGGAGTACGTGGAGGAGGGGACGGTGTGGGTGTTTGACCGGGAGTTTTCCTTCGGGGGGTGGCTGGAGGCCCTGGAGCGGTGGGGGGTGAGGTACGCGGTGCGGTTGAACCTGGGGACGAGGCCCAGGCTTTTGTGGCGTGGGGAGCGGCTTATTCCCTGGGTGGACCGGGGTCGGGAGGTGAGGTACGAGGGGGTGTGGTACCGGGGTGAGGTGGAGGTGAACCTGGTGGGGGTGTGGCGGGAGGGGATGAGGGAGCCCCTTTGGGTGATGGGGAACCTTCCCCCGGAGGAGCTTTTGCGGGTCTACGAGGAGCGGATGAAGATTGAGGAGGGGTTTAGGGACCTGAAGGGGCACCTGGGGTTGGGTGGGGTGATGAGCAAGGGATGGGAGGCCATGGAGAAGACCCTGGCCCTGGTGGCCTTGGCTTACGGGGTAGGGTTGATGGTGGGGGAGGAGGCGCGGGGGCGCCTGAAAGGGGGGGCTCAAAGGGGAGGCGGAAGTGGGGGGCTTACTCCGGGCTCTTTGTCCTCTTGAGGCAGCCGGTGCGCTTTTCCCCAGAGGAGTGGGTAGACATCCTGCGCCGCGCCCTGGAAGCCTGGCTGCAAAGGTTGTTCCCTACCCCCGTTTCCCCCGGGCAGGGGGCAGATGTCCGAACCTAAAGGTGGAGCTCAGGACTTGGGGCATGGCAGACTTGACCGCTATACTGCATAGAGCCCCAGGAACTTGAGGGCGGAGAGGGGATGGAAGGAGAAGGCCTCCATGGCCGCCTTCTTCTCCCTGACCCCTCGGCGGTGGAAGAGGGAGACCAGAAAGGCCCGGAGGACCGCCAAGACCCGCGCCCCCACCCCCCGCACCTGGCAGGCGTCTTCACGGAAGAGAACGTCCCGCACCCAAAAGGACCGGTTCTCCACCTCCCACCGGGAAAGGAGAAGCTCCCCAAGCCGCCTCGCCTCCGCCACCTCCGGCCCCAGGCTGGTGAGGGCGTAGCTCACCGCGCGCCGCACCTCCCCCGTCCCCTTGTGCACCACCTCCCGCTCCAGCCGCACCACCTGCCGGCACGCGGGAAAGGCGCGTATCTCTTCCGGCAAGTGGGGGGAGGCCCAGACCCGGTAGGTCCACACCTCCCCGTCCCGCGCCAGATTCCACACCGCCTCGGTCTCCCCGGGAAGCCGCCTCTCCTCCATCCCCTTGAACACCTCCAGAGCCCACTCCAGCAGTTCCCCCTGGTTGGCCTTCAAAAGGAAAAGGTAGGCCCCCCTTTTTGCACCACCTTCCCCGCCACCTCCGGGTACAGGTACCCCGCGTCCCCCACCACCACCTTCCCCTTGAGCCCCTCCGCCCCAAGGCGGTCCAGGAGCTCCAAGAGGGCTTGATCCTCCCTCCCCTCCGCCTGGGCCTGGGCCAGGGTGGTCCGCAGACCCAGGGCCAGGACCTCCACCAGCCTGACCTGGGGGCTTTTCCCCTTGCCGCTTCCCCGAAGGTGCTTCCCGTCCACCACCAGGACCTCCCCCAGCTCCACTTCGGGAAAGACCTTGAGCAGGGCTTCCTGGAGCTTATGGGGGTCCAGGCGGTGCAGGAGAAGGGTGAGGATGGTGTGGCCCGGGGGCTTGCGCAGGCCGAGGTGGGGCAAGAGGTGAGGGTTGGCGCGGGCGAAGCGTTCCACGCCCCTCAGGGAGTCCACGCGGGAAAGGAAGGCCACCAGGATGAGGGCCAGGAGGCCCCACAGGGGGTACCGCCGGTTGCGGGCCCGGGGGTCGGGGATCTGGGACAGGGCTTCGCGTAGGGTCATGCCTCTTCTTTACCCCAGGGGCCGTATATAGGTCAAGTCTGGGGGCATGGAGATCCGGGATTTGAAGAGCCTGGTGCGCTACGATCCGGAGAAGATGGCCAAGATCCCCATCTTCCATTCGGAAAGGATGTTTTACGACCTTTACGCCCTCCTTCCCGGGCAGGCCCAAAAGGTGCACGCCCACGAGGGCTCGGACAAGGTGTACTACGCTCTGGAAGGGGAGGTGGTGGTGCGGGTGGGGGAGGAGGAGGCCCTTTTGGCCCCGGGGATGGCCGTCCTGGCCCCGGCGGGCGCCCCCCACGGGGTGCGCAACGAGTCCGCAAGCCCCGCCCTTCTCCTGGTGGTCATGGCCCCCAAGCCCTAGGTTTTCACGGGGCTTTCAAGGGCCTCTCCTAAACTGAGGCCGATGGTTCAACCCCTCCCTGGGGACCTGGCTTTTCTGTCCGAGCTCTTGCGCCGCTATCCGGTGCAGGTGGTCTGGCGGGGGGCGGTTCTGCCCGAAGGCCCCTTGCGGGGGGAAAAGCTTCTGGAGGAGGGGGAGGCGGCCCTTTATTGGACGGGAAGCCGCCTTCCAGGTCCCGAGACCCTCGAGGCCCTGCGCCTCCTCCTCAGGACCTTACAGGAGGTTTTGGCCTTAAGGGAACGGGAACTCGCCTTCTTGCGGGCCCAGGACGAGACGGCAAGGCTTCTTAGGCTCCTTCTTCACGAGATCAAAAACCCCCTCATGAGCATCCTCGGGGCCTTGGAGCTTACCCTGGAGACCGAAGGGCTTCCGGAGGAGGCCAAGGAGCTTCTGGGGATCGCCGAGAGGAGCGCCCGGCGCATCCAGGAGCTTCTGCGAAAAGCCCAGGAGTACCTGAAGCTTGGCCAGGGGGTGCGGCTCAGGAGCGAGCGGGTGGACCTGAAGGCCCTCCTCCGCCAAGCGGCCGAGGAGGTGCGGCCTTTGGCCCGCCGGAAGGGGGTTGCCTTGCGGCTTACCCTCCCCCGGGGGGAGGCCTGGGTCTACGGGGACCCGGACTGGCTCTACCAGGCGGTGCTTAACGTCCTGAATAGCGGTGAAGTACACCCCGGAAGGGGGCCGGGTGGCGGTGCGGCTCCTGGTGGGGCGGGAGCGCTACGGCATCGCCGTGGCCGACACGGGGCCCGGCATTCCCAAGGAGGAGCAGGAAAAGGTCTTTGAGCCCTTCTACCGCGCCTCCACCCGGGGGGAGGTGGAGGGAACGGGGCTGGGGCTTGCCCTGGTGAAGCGGGTCCTGGAGGCCCACGGAGGGGAGGTGCGCCTCAAAAGCCGCCTCGGCCGGGGAAGCACCTTCCTCCTCCTCCTGCCGCGGCCCAAGCCCGGGCAGCGGGCCCCCGTGGGGCGGCTCCTCCTCCTCATGCTGGCCCTCCTGGCCCTGGCCCGCCTGCCCCTTTACCCGGCCCCTCTGGGCTCCCGGGCCTTTGGGGAGGTGCCTGCGGGGGAGGTGGTGCGCCTCCGCGGCCTGGAGCTGGCCTTCAGCCCTGAGGCCCGGGGGGAGGCCCGGCGCTGGCGGAGCCTTTGGGGTGGGGGGGAGCGGGTGCAGATCGCCCTGGGGGAGGGCGGGGTGGAGGCGGTGCGGGAGGCCCCGGTGCCCCTAGCCCTTTCCACCCCCGAAGGGGAGGTGAGGCCCCTGGGCACCCACCTGCGCCTCTTTCGGGAGGGGGGCGCGCGGCTTTCCCTTTACCGGGGGGAGGTGGCCCTGGGCCGGGAGCGGCTTCCCTCCGGGGAAGGGGCGGTGCTGGGCACGGGGGTGCGCAGGAAGCTCCTCCCGGCCCCCCTGGTGCGCCCAACCCTGGGCCCCGAGGGCGAGGTGGTCTTCCGCCTCCTGGGGCCGGAGGGGGCGAAGGGCTTCCGGGTGGAGGTGCAAAGCGGGGAGAGGGTGGTGCTCTCCACCAGGGTGGAGGGGAACCTCTTTCGCTACCTGCCGGAGGGGGACCGCCTAAGCCAGGTGCGGGCCTTGGCTCTGGACGAGGCGGGCCTCGAGGGCTACCCCTCGGATCCCGTGCCCTTCCGGGAGCGGCGGAGCTTCTACGAGGGAAGGCGCCGTCTGCCCCAGGACCCCAAGGGGGCGGAGGCCTTCCTAAGGCGGGCGGTGGCCGCCTTCCCCGACGACGCCGAGGCCATAGGGGAGCTCGCCTTCGCCCTCTACCTCCAGGGGCGGCGCGCCGAGGCCAAGCCCCTTTACGAAAGGGCCCTGGCCATTCTGGACAGCCCCGACGTGCGCGTGCGTTACGGGCGCCTCCTGTACCACCTGGGGCGCTACGCCGAGGCGGAGGCCAGCTACCGCCAGGTCCTGGCCCAGGACCCCGGGAACCTGGACGCCCGCTGGGGCCTGGCGGAGGTGGCCTTGGCCCTGGGCCGGGCCAGGGAGGCCGAGCTTTTGGCCCGGCAGGTGCTTTCCCTCAAGCCCGACTACCCCCTGGCCCGCTTCACCCTGGCCAAGGCCCTTTTGGAGCAGGGGAGGAAGGAGGAGGCCAAGGGCCTTTTGCGGGAGGAGCTTCGCCTAAACCCCGACCCCGAAGTAAAGGCCCTCTTGGCCCGGATAGAATGAACGCTGTGGCCCGGGTGCTGGTGGTGGAGGACGACCCGGCGGTGGCCGCCGTTTTGGAGATGGCCCTGAGGCGGGCGGGACACGAGGTCCTCCTGGCCCGGGACTACGCCTCGGGCAAGAGGGCCTTAGGAGAGGAGGTGGACGCCGTGGTCCTGGACCTCAACCTCCCCGGGGGCTTCGGTCTGGACCTCCTGCGCCACTTGCGATAGGAGCTTAAGCGGAACACCCCCGTGGTGGTGCTTTCCGGGCTCAAGCAGGAGCACCACGTCCTGGAAGCCCTCAGGCTCGGGGCCCAGGACTACCTCACCAAGCCCTTCAGCCCCAGAGAGCTTCTCCTCCGCTTGGTGCTGGTGTTCTCCGCCCGGCTTTTCTCCCTGCTGAGCGTCCCCCTCGCCTACCGGACCCTCTTCCAGGCCCTCCTCCTCACGGGGCTTTCCTTGGCCCTGCTTGCCGCCTATGTCCTCCTCTACCACACCCACACCGAGGCCAAGGAGAAAAGGGACCGGAGGGCCTACGAGGCGTGGCTTGGGCGCTTCGCCCGGGCCCTTTGGGCGGAGGAACCCCTGCCCCCGCCCCCCTGGCCAAGGCCTGCCCTGGAAGCCCTTTTGCACTTACGGGAGATGCTCCAGGGGGAGTTCGCCGAGCGCCTCGCCCTTTGGCTTCGCGAGGCCCACCCCCCTTGGGGCAGGGTGCTCCGGGGGCGGTTTTACTCCCGCCCCGCTCGCTTGGAGGCCCTCGAGGCCCTAGCCCAGGCCCGGCTTCCCGAGACCCTGGACCTGGTTCTCCCCTACCTGAAGCACCCGGACCCCGTGCTCCGCCTGGCGGCGGCCCGGGCCGGGGCCAGGATCGCCCAAGGGGAGGGGGTGGAGGCCCTGGCCCAGGCCCTCCTGGAGGCGGGCCTCCCCCGGGGGGCTCTCCTGGAGGCGCTTCTTCTTTTGGAAGACCGCGCCGGGCCGGTGGTGGCGCGCCTCATGCGTCAAGGCGGCAAGGAGGAGCGCTGGGCGGCCCTCGAGGCCTTGGGCCGCCTCAAGCTCCACCGCCTGGTGGGGGAGGTGGCCCCCTTTCTGGAAGACCCCGATCCCGAGCTCCGGGCGGCGGCCCTGCGCGCCCTTTGGCGCCTGGGTTTTGTGCCCTCTGGCCTAGAGGAGGCGGTCCTGGCCCACCTGCAGGCCCCCGAGGAGTTCCTTAGGCTCCAGGCCACCCGGCTTCTTCCCCTTCTCGGGGGGGCCCTCGCCCGGAGGGCTCTCTGGAAGGCCCTTTCCGATCCCTCCTTTTACGTGCGCCGGGCGGCGGCGGAGGGGCTTAGGGAGCTCGGCCTGGACGCCCTGGCCGAGGCGGCCCGGGCGCACCCCGACCCCTACGGCCGGGCCATGGCCCAGCAGGTGCTGGAGGAGGCGGCATGAACCTCCTTTCCTTGCTGCTTTTCGCCTACCAGGTCCTCGTTCTCTGGTACTTCGCCCTCCTCAACCTCCTCTACACCTTCTTCGCCTTCTTCGGCATCCGCATGGTGGCCCGCTACGCCCGGGAGCTTTCCGAACTGGCCCTAAAGGACCTGTTGGAGCGGGAGGCCTACCTCCCGGTTTCCATCCTCGTGCCCACCTACAACGAGGAAAAGACCATCGCCGCCTCGGTGCGCTCCTTTCTCTCCCTCCACTACCCGGAGTTTGAGGTCATCGTGGTGGCCGACGGGCCCAAGGACCGCACCCTGGAGGTGCTGAAGGAAGCCTTCCAGCTGGTACCGGTGGAGGTGGTCTTCCGCCGGGTGGTCCCCACCAAGCCCATCCGGGGGGTCTTTCGCTCCCTCCGTTACCCCAACCTCTTGGTGGTGGACAAGGAGAACGGCGGCAAGGCCGACGCCTTGAACGCCGGGCTGAACCTGGCCTGCTACCCCCTCTTTTGCGCCGTGGACGCCGACAGCCTTCTGGACGCCCAGGCTCTCCTCCGGGCGAGCCGGCTCTTCCTGGAGGACGACCGGGTGCTGGCCGTGGGGGGGACCATAAGGCCCCTGAACGGGGCCGTGGTGCGGGAGGGGGTGGTGGAGGTCCTGCGCCTTCCTCGAGGCTTTCTGGAACGGATGCAGGTGATTGAGTACGCCCGGGCCTTTTTCCTGGGTCGGGCGGGCTGGAGCGCCATGGACGCCCTCCTCATCATCTCCGGGGCCTTCGGGGTCTTCCGCCGGGCGGAGGCCCTGCGGGTAGGGGGGTACCGCACGGACACCGTGGGGGAGGACATGGAGCTGGTGGTGCGCCTCCACCGTCGGGCCCGGGAGGAAGGGAGGGAGTACCGCATCCTCTACACCCCGGACCCCATCTGCTACACCGAGGTGCCCTCGGACTGGGCCACCTTGAGGCGGCAGCGGGACCGCTGGCACCGGGGGCTTTGGGAGGTGCTTTGGACCCACCGGGCCATGCTCTTCAACCCCCGGTACGGGCGGCTGGGGCTTTTGGCCATGCCCTACTTCCTCCTCTTTGAGGCCTTGGCCCCGGTGGTGGAGGTGGTGGGGTATTTGGCCCTTCCCCTCTTCCACTTCCTCGGCCTCCTCAACCCGGAGTTCGCCCTTTTGTTCCTCCTCCTGGCCGTGGGCTACGGGATCCTCCTCTCCCAGCTGGCCGTGGGCATGGAGACCTTGCTCCTCAAGCGCTACCCTCGGCTTCGCGACCGGCTTTGGCTCCTCCTCCTGAGCGTGGTGGAGGGGCTCGGTTACCGGCAGGCCCTGGCCCTGGTGCGCTTTTGGGCCTCCTTCCAGGTGTGGCGCAAGCGGGGGGTGTGGGGGGAGATGCGGCGCAAAGGGCTGGAGGGCCCAGGAGGAGGGTAGCCCGCGGGTCGCCGCCTCCCAGATGGGGGGCTGGGGTTTTGCGCCATTCTTAGACCGGGTAAAATCCTCTTCGTGGAGACCGCCATCACCCGAATGCTGGGGATCCGCTACCCCATCGTGGCCGCGCCCATGTTCCTGGTGTCCAACGCCCCCCTCCTCCAGGCGGTGGCGGAGGCGGGGGGGATCGGGGTGATCCCCAGCCTCAACTTCCGCACCCACCAGGGCTTCCGGGAGTTTCTGGAGAGCTTCCCTGAAGGTGTGCCCTTCGGGGTGAACCTCATCTTGAAGGACAACCCCCGCCTCGAGGAGGACCTGGAGGCGGTGGTGGAGCGCCGGGTGCCCCTCGTGGTCACCTCCCTGGGGGACCCCACCCGGGTGGTGGAGCGGGTGAAGGCCTACGGCGGCGTGGTCTGGTGCGACGTGGTGGGCCTGAGGCACGGGAGGAAAGCGGTGGAGGCCGGGGCGGACGCCCTGGTGGCCGTGGCCTCGGGGGCCGGGGGGCACGCCGGGAGGGTGAGCCCCTTCGTCCTCGGGCCTTGGCTTAGGGAGGAGCTCGGGGTGCCCGTCCTCATTGCTGGGGGGATCGCCACCGGCCGTCAGGTCCTCGCCGCCTTGGCCCTGGGGGACGGGGTCTACATCGGCACCCGCTTCATCGCCACCCTGGAGTCGGGGGCGCCTTTGGAGTACAAGGAGGCCCTCCTGCGCGCCCAGCCGGAGGACATAGAGTACACCCCCGAGGTCACCGGGGTGCCCGCCAACTTCCTCAGGGAGTCCCTGGAGCGGTTCCGTCAGGGCGGGGGGAAGGCCTGGAAGGAGGTCTACTCCGCCGGGCACGGGGTGGCCTTTATCCGCGAGATCCCCTCGGCCAAGGAGGTGGTGGCCCGGCTGGTGGCGGAGTACCAGGAGGCCAAGCGGACCCTGCCCTAAAGGGAGCCCCGGGGTCTTCGGGTATGCGGGCGCTCCTTCTCCTTCTTCTGGTCCTGACCCCGGCCTGGGCCCCCTCGGGCGCCGGCTCCTCAACCAGCTCCTGCTGGCCCTGGGGGAGGCTGGGGTGGAGGGCCCGGAGGCCGTCTCCCGGGGGGAGGCCGCCGAGCTCCTCTTCCGCCTTCTGCCATAATGGGCGAAGGTGCTTGCGGTCCTGCTCCTGCCAAGCTTTTCCGAGCTGGAGGCGGCTTTGGCCCTGGAGGCCGCCCGGCGCCTGGGGATCCCCGCTTACACCGTGGCCAAGGGGCGGAAGGGCACGGAGGGTCTGGCGGGCTCGGTGTGGACCCCCACCTACGCCTTCCCGGCGGCCCCGCCTCCAAAAGCCCTCCTCATCCCTGGGGCCAGGAGGCCCGAGCGGCCGGCCCAGGACCCCACCTGGCTCGCCTTTTTAGAAGAGGTCTGGGAGGGCCTCGAGGCGGTCTTCTTAGGCTACAACGCCCACCTCTTCCTGGCGGAGGCGGGGAGGCTTCCCCAGGTGGTGTCGGCTGCGGGGGAGGTGGCGGAGGCCCTTCGCTCTCGGGGTTACCGGGTGGTGCCGGGGAGCTTCCACCGGGAGGGGAAGGTCTACGCCACCCAAGGCGGCCTCGCCCTGCTCCCAGCCCTCTCGGACTGGGTCGGCAAAGCGATTGAGCTTTGAGTTTGTACGGCAGTACACTGACCCCATGAGCGTCCGGGAGTACCAGAAAAGGCGTCGCCGCGACCGGATCTTCCAGGCGGCCATGAGCCTCTTCCGCGAGCGCGGTTTTCAGGCCACCACGGCCACGGACATCGCCAAGGCCGCCCACGTTTCCCGGGGGACCTTTTTCAACTACTACCCTTACAAGGAGGCGGTCCTTCTGGACTACGGAAGCCTCCTCCTCTCCGGGCTCAGGGAGGAGGTGCGCCGCCGCCTGGCCCAGGGGATGGACCCTTTGGCGGTGCTCCGCTTCCTCCTTCAGGAGGTGGCCAAGGCCACCGAAGAGGAGAAGGACCTTCTCCTTCCCCTTCTCTACGAGCTCTTGAACCCCGACCCCATCCGGGCCAGGGCCGCCTTTGAGGCCCTCCCCTTGGGAGACCTCATCGCCGAGGTCCTCAGGCCCTTGCGGGAAAAGGGGGCGGTGCGCCAGGACCTCTCCTTGGAGCGCATGGGGCGCACCCTGGCCGACCTCTACTTCCTTTCCGCCCTGCGCTGGGCGGCCTACACGCCCCACCGAAGCCTCTCCGAGGAGCTGGAGAAGTCCCTTACCTTGGCCCTGGAGGGCATCCTCACCCGGAGCCCCCAGGGGGCCCGGGCCTGAGCCTTCGCCCTTCCTTTCCCCCGGTCTGGGCTTAAGTACCCCACCGCGGCGAAAGCCGCGGTGGGGGCCCCAAAAAAACCCTCTCCTAGCCCCGTTTCGGGCATCCCGTGTTGCGAAACCAACGTGCAGGCGCTTAGTTCGCCGCCACCTTTAGCCTCTTGGCGATCTCCGGGATCCGGGCCAGGAAGACGCCGGTGGGGCTTCCCGTGAGGGCCACCTCTTCCGGGGTCCCCTCGGCCACGATCTCCCCGCCCCGGTCCCCCCCTTCGGGGCCCAGGTCGATGACCCAGTCCGCGGTCTTCACCACGTCCAGGTTGTGCTCGATGACCACCACCGTGTTCCCCGCGTCCACCAGGCGGTGGAGGACCGAGAGGAGCTTGGCCACGTCGTCGAAGTGGAGGCCCGTGGTGGGCTCGTCCAGGATGTAGAGGGTGCGGCCCGTGGACTTGCGGCCGAGCTCCGTGGCCAGCTTGATCCGCTGCGCCTCGCCCCCCGAGAGGGTGGGGGAGGGCTGGCCCAGGCGCATGTACCCCAGGCCCACATCCACCATGAGCTGGAGCTTGCGGGCGATGGTGGGGACGTTCTGGAAGAAGTCCAGGGCTTCCTCGGCGGTCATGTCCAGGACGTCGGCGATGCTCTTCCCCCTGAGCTTCACCTCCAGGGTTTCCTTGTTGTAGCGCTTGCCCTTGCACACCTCGCAGGGCACATAGAGGTCGGGGAGAAAGAGCATCTCGATCCTCACCGTGCCGTCCCCGCCGCAGGCCTCGCACCGCCCCCCCTTCACGTTGAAGGAGAAGCGGCCCGGGCCGTAGCCCCTTTTCCTCGCCTCCGGGGTCTTGGCGAAGAGGTCGCGGATCTCGTCGAAGATGCCGGTGTAGGTGGCGGGGTTGGAGCGGGGGGTGCGGCCGATGGGGGACTGGTCGATCTCGATGACCTTGTCCAGGTGCTCCACCCCCTCCAGGCTCTCGTAGGCCCCCGGGGTGGCCTTGGCCCGCATGAGCCTTTGGGCCAAGGCGGCGTAGAGGACGTCGTGGACGAGGGTGCTCTTGCCGCTTCCCGAGGGGCCGGTCACGGCCACGAAGCGGCCCAGGGGAATCCTCAGGGTGACGTTTTTCAGGTTGTGTTCCCGGGCCCCCTTGAGCACGAGCCACTTGCCGTTGCCCTTGCGGCGCTCCTTGGGCACCGGGATCTTCTTCTCCCCCCGCAGGTAGGCGGCCGTGAGGCTGTGCTCACTCTTTAGGATTTCTTCCAGAGTACCCTCCGCCACCACCTCCCCCCCGTGGATCCCCGCCCCCGGCCCCATGTCCACGATCCAGTCCGCGGCCCGCATGGTCTCCTCGTCGTGCTCCACCACGATGAGGGTGTTCCCCAGGGCCTGAAGGCGCTTCAGGGTGGCGATGAGGCGCTGGTTGTCCCGGGGGTGGAGGCCGATGCTGGGCTCGTCCAGCACGTAGAGCACCCCGGTGAGGCCCGAGCCCACCTGGGTGGCC
Organism: Thermus sp. H19.2; assembly: GCF_054979525.1. Taxonomy (NCBI): domain Bacteria; kingdom Thermotogati; phylum Deinococcota; class Deinococci; order Thermales; family Thermaceae; genus Thermus; species Thermus sp. H19.2. The sequence continues at coordinate 462,477 of NZ_CM143429.1, forward strand.
AGGCGGATCCTCTGGGCCTCCCCCCCGGAGAGGGTGTTGGCCGCCCGGTCCAGGGTGAGGTAGTCCAGGCCCACGTCCACCAGAAACCCCAGCCGCTCCACGATTTCCCGCAGGATGGGCTGGGCGATCTGGGCCTGGAAGGGGGGAAGCTTCTCCTCCAGGGTGCGGAAGAACTCCAGGGCCTCCCGCACGGGGAGCGCGGAGACCTCGGCGATGTTCTTGTCCGCCACCTTCACCGAGAGCACCTCCTTCTTGTACCGGGTGCCCCCGCAGACCGGGCAGGGCTTCAGGGACATGAAGGCCTCGAGGGCCTCCCTCACCCCCTCGGAGTCCGCCTCCTGGTAGCGCTTTTCCAGCCAGGGAATGACCCCCTCGTAGTGCACCTCCACCCGGAAGGTCTCCTTGCCCCCCCGGCGGAAGACCACCTCAAAGGGCTCCGGCAGCCCGTAGAGCACGGCCTTCTTTGCGGCCTCCGGCAGGTCCTTGAAGGGGGTCTTGAGGTCAAAGCCCAGGTGCTCGGCCAGGGCCCGGAGGCGGTCCCAGAGGTAGCTCCGCCCCGTGTCCCTCCCCCGGGACCAGGGGAGGATGGCCCCCTCGGCCAGGGAGAGCTCGGGGTTCACGATGAGGGCCGGGTCAAACTCCTGCTTGTACCCAAGGCCCGAGCAGGCGGGGCAGGCGCCGTAGGGGGCGTTGAAGGAGAAGACGCGGGGCTCCAGCTCCTCCAGGACCGAGCCGTGCTCGGGGCAGGCAAACTTCTCGGAGAAGAGCTCCTCCTCCCCGGTGTCCGGGAAGAGGACCCGCATGAGCCCTTCCCCCCGGAGGAGGGCGAGCTCCACCGCCTCGGCGATGCGGGGGCGTTCCTCCTCTCTGAGGGCCACCCGGTCGATGACCAGGTCTATGTCGTGCTTCTCGTACTTCTCCAGGTTGAGGCCCTGGGCTTCCTCTAAGAGGTAGATGACCCCGTCCACCCGCACCCGGGCGTAGCCCTCCTTCATGAGCTGCTGGAAGAGCTTCTTGTACTCCCCCTTCCTTCCCCGCACCAGGGGGGCCATGAGGACGGCCCGGGTGCCCGGGGGGCGCCTGAGGAGGCGGTCGGTGATCTCGCTGGCCGACTGCTTCTCTATGGGGCGGCCGCACTCGGGGCAGTAGGCCTGGCCCACGCGGGCGAAGAGGAGGCGCAGGTAGTCGTGGATCTCCGTCACCGTGCCCACGGTGGAGCGAGGGTTGTGGCTGGTGGTCTTCTGGTCAATGGAGATGGCGGGGGAGAGCCCCTCGATGCTTTCCACCTCGGGCTTGTCCATGACCCCGAGGAACTGCCGGGCGTAGCTGGAGAGGCTTTCCACGTAGCGCCTTTGCCCCTCGGCGTAGAGGGTGTCAAAGGCCAGGGTGCTTTTCCCCGACCCCGAGACCCCGGTGATCACGATGAACTTGCCCCGGGGGAGCTCGAGGCTGATGTTCTTGAGGTTGTGCTCCCTCGCGCCCCGGATGACGATGCGGTCCATCCGTGGAAGTATACCACCCCTCCGATAGAGGGAGTAGGGCCTAGAGGCGGAGGTGGATGAGGGGCACCTCGAGGCCGGGGGTTCGGGCGAGGGGACCGTCTGCGGTGAGTAGGGGGGCGGAAAGCCTTCGGGCCAGGGCCACGTAGAAGGCGTCGTAGGCGGAGATACGCCCCCTTAGGGCCCAGACCTCGGCGAGGAGGGGAAGAAGGTCCACCCGGCGGAGAGGCCATTGGGCCAGGTCCTCCACCGCCTCCCGGGCCCGCTCCTCGGAGAGCCTACCCGAGAGGACGGCCTTCCTGAGCACCGCCAGCACCTCGGCGTCCAGGAGGGCGGGCGCGAAGAGAAGGGCCCCTTTCACGAGGGCCTCCACCTGGAGACCCAAAGGGGTGCGAAGGAGGTACTCCGAGGCGGCGGAGGCGTCCACTACAAAGCGCTCCACCGCTCCTCCCGCGCCTCTTCCAAGAGCCGTGCCGTGGGGGTGCCGAGGTCGGTGGGGGCCCGGCCCCTTAGCCTCTCCTCCCACTCCGCTTCCGCCAAGGCCCGTTCCAGGGCCTTGAGGACGAAGGCGCTCAGGGTCATGCCCCGGGCGCCCGCCTGGCGGAGAAGGCGGGCCTTGAGTTCGGGGGGGATGTTCTTCACCTGGAGGGTGCTCATGGCATGATTTTAGCATGCTACTATGGGCTCATGGCCTCCTGGACCCTTCGGGAAGCCGGGGAAGCCCCTAGGGTGGTGGAGCGCCTCCTCCGGGAGAACGAGGCCGAGGTGCGAAGCCTCGCCCGGTTCCTCCGGCGGAGGCCCCCCGCCTTGGTCCTCACCGCCGCCCGGGGGAGCTCGGACCACGCCGCCCTCTTCGCCAAGTACCTCCTCGAGGCCCGCCTCCTCTGGCCCGTCCTCTCCCTGGCCCCTTCCGTCCTCACCCTCTACGGGGCGAGGCCTAGGGTGCCTTTCCCGAGCCTCCTCCTGGCCTATAGCCAAAGCGGGGAAAGCCCCGACGTGGTGGAGGCGGTGCGGGCCTACCGGGGGCTTGGGGTCCTCACCGTGGCCCTGGTCAACCGGGAGGAGAGCCCCTTGGCCGCCTCTGCCGAGGTGGTCCTCCCCCTCCACGCCGGGGAGGAGCGGGCGGTGGCGGCCACCAAGACCTTCCTCGCCATGCTGGCGGCCACGGTCCAGCTCCTCGCCCATCTCCTGGAGGAGCCCCGCCTGCGGGAGGCCCTTCCCGCCCTGCCGGAGGCCTTGGGGAGGGCCTTGGAGGTGGAGGGAAGCCTGGAGTACCTGGAGGAGGCGGAGAACCTCTTCGCCCTGGGGCGGGGCTTCACCTACCCGGTGGCCCTCGAGGCCGCCCTCAAGCTCAAGGAGGTGGCGGGCCTCCACGCCGAGGGCTTTTCCGCCGCCGAGTTCCTCCACGGGCCCCAGGCCCTCTTGGAGCCGGGCTTTCCCGTGCTGGCCTTGGTCCAGAAGGACGAGGCCTTAGAGGGGGTCCTGGCCACCCTGGGGGGCCTCGAGGCCAGGGGGGCCCACCTTCTGGTCCTTTCCCCCGAGCCCGAGGCCCTGGCCCTGGCCGACACCCCCTTGCGCCTCCCGGTGGCCTTGGCCCCGGAGTTTACCCCCCTCCTCCTCGCTCAGGGCTTTTATCCCCTGGCCGAGGCCCTGGCCCGGGCCCGGGGCCTGGACCCGGACCGCCCGCGCCACCTCACCAAGGTGACCCGCACCCGCTAAGCGCCTGCGCCTTGGTTTCGCAGCATGGGATGACCGAACCGGGGCTAGGGGGAAGCCCTTCTGGGGCCCCCACTACGGCGAAAGCCCTATACCCTTTTGGCGTGAATCTTTCGCCCAAACCCAAGTACGGAAGCCCTGCGGGCCTTTTTGACCGGGGCCCCCATGCTGGCTTGGGCCAGCATGGGGTGGTATTAAAAGACCTTGCCCCCCAGGGGCACCTCCCGTTCGGGGGCGAGGAGGACCACCCGCCCCGCCTCGTCCGGTACCCCCAGGACCAGCACCTCCGAGGGAAATCCCCCGATGACCCGGGTGCCCAGGTTCACCGCCGCCACCACCAGGCGGCCCTCGAGGTCTTCCGGGCGGTAGAGCTCGGTGATCTGGGCCGAGCTCGTCCTCACCCCCAGGGGGCCAAAGTCTATCCAGAGCTTGTAGCTGGGCTTCCTGGCTTTCTCGTGGGGCTCGGCCCGGAGCACCCGGCCTACCCTCAGGTCCAAGAGCCCGAAGGCCTGCAAAGGTTCCATGCCCTAAGTGTGCGGAAAGGGAAAGCCCCCGGCAAGGGGGCCTTTGGTGGGCCGTGCAGGACTTGAACCTGCAACCAACCGGTTATGAGCCGGCCGCTCTGACCCATTGAGCTAACGGCCCGCGCCGAAGGCTTATTGTAGCACAAGGGCTTGCCTGGGGGAGTATACTTTGGGCTAGGGGGTGAACCATGACGGTCAACGAGAGCACCACCGATCGGGTGATCCGCTTTGTCCTGGCCCTGGTCCTCTTCTACTTCGCCTTCCAGTCCGCTTCTCCCTGGAACTGGATCCTGGGCATCGTGGCGGTGATCCTCCTCTTCACCGCCATCACTGGCTTCTGCGCCCTCTACCGGCTTCTCGGCATCAGCACCAAACGGTGAGCTTCCCCGTGGCCCCCGGGGAGCGGGTACGGGTGGAGTTTTACAAGTTCCCCGGGGATAGGCTCCACTACTTTTGGGAGGCCCAGGCGGTGGAGGTGCGCCCCGAAGGGGTCCTCACCCTTCTCCCCCGGGGTGGGGTCTTTCACCATGCGGCCAAGGGGAAGCGCGTGGTTCTGGACCACGACGCCTTTGTGGCCTTCTTCCCTGGGGCCTGGTACTCCGGGGGGCCCGACGTGCGGGAGGGGCGGGTCCTGGAGTACTACTGGAACGTGCAGACCCCGGCGGAGTGGACGGGGGAGGGCTTTCGCCAGTACGACCTGGAGCTGGACGTGAGGTGCCGTGCCGACCACACCTGCCAGGTCTTTGACCGGGAGGAGTTTTTGGCCAAGCGGGCCCTTTACCCCAAGGCCTGGGTGGAGGAGGCGGAGAGGGCCGTGGAGGCTATCCTCCGCCACATGCGGGAGGGGCGTTGGCCGGTCCTGCCCCCGGGGGAGCCCCTCCCCTGGATGGAGCGGCTTTAGGGGCCTAGCTCGGGAACGGGGGAGGGGTGGGGCTCGGGGGTTCCCGGGCCCCAGGCCCTAAGGGGAAGGAGGCGGTGGTCCTGGGGGGCCCAGCGCCCTTCCAGGACCACCTGGTAGAGGAGGCCCTTGAAGAAGCCGTGGAAGCTGTCTTCCCAGGTCTCCAGGTTCTGGGCCCTAAGGGGGTAGTTGTGCCAGGCGGGGCCCAGGTAGTAAAGCCAGGGGTCTTCCAGGGGGCGGGTGTCCTCTTGGGGGAGGGCGAGGAGGGCGTTGAAGTAGCCCCGCAGGCGGCTTGCGGTGAAGAGCAGGTTGAGGTAAGGGTCTTTGAGCGCCTCCCGGGCCTCGGCCTCGGTGCGGGGGAAGGGCCGAAGCGGGTCCCAGGCGCCGAAGCGGAGGAGGCGGGCCTCCTGTTTGAGGGCGTCTTCCCAGCTCATCTGGGCCAGGCCCAGGGTACGGCTTAGAGGGGCCTGCCCTTGGGCGTCGGCCAGCCCCTCGGCCAGGGTGTCCGCCACCTCCCGCACCCCCCGGGAAAGGCCCAGGGCCTTGTCTCCCCCGTACTGCTCGTTGTCCACGATGGCCGCCAGCACCCCATAGGGCAGGCGCAGGGCGGAAGCGGCGGCCCGGATCTCGCGGGCGTGGGGCAGCACGTGGTGGGGTGCGGTGGGTAAGCCCTCCAGGTGGACGGGTTCCTTCCGCACCGCCTGGCCTATGGCCAGGATCCAGCGGTGGGCGGCCCTCAGGGCCTCTTCCGGATGGGCGAAGGCCGAGCGCTTGCCCGAAAGCTGGTTGCGTAGCTCCAGGCGGAGGAGGCGGTCGTAGGCCCGGGCGGCCTCCTCCCCCAGGAGGAGGTGAAGGCTGGCCTTCTGGCTCAGGTGCCAGGCCACCCAGGCCTCCCGCTCCTTAAGGGGGTAGGGGAGGAGGTCCCGGAGGCTTGGGGAGGGGGGCGGAGGGGGGGTTTGGGGCAGAGCCAGAAAGAGAAGGAGGAGGAGCATGAGGGCGGGCCAGGGGCCTAGGGGCATGGGCGAAGGACCTGCTTCCGTTGCGGTGTGGGCCTCCGCCAGGGCGGGGCGCCTAGGCGTCGGTCTCCCCCGCCGGGGGCATCTCCACCGTGGCCTCGAGGGGATACCCGGCGTAGGTGCGCCGCCCCCCCATGGTCCTTTCCAGCACCTCCCGCCACTCGGGGAGGTTCAGGAAGCGGTCGGCCTGGTTGCGCAGTTCCAGGTCGGCGAGCTCGTGGAGCCCCAGGAGGTAGAGTTCCTTGCCCAGGGCCCTTAAGGCTTGGAAGGTGTGCACCAGGTCCCCGGAGCCGCTGGCCACGATGGCCCGGTCCCAACGGGGGGCGGTGGTGAGGAGGTCCGTGGCCATCATGGCCTCAAAGCGGGCCTCCCCCCGCACCAGGCGGCTCCGCACCGTGTAGCCCATGAAGACCAGGGCGTCAATGAAGCGCTGTTGGCGCTCGTCTTCAGGGTCGGTGATGGGCACGTAGTAGAAGGCGTTGTAAAGCTGCTCGGGGGTGGCGAACTGGGTAATCACCCGCCGGTGGTCCACGTTCCAGCCCAGGCGCTTGGCCGCCTGGTACATGTAGGACCCGTCAATGAAAAGGGCAACCCGCATATGCCCCTATCTTAAGGAACCCTTCACCTTTCCGCCAGGGATGGAAGGGGAAAGGCCGCCCCTTCTCGAGCCTCTTGGCCCGCACCTTGGTCTTCGCCCAGGCCCAGGCGGGGCACCGGGCCCCCAAAAAGCCCTTTCCTAGCCCCCTTTCGGGCATCCCATGTCGCCAAACCAAAGTGCGGGCACTTAGGCGGGGGCCTTCTCCTCGCTCTTCTCCGAGGAGTGGCCGGGGTTCACCTTCAGGGCGGGGTTGGCGTAGGCGGCGGCGTGGTTGGCGGCGATGGCCGCTTCCCCGAAGCCCAAGACGATGAGGGGAAGCTTTCCAGGGTAGCTCACGATGTCCCCGCAGGCGTAGACCCCGGGGAGGTTGGTGGCCATGGTGGTGTCCACCTTGATCTTGTTCTTCTCCAGCTCCAAACCCCAGCCCGCCAGGGGGCCGAGCTTGGTGAGGTAGCCTGCGAGGATCAAGACGGCGTCCACCTCCAGCTCCACCTCCTCCTGGGTCTGGTTCTGGAAGATGACCGCTTTCCTCACCCAGGTCTCCCCTTCTATGCGCCGGACCTCGTAGGGGGTGAGGACCTTAAGGCGTCCTTCCTCGTGGGCTTTCATGAGCTCCTTGACGCTCGCCTCGTGGGCCCGGAACTGGGGCCTGCGGTGGATGAGGGTGATCTCCTGGGCGGTGTCCAGGAGGTTTAAGGCCCAGTCCACGGCGCTATCCCCCCCGCCCACGATGAGGACCCGCTTCCCCTGGAACTCGGCCTTGCTCCTCACGGCGTAGTAAACGCCCTTACCCTCCAGCTCCCTCTCCCCCGGGGCCCCTAGACGCCGGGGCTCAAAGGCCCCCACCCCGGCGGCGATGATCACCGCCTTGGCGGTGTAGGTGTTCCCCTGGGAGGTGGTGACCTTGAAGAGGTCCCCCTCCTTCTCCAGGGTCTCGGCCCGTTCCCCGAGGCTGTAGATGGGGTGAAAGGGGGCCACCTGCTCCACCAGGCCCTTCACCAGGTCCTTGGCGTAGACCTTGGGGAAGCCCGCCACGTCGTAGATGTACTTTTCCGGGTAGAGGGCCGATAACTGCCCCCCGGGCTCGGGCAGGGGGTCCAGGAAGCGGAAGGAAAGCCCCCGCATGCCCACGTAGAAGCCTGCGAAAAGCCCCGCAGGCCCAGCGCCGATGATGATCACGTCCGTGTGCTCCATGGCCGTCCTCCCTGCATTCTAAAGGCCCCATCCCGGCCAAAGGGAACGGGGTCTTTTGAAGGGACAAACCTCACGGCCCCGGGGGCCGCCTTCACCCCACCCTTAGGACCACCTTGCCGAAGACCCGCCTCTCCTCCAGGAGGCGGTGGCCCTCGGCGGCCTCCTCCAGGGGGAGGACCTGGCCCACCACGGGCTTAAGCTTCCCTTGCTCCACCAGGCGCAGGATGGGGAAGAGGCGGCTTTTGGAAGCCATGGTGGAGCCCAGGATGGAGAGCTGGCGGAAGAAGACGTGGGCGAAGGGCAGGGTGCCCTCGTATCCCGAGGAGGCCCCGGCGATGGCGATTTTGCCTCCGTTCGCCGTGGCCCGGATGACCCCTTCAAAGTACAAGGCCCCGGTGTGGTCCACCACCTTGTCGGCGCCCTTGCCCCCGGTGAGGCGGCGCACCTCCTTGGGCCAGTCGGGGTGGGTGTAGTTCACCACCTCGTCCGCCCCCAGCTCCCGGGCCTTCCTTAGCTTTTCCTCGGAGCCCGCCGTGGCGATGACCCTTCCCCCGAAGAGCTTGGCGATCTGGATGGCGGCTACGCTCACCCCGCTTCCCGCGGCCATCACCAAGACGTCGTCCCCCGGGCGCACCTTAAGCTTATCCACCACCATCTGCCAGGCGGTGAGGAAGGTGAGGGGGATGGCGGCGGCTTCCTCAAAGGAGAGGTTTGGGGGCTTGGGCAGGAGGTTGGCCTCGGGGACCACCAGGTATTCGGCGTAGGCGCCAAAGCGGTGCTCCCCCAGGATCTCGTAGCGGGAGCAGAGGTTGTCCTCCCCGGCCAGGCACCGCTCGCAGCGCCCGCAGGAAAGCCCGGGGTTCACCACCACCTCGTCCCCCGGGGCGAAGGCCTCCACCCCCGGCCCCACGGCGTCCACCACCCCGCTGGCGTCCGCCCCCAGGATATGGGGCAGGGGGAGCTTTGGGCTCGCCACCCCTTTTCGCACCCACACGTCCAGGTGGTTGAGGGCGGCGGCCTTGACCCGGATGCGCACCTCCTTGGGGCCGGGTTCCGGGGTGGGCACCTCGGCCGGCTTTAGGACCTCGGGGCCGCCTCTTGCTTCCATCACCACGGCTTTCATGGCGCCTCCTTATGCCAGGGATTTTCCCACGGGAGGCTTTCTGGGTCAACTCCTTGACAAGCTCCTGGGAAGACAGGTACCCTTACCCGCGTAGGAGCTTAAGAGGAGGCGCATCTATGAGAAAAGCCCTGGTGGTTTTTGGTCTTGCGGCCCTTTTGGGGGCGGCCAGCGCCCAGACCTTCGTCTGGCCGCAGAAGTGGACGGTGGCCAAGCCCTCCGAGGTGAAGCGGGGAGGGACGCTGAGGGCGGCGGTGATCTCGGACTACCGCACCTTCAACCCCTTTCTCACCGCCGAGTCGGGCAACGTGCCGGACCTTATCTCGGGCGCGCGGGGCCTGGTGACCCGGGACCCCACCACCGGGGACTGGATCCCCTACATGGCGGAGTCCTTCACCGTGAGCCCCAACAAGCTGGAGATCACCTTCAAGATCCGCAAGGGGATGAAGTGGTCGGACGGCCGGCCCATCACCGCCGACGACTGGATCACCACCTGGCGCATCCACACCGACAAGGCGGTGGGCTCCAACAGCTACGATTCCTTCTTCATCGACGGCAAGCCCATCGTCCTCAAGAAGCTTGACGACTACACCCTCCGCTTCATCTACCCCAAGACGGACGCCGAGGCCTTCGCCGTGGCGAGCTTTGAGCCTTGGCCCGCCCACGTCTTCGGCCCCGTCTACCAGAAGGAGGGGGCGGAGGGCATCAAGAAGATGTGGACCCTGAACGAGAAGCCGGAGAACATTGTCTCCGGCGGGCCCTGGCTTATTGAGAGCTACCGCCCCGGGGAGCGCCTGGTCCTGAAGCGCAACCCCGCCTTCGGGGAGTGGAACAAGGACGAGGCGGGCAACCCCCTCCCCTACCTGGACCGCTACGAGATCAAGATCGTGAAGGACACCAACGCCCAGCTGGCCGAGTTCTTGGCGGGGAACATTGACCTCATGGCCCCCTCCACCGTGGACCACATCTCCCAGGTCCGCCAGGCCATCCAGCAGGGCCGCTTGGACGCCACCATCAAGGTGAACGCCTCCCCCGTGGCCTCCAGCCAGTTCATGGTCTTCAACTGGAACAAGGCCTCCGATCCCTTCAAGCAAAGCCTCTTCCGCTCGGACAAGTTCCGCCGGGCCATGAGCCATCTGGTGAACCGCCAGGCGGTGATCGACATCGTCTACGGGGGCCTGGGCACCCCCATGTACTCCAGCGTCTACCCCGTGCTCACCCAGTGGATCAACCCCAAGGTGCCCAAGTACGAGTACGACCCCAAGCAGGCGGCGAAGCTCCTTTCCGAGCTCGGCTTCACCAAGAAGGATAAGGAAGGCTACCTGGTGGACTCCCAGGGCCGGAGGCTGGAGTTCAACCTGGCCACCAACGCCGGCAACGCCCAGCGGGAGCAGATCGCCAAGCTCATTGTGGACGAGGCCAAGAAGGTGGGGGTGAAGGTCAACTTCCAGGCCATAGACTTCAACACCCTGGTGGGCCAGCTCCTTTCCTCCGGCCCCGACCGGCCCTTTGACGCCATCATCATCGGCCTCTCCGGCGGTGGTCTGGATTGGCCCTTCGGCTCCAACGTGGTCCCCTGCAAGGGGAACCTGCACATGTGGAACAAGTCCGGCCAGTGCCTGGACCCCAGGGAGACCCAGCTGGACGCCCTCTACTCCCGCGGCCGCACGGAGCTGGATTTCAAGAAGCGGGTGGAGATCGGCTACCGCATGCAGGAGATTGAGGCAAGCCTCCTCCCCGTCATCTACATCGCCGGGCCCAACTACCACCCCGCCTGGAACAACCGCCTGGGCGGGGAACACCCCGACGCCATCATCAGCGCCATCTGGGGCCAGCGGGAAGTGGAACTCACCTTCATTAAGAAGTAGCCGGGTGCTGGGGGTCCCCGGGGCCCAAGGCCCCGGGGCCTCTTTGGGAAGCCATGACCGCTTACATCCTCAGGCGCATCCTTTACCTGATCCCCACCTTCTTTGGGGCCACCTTCCTGGCCTTCCTCATCATCCAGATGGCCCCCGGGGATTACCTGACCCAGCTGGAGCTGGACCCAAAGATCACCCCGGAGACCATCGCCCGCCTGCGGGCCCAGTTCGGCCTAGACCGGCCCGTCTACGAGCAGTACCTCCTTTGGATGAACAACCTCCTTCATCTGAATCTGGGCTATTCCTTCGCCTTTCAGGCGCCGGTCCTCGAGGTCATCTGGCCCCGGGTGGTGAACTCCATGGTCATCGTCATCCCCTCCACCCTCCTCCTGTACCTGGTGGCCATCCCCATCGGGGTCTACGGGGCGGTGCGCCAGTACTCCCTGGGGGACCGGGTTCTCTCTTTCATGGCCTACGTGGGCCTTTCCGTGCCCAGCTTCTTCCTGGCCTTAATCGCCATCTACCTCCTCCTCCAGATCAAGTTCCAGACAGGCACCCTCCTCTTCCCGGTCTCCGGCATGACCTCCACGGGCTTTGAGCAGATGCCCCGGCTTAGGCAAGTCTTGGACATCGCCTGGCACGCCGTGGTTCCCGTCCTGGTGGCCACGGCCAACGACATTGCCGGGCTTTCCCGGCTTATGCGGGGGCAGATGCTGGAGGTCCTCTCCCAGGACTACATCCGCACCGCCCGGGCCAAGGGGCTTTCCCAAAGGGTGGTCCTCTACAAGCACGCCTTCCGCAACGCCGTGATCCCCTTCGTGGCCACCCTGGGCGGGCTTCTTCCCGGGCTCATCTCCGGGGCGGGGTTCGTGGAGGTGGTCATGGCCTGGCCAGGCATCACCCCCTTTTTCCTGGACGCCATCGCCAACCAGGACCTTTACGTCATCGCCGGTTTCCTCACCGTGAGCCTGGTCCTCCTCATGATCGGCAACCTGGTCTCCGACCTGCTTCTGGCCTGGGTGGACCCCAGGATCCGCTACGAGTAAGGGGCTATGGGAACCATTACCCGTACGAACCCCGTCTTGCACCGCTTCCGCAAGCACCGCCTGGCGGTGTGGGGTGGGCGCATCCTCTTGGGGCTTTACCTGATGGCGGCCTTCGCTGGGTTTTTCAGCCCCTACGATCCCAACCACTACGAGCTCTACCCTCCCAAGGGTCACCACCCGCCCACCCGCATCCACCTCATAGACCCGGAAACGGGAAGGCTCACCCGCCCCTTCGTCTACACCACCAAGCGGAGCATTGACCCCGTGTCCTTGCAGCCCCGCTACGAAGAAGACCCGAGCCAGGGCAAGTTTTACCTCCGCTTCTTCGTGCGCACCCCGGACCAACCCTACACCGTTTTCAAGGTCTTCCGCTCCGACCTCCGCCTCTTCGGGGTGGACCCCCCGGGGAAGATCTTCCTGATGGGCACCGATAACTTCGGCCGCGACCTCTTTAGCCGGGTGGTCTATGGGGGCCAGGTGTCCCTGACCATCGGCATCCTCTCGGCCCTGGTCTCCTTTGCCCTGGGGCTTCTTTTGGGAGGGATCGCCGGGTATTTCTCGGGGCGCCCCTTCGCCCTTTCCCTGCCTCCTTCCCGGTGGCGGGGCCTGGGCCTTCTTCTGGGGCCCCTGGCCCTCCTCCTCTGGCTCGGAGTGGCCGCTTCGGCCCTCTTCCTCGCCTTCTCCTTTACCCGCCTAAGCCCCGGTGATGACCTTTTCTCCCGGGGGCTGGACTTCCTGGTGGTCTACCTCGGGGCCCTGGCGGCGGGGGCCATCCTCTATAGGCTCTTCCGGGAGCCCATCCGCCTGGACCCCGACGACCTCATCATGCGCACGGTGGAGATCATCGCCGCCATCCCTTCCCTTTTCCTCCTCATCTCCTTGCGGGCGGTCTTCCCCACCAACATCGACCCCCTCCTCACCTTCTACCTGGTGGTGGGGCTTTTGGGCTTCATCGGCTGGGGAGGGCTAGCCCGGGTGGTGCGGGGGATCGTGCTTTCCGTGAGGGAGATGGACTACGTGCAGGCGGCCCGGGCCCTGGGGGCCTCGGACGGGCGCATCATCGCCCGGCACGTGCTTCCCGCCACGGCCAGCTACGTGATCGTGAGCCTTTCCCTCACCATCCCGGGCTTTATCCTGGGGGAAAGCGGGCTTTCCTTCCTGGGCCTGGGGGTGACGGAGCCCTACACCAGCTGGGGGCTTCTCCTGCAGGCGGCGCAGCAGGGCGGCTTCGCCTCCTTCACCGACCGTCCCTGGGTGCTTTGGCCGGGGTTTTTCATCTTCCTCTCGGTGCTTTCCTGGAACTTCCTGGGCGATGGCCTGAGGGACGCCTTGGACCCCAGACGAAGGACCTAGGCCCTTCTCTTTTGACCGGGTATGGCGTATAACGGGTGAGGTGTCGTTGGGGCAGTGCCCGAAGGAGTGCACATGGACGAAAAGCGCTTGCTGGAGGTGAGAGACCTCAAGGTCCACTTCTTCACCGACGACGGGGTGGTGAAGGCGGTGGACGGGGTTTCCTTCCACGTGGACAAAGGGGAGACCCTGGCGGTGGTGGGGGAGTCGGGGAGCGGGAAGAGCGTGACTTCCCTGGCCATCATGCGTTTGATTCCCACGCCTCCTGGGCGGATTGTTGGGGGGGAGGTGCTTTTCCGCGGGAAGGACGGGCAGGTGCGGGACCTGACCCGGCTTTCCGAGGCGGAGATGCGGCGGATTCGCGGGAACGACATCGCCATGATCTTTCAGGAGCCCATGACCTCCCTGAACCCGGTGTACACGGTGGGGGACCAGATCGCCGAGGCCATCATGCTCCACCAGGGGAAAAGCCGTAAGGAGGCCATGGAGCTGGCGGCGCACATGCTGGATTTGGTGGGGATTCCCGAACCCAAGAAGCGGCTCGCCAACTACCCGCACCAGATGTCGGGGGGGATGCGCCAACGCGTGATGATCGCCATGGCGCTTTCCTGCAATCCCTCGCTCCTCATCGCCGACGAGCCCACCACGGCCTTGGACGTGACCATCCAGGCGCAGATTCTGGAGCTCATGAAGAAGCTCCAGGAGGAGATTGGGATGAGCATCCTCTTCATCACCCACAACCTGGGGGTGGTGGCGGAGATGGCGGACCGGGTGGTGGTGATGTACGCGGGGCGGGCGGTGGAGGAGGCGGAGGTGGTGCCGCTTTTTAAAGAGCCCTTGCACCCCTATACCCGTGGGCTTCTGCACTCGGTGCCGCGGCTGGACCTGGCGGCGGAGCGGAAGGAGCGGCTGGAGGCCATCCCTGGGAACGTGCCGAACCCCCTTTACCTTCCTTCCGGGTGCGCCTTCCACCCCCGGTGCAAACACTACGTGGAGGGGCTTTGCGACCGGGAGGTGCCGCCTTTGGAGGAGACGGGGGACGGGCGGCGGGTCAGGTGCGTGCGCTGGCGGGAGATCCGGGAGGTTAGGGCATGAAGGGGAACGGGGTTCTTGTGGAGGTCAAGGACCTTAAGAAGCACTTTCCCATCCGCGGGGGGGTGCTTTCCCGGGTGGTGGCCAGCGTCAAGGCGGTGGACGGGGTTTCCTTCGCCATCAAGAGGGGTGAGGTTCTGGGGCTGGTGGGGGAGTCGGGAAGCGGGAAGACCACGGTGGGCCGGACCCTTCTTCGCCTCATTGAGCCCACGGGGGGCCGGATCCTTTTTGAGGGGCAGGACATCACGGATATCCCCAAGAACGCCCTGAGGCCTTTCCGGCGGCGGATGCAGATCATCTTCCAGGACCCCTTCAGCTCCCTGAACCCGCGGATGACGGTGGGGGACATCATCGCCGAACCCCTCATCATCCACGGGATCGGTAAGACGCCCCAGGAGCGGGCGGAGAGGGTGGCGGAGCTTCTCAAGCTCGTGGGGCTATCCCCGGACCACATGCGCCGTTATCCCCACGAGTTTTCCGGAGGGCAGCGTCAGAGGATCGGGATCGCCCGGGCCTTGGCGGTGGCCCCGGACTTCATCGTGGCGGACGAGCCGGTTTCGGCCCTGGACGTGTCCATTCAGGCGCAGGTGGTGAACCTCCTCCAGGACCTGAAGGAGGAGCTTGGGCTTACCCTGCTTTTCATCGCCCACGATCTGGCGGTGGTGGAGTACATCTCGGACCGGGTGGCGGTGATGTACCTGGGGAAGGTGATGGAGCTGGCCCCTGCCCGGGAGCTTTACCGCAACCCCAAGCACCCCTACACGGAGGCGCTGCTTTCGGCGGTGCCCATCCCCGACCCCACGGTGAAGCGGGAGCGGATCGTGCTGGAGGGGGACATCCCCTCGCCCATCAACCCGCCCTCGGGGTGCGTTTTCCGCACGCGGTGCCGCTACGCCTTGCCCGAGTGCGCCCACACCGTGCCCGAGCTCAAGGAGGTGGCCCCGGGCCACTACAAGGCCTGCATCCGGGACGATATCCTCTGATACCACCCCCAACAAGGCGCGAGCGGTTAGGGCCCCGGAAGCCGGGGCCCTTTCGCCGTATACTGGGCCCATGCTGGTAAGGGACGTGATGAAAAGCCCCGTCCTCGCCGTGGGGCCCGAGGTGACCCTCGAGGACGCCTACCGCTTCCTCCTGGAAAGGGGGATCCGGCACCTCCCCGTGGTGGAGGAGGGGAGGCTTGTGGGCATCATCACCGACCGGGACATCCGCCTGGCCACGAGCCACCTGAACCCCAAGGGCCCCTGCCCCGGGTGCACGCGGGTGGGGGAGGTGATGACCCGGGAGGTGGTCACCGCCCACCCCTTAGACCCCGTGGAGGAGGCGGCCCGGGTGATGCGGGAGCGGAAGATCGGGTGCCTGCCGGTCCTGGAAGACGGCGCCCTGGTGGGCATCGTCACGGGGATTGACCTCTTGGACGCCCTCCTCCGGCTCACCGGGGTCACGGAGCCCTCGGGCCGCCTCGAGGTGCGCCTGCCCGACCGCCCTGGGGAGCTCGCCCGCCTCACGGGGTTTTTGGCGGGGCGCGGGGTGAACATCCACTCCCTCCTCTCCTACCCCGAGGGGGAGGAGGCCGTGCGGGCGGTGGTGCGGGTGAACACCCTGGAGACCCACCTCCTGGCGGAGGACCTGAGGCGGGAGGGGTTCGCGGTCCTCTGGCCCCCCAAAAAGCCATGGTGATCTACCGGGAGGAGTACCGCCTCTACAACTTCGGGCCCGGCCATCCCTTCAGCCCCGTCCGCCTGGAGATGCTCACCTCCCTCCTGGAGGCCCTCGGGGTGTGGCGGGCGCCCCTTAGCCCCCCCGAGGCCTCGAGGGAGGAGGTGCTCACGGTCCACTCCGAGCGCCTGGTGAAGCGGGTGGAGGCGGCAAGCCGGGGGGAGCTTCACCCCGACCTGGAGCACTACGGCCTGGGCACGGGGGACACCCCCGTCTTCCCCGGCATGGACCGGGCGGCCCGGATCCTGGTGGGGGGAACCTTGGAGGGGGCGCGGCGCATCCTCTCGGGGGAGAGGCGGGTCTTGCAGCTTGGGGGCGGCCTGCACCACGCCCAGTACGACCGCGCCTCGGGGTTTTGCGTCTACAACGACCTCTCCGTGGCCATCCGCCACCTCACCCGCTCCGGGCTCCGCGTGGCCTACCTGGACATAGACGTCCACCACGGGGACGGGGTCCAGTGGATCCACTACGAGGAGGGGGAGGTCCTCACCCTAAGCCTCCACGAGTCGGGCCGCTACCTCTTCCCGGGGACCGGGCACGTCCACGAGACGGGCCGGGGCGAAGGCCTGGGGAAAAAGCTCAACCTCCCCCTGGAGCCCTTCACCGAGGACGCAAGCTACCTCGAGGTCTTTGAGGCCCTGGTGCCCTGGGCCCTTAAGGCCTTCCGCCCCGACGTCCTCGTGGTCCAGGCGGGGGCGGACGCCCACCACCTGGACCCCTTGGCCGACCTCCTCCTCACCACCCGGGCCTACGAAAGGCTTTTCCGCCTGGTCCTGGAGTACGCCGAGGCCTACGCAGGGGGAAGGGTCCTCGTCGCCTTAGGGGGCGGGTACAGCCTGGACGGGACGGTGAGGGTCTGGGCCCTCCTCTACCACCTCTTCCACGGCCTTCCCCTGCCCGAGCGCCTTCCCGAGGGGTGGCTTAGGACCTGGGAGGCGCGGCTCGGCAAGCCCCTCACCCCCACCCTCCACGACCCCGAGGGGGCCTACCCGGAGATCCCGAGGAGAGGCGAGATAGAAAAGCGGAACCGCCTGACCTTGCAGCGCCTCACGGAGCTCGTGGCCCCCCACCTGCTACACTAGCGGGGTGAGGGTCGTTCTGCGCCTGCCCGAGCGCAAGGAGGTGGAGGTCAAGGGGAACCGGCCCCTGAGGGAGGTTCTTGAGGAGCTCGGCCTGAACCCGGAGACCGTGGTGGCGGTGCGGGGCGAGGAGCTCCTCACCCTGGAGGATGAGGTGCGCGAGGAGGACGCCATAGAGGTCCTCTCCGCCATCTCGGGAGGGTAGCGTGGTCTGCAAGGTCTGCGGCAACAAGGCCCAGGTGGAGATCAAGTCCCGGGGGCTCGCCCTCTGCCGGGAGCACTACCTGGACTGGTTCGTCAAGGAGACGGACAGGGCCATCCGCCGCCACCGGATGCTCTTCCCCGGGGAAAGGGTTCTGGTGGCGGTCTCGGGGGGGAAGGACTCCCTGGCCCTTTGGGACGTGCTCCACCGTTTGGGCTACGAAGCGGTGGGTCTCCACATCCATCTCGGCATCGGGGAGTACTCCAAGAGGAGCCTCGAGGTCACCCAGGCCTTCGCCCGGGAAAGGGGCCTGGAGCTATGGGTGGTGGACCTGAAGGAGGCCTACGGCTTCGGGGTCCCGGAGCTTTCCCGGCTTTCCGGGCGGGTGGCCTGCTCCGCCTGCGGCCTCTCCAAGCGCTACATCCTCAACCAGGTGGCGGTGGAGGAGGGCTTCCGCGTGGTGGCCACGGGGCACAACCTGGACGACGAGGCCGCCGTCCTCTTCGGGAACCTCCTGAACCCCCAGGAGGAGACCCTTTCCCGCCAGGGGCCCGTCCTCCCGGAAAAGCCCGGCCTCGCCGCCCGGGTCAAGCCCTTCTACCGCTTTAGCGAGAGGGAGGTCCTCTCCTACACCCTCCTTAGGGGGATCCGCTACCTCCACGAGGAGTGTCCGAACGCCAAGGGGGCGAAAAGCCTCCTCTACAAGGAGGCCCTGAACCTGGTGGAGCGGTCCATGCCCGGGGCCAAGCTCCGCTTCCTCGAGGGCTTCCTGGAGAAGATCCGGCCCCGCCTGGACATGGGCGAGGAGGTGGCCCTGAGGGAGTGCGAGCGGTGCGGCTACCCCACCACGGGGGCGGTGTGCGCCTTCTGCCGCATGTGGGACGCCGTCTACCGCCGGGCCAAGAAGCGCCGCCTCCTCTCCGAGGAAGCCGCCTTCCACCCCAAGACCCCCGTGGCCCGGGGCTGAAGGCCGCAAAAGGGCTACCGGGCGCCTAGGCTTTCCCGGCCTTGGCCTGCCAGCGCTCGTGGATGCGCTTGCGGGCGGGCCTCTCCTCCCGGTGGAGGTGCTCCACCGCTACCTCGGCCATGTGCCGCGTCCAGCCCGCCTCCTCCAGGGCCTCTTCAGGGAGGGCGGAGCGGTAGGCCTGGAGGAAGGCGGCGTGGAGGTAGTCGGCCACCTCTTCGGCGAAGGCCCAAAGCTCCGCCTCCAGGGCCTCGAGGGCGAGGTGCACGGCTCGCTCCACGTCGTAGGCTAGGCGGGCCAGGTCCTCTTCCACCTTGCCCCGCTTCTCCGCTCCCAGGGCCACGAGGTACACCTCCCCCTCCAGCTCCAGGAAGGCCCCGAGGCCGCGGCCTAGGAGGGGGTGGCCCCCCTCCTCCCCCTCCACCTCCCCAAGGGCCCGGTGGAGGAGGGCGAGGCGCACCCCGAGGAGGCGGACCAGGGCCTCGGTCTCGTGCAGGGTCCCGGGAAGGAGGCCTGGGGTCCCGGGGGCGTGCCCCCGAAGGCGGGGAAGGCTTTCCAGGAGCCGGACCTCCAGGGCGGCGAAGAGGTCCTGGGGGCGGCCCGGGCGGAGGCTTCCCGTGAGGGCGAGGGCCCTTCTGGAGGCGCCCCGCTCCCAGAAGAGGCCCCCTTCGGGCCGGAGGACCCAGGGGAGGTCCAGGCGGGAGAGGACCCGCTCCGTGCGGTCCAGGCCGCCGTCCTGGACGAGGCCGAGCTGGACCCAGACCCCCTCCCCTGCCGCGAGGCCTGGCCGGAGGAGGTCCACGGCCTCGGGCACGGGACCCGGGTGGCGGCCGCGGTAATAGGCCCGGAGGCTCCGCCCCTCAAACCCCTCCTTAAGGCGGGCGAGGAGGAGGTGGTAGAAGCCCGGGTCCAGGGAGAGCTCGTAGAAGTAGCCGGGCTGGCCGTGGGTGCGGGCGAAGAGGCCGGGGCCGTCCCGCCTTATGGGGGACCAGAGGAGGGGGAGGAAGACCTGGAGGGTCCTGTGGTTTTCCAGCTGGAGCAGGGCGAGGTAAAGGGGCGGGTCCTTCTGGAAGCGGAGGGCGTCCAGGAGGGCCACTTTTTGCGGCTTGAGGGCGAGCCAGCTCTTTTCCTTCAGGGCCTGGGCGAGGGCCTTTAAGAGCTCCTCCCGCCCCTTCTCGTGGACCAAGGTGTCCACCAGGAGGACCTCCGGCCCCCCGGGCATGTGGACCCGGGGCAGCTCGGCCTCCTCGGGGGCGGGCTCCTCGGCCCAGTCGGGGGAGGGGAGGTGGAGCACCGCCTCCACGGGCTTCAGGGCGAAGAGGGCGAAGCCATGGGGGCCCAGGGTCAGGCGGTAGCGCCCCTCCACCGGGGGGAAGGGGTGTTGCGAGAAGAGCTCCACGGGGACGAGGCTCTGGTAGGCCTCCAAGGGGAGGTCAAAGGCCTGGGTGTAGCGGGAGAGGTTGGCCACCACCAGGATCCGCTCCCCTTCGTGCTCCCTCAGGTAGGCGAGGACGCGCCGGTTCTCCACGGGAAGAAGGGTGAGGCTCCCCCGGCCGAAGATCTTGGCGTGCTGGTTCCTCAGGGCGAGAAGGCGGCGGTTGAAGCTCAGGAGGGAGTGGGGGTTTTCCCGCTGGGCTTCCACGTTGACGAAGTGGTAGCTGTAGGGCCCCTCGCTCACGGGGGGGAGGAAGAGGGCGTGGTAGGGGGCGCGGGAGAAGCCGGCGTTGCGGTCTTGGGACCACTGCATGGGGGTCCTGACCCCGTTCCGGTCCCCGAGGAAGGGGTTGTCCCCCATGCCGATCTCGTCCCCGTAGTAGACGATGGGGGTGCCCTTCAGGGTGAGGAGGAGGGCGGTGAGGAGCTCGTACCGCCTGCGGTCGCCCCCAAGGAGGGGCATGAGGCGGCGGCGGATCCCCAGGTTGATGCGGAACTTGGGGTCGGGGGCGTAGGCCTCGTACATGAACTCCCGCTCCTCCTCCGTGACCTTCTCCAGGGTGAGCTCGTCGTGGTTGCGGAGGAAGAGGGCCCACTGGGCGGTCTCGGGGATCCCCTCCGTCTCCTTGAGCATGGTTTCAATGGGCCCCCGGTCCTCCCGCCTTAGGGCCATAAAGATCCGGGGCATCAGGGGAAAGTTGTAGGCCATGTGGACCCCGTCCCCGTCCCCGAAGTAGGGGAGGGTCTCCTCCGGCCACATGTTGGCCTCGGCGAGGAGGATCTTCCCGGGGCCGTAGCGCTCCTCCAGGGCCTTCCTCAGGCGCTTCACCGCCTCTATGGTCTCGGGGAGGTTCTCGCAGGAGGTCCCTTCCCGCTCGTAGAGGTAGGGGATGGCGTCCAGGCGGAAGCCGTCCACCCCCAGGTCGGCCCAGAAGAACATGACCTGGTGGATGGCCTTCTCCACCTCGGGGTTGTCCCAGTTGAGGTCGGGCTGGTGCCAGTAGAAGCGGTGCCAGTAGTAGGCCTTGGCCACGGGGTCAAAGGTCCAGTTGGAGGTTTCAAAGTCCTTGAAGATGACCCGGACCCCCTTGTACTTCTCCGGGGTGTCGCTCCACACGTACCAGTCCCGCATGGGGCTTCCCGGCTTCCTCGCCTCCTGGAACCAGGGGTGGTCAATGGAGGTGTGGTTCAGGACGAGCTCAATGATCACCTTCATCCCCCGGCCGTGGGCCTCGTCCAGGAAGCGCTTGAAGTCCTCCAGGGTCCCGTGGACGGGGAGGATCTGGTAGTAGTCGGAGATGTCGTACCCGTCGTCCCTCAGGGGGGACTGGAAGAAGGGCATGAGCCAGAGGGTGTTGACCCCGAGTTCCTCCAGGTAGGGAAGCTTCCGCCTCAGGCCCTCAAAGTCCCCGTAGCCGTCGTTGTTGGCGTCAAAGAAGGAGCGGACGTGGAGCTGGTAGATCACCGCGTCCTTGTACCAGAGGGGGTCCACGGCCTAAAGGCTAGTGGGTTGGAGGTAGGTTTGCAAGTAGACCAGGACTTCCTCCACGTCCTTGAACCGGCCTTGGGCCGCCGTGGGGCCTTCCCCCACCTTGAAGGTGAGGCCCCGGCCCCTTAAGGCGAGAAAGGCGGCCTCGTCGGTGGTGTCGTCCCCAATGTAAATGGGGGTGTGGCCCGGGTGGCGCCCGAGAAGCCTGAGGACCGCTTGGCCCTTGTCCACCCCCTTGGGCTTGAGCTCCAGGACCTTCTTGCCGGGGAGGGCCTCGAGGCCCTGGGCCTCAAGGAGCCTCTCCACCGCCTTAAGCCAGGCCTCGAGGCAGGCCCGGGCCTTCTCCTCGTCCTCCGCCCCCCGGTAGTGCAGGGCCAGGGCGAAGCCCTTGTCCTCCACCCGTACCCCAGGGCAGGAGGGAAGCCTTTCCCGCAAGGGGCCAAGGTCCACGGGGAAGAGGGGCCGCACCTCCCCGAAGAGCACCCCTTCCTCCAGGCCGTGCCCCCCCACCACGGGAAGGCCCGGGAGGGGGAGGAGGGGCTCGAGGTCCCTCACCCTTCTTCCCGTGACCACGTAGACGGGGTGGCGCTCCATGAGGGCCCGGAGGACCCGGGGGGCCTCGGGGTGGGGGAAGGCCTCCTCGGGCCTTTGGGCGATGGGGGCCAGGGTGCCGTCGTAGTCCAGGAAGAAGAGGGGGTTTTCCGCCCTCATCCCTCCTCCAAGGAGGCGAGGAAGCGCTCCGCCCAGCCCTGCACGTCCAAGGCCTCAATGCGGGCCTTCAAGGCGGCAAGCCGTTCCCGCCGCTCCCCCCCGGGCATGCGTAAGGCCCGGTCTAAGGCCTGGGCCATCCCGTCCAGGTCGTAGGGGTTGACCAAAAGGGCCTCCTTCAGGTACTCCGCCGCCCCCGCCAGGTTGGAGAGGACCAGGACCCCGTCCTCCGTGGTGTAGGCGTACTCCATGGCCACCAGGTTCATTCCGTCCCTCAAGGGGGTGATGAGGGCCACGTCCGCCGCCCGGTAAAAGGCGGCGAGCTCCTGTTGGGTGTAGGTCTGGTAGAAGTAGCGGAGGGGCACCCAGTCCTCCCTGAGGAAGCTCCCCATGATCCGCCCCACCACCTCGTCCACCCGGCGCTTGAGCTCCCGGTAGGCGTGGACGCCGGTGCGGCTAGGGGTGGCGATCTGGAAGAAGGCCACCCGGCCCCGCCACTGGGGGTAAGACTGGAGGAGGCGTTCGTAGGCGAGGAGCCTTTCCAGGATCCCCTTGGTGTAGTCCAGCCGGTCCACCCCGAGGATGAGCCGCTCCGCCCCCGCGAGCCGCTTGAGGGCCCGGGCGTGGAGGCCGATGTGGGGGTCCTGGGCGAGCTCCCCGAAACGCCCCGTGTCTATCCCCAGGGGGTGGGCCTCCACCCGCACCCACCTTTCCCCCACCCGCACCCGGTTTTCCTCCACCCGGTAGCCGTAGTGGGCGGCGGTCCTCAGAAAGTTCTCCACGTACTCCGGGGTGTGGAAGCCGATGAGGTCGGCCCCCAGAACCCCCTCCACCAAGGCCCTGCCCCAGGGCAGAATGCGGAAGACCCCGCTGGAGGGCCAAGGGATGTGGAAAAAGAACCCGATCTTCGCCGGGATCCTCTCCCGGAGGAGGCGGGGAAGGAGGAGCAGGTGGTAGTCCTGGACGAAGACCGTGTCCCCCTCGCGGAAGACCTCGGCCACCCGCTCGGCGAAGCGGCGGTTGGCCCGCTGGTAGTCCTGGTAGAAGTCTCGCCTAAGCTCAACTCGTTCCAGAAAATAGTGGCAGAGGGGCCAGAGCACCCGGTTGGAGAACCCACCGTAGTAGCCCTGCCACTCCTTCTCCGGCAAGAAGACCTGCTCCAGGCGGACGTGGCTTTCCCGGGGGGTGGCGGCTTGGCCCTTCTCCCGCCATTCCCCGGCCGCCACCCACACCCCCTTGCGCCTTTCCAGGACCGGAAGCAGGGCGGTGGCGAGTCCGCCCACCGCGGGGACGAGCCCCTCGGGGGTCAGGCGGAAGGGCGCCCGGTTGGCCACGATGATGAGCCCCATGTTGTCTCCAGCATAGGCTTTGGTCGGGGGGAAGGGTTTTGATGAGAACAAAATAAAGTAGATTTACTCGTTTCTAACAAAAGCCTTAATCCCTATGACGAGGCCATAGGGTGCGCCCTGGATACCCCGCCAGAGGCCCGTAGGGATGAGCCTCGCCCGCGCCGATCCTCACCCTCGCTTTAAAGACCTTCATAAAGTGGGGTACGGAGGTGATAGCGTGCACAAAGCTTTCGTGACCTTGGCGCTTCTGGCCTTGGCGGGCCTGGGCCTGGCCCAGAAGTGCGAGACCAACCGGACCATCGTCTTCGCCGACTACGACTGGGAGAGCGCCCGGGTCCACAACCGCATCGCCCAGTTCATCCTGGAGAAGGGCTACGGGTGCAAGACCGACGCCCTTCCGGGCACGTCCATCCCCCTCATCACGGGCCTGGGTCGCGGGGACATTGACGTCTCCATGGAGATCTGGTACAACCTGAGCCGCGACGTCGTTGACCAGCTGGAAAGCGAGGGCAAGATCCAGCGCATCGGCGTCAACTTCCCCGACGCCGTTCAGGGCTGGTTCGTGCCCACCTACGTCATCAAGGGGGACGAGAAGCGGGGCATCAAGCCCATGGCCCCCGACCTCAAGTCGGTCTTTGACCTGCCCAAGTACAAGGACCTTTTCCGCGACCCCGAGGAGCCCAGCAAGGGCCGGTTCTACAACGGGGTGCTGGGCTGGTTCGCCGAGAAGGTGAACACCAAGAAGCTCAAGGCTTACGGCCTGGATCAGTATTACACCAACTTCCGCCCCGGCACCTCGGACGCCCTGGTGGCGGCCATCGCCTCCGCCTACGAGCGGGGCCGGCCTATCCTCTTCTACTACTGGGGACCCACCTGGGTTTTGGGCAAGTACGACCTCACCATGCTGGAGGAGCCGCCCTACGACCCCGAGGTGTGGAACGCGCTCATTGAGCAGGAGAACCCCACCCGCGCCTGCGCCTACCCCTTGGAGACCGTCTACATCGCGGTGAACACCCGCCTCATCAAGGAGGCGCCCTCCGTGGTGGAGTTCCTGAAGCAGTACCGCACCTCCAACGAGCTCACCAGCAAGCTCCTCGCCTACATGCAGGACAACCGGGCGAGCGAGGAGGAGACCGCCCGCTACTTCCTGCGCCACTACCAGGACGTCTGGACGAAGTGGGTGCCCGCCGAGGTGGCGGAGCGGGTGAAGAAGGCCCTCTAGGCGGGGGCCTGGGTTAGGGGCGGGGCCCTTGGGGCCCTGCCCTTTCCCTGCGGAGAGCGTTAATCTGGTCCTTTAGAGAGGAGTAAGGCTTATGGAAATACCGCTTGGCGAATGGATCAACGTCTTCATCACCTGGCTGGTCCGGAACTACGGGGACTTCTTTGAGAGCCTCTCCAACGCCCTCCTCCAGTTCATCCTGGCCTTTGAGGGCTTCTTTCGGAGCCTCTCCTGGCCTTGGGTGGCGGGGGTGGCCGCGCTTCTCGGGTGGCTTTTCACCCGGAGGGCGTTCTTCGCCCTGGGGATGGGCTTCGCCGTGTGGCTGATAGAGGGCCTGGGCCTTTGGGACAAGGGGATGCAGACCCTGGCCTTGGTCCTGGCCTCCGTGGTCATCTCCGTGGCCCTGGGGCTCCCCTTGGGGATCCTCATGGGGCGGAGCGACCGCTTCCGCGGCGTCATGCTTCCCATCCTGGACGCCATGCAGACCATGCCCAGCTTCGTCTACCTGATCCCGGCCCTCCTCCTCTTCGGGCTTGGGAAGGTGCCCGCCCTCATCGCCACCGTGATCTACGCCGTGCCGCCCATGATCCGCCTCACGGACCTGGGCCTGAGGCTCGTGAGCCGGGAGGTGGTGGAGGCGGCGGAGGCCTTCGGGGCCACCTCGTGGCAGCGGCTCTTTAAGGTGGAGCTTCCCCTGGCTCTCCCCAACCTCATGGCGGGGGTGAACCAGACGACCATGATGGCCCTGGCCATGGTCGTCATCGCCTCCATGATCGGGGCCCGGGGCCTGGGGGAGGAGGTGCTCCTCGGCATCCAGCGGCTGGACGTGGGTAGGGGCGCGGAGGCCGGCGTGGCCATCGTGGCCCTGGCCATCGTCATGGACCGCCTGACCCAGGCGGCGGGCCAACGGGTGATGCGCCGCTACCGGGAGGAGGCATGAGCTACATCCGCATAGAGGGCGTTTACAAGATCTTCGGGCCCCGGGCGAAGGAGGTCCTCGAGGAGGTCCGCCGGGGGGGCAGGAAGGACGAGATCTTTCAGAAGACCCGGCACGTGGTGGGCCTGAAGAACGTCAACCTGGAGATCCATCAGGGGGAGCTTTTCGTCATCATGGGGCTTTCCGGCTCCGGGAAGTCCACGCTTTTGCGCGTGGTGAACCGCCTCATTGAGCCCACGGCGGGCCGGGTCTACGTGGGGGAAACCGAGGTCACGGCCTTGAAGCGCCGGGACCTCCTTCGCTTCCGCCAGGAGACCTTCGGCATGGTCTTCCAGCACTTCGCCCTGCTGCCCCACCGCACCGTGCTGCAGAACGTGGCCTTTCCCCTGGAGCTCAAGGGGGTCCCGAGGAAGGAGCGGGAGGAGCGGGCCCGGGTGTGGCTGGAGCGGGTGGGGCTGGCGGGTTACGAGCAGAACTACCCGGTGCAGCTTTCCGGCGGGCAGAAGCAGCGGGTGGGCCTCGCCCGGGCCCTTTGCGCCGACCCGCCCGTCCTTCTCATGGACGAGGCCTTTAGCGCTTTGGACCCCTTGATCCGCCGGGAGATGCAGGACGAGCTCCTCCGCCTCCAGGGGGAGCTGAAGAAGACCATCCTCTTCGTCACCCACGACCTGGACGAGGCCCTCCGCATCGGCGACCGCATCGCCATCATGAAGGACGGCGAGGTGGTCCAGGTGGGGGCCCCGGAGGAGATCCTCGCCCGCCCGGCCAACGAGTACGTGGCCGCCTTCGTGGAGGGGGTGAACCCGGCCATGGTCTACCGGGTGGAGGGGCTCATGCGGGAGGCGGTCACGGTCACCCTGGGCCGGGAGGGCCTGCGGGCCGCCTTGCGCAAGATGGGGCAGGCGGGGGTTTCCTCCGCCTACGTGGTGGACCGGAACCGGCGCTTCCTCGGGGTCGTACGCGCCGAGGTCCTGGCCGAGGCCCTGAAGAAGGGGGACGGCCAGGACCTCACCCCCTACCTCGAGCCCCTGCCCACCCTCCGGCCGGACCAGACCCTGGAGGAGGCCCTGCCCTTCTTCAGCGAGACTCCCTTGCCCCTCCCCGTGGTGGACGGGGAGGGGAGGCTCCTCGGCATCGTGACCCGGGGGAGGCTGCTCGCCGCCCTGGCGGGCCGCTACACGCCGGAGGTGCCCCAAAGCGGTGTAGACTCTGGGCCATGAGCTGGTGGCAAAGGGCGGTCATCTACCAGGTCTACCCCCGGAGCTTCCAGGACACCAACGGGGACGGGGTGGGGGACCTGGAGGGGGTGCGCAGGCGGCTTCCCTACCTCAAGTCCTTGGGGGTGGACGCCCTTTGGCTTTCCCCCTTCTACAAGAGCCCCATGAAGGACTTCGGCTACGACGTGGCCGACTACTGCGACGTGGACCCCGTCTTCGGGACCCTGGAGGACTTTGACCGCCTCCTAGGGGAGGCCCACGCCCTGGGGCTTAGGGTCCTCGTGGACCTGGTGCCGAACCACACCTCGGACCAGCACCCCTGGTTTTTGGAGTCCCGCGCCTCCCGCAATAGCCCCAAGCGGGACTGGTACGTCTGGAAAGACCCCGCTCCGGACGGCGGCCCTCCCAACAACTGGCAGAGCTTCTTTGGCGGCCCCGCCTGGACCCTGGACGAAAGGACGGGCCAGTACTACCTGCACCAGTTCCTCCCCGAGCAGCCCGACCTCAACTGGCGCAACCCCGAGGTGCGGGAGGCCATCAAGGAGGTCATGCGCTTCTGGCTTAGGCGGGGGGTGGACGGCTTCCGGGTGGACGTGCTCTGGCTTTTGGCGGAGGACCTGCTCTTGCGGGACGAGCCCGGCAACCCCGAATGGCGCCCGGGGATGTGGGACCGGGGCCGCCACCTCCACGTCTTCACCGAGGACCAGCCCGAGACCTACGCCTACGTGCGGGAGATGCGCCAGGTCCTGGACGAGTTCTCCGAGTCCGGGAGGGAGCGGGTGATGGTGGGGGAGATCTACCTGCCCTTGCCCCGCCTGGTGCGCTACTACGCCGCTGGGTGCCACCTGCCCTTCAACTTCAGCCTCGTCACCGAGGGGCTTTCCGACTGGCGGCCCGAGAACCTGGCCCGGATCGTGGAGACCTACGAGAGCCTCCTCACCCGCTGGGACTGGCCCAACTGGGTCCTCGGCAACCACGACCAGCCCCGCCTCGCCTCCCGCCTGGGGGAGAGGGGGGCCCGGGTTGCGGCCATGCTCCTCTTTACCCTGAGGGGCACCCCCACCTGGTACTATGGGGACGAGCTCGCCCTGCCCAACGGCCTCATCCCCCCGGAGAAGGTGCAGGACCCCGCGGCCCTGAGGCAGAGGGACCGGGAGCCCACCGCCTACCACACCCTGGGCCGGGACCCCGAGCGGACGCCCATGCCCTGGGACGCCTCCCCTTACGGGGGGTTTTCCACGGTGGAGCCCTGGCTTCCCCTGAACCCCGACTACCGGACGCGGAACGTGGCCGCCCAGGAGCAAGACCCCCGCTCCATGCTCCACCTGGTGCGTCGCCTCATCGCCTTGAGGAAGGACCCCGACCTTCTCTACGGGGCCTACCGCACCTACCGGGCGGGGGAGGGGGTCTACGCCTACCTCCGGGGGGAGGGGTGGCTTTTGGCCCTGAACCTCACGGAGAAGGAGAGGTCCCTGGAACTGCCGCGCGGGGGGAGGGTAGCCCTTTCCACCCACCTGGACCGGGAGGAGAGGGTGGGGGAGAGGCTTCTTTTGCGGCCCGAGGAGGGCGTGGCGGTGCGGCTAGACTAGGGGCGTGGACCCCTTCGCTTCCCTGGCCGAGGCTTACGAGTCTTGGTACGAGACCCCCTTGGGGGCTTTCGTCATCGCCGAGGAGGAGCGGGCCCTAAGGGGGCTTCTTCCCGAGGGGAGAAGCCTCCTGGAGGTGGAGGCGGGAACAGGCTACTGGCTTAGGCGGCTTCCCTACCCGAAGAAGGTGGGGGTGGAGCCCTCCGAGGCTATGCTCGCCGTGGGCAGGAGGCGGGCGCCCGAGGCCACCTGGGTGCGGGCTCGAGGCGAGGCCCTCCCCTTTCCCGGGGAGAGCTTTGACGTGGTCCTCCTCTTCACCGCCCTGGAGTTCGTGGAGGACGTGGAGCGGGTCCTCCTGGAGGCCCGGCGCGTCCTCCGCCCGGGCGGGGCCCTTTTGGTGGGGATTCTGGAGGCCCTCTCCCCCTGGGCCGCCCTCTACCGGAGGCTCGGGGAGAGGGGCGTCCTCCCCTGGGCCCGGGCCCGCTTCCTCGCCCGGGAGGACCTGAAGGCCCTCCTGGGACCCCCGGAAGCGGAGGGGGAAGCGGTGTTTCTCGCCCCCGAGGCTAAGCCTCCTTACAAGGAGGCCGACCGGGCGGGAAGGCGCGCCGGCAACCGCCCCGCCCTATACTTGGGAAGATGGCGGTGAAGGCCCTCTTCGCCCTTTACCCCCTCCTGCAGGGGGACTACAGGGCGGTGGAGAAAGCCCTCCTGGCCCTGGAGGAAAGCGGGGCCAGCTACCGCGTCTTCCCCACCCACTCGGAGGTTTCCGGAAGGGAGGAGGAGGTCTTCCTCACCCTGCAAAGGGCCTTTGAGAAGGCGGCGGAGGAGGGGCCTTTGGTGATGTGGGCCCTCTTCACCAACGCCTGCGAGGCCCAGGACCCCTTCCGCAAGGAGGAAAGGCTTAGGCGCTTTCCTCCCCTGGAGATCGCCCGCAAGGCCTTGGAGGGCCTCGAGGCGAAAAGCGTTTTGGACATCGGCACCGGCACCGGGGTCTTCGCCGAGGCCTTCGCCGCCTTGGGCCTCTTCGCCGTGGGGCTGGACCCCAGGGCGGACCGCCTGGAGGCGGCCCGGGCCAAGGTGAAGGAGGCCAGGTTCGTGGAGGGGCGGGCCGAGGCCCTGCCCTTCCCTGGGGGGAGCTTTGACCTCGCCTTTTTTGGCCTCGCCCTCCACCACCTGGACCCCGTTCCCGCCCTCCGGGAGGCCTCCCGGGTGGCGAGGAGGGTGGCCGTCTTGGAGTGGCCTTACCGGGAGGAGGAGGTGGGCCCGCCCCTTGGGCGGAGGCTCTCCTTGGAAGCCCTGGAGGGCCTCTTCCGGGAGGCTTTGGGAAGCCCGCCCCGCTTCTTGGTGGCGGAAGGCTACGTCCTCGCCCTTTGGGACAAGGAATAAGGCCCCTTTCGGGGCCCCTTGGTGCCGGGGGCGGGACTCGAACCCACACGTCCTTGCGGACAGCAGATTTTGAGTCTGCCGCGTCTACCGATTCCGCCACCCCGGCGGACGCACCCTAAGGATAAGGCCAAGGAGGAAGATGGTCAACGCCAGGCCCACCGCCCAGTCTCCCAGGCGCGCGTAGGGGGTGAGGCCCGTCCTTAAGGCGTAAGGGGCGAGGAGGAAGCCCTCTTGGTGGGCCGGGATTTCCGCCACCACCCGGCCGAAGGGGTCAATGCTTGCGGTGATCCCGTCGTTTCCCGCCCTAAGGAGCCAGCGCCCCGTTTCCACCGCCCTTAAGCGTCCCAGGGCGAAGTGCTGCCTGCCCCCGAAGGAGGGGCCGAACCAGGCGTCGTTGGTGAGGAGGACGAGGACCCTGGCCCCTTCCCGCGCCAGGCCTCGGGCCACGGAGGGAAAGACGGACTCGTAGCAGATGAGGACGCCGTAGGGCCCAATGGGGGCCACCTTCTCCCCGGGGGTGCGGTCGGCGAGGTCCCCAAGCCCCATGGCCCGGAAGAAGAAGGCGTAGACCCCGCCCAGAGCCACCCGGAAGGGAAAGCGCTCCCCGAAGGGGACGAGGCGGGTCTTGTCGTAGTGGCCAAGGACCCCGCCCTCCCGGTAGAGCACCGCCCGGTTGGGGCCGAAGAGGTTGAGGCCGGTGAGGAGGGGGCGGCCCTGGAGGAGGGCCTCCGCCTCTTGGGGGATCCGCCACACCGCGGTCTCGGGCCAGACCACGAGGTCCGCCTCGGGGTGGGCCTTTAGGCCGGCCTCCGTGAGCCTCAGGTAGACCCTTTCGTCCAGCTCCCCCTGGAACTTCCTTAAGGGGTTGATGTTCCCCTGGACCAAGAGGGCCTTTCCCTCGGGCCTGGCCTCGGGGAGGGGAAGGAGCCAGAGGAGGGCCCAGGGGAGGAGGACCCAAGGCCGCCTCGCCCATAGGCCCCAGGACACGAAGAGGACGAGGAGGGAGAGGAGGTAGACCCCGCCCCAGGCGGCGAGGATGCGGCCCGGGGCCTCCACCAGGGCATAGCCCAGAAACCCCCAGGGGAAGGCGAGCTCCCCTTGCTCCGTGAGCCACTCCAGGAGGACCCACCCCCCAATGCGCATGGGGGCATTGGGGGTGAGGGCGAAGAGGAGGCCGAAGGAGAGGGCCTTGACGAGGACGAGGGGCAGAAAGGGCACCGCCCCCCAGGGCCCGAAGTTCTGGGCGAAGCTCTGCGGGAGCCAGACCAGGTGAAGCCCCCAAAACCCGAGGCCCGCAAAGAACCCTTCCCGGAAGCCCCCTTTGAGGAGGAAGGCGAGGACGAAGGGGGCGAGGAAGCCCAGGGGGAAGGGGGGTAGGGTGAGGGCGAGGAGGAGGCCCAGGAGGAAGGCCCACACCCCTCCACCATAAGGTTTCCCCGGTCGCTTTTCACCGGGTTTCGGCGTCGGAGGTGGGAGAATGGACCCATGCGCCTCGGGGTTCTCTCGGACATCCACGCCAACCTGCCCGCCCTCGAGGCCGCCCTGGAGGCCCTACGGGCCGAAGGGGTGGACGAGATCCTGGTCCTCGGGGACCTGGTGGGCTACGGGCCCCACCCTAGGCAGGTGATCCACCGGATCTGGGAGGAAGGGCTTCCTGCCATCGCCGGGGCCTGGGACCTAAGGGTGGCCTACCCCTTCCCCGGGCCCCTGCCCGAGGGGGTGGGTAGGGCCACCCTGGAGTGGACCCGAAGCCAGCTTGGGGAGAAAGAGCTCGCCTACCTGCGCAGCCTCAGGCTCTCCCACCGCAGGGCCTATGGGGGGAGGCGCCTGGTGGCCTTCCACGGAAAGCCGGGAAACCCCGAGGCCCAGGTGGACCTTCTGGGGGAGGCCAGGGAGTTCCTGACCCTCTTGGAGCGCTACGGGGCGGAGGTCCTCCTCCTCGGGGGGCGGCACCTGCCCCTGGCCCGGCGGGTGGGGAGGGGGATGGTGGCGGACCCGGGGAGCGTGGGCCTAAGCCTCGCCGGGGAGCACGGGGCGGACGTCATGGTGCTGGACACGGAAACCCTCGAGGCCCGCTTCCTCAAGGTGCCCTACGACCTAGGTCCCCTCCTCTTTGACCTCAGGGCCTGGGGCCTCCCTCCCGTCCTGGAGCAGGTGTACCGCTTCGGGCGCTTCCAAAAGGAGTAGGGCTTCCCTCCGGACCTGGGGGTCGGGGTCCTTCAGGAAGGGGTCCAGGGGTTTCCCCATGGACTGGAGGCCCATTAGGGCGGTGCGCCGCACCAGGGGGCTGGGGTCCCTTGTCGCCTCCAGGAAGAGGGCCTCCCCCAGGCCCAGGTTGAAGAGGACGACGAGGGCGTTCCGGGCCATGCGGGCCCTTCCCGCCCGGAGGAAGGCGGTGCCCGCGTACTTCCTCCCGAAGGCCCGCCCCGAGAAGTGGAAGAAGTCCAGAAGGTCCGGGTGGGCGAGCTCGGGCTCGGGCCTTAAGGCCTTCCAGACCTTGCCGAACCGCTCCCAGGGGCAGGCCTCCCCGCAGAGGTCGCAGCCGAAAAGCCACTCCCCCACCCCCTTCCAAAGCCCCGGGGGGATGGGCCCCTTGTGCTCAATGGTGAGGTAGCTCACGCAGGTGCGGGCGTCCAGGGTGCCGTCCCCGAGGAGGGCTTCCGTGGGGCAGGCGGAAAGGCAGCGCACACAGCGGCCGCAGCGGCTAGGGTGGAGGGGGGCGGCCTCCACCTCCAGGGGGGTGAGGAGGACGCCGATAAAGGCGTGGACCCCGAAGGCCTGGGAGAGGAAGTAGCCGCTTTTTCCGATCCAGCCCGACCCGGAGAGGGCGGCGAGGGTCCTTTCGGGAAGGGGCCC
Source organism: Thermus sp. H19.2 (assembly GCF_054979525.1). NCBI lineage: Bacteria > Thermotogati > Deinococcota > Deinococci > Thermales > Thermaceae > Thermus > Thermus sp. H19.2. The sequence goes on from NZ_CM143429.1 coordinate 494,534, forward strand.
GTGGTCCACGTAGCCCTTGGCCTCGAGGCCCAGGCCCCGCGCCGTCTCCTCCAGGGCCTTCAGCGCCTCCCCCAGGACCAGGTGGTAGTCCCGGGTCCAGGCGTAGCGGGCCACCCGGCCCACCCGCAGGCCCCCCCCGGGGACGCCGGGGTCGGGGTAGGCGTAAGGGGCGAAGAGGAGGAGGGCACTCCTCGCCCAGGGGAAGCGCTTTCTCGGTTGGAAGCGCTCTGGGGACTCCAGGTAGGCCATCCCCCCGTGGCGGCCCGCCTCTAGCCACGCCCGGTGGCGGGCCTCGGCCTTTTGGGGCAGGTCCAGGGGGGCCCAGGCGAAGAGGAGGCCGAGCTCCCGCGCCCGTTCCTCCAGGAGGTCCTTCACCACAGGGTCTCCACGCCGAAGGCGTGGAAGGCGCGGTCGGTGGTGAGGAGGACGAGGCCTTCCACCAGGCTCTGGGCGGCCAGGATGCGGTCAAAAAGGTCCTGGCGCTCCCCGGGAAGCCTTCCCGCCAGGAGGGCGTGGGCAAGCCTTATGGGAAGCTCCTCGGCCCCCAGGCGGGAGAGGTGGCCTTCCAGACCCTCCAAGACCGCCTCGGCGCCGGAAAGCTTGCCTAGGCGGTGCTTGGTGGCCATCTCCCAGGCGCTGGCCGAGGAGACGAGGAGGGGGGTGTCGGGGTCCTCCAGAAGCGACCGGACCCTAGGGCTCAGCCGCCCGGGTTCCGTGAGGGCCCAGACGAGGACGTGGGTGTCTAGGAGGTAGCGCCTTCCCACAGGGCGAGCTCCTCCTCGGGAAGCGGTTCAAAGAAGCTCTCGGGAAGCCTCCCCGGGACAAACCCCAGGGGGCGCTTCCCCTTGCGGTAGGGGACGAGCCTGGCCACGGGGGTTTTGCCCCTCAGGATCACCACTTCCTCCCCCTCTTCCACGGCCTTCAGGAGGCCGGAGAGGTGGGTCTTGGCCTGGTGCACGGTGAAGGCCTTCACGGACTTAGCTTAGCGAGCTTAGCTAACAAAGCGCAAGGGGTATAATCCCCCCATGGAGGCCTTAAAGATCGCCCTCTTGGGGGGCGGCACCGTGGGGAGTGCCTTCTATAGCCTTGTTCTGGAGAGAGGGGAGGAGCTTTCCGCCTTCGGGGTAACCCCCCGGTTCCTCGGCGTCTTGGTGCGGGACCCGAAGAAGCCCAGGGCCATCCCCCAGGAGCTCCTTCGCGCCGAGCCCTTTGACCTCCTGGAGGCCGATGTGGTGGTGGAGGCCATGGGGGGGGTGGAGGCGCCCCTTAGGCTCGTCCTTCCCGCCCTCGAGGCCGGCATCCCCCTCATCACCGCCAACAAGGCCCTCCTCGCCGAGGCCTGGGACCGCCTCCGCTCCTTCGCCGAGGAGGGGCTCATCTACCACGAGGCGAGCGTCATGGCGGGCACCCCCGCCCTCTCCTTCCTGGAAACCTTGAGGGGGAGCGAGCCCTTGGAGCTCCACGGCATCCTGAACGGCACCACCCTCTACATCCTCCAGGAGATGGAGCGGGGCCGGACCTACGCCGAGGCCCTTCTTGAGGCCCAGCGCCTGGGCTACGCCGAGGCCGACCCCACCCTGGACGTGGAGGGGATAGACGCCGCCCACAAGCTCACCCTCCTCGCCCGGCTCCTGGTGGACCCCGGCTTCCCCTTCGCCGGGGTGGAGGCCCAGGGCATCGCCCGCCTCACCCCAGAGGCCCTGCGGGAGGCCGAGGCCCGGGGGGAAAGGGTGCGCCTCGTGGCGAGCCTCTTCGGAGAAGGGGGGAGGTGGCGGGCGGTGGTGGCCCCAAGGCGCCTTCCCCAGGACCACCCCTTGGCAGGGGCCCGGGGAAACGCCCTCTGGGTCAGGACGCGGCCCTTGGGGGAGGCCTTCGTCACGGGGCCAGGGGCGGGGGGCGGGGCCACGGCCAGCGGGCTTTTCGCCGACCTCCTCCGCTTCCTCTCCGGGGCCCCGGGGCACCTGCCCGCGCCCCGGCCGAGGCCCCCCTTGGAAGAAGGAAGCCCCTGGCCGGGGGTAGAATGAGGGCGTGCCCCTTCTGGACCTTCTGCGCCCCGTGAGCGATGAGGAGCTCCGCCTCCTTTCCGAGAGAAACCCGGGCTGGCAGTTTGAGCGCTTGGCCGACGGGAGGCTCATCGTGTCCCCCACGGGCGGGGAAAGCGGGCGGATCAGCGCCGCCGTCCTAGGACAGCTTTACCGGTGGAACGAGGCGCGGGGCCTGGGGGTGGTCTTTGACGCCTCCACGGGGTTCAAACTCCCCGACGGTTCGGTCCTCGCCCCGGACGCCGCTTTCCTCCTGGGCGAGAGGTGGCAGGCCCTCTCCCAAGAAGCGCGGGAAGGGTTTCCTCCCCTGGCCCCGGACGCGGTGTTTGAGGTGCGCTCCAGAAGCCAGGGCCTCGAGGAGCTTCGGGAGAAGGCGGCCTGGTACCTGGCGAACGGGGTGCGCCTCGTGGTCCTCCTGGACCCTTACCTTCACCGGGTGGAGGTCTTCCGCCCGGGAGGGGTGGAGGGCCACCAGGGACCGGAACGGGTGCCCTTAGACCCCGAGCTTCCCGGTTTTGTCTTGGAAACCCGGGGCCTTTTCCTCCCTTGACGGCGAGGCCTTAAGGCCGGAGCATGGGGCCATGCGGCTTCCCCTCATAGAGCGCTACCGGGACCTCCTCCCGGTCTCGGAGAAAACGCCGGTCGTAAGCCTCCTCGAGGGCTCCACCCCCCTCATCCCCCTGAAGGGGCCGGAGGAGGCCAGGAGGAAGGGCATCCGCCTCTACGCCAAGTACGAGGGCCTGAACCCCACGGGAAGCTTCAAGGACCGGGGCATGACCCTCGCCGTCTCCAAGGCGGTGGAGGCTGGGGCGAAGGCCATCGCCTGCGCCAGCACCGGAAACACCGCCGCCAGCGCCGCCGCCTACGCCGCCAGGGCCGGGATTTTGGCCATCGTGGTCCTCCCCGCGGGGTACGTGGCCTTGGGCAAGGTGGCCCAGAGCCTGGTGCACGGGGCGAGGATCGTCCAGGTGGAGGGGAACTTTGACGACGCCCTGCGCCTCACCCAAAGGCTCACGGAGGCCTTCCCCGTGGCCCTGGTGAACTCCGTGAACCCCCACCGCCTGGAGGGCCAGAAGACCCTGGCCTTTGAGGTGGTGGACGAGCTCGGCGACGCCCCCCACTACCACGCCCTTCCTGTGGGGAACGCGGGGAACATCACCGCCCACTGGATGGGCTACAAGGAATACCGCGCCCTGGGGAAGGCCAGGAGGCTTCCCAGGATGCTCGGCTTCCAGGCGGCGGGGGCGGCCCCCTTGGTCCTGGGCCGCCCGGTGGAGCGCCCCGAGACCCTCGCCACCGCCATCCGCATCGGAAACCCCGCCAGCTGGCAAGGGGCCATCCGGGCCAAGGAGGAGTCGGGGGGGCTCATAGAGGCGGTGACGGACGAGGAAATCCTCTTCGCCTACCGCTACCTGGCCCGGGAGGAAGGGATCTTCTGCGAGCCCGCCAGCGCCGCCGCCATGGCGGGGATCTTCAAGCTGCTGCGGGAGGGTAGGCTTGAGCCGGAAAGCACCGTGGTCCTCACCCTCACCGGCCATGGCCTCAAGGACCCGGCCACCGCCGAGAGGGTGGCCGAGCTTGCCCCACCCGTGCCCGCCCGCCTCGAGGCGGTGGCCGCGGCCGCCGGGCTTTTGTGATAGCCTTGGGGCATGGCCGAGCGCGCCCGAAAGAAAGTCCCCGAGCCTTTTCCCGGGGCCTACTACCTGGCCGGGGCCATCACCGTGGCCCTCATGCTCCTCTTCCTGGCCCTGGGGGCGAGCCTTCCCCCGGGGGTGGCGGGGTTTCTCGTGGCCTTCGTCCTGGGCCTCACGGTGAGCCCCAGGTACGTGCCCTTTTTTCTGGTGGCCGGGGTCTTCTCGGCGGTCATGGGCTTTTTGGGGCGGGAGCCCCAGGTGGCCTGGGGGGGCGTGGCCCTGGTCCTCTCCCAGCTGCTGGTGGCCCGCTTCGTGAAGGCGTGATGGACCCCAACCGCTTGGCCCAGGCCCTTTCCCTCCTCGGGGTGGCGGGGTACGTGTACTTCCTCTGGCTTCGCCCCAACCCGGAGGGCATCGCCCTGGCCCTGGGCCTGGCCCTGGGGGGAGCGGGCCTGGCCTACGGGGAGAGGCCCTTCCCCGTGCCCCTCTTCCTCGGGCTTCTGGCCCTTTACCTCCTCCTCCAGGCCTTCTTCGGCCACCCCCTCCACGCCCTGCTGGGAGGGGCCGTGGGCCTGGGGCTGCCCTACCTGGCCTACCGCCTGCGGAAGCCCGCCAGGTAAAGGAGGGCTCCCAGGAGCAGGCCTTCCCCCATGGCGGGGAGGTAAAGGGCGAGCTCCCTTAGGTCCAGGTGCAGGTAGAGGAGAAGGGCCCAGGGGGTGAGGGCCCAGGCGAGGCCCGGCCTCCCGTAGCCCGCCGCCAGGAATAGGCCCGCTCCCAGGCCCCGCAGATAGGCCAGCCACCCCGAGCCCCACTGGTTTTGGTAAACGAACCACAGAACGTTGAGCCACACCCCCAGGGCCCAGAGGGGGAGGCGCTTTTCCAGCCGGAAGGCGAGGGCCAGGAGGAGGGGGAAGGCCAGGGCCTCAAGCACGGGCCACCCCCGGGCTTTGGGCCTCGAGGTAGGCCACCAGCACCTCCAGGGCCTTTTCCACCGCCTCGTCTAGGTCCTCCCCGGGGATGACGGGGGTCCCTTCCTCCTGGGCCAGGCGGAGGAGGTGGTCCTGGATGAGGCGGATCTCGGGGAAGTGCCGCAGGTACTTTTCCTGGGGGCGGGCGTGAGCCGTCTCCCGGTCCCGCAGGAGAAAGCGGTCCCGATGGAGCTTCTCGTCGTGGAGGACCACCAGCATGGGCACGGTGAGGACCCTTTCCCGGTGGGGGTGGTCCAGGTAGCGGGGCACCACGTGGACCCCTTCCAGGACGATGGAGGTGCCCTCCAGGGCGCTCCGCTCCTGGATCGCCCTAAGGCCCACCGCCACCCGGGCCACCTGGTCCAAAAACCCCCTCAGGACCCGGGCCTCGTGGCTCTCCTGGGTGAGGAGGCTTGGGGTGAGGGCCTTCCAGGCCTCAAAGGTGGAGAGGTGGAGGGTGGGGAGGAGGTCCTGGGAGAGGCTCGCCCGGAAGACCTCCCGCACCGCGTCGGAGGGCACGATGTGGGTGATGCCGAGCCGGTAGGCCAGGGCCGAGGCCAGGACGCTCTTCCCCACCCCCGTGACCCCTCCGATGAGGATGTGAACCGGCCGGGCGCTCCTCCGGAGGCTCCGCAGGAGAAGGTAGCGGCGGGCCTCTTCCTCCCCCACCTCCTTGAGGAGGGCCTGGTACACCCGTTCCCTGAGCTCCGTGCGCCCCACCACCCGCCTGCCCTCCTGGCGCAGGGCCCCCTCCATCTCCCGGGCCAGACGGTAGGCCTGCTCCGGGGAGAGGCCGATGCCCATGAGGGACTGGGCCAGGATGCCCTTGGAAAAGGGCATGCGGGGCTCGCCCCCCTCCTCCTCCACGAAGAGCTCCCCGGCGAAGGCCTGGCGCTCCAGGTAGCGCCTTCCCGCGCCCTTGCCCTTGGCCCGGGCCACCTCCTCCGCCACCACCTGCTCCAGGCGGCGGGCGGAGATCCTGCGCACCCCCTCTTCCCTCAGTCGGCGCTCCACCGCCTTGGCCAGGGCGTGGGCCTCCTTCAGGGGAAGCCCGGCTTCCTCCAGGCTCTGGGCCAGGAGCCCTTTGGAAAAGGGCCTCTGCCGCTTTCCTCGTAGGACGAGGATCTCTTCAAAGGGGAGGGTCTGCCGGGAGAGCCTTTCCGCCACCCCCTGGCCCAGGGCCTTGGCCACCTCCTCCAGGAAGACCTGCCGCAGGGCCTTGGGCCCCACCTCCTTGCGCCCTTCCTCCTTGAGGCGCTCCTCCACGGTGTGGGCCACGGCCTGGGCGGCCTCGAGGGGCACCCCTAAAGGCAGGAGGGCCTCCACCAAAAGCCCCTTGGAAAGGGGCCAGCGGCCCCGCCTTAGGCGCACGAAGACCTCGCCCATTGCCCCGCATCATAGCATTTCCCGCTTGGGAAAGGGCTTTCCTTGACAGGGCTCCTTTACCGTGTTACCATACCTTACGGCTTGGCGCCGTAGCCAAGGGGTAAGGCAGAGGTCTGCAAAACCTCCATTCGCCGGTTCGAATCCGGCCGGCGCCTCCAGAGGCAAGGGCGCGTAGCTCAGGTGGCCAGAGCACTACCTTGACACGGTAGGGGTCGGTGGTTCAAGTCCACTCGCGCCCACCAGGAAGCCCCGGGAATCCCGGGGCCTTGCCTTTACTGGACTTCTATCTGGATTTCCCCTGCCTCGGCCTGGAACCCCAGGGTCTTGTGGGTGCCGTCGCAAAAGGGCTTCTTATGGGAACCGCCACAGCGGCAAAGGGCCAGGTTACCCTTGGGCAGGGGGATTTCCTCCCCGCCAAGGCGCACCTTGGTTCCCGGGGGGAACTCCACCACGTAGGGTCCGTTTTCCCGAAAGCGGATCCGCATGCCCCCAGTATAGGGGTAGACTGGCCCCGTGGGGGGCCCGCCCTGGGGCTACGGAATGGTGGAGGCCTTTAAGCTAGAGCCCGCCTTCAGGGAGCGTCTAGACCGGCTCGCCCCCAAAGACCCCTTGGTCCTGGCCGTCTCGGGGGGCGGGGACTCGGTGGCCCTGGCCCACCTGGTCCGGCGGGCCGGGCGGAGGGCGGTGGTGGCCCACCTGGACCACGGCCTCCGCCCCGACAGCCCCGAGGACCTGGCCTTCGTGCGGGCCCTTTCGGAGAGGCTCGGTTTTCCCTTCTTCGCCGAGCGGGTGGAGGTGGGAAGGATCGCCGAGAGGCGGGGGGAGAACCTCGAGGCCCTGGCCCGGGAGGTGCGCTACGCCTTTTTGCACCGGGTGGCCAAGGAGGTGGGGGCCAAGGCCATCCTCACCGCCCACACCCTGGACGACCAGGCGGAAACCCTCCTCCTCAAGCTCCTCCAGGGCACGGCCAGGGGTCTTGGCATCCGGGAGAAGGAGGGGCTTCTGGCCCGCCCCCTCCTCCCCTTTCCCCGGGAGGACCTAAGGGCCTACCTCGAGGCCCTGGGGGAGGCCTGGCGGGAGGACCCCAGCAACCAGGACCTCTCCCTGGACCGGAACTACCTGCGCCTGGTGGTCTTCCCCCTCCTCCTGGAGCGCTTTCCCCGGGCCCGGGAGGCCTTCTTCCGCTTCGCCCAGGTGCGGGAGGCCGAGGACGCCCTCCTGGAGCGGGAGGCCCGGGCCCGCCTCCTTCCTGACCCCCGCTTTTTCGTCCCCGCCTACCGGGCGCCCCCCCTCCTCCACGCCCCCGAGGCCCTGCGCCACCGGGCCTTGCGCCAGGTGTTGGAGGCCTTGGACCTCCGCCCAGAACAGCGGCTCGTCCTCCTCCTGGAGGAGGCCCTAAAGGGGAAGGCCAGCACCCTTCCCGGCGGGTACACCGCCCGCAGGCAGGGGGGGACGCTTTTCCTCATCCCCCCCACCCCCAAGGTGCCCCTCCCCCCGGGCTTCCGCCGGGCGGCGCCCGGGGACTACCTGGCCCTGCCCTTCGGAAGGAAGCGCCTGGTGGAGTTCCTGGCGGAGAGGGGGGTGCCGAGGGAGCTCAGGCCCCTCTGGCCCGTGCGGGGGGAGGGGAAGAGGGTGGAGGAGGTCTTGGGCTTCTTCCCGCCCTCTGAGGAAGCCCAGCTCATGGGGCTCGCCCTGGAGGAGGCCAGGAGGGCCTTCGCCGAGGGGGAGGTGCCCGTGGGGGCCGTGCTGGTGGTGGGGGAGGAGGTCCACGCCGCCCACAACCGGGTGGAGGCCACGGGGGACCCCACGGCCCACGCGGAGATGCTCCTCCTCCGGAAGCTGGGCCCGGGGGCTCGAGGCGGGAGGCTTTACGTCACCCTGGAGCCCTGCCGCATGTGCCACCACGCCCTCCTCGAGGCCGGGGTGGAGGTGGTCTACGGAACGGAGAACCTCAAGGAAGGGGCCCTCACCCGCTTCGGGGACGGGCGGGGAATGGCGGGTGGCGTGCGGGAAGGGGAGTGTGCTAAGCTTTTAAGGGACTTCTTCGCCCGGCTCAGGGAGGGGTGCCGGAGCGGTTGAACGGGCCGGTCTCGAAAACCGGTAGGCCCCGCCAGGGGCCTCGCGGGTTCGAATCCCGCCCCCTCCGCCAAAGGGCGGCCTTCGGGCCGCCTCTTGCTTCGCACCTCTTTGGCGTGAATCCTTCGCCCAAGCCCAGGTACGGAAGCCCCGCGGGCCTTTTGGCCGGGGCCCCCATGCTGGCTTGGGCCAGCATGGGGTGGTATCACACCACCTGGTACCCCCACCTCCCCCCCAGGACCCCCAAGGCCTCCAGGGCCTTCTCCACCCTCTGCCGCTCCTCGGGGAGGCCCTGGAGGAGGAGGTAGAGGAGGCCGGCAAGCTCCCCCAGGAGGAGGAAGCCGTACCGCCTCTTCTCCTCCTCCCAGAGGGCCTCCATGCGCAGGCGGGCCATGCGCCAGGGCACGGGGAGGAAGTGGCCTTTGGGGGCCCTGGCCTCGGGGAGGCAGAGGTCGGGGCTTCCCGCGGTGAGCAGGCCCCGGCAGGCCAGGGGCCTATAGGGGTAGACCCCGCACAAGTTCCCCTCCAGGAGGGGGCAGGGGGTGCGGCCTTGGAAGAAGCGGCTTGGGAAGAGGGGGTCGTCCTTGCCCTGGCGCAGGAGGGCGAGCCGCCTCGGGCCTTCCTCCAGGAGGCGGGCCTTCTGGGCGGGGGTGAGGTGGGGGAGGAGGGCCAGGGCCTCGAGGCGGCTTAGGGTTACCCAGCCGAAGCAGCAGGCGGAGCACCCCGCCCGGCAGGAGGGCTTCAGCCCCTTCCTCTCCAGGTAGTCGGCGAGGTCCCGGTCAAAGCTCCGGTAGGCTTCCTCCACCCTCATCGGCGCTGGCGGTAAACCCCCCGCCTGGGGTCAAAGGGGCAGGCGCGGACGGCCACGCGGGGGCAAAAGCGCTGGTAACGGGCCACCTGTGCCGCCAAGGCCCGGGGGAGGCCGCAGGCGGGGCAGGCCCTGGCGGACCTCCGCCGAAGGAGGAAGGGGAGGGGCAGGAGGGCGAGGAGGAGGATCAGGCCTTCCATCCTTACCCAGTCTAGGGGTTGGGGTAGCATGGGAGTATGCCCGCGCCCTTTCTGGAGCCCCTGGTGCCGGGGGTGCCCCCGGCGGTCTCGGCCTGGATCCAGGGCCTAAAGGAGGTGTCCCTGCACCTGGAAAGGTGGGCCTTTGACCTCCCCGAGGAAGGTTTTTGGTGGCGGCCCAGGGAGGGGGCGAACCCCATCGGCGGCCTGGTGCGCCACATCGCGGGGAGCTCCCTGCGCCTGGCCCACTACGCCTTAGGCCTGGAGTTGCCCGAGTGGGCGAGGAAGGGGAGGGAGTGGGAGCTTTTGGGCGAGCCGGAGCCCAAGGAGGCGGTGGTGGCCCGCTTCCACGAGGCCTGGGAGGCCCTCCTTCCCGCCCTCCGGGAGCTCGAGGAGGAGGACCTGGGGAAGCCCGTCCTCGTGGGGAGCCAGGGGGTGGAGGCCCCCCGGGCCCACGTCCTCCACCACCTGGTGGAGCACGCCCAGCACCACGCCGGGCAGGTGATCTACGCCCGGAAGCTCCTGGGGAGTTTTGCCCCTACCCCGGGGGAATAAGATGGAGGCATGGAACGCGTGGGCATGCGCGCCGCGCCCCGGGTGAGCCTCGAGGCCCTGAAGGCGGCCCTGGGCGGGGTGAAGCTTTCCGAGACCCAGGTCTACCTCATCACCGACTGGCAGGACCGAAGGGATAAGGCCCGCTACGCCCTCCTCCTCCATGGAGGCAAAAAGGACCTCCTGGTGCCCGACGCCTTCGGGCCCGCCTTCCCCGGGGGGGAGGAGGCCCTTTCCGAGCTGGTGGGCCTGCTCCTGGAACGGGGGGCCCGGAGGTTCTACGAGGCCGTGGTCTCCCCGGGGGAGCTCACCGCCCTCCTGGGCTACCCCACGGAGGAGGTGCTCAAGCGGGTGAACGCCATCGCCAACCCCACGGACCCCGGGATCTACCTCAAGCGGGCGGCCTAGGCGTAAAGGGCCCTAAGCCTCGCCGCCTCCTCCGCCAGCTGAGGGAGGTGGTTTAGGTCCACCCCCGTGGCCAAGCCCTTCTTCTCCAGATAGGGGAGGACCACCTCGGTGGGGAGGTTCCCCACCAGCTCGTCCCCGGCGAAGGGGCACCCCCCTACCCCGGCCAGGGCCCCTTCCAGCCAGGCGATCCCGGCCTCCAAGACCGCCTCCACCTTTTTTGGCACCCCCTCGGGCCGGGCGTGGAGGTGGGCCCCTAAGCCCTCGGGGCCAAAGCGTTCCACGGCGGCCTTCAGGACCTCGAGGATGCGCCTTGCGTCCGCCACCCCGTAGGTGTCGGCGAGGGCGATCTCCCGCACGCCGAGGGCCTTGAGCCTGGCGAGGGCCTCGAGGACGGCCTCCACGCTCCAGGGGTCCCCGTAGGGGTTGCCGAAGGCCATGGAGAGGTAGACCACGAGGCCGAGCCTCCCCTGGGTCCTTTCCACCATGGCCTCCACCAGAGGCCAGGACTCCTCCAGGGAGCGGTTGGTGTTTTTGCGCTGGAAGGTCTCGGAAAGGGAGAAGGGGTAGCCCACGTGGGTGAGGTTGGGGGCGGAAAGGGCCCTTTCCAGGCCCTTTTCGTTGGCCACGATGGCGAGGTAGGTGCGCCCTTCCGGGGGCGGGAGGGCCTTAAGCACCTCCTCGGCGTCCGCCATCTGGGGCACCCACCTGGGGGAGACGAAGCTCGTGAGGTCCAGGTGGCGGAAGCCCGCTTCCAGAAGCCTTTTTAGGAAGGCCACCTTCTCCTGGGTGGGGATGAAGCGGGAAAACCCCTGCCAGGCGTCCCTGGGGCACTCCACCCACTTGGCCTCGGCCACCTTTCCCCCCTACACCTGGAAGACCCCCACCCGGAAGGGCTCCCGCTCGGGGTTCAGGGCGCAGGCCTCGAGGGCCTTGATGAGCCACTTCCGGGTCTCGTGGGGGAAGATGACGGCGTCCACCCAGAGCCTGGCGGCGGCGTACCGGGGGTCCAGGGTCTCCTCGTAGCGGCCCTTGATGCGCTCGTAAAGCTCCCTTAGCTCCTCGTCCGAGGGCTCCTGGCCTTGGCGCTTTAGCTTCTCCACCTCCAGCTCCAGAAGGGTCTTCGCCGCCTGGGCCCCGCCCATCACCGCGTACTTGGCGCTGGGCCAGGCGAAGAGGAAGCGGGGGGCGTAGGCCTTGCCCGAAAGGGCGTAGTTCCCCGCCCCGAAGGACCCCCCGAGGATCAGGGTGATCTTGGGCACCACCGAGTTAGAAACGGCGTTCACCAGCTTGGCTCCCCGCCTGATGATCCCCGCCTGCTCCGACTCCTTGCCCACCATGAAGCCCGTGACGTCCTGGAGGAAGAGGAGGGGGATATTCATCTGGTTGACCTCGAGGATGAACCGGGCCGCCTTGTCCGCCGCCTCGGCGTAGATGACCCCCCCCACCTCAATCCGCCCCCGCTTCTTGAGGACGAGGCGCTGGTTCCCCACGATGCCCACCGGGTACCCCCCGATCCGGGCGAAGCCCGTGACCAGGGTCTCGCCGTACCCCCCCTTGTGCTCCAGAAACTCCGAGCCGTCCACGATCCGGGCGATCACCTCCCGGAGGTCGTAGGGGCGGGAGCCATCGGGGGAGACCAGGCCGTAGAGGTCCTCCACGGGGTAGAGGGGCTCCCTGGGCGCCTTGCGCCCTTCCGCCCAAGGGGCGAGGCGGGGGGGCGGGTAGAGGGCGGCGAGCTCCCGGATGCGCTCCAAAGCCGCCTCGTCCGTGGGCTCGTAGAAGTCCACCGTCCCCGAGACCTCGTGGTGCATCCTCGCCCCCCCGAGCTCCTCGGAGGTGACCTCCTGGCCGATGGCCGCCTTCACCAGGGCGGGGCCCGCCAGGTAGAGGCCGCTCCCCTCGGTCATGATCAGGACATCGGTCATCACGGGCAGGTAGGCCCCCCCGGCCACGCAGTTCCCCATGATGGCGGAGATCTGGGGGATTCCCAGGGCGGACATGCGGGCGTTCAGGTAGAAGATGCGGCCGAAGTCGTCCTGGTCGGGGAAGACCTCGTCCTGAAGGGGGAGGAAGACCCCGGCGGAGTCCACCAGGTAGACCGTGGGGATGCGGTTTTCCAGGGCGATGGTCTGGGCCCGGATCACCTTCTTGGCGGTGATGGGGAAGAAGGCCCCGGCCTTCACCGTGGCGTCGTTGGCGACGATCATCCAGTCCCGCCCCGCGATGCGGCCGATCCCCGCCACCACCCCCCCCGCCGGGGCCCCGCCCCACTCCTCGTACATCCCCCACCCGGCGAAGGCCATGAGCTCGTAGAACTCCGTGCCGGGGTCTATGAGCCTCTGGATGCGCTCCCTGGCGGTGAGGCGGCCCTTTTTGTGCTGCCGCTCTATGGCCTTGGGGCCCCCTCCCTGGCGCACCCTTTCCAGGCTCTCCCTGAAGTCCCGCACCAGGGCCACCCAGGCGTCCTTGTTGGCCTTGAAGGTGGGGCTTTCCCGGTCCTCGGGGCGCAGGGCGGTTTCCAGCATGGCCCGATTATAACGCTTTTATGCCTCTTCGTGGAAAAGCGTGGGGGCCTGGGGCGGGCAGGGCACCTTGGCCTGGGCCCGGGCCTGGCGCCTGGCCTCCCGGTCCACCCGCTCGTTCTCCGGGTGGCCGGCGTGCCCCTTCACGAAGCGGAAGCGCACCCGGTGGGGGGCCATGGCGAGGAGGAGGGCTTCCCAGAGGTCGCGGTTTTTCACCGGCTTGCCCTCCGCCGTGCGCCAGCCCCTTTTTTGCCAGCTTTCCAGCCAGCCCTCGGTGAAGGCCTTCTTGAGGTAGTGGCTGTCGGTGTGGAGGTCCACCTGGCAGGGCTCCTCGAGGGCCTTTAGGCCCTCTATGGCCGCCTTGAGCTCCATGCGGTTGTTGGTGGTGCAGGGCTCCCCGCCGGAGAGGAGCTTTTCCTGGGCGTCAAAGCGGAGGAGGGCCGCCCACCCCCCGGGGCCGGGGTTGCCCAGGCAAGCCCCGTCGGTGAAGAGGTCTACCCGCTTCATGCCGGGCCCCCGGGTCAGGAAAGCCTGCGGGCCTCCTTGGACAGGAGGACCATGCTTAAGGCGATGAGGAGGAAGGCGATGAGGGCCTGCAAGGGAATGGGGAACTGGGGGATGTATTCCGTGCTGCAGGGTACGGGAGGCTTGCAGGCCAGGGTGAAGAGGTCGGGGAAGCGCTGTTCCAGGAGGTGGAGGGTGCTGAGGCTCCCGCCCATCAGGGAAAGGGCCAGGCTGTAAGGCCAGACCCCGAAGTCCTGCCGCCATAAGGCCATGGCCAGCAGAACCGCCTGGGGGTACATGAAGATCCGCTGGTACCAGCAGAGCTCGCAGGGCAGGAAGAGCCGCACCTCCGAGTAGTAGAGGCTCCCCAAGGTGGCCACCAGGGCCACCGCCCAGGCGAAGGCGAGGAGGAGGGAGGCACGCTGCATCGGGAAGAGCATACCCCTAAACTGGAGGCCATGGAGGAGGGAGCGCCTCAGGACCTCAAAGAGGGGGAGGACTTTTACCGGGAGGAGGGGCGGGTGGTCTTCACCGAGGCCTACCACCGCAAACGGGGCTACTGTTGCGGCTCTGGGTGCCGCCACTGCCCCTGGAGGGAGGAGGAAAGGGGTTAATACCACCCCATGCTGGCCCAAGCCAGCATGGGGGCCCCGGTCAAAAAGGCCCGCAGGGCTTCCGTACACGGGCTTAGGCGAAGGATTCACGCCAAAGGGGCATAAGTACCCCAAAGGGCCCGCTCCTGGCCCTGTTTCGGGTGTCCCATGTTGCGAAGGCAACGTGCGGGCGCTTAGGCCTCGAGAAGGGCCTCCACGAAGGCCTCGGGATCGAAGGGCTGGAGGTCTTCCGGGCCTTCCCCCACCCCGATGAACCGGATGGGCACCTTCAGGGTGCGCACGATGGGGATGAGGACCCCGCCCTTGGCGGTCCCGTCCAGCTTGGTGACGATGACCCCGGTGAGGCCCACGGCCTCGTGGAAGCGCCTGGCCTGCTCCAGGCCGTTTTGGCCGGTGACCGCGTCCAGCACCAGCCACACCTCCCCCGGCTCCCCGAGGTCGGCCTTGGCGATGGCCCGCTTCACCTTCTTCAGCTCCTCCATGAGGCCCTGCTTGGTGTGGAGCCTCCCGGCGGTGTCCACCAGGAGGAGGTCAAGGCCCCTGGCCTTCCTGGCCTGGGTGGCGTCAAAGGCGAGGGCGGCGGGGTCCGCTCCCTCGGGGCCCTGGATCACCGGGATTCCCAGGCGCTTCCCCCACTCGGCGAGCTGGGCGCTGCCGGCGGCCCGGAAGGTGTCCCCGGCGCAGAAGAGGACCTTCTTGCCCAGGCCCTGGTAGAGGCGGCCCAGCTTGGCGATGGTGGTGGTCTTGCCCACCCCGTTCACCCCCACCACCAGGATCACGTGGCCCTTGGGCTCTACCGCCTTCGGGGTTTGGGGGCGGAAGCCCAGCTTCCTCAAGGTGGCCCGCCGCTCCTCCGGTTCCAGCATCTGGACGAGCTTTTCCTTCACCGCCTCCTTCAGGTCCTTGCGGTCCGAGGCCCGCACCTCGGCCAGGAGCTCCTCGGTGGCCTCGAGGCCCACGTCGGCGGCGAGGAGGGCCATCTCCAGCTCCTCCAGCACCTCCTCGGGGTTGCCGCCCCAGGGGATGGCCTTAAGGAGCTTCTCCCGGGTCTTGGCAAGGCCCGCTTTCAGGCGATCGAAGAAGCCGGCCATCCCCTAGCGGAAGTTCACCCCCAAGGCCAGGCGCCAGACCTTGGGGAACTGGGCGAAGCCGTAGACGTAGGTGCCCTCGGCGAAGAGGCCGGTGTAGGGGTCCAGGAGCCCTTCCAGCCCTAGGCTGAAGCTCACCCCCAAGGTGGGCACCGGCCCCAGGAGGCCGCTTAAGCCCCCGCCGAAGTAGGGTAGGGTCCCGGCGAGGGTGGGGTCGTACTGGCCCAGGTCCGGTTTAAAGAGGAGGCTGGCCTCCAGGGCCACCCCGGGAGCCTCCGGGGAGAGCTCCGCCAGAAGGCGGCCCGAGAGGTTTTGCCGCAGGCGGTTTTCCACCCCGGCCCCGAAGGTGAGGCCCAGCCCTTCCCCGTAGCCAAAGCGCATCCCGATGGCGCTTTGGGCGCTGGCCAAGCCCAGGAGTAGGGTGAGGGAGAGGAGAAGCCGCTTCATCCCCTCCAGTATACGCGGGCTTGCGGCCTTTTTCACGAGAGGACCCGCTCCAGCCGGGCAAGGGCCCGCTCCTTTCCCAAAAGGGCCAGGATCTCAAAAAGCCCCGGGGTTTCCAGGCTCCCCGTGAGGGCGGCCCGGAGGGGTTGGGCCACTTGGCCGAGCTTTAGGCCCTTCTCCGCCGCGAAGCCCCGGAGTAGGGCCTCGAGGGCGGCCTCGCTCCACTCCTCCTGGGCCTTTAGGCGGGGGTAGAGCTCCTGGAGAACGGGAAGCCCTTCCTGAAGCTTGGCCAGGGCCTTCTCCGAGATGGGGTAGTCCTCGGCGAAGAAGTAGCGGGCCTTCTCGGGGAGCTCCTTCAGGGTGTCCAACCGGGGGCGCATGAGCTCCACCGCCCGCCGCAGGTAGGCCTCGTCGGGCCAGGCCAGGCCCGCTTCCCTCAGAAAAGGCTTCACCCTCTCGGCCACCTCCTCCAGGGAGAGCACCTCCCGGAGGTACTTCCCGTTCATCCAGCGGAGCTTCTCCAGGTCAAAGACCGGCCCTCCCAAGGAGACCCTCTCCCAGGTGAAGGCTTCTATGAACTCCTCCAGGGTGAAGATCTCCCGCCCGTCGGGCATGGAGAAGCCCATGAGGCACAGGTAGTTCCTAAGGGCCTCGGGAAGAAACCCCTCCGCCTTGTACCAGTCCAAGGAGGTGTGGCTCTTGCGCTTGGAGATCTTGGTCTTGTCGGGGTTGCGCAGGAGGGGCATGTGGTAAAACCGGGGCACCTCCCAGCCGAAGGCCCGGTAGAGGAGGACGTGGATGGGGGTGGAGACCAGCCACTCCTCGGCCCGGATCACGTCCGTGACCCCCATGAGGCGGTCGTCCACCACGTTGGCCAGGTGGTAGGTGGGGTAGCCGTCGGACTTCAGGAGGACCACGTCGGGGATCTCCCCGTTGTCGTAGACCACCACCCCGCGAAGCTCGTCCTTGACCTCGGTGGTCCCGGGGCGGGGGACTTTGAGGCGGATCACGTGGGGCTCGCCCCGCCTCGCCCGCTCCTCGGCCTCCTCGGGGGGAATGGACCGGGCCCTGCCGTCGTAGCCTCCCTTCTCCTTGCGGATCCTTTCCAGCTCCTCTGGGGTCTCAAAGGCCCGGTAGGCCCACCCTCGCCTCAAGAGCTCCTCGGCGTGCCTTTGGTAGAGGGGAAGCCTTTCCGACTGCCGGTAGGGCCCGTGGGGGCCGCCGATGTCGGGTCCCTCGTCGTAGGTGAGGCCGAGCCACTTTAGGGCGGCGAGGATCCTTTCCTCAGCCCCGGGGACGTAGCGCGCCCGGTCCGTGTCCTCTATGCGTACGATAAAGCGCCCCCCGTTTTTTCTGGCCCAGGCGTAGTTGAAAAGGGCGATGTAGGCCGTGCCCACGTGGGGGTCTCCCGTGGGGCTTGGGGCGATGCGGGTCACCACCATACCGTGCCCATTATCTCACCCAGGCCTAAAGGTTGGGCCTTAGGCTTGGGGGTAATGGACGGCGAGCTCTTGGCCCAGGGTTTGAGGAAGCGCTTCGGCCCCAAGGAGGTGGTGCGGGGGGTGGACCTCCACCTGAGGCGGGGGGAGATCGTGGCCCTCTTCGGCCCCAACGGGGCGGGGAAGACCACCACCTTCTACATGGTGGTGGGCTTCATCAAGCCCACGGCGGGGCGGATCTTCCTCAAAGGGCAGGAGATCGGCCGCCTGCCCATGTACAAGAGGGCCCGGCTGGGCCTCGGCTACCTTCCCCAGGAGCCCAGCGCCTTCCGGCGCATGACGGTGTGGGAGAACCTCCTGGCTATCCTGGAGTTCCAGCCCCTTTCCAAAAGGGAGCGGCTGGAGAAGGCCAAGGCCCTTCTGGAGGAGCTGGCCATCTACCACCTCAAAGACCGCATGGCCTACGCCCTTTCCGGGGGGGAAAGGAGGCGGCTGGAGATGGCCCGGGCCCTGGCCACCGACCCTGACTTCATCCTCCTGGACGAGCCCTTTACCGGGGTGGACCCAAAGAACGTCAAGGAGATCCAGAAGGTCATCGCCGAGCTCCGGGAAAGGCGGGGGGTGGGGGTCTTCATCACCGACCACGCCGTGCGGGAAACCCTGGCCATCACCGACCGGGTCTACGTGATGTACGACGGCCAGATCCTCTTCCACGGGGACCCGGAGACCTTCGCCAAGGACCAGGGGGTGCGGCGGCACTACCTGGGCGAGGACTACGAGCTGTGACCTTTTGGGCCCTCCTTACCCTCATTCTCCTCCTTGCAGCCCTGGTGGCCTACCTGGGGGACAGGGTGGCCAAGTGGGCGGGGAAGCGCCACTACCGCCTTTTGGGCCTCAGGCCCCGGCAGACGGCCACCCTGGTGGCGGTGTTCACCGGGGTGGGAATCGCCCTCTTCAGCTACCTGGGCTTCCTCCTGGTCTTCCGCGAGGCCCGGGAGACCATCCTGGAGGCCGAGGCCGTCCGCCAAGAAAGGGACCGGCTTAAGGAGGAGCGGGAGGCCCTGCTTCGCGCCAAGGAGGCCCTGGAGGCGGAAAGCGCCCGGGCCCTGGCCGAGGTGACGGCCCTAAGGGAGGACCGGAAAGAGCTGGCCCGGGCCCTGGGGGAGGCGGAGGCCCTGAGGAGGCGCCTCGAGGCCGAGGTGGCGGCCCTGGAGGCCCAGGTGGCGGCTCTGGAAGGGGAAAAGCAAAGGCTTACGGCCCTCCTGGGGGAAAGGGAAAAGGCTCTGGGGGAGAAGGAAGGGCTCCTCCGGGAAAGAAGCCAAGCCCTAAAGGCCCTGGAGGCGCGCCTCCAGGGGCTCAAGGAGGAAGGGCGGAGGGCGGAGGCGGAGCGGGACCGGCTTGGGAGGGAGAAGGCCCGCCTCGAGGCCGACTTGGCCCTCCTGCAGGCCAGGCTGGCGGAGGTCCAGAAGGAGCGCCAGGCCTTAAAGGCCGAGGCCGAAGCGGCGCGGGCCCGCCTGGAGGAGACCCGGGCCGAGCTCCACCGGGCGGAGGAGCGGGTGCGGGCCCTTCTGCAGCAGGCGGAGGTGCTCCAGGGGGAAAGGAGCCAGCTTTCGGCCCGCCTGGTCCGCCTGAGCCAAGGGCTTTACCTGGGGGAGGTCCGCCTGGGGGCCGAGGAAGGACGGGTGGCCCTGGAGCGGGCGGCGGAGCGCCGGGCCCTTTTGCAGGGCTTCCGGGGGGTGGAGCTCCTCCTGGAGAAGGAGGTGCGGGGGCCGGGGGTGGCGGTCCTGGAGGGAACGGGTTACCGGGAGGGGCAGCTTCTGGTGCGGGTGCGCTTCTACCCGGAGAGGAAGGCTTTTGCCGCCCGGGAGGTCCTGGCCAGCGCCACCTTTCGCCTCTCTGCCCCCGCCCGCCACCGGGAGGCGCTGGAGAACCTGGGGGAGGAGGCCCGCAAAAGGCTTTTAGAGGCAGGCTTCCCTCCGGAGTACGCCACCTTTCCCTCCCCCGAGGAGCTGGCCCGGGGCCTGGCCCTCCTGGAGGGGAGGAAGGGGGTGGTGCGGGTGGGGGTGGTGGCCGTCCAGGACCTACGGACCAGCGAGCGGCCCCTTCTCACCTACGAGCTCCTCGGCGGGCCTCCGGGCCCGGAGGTACCGGTCCCGACCCGCGAGGTCCGGTAGCACCTCCACCTCCTCCCAGCCCCCCTCCCGAAGCTCCTCCCCCAGGAGGCGGGCGTTCTCCGGGGCGAGCTCCAAGAGGAGGAAGCCCCCGGGCCTAAGGGCAAAAAAGGCCTCCCGGCTCAAGGGACGGGCCACGGAAAGGCCCTCAGGGCCCGCGTAGAGGGCCATGGGGTCTTCAAAGGAGAGCTCCTTGGGGGCCACCTCCCGGTAGGCCTCGGGCAGGTAGGGGGGGTTGGACACCACCAGGTCCAGGTCCTTAAGCCCCCCGGTCAGGGAGGAGGGGAGGCAGACCACGGAAAGCCCCAGGCGCCGGGCGTTCTCCTGGGCCAGGGCCAGGGCCTTGGGGTCCACCTCGGTGGCGTAGACCTCCGCTTCGGGCAGGTGCCGCTTCAGGGCCAGGGCGATGGCCCCCGTGCCCGTGCCCACGTCCAGGATGCGGGGCCTGGGAGGGAGGGGAAGGCTTAGGGCCAGCTCCACCAGGCCCTCCGTCTCCGGCCGGGGGATGAGCACGCCCTCGGCCACCTTCAAGGGCAGGCCGAAGAACTCCACCTCCCCCAGGAGGTACTGGAGGGGGTAGCCGGAGAGGCGCTTGGCCAGAAGCTCCCAGGCCCTTCCCTCGCTTCCCGGGGGCGGGGGTTCCTTGAGCCTGAGGAAAAGGGCTTTGCGGGGAAGGCCCGTGGCCAGGGCGAGAAGGTCCCAGGCCTCGCCCTTGGGGAGGCCCGCGGCCTCAAGCCTCCCTTCCAGTTCCCGGAGGAGCCTTATCACGGGGGTAGACCACCACGTGCCGCTCCTCCCCCTCCCCCTGGCTTTCCGTGGTGACCTTGGGGTGGTTTTTGAGGAGCATGTGCACGATGCGCCGCTCCGAGGGGCGCATAGGGGGGAGGGGCAGGGGCTCGCCCGTGAGCTCCACGGTGAGGGCGGCCTCCTCGGCCAGCTTGCGGATCTTCTCTTCTTGGCGCCTGCGGTAGCCGGCGGCGTCCAGCACCACCCGGTACTCCCCGCCAAAGTGCTTGGCCAGGACCACCCCGGCCAGGTACTCCACCGCCTTCAGGGTCCGCCCCTCCTTGCCGATGAAGCGGCCCAGGTCCCCGCCCTTCACCTCGGCCTTCAGGAGGTTGCCCTCCTGGCGCACCTCCACGTGGTGGGCCGGGTCCAGGCGCAGCAAAAGCCCCACCAGGAAGGCCTCTAGGACCTCCTTGGGGCCCTTGGGCTTCTCCTCCTTCCCCGCCTCCTTGAGCTCCACCTCCACCGGGGCCTCCTCCAGTACCCCGAGGTCGGCGAGGAGGTCGTCGATGTTCCTTTTCTTCTCGTCCATAAGCCCAGTTTACGCCGCCACCGGCTTCAGGCTCTTGTTGATGAGCCACTGCTGGAAGAGCCCGATGAGGTTGGAGAGCACCCAGTAGAGGGTGACCCCGGAGGGGAACTGCAGGACCAGGAAGATGAAGATGAGGTTCATGAAGAGGCTTTGGCGGATGAGGTCCTTGTTGCCGTGGGCGGAGAGCCAGGTGGAGAGGAAGGTGGTGGCCACGTAGAGGGCCGGGAGGACGTAGAAGGGGTCGGGAAGGGCGAGGTCGGGGATCCAGAGGAGGCCCTGGCCAAACTCGTAGTTGGCGATGACCTTCCAGAGGATGAAGAGGATGGGCATCTGGATGAAGAGGGGCAGGCATCCGGCCGCCGGGTTCACCCGGTGCTCCTGGTAGAGCTTCATGGTGGCCTCCGCCCGCTTGTTGGGGTCGTCCTTGTACTTCTCGTTGATCTTCTGGATGAGGGGTTGGAGGCGTTGCATCTCCGCCATGCTCTTGAACTGCTGGTGCATGAGAGGCCAGAGGAGGAGGCGGACCACCAGGGTGAGGAAGAGGATGGCCAGGCCCCAGCTTCCCGTGTAGCGGAAGGCCGTTTCCATGAGCCAGAGAAGACCCAGGGAGAGCTCTCCCCAGAGGTTGGGGGTGAAGAGGCCGGGCAGGGAGAGGAGGCCCTCCACGTGGAAGCGGACCAGCTCGTTCTGGCCCCCGTAGACCTTCAGGGCCTCCCCCGGATGGAGGAAGACCTCCCCCTCCTTCCCCAGGAGCTTGGCCCCGAAGGGTTTTTCGGCGAAGGCCACCAGGGCGTAGCCCGCCTTGGGCCGGGTCTGCCAGGCCAGGTAGCGGGCCTGGCCTTCTCCGCTGGGCAGGGGTTCCTTTTGGCCTTCCAGGAGGATCTTGGGGGTGCCCTGGGGGGCGAGTTTTAGGGTGAGGGGGAAGTCGGCGGCCACCTCCACGGTGTACCGTCCCTTGGCGATGCGGTAGGTGAGGGTGCCTGGAGGCCCCTGAAAGCGGGCCACGAGGCGGCCGTCCTCCACTTGGAACTCCGCCTTTACCGGGCGGAAGCCCAGGGGAGAGAGAAGGGGGCCGCCGGCCCCGAGGCTTGGGGCCCGGGTGTGGTCGCCGATCTGGGTGCCCTTGTAGGTCTTCACGTACCAGCCCACCACCTGGCCCTGGGCGTCAAAGGCTATGTCCATGAGGTTGGTGACGGCCAGCTTTTCCGGCCTGCCGTCCCCGTTGACGTCCAGGTCCTTGAAGGTGGCTTCCAGGGCCAAGGCGGGCACCAGGAGCAGGCAAAGGGCGAGGAACCGCCTCATCGGGCCCCCTCCTTCCCCCGCCTGGGCGGGAAGACCAGGGGCACCGGGTCCAGCCCCCCGGGGTGAAGGGGGTGGCACCGGAGGAGGCGCCTTGCCGCCAGGTAGCTACCCCAGAAGGCCCCGTGCCGTTCCAGGGCCTCGAGGGCGTAGGCCGAGCAGGTGGGGTGAAAGCGGCACGTCCTGGGCTTTAGGGGGGAGAGGAAGCGCCGGTAGGCCTTCACCAAAAGGATCAGGAAGCCACGCACGCCGCCTATTGTACCAGGCCGCTTTTCCTTAAGGCGCGCACCACGTCCTGGAAGAGGGCGGCGAAGTCCGCCTCCCGGGCCTCGGGGCTGGCCACCAGGAGGAGATGGGCCTTGGGGAGGTGGAGGCGGCGGAGGACCTCCCTAAGCCGCCTCTTGATGCGGTTGCGCACCACCGCCTTGCCCACCTTCTTGGAGACCACGATGCCCACCCGGACCTCCGGTGCGGGGAGCCACTTGACGCTCACGTACTTCCCCCGCCCCGCCCTTCCCTGGCGCAGGCGCCGGAAGGCCCGGTCGCCCTTTAGGGAAAGGAGCTTGCCCCCCGGGCCGGGGGGCTTGGGGCCTAGCGCTTCCGCACCGCGGGCGTGAGGCGCCAGCGGCCTTTCTGCCGCCTGCGCTTCAGCACCTTCCTGCCGCCTGGGGTCCGCATGCGGGCCCGGAAGCCGTGGGTCTTGGCCCGCTTCCTCCGGTTGGGCTGCCAGGTCCTTTTCATCCATTTCCCTCCCTGGGGCCCTTGGCCCCCAATACCCTAAAGAGTGTAGCACAAGGGAAGGGGAACCTGGTCTAACGGTTTTTTGCAGATAGGCAGCCTGGCGTTGACAGCCCCCGTCCCGTTCCCCTATACTCCCCGGTAAACGGTCGTTAGGGAGGGACCCGTGGCCCAACTGGCGGTGGAGAACATCACCCTAACCTTTGGCGGCGTGGCGGCCCTTTCGGGGGTCTCCCTACAGGTGACCCAAGGGGAGCTGGTCTCGGTGATCGGGCCCAACGGGGCGGGGAAGACGAGCCTCCTAAACTGCATCTCCGGCTTCTACCACCCGGAGCGAGGACGCATCCTCTTTGAGGGGCAGGACATCACCCGCTCGAGCCCCCACGAGATCACCCGGCGGGGGATCGCCCGCGCCTTCCAGAACATAGAGCTTTTCTCTGGCCTCACCCTGATGGAAAACCTCATGCTGGCCCGGCACACCCACCTGGCCTATGGCCTCCTTGCCGCCGGGGTCTTTTACGGCAGGGCCCTGGAGAAGGAGGTGGAGAACCGCCGGGCGGTGGAGGAGGTCATCGACTTCATGGAGCTGGAGCCCTACCGCAAGGCCCTGGTGGGGAACCTCCCCTACGGGGTGAGGAAGCGGGTGGAGGTGGCCCGGGCCCTGGCCCTTTCCCCCAGGCTCCTCCTCCTGGACGAGCCCATGGCGGGGATGACCCTGGAGGAGAAGGAGGACATGGTGCGCTTCATCCTGGAGATCCGGGCCCGGGGCACCACGGTCATCCTCATTGAGCACGACCTGGGGGTGGTCATGGACATCTCCGACCGGGTCTACGTCCTGGACTTCGGCCAGGTCATCGCCGAAGGCCGGCCCGAGGAGGTGGCGAGGAACCCCAGGGTGCAGGAGGCCTACCTGGGGGTGGAGGCGTGAAGGCCTTAAGACCCTCCTACGAGATGAAGCGCTACACCCTGCCCCAGCTCCTCAGGCTCCGAGCGGAGCACGAGGGGGACCGGGTGGCCTTAAGGGAGAAGGACTACGGCATCTGGAACGAGGTCACCTACGCCCAGTATTACGAGAAGGTCCTCCTCTTCGCCCACGGCCTCCTCTCCTTGAGCTTTGGGCCGGGGGAAAGGCTCGCCGTCATTGCCGACAACATTCCCGAGTGGCTCTACGCGGAGCTTGGGGCCCAGGCGGTGCGGGGCATCAGCGTGGGGGTCTACCAGAGTAGCCTCCCCCCCGAGATCGCCTACATGCTCCAGTACACGGGGGCCAGCGTGGTCCTCGCCGAGGACCAGGAGCAGGTGGACAAGCTCTACGAGATCCGGAAGGAGATCCCCCACGTGCGCCACGTGATCTACGAGGACGAGAAGGGGATGCGGGGCTACAAGGACCCCTGGCTCCTCTCCTTCGCCGAGGTCCTGGAGCGGGGGCGGGAGCACCGGAGGAAGCACCCGGACGCCGTGGAGAGGCTCCTCCTCGAGGCCAGCCCGGAGGAGGTCTGCCACCTTTCCTCCACCTCGGGGACCACGGGCAGACCCAAGGCGGCCATGCTCCGCCACCGCAACCTGATCCACATGGGGGTGGCCCTGCAGGAGGTGGACCCCCTCCTGCCCACGGACGACTACCTTTCCTTCCTGCCCCTGGCCTGGATCGGGGAGCAGATGATGTCCGTGGCCATGGCCCTCACCGGGGGGTTCGCCGTGAACTTCCCCGAGGCGGTGGAAACCGCCCTGCAGGACCTCAAGGAGATCGGCCCCCACGTGATGTTCAGCCCCCCCCGGGTCTGGGAAAGCATCCAGAGCCAGATCTGGGTGCGGATCTCGGAAAGCTACGCCTTCAACCGCTTCGTCTACGAGAGGCTCCTTAGGGTGGGCTACCGGGCGGCGGAGTACCGCATGCGGGGAAGGCCCATGCCCTTAGGGCTCCGCCTCGCCTACTGGCTCTCCGACCAGGTCCTCTTCAAGCCCTTAAGGGACCAGTTCGGCTTCCTCCGCCTCCGGCGGGCCTACACGGGGGGCGCCGCCTTGGGGCCCGATGTCTTCCGCTTCTTCCACGCCATCGGGGTCAACCTCAAGCAGATCTACGGCCAGACGGAGATCATCGGCATCGCCTTCGTCCACCGGGATGGGGACGTGCGCCACGACACCGTGGGCCTGCCCATCCCCGGCACCGAGGTGAGGATCAGCGAGGAGGGGGAGATCCTCCTCCGCTCCGACGCGGTCTCTGCTGGGTACTGGGAAAGGCCCGAGGCCACCGCCGAGACCTTCCGGGACGGCTGGCTCCACACCGGGGATGCGGGCTACCTCACGGAGGACGGGCACCTGGTGGTCATCGACCGCCTCTCCGACGTGATGCGCACCGAGAGGGGCACCGCCTTCAGCCCCCAGTTTGTGGAGAACAAGCTCAAGTTCTCCCCCTACATCAAGGAGGCCGTGGTCTTCGGGGACCGGAAGCCCTATCTGGCCGCCTTCCTCAACATAGACCCTCAGACCGTGGGCAAGTGGGCCGAGGACCGGGGCCTGGCCTACACCACCTACCTGGACCTCTCCCTGAAGCCCGAGGTGGCCGAGCTCATCCGCAAGGAGGTGGAGAAGGTGAACAAGGAGCTTCCCGAGGAGCTTAGGATCCGGCGCTTCGTCCTCCTCTATAAGCTTCTGGACGCCGACGACGAGGAGCTCACCCGCACGGGCAAGGTGCGGCGGGGGCACATCGCCAAAAAGTACGCCCCCCTGGTGGAGGCCCTCTACTCGGGGGCCAAGGAGGTGGAGGTGGAGGCGGAGTACCGCTACCAGGACGGCACCGTCCAGCGGGTGCGGGCCGGGGTGCCGGTGTGGGACCTGGAAGAGGGGGTGCTGGCGTGAGCTTCTTCCTACAGCTTTTCTTCTCCGGGGTGGTCCTGGGGCTGGTCTACGCCCTCGCCGCCTTGGGGTTTGTCCTCATCTACAAGGCGAGCCGGGTGGTGAACTTCGCCCAGGGGCAGTTCATCGCCATCGGGGCCTTTTTGGCCTACTGGGC
Source organism: Thermus sp. H19.2 (assembly GCF_054979525.1). NCBI lineage: Bacteria > Thermotogati > Deinococcota > Deinococci > Thermales > Thermaceae > Thermus > Thermus sp. H19.2. Next base: position 519,755 of record NZ_CM143429.1, read on the forward strand.
CATGACGGCCCTGGGCGCCCCCTTTTTGCTGGCGGCGGCCTTGGCCCTGGCCTTAACCGCCCTCTTGGGCTTCGGGGTGGAGCGGGTGTTCCTGAAGCGCATGGTGGGGCAGCCCATCATCTCCGTCATCATGGCCACCATTGGCCTGGCCTCCTTGCTGGACGGGCTTATCCACCTCACCCCCTTTGGGGCGGGGAACTTCAGCTACCCCAGCTTCCTCCCCGCAGGGGGGGTGAGCCTTCTTGGGGTGCAGGTTTCCTACGCCCAGCTTCTGGCCATGGCCTTTACCCTGGGCTTTCTCGCCCTCTTCACCTGGTTCTTCCAGCGCTCCACCCTGGGCATCGCCATGCGCTCGGTGGCCGATGACCAGATGGCGGCCATGAGCCTCGGGGTTTCCGTGGAGCGGGTCTTCGCCTTGGCCTGGGCGGCCGCCGGGCTCACGGCGGCGGCGGCGGGGATGGTGGTGGGCACCATCTCCGGCCTTAACCTGGACGGGCTGGTGCACATCGGCCTTAGGGTTTTCCCCGTGGTGATCCTGGGGGGGCTGGACTCCGTTCCCGGAGCGGTGGTGGCGGGCATTTTGATCGGTGTTTTGGAAAACCTGGCGGCGGGCTACCTGGACCCCTTTGTGCCCGGGGGGGGTACCCGGGACGTCTTCCCCTTCCTGGTCCTCCTCTTGGTCCTCTGGTTTAAGCCCCACGGCCTTTTCGGCACGGAGGAGATCGAGCGCGTATGAGGAACCCTTGGGCGCAGACCGGCAACTACCGCACCAGCTACCGGCAGGACACCAGCCTCTTCGCCACCCACCGGGAGCTGGTTTCCCTGCTCCTCTTTCTGGCCTTTCTCCTGGTTCTTCTCCAGTTCCTTTCCCGCACCCAGGTGTTTATCCTGGACCTCATCCTGGTGTACAGCGTGGCGGTCCTGGGCCTCAACATCACCACCGGGTACGCCGGGCTCATCAACATCGGCCAGGCGGCCTTCATGGGGGTGGGGGCGTACACCGCAGCCCTTCTCGCCCCCCAGGGCCTGCCCTTTTGGCTGGTGATCCCCATAGGGGGCCTGGTGGCGGCCTTCTTCGGCTTCCTGGTGGGCATCCCCAGCCTCAGGGTGAAGCACCTCTACCTGGCCCTGGCCACCCTGGCCTTCCAGGTGGTCTTTGAGTGGGCGGTGGGGCACGCGCCCCTTCTCAAGCAGGGGGGGGCCATGGACATGCCCCGGGCGAGCCTTCTGGGCTACGAGGCGGGCTTTCGCAACCACTTCCACTTCTGGTACTACGTGGCCTTTTCCGTCCTGGTTCTCCTTGCCGTCTTTTGGCGGAACCTCTTGCGCACCCGCTACGGAAGGGCTTTGGTGGCCGTGCGGGACAACGACCGGGCGGCGGACGCCATGGGCATGGACCCGGGGCGCACCAAGCTCTTCGCCTTCGCCTTGGGCGCCTTCTACGCCGGGGTGGCGGGGGTGCTCTACGCCTACCTCTCCCGGGCGGTGGTGATAGAGGACTACACCTTCGCCGTCTCCATCAAGCTCCTGGCCATGGCCATCGTGGGTGGGCTTGGGACCCTGGTGGGAAGCTTCCTCGGGCCCGCCTTCTTGGAGCTCCTGGACGTGAACATGGAGGCCCTTTCCAACCTCATCAAGGCCCTGGGCTTCAGCGTGGCCGGGGTGGACGTGGCGAGCGCCCTAAGGCCCCTGGCCTTCGGCCTCGTCATCGTCCTTTTCCTGGTGTTTGAGCCCAGGGGGCTTTACAACTGGTGGCGTCTGGTGCGAAGCTACTTCCGCACCTGGCCCTTCAAGTACTAGGCAACTCCCCGTGCGGGGTTAGCGAAGGGAGGGAAGCGTATGAGGAGGACACTGGTAGGCATAGCGGCGGTTTTAGGGTTGGCCATGGGCCAGCAGCAGGTGACCCTCTTCTGGTCGGGGGCCATCACCGGGCCCACCTCGGACGCGGGGGCCCCTTACGGGGCGGCGGTGGAGGACTACTGCAAGTACGCCAACGAGCGGAAGCTGGTGCCGGGGGTGGTGTTCAACTGCGTGGTGCGGGACGACCAGTACAACAACGCCAACACCCAGCGCTTCTTTGAGGAGGCGGTGGACCGCTTCAAGATCCCCCTTTTCCTCTCCTACGCCACCGGGGCCAACCTGCAGCTCAAGGCCCTGATCCAGGAGCTCAAAATCCCCACCATTCCCGCCTCCATGCATGTGGAGCTCATCGATCCCCCTAACAACGATTACTTCTTCATCCCCACCTCCACCTACTCCGAGCAGGTGGTGGCCCTTCTGGAGTACATCGCCAAGGAGAAGAAGGGGGCCAAGGTGGCTCTGGTGGTGAACCCCTCCCCCTTCGGCCGGGCCCCGGTGGCGGACGCCAGGAAGGCCGCTCAGCAGCTTGGCCTGCAGATCGTGGACGTGCAGGAGGTGGGCTCGGGCAACCTGGACAACACCGCCCTGCTCAAGCGCTTTGAGCAGGCGGGGGTGGAGTACATCATCCACCAGAACGTGGCCGGCCCCGTGGCCAACATCCTCAAGGACGCCAAGCGCCTGGGCTTGGACAAGAAGTTCAAGCAGCTCGGGGCCCACTACACGGGTGGCCCCGACCTCATCAAGCTGGCGGGGGACGCGGCGGAGGGCTTCCTCTGGGCCACCAGCTTCTACATGTACCACGAGGACGCTCCGGGCATCCGCCTGCAGAAGGAGCTGGCCCAAAAGTACGGCCGTCCTCAGGCCATCGCCGAGAGCACCAACTACACCAACGGGATGCTGGCGGCGGCCATCGCTGTGGAGGCCGTCCGCCGGGCACAGGAGCGCTTCAAGCGGGTGAACAACGAGACGGTCTACCAGGCCATTATCGGCATGAACGGGCCCAATGCCTTCAAGCCGGGCTTCGCCGTCTCCACCAAGCAGGGTATTGAGATTGACTTCACCAAGAGCGAGCACACCGGGGCGGAGGGCCTCCGGATCCTCGAGGCCAAGGGGGGCCGTTTCGTGCCCATCACCGAGCCCTTCACCTCGGCCCTCTTCCGCAAGGTGCATTACGGCAAATAGCCCTCTCTCTGGGGCCCGGGACGCCCCGGGCCCCCTTTTCCTAGGCCATGGACACCCTGAACCCCACCCGCCCGGAGGACCTCGGTCCCATTCTCCTTTTGGTCAACAACATCGAGGTGGTCTACCACGACATCATCCAGGTGCTCCGCGGGGTCTCCCTCAAGGTCCCCGAAGGAAGGATCACCGCCCTCTTGGGCCCTAACGGGGCGGGGAAGACCACCACCTTAAGGGCCATCTCCGGCCTCCTCCTCCCCGAGGACGGGGAGGTGGTGCGGGGGGAGATCCTTTACCGGGGAAGGCCCATCCAAAACCGCCCCCCTGAGGAGATCGTCAAGGAGGGCATCGTGCAGGTGCTGGAGGGCCGGAGGGTCTTCAAGCACCTCACGGTGGAGGAAAACCTCAAGGTGGGGACCCTGACCCAGGGAAGCCGGCGTCTCAAGGAGGAGCTGGAGCGCATCTACCGCTACTTCCCCCGCCTGGCCGACCTCAGGCACCGGCTCGCGGGGTACTGTTCGGGCGGGGAGCAGCAGATGATCGCCATCGGGCGGGCCCTTCTCGCCAGGCCCCGGCTTCTCCTCCTGGACGAGCCCTCTTTGGGCCTTGCCCCCCTCCTCGTGCGGGAGATCTTTGACATCGTGGCTCGGGTGAACGCCGAGGAGGGGGTTACGGTGCTCGTGGTGGAGCAGAACGCCCGGATGGCCCTTTCCGTGGCCCACTACGGCTACATCATGGAGACGGGGAGGATCGTCTTGGAGGGGGACCGGGACAGCCTCCTGGAAAACCCCGACGTGCAGGAGTTTTACCTGGGGGTGGCCAAGGGAGGGGGGCGGAAGAGCTTCAAGGAGGTCAAGGCCTACAAGCGCAGGAAGCGGTTCATGTAGGGCGGGGCGTTCGGGAGGAAGCGGCCGCTGGCCCAGCCCGCTTCCGGGTGGGTATCATGGGGAGCGTGGTGCGCTTCCGCAAGGAGGGTCTTCGCCTGGACCAGGCCGTGGCCGAGGCCTTGGGGGTGAGCCGGGCCCGGGCCCAGGCTTGGATCGCCCAGGGCCGGGTGCGGGTGGGGGAGAAGGTGGTCTCCAAGCCCGCCTACCGCCTCAAGGGGGAGGAGGTGGTGGTGGCCCCCCCCGAGGAAAAGCCCTGGGTGGCGCCGGAGGACCTGGCCTTGCCCGTCCTCTACGAGGACGAGGACATGCTGGTTCTCAACAAACCCCCGGGCCTCCTCACCCACCCTGCCCCTGGGGTCTACACCGGCACGGTGGTGAACGCCCTTCTAGGCCGCTACTTTCCCCTGGAGGGGGCCATCGCCTCGGCCTTGCGGCCTGAGCTTTTTCGCCCCGGCATCGTCCACCGCCTGGACAAGGACACCAGCGGCGTCTTGGTGGTGGCCAAGCACCCGGGGGCCCTCGAGGCCCTCTCCCGGGCCTTCCGCGACCGCTTGGTGATGAAGCGCTACCTGGCCCTCACCGAGGGCCACCCCAGGGAGGGTACCCTCATCGCCCCCATCGGCCGCCACCCCGTGGAACGGCACAAGATGGACGTGGGGGGCATCGCCCCCCGCTACGCCGAGACGGACTTCGCCCTCCTGGCGGTTTCCGGCCCCTACGCCCTGGTGGAGGCCAGGCCCCACACGGGGCGCACCCACCAGATCCGGGTCCACCTCAAGCACCTCAAAGCCCCTATCCTGGGGGACGAGGTCTACGGGCGTAAAAGCCCCCATATTTCCCGCCAGGCCCTCCACGCCTACGAGCTTCGCCTTCCCCACCCCCGCACGGGGCGGATTCTGGAGTTCCTTGCCCCCGTGCCCCGGGACATGGTGGAGGCCTGGGAGGCCCTGGGGGGGAAGTGGCCGGAGATGCTAAGAAGGGAAGAGTTGACGTCTAAGGCAGAGTAAAGAGGTTGTCTTCGTATTCTACGCGGAAGGTTCCCGGAGGCAGGTTGAGCAGTACCAAGAGGTCCCGGATTTTCTTGCGTATGCGTTCCGCCGATAGGTGGACAAACAGGAATTCGCCAGACGCCAAGGGTTTGTAGGCACTGGCCTCATAGGGTTTCCCGTCCTTCTTGCGCCGGTCAAGTCTGGAAGCCACGATGTCCTTCTGTTTGCGTAATTCCTCCAAAATGTCACTTTGGCCTGTTTGTTCCAAAGCTTCTACCAGTGATGCGTAAAAATCGCGCCAACTGCGTATGGTATAGATAGGTTCCTCGTTGAGCCAGATACGCAAGCTTGGATGATCTGCCTCCGCTGGAGAACCCGTATGCCTGGTCAGAGCTTGCCTGAAAACGGTCAAAAAAGGCGGTAGGGAACTTGCAAGGGGTGTGGCCACGCCTAACAATCGGTGTACCAAGCGGTCAAAGTGGGCCAACGCCAATTCCTGCTCATTGACGTTTAGCTCCTTTTCAATCGCTTTTCGTAGGCCTTTTTCGTTGCGCTGATAGCCTTCGTCTAACACCGCTCTTAGCTTGTGCTCAATTTGGGTAAGACTCTGCTGAGTTTCTATTTCCTTCCGAATGTCCTCAACAATGCGAGCGAGTTTTGATGGCGCTTCCTTTGTTTCCCAAAAATCACGTTTGAGAGTGCGCTCCAAGTATCGGCTGGAAGAAGGGTTATCTAGCTCAAAGAGAAGGGAGCGTTTGTCGGGGGCCTTTGCCTGCAGGGTGTTGTCGAAAAACTCCCATTGCTTGCCGGTGGTGAGAATGGCCCACCGAATGTTTTGGGCATTCGCGTAGTTGACCACCTGGGTTCTGTCTTCGTTGGTGGGGGTGCGATCCAGCGCTTTTACTTCCAATACTATGAGCGGAGTGTTTCGTACAGACAAGATGTAGTCGGGGCGATACCCTTTTGCTGAAGCGTCCTGCGCGATGACTTCGTAAGGGTTCCAAATGTTCCATCCGAGGGCCTGAAGTAGGCGAAGGATAATGGCCTGAGCTGTTTGGGCTTCATTTAACCCTTTCCAACGCTCGAGATGGACTACCAACTCTTGAATCACCTCGGAAACCTGAGCACTCATTTGCTCTCATTTTACAAGCGAAGCAGGCTAAGCTAGCGGGGTGCTTGGATGCTGTAGGGACGCTATTAGTCCCTTCAGGGCTTTACCCAGGCGCCGCACGCCCTCCGCGATCCCCTCCCGGTCCAGGGTGGCGTAGGAGAGCCTTAGGGTGTTCTCCCCGCCCCCATTGGCAAAGAAAGGACTTCCCGGCACGAAGGCCACGTTCTCCTCGAGGGCCTTTCGGAAAAGGGCCTCGGCGGAAAGGCCCTTGGGGAGCTCCATCCAGACGAACATCCCCCCCTTGGGCCGGGTGTAGCGCACCTCCTTGGGCACCTCCCGGTCCAGGGCCTCCAGCATGGCCTCCGCCTTTTCCCGGTAGACCCGGCGCACCCGTTCCAGGCGCTCGGGGAAGCCCTCCTTCACCAGCTCGTGGACCAGCATCTGGTTGAGCATGGGGGTGTGGAGGTCGGCCCCCTGCTTGGCCTGGACCAGCTTCTGCAGGGCCTCCGGGTGGGCCACGGCGAAGGCCACGCGGAGCCCGGGGGAGAGGACCTTGGAGAAGCTCCCGAGGTAGATGACCCCGGGGTAGCCCGCCTCCCGGGCGAGCTCAAAGAGGCTTGGGAGGCGCCCCTCCCCGAAGTAGAGCTCCCGGTAGGCGTCGTCCTCCACCACCACGAGGCCCCGCTCCATGGCCCTCTCCAAAAGCCTCTCCCGGGCGGCAAGGGGCGTGAGGCCTCCCGTGGGGTTCTGGAAGGAGGGGATGAGGTAGAGGAAGCGGGGGCGCTCACGCTTTAGGATCTCTTCCAGGGCGTCTAGGTCCGGGCCTGCCTCCCCCGCGGGCACGGTGAGGAAGCGGGGGCCGTAGGCCCGGAAGGCCTGGATGGCCCCCAGGTAGCTGGGGGCCTCCAGGAGGAGGGGGCTTCCCTCGTCCAGGAAGACCTTGCCGAGAAGGTCCAGGCCCTGCTGGCTTCCCGTGGTGATGAGGACCTCCTCCGGGGCCACCCCGAGCCATTCCGCCACGAAGGCCCTTAAGGGAAAGTAACCCTCGGTGGGGCCGTACTGCAGGGCCACATGCCCCTTTTCCCGGAGGATCCTGACCGAAAGCTCCGCCGCCTCCTCCTTGGGGAAAAGCTCGGGGGCCGGAAGCCCCCCGGCGAAGCTCAGGATCCCGGGGCGCTGGGTGAGCTTAAGGAGCTCGCGGATGGTGGAGGCCTGGAGGCGCTCCGCTCGCTGGCCAAAAAGGGTACTCCAGTCCAGGGTTTTCACCTCACCATCTTACCCCTGGGCCCAAGGCCCTCAGGGAAAGAGCTTACGGTAGGCCTCGAGGGCGTAGCGGTCGGTCATCCCCGCCAGGTAGTCGCACACCGCCCGCTCCAGCCCCTCTTCCGGTAGCCGCCTTTGCACCCCTTTGGGGAGGAGCCGGGGGTCTTGGGTGTAGGTGCGAAAGAGTTCCTCCAGGACGGTTTCCGCCTTGCGCCTTTCCCTCAAGACCTCGGGGTGGCGGTAGAGCCTCTCCATGAGGAAGGCCTTGAGCTCCCGGTGGGCCTTCTCCGCCTCGGGGGAAAGGGCGGCGAGGCGCCTTGGGTGGCGGCGCACGGCCTCGGCGCTTTCTACCCCCGCCGCCTCCACCTGCCGATGGGTGGCCAGGATGGCCTCGGTGATGAGGTAGCCCAAGAGCTGGCGCACCAGGACCCTCCGCCCAAGCTCGTCAAGCCTTTCCAGGTCCAGGCCTTCCTCCCGGGCCAGGTCCTGGAGGAGGGGGACCTCGGCGAGCTCCCCCGGGCTTAGGAGCCCCGCGCGCAGGCCGTCGTCCAGGTCGTGGGCGGCGTAGGCGATGGCGTCGGAGAGGTCCACCACCTGGGCCTCGAGGGTCCCCTGCCCCTCGTAGAGGGGCTTGAAGCCTGGGCTGTAAGGGGTCTCGTGGGTGGCGATGCCCTCCAGGACCTCGTAGGTGAGGTTGAGGCCCTTGAAGCCCGGGTAGCGCTCCTCCAGCTGGGTGAGGATGCGCAGGGCCTGGGCGTTGTGCTCAAACCCCCCGTGGTCCCGCATGAGCTCGTCCAGGATCCGCTCCCCGGTGTGGCCGAAGGGAGGGTGGCCCAGGTCGTGGGAGAGGGCGATGGCCTCGGTGAGGTCCTCGTTGAGGCCTAGGGCGCGGGCGATGGACCGGGAGACCTGGGCCACCTCCAGGGTGTGGGTGAGGCGGGTGCGGTAGTAGTCCCCGGCCCAGTTGGGGAAGACCTGGGTCTTGTACTCCAGGCGGCGGAAGGCGGTGGTGTGGAGGATCCGGTCCCGGTCCTTCTGGTAGGGGGTGCGGTAGGAGGACTCGGGCTCGGGGTGGGCCCGCCCCCGGGTGTCCCGCGCCTTCTGGGCGTAGGGGGCGAGGCGGCCTGCCTCCAGCTCCAGAAGCCTTTCCCGGGGGAAGAGCATCTAGACCCTTTTGAAGAGGAGGACGGCGTTTTGCCCGCCGAAGGCGAAGGAGTTGGAAAGGGCGTAGTCCACCTTGGCCTCCCGGGGCTCGGGGACGAAGTCCAGGTCCAGCTCGGGGTCGGGGTCCTCGAGGTTGATGGTGGGGGGGATGACCCCGTGGTAGAGGGCCTGCACCGTGGCGATGGCCTCCACCGCCCCCGCCGCCCCCAGGAGGTGGCCGATCATGCTCTTGGTGCTGGAGACCATGAGCTTTTTGGCGTGCTCCCCGAAGACCCGCTTGATGGCCAGAACCTCCGCCCGGTCCCCCACGGGGGTGGAGGTGCCGTGGGCGTTGATGTAGCCCACGGCCTCCCTGGGAATCCCCGCGTCCTTCAGAGCCCTTTCCATGGCCAAAGCCGCTCCCCGGCCCTCGGGGTGGGGCTCGGTGATGTGGTGGGCGTCGGCGCTCCGGCCAAAGCCCATGAGCTCGGCGTAGATCCGGGCGCCCCGCCTCTTGGCGTGCTCGTAGGCTTCCAGGACCAAGACCCCGGCCCCCTCCCCCATGACGAACCCGTCCCGGCTTAGGGTGAAGGGGCGGCTCGCCTTGGTGGGCTCCTCGTTCCGGGTGGAAAGCGCCCGCATCACTGCGAAAGCGCCCACGGCCATGGGGGTGATGGCGGCCTCCGTCCCCCCGGCCAGGACGAGGTCGGCCTCCCCCAGCTGGATCATGCGCATGGCGTTTCCCAGGGCGTCCGAGCCCGTGGCGCAGGCGGTGACGGCGGTGGAGGAGGGCCCCATGAAGCCGTAGCGCATGGCGATGTGGGCCGAGGCCATGTTGGCGATCATCATGGGGATGAAGAAGGGGCTGATGCGGTTCGGGCCCCGCTCCAGGAAGACCTTGCTCTGGGCCTCCCAGGTTTCCATCCCGCCGATGCCCGTGCCCACCAGGGTGCCTACCCGTTCGGGGTCCAGCTCCTCGGGCCTTAGCCCCGCGTCCTCCAGGGCCAGGTGGGCGGCGATGAGGGCGTATTGGACGAAGCGGTCCAGGCGCCTGAGCTCCTTCCGGTCCAGGTAGGCCCCGGGGTCCACGTCCACCTCGGCGGCGATGCGCACCGGGAGGGCCGAGGCGTCAAAGCGGGTGATGGGCCTGACCCCGCTTTGGCCCGCGAGCTGGGCCTTGTGGAAGGCCTCCTGCCCCACGCCGATGGGGGTGAGGGCGCCTAGGCCGGTGACCACCACGCGTCGCATGGGGGTAGTATACCCGGGAAAAGGGAAGGCGGGGCTGCTTGCGCCCCACCCTTGCTCCCCATCCGCTAGCCCAGCTTGGCCTTGATGTACTCCACCGCGTCCTTGACGGTGCGGATCTTCTCGGCCTCCTCGTCGGAGATCTCCAGGCCGAACTCGTCCTCCAGGCCCATGATGAGCTCCACGGTGTCCAGGCTGTCGGCCCCCAGGTCCTCGATGAAGCGGGCCTCGAGGGTCACCTTGCCCGGTTCCACCTGGAGCTTGTCCGCGATAACCGCCTTGACCTTTTCAAAGATTTCCTGCTCCGTCATGGGAAACCTCCCTTTGGGATTTTAGCACCCCCTTTAGTGGGGGGTAAGCCCCCCGTCCACGCAGAGGGTTTGGCCGTTGATGTAGCCCGCCTTCTCCGAGACGAGGAAGGCCACGGCCTCGGCCACCTCCTCCGGGCGGCCGAAGCGCCCGGCGGGGATCTCTTTCAGGTAGGCCTCCTTGACCTCCTGGGGAAGCCTCTCCGTCATCTCCGTTTGGATGAACCCCGGGGCCACGGCGTTCACCGTGATGCCCCTTTGGGCGTACTCCCTGGCCACCGCCCGGGTGAAGCCGATGAGCCCCGCCTTGGAGGCCACGTAGTTGGCCTGGCCCGGGTTGCCCAGGATCCCCACCACGCTGGTGATGTTCACGATGCGCCCGAAGCGGGCCTTCATCATGAGCTTCACCGCCTCCCGGGTGGTGCGGAAGACGGCGGAGAGGTTGGCCTCCAAAACGGCCTCCCAGTCCTCGTCCTTCATGCGCACCAGGAGGGTGTCCCGGGTGATGCCGGCGTTGTTCACCAGGGTGTCCAAGCCCCCCAGGACCTCGGCGGCCTGGTGGACCAGGGCCGTGGCCGCCTCGGCCTCCAGCAGGTTGGCCTCGAGGACCGCCACCAGGGGGCTTCCCCGCTTCCTCGCTTCCTCCGCCACCTCCAGGGCCTTCTCCCGGTTCTGGCCGTAGTGGATGGCCAGGGCGAAGCCGTCCTCCGCAAGCCTTAAGGCGATGGCCCGTCCGATGCCGCGGCTGGCTCCGGTGATGAGGGCTTTACGCATGCGCCACCTCCAAGGCTTTCCTTAGGCTATCCGGGTCCTGGACGCTCAAGGCCTCTGCCTCCGTCAGGGTGCGGAGGACGAGGCCTTTGAGCACCTCCCCGCTTCCGAACTCCAAAAAGCGCCTTAGCCCCTTGGCCTCCATGTCCTTGAGGATCTCCACCCAGCGCACCGGGGCGGTGATCTGCTCCAGGAGGAGTTCCCGGATCCTCTCCGGGTCCTCCTCGGGCCTCGCCGTCACGTTGGAGTACACCGGAAACCGGGGTTTTCTGAGGGCGACCTGGGCCAGGTCTTGGGCGAGCCTTTCTTGGGCCTTGGCCATAAGGGAGGAATGGAAGGGAGCGGAAACGGGGAGGAAGACCACCCGGGCCCGCCTCTCCTTGAGCCTTTCCGCCGCCCGCTCCACCGCCTCCTTCCGCCCCGAGATCACCGTCTGTTCCGGGGCGTTGAGGTTGGCGATCTCCACCCCCTTAAGGTCCTCCAGGACCTTTTGGATCTCCTCCAGGGGAAGCTTCAGCACCGCGGCCATGGCCCCTTCCCCCACGGGGACGGCCTCCTGCATGTACCGGCCCCTAAGGCGCACGAGCCTTAAGGCGTCTTCCAGCTCCAGGGTGCCCGCGGCCACGTGGGCCGTCCACTCCCCTAAGGAGTGGCCTGCGGCGAGGGCAGGGGGCTTCCCGCCCGCCTCCAGGAAGGCCCGGTAGGCGGCGTAGCCTGCGGCGAGGAGGGCGGGCTGCTGGTTCTCCGTGAGGGTGAGGGCCTCCTCGGGGCCCTCCCACATGAGCTCGAGGAGGCCGGGGAGGGCGGCTTCGGCCCGGTCCAGGACCTCCTTGGCGGCGGGGGAGGCCTCGTAGAGGGCCCTGCCCATCCCCACTCGGTGGGAGCCCTGCCCGGGGAAGAGGGCGGCGTACATCAGGCACCCCCCCAGGTGAGGACGGCGGCGGCCCAGGTGAGCCCCGCCCCGAAGGAGACCAGAAGGACGTGGTCTCCCTCCCGGATCCGCCCCGCGTCCACCGCCTCCTTGAGGGCCAAGGGGATGGAGGCCGTGGAGGTGTTGCCGTAGCGGTCCACGTTCACCGCCACCCTTTCCCAGGGGAGGCCCAGGCGCTCCCGGGCGGCGTCGATGATCCTGAGGTTCGCCTGGTGGGGGACGAAGAGGCGGATGTCCTCGGGGGTGAGGCCCGCCTTCTCTATGGCCTCGAGGGTGGCGGTGTTCATCACCCGCACGGCGAACTTGAAGACCTCCCGCCCGTTCATGTGGAGGCGGTTTTGCATGGAGGTGCCGTCGGGAAGCCTCGGGGCCACGCAGGCGTGGAAGAGCTCCTTGGCCCCGGTGCCGTCCGCCCCTAGGACGAAGGAGCGGAAGCCGTACCCCTCCCGCACCCTGCCCACCACCGCGGCCCCGCCCCCATCGCCGAAGAGGACGGCGGTGGCGCGGTCGTTCCAGTCCAGGATCTTGGAAAGGGCCTCCGCTCCCACGGCGAGCACCTTCCGGGCCAGGCCCGCCTCCACCAGGGCGTGGGCCTGGGCCAGGGCGTAGATCCACCCGGGGCAGCCTGCCAGGAGGTCGTAGGCGAAGGCCTGAAGGCCGAAGCGGGCCTGCACCAGGGCGGCGGTGTCGGGGAAGAGGGCGTCCGGGGTGTTGGTGGCCACGATGACGGCGTCCACCCCTTCCAGGGCGCCGGGGTGCCTCCTTTGGAGGTCCTCCACCGCCTTAAAGGCCAGGTCCGAGGTGTACTCGTCCTCTGCGGCGATGCGCCTTTCCTTGATCCCGGTGCGGGTCACGATCCACTCGTCGGAGGTGTCCAGGTAGGCCTCAAACTCCTCGTTTTTCATGACCCTCTCGGGAACGTAAGCCCCCAGGGCCAGGATGCCGCTCATGCCTGACCTCCCGTCATGGGCCCCACTATACCTAGTGGGCCGGAAAAAGGGAAAGCCCCGGGGGCCGGGCCCTCGGAATAGGGTGAACCTTCTGCCGAAGCTGGGGCGTGGAAGCCTTGTGGGCCTTTTTTACCAGGCCCCCCATGCTGGCTTGGGCCAGCATGGGGGTATCAGACCTCCAGAACCTTCCGCCCATCGTAGTAGCCGCACTCTGGGCAGACGGTATGAGGGGGCCTCATCGCCTTGCACTCCGGGCAGGGGACCAGGGTGGGGGGGGTGAGGGCGTGGTGGCTCCTGCGGGCATCGCGCCGCGCCTTAGAGGTCTTCTTCTTGGGTACTGGGTGCTTGGCCATCTCCCATCCTCCGCGCGGGGCCTTGGGCCCCGCTAAACCCTTGGCAGTATAGCAGAAGGGCTAGAGTTCGGGAAGGAGGTTCTTGAGGGCCAGGAGGGGATGGGGGGTCTCCACCTCGTGGCCGCAGTCCACCAGGTTGCGGTCGGCCCCGCACACCGGGCAAAGCCCCTTGCACCCTTCCTCGCAGAGCACGGTGAAGGGCATCTCCGTGACGAAGGCCTCGGTGAGAAAGGGCAGAAGATCCAGGTCGGGCTCGCCGAAGGCGTAATACTCGTCCTCGTCCTCCTCGTGGAAGACCACCTCGGGAAGGCCCGGCTCGTAGCGGAGCATGTGCTGGAAGTGGGCCTGCACGTGGGTGGGGGTGGGCTTGAGGCAACGGCGGCACTCCATGTACACCACCCCTTCCACCTCTCCGGAAAGCCAGTACTCGTTCCCCCCCACGGAGGAAACGGCCACCTTCCAGGTGGCCTCCTTGGCTAGGGGGAACCGCTCCTCCCCCACCTGGAAGGCCTCCTCCACCACCCCCGAGGCGCGGGCGGTGCCCCCTTCCTTCAAAAGCCTGGCCAGGTTAATGCTCACCACCTTGCCGTGATCCATCCTTACAAGTATAGCGCGGAGGCCCCCGTTTTCCTAGGGCATAAACTTCCCGAGCAACGCATAGGGCTTTTTGCTACCCTCAGGCCCATGGAGCGCGTGGCCGTCTTGGGCATACCCATGGACCTTGGGGCGGGAAGGCGCGGCGTGGACATGGGGCCTTCTGCCCTGCGCTACGCCCGGCTTCTGGAGGGGCTGGAGGCCCTGGGGCTTTTCGTGGAGGACCTGGGGGACGTGCGGGTTCCCCTGGCCGAGACCCTGCGGGAAAAAAGGGGGCCCTACCTGGAGGAGATCCGCCAAGCGGCCCAGGAGCTCCAAGACCGGCTTAAGGCGTTGCCCGAGGGGGTGTTCCCCATCCTCCTCGGGGGGGACCACTCCCTTTCCATGGGCTCGGTCTCCGGGGTGGCCAGGGGGCGGACGGGGGTCATCTGGGTGGACGCCCACGCCGACTTCAACACCCCCGAGACCAGCCCCTCGGGCAACATCCACGGCATGCCCTTGGCGGTGCTTTGCGGCCTGGGCCACCCGCGGCTCACCGAAGCCTTCCGGGCGGTGAACCCAGAAGACGTGGTGCTGATCGGGGTGCGGAGCCTGGATCCGGGGGAGAAGCGCCTCCTTATGGAGATGGGGGTCCGGGTGTACACCATGCACGAGGTGGACCGCCTGGGGATCGCCCGCATCGCCGAGGAGGCCCTGGCCTACCTCGAGGGGCTTCCCCTGCACGTTTCCCTGGACGCCGATGTCCTGGACCCCACCCTGGCCCCGGGGGTGGGCACCCCGGTGCCCGGGGGGCTCACCTACCGGGAGGCCCACCTCCTCATGGAGGTGCTGGCCCAGTCGGGGCGGGTGCGAAGCCTGGACCTGGTGGAGGTGAACCCCATCCTGGACGAGAAGAACCGCACGGCGGAGATGATGGTGGGGCTTGCCTTGAGCCTTCTCGGGAAGCGGATCCTCTAATACCGCCCCGTGCAGGCCCAGGCCAGCATGGGGGCTCCGACAAAAGGCTCCTGGAAGGGTTCACGCCACCAGGGCTCGGAGCCCCCACCGCGGCTTTCGCCGCGGTGGGGTGCTTAGCCCTGGGGAAGCCCCTGGCGGACCCTCCTCCCCAGGGCGAGGCCCTGGGCGAAGGCCCCTTGCAAGGAGGGGTAGGGGGGAAGGCGCCTGCGGTGCAGGAGGGGCTCGAGGGCCTCCCGGGCCCACTCGCTCACCAGGAGGGGAAAGTCCAGACCCGTTTCCAGGAAGTACGCCTCCGCCTCCCGCCAGGCCCCCTCGAGGCGGCGGAAGAGGGCCTCGGGGTCCCGGGGGGGCGGGGCCTCGGGCCAGAGGAAGCCGCTGGCCACGCCGAGAAGCCAGCTTCCCCTGAGCTCCCGGCGCCACCCCTGGGCCCCCAGGCGCACGTAGGCCAGGGGGTCCCTGCGCAAAAGGGCCTTAGGGAGATGGGCCAGGGGATCTTCCATGGACTTGCCTCCACTTTAGGCCCCGGTGCCCTCCAAGGGCAAGGGGGGCCACAGGGCCCCCACTTGTAAACTGTTTCCTTCGGCCCGTCATACCCCTTTGGCGTGAATCCTTCGCCCAAGCCCAGGTACGGAAGCCCTGCCGGCCTTTTTGGCCGGGCCCCCATGCTGGCGCAAGCCAGCATGGGGTGGCCTTACCGCCCCGCCGCCAACGCGGGAAGAACGCTTCCCGGCAAGAGGCCCAGAAGGAGGAGGACCAAGGCCGCCAGGAGGGCCACGCTCCGGGCCAGGGGGTGGGGCCTGGCCTCGGCCTCTCCCCGCCCGAAGACGGCAAGCCCCAGGGCCAGGTAGTAGTAGGCGCTTACCGCGCTGGTGACCAGGGCCAGGACCAGAAGCCCCCACTGCCCCGCCTTGGCGGCTTCGGTGAAGACCAGGTACTTGCCCCAGAAGCCCGCCAGGGGCGGGAGGCCCAGGAGGGAAAGGGCGGCCAGAAAGAGGGCCAGGCCCAGCAGGGGGTCCCGGTGGAAGAGCCCCCGGAGGGCCTCCAGGGGGACCTGGTCAGGGGAGAGCTCCGAGAGCACGGCGAAGGCCAGGCCGGTGGCCAGGACGTAGGTGAGGAGGTAGAAGCCCAGGGCCTGGGCGTTCCCGGTGTAGAGGGCCAGGGCCATGTACCCGGCGTGGGCGATGGAGCTGTAGGCGAGAAGCCTTTTGGTTTCCTTCTGGACCAAGGCGGCCAGGTTCCCCACCACCACGGAAAGGGCGATGAGGAGGGCCAAGGCGTCGGGGGCCCCGGGGGCCACCACCCGGAGAAGGGCGGCGAAGGCCGCGGCCTTCACCGAGGTGGCCATGAAGAGGACCACCGGGGTGGGGCTTCCCTGGTAGACATCGGGGGTCCAGAAGTGGAAGGGGGCGAGGGCCACCTTAAATCCCAGTCCCACCAGGAGGAGGCCCAGGGCCAGGGTGTAGAGGGGCCCCTCCCCGGGGGTGCCCGCCAGGAGGCTTCCCGTGGCCCCGTAGTGCAAAGCCGCCCCGTAGAGGAAGAAGGCGGCGGCCAAGGCGCCCAGGAGGAAGTACTTGAGGGCGGCCTCGAGGCCCTGCCCCCTCCTCCAGGTGGCCAGGGCGTAGAGGGGGAGGGAGAGGGCCTCCAGGGCCACCAGCATCAGGATGAGGTTCCTGGTGGAGGCCAGGAGGTGCATCCCCAAGGCGGCATAGAGCACCAGGAGGTAAAACTCAAACCGCCCGCTTCGCACCAGGCCCACCGTCCACAAAGCCCCCAGGAGGGCCAGGAGGGTGAAGGTCTGGGAGAGGCCGTCCACCTGGTAGGGCCCAAAGGCGAAGGGCCTCCCCCAGGTGGCGAGGAGGGAGAGGAGGGCAAGGCTTAAGCCCAGGATGGTGAGCCGCTTGAAGAGGGCCGCGGACACGAAGAAACCCAGGAGGGTGAGGGCCACCGAGAACAGGGCGAAGACCAAGAGGGTCATGCGCCACCTCCGAGGATCTTGGCGAAGGCCTCCGCTAGGGGCCTAAGGCCCTGGAGGAAGTACCCGGGGAAAACCCCCATGAGGATCAAGGCCGCCACCACGAGGAGGGCGAAGCCCCACTCTCCGGCCTTCAGGTCCTCCACGGGCCGGACCTCCGCTTCCCAGAAGGCCTTCTGGAAGGCGGTGAGGGCGTAGGCCGCGGAGGCGATCACCGAGAGGAAGGCCAAAGCGGCGAGCCAGGGACTGGCCTTGTAGGTCCCGAGGAGGGTTAGAAACTCCCCGGGGAAGCCGGAAAGCCCAGGAAGCCCCACCATGGCGAGGAAGAGGAAAAGGGAGAGGGCGGCCAGGCCCGGGGCACTCTGGGCCAGGCCGCGGTAGCGCCCGATCTCCAGGGTGCCCGTCCGCTCGTAGAGCCTTCCCGCAAGGAGGAAAAGCCCCCCGGTGTAGACGCCGCTGGCCGCAAGGAGGTAAAGGCCCCCTAAGGCCCCCTCCGGCGTGCCCGAGAAGACCCCTAAGGCCGCCACCCCCATGTGGGAAACCCCGGCGTAGGCCAGGAGGGTCTTGAAGTCCTTGGCGGCGAAGGCCACCCAGGCCCCGTAGAGGGCGGAGAGGGCGGCGAGGAAGAGGAGGAGGCCCTGGACCTGGGCGAAGCCCTCGGGAGCCAGGGGGATGGCGTAGCGGAAGAAGGCGAAGACCCCCACCTTGTAGAGGGTGCCGAGGGCGTCGGCGAGGCCCGAGGGGTGGTTCTCCTGGTGGAAGAGGGGGAGCCAGGCGTGGAGGGGGAAGAGGGGCGTTTTGATGGCGAAGGCCAGGGCGAAGCCCAAAAACACCCAGAAGGCGGCTGGTCCCTGGACGGGGTGGGCCAGGAGGTCTTGGAGGAGGAAGCTCGGGCTCCCCCCCAGGGCCTTCGCCGCCAGGATGGCCGCCAGCATGGGCAGGCTCCCGGCCAGGGTGAAGAGAAGGAAGGTGTAAAGGGCCCGGAGGCGCCCTTCCCCCCCGTGGAGGAGGAGCATGAGGAGGGCGGGGATCAGGGCGGCCTCAAAGAAGAGGTAGAAGACCACCAGGTCCTGAGCGGCGAAGAGGCCTAAGAGGAGCCCCTCCATGAGGAGGGCGAGGCCCAGGAAACGCCCCTCCACCCTCGCCACCAGGGCCCCCAGGAAGACGGTGAGGGCGATGGTGAGGAAGAAGAGGGCGGAAAGCCCGTCCAGGCCGAAGGCCCAGTACACCCCCGCCCCGGGGAGGAGGGGAGCCTGGAAGGCGTGGGCCACCCCGCCCGGGTGGGTGAGGAAGAGGTAGAGGTGGAGGAGGAAGGAGAGCCCCGCCCCCAAAACCCCGAGGGCCCGGGGCAGGCCCAGGAGGAGCAGGGCCCCGAAGACCACCGGTAGAAGGACCGCCAGGACTACCACCGCATCACCCCCAGAAGCAGAAGCGCGCCCAGCACGAAGAGCAGGGCGTAAAGCCTGAGGTAGCCGGTCTGCAAGCGGGCGAGGCCCTGCCCTAGATTCCGCGCTGCCCCGCCCAGGCCGAGGTAGCCGCTTAGGAGGCCCCGGTCCCCGTAGAAGAGGGCTTCGGCCAGGGCCTTCAAGGGGTTGACCAGGAGGGCGTTGTAGATCTGGTCCACGTAAAAGCCCTCTCGGCTCCAGGCCTCAAAGGCCAGGTACCAGGCGGGAAGGGCTTTCCTTTGGAAGAAGGTGTAGCCGAACCAGAGCCCAAAGACCGCCACCGCCGCCGAGAGGGCGAGGAGGCCCCACTCCGCCCCCAGGGAGAGGTGGTGGGCTTCCACCTCCGCCAAGGCCGGCTTCAGGAAAGGCTCCAGGAGGTTGGGCAGGGGGTGGGGCAGGGCCAGGTAGCCGGCGAGGACCGCCCCTAAGGCCAGGAGGTGGTTGGGCCAGAGCATCACCGCCGGGGCCTCGTGGGGGTGGTGGTGGCCCCTCTCCTCCCCCAGGAAGACCATAACGAACCAGCGCATGGCGTACATGGCCGTGAGAGCCGCCACCAGGAGCGCCCCCACGTAGAACCCCACCCCCCCGAAGGGGTAGGTGAGGGTGGCGGCGAGGATGGCGTCCTTGGACCAGAAGCCGGAAAGCAGGGGGAGGCCCCCCAGGGCCAGGGCCCCGATGAGGGCGTGGTAGCGGGTTTGGGGGAGGTGCTTCCAGAGCCCCCCCATCTTGCGCACGTCCTGCTCGCCCCCCAGGGCGTGGATCACGCTCCCCGAGGCCAGGAAGAGGAGGGCCTTGAAGAAGGCGTGGGTGAAGACGTGGAAGAGGGCGGCCCAATAGGCTCCCACCCCCGCCGCCAGGAACATGTACCCGAGCTGGCTGATGGTGGAGTAGGCGACGATCTTCTTGATATCGTTTTGGCCGAAGGCGGAAAGGGCCCCGTAGGCCGCGGTGAGGAGCCCCATCACGGCGATGGCGTAGGAGACGTCGGGGAGGGCGCTGTAGAGGAAGGAGCTCCGGGCGATGAGGTAGACCCCCGCCGTCACCATGGTGGCCGCGTGGATCAGGGCGGAGACGGGGGTGGGGCCGGCCATGGCGTCGGGGAGCCAGACCATGAGGGGTACCTGGGCGCTTTTCCCCACCGCTCCCAGGAAGAGGAGGAAGCCCGCCAGGGCCAAGAGGCCGGGGTTCTTCAGGGGGCCTTCCAGGGCCTCTTTGAGCTCGCCGATGGAGAGGGTGCCGTAGAGGGCCCAGAGGATGGCCATGCCCAGCATGAAGCCCAGGTCGCCGATGCGGTTCACGATGAAGGCCTTGCGGGCGCTATCGGCGTACTGGGCGTTCTTGTACCAGAAGCCGATGAGGAGGAAGCTCGCCAGGCCCACCCCCTCCCAGCCGATGAACATCACCGGGTAGCTGTCGGCCAGGACCAGGGTGAGCATCATGGCGATGAAGAGGTTGAAGTAGGCGAAGAAGCGGCTGTAGCCGGGGTCCCCCCCCATGTAGCCTATGGCGTAGACGTGGATGAGGAAGCCCACCCCGGTGACGATGAGGAGCATGAAGCCGGAGAGGTTGTCCAGAAGGAGGCTGAAGGGGATGCCGGGAAGCCACTCCGCTTCAAAACGGGCCCCGCCCGAGAGGAGAAGCCCCACCCCCAGGAGGAAGGAGGCGAGGACGAGCCCCGAGGCCAGGACCCCGGGGAGGGGTTCCCGCATCCTTTTGCCGAAAAGCCCCAGGAGGGCGAAGCCCAAGAGGGGCAGGAGGATGGTGGAAAGGAGCGCCATGTTCACCCCCTAAGCTCGGAGAGGTCGTCCACCGCGGTGCTTTCCCGGTGGCGGAAGATGGCCACGATGAGCCCCAGGCCCACGGCCACCTCGGCGGCGGCGATGGCGATGACCACGAGGGCGGCCACCTGGCCCTCGAGCCCAAAGGCCCGGGCGAAGCCCACCAAGGAGAGGTTGGCGGCGTTGAGCATGAGCTCTATGGAGAGGAAGACCAAGATGGCGGTCCTCCGGGTGAGGACCCCGTAGACCCCGAGGGCGAAGAGGAGGGCGGAGGCCAAGAGGAAGCTCACCGCGCCACCTCCTTTTCCCGCCCTTCCCGGGGAAGGGCGTCCAAGGGACGGGAAGGCTGGACCAGGGCCACGGCCACCACCGTGGCGGCCATGAGGAGGAAGCCCACGGCCAGGAGCACGAAAAGCCAATCCCCGTAGAGGAGGGGCCCCAAGGCCTGGGGAAGCCCGCCCTTAAGGTCCTGGGTGAAGGCGAGGTTCAGGCCCCAAAGCCCCGAAAGGAGCATCCCCGCCACCCCTAAGGCGAGGAGGGCCGCCAGGGGCTTGGAGCGCACCAGGGGGTCAAAGCCCACCTCCCCCTGGGCGGCGAAGAGGAGCATGATGACGAAGAGGAAGAGGACCACGATGGCCCCGGCGTAGACGATGATCTGAATGAGGCCCAGGAAGCGGGCGTCCAGGGCGATGTAGACCCCGGCGAGGACCAGAAAGTTCAGGATGAGGGCCAAGGCGGCGTGGATGGCGTTCCTAAGGGTGACCACCAGCATCCCGCTTGCGAGGAGCAGGGCCACCGCTAGGCCTTCTAGGAGGCTCACGGCTTCCTCCTTTCCGTGGGGGCTTGGAAGCCCTCCAGCTCGGGGCGGACGTAGGGCACCACGTAGCCGGGCTTGACCGCCTTGCCGGTGATCTTGGCCTCCCGGCGCTGGGGCTTGGTGCCCACCACGTCCACCAGCATGTCCTCCTTGCCGTAGACGAGGTCGGAGTACTGGTAGTCCGCCATCTCAAAGTCGTACCCCAAGACGATGGCCCCCGTGGGGCAGGCCTCCTCGCAGAGGCCGCAGAAGATGCACCGGAGCATGTTGATCTCGTAGACCTTGGCGTACCGCTCCCCCGCGGAGACCGGGTTTTCCGGGTCGTTTTCCGCCGGCTCCACGTAGATGGCGTAGGCGGGGCAGGCGGCGGCGCAGAGGGAGCAGCCGATGCACTTCTCTAGGCCGTTCGGGTGCCGGGTGAGGACGTGCCGCCCGTGGAAGCGGGGCTTGAGGGCCACGGGGGCCTCGGGGTAGGGGACGGTCACCGGCTTGGAGAAGAGGTACTTGAGGGTGATGCCGAGGCTTTGGGCGAGGGCTTTGAGGGTCATGCGCCACCTCCTTTGCGGGCGGGCTTAGGGGAGTAGAGGACCGCTCCGAGAAGCCCCAGGAAGCTCAGGGCGGAGAGGTAGAGGAGGTAGGTCCTGGGGAGGTCCAGGGCCACCACGAGGGCGGTGACGAGGAACCAGAGGAGGGCCACCGGGAAGAGGAAGCCCCAGCCGAAGCGGAGGAGCTGGTCGTAGCGGAGCCGGAACCAGGTGGCCCGGATCCAGATGAAGAGGAAGAGGAAGAAGGCGATTTTGAGGAACATCCAGAGGTAGGGGACCTCGAGGACGGGCATGGTCCAGCCCCCCAGGAAGAGGGTGGGGATGAGGGCGCTGGCGGTGATGAAGTGGATGTACTCGGTCATCTGGAAGAGGGCCCACTTGATGGAGCTGTACTCGGTGTGGTAGCCCCCCACCAGCTCCTGCTCCGCCTCGGGGAGGTCAAAGGGGGTGCGGGCGGCCTCGGCCAGGGCGGCGATGGCGTAGATCAGGAAGGCGGGGAAGGCGTAGAGGAAGAGCCAGCCGTTTTCCTTCTGCCAGTTCACGATGTCGTTCAGGTTGAGGCTCCCCACCAGGAGCACCGGGGAGAGGAGGGCGATGCCGAGGCCAAGCTCGTAGGAGATGAGGCTCGCCGAGGAGCGAAGGGACCCTAGGAGGCTGTACTTGCTTCCCGAGGCCCAGCCTGCCAGGAAGATGCCGTAGATGGCCATCTCGCTCACGGCGAAGAGGTAGAGGAGGCCCAGGTCCAGGTTCAGCACCCAAGGTTGGTAGCCGAAGAAGCTTCCCGGCGGGCCGAAGGGGATGGCCCCGAAGGCCAGAAGGGCGAAGACCACGCCGATGAGGGGGGCCAGCACGAAGAGGGTCTTGTCGGCCCGCTCCACCACCAGGTCTTCCTTGAAGATGCTCTTGATGGCGTCGGCGATGGGCTGGAAGAGGCCCCAAGGCCCCACCCGGTTGGGCCCCATGCGCACCTGGAAGCGGGCGAGGAGCCTGCGCTCCACTAGGGTCATGAAGGCGAAGGCGGTGAGGAGGCCCACCACCACCAGAAAGGCCTTCAAGGCCACCATCCAATAGGGGTCCAGGGGGTAGTTCACGCTTCACCTCCTGCGGGAACCAGAACCCGGCCTTCCAAGAGGCGCCCGGCGGCGGCCCCCAGGCCCGAGAGGTAGAGGAACCCCTTGGGGAGGTCCTCCCGGTGGACCACCCGGGCCTTCACCCGGCCCAAGGGGGTTTCCACCTCCACCCGGGCCCCCTCGGGGAGGGCCTCGGACCTGGCGGTCTCCGGGTGGGCCCAAAGCTCGGGGCTTGCCGCCTCTTGGGCCTTGCCCACGGCCTGGTGGGCCTTCCACATGCTGGGCCGGAGGTAGAGCCCGCCCCCTTGGGGCCTGGGTCTCAGGGCCCGGGTACGGAAGGAAAGGAGGCCCATGGCCTCCGGCGCCTTGCGGGACCTAAGCTCCCGCTCGGCCTCGAGGTGGAGGCGGAAGGGGGGCTTCACCCCCAGGGCCTCGGCCAGGAGGGCCAGGACCTGGAGGGCGCCCTCCGCCTCCCCGTTTTCCACGGGGGCCGGGGAAAGGGCGAGGACCCGGCCCTCCAGGTTCACGAGGTGCCCCCGCTTCTCGTAGAAGGTGGGGGCGGGGAAGACCACGTGGGCGTAGCGCTCCGCCAGGGGGTGGAGGTGGCTTAGGTGCAGGGCCACGAAGCGCTTGCCCTTTAGGGCCTCTTCCGGGGGCACGAAGCCGTAGTAAGCGTAAAGCGCTCCGGGCTCGTCCCAGGAGGCCCCCTTCTCCCCCGGCCAGACCCCCATGGCCTCGAGGCCCCGGGCGTTGGCCGCCGGGGTCATGGCGAGGACCTTGGCCCCCTTGCGCTCGGCGAGAAGCCGGGCCCTTTCCGCGGCCACGGTGTCCTGGAGAACCGAGGCCCCGAGGAGGAGCACCGGGCTTTGCGCCTTCTCCCAGGCCTCCTTGGCCTTGCGCGCCGCCTCGCTCCCTTCCTTCTCCCCCAGGAGGGCGAGGAGGAGCTCCCGCTCCTCCCCGGGCCTGTGGACCTCGTGGAGGGCGGCCCACCGCATGAGGGGGGCGCGGTAGGGGGCGAAGAGGGCCATCTTGTCCGTGCGGCGGGGCATCCTTTCCTTGATCTGCAGGTCGGCGAAGGGGGTGCCGTGGTTATAGCGGTGGGGGGGCTTGAGGCCCCGCACGAACTCGGAAAGCCTCAGGTGGAGGATGGGGGCCTCCTCCGTGGGGTCGCCGAGGACCAGGGCGAAGTCCGCCTGGAGGAGGTCCTCCAGGGTGGCCGCCGGGAAGAGGCTCGCCGGGGCGGCGGTGCGGCCCTGGAAGTCCAGGTGGGGGGTCTTGAGGGCCTTGGCGAGCTCGGAGGCCATGAGGCCCTCCTCGAGGGTGGCGTCGTGGGCCAGGTAAAGCCCCACCTCCTCGCCCCTCGCCTCCTTAAGCCCCTCCTTCAGGGCCTGGAAGGCTTCCTCCCAGGTGGCCTCCACGAGCCTCCCCTCTTTCCGCACTAAGGGGGTCTTGAGGCGGTCCTGGTCCGCCCACTCGTGCCCGAAGCGGCCCGCGTCGCAAAGCCAGATCTCGTTGACCTCGGGGACCTCACGGGCCCGCACCCTGAGAAGCTCGCCGCTACGGGTGTCGGCGGTGATCCCGCACCCCACGGGGCAGAGGGCGCAATGGGTGGGGGTCTCCTCCATCTCCCAGTTCCGGGCGCGGAAGCGGGCGGTGAGGTCCAGAAGGGCTCCCACCGGGCAGATGTCGGTGATGTTTCCGGAGAAGCCCGAGGGGAGGCCGAAGTCCAGGGTGCCGATGAAGGTGTGCACCCCCCGCTCAATGAAGTCCAGGACCTCGTCCCCGGGGACCTCCTCAAAGTAGCGCACGCACCGCTTGCAGTGGATGCACCGTTCCCGGTCCAGGATGACGAAGGGAGAGAGGGGGTGGTGCTTGTCCACGTGGCGGCGGGTGAACTCAAAGCGGGTGTAGACGGGCAAGGAAAGGGGATCCTTCTGGTAGTACTTCTCGTAGAGCCCGTACTCCACGGTGCGGTCCTGGAGCTCGCAGGCCCCGCCCTTGTCGCAGGTGGGGCAGTCCAGGGGGTGGTTGAGGAGGGTGAACTCCACCATCCCCGCCTGGGCCTCCCGCACGGCGTCCGAGAGGGTGTCCACCACCATCCCGTCCGCCACGGCGGTGACGCAGCTTGCGGCGAGCTTGGGTTGCCACTGGATCTCGGGCTCGCCCCTTTCGTTGAGGAGAGGCTTCCCGTCGGGGCCTTTTTTGGGGAGGCCGATCCTGACCAGGCACATGCGGCAGGCCCCGATGGGGGAGAGGTGCTTTTCCGAGCAAAAGAGGGGAACGTCGTACCCCGCGTGGAAGACCGCGTCCATGACGCTCGTCCCCGGGGGCACCTCCACCGTGCGGTCGTTCACCTTGACCCTTACCATGTCACCTCCAAAGGGAAGGCCTGGGCACGGGGCGTTTCTCCCGCGCCAGGGCCAGGTACTGGTCCTTGAAGTGCTTCAACGAGCCCTTCACCGGCCACACCGCCGCGTCCGCCAAGGGGCAGAAGCTCCGGCCTTCGATGAGGGGGAGGAGGGCCTCCAGGTTCTCCACGTCCTTTTCCTCCCCCTGGCCGGTGCCGATCTTGGCGAAGAGGTTCACCATGAACCCCGCCACGCCCTCGCGGCAAGGGGTGCACTTGCCGCAGGACTCGTGGGCGTAGAAGCGGGTGACGTTCCACATGGCGTCCACCATGCTCACCCGCTCGGGGATGAGGATCACGCCCCCCGTCCCCAGCATGGAGCCCTGGGCCTGGAGGTGCTCGTAGCTCATGGGGGTGTCCAGGACCTCCTCGGTGAAGGGCAAAGGCGGGGTGGAGGACCCCCCGGGGATGATGGCCTGGATGGGTTCCAAAGGCCCGCCCGCCCACTCGTAGATGAGCTCGCGGAAGGTGGTGCCCATGGGGAGCTCGTACACCCCGGGGCGCTTCACCGGCCCCGAGACCTGGTAGAGCTTCATCCCCTTGGACCCCTCCGTGCCCATGCTGGCGAACCAGTCGGCACCCCGTTCCAGGATGGGCACCACGGAGGCCAGGGTCTCCACGTTGTTGATGGTGGTGGGCTTGCCCCAGAGGCCCGACTGGGCGGGGAAGGGGGGCTTGAGGCGGGGGTTGGCCCTGAGGCCCTCCAGGGAGTTCATGAGGGCGGTCTCCTCCCCGCAGATGTAGGCCCCGGCCCCCCGGTGGACGTGGAGGTCAAAGGAGAAGTCCGTGCCGAAGAGGTTCTTCCCCAGGTAGCCCCGGGCCCGGGCCTCCTTGATGGCGGCCTCCAAACGGTCCGCCGCCCTGCGGTACTCCCCGCGGACGTAGATGTACCCCACCGTGGCCCCGATGGCGTACCCCGCGAGGATCATGCCCTCCAAGAGGAGGTGGGGGACGTCCTCCAGGATGTAGCGGTCTTTGAAGCTCCCGGGCTCGGACTCGTCGGCGTTGCAGATGAGGTAGTGCTGCTTCCCGTCCTTGGGCATGAAGCTCCACTTGAGCCCCGTGGGGAAGCCCGCCCCGCCCCGGCCCCGTAGCCCCGAGCGCTTCACCTCCTCGATGACCTCGTCCGGGGTCTTCTCCTTGAGGACCCGCTTCGCCGTCTCGTACCCCCCGTGCCGGAGGTAGTAGTCCAGGGTCCAGGACCCCTCCTTTCCCACGTGGGCGTAGAGGGTTCTTTCAAACCTGGGGTCCAGTCCGGAGACGATGGGTCCGGTCATACCTCCACCTCGTGCACGTGGTGGCCGCACTTGCCGGGAAGCTCAATCTCCTCAAGCCGCTTCCCCGCCCTAAGGCCTGCGAGGAGGGCCTCAAGCCTCGCCCGGGTCACGCACTCCACGTAGGGCTCGTCGTTCACCTGGATCACGGGGGCGGTGTGGCAGCTTCCCAGGCACTCCACCTTCTGCACGCTGAAAAGCCCGTCCGGGGTCACCTCCCCGGGGCCGATGCCCAAGGTCTCGGTGAGGTAGTCCCAAAGCTCGTCCGCCCCGGCGAGCTTGCAGCTTAAGGTGGCGCAGACCTGGAGGTGGTATCTGCCGGTGGGCACGAACTGGTAGTAGGAGTAGAAGCTCGCCACCCCCATGACCTCCGTGGGGGTGGTGCCCACCAGGCGGGCGATCTCCTCTACCCGTTCGGGGCGGATCCAGCCCTCCTCCTGCTGCACCCGCCTTAAAAGGGGCATGATGGCCGCCCGCCGCCCCTCGGGCGGGTACTTGGCGAAGGTTTCCTCCAGGAAGTCCTGCTTGTCGTCAAAGAAGCCCATCTTCCCTCCTTAGCGGTCCACGTCGCCCATGACCGGGTCCAGGCTGGCGATGATGGCCACCAGGTCCGGCACCTGCTCGCCTTTGGAGGCGTAGGGCAGGCTTTGCAGGTTGACAAAGCTGGGGGCCCGCACCTTCACCCGGTAGGGCATGCTTCCGCCGTCGGAAACGATGTAGTAGCCGAGCTCCCCCCGGGCCGACTCCGTGGGGACGTACACCTCGCCCTTGGGGGGGTGGAAGCCTTCGGTGTAGTGCTTGAAGTGGTAGATGACCGCCTCCATGGAGGTTTCCAGGAGGTGGCGGGGGGGTGGGGTGATCTGGGGGTTGGGGTCGCGGACGGGCCCGGGCTCGAGGCGCTCCAGGGCCTGCCGGATGATCTTCACCGACTCCCGCATCTCCCGGATGCGGATGATCATCCGGTCAAACACGTCCCCATGCTCGCCCAGGGGCACGTCAAACTGGTAGGTCTCGTACCCGGCGTAGGGGTAGGCCTTCCGCACGTCGTAGTTCACCCCGCTCGCCCGCAAGGAGCCCCCGGTGAGGCCCAGGTTGATGGCCACCTCGGGGGGGATCACCCCCACGCCCCGCGCCCTTTCGTAGAAGATGGGGCTTTCGGCGAAGAGGGCCTCGTACTCGTCAATGCGGTGGGGCATGACCTCCAGGAACTTCTTGAGCTCGGGGACGAACTCCTCGGGCAGGTCCTCCTTGACCCCGCCGATGCGGATGTAGTTGTGGTGGAAGCGTTGGCCCGTGACCCACTCAAAGAGGTCCAGGATGGTTTCCCGCTCGCGGAAGGCGTAGAAGAAGGGGGTGAGGGCCCCGAGGTCCAAAAGGCCCGTGCCCAGGAAGACCAAGTGGCTCGCCAGGCGGGAAAGCTCGTTGAGGATGATGCGGATGGTCTGGGCCCGAGGGGGGACCACCGCCCCCACCAGCTTCTCCACCGCCAGGGCGTAGGCCAGGTCGTGGGCAAAGGAGTGGAGGTAGTCCATCCGGGGCGTATACGTGATGACCTGCGTATACGTCCGGTTCTCCATGTTCTTCTCAAAGCCCGTGTGGAGGTAGCCGATGTGGGGGACGAGGTCCAAGACCTCCTCGCCCGAGAGCGTCACCACCACCCGCAAGACCCCGTGGGTGGAGGGGTGCTGCGGGCCCACGTTCAGGGTCATGACCTCGGTGCGGAGCTCTTTGGGCTCCTCCAGGGTTTCCACCGGGTCCAGGTAGTCCTTCATTTGACCTCCTTGGCCTTGGTCAGGTCGGCCCAAAGGGACCGGTAGCCCTTGCGGCTACCCCCCTTGTAGAGGGTGAGGCCGGGGTTCTTGCCGGTGATGGCCGCCCGGAACTCGCTCGGCACGATGAAGCGCCCCTCGCGGAAGAGGGTGGGGGTTTCCCCCAGGGGGAAGTCCTTGCGCAAGGGGTGGCCCTCGAGGTCCTCCGGGGTGAGGATCTTGCGCAGGTCGGGGTGCCCCTCAAAGACGATGCCGAACATGTCGTAGACCTCCCTTTCCAGGAAGTTGGCGCTCCCCCAGAGGTCGGTCACCGTGGGCAGCCTGGGGTCCTTCTCCGGCACGTAGACCCGGACGAAGAAGCGGCTCCCATCCCCGTCCTTCCACCCCGGCAGGGAGACGAGCTCGTAGACCACGGCGAAGCGCTCGGGGCGGGGGTCGGGGTATTCCAGGTAGTCTATGCCCACGATGTCCGCCAGGTAGTTGAAGCCCATCTCCTTGTACCGGGCCATCTCCCCTTTGAAGGCCTCGCGGGGCAGGACCACCCAGAGGTTGCCGAGGCCGTTGTCCTCCACGGGGTAGCCCTTGGCCCGGGCCTCCTCCAAGACGCGCTCAAGCCGCATGCCTCACCCCCTCGCGCGCTTCCAGGCGGCCACAGGCGGAAGCTTGCGGCCGCTTTCGTCGTAGGCCTGGCCCCGTACCTTCTTCTGGAGCTGCATCACCGCATAGATCAGGGCCTCGGGCCTCGGGGGGCAGCCGGGGACGTAGACGTCCACGGGCACCACCGAGTCCACGTTCTGCACGATGGCGTAGTTGTTGAACATCCCGCCCGAGCTGGCGCAGGCCCCCATGGAGATCACCCACTTGGGGTCGGGCATCTGCTCCCAGACCCGGCGCATCACCGGGGCCATCTTCTTGGAGAGCCTCCCGGCCACGATCATCACGTCCGCCTGGCGGGGGCTTGCCCGGAAGACCTCGCTGCCGAAGCGGGCGAGGTCGTTGCGGGCGTCGGTGGAGGCCATCATCTCGATGGCGCAGCAGGCGAGGCCGAAGGTGGCAGGCCACAGGGAGTTGCTCCGGCCCCAGGCCACGAGCTTCTCCAGGGTGGTGAAGAGGATCCCCTCCCTTTCCAGCTCCTGAACGTCCCGCTCAAAGAAGTCCTTCAGTGCCACCGCATCACCCCCTTCCACCACTCGTAGAGGAAGCCCACGAAGAGGAGCAGGGTGAAGCCCAAGGCTCCCCAGAACCCATAGAGGCCAAGCCCCCCTGCGCTCACCGCGTAGGGCCAGAGGAAGGCCACCTCCACGTCGAAGAGGATGAAGAGCATGGCCACCACGTAGAAGTGGACGGGAAAGCGCTTCACCTCCCCGGCGGGGTCGTTCCCCGACTCGTAGGGCATGAGCTTGGCCCGTCCCGGCTTCTTGGGGCCCAGGACGGCCCCCACCGCCAAGGCGGCCACCCCGATGAAGAGGGCCACCCCCAGGTAGATCAGGATGTTCACGTACTCCGCTATGGGCGCCAAGGTACCCTCCTTTCGTGCCTCTCTTCACGAGCGGGGTCCCCTAAACCCCCAAGGACCCGCCCAGGTTCCTGCCCATCTTACTACCCCATCCCCGGGACAAAGGGGTAGGGCTACACCGTGAGGGGGGGCTATTGGTGTAACCCGCTTTCTTATGGGAAAGGCGCCCCTACACCCCGGTGTAGGCAATACCCCTTTGGCGAACAAGGGCCCTACGGGTCTTTTTTACCGGGGCCAGCATGGGGTGGTATAAGGGCTTCCCGCAGGCGGCGGAAGCCCTCGAGGTCCAGCTCCTCGGCCCGCACCTCCTGGGGAAGGTCCAGGGCCGCCAGGGCCTCCGCCACCCTTTC
This sequence comes from Thermus sp. H19.2, assembly GCF_054979525.1. Classification (NCBI taxonomy): domain Bacteria; kingdom Thermotogati; phylum Deinococcota; class Deinococci; order Thermales; family Thermaceae; genus Thermus; species Thermus sp. H19.2. The sequence continues at coordinate 549,236 of NZ_CM143429.1, forward strand.
CCTGGGGTAGCCCGCGGCGGTGAGGGCGTTTAAGAGGGTCTTGCGCCGCTTGGAGAAGGCGGCCTCTATGAGGGCGAAAAGGTTGGGGTCGTCGGGAACCCCCCTAGGGGTGAGGCGCACCAGGCTGCTCCACACCTTGGGCGGGGGGAAGAAGGCCCCCGGGGGAAGGTCGAAAAGCCTCTCCGCCTGGGCGTGGTGGGCCACCCGGAGGGAGAGGAGGCCGTAGGCCGGGGTCTTGGGCCTGGCGGTCATGCGCTCGGCCACCTCCTTCTGCACCAGGAAGACCAGGCGGGCGAAGCGCCCGGTCTTGAGGAGCCTGGTGACCAGGGGGGTGGCGATGCGGTAGGGCAGGTTGGCCACCAGGAGGCTTCCCTCCGGCACCTCCTCCCAAGGGTAGAAGAGGGCGTCCTGGAAGACGAGGCGCACGGGGAGGCCCGCCAGGGTCTCCTCCAGAAGGGGCTTCAGGCGCAGATCCTTTTCTATGGCCGTGACCTCCGCCCCGGCCTGGGCCAGGGCCCGGGTGAGGACGCCCAGGCCCGGCCCCACTTCGAAGACCGGGCCAGCGAGGGGCCGGGCCGCCTCCACGATGCGGCGGAGGTGGGCCTCCGAGACCAGGAAGTTCTGGCCGAAGCGCTTGTCGGCAAAGAGGCCGTGGCGGGCCAGGAGTTCCCGCACCGCCTTGGGGGAGGTGAGGGGGTTAGTCATAAAGGCGCTTCACCCGGGGGACGAGGGGCTCTTCTTCTGGGACAAGCTCCAGGTATTCCCCCAGGTCCAGGGCGTCGATCAGGGCGAACCGCTCCTTGAGGAGCACGCCCTCCTTCATGGGCACGTGCCCGTACACCCCAAAGCGGTAGCCCATGCGCTCCACGTAGTCGGGGGTGCGGAACCACCAGGTCTTGGGCTCGCTCTGGGCGTAGAAGAGATCGTCGTACTCCTGGAGCCAGGGCACGGGGCCCACGTGGGCGAAGTGCACCCCCTCTAGCACCAGTTCCCGGGGGAAGGAGGCCATCCAGCGCTTCAGCCCCTCGGGCAGGGGCTTGCCCCCCCGCTCGGGGTGGAACTCCAGGTGCTGGAGGTGGCGGTTGCCCAGGATGGGGTCTCCTTTTAGCGCAGCCTCGTCGTGGTTGCCCAGGAGAATGGTCACGTGGCCTTCCGCTTCCTCCTGGAACCCTTTCAGGCGGAATAGCTCGCGGATCTGGGCCCCGGCGGCCAGGCGGAGGTGGGTGGGGTCTTCGGGGTCGTAGGGGGAAAGCCCGGTGAGGCGCTCGTAGTCCCGGAGGGTCTTGGGGTGGACCAGGTCGCCCAGGAGGACCAGGTGCACCTCCCCCGTCCGCAGGGCCGCCGTGGGGCGGAGGTGGGCGTCGGCCAGCCCCTCGGCCTTGAGGAGGCGCCAAAGGGCGGGGAAGTTGCCGTGGAGGTCCCCAACCGCGATGACCCTCATCCCTTGAGGAGCTTCCGAAGCTCCCCGTAAAGGCTCCGGGTTTCCTCGGGGGTCTTGCCGTAGCCGCCGTACTTGGTGATGATCCGGGCCGCCTCTTTCCCCAGGCCCTTTTCCTTCAGCCTTTCCAAAAGCTGATCGATGAGGCGGTAGGCCTCGGGCTTTTCCTCTTCCGGGGCGGTTTCGGGGAGGCCCTCCCCCTCGCCTTCGGGGAGGCTTGGGGGGGTGAAGCGGCCCTTCTCGGGGTCGTAGTCCACCCACTGCTTCTCCAGGCGGTAGAGGTACCGCCCCACGCCGAACTTCACCGCCGCCCGCTTTAGGGCATCGGAGAAGGCGGCCTTCAGGGAGTCCCCTTCCCCCACGTCCTCCTTGGTGACCTCGAGGACGGTGAGGCGGCACCTCACCTCCACCACCCGCTCGCGGCGCTCTCCTCGCTCGTCCTTCACCGTCCTTTCCGCATCGGCCAGCACCTCGTAGGCGTCGTGCCAGCCCTCGGGGCCCACCACCTTGTCCAGCCGGTCCAGTACAGTGCGGGCGTCCACGTAGGGGACCACGAGGGCGCGCCGTTTGTCCCGGGAAAGGGCCTCTATGCGCCACTGCACCTCCCCTTTGGGGAAGGGTTCGGCTAGCTTGCGCCAGACTTCGTCCATAGGTCCAAGTTTACTTTAGCCTTTTCTCACCCTAAAGCCCCCCAAGGAAGGGAAACTGGGAACATGAAGCGCTGGCTCTGGTTGCTGCCCTTTTTGGCCCTGGCCTGGGCCCTCGAGGTTCGCCTCACCGCCACCTTGGCCTTTGACCTTTTCCCCCAGGCGGTGGTGGTGGAGCGGGTGGCCGAGCCCCAGGGGATGGTGGTGGTCTACAGCTACTCCCGGCCGGAAGCCATCTTCCGCTACCATGACGAGGACCTCCGCCGCCGGGGCTGGGTGCGGGTGAAGTACGAGGTGAAAAAGAACGAGTGGAAGGCGGAGTACCGCAAGGGCAAGGCCAAGGCCACCCTCTCGGTCAAGGACAAGAAGGGCCGGGTGGAGGTGCGCCTTAAGGAAGGGGACTAGACAAGGCCCGGGCCCCTTGCTACCCTAAGGGGCGCGTGGGGCCGTGGCGCAGTTGGGAGCGCGCCTGAATCGCACTCAGGAGGTCACGGGTTCGAGTCCCGTCGGCTCCACCAGAAGGCCTCCCGCCCTGGGGCGGGAGGCCTAGGCTTCTTCCCTAGTAGCCCGTGGAAGAGCGGGGGTTCAGGAGGGGGACCAGGCTCTGAGGGGCGACGACCACCCGCTGGGGCCCTGTGTAGTTGAGAGGCAGGGGGGTGGTGTCTATGGTGGCCACCGCCGAGAGGACCTTGCTGTTGGTGGAGTCGTAGTAGAGAGGATAGTCGTTGGGCCCGGGCACCAGCACCGAGGAGCAGGCGATGGTCACGTTGGTCATGCCCTGGGTGATCTGATGGGGCCGCAGGGAGGCCTGGGGCAGCGTGTTGTAGCCGCAGTCCACCGCCTGGCCGGTGTTGGTCATCACCGCTCCCATCTTGCCCAGGAAGTCGTTTTCCAAGGTGATGGCGTCGTAGTAGCCCTGCCACTCGCCCACGAAGACCACGCGCCCCCCTTCATCGGCGAACTGCTTAAAGACGTTGATTTCGGCGTTGGTGAAGGTCTGGCGCGGGTTCCAGAGGAAGACCACCTTGACCTCAGGGGCTAAGGCGGTGATGGAACCCTGGGTGGAGTTCAGCTCCTCGATGGTGAAGCCCTCCCCCTGGATCGTTCCCCGGAAGGTGCTCAGGCTGCTGTCGCTACACTCCCCGGTCCCGCCGCAGGTGGAGTTGCGTCCCCGGTCAAAGAGCACCTTGGTGCCCGCGCCCCTGGGGCCCGAGGTGGCGTAGCTCACCAGGTTGCGGGCCATGAGCTGGTTGTTGGGGTTGCTCATGCCGGTGTTGTCAAAGGGGTTGATGTCGTTGAAGACCACGATGTCCTTCCCGGGCGGGGGTGGGGCGTTCTTGCAGGGCTGCACCTTGTACTCCAGCTGGCCCTGGACCTCGGCGAAGCTGTAGCTGGGGGTTAAGAGAAAGGCGTGGCCGGCCACCTGCAGGGTGTCCCCAGGGTTGGCGCCTAGGTCGGTCAGGGAAAAGGCGTAGGTAAAGCTGTCCACGTAAGGGTCGTGCACCGCTTGAGCAGGGAAGGTCCAGAAGCCTCCCGGGGCGGTGGTGCCTGCGTAGGCGTGGCTTTCCGTGAGCTGATAGGGGGAGTTGCCGGAAAGCCGCACGAAGAGGGTGTCGGCGGTGTTCCAGACCATCAGGCCTCCGTAGGAACCCATAGGGGCCTTGGCCACCTCTCCACAGGCCTGGGCCGGGTCGCCCCCGGCGTCGTCCCGGGGGCCTGGGACCACCATGTTGGGTTTAACGCCCTGGGGGCTGGAACAAGCTCCCAGCACCGCCACCAAAATCCACGCGCTCCAATGCCAATACCGAGAAATACCCATGCGAATCTGCCTCCCATCCGGTCTAATGAGACCAGGGTTAGTGTAAGCGCTTGGGGGCGTTACGGAGGCGTTACCCCGTTACGGGCCGAGGAGCCACTCTACGAAGGCGTTCACCACGTCGTTCTCCGCGAGGAGCTCGGGGGTTTCCAGAACCGCCAGGTAGAAGGCCCGGACGAGGTCTGGGGGCGGGTCCCTCAGAAGCTCCTGGACGCTTTTCCCAGGGTAAGGCCCTTTGTCCAGGGGGGTGGTCAGGCGGGGGGCGGTGGCCAGGGGGGCGGCCTCCTTCAGGGCCTCCAGGGTCCTTTCCAGGAGGAGGCGCTCCCCGTCCATCCCCAAGGCCTCCTTGGGGGTGAGGAGGGGGTTTCCCGAAAGATCCCGCGCCTCCAGGCCCAGGGCGTAGAGCCTGCGGGCGAGGCTTTCCGGGCCCACCTCCAGGGGAAGGAGGGCCTGGGCCTTCCCGTAGCGCACCTCGAGGGTGTACCTGCCCTCCTCCGGCAGGGTCACGGCGGGGGCCACCTCCTCCAGGGCCGCCGTGAGGGGGGGAAAGCCCAGGGGCTTGGACTCCTGGGCCACCAGGTTCCCTTCCCGCCACAGGAGGGTTTCCAGGGCCTCCCTGCCCAGGTAGGGGGTGCCCTCCAGGCGCACCACGGGGAAGACCGCTTCCCCCTTGCGGAAGGGCCGGGCGTCTTGGCCTTCGGGGATAAGGGTGAGCCTCAGGACCTGGAGGCGCACCTGAGGGGCCTCGAGGCGGGCCAGGGCCCTCCGGGCGGCGAAGGCGGCGGGGTGCCCCGGGTAGCCCTGCAGGAAGGCTCGGTAAAGCTCCTTTGCGGCGAGCCCCGCCCGCTCGGAGAGGTAGGCCCGGAAGAAGAGGGTGAGGGGTTCTTTCCTCCCTTCCAGGTCCTTCAGGGCTTCCCGGAAGTCCTCGCCCTCGTCCAGCCTGAGCGCCCGGTCGTAGGCGGCCTTGGCCCCGAGGAACTCCCCGTAGATGGCCTTGAAGAGGCCCAGGTTGTAGTAGGCGGTGGCGTTGGGGCTCAGGCGCACCGCCCTCTCCGAGGCCTGGATGGCCCGGGGGAGGTCCCCGGTGAGGTAGTAGGCCCAGCCCAGGTTGGTCCAGTAGAGCCAGTGGTCGGGGCGGAGGGCGAGGGCCTTGAGGAGGGCCTCCTTGGCCTCCTCCCCCTTGCCTTCCTGGAAGGCGGCGAAGCTCACCTCCTCCCAGGCCAGGGGAAGCTCGGGGAAGGCCTCCGCCAGCCTCCTCGCCGAGGCCTTCCAGCGCTCGTCCTCCAGGGCCCGGAAGAGGAGGTGGGCGGCGGTCCTTTCCACCACGTCCCCTTCCTCCATGGCTCCCGCCAAGGCCAGGGCCTCCTCCCTTTTTCCCTCGGCGAGGAGGCGGAAGGCCTCGTAGGCCCGGGGAAGCTTCCCCTGCCAGAGGAGGAGGAGCTTCTGGGGGAGGAGCCCCTCAAGAAGCCCGCTTCCCCGGCCTTCCTTCAGGTCCAGGGCCGATCGGTGCAGGGGGTCGGGGTCTTCCCCCTGGGCCAGGGCGCGAAGCCTTTCCTCCGGGAGGCCGGGGGTGGGGAGGGGGGAGAGCCTCGGGGCCAGCCCCTTGCCCTGGAGCCAGAGCCAGGCGAGCTCCGGGGTCTTGAAGAGCCGCTCCTCGGAGCCGTCTTCCCGGGCGAGGACGAGCCTGAGGCCCCCCTTCTCCTCCCTACCGAGGAGCACCCAGTCCGCCCCCGTGGCCGCCCGGGCGAGCCGGGCCCCTGCCTTGGTGTAGAGCCCCCCGGCGAGCTCGTAGCTTCCCCGCCAGGGGAGGTCGGGGAGGAGGAGGGCGAGGAGGGTGGGGGGTGGGGCTTTTAGCCCTTGGGCGAAGGCCTGGGCGAGGCTATACCCCTTGGGCCCCTCAAAGGGCAGGACGAGGCCCTGGGCGAGGGCGAGGCCGAGAAGCCAAAGGCCTGCGAGAAGGCGCCGCATGGGTCTACTTTAGCGCTTCTCCTTGAGCACCAGGTAAGCGAAGCGGAAAAGCCTGGGGGCCCTCCGCCAGCGCTTGGGGTCCAGGCCCACCCGGAGGAGCCACTCCAGGCCCAGGCGCTGCGCCCAGAGGGGCGGGCGCCGGGCCTCCCCCGCCAGGACGTCCAGGGTGCCCCCTACCCCCATGGCCACCCGCGCTCCCAGGTGGGGCTTGTGGCGGTGGATGAAGGTTTCCTGCCTTTCCCCCATGCCCACCAGGAGGAGGTCGGGGGCCTTTTGGCCGATCTGGGCCACCACCGGCTCCTCCTCCTGGAAGTAGCCGTGGTGGAGGCCCACCACCACGCCCCCCAGGCGTTCCACCTCCCGGGCGGCCCGCTCCGCCACCCCCGGCTTTCCCCCGAGGAGGTAGACCCGGACCCCGGGAAACCGGCGGAGGAGGGCGAGGGTGAGGTCGATCCCCGTGACCCGCTCCGTGAGGGCGGCCCCGCAGAGCCTGCGGGCGGCCCAGAGGATCCCCACCCCGTCCGGGGTGACGAGTTCGGCCTCGAGGACGGCCCGCCGCAGGGCCTCATCCTCCTGGGCCCGCACGGCGATTTCCGGGTTTAGGGTGACCACCTGGTGGGTCCTGGGCTCCTGGAGGAAGCCCCCGATGCGCCCTAAGGCCTCCTCCATGTTCACGGGGTCCAAGGGAAGTCCGAGAAGGGTCAGGCGCTCCATGCCACGAACCTTTGGGCGTAGCGGTCCTGGGTGAGGCCGAAGGCGGCCTTGGGGAAGAAGCGGACCTCGGCCAGCCTCGGCACCACGGGGTCCACCCCGATGAGGCTGGCCCGGGCCAGCTCCTCGGTGCGGCCCTGGCGGTGGAGGACCTGGCCCTCGGGGCTTTGGAAGAGGGCCTCTTGGGGGTCGGGGAAGGCCTTGAGGAGGGCGGTGGCCAGGGAAGGGGGGGCTTCGGGGGAGAGCCTCCGCTTGAGGAATCCGGTGGCCACCACCGCCGAAAGGAGAGGCTCGGGAGCCCCGGCCGGGCGCAGGGTGAGGCCGGAAAGGCCCTTGGCCAGGGCTAGGGCCGCCTTGGCGTTGCGGAGGTTGGCCACGTAGGCCTCCTTTTCCTGGGGAAGGAGGCTCCCGTTGAGGACAGGGGCCACCAGAATGGCGCTTTTCCCCCGAACCTCCGTCCTTTCCAGGTCCACCAGGGAAAGCCTCCCGTGAAACCCCTCCGGGGGGAAGCCTTCCACCTCCCCCAGGAGCAGGGCCTCCCCGCCCAGCTCCTCGGCGAGAAGCCGGGCCACCTTGGGCCCGGGGGCGACCCAGACCTCCTTGGCCCCCTGGGCCAGGAGGAAGGTGAGGACGCTTCCTGCGGGCAGGACCTCGAGGAGGAAAAGGGGGCCCGCTATGGGCCTCAGGCACAGGTCAACCCGGCACACCCCGCCATGATACCCTAGCCTGGGCGTATGCGGCTTAGGGACCTGGGCGAGCGGGCGCTTTTGCGGCGCCTCGCCCCCCTGGGTTACCCCGAGGAGGCACCCCTGCCCCCCGGGGACGACGCCGGGGGGGTGTGGGTAGAGGGGAGGGCCTGGCTCCTCAAGACCGACGGCTTCCTCTACCGGGAGGTGGCCCTGAAGGGCATGGGCCCCTTTGAGGTGGGGTTTAGGGGGGTGGCGGCCACGGCCTCGGACCTCCTCGCCAAGATGGGGCGGCCCTTGGGCTTCACCTTGGGCCTTTTCCTGCCCGAGGACCTGGAGGAGGGCTTCGTCTTGGAGCTCGTGCGGGGGGCGGCGGAGGCGGCAAAGCGGCTTGGGGCCTTCCTCCTCGGGGGGGACACGAACCGGGGGAGGGAGGTGGCCCTCACCGTCTCCGGCTACGCCCTGGCGGAGGCCCCCCTGCCCCGGAAGGCCCGCCCCGGGGACCTCCTCTACCTCGCCGGGGACCGGTGGGGCAGGACGGGGGCGGCCATAAGGGCCCACTACGAGGGGCGCTCTCTAGAGGGTTTCCCCGAGATCCAAAGGGCCGCCTTCTACCCCCTGCCGCGCCTCGGGCTCCTCGCCCTCGCCGGCCTCCTGCGGGGAAGCCTGGATTCCTCCGATGGCCTGGCCGAGACCCTGTGGCAGCTTGCGGAGCTTGGGGTGCGGGTGGAGCTGGAAAGCCTCCCCCTCTACCCGGATGTTTTGGCCTTCGCAGGGAGCGAGGAAAAGGCTTTGGAGCTCGTCCTCTACGGGGGCGAGGAGTTTGAGGCGGTCCTGGTGGTGCCCCAGGAAGGGGCGGCCGCGGTGGAGGCGAGGGCCAGGGCCCAGGGGCTTCCCCTCTTCCGGGCGGGGAGGGTGGTGGCGGGGGAAGGGGTCTACCTCCGGGGGACGCCCCTTCCCCGGAAGGGGTACACCCACTTCTGATACCCCTTTGGCGTGAATCCTTCGCCCAAGCCCAGGTACGGAAGCCCTGCGGGCCTTTTGGGCCGGGGCCCCCATGCTGGCGCAAGCCAGCATGGGGTGGTATGAAGCGCCTCCCACCGCCTGCCCCTGGAGCGGGTGGTCCTCTGGCGTTAGGGAGGGGGGAGGAGCCAGCGGGTTTCCTCCCAGAGGACCCGGGCCAGGCGGGGGCTTCTTTGGGACAGGCCTTTCCACTCCTCGAGGGTGTAGACCAGGGCCTCCGCAGGCACGGGAAGCTCCTCTAGGGGAAGCCCCAGGGGGCGCTTCCAGGGGGGGAGGGGGGAGTGCGCCACCAGGAGGAGGAGGTCCAGGTCGCTCCCCACCCCCGCCTCTCCCCGGGCGTAGGAGCCGAAGTAGCCCGCGGCCACGAGTCCGGGGATGGGGTGGCGGGAAAGCCAGGCCTTCAGGGCCTTCTCCACCTCTTCCCGGCTAGGCCATCTGAGCACGGACGAACCCAAGGATCTCACGGGCATAGCCTATGGCCTCCTCGCTCTGCAGGGGTCCGTAGTGCTCCGCCGAAGGCCCCTCGGGGAAGGCGTCGGGGTAGCGGGTGGGGATATAGAGTCCATCCAGATAGCGGGCCTTTTCCACCAGCTCCTGGGGAACCGGAAGGGGAAGCTCCTTCAGGAGCCGGGCCACGAGGTGCCCCCAGGCCTCCTGGCCCAGGTGGAGGTGGAGGGCCTTCACCGCCTTCTCGGCCGCTTGCTGGGCGGCGAAGCAGGCCCACTCGTGCCTCCCGGCGTTCCGGGCGATCTCGGCCATCTCCAGGTCCTTCTCCGCCTGGAGGAGCCAGTCCCGGGCCCGGTTCATGCCCTGAGTTTACCGCTATACTCGGGGCATGCGGGCCTTCAAGGCGCACCTCCGGGGCCTCGCCCCTTACCCCTATAAAAAGGAAGAGGCCCCGGTGAAGCTGGACCAAAACGAAAGCCCCTTTGACCTCCCCGGGGAGCTCAAGGAGGAGGCCCTGGGGCGCCTTAGGGCCATCCCCTGGAACCGCTACCCGGAGATCCATGCGGAAAGCCTGCGAAAGAGGCTTTCCGCCCTTCTGGACTGGCCCGAGGAGGGGATCGTCCCCGCCCCCGGCTCCAACCTCCTGATCCTCGCCCTGAGCCTGGCGGCGGAGGAGGTCCTGGACCTTAGGCCCTCCTTCCCCCATTACGCCCACGCCGCCCAGGTGGCGGGGACGCCCTACCGGGCGGTGCCCCTGGAGGAAGGGTTCGCCCTTCCCTTGGAGGCCCTTCTCGCCGCCTTTAGGGGCGGGGTCCTCTTCCTCCCCAACCCCCACGCCCCCACGGGGGCCCTCTTCCCGGAGGAGGTCCTCTGGGCCCTGGCGGAAAGGGCCAGGGAGGTGGGGGGGCTTTTGGTGGTGGACGAGGCCTACCGGGAGTTCGCCGGGACGGACTTCCGCTTCCTCGCCCGGGAAAACCCCCACGTGGTCCTGCTTCGCACCTTCTCCAAGGCCTTTTCCTTGGGAGGTATCCGGGCGGGCTACCTCCTGGCCTCTCCCGAGGTGGCGGGGGTGGTGCGGGAGGTGCTTCCCCCCTTCGTGCTCCCCGCCCATACCGGGGCCGTCCTGGAGGTGGTCTTGGAAAACCCGGGCTACGTGGAGAAGGTGGTGGAGGAGGTGGTGCGGGAGCGGGAGAGAACCTATAGGGAGCTCCTCCGCCACCCCACCTGGCGCCCTTACCCGAGCCGCGCCAACTTCCTCCTCGTGAGGACCCCGGACGCGGGGGAGGCCTTCCGCCACCTCCTCTCCCAGGGCGTCCTGGTGCGCAGGCAGGACCGCTACCCGGGGCTAGAGGGGTGCTTCCGGGTGACCGTGGGCCGGAGGGAGGAGATGGACGCCTTCCTCAGGGCGGCCTTCGGGGTGGCCTATGCGTGAGGCCACGGTGGAAAGGGCCACGGCCGAGACCTGGGTGCGGCTCCGCCTCGGCCTGGACGGACCCACCGGGGGGAAGGTGGACACGGGCCTCCCCTTCCTGGACCACATGCTTCTCCAGCTCCAGCGCCACGGCCACTTCCTCCTGGAGGTGGAGGCCAAGGGGGACCTCGAGGTGGACGTGCACCACCTGGTGGAGGACGTGGGCATCGCCCTGGGGATGGCCCTGAGGGAGGCCCTGGGGGACGGGGCGGGTCTGGAGCGGTACGCTGAGGCCTTCGCCCCCATGGACGAGACCCTGGTGCTCTGCGTCTTGGACCTTTCGGGAAGGCCCCACCTGGAGTACCGCCCCGAGGAATGGCCCGTGGTGGGGGAGGCCGGGGGGGTGAACCACTACCACCTGCGGGAGTTCCTGCGGGGCCTGGTGAACCACGGGAGGCTTACCCTCCACCTGAGGCTCCTTTCGGGAAGGGAGGCGCACCACGTGGTGGAGGCGGGCTTCAAGGCCCTGGCCCGGGCCCTCCACCGGGCGACCCGCATTACCGGGGAGGGGCTTCCCAGCACCAAGGGGGTGCTTTGACCCCATCCTGGCTTGCGCCGGCATGGGGGCTCAAGCGGTGGGTGAAGATGAAGGCGCTGCTTATTGACTACGGCTCGGGGAACCTTAGGAGTGCCGCCAAGGCCCTGGAGGCGGCGGGGTTTTCGGTGGCGGTTTCCGCCGACCCCGAGGCCTACCCGGAGGCGGACCTCCTCGTCCTCCCCGGGCAGGGCCACTTCGGCCAGGTGATGCGGGCCTTCCGGAGGAGCGGTTTCCTGGAGCGGGTCCTCCGCCACCTGGAAAGGGGCCTTCCCTTCCTGGGGATCTGCGTGGGGATGCAGGTCCTCTACGAGGGGAGCGAGGAGGCCCCCGGGGTGGAGGGCTTGGGCCTTTTCCCGGGAGAGGTGCGGCGCTTTCCCGCAGGCCGGGTCCCCCAGATGGGGTGGAACGTCTTGGAGTTCGGCGGGGCCTTCGCCCCCCTCACGGGGCGCCACTTCTACTTCGCCAACTCTTATTACGGCCCCCTCACCCCCCACTCCCTGGGAACGGGGGCGTACGAGGGCACCCCCTTCACCGCCCTCCTCGCCAAGGAAAACCTCCTCGCTCCCCAGTTCCACCCCGAGAAGAGCGGGAGGGCGGGCCTGGCCTTTTTGGCCCTAGCCCGCCGCTACTTCCAGGTCCTCTAGGGTGACGAGCCGCCCCTGGGCCCCCAGGCCCGTGGCGGCCAGGGCCCCCGCCAGGTTGGCGAGGCGGCCCGCTTCCTGGGGCTTTTTCCCTTGCAGAAGGGCGTGGGCGAAGGCGGCGGTGTAGGCGTCCCCGGCCCCGGTGGAGTCCACGATGTCCTCCATGGGGAAGGGCTCCAAGAGCTCCTCTCCCTCGGGGGTGACCACGATGGACCCCATGGCCCCCACCTTGATGGCCAGGCGGTGGAAGCCTTCCTTCCGAAGCCGCTCCACCCCCTCGGAAAGGGAGGTGGCTCCCGTGAGGGCCAAAAGCTCGTTCTGGTTCATCAGAAGCCAGCTGACCCCCCTCAGGTGCTTCAAGAGTTCCCCCCCGGCCGCCCGCACCGCCCCCGTGCCCAGATCGGCGAAGATGGGCATCTCCCGCTTTCTGGCGGCCTCGAGGACCTCCACCGCATAGCTCCGGGAGGGCCCCCCCACCAGGGCGTAGGCGGAGAGGACCACGGCGTCCGCCTGGTCCAGGAAGCGGGGTTTGAAGAGGGAGGGGTCCAGGTGGCGGCTCGCTCCTTCGGCGCTCACCATGGCCCTCTCCCCCCCGGGCACCACCAGGATGAGGACGGAGCTCGTGGTGTGCTCCGGGTCCTCCTGGAGGTGGCGGAGGTCCACCCCCACCTCCCGCACCCGGCTTAGGGCCAGCTCGGCGAAAGGGTCCTTTCCCACCCGGCCCGCCAGGAAGACCCGGTGGCCGAGGCTCGCCAACTGGGCGGCCAGGGTACCTCCCGCCCCTCCGGGTTTCATGAGCGCCCTTCGGGCGGGGAGCTCCTCCCCGGGCTCGGGTATGCGCTCCACGAAGAAAAGCAGGTCCACGGAAACATCGCCCACCACGAAAAACCGCATCTTTCCCCCTTTCCAGGTAAAGGCTTTTGCCCTCACTATACCGCAAGGGCCTCGTGGCTTTGCCCCCAAGCTTACCGCCCCAGGATGAGAGAAACATAACAAGGCCCCGGCCCGGGGCCTAAGCGCCCGCACCTCCGTTTCGTGCCCGGGAGAAGGCCCTTCTGGGGTCCCCGCCGCTTAGAACCTCCGGTCCACCACCAGCCCCCCTTCCAGGGTCTCCACCAGTTCGGCCTCGTCCACCCGGAGGCCCGTGGCCTTCTGGATGGCCTCAAAGAGGCCGGGGGGGACCTTTTCCGCCTTGAGGCGCAGCACCAGCTTGTCCGTGCCCTCCAGCTTCCGCTCCACCACCACCTGGAACCCCTTGGGCTCCAGGCCGAAGCCTGCCAGGAGAGGGGCGAGCTCCGTGGGGTAGAGCTTGACCCCCTTCACCTTCACCATCTGGTCCGTGCGGCCGAAGACCCCTCGGGGGAGCACGGTGAGGCCCTCCCGCCTTTCGGCGATGGCCAAGTCCCCGGTGCGGAAGCGCACCATGGGCATGAGGGTGCGGCTTAAGGCGGTGACCACCAGCTCCCCCTTTTCCCCGTCCGCCACGGGGCTTAAGGTCTCCGGGTCCAGCACCTCCAAAAGGGCCATCTCCGGGATCTCCCAGAGCCCGTCCTTCTCCATCCGCTCCCCGGCCACGATGCCCAGCTCGCTGGTGCCGTAGGCGTCCAGGGCCACGCTCCCCAGGGCCTCCTCCACCCGCTCCCGGAAGCCCGGCACCGAGGTGAAGGGCTCCCCTCCCGCCAAAAGGAGGGGGAAGCGCCCTCCCGCCTGCCCCACCTTCAGGGCGAAGGAGGGGTTGGTGACCAGGACGTCAAAGCCGTAGAGCCGGCCGATCTCGGCGATGCGGGCCGCCTCCCCGGGGCCGTGGGGGAGGACCATGTTCCCCGCCCGCCAGAGGGCCTGGTGGAAGAGCCACCCCCCGGCGAAGACGTGGTAGCTGAAGGCCACCAGCACCTTCTTGCCCACGAGGCCGAGCCTTTTGTAGTGCTCCGCCAGGGCCTCGGCCTGGTAGTGGAGGTCCTCCTGGGAAAGGTACTCGGGCATCCAGCCCAGGGCGGGGCTTGGGGTGAGGTGCATGAGGCTCGCCCCTTCGGGGGGCCTGGGGTTTTCCCTGAGGAAGGCCACCCACTCCTCCCGGGTGGTGAGGGGCAGGGAGGGGAGGTCCTTTAAGGTGAGCTTCTCCGGGTCTATTCCCTGGAGTTTCTCCGCGTAGACGGGGTGGGCTTGGGCCTTTCGGATCACTTCCCTTAGCCTGGCCGTGCGGTCCATGCCGTACCTCCTTGGGCGGGAGGATTATACCCCTTTTTAAGTGCCCGCACGTTGTTTTCGCAACATGGGACACCCGAAACAGGGTGAGGAGAAGGCTCTTTTGGGGGCCCCCGCCGCGGCGAAAGCCGCGGTGGGGTACTTAACCCATGGATGCTCTTCACCAGGGCAACCCGGGAACCAGATGGGAAAGCCGGGAAAGCCCCTCTTCTAGGGCCGGGAAGCCATCCCGCCTCAGGGTGATGTGCCCCACCTTGCGCCCGGGGCGCACCGCCTTGCCGTACCAGTGGAGGTGGGCCCCTTCCACCTTCAAGACCTCGGCGAAGGGGGGCCTATGCCCGATGAGGTTCACCATGGCGCTTTGGCCCCTGGGGGCGGTGCTCCCCAGGGGAAGGCCAAGGAGGGCCCGGAGGTGGTTTTGGAACTGGCTCGTCTCCGCTCCTTCTATCGTCCAGTGGCCGGAGTTGTGCACCCGGGGGGCCATCTCGTTGAAGAGGAGCTCCTCCCCCAGCTGGAAGAACTCCAGGGCGAGGACGCCCACGTAGTCCAGGGCCTCGAGGGCCTTCTGGGCGTAGGCCTCCGCCTTTCTCTGCAGGGCTCCCGAGGCCCCGGGGGCCGGGGCCAGGGAGAGGCGGAGGATCCCCCCCCGGTGGCGGTTTTCCACCAGGGGGTAGAAGGCCACCTCCCCCATCCGGCTCCGCACGGCGAGGAGGGAGACCTCCCGGTCAAAGGGGACAAAGCCCTCGAGGAGAAGCCCCCTGCCCCCCAGGGCCTTCAGGGCCTCTAGGGCCTCTTCCTCCTTGCGCGCCAGGGCCTGCCCCTTGCCGTCGTAGCCGCCCCGCCTGGTCTTGAGGAGGGCGGGAAGGCCCACCCGCCCTAGGCCTTCTTCCAGGTCCTTGGGCCCGTCCACGGGGTGGAAGGCCGGGGTGGGAACGCCTAGGGCCTGGAAGAAGCGCTTCTCCGAGAGGCGGTCCTGGGCCACCTCCAGGGCCTTCGCCGGGGGATAAAGGGGAAGCCTCTCCGCCAGGAAGCGGGCCGCCTCCACGGGGACGTTCTCAAACTCGTAGGTGGCGAGGGCAAGCCCCTCGGCGAAGCGCGAGAGGGCCCCTTCGTCCAGGAACTCCCCCACCACGAGCTCCCCCACCTGCCCGGCGCAGGCCTCGGGGGAAGGGTCCAGGAAGCGAAAGGAAAGCCCCAGGGGATAGCCCGCGAGGGCCAGCATCCGCCCCAGTTGCCCCCCGCCCAGGATCCCGATCACGCCTCCTCCCTGGGGTCGGGGTGGGCGAGGACGGCCTCGGTTTGGGCCTTGCGGTAGGCCTCGAGGCGCTCCCTCACCTCGGGGTATTTGAGGCCCAGGATGCTCGCGGCAAGCAGAGCGGCGTTCACCGCTCCTGCTTTCCCGATGGCCAGGGTGCCCACCGGGACCCCAGCGGGCATCTGGACGATGGAGAGGAGGGAGTCCAGCCCCTTTAGGGCCCGGCTTTCCACCGGCACCCCCAGGACGGGCAAGGCGGTGTGGGCCGCGGTCATGCCGGGGAGGTGGGCCGCCCCCCCGGCCCCGGCGATGATCACCTGGAGCCCCCTCGCTTCGGCGGTCTTGGCGTACTCCGCCATGAGGTCCGGGGTGCGGTGGGCGGAGACCACGCGCACCTCGTAGGGGATGCCCAGGGCCTCGAGGGTCTCCGCCGCGTGGCGCATGGTCTCCCAGTCGGAGCGGGAGCCCATGATGAGGCCTACCAACGGCGCCATCGTACCGGATTGTAAAAGCCCCTCCTGGGGTTGTAAAGGTAGGGGGATGGACACCTTGGAGCTTCTTCGCCTTAACCTCCTTTCCCCCATGGTCCTGGCCTTCTTCCTGGGGGCCTTAGCCCGGTGGCTCAAGAGCGATCTCGCCTTTCCCGAGGCCCTCTACACCGCCCTTTCCATCTACCTCCTCTTCGCCATCGGCTTTAAGGGCGGGGTGGAGCTTTCCCACACGCCTTTGGCCGTGGTGCTCCTGCCCGCCCTCTTCACCCTGGCCCTCGGGCTTTTCCGGCCCTTCCCCGCCTACCTCCTCGCCCGGCGGTTCCTTAGGGTGGGACGGGAGGACGCGGCCGCCCTCGCGGCCCACTACGGCTCCGTCTCCGCCGTCACCTTCCTCGCCGCCCTCACCTTCGCCCAGGCCGTGGGGGACGCCCCTCCCGGGTTCATGCCCACCCTGGTGGCCCTCCTGGAGGTGCCGGGGATCGTGGTGGCCCTCCTCCTCGCCAAGCGAAAGGAAGGGCGCCTGGGGGAGGCGTTGCACGAGGTCCTCACCGGCAAAAGCGTGGTCCTCCTCCTCGGAGGTCTTTTCATCGGCCTCCTTTCGGGCGAGGAGGGGATGAAGAAGGTGGAGGCCTTTTTCGTGGAGCCCTTCCAGGGGGCCCTTACCCTCTTTCTCCTGGACCTCGGGATGGTGGCGGCCTCGAGGCTTTCCGTCTTGCGGCAGGTAGGCCTTCGCCTCGTCCTCTTCGGGGTGGGCCTCGCCCTTTTCCACGGGGCCTTGGGGGTGTACCTGGGCCTCCTCGCGGGCCTCGGGGTAGGGGGGGGCACGGTGCTTGGGGCCATGGCGGCAAGCAGTAGCTACATCGCCGCCCCCGCCGCCGTGCGCATCGCCCTTCCCGAGGCGAACCCCAGTTTGTACCTCACGGCGAGCCTCGCCGTCACCTTCCCCTTTAACCTGATCCTGGGCGTCCCCCTCTACCACGCCTTGGCGGTCTTTTGGGGAGGTTAGGTATGGACCTGGTGCCGCTGAAACTGGTCACCATCGTGGCGGAAAGCCTCCTGGAGAAGAGGCTGGTGGAAGAGATCAAGCGCCTGGGGGCCAAGGGCTACACCATCACCCCGGCCCGGGGGGAGGGTTCCCGGGGGATAAGGAGCGTGGACTGGGAGGGGCAGAACATCCGCCTGGAGACCATCGTGAGCGAGGAAGTGGCCCTGAGGATTCTGCAAAGGCTTCAGGAAGAGTACTTTCCCCACTACGCCGTCATCGCCTACGTGGAGAATGTCTGGGTTGTCCGCGGGGAGAAGTACGTGTGATGCCACCCCTACCCGGTGCAGGAGAGGCGCCGGGAGAGGAGAAGCCCCAGGCCCCAAAGAGGAGGGGCGTGAGGGTGCGCACCCCCCAATGAAGGGGGCGAGGAGGACGAGGGCGTTCATGCGGGGGCGGGTTTGCGGGTGGCCCAGAGGCTGCCCAGGAGGAGGACGGCGAGGAGGAAGAGGCTAAAGGCCTCCTTGCTAAGCCCCAGGGCGAGCTCGGGGCGGTGGAGGACCTCCTTGGCGAGCTTGTCCCACCCCCCCACGGCGAGCTTCGCCCCGGCGAGGCCCACCACCAGGTAGGCCAGGTGCTTGAACCGGGGGTAGCGGTCCAGAAGGGAGACCACGAGGCTCGCCAGCATCCTGAGGGCGAGGATCCCCAGGAAGACCCCGGTGTAGATGACCCAAAGCTTGTCGGAGACGGCCACGGCCACCAGCACCGAGTCCACGGCGAAGGCCAGGTCCATGAGCTCCACCTGGGCCACCACCTTCCAGAACTGGGCCGCGCTCACCTCCAAGGGCGGGGGGGCGTGGGCCTTCTCGGGCCTCAGGAAGTGCTTGAGGGCGATGTAGAGGAGGTAGGCCGCCCCCAGGGCCTGCACCCACCAGAGCTTGATGACCAAGGCGGCGAAGAGGAGGGCGAGGCCCCGGAGGATGTACGCCCCCAGGATGCCGTAGAAGAGGGCCTTTCGCCTCAGGTGCGCGGGGAGCTTTTGGACGATAACCCCCAGTATGAGGGCGTTGTCCGCCGAGAGGATCACCTCCAGGGCGACAAGCGTCAGGATGGCCGAAAGGGCGCCCGTGAGTTCCATGCCTTACCTCCCAAAAGAAAAGGCCACCGCCTTTAGCGGTGGTCTTGCCCGGACCCCTCCGGGTCCCCGGCCTCCCGGGGCCTCGAGGCCCGTCCTGACGGGAGGCCGGTTTGGGGCTACTCCCCAACCGGGACCAGTATACGCCAAAGGTGGGCGGGAGGGGGGCGGGGCCCGGGGCCTTTGGCTATACTTGGGGGCATGGACGAGGTGCGAAAGGAGGAAGCGGCCCCGGCGTTGCCCACCAAGGAGCAGGTCCTCGAGGCCCTGAAGGTGGTCTACGACCCCGAGATCCCGGTGAACATCGTGGACCTGGGCCTGGTCTACGACGTGGAGGTCCACGAGAACGGCGTGGTGGACATCACCATGACCCTCACCGCCATCGGCTGCCCGGCCCAGGACGTGGTGAAGGCCGACGCCGAGATGGCCGTGATGCGCCTGCCCGGGGTACAGGGGGTGAACGTGGAGTTCGTCTGGACCCCGCCCTGGACCCCCGCCAAGATGACCGAGGAGGGCAAGCGCATGATGCGCATGTTCGGCTTCAACGTGTAGGGGGTCGTTTTTCCCCTGGCGCCCTCCCTTGGGCCGTGGGAGAATAGGCCCATGCCGGTTAGCCGCTATTACGACGTCAAGCGGGACGAGAAGGGCGAGCGCTACCTGGAACCCTACGTCACGGGGTTTTTGCTCCTTAGGCTTCCCCTCCTCAACAAGGGCACGGCCTTCACCGAGGAGGAGCGCCGGGCCCTAGGCTTAGAAGGCCTTCTCCCTCCCCACGTCAACACCCTGGAGGAGCAGAAGGAAAGGGTCTACCGCCGCTACCGCCTCCAGACCTCCCCTCTGGAAAAGCACATTTACCTGCGCCACCTGCAGGACCGGAACGAGGTCCTCTTCTACGCCCTCTTGGTGGACCACCTAGAGGAGATGCTCCCCATCCTCTACACCCCCACGGTGGGGGAGGCGGTGCGGGAGTTCTCCCACATCTACCGCTATCCCCGGGGTTTCACCGCCAGCACCCGGAACATCGACCGCATAGAGGAGGCCCTCCAGAACGTGCCCCTGGAGGAGGTGCGCCTCATCGTGGCCACGGACTCCTCGGCCATCCTGGGGATCGGCGACCAGGGCTACGGGGGGATGGCCATCAGCATCGGCAAGCTCACCCTGTACACCGCCGTGGGCGGGGTGGGCCCCGACAAGACCCTCCCCGTGGAGCTGGACGTGGGCACCGACCGGGAGGACCTCCTCAAGGACCCCCTCTACCTTGGGGTGCGGCACAAGCGCCTTAAGGGGGAGGCCTACTACCGCTTCCTGGACCGCTTCGTGGAGGCGGTGAAGCGGCGCTACCCCAAGGTCCTCATCCAGTGGGAGGATTTCTCCAAGGAGGCGGCCTTCAACGTCTTGGAGCGCTACCGCAAGGTGGTTCCCTCCTTCAACGACGACATCCAGGGCACGGGGGCGGTGGCCCTGGCCGGGGTCCTTTCCGCCTGCCGCCTGAAGGGGGAGAGGCTTTCGGAGCAGGTGGTGGTGGTCTACGGGGCGGGGGCCGGGGGGATCGGGGTGGCCTGGGCCCTGGTGGAGGGGATGAGGCGGGAGGGCCTCTCCGAGGAGGAGGCCAGGGCCCGGGTCCTCGTCCTGGACTCCAAGGGGCTTTTGGTGGAGGGTCGGCCCATGGAGGACTACAAAAAGCCCTACGCCCAGAAGCCCGGGCGCCTCGAGGGCTGGCGCTTCGCGGGAGCCTACCCCAACCTTCTAGAGACCGTGGAGAACGCCCGGGCCACGGTGCTCCTGGGCCTTTCCGGCCAGGGGGGGAGCTTCACCGAGCCCGTGGTGCGGGCCATGCTGGAAAACGCTCCCCGCCCGGTGATCTTTCCCCTCTCCAACCCCACCTCGGCCACGGAGGCCCTTCCCGACGACCTCGTCTACTGGACGGAAGGCCAAGCCCTGGTGGCCGCTGGAAGCCCCTTCCCCCCGGTGGGCTTCAAGGGGCGGACCATTCCCGTCGGCCAGGGGAACAACGCCTTCGTCTTCCCCGGGCTTGGCCTGGGGGCGGTGCTCGCCCGGGCCCGGGAGGTGACGGACGGGATGGTCCTCGAGGCCGCCTACGCCCTTTACGACTACACCGCCATGCACTTCCCCGACCTCCTTTACCCCCCTGTGGCCCGCATGCGGGAGGTCTCCCCCTACGTGGCCGCCCGGGTCATGCAGAAGGCCCTGGAGGAGGGGGTGGCGGAGGAGGAAAGGATCCAGGGCCTCTCCTTCAAGGGCCTCTTGGAGTTCGTGCGGAGCCGCTTCTGGGAGCCCAGGTACCTGCCCTACCGCCCGGCCCCGGTAATCTAGGGGCATGGCCTGGCGCCTCTTGAGCCTCGAGCCCGCCCGCTTCCAGGAGGACCCCCCCTCTTCCCCGGAGCCCCAGACCTTCCACCCCCTGGAGGAGCCCTGGGAGGCCAAGGGGGGAAGGAAGGTCCCCTGGCCCGAGCGCCTCTACTTCGTGGACGGGAAGGAACGGGCCGAGGCCCTGGTGGGCCAGGGCCCCCGCCTGGCCCTTTTGGGTTGCGTGGCCGCCGGGGTGGTGGTGCGGAAGGGGGGGAGGGTGGACCTGGGGGAGGTCCGGGTCCGCCGCGTGGGGGTGGGGCTGGAGGAGGTCCTCGGCGTGGGGGAGCTCCTCTACGAGCCCGTGCCGGCCTTGGGGGAGGGCCTGGAAGGGCTCCAGGCGGGGCTTAGGGCGGCTCGGGAGGCCCTGGAGCGGGAGGTGGCCCAGGGGCTTAAGGGGGGGCTTCTCGTGGTGGACGGCCCCGTGCGCCTCTTCCGGGAAGGACCCCTCCTCGGCTACATCAAGACCCACTGGGTCCGCTACCTGCCCAAGGA
This sequence comes from Thermus sp. H19.2, assembly GCF_054979525.1. Lineage (NCBI taxonomy): Bacteria > Thermotogati > Deinococcota > Deinococci > Thermales > Thermaceae > Thermus > Thermus sp. H19.2. The sequence goes on from NZ_CM143429.1 coordinate 569,552, forward strand.
GCGGGAGGCCCTCCTCGAGGCCTTAGCCCCGGGGGAGCGCACCCCCGCCTTCCGCGTCCACCGGAAGGGGCTGGAGCTCGCAAGCTGGTATGTGCGCCTGCCTCTGCCCCCGGAGGGGCTCCGCCCCCCCTTGGCGGGGCTTTTGCGGGTGGAGACGCCCCTTTCCGGCCCTTTCCTGGAGCTTGCCGACCTCTCCTTGGGGCTTTTCCCTGCCTTGGCCTCCCACCCGGTGAAGGACCCCAGGGCCCCCCAGAACCTTCTGCCCGTGGGGGGGCTGGAGCGGGAGCTTTCCCGCAGGATGGGCAGGCCCGAGGTGGTGGGCCGCGTGCTGGCGAGGTACTTGGGAGGTGGAAGGTGAAGCGCATCGGCGTGGTCTTGGGAAGGCGGGAAGCCACCCCCCTGGAGTTCTGGGTGGGGGTGGAGGGAGAGGGGCTTTTGCGCCTGGACGACCTGGTGGTGGTGGAGGGCTTCCACCCCCAGGTGGGCCGGGTGCGCTACTTCGGCATGGTGGACCACGTGGCCAAGGTCCACGAGGGGGAGGGCTTTGACACCGACACCTTCCTCGCGGTGGAGGGAAAGATCCCCGTGAGCCTGGCCTACGTGGCCCACGTGAGCGTGACCCGCATCCTCCCCGAAGAGTTCTTCCCCCCTGACCCGGGCTCCCCGGTGTACCTGGCCCAGGGAGAGGACCTGGAGCTGGCCCTCTACTACGAGGCCATGCGAAACCAGAGGGGCAGCACCAAGCTCCCCGCAGGGCTTTTAAAAAACGGGGAGGTGGCCTACCTCAACCTGGAGTTCCTAAACGGGGTCAAGGGCGGGCACGTGAACATCTCCGGCATCAGCGGGATAGCGGCCAAGACCAGCTACGCCACCTTTCTCCTCAAAAGCCTTCTGGAAAGCGGGGTCCTGGAGGACGCCCACCAGGCCAAGGTCCTCCTCTTCAACGTCAAGGGGGAGGACCTCTTCTTCCTGGATAAGCCCAACGCCCGCCTCACCGAGGAGGCGCGAAAGGTCTACGGGAGGCTCGGCCTCCCCGCCACCCCTTTCCAGAGCGTCGCCTTCCTGGCCCCGCCCAGGAAGGACGGATACGTGCCCGACCTGGAGACCCGCCTCGAGGGGGTCAAGGCCTACCACTGGGACCTGGTCCAGTTCTGCCAAAGGGGGCTCCTCCCCTTCCTTTTCGCCGACCGGGGCCTCATGACCAACCTGGGGTTTCTGGTCCAGCACCTCACGGAGAAGCTCCGGCGCCTCGCCGAGGGGCAGAAGGGCCCCCACCTCCTGGTGGAGGACTGGCCGGGGGGGGAGCTTCCCGAGGGGATGGGCTTTGACCAGCTGGGGAAGGTCCGCCTCAAGAGCTTCTCCGACCTGGTGCGCTACCTGGAGCACAAGCTCCTGGGCCCCGAGACCGGGGAGGGGGAAGGGGATAGGACCTGGACCGCCCGCCAGGCCAAGGGGACCCTGGAGGCCTTCGTCCGGCGCCTGCGCTCCAGCGTGGAGAACGTGGGCCACCTCGTCCGTGGCGACCGCTTGGGAACCCCTCCGGACCCCTTGCGCGGGGAACAGGTCCACGTGGTGGACCTGGCGAAGCTTTCCCCCCAGGCGCAGATGTTCGTGGTGGGAAGCCTCCTCAAGGACCTCTTTGAGAAGAAGGAACGGGGCCAGTACCGGGGAAAGGTCTTCATCGTCCTGGACGAGCTCAACAAGTACGCTCCCCGGGAAGAGGAAAGCCCCATCAAGGACGTCCTTTTGGACATCGCCGAAAGGGGGCGCTCCTTGGGGGTCATCCTCATCGGGGCCCAGCAGACGGCCAGCGAGGTGGAGCGCCGGGTGGTGGCCAACGCCGCCATCCGGGTGGTGGGCCGCCTGGACGCCGCCGAGGCGGAGCGCCCCGAGTACCGCTACCTTCCCACCTCCTTCCGCCAACGGGCCCTCATGCTCCCCCAGGGGGCGGTGATCCTCCACCAGCCCGAGATCCCCGTTCCCCTCCTGGTCCACTTCCCCTTCCCCGCCTGGGCCACCAAGCGGGAGGAGGTCCTGGAGGACAACTCCGCCGAGGCCCTTAGGCGGGAGCTTTTTTGAAGGGGTAGGATGGGCTTGCCATGAAGGAGACCCCTCTTTACCGGGCCCACCTGCGCCACGGGGGGCGTATGGTGGACTTCGCCGGCTACCTCCTTCCCCTCCAGTACACCTCCATCGTGGAAGAGCACCTGGCCGTGCGCCGGGCGGCCGGGGTTTTTGACGTGAGCCACATGGGGGAGTTTTTGGTCCGGGGGGAGGAGGCTTTGGCCTTCCTCCAGTGGGCCACGGCCAACGACGCAGGCAAGCTCAAGGTGGGAAGGGCCCAGTACTCCATGCTCCCGAACCCAAGGGGCGGGTTGGTGGACGATATCTACCTCTACCGCCTGGGAGAAGGGGAGTACCTCGTGGTGGTGAACGCCGCCAACATCGCCAAGGACCTCGCCCACCTCCAGGCCTTGGCCCAGGGGTTCAAGGTGGAGCTCCTGGACGTTTCCGAAAGGACCGCCCTCCTCGCCCTCCAGGGCCCCAAGGCGGCCGCCCTCCTCCAGGGGCTTACCGATCAGGACCTTTCCCAGAAGCGGAAGAACGACGTGTTTTCCGCCCGGGTGGCGGGCCGGCCTGCCCGCCTCGCCCGCACGGGGTACACGGGGGAGGACGGGTTTGAGCTTTTCCTGGCCCCGGAGGACGCCGAAGCCGTCTTTGAGGCCCTCCTCGAGGCGGGGGCGAGGCCTTGTGGCCTTGGGGCCCGGGACACCTTGCGGCTCGAGGCGGGCTTCCCCCTCTACGGCCACGAGCTCACCGAGGAGACCAACCCCCTCTGCACCCCCTGGGCCTGGGTGGTGAAGAAGGAGAAGGACTTCCTGGGCAAGGAGGCCATGCTCTCCCAGACCTGCCGGGAGAGGCTCGTGGGCCTGGTGCTGGAGACGGGCATCCCCCGGGAGGGCTATAGGGTGCTTTCCGGGGAGCGCCCCGTGGGCCGGGTGACCAGCGGGGGGTACTCGCCCTTGCTGCAGAAGGGCATCGCCCTGGCCTACGTGGAGGAGGGGGCGGAGGGGCCCTTGCTGGTGGAGGTCCGGGGCCGGGCGGTCCCCGCCCTCCTTAGCCCCCTCCCCTTTGTGCCGCTAAAATAGCGGGGGTTAGGAGGCGCTATGGACATACCCAAGGACCGCTTTTATACCAAGACCCACGAGTGGGCCCTGCCCGAAGGGGACACGGTGCTCGTCGGCATCACCGACTACGCCCAAGACGCCCTCGGCGACGTGGTCTACGTGGAGCTACCCGAGGTGGGCCGGGCGGTGGAGCAGGGGGAGGCGGTGGCGGTGGTGGAAAGCGTGAAGACCGCCTCCGACATCTACGCCCCCGTGGCCGGGGAGGTGGTGGAGGTGAACCCTGCCCTGGAGAAGAACCCCGAGCTCATCAACCAGGACCCTTACGGGGAGGGCTGGATCTTCCGCCTCAAGCCCCGGAACATGGCCGACCTGGACGGGCTTCTGGACGCAGGAGGCTACCAGGCGGCCCTGGAAGCCGAGGCATGAGGCCCGAGGGCCCGAGCCTCGCCCCCGCCTTGGGGCGGGAGGGCCCTCTGTAGCCCCGGGGCAAATGGCCCTGGGGTTTTGCCTAAGGATGGAAGCATGGACTACACGCCCCACACGGAGGAAGAGATCCGGGAGATGCTCAGGCGGGTGGGGGCGGAGCGCTTGGAGGACCTTTTCGCCCACCTGCCCAAGGAGGTCCTGAACCCCCCCATAGACCTTCCCGAGCCCCTGCCCGAGTGGAAGGTTCTGGAGGAGCTGAGGCGCCTCGCCGCCCAAAACCTTCCCGCCCACAAGGCCTTCCTGGGGGGCGGGGTGAGGAGCCACCACGTCCCCCCTGTGGTCCAGGCCCTGGCCTCTAGGGGCGAGTTCCTCACCGCCTACACCCCCTACCAGCCCGAGGTGAGCCAGGGGGTCCTGCAGGCCACCTTTGAGTACCAGACCATGATCGCCGAGCTCACGGGGCTGGAGATCGCCAACGCCTCCATGTACGACGGGGCCACGGCCCTGGCCGAGGGGGTCCTCCTCGCCCTCAGGGAGACGGGGAGGATGGGGGTTTTGGTCTCCCAGGGGGTCCACCCCGAGTACCGCGCGGTGCTTCGGGCCTACCTCGAGGCCGTGGGGGCCAAGCTTTTGACCCTCCCCCTGGAAGGGGGGAGGACCCCCCTCCCTGAGGTGGGGGAGGAGGTGGGGGCGGTGGTGGTCCAGAACCCCAACTTCCTGGGGGCCCTGGAGGACCTTGGGCCCTTCGCCCAGGCCGCCCACGGCGCGGGGGCCCTCCTCGTGGCCGTGGCCGACCCCCTCTCCTTGGGGGTGCTCAAGCCCCCGGGGGCCTATGGGGCGGACATCGCCGTGGGGGACGGGCAGGTTCTCGGCCTCCCCATGGGCTTCGGCGGCCCCCACTTCGGCTTTCTCGCCACCAAAAAGGCCTTCGTGCGCCAGCTTCCGGGAAGGCTCGTCTCCGAGACCGTGGACGTGGAGGGAAGGCGGGGCTTCATCCTCACCCTCCAGGCCCGGGAGCAGTACATCCGCAGGGCCAAGGCCAAGAGCAACATCACCACCAACGCCCAGCTCACCGCCCTCATGGGGGCCATGTACCTCGCGGCCTTGGGGCCTGAGGGGCTTAGGGAGGTGGCCCTGAAGAGCGTGGAGATGGCCCATAAGCTTCACGCCCTCCTCCTGGAGGTCCCGGGGGTCAAGCCCTTCACCCCCAAGCCCTTCTTCAACGAGTTCGCCCTGGCCCTTCCCAAGGAACCGGAGGCAGTGCGGCAGGCCTTGGCGAAGCGGGGCTTCCACGGGGCCACCCCGGTGCCCAGGGAGTACGGGGAGAACCTCGCCCTCTTCGCCGCCACCGAGCTCCACGAGGAGGAGGACCTCCTGGCCTTCCGGGAGGCCCTTAGGGAGGTTTTGGCATGAGCTTTCCCCTGATCTTTGAACGGAGCCGGAAGGGAAGGCGCGGCCTCAGGCTGGTGAAGGCGGCGCCCAAGGCGGAGGACCTGATCCCCAAGGAACACCTGCGGGAGGTCCCGCCCCGCCTCCCCGAGGTGGACGAGCTCACCCTGGTGCGCCACTACACCGGGCTTTCCCGCCGCCAGGTGGGGGTGGACACCACCTTCTACCCCTTGGGCTCCTGCACCATGAAGTACAACCCCAAGCTCCACGAGGAGGCGGCGCAGCTCTTTGCCGACCTCCACCCCTACCAGGACCCGAGGACGGCCCAGGGGGCCTTGCGGCTCATGTGGGAGCTCGGGGAGTACCTCAAGGCCCTCACGGGCATGGACGCCATCACCTTAGAGCCCGCCGCCGGGGCCCACGGGGAGCTCACGGGGATCCTGATCATCCGCGCCTACCACGAGGACCGGGGGGAGGGAAAGACGAGGCGGGTGGTCCTGGTCCCCGACTCGGCCCACGGTTCCAACCCCGCCACCGCCAGCATGGCGGGCTACCAGGTGCGGGAGATCCCCTCGGGGCCTGAGGGGGAGGTGGACCTCGAGGCCCTAAAGCGCGAGCTCGGCCCCCACGTGGCCGCCCTCATGCTCACGAACCCCAACACCCTGGGCCTCTTTGAACGGCGCATCCTGGAGATCTCCCGGCTCTGCAAGGAGGCGGGGGTGCAGCTCTACTACGACGGGGCCAACCTGAACGCCATCATGGGCTGGGCGAGGCCCGGCGACATGGGCTTTGACGTGGTCCACCTGAACCTCCACAAGACCTTCACCGTGCCCCACGGCGGGGGCGGGCCCGGCTCGGGCCCCGTGGGGGTGAAGGCCCACCTCGCCCCCTACCTCCCCGTGCCCTTGGTGGCCAAGGGGGAGGAGGGCTTCTACCTGGACTTTGACCTCCCCAAGAGCATCGGCCGGGTGCGGAGCTTCTACGGGAACTTCCTGGCCTTGGTGCGGGCCTGGGCCTACATCCGCACCCTGGGGCTTCCGGGGTTTAAGAAGGCCGCGGCCCTCGCCGTCCTCAACGCCCGCTACCTGAAGGAGCTCCTCAAGGAGAAGGGCTACCGGGTGCCCTACGACGGGCCCTCCATGCACGAGTTCGTGGCCCAGCCCCCCCAGGGCTTCCGCGCCCTGGACCTCGCCAAGGGGCTTTTGGAGCTCGGCTTCCATCCCCCCACGGTCTACTTCCCTCTGATCGTCAAGGAGGCCCTCATGGTGGAGCCCACGGAGACCGAGGCCAAGGAGACCCTCGAGGCCTTCGCCGAGGCCATGGGGGAGCTTTTAAAAAAGCCCAAGGAGTGGCTGGAAAACGCCCCCTACTCCACCCCGGTCCGCCGCCTGGACGAGCTTCGCGCCAACAAGCACCCCAAGCTCACCCACTTTGACGAGGGCTAAACCCCTTGCCGGGGCCCCCATGCCGGCTTGGGCCGGTATGGGGTGGGCCTAAAGCCCGAAGTAGGCCCGGGCCGCCTCCACGTCCCGGGCGATCTGCTCCTTTAGGGCCTCGAGGGAGGGGAAACGCCTCTCCTCCCGGAGGCGCTTGAGGAAGCGCACCCGCGCTTCCTCCCCGTAAAGCTCCCCGACGAAGCCCAAAAGGTGCACCTCTAAACGCCGTTCCTCCCCTCCCAGGGTGGGCCTCGTGCCCACGTTGGCCACCCCCTTGTAGCGCCCGAAGGCCCCTTCGGCCTCCACGGCGAAGACCCCGGGAGGAAGGACCTTCAAGGGGTGGACGGCGAGGTTGGCCGTGGGGAAGCCAAGCCGCCTTCCCATCTTGTCCCCCTCCACCACCACCCCGTAGGCCCCGTAGGGGCGGCCCAGGAGGTGGCGGGCTTCCTCCACCCGCCCTTCTTGCAGAAGGGTGCGAATGCGGCTGCTCTTCACCGCCTCCCCCCCGAGGCTTAGAAGGGGAACGACCCGGGTGGGGGCTACCCTCTCCAAGGCCTCCGGGCCCCCCGCCCGGCCCCGGCCGAAGCGGAAGTCCTCCCCCACGTAGATCCGGCTCGCCCCTAAGGCCCTTAGGTCCTCCAGAAAGGCCTCGGGGGGCCTCCTGGCGAACTCCTCGTTGAAGGGCACGGCCAGGATGAGCTCCACCCCCACCTCCTTTAGGGCCTCCACCTTCTCGGTGAGGTCCATGAGGAACCCTTCCCCCCGGGTGAAGACCTTGGTGGGGGGGTCAAAGGTGTAGACGAGGAGGGGCTCCTTTAGGGCCTTAGCCTCGGCGAGGGCCTGGCGCAGGAGGAACCGGTGGCCCAGGTGGACCCCGTCAAAGGAGCCCACGGCCACCACCTTGGGGCCTTTGGGGACGTCAGCGACCTCGGAGAAAAGCATGGTAATAGAGGACCCCCACGAGCCCCGTGGCCGAGAACTCCACCTCCCCCCGCTGGTGACGCTCTAAGGCCTCTTCTGGGCGCATCCAGAGCACTTCTATGGCCTCGTCCTCGTCGGGGTGAGCCTCCACCTCCTTGAGGTTTTCCGCGAGAAAGACGTGGGTCTTCTCGTCGGTGAAGCCGGGGGAGACGAAGTAGCTGAAGAGGTAGGTGAGGTCCCCGCTAAGGCCCGTTTCCTCGGCGAGCTCCCTCCTCGCCGCCTCCAAGGGGTCCTCCCCGGGTTCTATGAGCCCCGCCGGGATCTCCAAGGGGGCGAGGCCCACCGCGGGGCGCATCTGGCGCACGAAGAGCATCCGGCTCTCCTTTAGGGCGATGACGGCCACGGCCGGCTTGTGCTCCACGATCTCGTAGCGGCCTTCCAGGGCCAGGTTGAGGATCCGGCCCCGGTAGAGGTAGGTGCGTTCCACGCCCCCATGTTATCCCCAGCCGGGTGCGGGGAGCGGCGCGAAAACCCCCGGGGCGGGGTGGCCCCGGGGGCCTTTCCGCTTCCTTTACTGAAGCGCGTTCAAGGTGGCCAGGAGGACCTGGCGGGTGTAGGTGGGGTTGTGAACGCCCTTGGAGCCGTCGTTCTGGATCAGGAGGTAGTTCCAGGCGGCCCGCACCACGGGGTCTTTGGTGGGGAAGACGGGCTGGCCCTTCTCGTCCTTGATGTCCGCAAGCTGGCTGTAAAGCTCGGTGCCGTCGGTGAGGGTCATCTTAAAGGCGATCTGCCCGGCGATGGAGAGGATCTCCACCCGATAGACGGGCGCCTTCACCGGGGTGTTGGGGGTGAACTGGCCGTTCTGCGGGTTGTAGGCCCGCACCGTCTTGATCCGGTCCCGCACCGCCAGCACCCGGGCGTTCGCCTTAGCCCGCACCAGGGAGAGGAGGTGTTCGGTGTTCTCCTGGACCATCTCCTGGGTGTATTTGGCCCCGTGGCAGGAGGCGCAGAGGTTTTCCGGCGCCTTGAAGGTGTGGCTGGTGTACTCGCCGGTGCCCGCCAGGCTCATGTGGCAGGTGGAGCAGGCGTTCCCGGTGAAGAAGGCGTGGGGGTTGGGCCACTCCTTGGTGTCGTCCACGAAGAAGGCGTTCTTGCCCAGGATCACGTCCCCTTGGCTCGAGGCGTGGGGGTAGGTGTAGCGCCCGGGGTCCTCGGCGTTCCAGGTGATGCGGCCGTTGCGGGAGTTGTGGCAGGTGATGCACAGGGCGGCGTTGCCCACGGCGGTGGCCTTGAAGCCGGAGGGGAGCATGGGGGTATCGTGGACCAGACGCAGGTCCCCGTCCTCGTCGTGGCAGGTCTGGCAGGTGATGGGCTTCACCTGGGCCTGGGTGAGGCCCAGGCTCCTCAGGTACTCCACGGTGGCGGGCTTGCCGTCAGGGCCCACCAGGTTGCCCGGGTTTCCCTTCTTCAGCTGATCCAGCCAGGCCAGAAAGCCCTGCTGGCTGTGGCAGCGGGCGCAGTGGGCGGCGGCTTCCCCTCGAGCCTCCACGGTGGCCACCGAGAGGGTCTTTTCTCCCATGATCCCGTTGTTGTGGGCGCTTTGTTCCCACTCCTTCTGGATGGCCTCCTTGCTGGAAAAGGCCACCATGAGGCTTAGGGCCAGGAGGGCCAAAAGAGCCTTTTTCATACGGGCCACCTCCTTACAAGGCCACTTCACACCCCTATGACCGCTTGTGTCAGTAAAATGTCCCGTGGGCTGCTTCTATATAAAGTCCGTCCGCTGCTTTCACAACGGCGTGGAGGATTTTGGGCGGTCCCGCCCCAGGAAAGGGCTTTGACCTAGGGTTTCCGGTGGCCGTGGCCACGGGTGGGCGGCCGACAAAAAGATAAGGATCGTTCTAAAATAGATTCCAGGTATACTGGCGGCGTGTACGGGGTTTTGGTCTGGCCTCCCGAGGACCTGCGGGTCTTTTTAGAAGGCTTGCAGGCCCAGCATGGGGTGAAGGGCTTCGGCCCGCCCCACCTCAACCTCCGCCAACCCTTTGAATGGCCTTACGAGGAGGAGGCCTTGCGGATCGCCGTGGCGGGGATTCTCCGAGGGCACCCCCCCTTTCGGGTCCGCCTCGGCCGGTGGGGGTACTTTCCCCAGGGAGTGGTGTACCTGAGGGCCTACGGGGGGGGAGCTTTCGCCCGGCTTTACCACGCCCTCGAGCCCCTGGCCCCTCCCCTTAAGGAGATAGAGGGCCCCAGCTACCTGCCCCACCTCACCCTGGCCCTGGGGGTGGGGGAGGAGGAGGCCAGGCGCCTTCTGGAGCTTTTGCCCCCGCCTCCCCGGGGTTCCTTTCTGGTAAAGGAGGCCGCCTTGGTCAAGAGCGACGAGGAAGGGGACCTGGTGGAGGTGGCCCGCTTTCCCTTGGGGCCTAGCCCAGGGCGATGAGGGCCATGGCCAGAGGGCTCAGGCCCACCCCGAGAATCCGTCCCTGGGAAAGCCTTTCCTGCAGCACGAACCAGGCCAGGAGGACCGTGAAGAGGGGGTAGAAGGAGGAGAGGACCGCCGCCACGTCCAGCCGCCCGGCCTGGGCGGCGAGGAGGAAGAAGAGGTTTCCCCCGGCGTCCCCCAGGCCCGCCAGGGGGACCCAAGGGGCCTCGAGCCTTCCAGGCCAGGGCTTGGCCCTGAGGGCGGCGGGGAGGATGAGGAGGAGGGCGGTGAGCTTGGCCTAGGCGGCGGGGTAGAAGAGCCCCTCCACCCGGTCCATAAGGGCATAGAACCCGCCGAAGCCAAGGCCCGCCAGGAGAGCCAGGGCCAGGTTTCCCGGAGGGGCCCGGCCCTCGGGGCGGGAGACGAGCCAGACCGCCCAAAGGCCGAGTCCCATGCCCAGGGCGGGGAAGGGGCCCGGCCACCCCTCGAGGAAACCCCCCAGAACCACGGGGAGCGCCGCCCCTACCACCCCCGCTACTGGGGCGGCGAGGCCCATCTTCCCTTGGGCCAGGGCCCGGTAGAAGGCGAGGAGGCCTAAGTGCCCGCACCTTGGTTTCGCAACATGGGTTGCCCGAAATAAGGCTCGGCAGGGCTCTTTTGGGGCCCCCGCTCTGGCGCAAGCCAGAGCGGGGTACTTAATGCCCCGGAGGCCCCACCCAAAAGGGCGAAGGGGAGATCCCGCCCTTTGGGCGTTTCCCCGAAGGCCAGGGCCAGGAGGAGGAAGAGGAGAAGGCCGATGCCGGAGACCCAAAGGACCACCGCCTGGGGGTGGGCCCGGCGGGAGGCCATGCCGCCGCCGAAGTCCCCGGCCCCCCAGGTGAGGGCGGAGAGGAGGCCGAAGCTTAGGGTGAGGAGGAGGCTTGCGTCCATGCCAGCACCCACCTAAAGGAGCGCCCGCCCCAGGGCCAGAGCGGGCGAGGTTAAGGAAGGCTCATACCCCTTTGGGTGCATCCTTTGTCCAAGCCCAGGCGTGGAGGCTTCCACCGGGGCCCCCAAAGAGCCTTCTCCCATCCCTGGTTCGGGCACCTGGCGCAAGCCACCATGGGATGGCATTAAGTACCCCACCGCGGCTTTCGCCGCGGCGGGGACCCCAAAAAAGCCCTCTCCTAGCCTTATCTCGGGCATCCTATGTCGCGAAACCAAAGTGCGGGCACTTAGTCTAGGAAATCCCGGAGCTTCCGTGTGCGGGACTCGTGGTACTTGAGCTTCCGGAGAGCCTTGTTCTCGATCTGCCGGATCCTTTCCCGGGTCACGCCGAAGTAGGCCCCCACCTCCTCCAGGGTGTGCTCCCGCCCGTCGATGAGCCCTTTCCGGAGCTTCAGGACCATGGCCTCCCGTTCGGAGAGTTTGGAGAGGGCCTTTTCCAGCTCTTCGGCGAGGAGGCTCTGGGCGGCGGCCTCCACGGGGGAGGGCAGGTTCTCGTCGGGGATGAAGTCCCCGTAGAAGCTGTCCTTCTCGTCGCCGATGGGGGTTTCCAGGGAAACGGGCTCCTGGGCGATCTTGAGGGTTTCCTCCACCCGCTTGGCGTCCCAGCCCGGCCCCATGGCCTCGGCGATCTCCTCGTAGGTGGGCTCCCGGCCCAGCTCCTGCTGTAGCTGGCGTGCGGTGCGGGAGAGCTTGTTGATGGTCTCCACCATGTGCACCGGGATGCGGATGGTGCGGGCCTGGTCGGCGATGGCCCGGTTGATGGCCTGCCGGATCCACCAGGTGGCGTAGGTGGAGAACTTGAAGCGCCGCTTGTACTCAAACTTCTCCACGGCCCGGATGAGGCCCTGGTTGCCCTCCTGGATAAGGTCCAGGAAGGAGAGCCCCCGGCCCGTGTACTTCTTGGCGATGGAGACCACGAGCCGGAGGTTGGCCTCGATGAGGTGTTGCCTCGCCGCTTCTCCCTCCCGGGCGATGTGCAGGTAGCGCTTGAGCTCCTTGGGGAGGCTTTTGAGCTTCTGGTCCACCTCCTCTATGGTCTTGGGGTCCAGCCGCTCCTTCAGGCCCGGGATTTGCTGGATGCGGGCCGCGCCCAGGATCTTGGCCCGGACCACCTCCCGGATGAGGTCGGCGTCCATCCCCGTGGCCTCGGAGAGCTTCTTGATGGCCTCCATCCCCTCCTCCACCTTCCTGGCCAGCTCGATCTCCTCCTCCAGGGTGAGGAGGGGCACCTGGCCGATCTCGTGCAGGTACTGGCGCACGGGGTCGGAGGTGGACACCTTGGGGAGGGCCAGCTCCTCCTCTTCCTCAAAGAGCCCCTCTCCCTCCCCCGCAAGAAGCTCGTCCGCTTCCAGGTCCAAGGGGTCTTCCAGGGCCAGGTCCCCTTCGGCCTCCAAGAGCTCGGGGTCGGGTTCGGGGAGGTCGGCTAGGTCCGCATCTCCGAGCCCTAAAGCCTCTGGGGCTTCGGCCTCGAGGGCCTCCCCTGACGGGGAAGCGGTAGGCTCCGCCACCGGTTCCTGGGTCTTGGTCTCGGCTTTGCTCTTCTTCTTGGCCTTCAAGGCTCTCCTCCCTCCTTCGTGGCGAAAAGCACCTTGTACTCCCTCACCAGGGTCGGCGAGGCGATCCTCAGGGTCTTGAAGTTACCGAAGCGCGCCTCCAGCAGGGGCTCGTACTTGAGAAAGGGGTTAGCCACCAGAAAAAACCCACCGCCCGGTTTTAACCGGGCCGCCGCCGCTTCCACGAAGGCTTGGGCCACATCCAGGATGACCGCGCCCCCCACGTGAAAGGGGGGGTTCGTCACTATGATGTCAAACCGCGCCCCTTCCGTCAAGGCCTCGTCCACGTCCGAGTGGAGGACCGAGGCCCGGAGCCCGTTGGCCCTAAGGCTTTCCTCCAAGGAAAGCACCGAGCCCCAGTCGTCCTCCACCGCCGTAACCTCTCCTCCCAGGTGGGCGAGGGGCAGGGTGAGGGCTCCATAGCCCGCTCCCAGGTCCAAGACGCTTCTCCCCTTTAGGTCTCCCACCTCCCCCTTCAGGGCCTCGAGGAGGAGGAGGGAGGCGGGGTCCACCTTGCCCGCCGAGAAGACCCCGGGGAGGTGGCGGAAGGTGAACTCCCGGTCCAGAAGGCGGGCCTTAAAGGTGTGCCAGAGGGGAGGAAGGGGCGGGGCCTCCTTCTCCTTCTCCAGGAGGGCCACCCGGTAGGGGCCTTCCCGCCGCACCACCTCCCCGTAGCCGAGGAGCCTTCGGGCCTCCTTGAAGTAGCGCTCAAACCCCTTGTTCTTGTCCCCCGCCAGGTAGGCCCGGCCCCCTATCCTTAGGGCGCGGGCAGCGGCCACGAGGCTGGCCTCCACATAGCGGCTTCCCCGCCCCGCAGGGAGGGCCAGGACCACCAGGTCGTAGGCCCCTTCCTCGGCTTCCCAGGGAAGGGCCAGGCGGGCTTTGAGGCTGCTTGCCAGGAGGCAGCGGAGGGCCGCCCGGGAGGTTTCCAGGCGCTCCACCTCCATGCTGCCTTCCAGGGGAAGGCTTCCCCACCCCACCCCGGGGTTGAGGTCCAGGGCCCTCCTTCCGAAGGGGGCCACGCTCTTCTGGAGGAGCCCATACACCGGGTCCCGGAAGCCTTTAGCCCCCGGCTTCACGTAAAGCACCCCCCCGGGCCGGGGCAGGGGGGTGAGGCGGTGGTACTCCGCTAGGGTCAGGCCCACGCCCTTCCAGACTATTATGCCTTTGATGAGCCGGGTATTAGGGCATGGGCTAGATACGCTGGTGGTTAACTTTTACTGGGCTGAGGGTGCGTATCAGTTGCCCGAGGGCTTCTCCGAGAAGCTTGATTTGCTCAAGGATCAGTTCAGGCTTAACCCGGAAGAGGCCATCTTCTGGGGTATTGACGCTTATTTGCCCATTCCTAACCCGGCGTTGGAAGGTGTTCTGTATGAGGCGTGCTTGGTCCGCCCCACGCGTCATTATCCCTGGCAACTCTCCTTCGGGGCTAACGCCCTCTTGATTAGCCTCTCGGCGGTCAAGGAGTCTACTCAGCGGCGTGGCTTCCCGGCGGTGCGGGTGGAGTTCACCGGGCGCTTCATGATGTATGCCCGGCGTGATGCTCAGGCTGTGGTCTCGTGGCTCTTGGAGGCCCTGCAAAATCTGACGGGCTCACGTCCTCAGCGGGTGCAGGTTTCCCGTGCTGACCTTTTTGTGGACGTGGAGGTTGAGCCTGGCGCTTTCTGCATTGAGGATGTGGGCCGCTTCACGTCTAGGGCTCGGGTTCGCGGTCTCTACTCCCTGGGCGGGGAGGCGGCGGGCTCCGCCCCCGCCCCCGCCCAGGAAGGGGGGCCCATGAGTAACACGCCCCCCGCTACCTCGGTGAGGGTCCCTCCCTCCTGGGAGGAGGGTCCTGAGCGGGTGGCGGTATACCTGCGTGGTCGTGAGTGGTCTGGTTTTACCTTCGGTCGTGGTCCCCTCATGGCTCGGGTCTACTCCAAGACCCTAGAGGCGAAGGTCAAGCCTTTGACGGCCACACTTCTGAAGGCGTATGAGGAGGCTCATGGTCCCATCACTGGGGAGGTTGTGCGGGTGGAGTTCCAAATGACCCCAGAAGTCCTTTCGGAGATGGTAGTTCCTGGTGATGGTTCTGATGTTCGGGATTGGGACACGTTTCTGTGGGCCGTGCCCTCTATTTGGGCTTATCTGACTCGGTACTGGTTGGTGTTGCGGGCTAAGGACCACGGCTATACCCGCATGCGTGATGCTCCTGTGGACCCTCTTTGGGTTCTCGTTCAGGAAGCCTTTCAGGAAGGGGGTGAGACTCCTGTAGTGAGGGAAAAGCGGCTGGGCGCGGTGGATGTGGTGGCGCTTGCTAAGCAAGCGTTAGGCGCGTTCATGACGGCTAAGGTTGTAGCTGGCATTTCGGCTTCCTTTCAGGCCGTCTGGCGGGCGTTCTTCCGCCACTTGGGTGTGGAGGATGGCTGGTTGATTTACAAGCAGGCTGAGGCTAGGAAGTTGGCTAAGTTCGGTCTGATGCCTGATGCGTACAGGTACGGGGGTGTTCCGGCATGAGGCAAGTCCTGGTTCTTGGTGTCTCGGAGTTCACTCGGAAGGATGGCACTAAGGGTGCTCGGGTGGTGGTTGCTTCTACTCCCCGCAACCCTAACGCTCGGGGTCTAGCGGCGGCGGAGCTTGAAGCTCTCCCTGAGGTTGTTGACTCCTTCAAGGTCTTGCCCGCGTTGTACCGCCTCGAGGTGGATATCCCTGTGGCGAATGGGTTTGGTGGGCGTGCTAATGAGGTTCGCCCTGTTGTCGTGGGTGCTCAGTTCATTTCTGAGCTTGTTCCTGCTCGTAAGGAGGTGAAGCAGTCTTGATTCTGGACTCCGCCTATCTCCATGAGGTTCTGAAGGCTCTTGCCTTTGCCCTCGGGCTGATAGGCGGGCTCCTCCTGGGCGGTGATTGGTAATGAGTCCTGAAGTGTGGTTTGGTTGGGTTCTCGGTTTCACCGTGGTCCCCTACTCCCTCTTGGCGGCCTGGAAATACATGGGCCATCTATACCGGGGGTTCTGATGTGGCAGTGCGCTAAGTGCGGCCTTCTCTACACCTTTGCGCCCCCTGGTGCCTGCGTGATTTGTGGGGGTGATGTGTGGATTACCGTGAGGTTTTCGAGGCCTTCTGGTGGGGACTTGGGGCCGGTTTGGTTGCCTCGTTTCTCCGCAATATTCTCCGGCGACTCTAGGGACAATCGGGGCATGAGCCCCGTGGTGGTCCAGAAAGGAGGTGAGTTTCGTGCTTAGGCGGTATCTGCCCTTTGGCCTTACCCTCCTGGCTCTTGCTCTGGCTCAGGCTGAGGGTGGCGACATCTCCTTTGATGCTAGTGCCATTGCCACCAGGGTTCTCAGCTACCTGGGTGTTATTGTGGGTGCTGGTGTCCTGGTGCTCGGCACTACCATCGGCGTTGCGGCTGCGTGGCGCTACGCTAAGCGTTACCTGAAGGGGTAGTCCCATGCCTCGGGCCCTCCTGCTCCTAGTGGTGCTTGCCCTCCTGGGGGTGGGAGGGCCCTCCTCATATGCTCAATCTCATTTCAAGGACGCTATCAAGAGGGCAGTTCAGGGGAGTACCCTTGAAGAGGTTATAGCTTGGTCCGATGCTCAGTTTGCTAAGAAGGCCGCTGTAGGTCGCTACGTGCGTTGGGGCGGTACCATTATTCTGGGTGCTGCTCTGGTCTATACTGCCCTAGACTGGTTTTATAATGAGATGAGGTCCCAGACTGGCACGCCCTTGGATGACCTTTATCGTCCGTTGGACCGCATAGGTTATGTTGCGAATTCCTTTTCGTGTTCGCTCCGGGGTAACTATGTCGATGGGTATTGGTATTGTCCAAACTGTGCTCATCAGTGGGGTCGGTATTACTCCGATTTTAGTTGTCAGAATCTTGCTTCTATAGCTCAGTACTGGTTGCAAGAGGCGCCTGTTTGGTAGCGTTGCGAATCTTGTGTAAGCCCGCCTAAGCGAAAGGGGGTACCTGTGAGGGAGACAGGAGGTACCCCATGCACGACTTTAGCATTGACCGGAGCTGGCTGGATGAAGTCGTCAGGGAAGCCGTCAAGCAAGCGCTGGAAACGGTGATGGAGTTGGAACGCGAGGTTTTCCTAGCGGAGTGGGGCGGAAAGAAGAACGGGTACTACGAGCGTGGCTTGGTCACCAAACACGGTCCGGTGCGCCTGCGGGTGCCCAGGGAGCGGGATGGCCGCTTCCACACCGCTCTGTTCGCTCCCTACCGACGCCGGATGGAAGACCTTGAGGCTTTTGCCCTGGCCATGTACGCCGCCGGCATCTCCACGCGAAAGGTGGGCGAGGTCCTTGGGTATCTGCTGGGTGGGACCTACAGCGCCAGCACCATCAGTCGCATTGCAGAGGGAGTGCTACCCAGGCTGGAGGCTTTCAGGAAGCGCCCTCTTAAGCCGCGCTACGCCTTCGTCTACCTGGACGCTTTATTCGTCAAGGTGTTCCAGGAAAACGAAGGTGTAGCCACCGAGGCCGCCTACCTGGCCCTGGGCATCACCGAGGAAGGTTACCGGGAAGTTCTTGGATTTTGGCTTTTGCCCACGGAGTCAAGCACGGGCTGGGGCGACCTGCTCCTTGAGCTCAAGGAGCGAGGGCTCGAAGAGGTGCTGCTTTTCATCACCGATGAACTGCCGGGAGTCGAGACTGCGATCAAGCGCGTCTACCCCAGAGCCCACTGGCAGCTCTGCACCGTGCACAAGCTGCGTTCCACCCTGCGGCGGGTGCGCAGGAAGGATCAGGATGCGGTGCTTCGGGACCTCTCGTCCATCGTCCGGGCGTCCGATCGGAACGAAGCCTTAAAGGCGCTGAATAGCTTCAGGGGTCGCTGGGCCGATAAGTACCCTCAGGTGGTGGCAAGTTGGATTCAGCACTCTGCGGCTTTGCTGCGCTTCTTCGACTACCCTAAGGCTCTGCAGCCGGTGATCAAGAGCACCAACCTGCTTGAGCGAATGATCAAGGAGGTTAAGCGGACCACCAAGACCCGGGACAACACCTTTCCCACGCCCGACGCCGTACTCAAGCTGATCTACTTCGTGGCCGAGCGATACGAGGCGCAGTTTCAGACGAGAAAGCTCCGGGGCTTCCAGCAGGCAGAGGATGAGATCCGTGCTATCTTCAATCTCAGATACCCCCAGGCTTAGGTGGGGGCGTACACAAAATTCGGGACACTACCGCCTGTTTGGTTTGCGTATCGTTTTTCTAACTTTGACCCTTCGGCTTATGATTGGCGCTTGCAGATGCTTTCTGATGGCTTCCGCATAGATATTTACCCGAAGCGTCGTACTCTCCAAGAGATACTTCAATCTTCTCCCGAGGCTCGGCAGGCTTTGAGGGACCAGGTGGTGGCTCCCTACATTGAGGCTCACCCTATAGGCAGTCCCGCTAACCCTTACCCTGGCGTTCAGCTTCAGCCTGTCCCTAACCCTAATCAGTGGACCGATAACCCCTTTACCCGCCCTGATATTGATACTGATGGGGACGGTTGGCCTGACCCTGTGGAGTGGCGTGAGGCCAATAGGCGGGGTGTCCCCTGGCCTGACCTAATCAATAACCCCGAGGCGTATCCTGACCCTGACGCTGACCCTGATGAAGATGGGTTTCCTAACTGGCAGGAGATTCAGGTAGGTACTGACCCCTATGATGCCTCTTCTCGTCCGTCTCCTCGTTCCCCTGTCGATCCGTGGGTGGATACCGATGGAGATGGATACCCCGATAGGCAGGAGATTGCCGAGGGGACTGACCCTAATGATGCTTCTAGCCACCCTGACCCTGCTACTACTCCTCCTGAGCAAAAGCCCGAGGAACAGCCTGATTCTTGGCCTGGTGGCCCTCCTCCTGGGCGCATTGCTCCTGTTCAGTTGCCTGAGATTGAGGTTCCCGAGCGTGAGCGCCTTCCTGAGTGGGATAGGCAGAATCCCATTGCTGAGGCGTGGAAGGAAGAAGTTCTCCAAAGGGTTGAGCAGAAGTTGGGGCAGATACGGGATGTTCTCTCTGACCGTTTCCCCTTTGCTCTGGTTCTTCGGGTAGGTCCCCGTGTTCAAACCGAGTCGTCCCCGTGCGCATTCCAGGCTAATCTGGAAGGCATAGGTGTTCTCAATGTGGACATTTGTTCCACTCCGGTCTGGCAGATGATGGCCGGGTTCCGCCCCGTTCTGGCGGCGGGCCTCTGGCTCGCCGTGGCCTTCGCCCTCCTCCGGAGGTCCCTGGATGTGCAGAAGTGAAAGCCTTCACGAGCCATTCTTCCCGCGCCCGTCCCCGCTTCCGGGGTTTGGGGGCGGGCCGGGGCCCCGTCAAGGGCCTTGGCCCCGGAGGGCCGCCCCGTCCCATCGCGCACGTTTTCCGCACGGCGAGAGGACGGGTTTGCACATGCGAGAGGGGCGGCCCGGAGGGGTGCGAAGCACCCTTGACGGGGTGGCCCGCCCCCTACAATGTCTGTGCGGGATGGGCGCGGGAAGGTGGGGAGGTAGCCTATGGGTGCGCTGATTAGTGGGCTTCTGGACCTTCTCCAGTGGCTGGCGGGCACGTTTGGGTCCCTCGCCACCTGGCTGGTGGATACGGTTAGGGCCGTAGCTACCTTCTTCCTCCAGGCCCTTCAGTGGGTTCTGAACACCCTCTGGAATCTGGGCCTCGAGGTTCTGCTTTGGCTGGTTAGGGGTGTTTTCTGGCTCCTCGGCCATATTGTGGATGTTCTCCTGAGCGTGCTTTTGGTCTTGGCTCGTTTGCTCCCTCAGGTTCCCTCTTCCTGGACCTTTTTTGATACCGTCATCATTCCGGCCTATAACGTGGCTAATCAGATTTTGCCCATTAGTGAAGCTCTCGCTATAGGTGGCATCTGGCTGTCCTTCTACGGTCTTATGGCTCTCTGGCGCGTCATCACGTTCATCCGGGGTGGCAGGTGATTGAGGCGTACATAGGCATTCCGGGTTCGGGGAAGTCCTACATGCTGGTTCTCAAGGGCCTTGAGGCTCTGAAGCGGGGCCGTCTCGTTCACGCTAACTTCGGCTTCATCCGGGAGAACGTCTATTTCTGGCTCCGCAAGCGCGCTGGGCTAGACCATAGGGAAGCTGTCCTCCGTACTGACCTAATCCGTGAGATCCGGGACTATTCCGAGCTTCTGAACGTCCATGACGGCGTTCTCCTTTTTGATGAGGCGCATATGTGGTTGCCCTCCCGTCAGTTTGACCTTATCCCCGTGGAAGTCATTGCCTTTTGGTCTCAGCACCGGAAGGTGGGCGTTGATGTCTACCTGGCTACTCAACGGTATGGCTCGGTGGACGCTATAGTCCGCGACTTGGTTGCCTATGTCTACTGGGCTCGGCCTGCTCCCCTTTCTCTTCAGCTTCTTCTGCGCCCGTGGGCTCGCGGTCGGAAGATTCTCCGCTATACTGCGGTCATGGATGAGTCCTTGGGCATGATGCAAAGACAAACAAAGACCATTTGGGAGGGCATAAGTCGCAATATGGTGGTCATCCTGGACCCTCTCGCCGCTTCTTGCTACGATACCTACGCTATCTTTGAGCCCCCCATAGTGCGCCTTCAACGTGAGTTGGATCCCAAAAAGAGGGCCATTTTTGACCGCATGGGATTGGTCTGGGACGCTTCTAAGGTCCGTGGTCGGCGGGATGTGCCTCGGGCTGTGGACGGCCTCCCCTACCTGACCATGCAAGACATGGCTATTGCCTACCGGGAGGGCCGTTCTCCCTATGAGCTTTTGCGCCAAAAGTGGCAAGATTGGTTAAGCTCTTTGCGTGGGCCTTCTCCTGCTTCTGCTTCTGGTCATTCTGGTTCTCCTTCTGAGCCTGAGGTATGGGACTGGTCCCGCTTCGCGTGGGGTGGCTAGGTGCCCTAGGTGTGGCATGCCTCACCGTCTGGCCCTTCAGGTGCGTGAGCATAGGCGCTTCTGCCCTTATGTGGCTTCTAGGGAATGTCCCTATGACCCCCGGCGTGGCCTCTATCGTCAGCGGCGATAGAATGGACTCTGGGGCAGGTGGAGGCCGTCCCGTATCCTGGCCTGTTGGGTCGTCTTCCAGACTGGCCTTTCCCCGTGCGGCATAGTAGTTGGCCCTTGGTGGTCGCTTGGGAGAGTGCATAGGGGGGCCTGCCCCGTTATCCTTTGTGTGTGGTCTTCGTTGGCGTGGATGTGAGTGCTCGCCGTTTGGACGTGGCCCTGGGTTCCGAGGTCCTTCAGTTCCCTAATCCCGAGGGCATTCCTGACCTGCTTCGTCGGCTTCCTCCTGGGGCCATAGTGGGCTTCGAGGCTACGGGGGTCTATGGTCGCCCTCTAGCCTATGCCCTTCATCGCTCGGGCTTCAAGGTCTACTTGCTCAACCCTCTGGCAGTGAAGAGCTATGCCCGGTCCCTCCTTCGCCGTGCCAAGACTGACCGGGCTGACGCTCGCCTAATCGCTCGCTTCTTGGCTGAGCGGCATGCTGACCTTGAGCCGTATGAGCCTACTAAGGACGTGCTCTATCAGGTGGGCCTTCTGGTCCGCTTCGCTCGTGGACTGGTCGCTCAGCGCGTGGCCGTTCTCAACCGCTTGCATGCCTGGCAGTATGCCTGGCCTGAGGGCCTGGGGTTGGTTGAGCGGGTTCCCGAGGCTCTGGCTTCTCTTCGGGAGGAGGTTGAGGGCATGGCGCTTTCTCTGCTCAGGACTGACCCCGAGGCGTGGAGGCACTTTCAGGCTCTTCAGACCCTGCCCGGCATAGGTTCTTCCATAGCCCTCACCATCCTGGCTTATTCTGGGGACCTTCGCCGCTTCCGTTCTGCCCGTGCATATGCCGCTTATACCGGGCTGACTCCGAGGGTGCACCAGTCGGGTCAGTTGCCTGAGCGGGCTACCATTTCCCGCATGGGTCCTGCTCCTCTTCGAGGGGCTTTCTGGATGGCGGCCCTTCACGCTAGTCGTGTGGACCCCTACGCTTCTCTGGTAGCCCGTTTGCTTCAGTCCGGCAAGCCCAAGAAGCATGCGATTACTGCTGTCGCCAATAGGCTGGCTCGTGCGGCCTGGGCGGTGGTAGTCCGGTGTACCTAGGGATGGCTAGGTGGGGTGCTTGACAAGTCGGGGGTTGGGAGGATACGGGGCTTGGGGAGGAAGGGCAAATGTGCTAATATTCCCTTTCAAACCGCCCCTGGGCGGGGAAGGAGGGAAGCGTGGCCCTGGTGGTTCAAAAGTACGGCGGCACCTCGGTGGGAGATCTGGAGCGGATCCATAAAGTAGCCCAGCGCATCGCCCACTACCGGGAGAAGGGGCACCAGCTTGCGGTGGTGGTCTCGGCCATGGGCCACACCACCGACGAGCTCATCGCCTTGGCCAAGCGGGTGAACCCCAGACCGCCCTTCCGCGAGCTTGACCTCCTCACCACCACCGGGGAGCAGGTCTCCGTGGCCCTCCTTTCCATGCAGCTTTGGGCCATGGGCATCCCGGCCAAAGGCTTCGTCCAGCACCAGATCGGCATCACCACCGACGGCCGCTACGGGGACGCCCGCATCCTGGAGGTGGACCCGAGGCGCATCCGGGAGGCCCTGGACCAGGGCTTCGTGGCGGTGATCGCCGGCTTCATGGGGACCACGGAAGAGGGGGAGATCACCACCTTGGGCCGGGGGGGGTCGGACACCACCGCCGTGGCCATCGCCGCCGCCCTGGGGGCCAAGGAGTGCGAGATCTACACGGACACCGAAGGGGTCTACACCACGGACCCCCACCTCATCCCCGAGGCCAGGAAGCTAGAGGTCATCGGCTACGACCAGATGCTGGAGATGGCCGCCTTGGGGGCCAGGGTCCTCCACCCCCGGGCGGTCTACTACGCCAAGCGCTACGGGGTGGTCCTTCACGTGCGCTCTAGCTTCTCCTACAACCCCGGTACCCTGGTAAAGGAGGTGGCTATGGAAATGGGCAAGACGGTGACGGGGGCGGCTTTGGACCTGGACCACGCCCAGATCGGACTCGTGGGCATACCGGACCAGCCGGGCATCGCCGCCAAGGTCTTCCAGGCCCTGGCCGATCGGGGCATCGCCGTGGACATGATCATCCAGGGGGTACCCGGCCACGACCCCTCGAGGCAGCAGATGGCCTTTACGGTGAAGAAGGACTTCGCCCAGGAAGCCCTGGAGGCCTTAGAGCCCGTCCTCTCGGAGATCGGGGGCGAGGCGGTGCTGAGGCCCGACATCGCCAAGGTGTCCATCGTGGGGGTGGGCCTGGCCTCGGCCCCGGAGATCCCCGCCAGGATGTTCCAGGCGGTGGCCTCCGTGGGGGCCAACATCGAGATGATCGCCACCAGCGAGGTGCGCATCTCGGTGATCGTCCCTGAGAGGTACGCCGAGGCCGCCCTAAGGGCCGTCCACCAGGCCTTTGAGCTGGACAGGCCCTGATGGAGCGGGTTTTTCTCTCCTGGGAGGACCTCCTCGGCCTGGTGCGCCGCCTGGCCCTCGCCCTCCTGGGTGAGGAGTTTGACCTGCTTTTGGGCATTGCCCGTGGCGGCCTGATCCCCACCGCCCTCCTGGCCCAGGCCCTTTCCCTGCGGGAGATCCTCACGGCGGCGGTAATGTTTTACGAGGAAGAGGCCACCCTGCCCGAGCCCGTCTTCCTGCAGTTTCCCCCGGACCCCCTGCTCTTCGGCAAGCGGGTCTTGGTGGTGGACGACGTCTGGGACTCGGGGCGCACGGCCTTCGCCGTGAAGGCCCGGGTGCGGCAGGCGGGAGGGGTTCCCCGGGTGGCCACCCTCCACTTCAAGCCGGGGCGGAACCGGGTGCCGGACCGCCCGGACTTTTACGCCGAGGAGACCGAGGCCTGGGTGGTTTACCCTTGGGCCCCGGAGGCCTGGTGGGGAAAGGGCCCCGCTTAGGGGCCCCACCCTGACGGGGTTCAGATCAGCCCCAGGGCCTTCACCTGCTCCATCTCCTCCAGAAGCTCCTTTGTGGTGATCTCCATGCGCTTCCGGGCGAACTCGCCCACTTCCAGGCCCTCCACGATCCGGTAGCTTCCCCCTTTGGCGGTTACGGGGAAGGAGTAGACGATCCCCTCGGGGATGCCGTACTCCCCCTGGGAGGGGACGGCCATGGAGACCCAGTCCCCCTCCGGGGTGCCCAGGGCCCAGTCGCGGATGTGCTCTATGGCGGCGTTGGCGGCGCTGGCGGCGCTAGAAGCCCCCCGGGCCTGGATGATGGCCGCGCCCCGCCCCGCCACGGTGGGGATGAAGGTCTTCTCGTACCACTCCATGTCCACCAGCTCCAGGGCGGGTTTGCCGTCCACCTCGGCGTGGAAGAGATCGGGGAACATGGTGGAGGAGTGGTTGCCCCAGACCGTGATGCGGCGGATGCGGTCCACAGCGACCCCCGTCTTCTTGGCGAGCTGGGCCTTGGCCCGGTTGTGGTCCAGGCGGGTCATGGCGGTGAAATTCCTCGGGTTCAGGCCCGGGGCGTTCTTGTAGGCGATGAGGGCGTTGGTGTTGGCGGGGTTGCCCACCACCAGCACCTTCACCTCCTTCTTGGCCACCTCGGCCAGGGCCCGGCCCTGCTCGGTGAAGATCCTGCCGTTGGTCTCCAGGAGGTCCCGCCGCTCCATGCCCGCTTTCCTGGGAGCCGCCCCCACCAGAAGGGCGTAGTCGGCGTCCCTGAAGGCCACCTTGGGGTCGTCGCTGGCCTCTATCCCCGTCAGGAGGGGAAAGGCGCAGTCCTCCAGCTCCATGATGACCCCCTCCAGGGCTCTCATGGCCTGGGGGATCTCCAGAAGCTGCAGGATCACGGGCTGATCCTTGTCCAGCATCTCTCCCGCGGCGATGCGGAAGAGGAGGCTGTAGCCGATCTGGCCTGCGGCGCCGGTCACCGCCACGCGAACAGGGCTTTTCATCCTCTACCTCCCTTGGGCCTACGCCCAGAGCATTTTACCCCTAGAGGCCTCGGTAGATGCGCCTCTCCGCCTCTATGGCTTGGTCCAGCTCCTGAATCTCCCGTAAAAGCTCCAGGCTAGGGCTTTGTTGCAGAAGCTCCTTCAGCTTGGCTCGCCTTTCCAGGTAATAGGCCTCCCGCAGGCGGGCCAGGGCCTTTTCCGTCACCTCGGGGAGGCGGGCCTCCTCCACCTCGGGGGCCATCATGAGCCGCTCAAAGAGGATACCCCCGGCCTCCTTGCGGCTTAGAACCTGGCGCAGGTAGTCCTTGCGGGGCTCCTTTCGGGCGAGCTCTAAGAACTCCCCCAGGAGGGAGCCTTCCGGAGGCCAGACGTGGTCGGATACGTAGAGCACCCAGTCCAAGAGGCGCTCCTGGGGGAGGGAGAGGAGGAGGGCGATGATGTCCAGCTCCAGGAGAAGGGCGCGGTTTTTGGGCTCGGCCTTGGGGGGCGGGGGCGGGGGGGGCTTGCCCCGGCGGCGGCTTCGGAGGTACTCGTCCAGCTCCTTTGGGGAGAGGCCCAGGCGTTCCACCACCAGGGCCTTGAGCCTTTCCGCCACGGGGTCGAAGGGCTCGGGGGAGAGCATCCTGGGGGTGAGGGTTTCCAGGACCTTCCGCTTGTGTTCGGGGCGGGAAAGGTCCAGGCCCCTCACCGCCTCCTGGAAGCGGAACTCCACCTCGGGGAGGGCTACCTCCAGGGCCCGTTGGAAGAGGGCGGGGCCCTCGGGGTGGAGGAGAAGCTCCCCGGGGTCCTTGGCGGGGAGGCGCACGGCGTAAAAGAGGAACTGCCGGGCCATCTCCAGGTCCAGGCTCTGCAGGGTGGCCTTTTGCCCGGCCTCGTCGGCGTCAAAGGCCAAGTAGACCTCCCGCACCTCCTGGGCCTTGAGGAGCCGGGCCTGCTCCTCGGAAAGCCCCGAGCCCAAGACGGCCACGGTCTCGGGGAAGCCCATCTGGTGGAGGGCGATGGCGTCAAAAAGCCCCTCCACCACGATGGCCCGCCCCTCCCGTAGGTGGGCTTTGGCCTCGGGGTAGGCGAAGAGCACCTCCCGCTTGCGGAAGAGGGGGGTTTCCGGGGAGTTCAGGTACTTGGGAAGCTCGTCCCCCAAGGCCCTTCCCGTGAAGGCCACGATGCGCCCCAGGTGGTCCTTGATGGGGAAGGTGATGCGGTGGCGGAAGCGGTCAAAGAAGCGCCCGTCCCGTTCCGCCAGTACCCCCGCCTTGAGGCCCTCCTCCGGGCTTACCCCGTGGCGGGCGAGGTAGGCGAGGAGGCCTTCCGCCTTGGGGGGGGCGTAGCCCAGGCCAAAGCGGGAGAGGCTTTCCGGGGTGAGGCCCCGCCCCTCCAGGTACGCCCGGGCCTCCGGATGGGCGGCAAGCCCCTCTTGGAAGTAGGCCTGGGCCAGCTTGAGGACCTGCAAAAGCTCTTTGCGGGGCCCGGGGCCTCCCCGCCTTGCGAGTTCCACCCCGGCCTCCTCCGCCAGGCGCTCCAGGGCGGCCTGGAAGTCCAGGCCCTCTATCCTCTCCACGAAGGCGATGAGGTCGCCCCCGGCCTTGCAGCCGAAGCAGTGGAAGAGGCCCTTCTCCTCGTCCACGTAGAAGGAGGGGGTCCTCTCCTGGTGAAAGGGGCAAAGCCCCTTCCAACGCCCGCGGCCCGCGGGCTTCAGGGCCACGTAGCGGGAAACCACCTCCTTCAGGGAGAGGCGGCGTTTGATGGCCTCTATGGCCTCCCCGTCCATGCTCCCCTCCGCCTACGCCAAAGCTGGCGGACCCACCTTCCCAGCATACCGTACCCCCGGAGGTCAAGGGGTTCTTCCCCCGCCAAGGCCGCCTTCCAGGAGGCCGTGAGGGGCACCGAGGGGGCGAAGCCCAGGAGGTGGTCCACCCGTTCCCCCTCTTCCAGGAGGAGCTGGGCCCGGAGGAGCCGGGCCACCTCCAGGTGGACCAGGAAGCCGGTGCGTTGGGTCTGGTAGAGGAGGTGCTGGGAGAGCACCCGGGCCTTTTGGGGGCTTTGGGGCCAGTGGTAGAGGGCCAGGGAGGTGAGGGCCAGGTGGTGCACGTAGGGGTTGGAAAGCCGCCTGGCCTCCCGGAGGGCTTCCTTCAGAAAGGGCTTGGGGTTTTGTCCCCAAAGCCAGCGGTGGTGGGCCAGGGCCAGAAGGGCCAGACCCCGGCCGTCCTGGTGCTTTCGGGCCTCCTCCAGGAGGTGCTCCTGGAGCCTTCCCTTTAGGGTCCAGGCGGTGAGGAGGGCGGCGGCGAGCCAGGGGTGGGGGGTTTCTCGGTAGGCGGCCTCCCCCTCGGCCAGGGCCTCCTCCAGGCGGCCCGTTTCCATGAGGAGGCGGAGCCGGGTGGCGTGGAAGCGGGCCTGGGCCTCGAGGTCCCCCTCCTCCTTGGCCTCCAGGAGGGCCTCGGCCTCTTCGTAGCGCCCCAGGTCCATGAGGAGGCCCGCCTTCAGGCTCCGCCCGTGGAGCCTCAAGGCGGGAGGGGCCTGGGGAGGCAAGGCCTCCAGGACCTCCAGGGCCTGCCGGGGCTGGAAGGCCCGCCAGAAGGCTCCCGCCAGGGCCAGGCGGGCCTGGGCTTCCTCCAGGGGGTAGGGCTTGAGCCCCGGAAGCAGGGGAAGGAGCGCCCAAGGCCCTTGGGCCGCCTTGAAGGCTTGGAGCACCGGGTCCTGGGAGCGGGGGCCTCCCGGGGCCTCCTCGGCCAGGCCCAAGGAGGCCAGGACGTCCTGGCGCTCCGCTTCCAGGAACTCCCGCAAGGAGGGGTCGGCCTCCAGGGCCTTCCCGTAGAGGGGAAGGGCCTCTTCCGGGTGGCCTTTCCGCCAGGCTTCCTGGGCCAGGAGGCGGTAGACGTGGGCGGCCTTGCGGGCCTCCCCCGCCCCTTGGAGGTGGTGGGCCATGGCCAGGAGGTCGCCCTTCTGCCTTAGGAGGTCCGCGGCTTCCCGGTGCCAGGCCCGCGCCTTCTCCTCGGGCATCAGGGTTCGGGCGGCCCGGGCCACCTCGGGGAGGGGTCTTCCCCCTTGCAACAGGCCCTCCCGCTCCAACCGCTCCCGGGAGAAGCGCCCCACCAGGGCTTCCAGGACCTCTTCCGGGACCCCTCCCAGCACCCCCCAGGCCAGGAGGGCCTGGCGCTCCCGGGCGGGCAGGGCGTCCAGGGCGGGCTGGAGGGCGAGGAGGAGGGGTTCCTTGGGGCCGGGGAGGGCCAGGGTGGGGGCGAAGAGGGGCGTGCGGCTTTCCGCCAGAAGGAGGAGGCGGGGAAAGGGGTGGGGGAGGAGCCGGGCCAGGGTGGGGTCAGGGCAGTGCAGGTCCTTCAGGACCAGGAGGAGGGGCCCGGGCAGGCGCAAGAGCACCCGCCGCCAGGCCTCGAGGATGGCCCCTTCCAGGGCTTCCCGGCTCCAGGAGGGCCTTGGGGCCAGCCCCAGGCTGTAGCGCCAGGCCAAGGCGAGCCCCTCCGGGAGCCCCGCCCGTTCCACCACGGCTTCGGGCGCTCCCAAGGCCCTTTCCACCGCTTCCCGCAGGCTGGCCCGAAGGGGGGTTTCCGGGCCCATGCGCTCCAGGACCACCACCGGGAAGGGGAAGGGTTCCTCGAGGAGGCTTTCCAGGAGGAGGGTCTTGCCGCTTCCCGGGGGGCCCACCAGGTTGAGGCGGCCGGGAGGCCGGGCCAAGGCCTGGCGGAGTTGGGCCAAAAGGGCTCTCCCCTCCGGGCCTAGGTCGGGGCGCACCCGGTGGACCCGGGCCACCTCCACCCTTCCCAGGCCCTTGACCTCCATGGGGCCTAGGGGCTCGGCCTCGGTGCCGGGGGCCAGGGCCAGGGTGGCGGCGTCGGTGAGGACCTCGCCGGGGGCGGCCAACTTGCTCAGCCGTTCCGCCAGGACCACCGGGGGGCCCACGGCGGTGGGTTCCCCCGCCTGGCCGCTTCCCAAAGGGGCCCAGAGGGTGAGGCCGCTCGCCACCCCCGCCCGGGCGGGGAAGGGGGAGGCGGCCACCATCTCCAGGGCGGCCCCCAAGGCCCGCCAAGGTTCCCGCCCCCTGGCCCTGGGGGCCCCGAAGAGGACCAGGATCCCGTCCCCCAGGAAGCGGTGGACGAAGCCCCCGTGGGCCCGGGCCACCCGGGCGGCCTCCTCCAGGGCCCCCTGGAGGCGCTGGTAGGCCGGGGCCAGGCCCTCCCGGAAGCCCTCGCTGGAGGCCACCAGGTCAAAGAAGACCACGCTCACGTGGCGCCGTTCCTCGGGCAGGAGGGCTTCCAAGGCCCGGCCGCAGGCCATGCAGAACCGGGCCTCGGGGGGGTTTTTCTGCCCGCAGGCGCAGCGCATCTCACTCCCGGAAGAGCATCAAAGGAGGCCAGAGGAGGACCTCGGCCTCCTGGGGCAAGGGGGCTTCCCCGTAGACCAGCACGGGCACAGGAGCCTCCAGGAGGTAAAACCCCTCCCCCAGGGCTTCTGCCCTCCCCCCCAGGCGGTAGGTGGGGCCTTCCCGCCGCAGAAAAGGCCTCCCTTCCAGGGGTTGGACCTCCCGCGCCACCCCGTGGAGAAGGGCCTTTACCCGGCCCGCGGGGGCCGGGAGGGCTCCCCGGTCAAAGGCGTAGACCAAATGCTCCCCGTAAAGGACCTCCACCAGGGGGCTTCCCCAAGGCTCGGGGAAGAGGTGGACCTCGAAGGCGTGGGCCTGGAAGCGCTGGTAAAAGGCCTCGGGGCTTTCCTCTATGGCCCGCTTTGGGCCGGTCATGGGTAAAAGTCTACGCGCCCAGGCCGGGATCTCGCAACATGGGGTACCCGAACCAGGGCTTGGGGGCCCCCGCCGCGGTGGGGTACCTAGTGCACCGCCCGGGCCGGGAGGGAGAGGGCGAGGTGGGCGGCCAGGAGGAGGGCGGCCTCCTTGTCCAGGTACTGGTTGCCGTTGCCGCACTTGGGGGAGAGGACACACCGGGGGCACCCTTCCTCGCAGGGGCAGGCCTTGAGGAGTTCCAAGGCGGCCCGAAGCCACTCCGGGAAGCGCCGGGCGGCGGCCCGGACGTAGCCCACGCCGCCCGGGTAGCCGTCGTAGATGAACACCGTGGGCCCTCCCCCCGAGGGCAGAGGCCTGGGGTAAAAGGGATAGGAAAACCCCCCGATGTCCTGCCTCTCCGCCAGCACGAAGAGGGGAAGGAGGCCGATCAGGGCGTGCTCCAGGGCGTGGATCCCCCCGGGGACCCGATGGAGGGGGACCACCTCCTTGGGGTGAAACCAGAGGGCCTCGGTGGGGAAGGCGATCTCGGGCAGGTCCAGGGGCACCTCTTCCAGGACGCTCCCCGTGAAGAAGCGCTTCTTCACGTAGCCCACCACCCGTTCCCGCAGGACCACCTGGCCCACGAAGACCCCGTGGCCCACGGGCTCCCCCGAGAGCACCTCCAGGTCGGTTGCCGCCCGCGGCTCGGTGTAGTAGTCCTCCAGGGCGGGCAACAGCCAGATCTCCCGCCTAAGGGGGTCGTGGTTGCGCACCAGGTAGCTTTCCCCCTGGTGCAGGTAGATGGCCCCGGGGTGGGCCTCCCAGTAGGCCTGGCGCTCGTCCAGGTGGCCCAGCACCTCCCCTTCAGGGCCCCTCAGGGTGAAGGTCGCCCCCAGGCCCCGGAGGCCGATCTCCCGGTGGGGGTGCCTTTTTTGCGTGTAGTAGAGCCCGTCCTTCTCCTTGAGCTCCTTGAGGGCCTCCGGGCAGCGGACCTCTTCCCGCCGGAGGGGCCATTCCCAGGCGGCGGCGTGGAGGTGGAGGGGGCAGAGGACGGGGTTTTGGGGGTCGGCCACGGCCTCCTCCGGGGGAGTTTGCAGGAGGAGGTGGGGGCGGTGGAGGAAGTACTCGTCCAGGGGGTCTTCCCGGGGGATGAAGACCACCAAGGCCCGCCTTTCTCCCCGGCCGGCCCGCCCCGCCCGTTGCCAGAAGCCCGCCACCGAGCCCGGGTAGCCCACGAGCACCACGGCGTCCAGCTCCCCGATGTCCACCCCGAGCTCCAGGGCGCTGGTGGAGACCAGGACCCGCACCTCTCCCCGCTTCAGGGCCTCCTCCAGCCTCCTCCGGTCCTTGGCGGTGTAGCCCGCCCGGTAGGGGCGCACCCCGGGGTGGGCAGCGTAGCGGGCGATGAGCTCGGCGCTTTTGCGGGAGTTGGCGAAGACCAGGGCCCTGAGGCCCCCTTCCGCCAGGGTCCTGGCCAGGTAGGCGGCCTCGAGGAGGGCGCTCCTTCGCCTTTCCCCTTTGCGGTCCAGGGGCTTGGGCAGGAGGACGAGGAGCTCCCTTTCGGAGCGGGCCACCTCCTCCCGAAGCTCCACGAAGGGGAGGCCGGTGAGGGTTTCGGCGTGGGCCTTGGGGTTTTGGATGGTGGCGCTGGCGGCGATGACCTGGGGGCTCGCCCCGTAGCGGCGGGCCAGGCGCAGGAGGCGGAAGAGGACCAGGGCCACGTGGGTGCCGAATACTCCCCGGTAGGCGTGGAGCTCGTCCAGGACCAGGTAGCGGAGACGGGAGAGGAAGGAGGCCCACTCCCCGTGCCGGGGAAGGAGGCCGAAGTGGAGCATGTCCGGGTTGGAGAGGAGGACGAGCCCCCGTTCCCGGGCCGCCTTGCGGGTGGGCCCGGGGGTGTCCCCGTCGTAGGGGAAGACGCCTTCCAGGCCCAGGGTCTGGGCCATGGCCTTAAGGCGCCTCAGCTGGTCGTGGGCCAGGGCCTTGGTGGGGAAGAGGAGGAGGCTGGTTCCTCCTTCCAAGGCCGCCTCGAGCACGGGCACCTGGAAGACCAGGCTCTTCCCGGCGGCGGTGGAGTAGGCCATGACCACGTTCTTCCCGGCTTCCACCTCCTTGAGGGCCGCCACCTGGTGGGCGAAGGGCGAAAGCCCCAAGGCCCGGACCACCTCGGCGAAGGCCCCCTGGTAGGGGGCTGGCCTGGGGGGGTTCTGGGGGAGGAGGCGGGCGAAGACGATCCGCCCCCGGAACTCCTCCTCCGCCTCCAGCCACTCCCGGTAGCTGGAGAACCCCCGAAGCGCTTCGGGCAGCACCCCCTCATTATGACGCCGTCCCCCTAAACCTCCCTCACCCACACCTCGTGGACCAGGGGGCGGCCCAGGTAGGGGGCCCAAAAGGGGCTTGCCCGCTTGGCGTAAACCCGGAAGCCTAGGCTCCTATAGAGCCCGCGGGCTGCCCGGTTGGCCCGAGTGGTGGAAAGCTGCACCCCCCTGACCCCTTTTGCCCTTAAACACTCCAAGAAAGCGGCCAGGAGGGTCCTGCCGAGGCCGCGCCCTTGGGCCTTGGGGTCCACGGCGATGTGGAGGTGGGCGGGGTAGGCCTTCCGTGGGGCCTTGGGCCCCGGGAAGAGGAGGAGGCGGAGGAGGTAGCGGAGGTGGGGAAGCCTGGGGCCGTAGCCCCCCAGGAGGAAGCGCAGGAGAACCCCCGGCAACCGGGCAAGGAGGGCCAGGGCCAGGGGGAGGAGGGCGCAGGCCCCCAGGATGTACCCCACCACCTGGCCCCCCTCCTCGGCCACCAGGGAGCAGCACCCGGCCCTCAGGTAGGGGGCCACGAAAAGCTCGCCCCAGAGGGCCTCGCTGGGGAAAACCCCAGACCCTTCCCGGCCCAGGAGGAGGGTCTTGTGGGAGAGGCGGGCGATGGCGGGCAGGTCCTCCGGGCGGGCCGGGCGCAGGGTGGGCACGCCTCCAGTTTAGAATGGCCTCCGTGCGCCGCCTGGCCCCGTGGCAGTGGCTTCTTCTCTTGCTCCTCCTTTACCTGGGGGTGGGGGAGGCCCTGAGGCTGTGGCTGGGGCTCCTATGGACCGAGCGCTTGCTGGTGATCCTGGCGGCCTTGGGGGTCTGGGCCTTCATCAACGGCCGTTTCCTCTTCGCCTCCTACCACGCCCTCTTCTCCGCGGCTCGGGTGCGCCGCCTGCCCCTCTTTCCGGAGCCTGGGCAGGGGGAGCACCTTCTGGTCCTGGCCCCCCATCCCGACGACGAGGTGCTGGCGGCGGCGGGGCTCATGCGCCGCACCTGGGAGCGGGGGGGACGGGTGAGCGTGGTCTACCTCACCTCGGGGGACGCCTTTGACCTGGCGGCGGGAAGCCCCCTTCCCTCCCAGGAGGCCATGCGCCGCCTGGCCCTGAGGCGGATGGTGGAGGCCTGGCGGGGCCTCGAGGCCTTAGGCCTTCCCCGAGAGAGCGCCTATTTTCTGGGCTTTCCGGACCAGGGGCTTTTCGCCCTCTTCACCACCCACTACTACCTGGCCTACGAGAGCCCCTACACGGGCCTCAAGGCCGTGGCCTACCCGGGGTGCTACCGCCTTGGGCTTCCCTACACGGGAAAGGCCCTGGAGGCCACCTTGGTGGAGCTTCTGGAGCGCCTTAGGCCCACCCGGATCCTCCTGCCGAGCCCCCTGGACGCCCACCGGGACCACCAGGCCACGGCCTACTTCGGCATGCAGGCGGCGGCCTTTTTGGGCCTCGAGGGCCGCCTGGAGTACTACCTCATCCACGGGGGCTACCAGTACCCCTTGCCCAAGGGCCTCCACCCGAGGCTTCCCCTCTATCCCCCGCCCAGGGGGCGGGGGCTTCCCTGGCGCCGCTTCCCCCTCACCGAGGGGGAGGTGGGCCTCAAGGAGAGGGCCATCCGCGCCCACAGGAGCCAGATGCGGCTTCTTTCCCGTTTCCTCTTGGCCTTCGTGCGGCAGAACGAGCTCTTTAGCCCCCTGCCCGTTCCCGCCAAGGAGGCCCTAGCCCCGGAGGAGGAGGGGTGGGCCCTCCTCGAGGGGCGGGAGGTCCTCTAGGCTCTCCAGGCCGAAGACCTCCAGGAAGCGTTCCGTGGTGCCGTAGAGCTTGGGGCGGCCGGGGGACTCCTTCTCCCCCACCACCCGGATAAGGCCCCGCTCCAGGAGGCTTTCCAGGACCCCTTCCACGCTCTTTCCCCGCATGGCCTCCAGCTCCGCCCGGGCAACGGGCTGGTGGTAGGCGATGAGGGCCAGGACCTCCAGGGCTGCCTTGGAGAGGCGGGGCGGGGTGGGTTTGAGGACCCTTTCCACCACCGGGAGTACCTTTTCGTGCACCAAAAGCCGCCACCCCCCCGCCACCCGCTCCAGGGCCACGCCCAGGTGGCCGGCCTCGAGGTCCTTCTCCAGGGCCTCGAGGGCGCGGAGGAGGGCCTCCTCGGGGTGGCCCAGGGCCTTGAGCTCCTTGAGGCGCACAGGCCTCCCGGCGGCGAAGAGCACCGCCAGGATCTCTGCCTTCAAGCCGGGCCCTTCCATGGGCTAGGCAAGGTAGGGGAGGAGGGCCTCCTTGGGAATGGCCCCTTCCCTCAAGACTTCCCCGGTGCGCAGGTCCACCACGCTGGAGGCCAGGCCCCCCGCCTCTCCCGGGAAGACGAAGTCCACGGGGAAGGTCCGGGCCTCGGCCTCGCTTCTCACCGGGGGTTCGCCGCTTTTATTTAGGCTGGTGGCGGCGGCGTGCCCCCCTACCCGGCGGAGGAGCTCCCGCAGGAGGTCGTGGGCGGGCATCCTGAGGCCCACGGAGCCGTCTTGGCTGATCCAGGGGGGGATGCCCTTCCCCGGGACCACCACGGTGAGCCCCCCCGGCCAGAAGATCCCTGCCAGGCGCAAAAACTTCTCTTTCAGGAGGCCGAGGTCCACAAGCTTTAGGGCGCTTTCTAGGTCCGCCACCAGCACCTGAAGGGGCTTGTCCTCGAGCCTACCCTTGACCTCGTAGATCCTCTTGCAGGCGGCCTCGTCCTCCATGAGGGCCAACACCCCCCAGACCGTGTCCGTGGGGAAGGCCACCAAACCCCCTCCCTTAAGGGCCTCGGCCCCTTTGGCCAGGGCTTCCTGGTATACTGCTACCATGCCGGTTTACCAGTATAAGGCCCGCGACCGTCAGGGCCGCCTGGTGGAGGCCACCATTGAGGCCGAGGACCTGCGCACCGCCGCCAGGCTCCTCCGCGACCGGGGCCTCTTCGTGGCCGAGATCAAGGAGCCTGGGCGGGGCCTGCAGGCCGAGGTGCGCCTTCCCGTTTTGGAGCGGGGTCCTGGCCTTCGGGACCTCGCCATCTTCTCCCGGCAGCTCGCCACCATGCTGGGGGCGGGCCTCACCCTCCTCCAGTCCCTGGCCATCCTGGAGCGGCAGACGGAGAACAAGAAGTTCCGGGAGATCCTCAAGCAGGTGCGCACGGACATAGAAGGGGGCACGGCCTTCTCCGACGCTCTCGCCAAGCACAAGCTCTTCTCCCGCCTCTACGTGAACCTGGTGCGGGCCGGGGAGACCTCGGGCGGCCTGGACCTCATCCTGGACCGGCTGGCGAGCTTTCTGGAGAAGGAGCTGGAGCTAAGGGGCAAGATCCGAAGCGCCATGACCTACCCGGTCATCGTCTTCGTCTTCGCCGTGGGCGTGGCCTACTTCCTCCTCACGGGGATTGTGCCCCAGTTCGCCCAGATCCTCACCGATCTCGGCTCGGAGCTTCCCCTCCTCACCCGCTTTCTCATCGCCCTCTCCGACTTCTTGCGGGCGGCTACCCTGCCCCTTCTTCTCCTTTTTGTGGTCCTCTTCTTCGCCTACCGCTGGTACTACGGCACCCCCCAGGGGCGGAGGGTCATCGACCGCATCAAGCTCAGGGTGCCGGTGTTCGGCAACCTCAACCGCAAGACCGCCGTGGCCCGCTTCTCCCGCACCCTGGCCCTCCTCCTCACAAGCGGGGTGAACATCGTGGAGGCCCTGGACATCACCAAGGGGACGGCGGGCAACAGCGTGGTGGAGGAGATCGTGGAAGGGGCCAAGCTGAAGATCCAGCAGGGTGACCCCTTGAACCTCACCCTGGCCCAGCACCCCTTCGTCTTCCCCCCCATGGTGAGCTCCATGGTGGCCATCGGCGAGGAGACGGGGGCTTTGGACACCTTGCTTTCCAAGATCGCCGACTTTTACGAGCGGGAGGTGGACGAAGCGGTGGCCAGCCTCACCGCGGCCATTGAGCCCCTCATGATCATCTTCCTGGGGGTCATCGTGGGCATGATCGTGGCCGGGATGTTCCTGCCC
The DNA here is from genome assembly GCF_054979525.1 of Thermus sp. H19.2. NCBI lineage: Bacteria > Thermotogati > Deinococcota > Deinococci > Thermales > Thermaceae > Thermus > Thermus sp. H19.2. The sequence goes on from NZ_CM143429.1 coordinate 604,681, forward strand.
CTCTTCAAGATCATCGGGACCCTCTCCGCGCAATAAGCCTCTCCGCCACCTCGGGGGGAACCGGCATCACGGAAAGCCGGTTTCCCCTCCGCACCAGGGGGTGGTCTGGGGGAAAGAGGGTTTTGAGCTCGGCCAGGGGGATGAGGGACCATTTCTCCACGAAGGCCACCTCCACCGTATACCAGCGGGGCTTCGCCGGCGTGGCCTTGGGGTCGTAGTAGGGGCTTTCCGGGTCAAACTGGGTGGGGTCGGGGAGGAGGGTGCGTACCACCCGGCAAAGCCCGGCGATCCCCGGGGGGGTGGTGCCCGAGTGGTAGAAGAAGCAGAGGTCGCCCTCTTTCATCTGCATCAGGTAGTTCCGGGCCTGGTAGTTCCGCACCCCGTCCCAGATGGCCCGGCCTTCCCGCTCCAGGTCTTCGATGCCGTACACCTGGGGTTCGGACTTGAGGAGCCAGTAGGCCATGCTTCGCAGTCTAAAGGCGGATTTACTCGCTTCCAACTTCCCAGGGCCATGAAGGAGTCTATGGTTGGAAGTATGCGTAGCTTAGGGCTTTGGGGAATCGGCCTCTTGCTCGCTGCCTGTACCCTGACGGTGGAGGTGCGCTTACCTTACCGGATTAGCCGCTTGGAGACGCAGCCCACCTACTGCGCGCAAGGGAACACCCAGCTGGATTACCGCCTCGCCCTAGAGGGCTGGGTGGACGGGCTTTGGTTTTACTGGGTTCCCGATGGGACCTCCCCTTCCGCGGCCTTGGCGGAGGAAACCTTCTACCTGAAGGGACCTTTCTCCGGCCCCGAGGTCCGGGGCTTCCTCACGGTGAGCCCCGAGGGCCGGGTGCTGGGGGGGGTTGCGGTGCAGGGCGTCAGGGTGGAGCCTCTGCCCGACAGGCGCCTTTGGGTCCGGGGGGTGCGGGACGGCGTCTTGGGGCCTTATGTGGGCGCCGTTAACGTGGTGAGGCCCGATTCCACGTTCTTTTGCGACCCTTCTTGGTAGGCTAAGCCCATGGCGCTTTCCCGGGCCCAAGGGATTCTGGACGAGCTCAAGGCGCTCTTCGGCCCCCGGGCCCTCCTCTCCCGCCCCGAGAAGGAGGTCTACCGCTACGACGCCATCCTGGTAGGGGAGGCTCCTCTAGCGGTGGTCCTGCCCGAGACCCGGGAGGAAGTGGCCTTCTTGGTCCGCCTGGCCCGGCGGCGCGGGGTGGCGCTGGTGCCCCGGGGGGCGGGAAGCGGCCTCTCCGGCGGGGCGGTCCCGGAGGAGGGGGCCATCGTGGTGGCCTTCACCCGCATGACCCGCCTCGAGGTGGACCCTCACACCCAGACGGCCTGGGCCGAGCCCGGGGTGACCACGGCCCGGGTCTCCGAAGCGGCGAGGCCCTACGGCCTCTTCTACCCCCCGGACCCCGCCTCTTACCGCACCAGCACCCTGGGAGGGAACCTGGCGGAGAACGCCGGGGGGCCTCTCTGCTTTAAGTACGGGGTCACCGGGGACTACGTGCTGGAGCTGGAGTGGGTGGACGGCGAGGGAGAGGTCCAGCGTCAGGGGCGCGCCGCCTACGACCTCCCGGGGCTCCTCATCGGCTCGGAGGGGACCTTGGGCCTGGTGACGGGGGCGAGGCTCCGCCTTCTCCCCTTGCCCCGGTACCGGGCCACCCTCCTGGCCCACTTCCCCGGGGTGGAGCCCCTGGCCGAGGCGGTCTCCGAGGCGGTGGCCTTGGGGGCCGTGCCGGCCCGCATGGAGTTCATGGACCCGGCCTGCGCGGGCGCCGTGGAGGACTACCTGAGGATGGGCCTTCCCCGGGGCCGGGCCCTTCTTTTGGTGGAAACGGACGGGGACGAGCCGGAGCTCGTGGAGGAGGAGCTTTCCCTGGTGGAAGCGAGCGCCCGACGCCATGGGGCCGAGGTGGTCCGCGCGGGAACCGAGGCGGAGGCCGAGGCCCTGTGGCGGGCCAGGCGGGCGGTGAGCCCTGCCCTGGGCCGTATCCGCCCCAAGCGGGTGAACGAGGACATCGCCGTGCCCCGCTCGGCCCTGCCCCAGGTGGTGCGGGAGATCGAGGCCTTGGGAAAGGCCTTCGGCCTCGTGGTGGTGCAGTTTGGCCACATCGGGGACGGGAACCTCCACCCCAACATCCTCTTTGACCCCAGGAGGGAAAGCGAGGAGAGGGTCTTTGAGCTCGCCCACGAGATCGCCCGGGTGGCGCTAAGGCATGGGGGGGTGCTCTCCGGGGAGCACGGCATCGGACTCATGAAGCGGGACTTCATGCTGGAGGCGGTGGACCCCGAGACCCTGGGGGCGCTCCACCGGGTCAAGGAGGCGCTGGACCCCCTGGGCCTCTTCAACCCGGGCAAGGTTTTGCCCTAAATACCCCGCTCTGGCGAAAGCCAGAGCGGGGGCCCCACCCTAAGTACCCCAAAAGCTCTCTCCTAGCCCTATTTCGGGCATCCCGGGTTGCGAAACCCACGTGCGGGCACCGAGGGTTGCTTTTCACGCGCCTTTCACCGCCAGGGGAAGAGAATGGAAACATGGAAGGGCTTTACCGGGCCCTTTACCTGCTTGCCTGGATAGGCCTTCCCCTGGGCGTGGGCCTCCAGCTCCTGGCCCGCCCTCCCAGGGGCTGGGAAAGCTGGGCCTACCCCCTTTTCGGCCTCCTCTTTCTGGCGGCCCTTAGGTGGGGGCCCAAGGGGGCGCCCCGCTTGCTGGTCCATGCCCTGGGGTGCTACTTCCTCTTTGAGATGGCGCGGGTCCGGGAGGCCTGGTGGGTGGTGGGCTTCTGGTCGCCCTCCTTGTACCTGCTTTCCGCCTTTGCCTATCCCTTACCCTGGGCCCTCCTCGCGGGCGCTTTCTGGGGAGGAGCTTTGGCCCTCTTCCCGCTCTGGCTGGGGCACGGGGAAGGGGTCATTTACGGCCACTTCGCCCTGAGCCAGCCCGTTCTTCTGGCCTTGGCCCTCCTCCTCGCCCGCTTCCGGGAGCTTTACGGCCAGGCCCGCTTTTGGAAGGAGCAGGCCCTCACCGACCCCCTCACCGGCCTCCCCAACCGCCGGGCCCTGGAGATGGCCTTGGAGCGGGAGGCGGCCCGGGTGGAACGGGGGGAGGAGCCCTTTAGCCTGGTGCTTCTGGACCTGGACGATTTCAAGAGGGTGAACGACGAGAAGGGCCACCCGGAGGGGGACAGGCTCCTTAAGGAGGTGGGGCGCTACCTGGTGGGCCACGTGCGCAAGGGGGATCTGGTGGGGCGGTGGGGAGGCGAGGAGTTCGCCCTCCTCCTGCCGAAAACCCATGGAGAGCAGGCAGCGCGCTTGGCGGAAAGGCTTCGGGAGGGCCTAAAGGGCCTGGGGGTCACGGCGAGCCTCGGGGTGGCCACCTATGGGGGGGACCTTGCGGACCTCTACCGCCGGGCGGACCAGGCCCTCTACCGGGCCAAGGAAGGGGGCAAGGACCGGGTGGTCCGGTCCACCGCGGAGCTAGGGTAGGCGGTAGCCCGCCTCCTGGAGCACCGCCCTCGCCCGTTCCTTTTCCTCCCGGGTGGCGAAGGAGAGGCGGAGGGCCCCCGCGGCCTCCCGGATGGTGAGGACCTCGATGTCCTTGATGTTCACCCCGGCCTCGCCGAGGGCGGTGGCCACGCGGGCGATCTCCCCGGGGCGGTCCGGCATCTGGACCACGAGGTCGTGCATCTCGGGGAGGAGGCTTCTGCGCACGATGGGGAGGCTGTCCCGGGTGCGCTTGGCCTCCTCCGCCGCCTGAAGCAGGCCTTCGGGCTCGTCCAGGAGGCCTTCCAGCTCCAGGAGAACGCCTCTAAGCTCCTCTATGGCCTCCTTCAGGGCCTCCTTGTTCTCCACCACCATGTCCCGGCTCATCCTGGGGGACCCGGAGGCCACCCGGGTGAGGTCGCGGAAGCCCCCCGCCGCCAGGAAGATGAGGAGGTCCCGATGGGGGCTTCGCGCCACCATGCGGTTTAGGGCGAGGGCCAGGAGGTAGGGGAGGTGGGAGACGCGGGCCACCAGCTCGTCGTGGAGGAGGGGGGGGACCTCGAGGGGGTAGGCCCCCAGGGCCTCCACCAGCTGGCGCACCCCTTCCTTGGCCTTAGGGCTCGTCCTCTCCGTGGGGGTGAGGACCCAGACGGCGTTCTCTAGAAGCCCCGCGTGGGCGTTTTCCACCCCCGCCCGTTCGCTTCCCGCCATGGGGTGCCCCCCCAGGTAGTGGGGGAGGAGGCCTTCCAAGAGGGCCACCACCTTCCCCTTGACGCTTCCTACGTCGGTCCAGAGGCTCTCCGGGTGGGCCCAGGGGGCGAGGGCCTTCCCCAGCTCGGCTAGCGCCCCCACGGGGGCGGCCAGGACCCCCAGGGAAAGCTCCCCCACCCAGGGGCCCACCTCGGTGTGCACCCGGTCGGCCACGCCCAGGAAGAGGGCCTTCTCCAGGGCCCTAGGGTCTTGGTCATAGGCGTGAACCTCCTCGGCCAGGAAGCGTTCCTTAAGCCCTAGGGCCACGCTTCCCCCAAGGAGGCCCACGCCGAAGACGCCCACCTTGCCGAAAAGGGGCTTCATCCCAGGACGGGGGTGGAGAGGGTCTTGTCCAGGGCGGCCACCAGGCGGCGCACCTGGTCCATGAGCCTGGCGAACTCGTGCTCGTGGAGCTGTTGGGCGGCGTCGGAGAGGGCCTTTTCTGGCTCGGGGTGGGTTTCCACGATGAGGCCGTCGGCCCCGGCGGCGAGCCCCGCCAAGGCCAAGGGGATGACCCAGTCCCTCTTGCCCGCCGGGTGGGAGGGGTCTATCCAGACCGGGAGGTGGGTCCAGCTCTTGAGGACGGGCACGGCGGAGACGTCCAGGGTGAAGCGGGTGGCCTTCTCAAAGGTGCGGATGCCGCGCTCCACCAGGATGACCCGCATGTTGCCCCGGGAGAGGACGTACTCCGCGCTCATGAGGAACTCCTCCAGGGCCATGCTCATCCCCCGCTTGAGGAGGACGGGCTTGCCCACCTCGCCCACCGCCTGGAGGAGGGGGAAGTTCTGGGCGTTCCTGGCCCCGATCTGGAGGACGTCGGCGTACTCGGCCACGAGCTCCACCTGATCCGGGGAGAGGACCTCGGTGACGATGGGGAGGCCCGTTTCCCTTCTGGCCTCGGCGAGGATCTTTAGGCCCTCCACTCCCAGGCCCTGGAAGGCGTAGGGGCTCGTGCGCGGCTTGAAGGCCCCGCCCCGGAGCATGTGGGCCCCATGGGCCTTCACGTAGCGGGCGGCCCTAAGGGTCTGCTCATGGGACTCCACTCCACAGGGCCCTGCCGCCACCATCACGTGGCCGCCCCCGGTTCTCCCTGTGGGGAACTCCAGGACCGTGGGGAAGGGCTGGACCTCGAGGCTCGCCAGCTTCCAGGGCTTGGAGATGGGGATGACCTCGGCCACCCCGGGAAGGGCCCGGAAGTGCTCCATGAGCTCGGGGGTGGGCCCCCGGCCGATGGCCCCCACCAGGGTGGTCTCCACGCCCCAGGAGACGTGGGGCCGGTAGCCCACCTTCTCTATTTCCCGGACGACCTCCTGAAGCTCCTCCTCCGTGTGCCCCCGCTTCATCACGATCAGCATGGCTTCCCTCCTAAAAGCTTTGGGCGCCCCCTTTGGGGGGCGCCCTTTGTGCGGTATGGCCTACGCGCACCGCAGGGCGCCCCCGGCGGGGTAATAAAAGCCGAAGTAGCGCCCTAGGGTCCGCATAGTTGGCCTAGAGTCTAAAGGGAGGGAGGGGGCTCCGTCAAGACCCGGGCCGAGGCCCCGGTGGGGTCGGGGTACTCCCCGGGAGGCGCGCCGGGAGGGGCGAGGAGGGTGTAGCCCAAAAGCCCCGTGGCCCCAGGGGGCGCCTTCCGTCTTCCCGCCCAGGTGTTGGCCCCCACGTGGTGGTGGTAGCCGTCCCAGGCGAAGAAGAGGGCCCCGGGGTAGGTGCGCAAGGTCACCTCCATGCCGAGCTTGCCGCGGAAAAAAGCCTCCGCCTCGGCCAGGTCTTCCACGTGCAGGTGGATGTGCCCGAGGAGGGTTTCCGGGGGGAGGGGGGTGGGGTCCGGGTTTTCCGCGAGGAGCCCCTCCAGGTTCAGGGGCGCCGTGAACATGAGGGGGCCCTTGGGCCACGCTTCCTTGGGGCGGTCCCGGTAGAGCTCCAGGCCGTTCCCCTCGAGGTCGCGGAAGTAGAGGGCCTCCGAGACCCCGTGGTCCGCCGCCCCCTCGAAGTGGACCCCCGCTTCCAAGAGCCTGCGGAAAACGCCGGCGAGGGCCTTGCGGTGGGGCAGGAGGAGGGCGAAGTGGTAGAGGCCCACGGAGGGGTAGGGCCTCGAGGGGGCCGCAGGGTCGTGAAGAAGCTCCAGGAGGAAGCCCTTCCCTTCGGGGAAAAGCCGATAGCGGGGCGAGTCGGCCTCCACCTTTAGGCCCAGGAGGTCCCGGTAGAAGAAGAGGGTGGCTTCCAGGTCCTTGACCCTTAGGCTCAAGGAAAGAAGCCGCCGGGGAAAGGCCATTACTATGCCACCGCCTCCTTGGCCTTCACCGCCTGGGTGTCCACGCTGAAGCGCACCTCCTCGCCCACGAGAAGCCCCCCGGTCTCCAGGGGCATGTTCCAGGTGAGGCCGAAGTCCTTCCGGTTCAGCTTCCCCTCAAAGTGGGCGGCGATGCGCTCGTTCCCCCAGGGGTCCTTCGCGGGGCCATGGGTTTCCACCTCAAAGGCGAGAGGCCGGGTCACGCCCCGGATGGTGACCTCCCCTTCCACCCGGTAGCGGCCCTCCCCCAGGGGGGTGATCTTCTCGCTCCTGAAGACGATCTCCGGGTGGTTGGCCACGTCCAGGAAGTCCGGGGAGCGCAGGTGGTTGTCCCGGTCGGCTACGCCGGTGTGGATGCTGGCCGCGTCCAGCCGGGCCTCCACCCGGATGGGCTTCCCAGTCTCGTCGGTTTCCACGTACCCCTCCTTGAGGCCCACCGTCCCCCTCACCGTGGCGATCACCATATGCCGTACCGCGAACTCCACGCTGGTGTGGGCAGGGTCCAGGTTCCAACGCATGGTCTACCTCCTTGGGCCAAAGGCCCAAGGCTACGTTACTTCAATCGCTATGAAATGTCAATCGCTATTCGGGATAGTAGAGGGGCCGAAAGGGAAGCCCTAAGGCCTCGGCGAAGGCGTGGAGGCCCAGGCGGTCGGGTTCCTCCAGGTGGTAGCGGAAGTTCCAGAGGTAGTGCTCCATGAGGGCGGGGTGGACCCCAAGCCTTTCCGCCTCCCCCCGGGCCACCTCCCCTAACCGGGCCAAGCCTTCCCGCCTGGCCCGCCTTAGGGCCCGGACCAGGGCCTTGGGGGGCGGGTTTTCCTTCCGGTAGGCCCAGACGGCGAAGACGAAGGGGAGGCGGGTCTTTTGGAACCAGAGGACGGAGAGGTCGGTGACCTGGACCCCGCCCAGGCGGGTGGGGAGGGCGTGGGGGGTTTCGGGGAGCCCGGGGAGGAGGGCGGCGTACGCCTGGATGGCCTGGTCGCCGATGAGGAGCACCCCATCGTAAGCGGAAAGGAGTTCCAGTCCCCCCCTCACCTCCTGGTAATGGGGATAGACGCCCTGCTCTTCAAGAAGAAGCTTGAGGAGGGCCACGCTGGTGGCGCTTTCCGTGGTGAGGGCCACCCGCTTTAGGTCCCTTAAGGGCGGGCGGTGGAAGAGGTTCACGGAGTACACCGGCCCGAGCACCGCCACGGAAAAGTCCGGCAGGAGGCCCAAGGCCTCCTGGTGCCGGAGGTAAGCGTAACTGGAGGCTAGGGAAAGGTCCAGCTTCCCCTCCAGAAGCCAGGCGTTGAGGGCGGTGGGGGAGGCGTGGACCACCGAGAACCCTTCCGGCCTAAGGAAGCGGACCAGGGGAGCCACGTTGGCGTAGGGGGGAAAGCCCACCCGCAGCGCCCTCATTCCCTCTTCCCCCCAAGCCTTTCCCCCGGCCTGGCGGGTGGCCTCAGGCCTCCACCCGGTCCCAAAGGCGCACCTCCCGGTAGAGGGCGTCCCGCTCCACGGGGATGCGCCCCGCCATGAGGATGATCTGGGCGAGCTCCCGCTTGGTGAGGCCCTGGGGCGTGGGGCTTCCCGCCATGTGGACGATCCTCTCCTCAATCAGGGTGCCGTCCACGTCCGTGACCCCCCAGTCCAAGGAGACCTGGGCGAGCTCAGGGGTTAAGGTGGCCCAGTACCCCTTGATGTGGGGGAAGTTGTCCAGGTAAAGCCGGGCCACGGCCAGGTTCCTGAGGTCGTCCAGCCCCGTGGTGAACTCCCTCTTGCCGAGCTCCCGGGCTAGCTGGTTCCCGTCGGGCTGGAAGGCCAGGGGGATGAAGCTCATGAAGCCCCCGGTCTCGTCCTGGAGGCGGCGGAGGCGGTCCATGTGGTCCAGGCGCTCCCCCAGGGTCTCTATGTGCCCGTAGAGCATGGTGGCGTTGGTGGGGATGCCGAGCTCGTGGGCGGTGCGGTGGATCTCCAGCCACCCTTCCGCCGAGACCTTGGCCCGGGCGATCTTCTTGCGCACCCTCTCGGCGAAGATCTCCGCCCCGCCTCCCGGCATGGCGTCCAGGCCCGCCTCCTTTAGGGCCTTTAGGACCTCCCGGTAGGGTAGGCGGGCGATCTTGGAGAAGTGGTGGATCTCCGCCGCGGTCCAGGCCTTCACCTGGACCCCGGGGAAGTTCTCCTTCAGGGCCCGCACCAGGTCCAGGTAGTAGGAGAAGGGCCTTTTGGGGTGGTGGCCCGCCGTGAGGTGAATTTCCGTGAGCCCCGGCTGGTAGCGCGCCCTGATCCAGGCCACCACCTCGTCCACGTCCCAATCCCAGGCCCCTTCCTCGCCGAAACGCCTTTGGAAGGCGCAGAAGGTGCACCCCACGTAGCAGATGTTGGTCTGGGAGACGCGGATGGAGTGGACGAAGTAGGTCTTGTGCCCGTGCTTCCGCTCCCGCACCAGGTTGGCCAGACGCATGAGGGTGGGGAGGTCCTGGGTCTCGTAGAGCACGAGGCCGTCCTCAAAGGAAAGCCTTTGCCCTTCCATCACCTTCTCGGCGATGGGGAGGAGGCGGGGGTCCCGGATCCCTCTCACGCCCCGGAGTCTACTCCCCCCGGAGGCGAAGGACCAGGGCCTCCACCTCTTTTTGCCTCCCCCCCACGCTTCTTTCCGGCAGGAGGTTCCGGAGGTAGCGGTCGGTGAGGAGGAGGTCCACGTAGGGGTAGACCGTGGCCGCCATGACCGCGTCCAGGAGGTCGGAGGGGCGGGGCTTACGGTGGGGGTCGGTGGCCATGCGGGCCAGGAGGTGGGCAAGGAGCCGCACGAAGGGCACTTCCCTAAGGCCGGTGCGTGAGCGGACTTCCCGCAGGGCCAGGTCAAAGGCTTCCCCGTAGGGGAGCCCGCGGAGGCTTTCGGGAAGCCCCTGGAAGGGGGAGAGGTCCGCCGGGATCTCCCAGCTTCCCTCCCGGAAGAGGAGGTCTTCCCGGTAAAGCCCCCTCTCCTGCCTTACCGCCACCTCCAACCAGGGCCGGACCCAGTAGCCGCCCGAGAGGGCGGCGAAGACCGCCTTGAGGGCGGGGAGGAGGTAGCCCGCCTTCTCCTCGGGGCCCCTTTGGGGAAAGAGGGTCTCCAGGACGTGGAAGGGGCTTGGAGGGGCGATGGCCCTCCCCTTGAGGACAAGAAAGAGCCTTCCGAAGGCCTCGTGCCCCCTTTGCCCCAGGAGGTGCTTGGCCATGCGGCTGGCGTGGTTTTGGTCCAGGTAGACCAGCACCTACTCCTTGGCCCGCGCCAGCCACAAGGCGGCGCTTAGGAGGGCCACCCCTCCGGCGAAGAGGAGGAAGTCCAGGGCCCCTTGGGGCTTGAAGGCCAGGGCCTTCTCAAAGAACTTCACCACCAGGATCATGACGATCACCTGGCCCAGCTTGTTCTTGAGGTCGGCCAGGCTTTCCACCGCCAAGACGTTGTCCAAGGGCACTTCCAGCTTGCCGATGAAGAGCTCAAAGAGGCCCACACTGAAGATGAGGAAGACGGCGGAGAGGAGGGCCAGGTCCACGGCCCCCACCAGGGCGGGGAGGGCGGCCTCGAGGCCCTGCCCCAGGGCGGAAACGGCCTCCCATAGGGCGTGCCAGGAGAAGTAGAGGGCCCCGAGGAGGAGGCCCACCACCGGCAGGGCCACGATCCAGCGCGCCAGGTTGGTCAGGGAGTTCCAGAGGTTCATGGGAGGATTCTAGGGCACGTAGGGGGCGGGGCCCGGGGTCAGGGTGGAGGTCCTTTCCACCAGGATGGGCTCAAAGCGCACCTCCCGGGGGGCTCCGGCGTAGCCCTGCATCCTCTCCAGGAGGAGCTGGGCCGCCCGGGCTCCCATGGCCTCCACGGGCTGGGCGATGGTGGAAAGCCCCACCTCCTCGGCGAAGGGGTGGCCGTCAAAGCCCAGGACCCGCACGTCCTTTCCCGGGGTGAGGCCGAGGCGCTGGGCCTCCTCCAAGACCCCCAGGGCCACCTGGTCCGCCCCGGCGAAGACGTTGAGGGGCGGGGAGGCCTTTTCCAGGAAGTGGCGCAGGGCGAGCCGCCCCCCCTCCTGGGAAAGGCGGGTGACGTAGAGGTGGTCCTCCGGGAAGGGGCGGCCCGCCTCCTTTAGGGCCTCCCCAAAGCCCGCCATGCGCTCGGCGAAGACGGTGCGGCGGAAGGCCCGGTCGGGCTCCTCCTCCACCTTGATGGCGAAGATGGCCCCAGGGAAGCGGGCGAGGTAGGCCCCGGCCAGCCTGCCCCCCAGGAAGTTGTCCAGGTAGACCGAGTCGTACCGGGGGTTTTGCGCGTCCACCAGGACCACGGGGCGGTCGGTGGGGAGGCGGCCTTCCTCGAAGTGCTCCGTGAGGTCGTAGGAGGCGAGGATGAGGCCGTCGGTGAGGTAGGCCAGGGTGGAGCTCTCCAGGTAGCGCTTGAGCCGGCCCTGGGAGAGGATGGGGAAGAGGGCCAGGTCGTAGCGCTTTTCCAGGAGGACCCCCTCGAGGCCCTCTATGAGCCTGCGGTAAAACTCCGTGGCCACGAAGGGCAGGAGGACGCTTACCGTGTAGCTCCGACCCCCGGCGATCCTGCGGGCGTGGGGGTTGGGGGTGTAGCCCAGCTCCTCCATGGCCCTAAGGACCCGGGCCCGGGTCTCGGGGCGCACCGCCGGGTGGTTGTTGAGGACCCGGCTCACCGTGCCCAGGCCCACCCCTGCCCGGGCGGCCACCTCGTGGATGGTGGGTTGCTTCTTCCTCATGGCGTGTGGAAGCGCTTCATGGAAACTTCCATTCTCAGGATACTCCAGGGTCCCGGCCTTTGCAAGAATGGGGGCATGGCCTACCTCCTCCTGGCCTACCTCCTGGGCTCCTTGGTGGGGGGGCTCCTCTTCTTCCCCGAGGTGCGGGAGAAGGACCTTCCCGGAGGTTCGGGGGTCTTCCGCCGCAAGGGTCCGCGGGCCGCCTTACTGGTGGTCCTCTTTGACCTGGGGAAGGGGGTTTTGGCGGCCCTCCTCACCCCCGAGGCCCTTCGCCCCTTTGCGGGGGCGGCCTTGGTGGCGGGCCACAACTGGCCCCTTTTCTTCCGTTTCCGGGGAGGCGGGGGGATCGCCCCCTCCTTGGGCTTCTTCTTGGCCTGGTTTCCCCGAGAGACCCTCTGGGCCACGGCTTTTGGCCTTTTTGTGGCGGGGGCCTACCACCTCCTCTACTGGCGGAGGAGGCGGAGGGGGATCTACCCCATCCCCTTCGGGGCCCTCTTCGGCTACTTGGCCCTTTTCCTCCTGGCCCCGGCCGAGGGCCGGCTGGGGGCGCTTTGGGTAGCGGGGGTGGTCCTCCTCCGGGGGCTGCAAATCCTTCTGGGAAGATGGTAGCTTTAGGGCATGAAGATCCTGCGCTTCAACGAGGGCCGCTGGGGAATTCTGGAAGGGGAGCTGGTCTTGGAGACGGACGCTCCCGGGGGTAACCCCACGGGCAGGCGGTACGACCTGGCCTCGGTGCGCCTCCTGGCGCCCGCCACCCCCAGCAAGATCGTCTGCGTGGGGCGGAACTATAAGGGGCACATCCGGGAGATGGGGCACGACTTCGGGGAAGACCTGCCCCAGGAGCCGGGGCTTTTCCTGAAGGCGCCCAACGCCCTGGCCCACCCCGCCAACCCCCGGGACCCCGGGAACACGGGGGACGCCGTGCCCTACCCCTTCTTTACCCAGGAGCTCCACTACGAGGGGGAGCTCGCCGTGATCATCGGGGACCGGATGCGGAACGTCCCCCCCGAAAAGGCCCTGGACCACGTTCTGGGCTACACCATCGCCGTGGACATCACCGCCCGGGACGCCCAGAAGAAGGACCTGCAGTGGGTCCGGGCCAAGAGCGCCGACAAGTTCCTCCCCTTGGGCCCTTGGATGGAAACCGACCTAGATCCCCAGGACACCTGGGTGCGCACCTACATCAACGGGGAGCTCCGCCAGGAGGGGCACACTTCCCAGATGATCTTCAGCGTGGCGGAGATCCTTTCCTACATCTCCAGCTTCATGACCCTCGAGCCCCTGGACGTGGTCCTCACCGGCACCCCCGAGGGCGTGGGGGCGCTGGGCCCCGGGGACCGGATTGAGGTGGCGGTGGAGGGCATCGGCACCCTCCACACCCGCATCGGCCCCAAGGAGGAGAGGCCGTGGTAGAGGTCTTGGATCTCGGCTTCCAGAAAGCGGAAGGGGTCATCGCCAGCTTCCTCCTCAGGACGGAGGAAGGCCCCCTCCTCATAGAGACGGGCCCCGAGAGCACCTATCCCCGTCTGGTTTCCGCCCTCCGGGAGCGGGGGGTGGCCCCCGAGGAGGTGCGCCACGTCTTCGTGACCCACATCCACCTGGACCATGCGGGGGCCGCCTGGCGGTTGGCGGAGCTTGGGGCCACGGTCTACGTCCACCCCAAAGGTGCCCCTCACCTGGTGGACCCCTCGAGGCTTCTGGCCTCCGCCGAGCGCATCTACGGGGCCATGCTCAGGCCCCTTTGGGGGGAGCTGAGGGCCATCCCCCAGGGGAGGGTGCGGGTCCTGGCCGACGGGGAAGGGGTGGAGGTGGGCGGGGTGAGGGTGCAGGCCCTGGAAACCCTGGGCCACGCGGGCCACCACCACGCCTACCTGGTGGGGGGCTTCCTCTTCGCCGGGGACATCGCCGGGGTGCGCATCGCCCCGGGGCCCGTCCTTCCCCCCACGCCGCCCCCGGACATCCACCTGGAGAGCTGGTACGCCTCCTTGGACCGCCTCCTGGCCTTGCGCCCCGAGGTCCTTTACCTCACCCACTTCGGGGCCTATAGGGACGTGGAGTCCCACCTCCAGGCCCTTAGGGAGGTCCTGGAGGCCTGGGCGGGCTGGGTGCTCCACCGCCTAAAGGAAGGGCTTTCCGAGGAGGAGATGACCCGGCGCTTTGAGGCCTACTGGCGGGAGGGCTTGAGGAGGGCGGGGGTGGACGAGGCGGGCATGCGCCTCTACGAGCTCGCCGACCCCCCCTACATGAACCTCCAGGGCTTGGTGCGCTACTGGCGGAAGCACCACCCCGAGGCCTTGGAGGGGTAGATGGTCTGGCCCTTTCCCCTGGGCCGGAAGGCCCGGATGGCGGTCTTCGCCTCGGGGCGGGGGACGAACCTCGAGGCCCTCCTCCAGGCCTTCCCCCAGGGGCACCCCTTGGGGGAGGTGGTCCTGGTGGTCTCGGACAACCCCCAGGCCTTGGCCCTGGAGCGGGCGCGAAGGCGGGGGGTAGAGGCCCTGGCCCTCCCCTGGAGGGGGCGGAGGGCCTTTGAGGCCGAGGCCTTGGGGCTCCTCGAGGAGAGGAGGGTGGACCTCGTCCTCCTGGCGGGCTTCATGCGCCTCCTCTCCCCGGGGTTCGTGGAAGTCTGGTACGGCCGCCTCCTCAACATCCACCCCTCCCTCCTCCCCGACTACCCCGGGCTTGGCGTCCACCGGAGGGTCTTGGAGGCGGGGGAGAAGGAGACCGGCTCCACGGTGCACTTCGTGGACCAGGGGATGGACACCGGGCCCATCCTCCTCCAAGGGCGGGTACCCGTCCTGCCCGGGGACACGGAGGCGGTCCTCGAGGCCCGGGTCCTCCACCTGGAGCACCGCCTCTACCCCCGGGCCGTGGCCCTCCTCCTCCTGGGCCTTGCCTTTCCCCCGCCCGAGGGGCTTCCGGGCCTTTTGGGAGAGGAGGCGGCGCGGGCTTTCCAGGCCCTTTCCCCCCGGGAGAAGCCCCTTTACCTCCGGGCCTGGGCCCTCCTTAGGGCCTGGGGAAAGGAGGCCCTGGCGGGCCCCGCCTTCTTGGGCCAGGGAGGGGAGTGGGGCAGGGGGGCCTTTCTCGCGGCCCACCTCCTGGCCCAGGACCACCCGGCCCTGAGGGCCGAGGTGGCCTCCCTCCCGGAGGCGGTGCGCCGGGAGGTGGAGGCCAGCCTCCACCGGGTAGAATCCTCCCTATGAGGGTCCTGGTGGTGGGAAGCGGGGGGCGGGAGCACGCCCTCCTCTGGAAGGCGGCGCAAAGCCCGCAGGTAGAGAGGCTTTACGCCGCCCCCGGCAACGCCGGCATGGCGGCCCTGGCCGAGCTCGTCCCCTGGAACGGGGAGGTGGAGGCCCTGGCGGACTGGGCCCTGGCGGAGGGGATAGACCTCACCCTGGTGGGACCGGAAGCGCCCCTGGTGGAGGGCATCGCCGACGCCTTCCAGGCCCGGGGCCTCTTGGTCTTCGGACCCACGCAGAGGGCGGCCATGATCGAGGGCTCCAAGGCCTTCGCCAAGGGCCTCATGGAGCGCTACGGCATCCCCACGGCGCGCTATAGGGTCTTCCAGGAGCCCCTCGAGGCCCTGGAGTACCTGGAGGAGGTGGGGGCGCCCATCGTGGTGAAGGACTCAGGCCTGGCGGCGGGGAAGGGGGTCACGGTGGCCTTGGACCTCCACCAGGCCAAGCAGGCGGTGATCAACCTCCTCTCCGGCCCCGAGGGCGGGGAGGTGGTCATCGAGGAGTACCTGGAGGGGGAGGAGGCCACGGTTCTGGCCCTCACCGACGGAAAGACCCTCCTCCCCCTCCTTCCCTCCCAGGACCACAAGCGCCTCCTGGACGGGGACCAGGGCCCCATGACCGGGGGGATGGGGGCGGTGGCCCCTTACCCCATGGACCCGGAGACCCTAAGGCGGGTGGAGGAGGAGATCCTCTGGCCCCTCGTCCGGGGACTGGAGGCCGAGGGGGTGGTCTACCGAGGGGTGGTCTACGCCGGCCTCATGCTCACCCGGGAAGGCCCCAAGGTCCTGGAGTTCAACGCCCGCTTCGGCGACCCCGAGGCCCAGGCCCTCCTCCCCCTCCTGGAGAACGACCTGGTGGATCTGGCCCTCAAGGTGGCCGAGGGGCGGCTTGGGGGGACGAGGCTTTCCTGGAAGGAAGGGGCTTCGGCCTGCGTGGTCCTGGCCGCCCCGGGCTACCCCGAAAGCCCCAGGAAGGGAATCCCCCTCCACCTGCCCGAGCCTCCGGAAGGGGTTTTGGTCTTCCACGCCGGTACCCGGAAGGAGGGGGAAAGGCTCGTGAGCGCCGGGGGACGGGTCCTGAACGTGGTGGGCCTGGGGAAGGACCTGGGAGAGGCTTTGGAGCGGGCCTACGCCTTCCTCCCCCGGGTGGGCTTTCCCGGGGCGGTGTACCGGAGGGATATCGGCCGGAGGGCCCTCGCCCGCCTCAGTACTTAAGCCTGGCCAAGGGGAGCTTCTCGCAGGCGCCGAGGACCGACCCCAGGGTGCCGAGGCCCTTTTCCTTGAGGAGAGGGAGCATCCGCACGAAGACCTCGGCGGTCATGAGGGCGTCCCCCAAGGCGGTGTGCCGCCCTAGGACGGGCACCCCGAAGCGCTCCGCCAGGGTCTCCAGGCGGCGGTCCGGAAGGTCGGGGAAGAGGAGGTGGGCGAGGAGGAGGGTGTCCACCAGGGGGGGGTGGTCTATCCCCGCCCGCTTGAGGAAGGCCATGTCAAAGGCCCCGTTGTGGGCGAGGAGGACGGTGTCCTCTATGAAGGCCCGGAAGGCGGGCAGGACCTCTTCCAGCCGGGGCTTCCCCCGGAGCATCTCCCAGGTGAGGCCGTGGATCTCCTGGGAGGCCTTGGGGATGGGGCGGCCCGGGTCCACCAAGGCCTCAAAGACCTCGTGGCGGAGGACCCGCCTTCCCAGGACGTGCACTCCCCCCAGGGCGAGGATGGCGTCTTTGGCCGGGTCCAGGCCCGTGGTTTCCAGGTCAAAGGCGGTGTAAAGCAGGCCCTCCAGGGGGGCTTCCTCCAGGGCCTCGGGGACCTGGAGGAGGGAGAGGTCAAAGACCTCGGCCCGGGGCGGGGGGCCCTCGGGCAGGGAGAGCCTCGGGGCCTTGCGGGCGGGCAGGAGGAGGTGGAGGCGGCTTCCCTCGGCCCAAAGGCTTCCCCCGGCCTTCTCCACCGCCTCCTTGAGGAGGGGGTGGGGTGGGGGAGCGGGGTGGGGGAAGGCGAGGGTGAGGTGGAGGAGGCCGCCTTCCCCTTCCGCCTTGAGGAAGACCTCTTCGTTTTCCCTCAGGGTGGCGGCCAGGCCCTGGGCCAGGGCGTAGGTGTCCGCCCGGACCAGGAGGCTTCTGGCCTCCTCCCCCAGGGCCAAGCCGGGATGGACCCCCGCCTCCCGCTCCAGGGCCTGGGAGAGGAGGGCCAAAAGGTCCTCCGCCAGGACCTCCGCCACCTCCGAGGGGGGCTTGAGGTCCTGGAGGAGCTGGGCCAGCTCCAGGGCCGCTTCCCGGGCGGCTTGGGCCAGGGGGCGGGCCTCCTGGGCCTCGGCTTCCAGGAGTTCCACCAGGGCCTTTAACCCGGCCAGTTTGTCCTTCAGGCGGTGGAGGGTAGCCTCCGCCAGGCCCCCCTCTCCCGGGGGTTCTTCCAGGATCACCAAGAAGCCCTCCTCTCCTTGGAGGGGCAGGGCCCTAAGGGCCAGGGGCCCTGCCCGGGTCTGGGCGAGGAAGCGCTCCCCCGGAAGCCCCAGAGCGTGGACCAAAAGCCCCCGGTCCAGGAGGGCGAAGAGGCTTTTCCCCACCCCCAAGCCTTCCCCCAGAAGCCGCCGCGCCGGAGGGTTGTAAAGCATCACCTGGCCCTTGGGGTTAGCCAGGACCACCCCTTGGGGCAGGTGGCCGATGAGGGCGGAAAGCACGCCCCGTTCCCGTTCCAGGAGGGCCTTGGCCTCGGTCACCCGGGCGGCCACCTCCTTTTCCAGGGCGGACTTTTCCTGGGCCAGGCGCTGAATGAGGCGGGCCAGGGCCTGAAGCTCCAAGGGGCCCCTTAGGGGAAGGCGGTGGCCGGGGTTGGCCAGGAGGGCCTGGGCCTCCTGCCCCAGGGCCCGGGTGGCCGCCAGGTAGCCCAGGAAAAGGGGGTGGAGCAGGGCGGCCAGGGCCATGAGGAAGAGGAGGAGGGCGAAGAGGAGCAGGGGAAGCTTTTCCCGGGCCAGGCGGGAAAGCTCCCGGGCCAGGGCCTCCTCCCCCTGGAGGAGAAGGAAGAGGCTTAGCCCCACGGTGCCGCCCAGGAGTAACAACCCCAGGAGCAGGGCCCCGAGGAAGCGGAGGGCGTCTTTCATCCTAGAAGCTCCTCCACCTTGCCCAGGAGTTCCTGGATGCCGAAGGGTTTGGCCATGAAGGCCTCGGCTCCCAGGGCCTTGGCCTTGGCCTGGTCGGCCTCCCGGTTCCTGGCGGTGAGGATGAGGACCTTGGGCCTACGGGGAAGCTTTTGGATGCGTTCCAGGACGTCAAAGCCGTCCAGACCAGGGAGCATGAGGTCCAGGACCACCAGGTCCGGGGGGAGGGCTTCCAGGCGGGCCAGGGCTTCCTCCCCCGTGCGGGCCAGGGCCACCTCATGCCCCGCCTTCTTCAGGAGAAACTCCAGAGGGATCAGGATGCTTTCCTCGTCGTCCACCACCAGGATCCGCACGGTCCACCTCCAAGGGCAGGGCGAAGGCGAAAAGGGCCCCCTCTCCTTCCTCTAGCCAGATCCGCCCTCCCAGGGCCTCCACGAGCCTTCGGGCCAGGAAAAGGCCCAGCCCCGTGCCCCCGGCGAAGCTCTGGAAGGGCTCAAAGATCCGGGACCGCAAGGCCTCGGGCACCCCGGGGCCGTCGTCTTCCACCCGGAAGAGGGCCTCCCCGTCCCTTTGGCCAAGCTCCAGGCGCACGAGGCTTCGGGCATGGCGTAGGGCGTTGTGGAGGAGGTTCAGGAGGACCTGGAGCACCCGGTCCCGGTCGGTGAGGGCCTGGACCTCCTCCAGGTGGGCCTCCATTTTAACCCCCCTTTCCCGGGCCAGGGGCTCGGCCAAGGCCAGGGCTTCCTCGGCCAGGGCCTTCAGGTCCGTGGGCTTTGGGCGGAGGGGGAGGCCCCCTTGCAGGCGGGTGTAGGCCAGGACCTCCTCCACCAGGCGGGAAAGGCGCAGGGTTTCCTTGGCCAAAAGCTCCGTGAAGCGGCGGCGCTCCTCCTCGGGGAGGTCGGGGTGGGCTTTTAGGATCTCCGCCAGGGCCCGCACCGAGGTGAGGGGGGTCTTGAACTCGTGGGCCACGGCCCAAAGAAGCTCGTCCTTGGCCTGGTCCAGGGCTTTGAGCCGCTCGTAGGCCTCGGCGAGCTCCCTCCTGGCCTCCTCCAGGGCCTTGGCGTAGGCCCGCACCTCCTTGGACTCCCGGGCCGCCTCCAAGAGGGCCTCCGGAGGGGCCTCCCGGGTGACGGAGAGGAGGAGGAGCCGGGCCGTGGCCGGCCCCACCGCCCCCGCCAGGAGGGCCTCGGCCCGGGCCGCCGCCTCGGGGCCGGAGAGGCCCTGGGCCTCCTGTCGGAAGGCCTCCTCCGCCTCGAGGCCCAGCACCCGCCGGAGGAGGGCGGCCAGCTCCTCCACTTCCCCCGTGCGCCCCTCCCTGGGGGCGGCCCCCCGGGTGAGGAGGGAGACCCCCAGGGTCAGGCCCAGGTTCAGGAGGAGGCTGGCTAAAAAGCCGTGGGTGATGGGGTCCAACCCCCTTACCCCCAGAAGCCCCTCGGGGTGGAGGAGGGGGTGGGGGCCTTGGAGGAAGGCCTGGGGAAGCCAGCCCGAACGGGCCAGGGCGGGGAGGAAAAGGGTGTAGGCCCAGAGGGCCATGCCCCCCAGAAGGCCCGCCAGGGCTCCTTGGGCCGTGGCCCCTTTCCAGTAAAGGCCCAGGAGGGCGGGAGGGGCGAGCTGGGCCACCGCCACAAAGGAGAGGAGGCCCATCCCCACCAGGGCGTAGGCCTCCCCCGCCAGGCGGAAGTAGAGGTAGGCGAGGAGCATCACCGCCAGGATGGCCAGCCTGCGCCATAAGAGGAGGCTTCCCAAGGCGCGGAAGCGGAGGAGCAAAGGGGAGAGCAGGTGGTTGGAGACGAGGATGGAAAGGGCCAGCCCTTCCACCACCACCATGGCCGTGGCGGCGGAGACCCCACCTAAGAAGGCCAGGAGGGCCAGGGGAGGACCCGCCTCCAGGGCCAGCCCCAGGACGTAGAGGTCGGGGTCTTCCTGGGGAAGGGAGAGCCGTCCCCAAAGGGCCAGGGGCACCACCGGCAGGTTGATGAGGAAGAGGTAGAGGGGGAAGGCCCAGGCGGCGTGGGAAAGGTGCCTGGGGTCCACGTTTTCCACCACGCTCACGTGGAACTGCCGGGGCAGGAACAAAAAGGCCAAGCCCGAGAGGACCACCAGGGCGCCCCAGGCCAGGTGGCCGGAAAACCCCTCCGGGGGGAGGAGCAAGGGGAGGAGGTCGGGCCGGGAGAGGGCCTTGGGGAAGGGGTTTCCCAGGAGGAGGAGGACCGCGGCCCCCGCCAGGAGGAAGGCGAAAAGCTTGACCAAGGACTCAAAGGCCACCGCCAGCACCAGGCCCTGGTGCCGCTCCGAGGGGTCCAGGCGGCGGGTGCCGAAGAGGACGGCGAAGAGGGCCAGGAGGAGGGCCGTGGGCAAGGCCACGTCCTGCAGAGGGGCCCTTTCCCCGCTCAGGAAGAGGAAGGCCTGGGCGATGGCCTTGAGCTGGAGGGCGAGGTAGGGGAGAAGGCCCACCGCCAGAAAGCCCGCCGCCAGGCTTCCCAAGAGGGGGTGGCCGTAGCGGAGGAAGAGGTAATCCGCCCAGGAGGTGAGGCGGTGGGCCCGGGCCAGCTCCAGTAGCCTGCCGTGAAGGAAAGGCCAGAGGAGGAGGACCAGGGTGGGCCCCAGGTAGATGGGCAGAAAGCCCGCCCCTTGGGTGGCGGCCCGGCCCACGCTCCCGAAGAAGGTCCAGGCGGTGGCGTAAACCGCCAGGGAAAGGGCGTAGACCCAAGGCCCCTGGGCCCGGGCCCGGCCCCGCCCTTCCCCCCAAAGGGCCACCAGGAAGAGGAGGCCCAGGTAGAGGAAGAGGCTTAAGAGGAGCAGGGGGGGGCTCATGGTCTATGGAAGAGGAGGTAGGCCAGGAGGACCACCAGGCCCCAGGCCCCAAAGAGGTAGAGGTAAAGGGAAGGAAGCCCAAAGGGGCCTTGGGGCCGCGGGGAGAAAAGCTCCAGGGGCAGGAGGAAGAGCAAAAGGGCCAGCAGGAAGAGGGCAAAGGCCTTTTGCCTCATCGCAGCTGGAAGCGGCTTGCGGTGCTTTCCTGGATCTCCTGGATGGCCCGGAAGCCCTCCAGGGCCTGTCGCTTTTCCCCTGGGCTTAAGGCCGCCCAGAGTACCCGGTTGCCGATGGCCTCCCCTTTCTGCCAGGCGAGGAGCTGGTGCTTGAGCCGGAGGTGGAAGAAGAAGCGGAAGGCCTCGGCCAGGCGCCCGGCTCCCTCGGGGCTTAGGCTGGACCCCTCCGCCGCCTTGAGCCTTTCCAGGGTGCCCCGGGCGGGGCTTCCCGCCAGGAGGGCGTAAAGCCGGGCCAAGGAGACGACGGGGGCCAGGGCCGAGCGCTTGAGATCCACAAAGCCCTCCTCCGTGCGCACCCGGCCAAAGAGGCCCAGGGGCGGGCGGAAGGCCAGGGCCGCCTGGGCCAGGTGGTAGAGGAAGACGCCCCTTTGGCTGCCCTCCAGGACCGCCTCCTCCAGGGGCCTTAGGGAGAGTTCCCCCGCCACCCCCCGGAAGTCAAAGAAGATCTGGGTCTCCAGGAGGGCCTGGGGCTCGGGGGCCTCCATCCAACGGCGAAAGGTTTCCAGCCAAGCGGGGAGGGGAAGGCGCCAGCGGGTGGCCATGTACCCTCCCCTGCACTCGGGGATGCCCGCCCGGAGGAGCCCCCCCACCACCCGCTCCGCCAGGGCTTGGAAGTAGGCCTCGTGCCCCCCTTCCCCGAGGACCAGGGCGTTGTCCTGGTCGGTGAGGAGGGCCTGCTCCCGGCGGCC
Source organism: Thermus sp. H19.2 (assembly GCF_054979525.1). Classification (NCBI taxonomy): domain Bacteria; kingdom Thermotogati; phylum Deinococcota; class Deinococci; order Thermales; family Thermaceae; genus Thermus; species Thermus sp. H19.2. The sequence goes on from NZ_CM143429.1 coordinate 625,969, forward strand.
TTCCGAGCCGAAGACCATGAAGCTGTAGGCCACGGGGGGCGGCCCCAGGGCGGCCTCGGCCTCCTTTACCAGGCGGCGGATGAGGGCGTCGTTCAAGGAGGCCACCACCCGGCCCACCTCCACCCCCTCGAGGCCCCGAGCGAAGAGCCCCTCCACCAACCGGGCCACCTCCTCGGCGTAGCGCTCCAGATCCAGGCGTTCTATGCGCCTCAGGAGCAGGAGGGGGCTTTGGGCCTGGTGGAGGACCAGGTCGGTGTGGGTGACCACCCCCACCACCTTCTCCCCCTCCAGGAGGGGCAGGTGGTGGATCCCCCGTTCCACCATGGCCGCCACCGCCTCGTAGATGGGGGTGTTGGCGGGGAGGGCGAAGAGCGGGGCGGTCCTCACCTCGGCCACGGGGGTGGTGGGGGGACGGCCCTCGGCCAGCACCCGGTTTCTCAGGTCCCGGTCGGTGAGGATGCCCAAAGGGCTCCCCTCCACCAGGAGGCTGGAAACCCCTTCCTCCCGCATCCTTAAGGCCGCCTCCTGGACGCTGGCCGAGGGTGCGATGAAGACGGGCGGGCGCCTGACCAGCCTGCCCACCGGGCTGAAGAGGGAAAGGTCGGGGGCCGCCCGGAGCCGTACCCGGTCCGCCAGGCCCTGGCCGAAGAAGCGGGCGGCCTCGGGGAAAAGGAGGAGCTTCCGGAAGGTCCCTTCGGGAAAGACCAGGAGCCGCACCGGGGTCTTGGCCACCACGCTGAAGGCGGGGGGTTCCCCGGAAAGGAGGGAGGGGAAGCCGAAAAACGCCCCGGCCTCGAGGGTCCCCACCTCCTCCTCTCCGTCCAGCAGGGCCATCTGCCCTTCCAGCACCAGGTAGAGGGCCGAAGCCGCGGCCCCGCCCTGCTCCAGAAGGCGGGCGCCCGCGGGGTGTACCTCTTCCCAGGCTTCCCGGAGGAGGGCTTCCCGCGCCTTTTCAGGAAGGGCGCTCAGGGGCGGTACCGTCCTGGGGTCCATAGGCGGGGGTGAGCCAGGCCAGGAGGGGGACGAGGAGGTGGAGGGCCACCTGGGCCTGGAGCAGGAGCATGAGGCCGATTCCCAGCATGAAGGCTGGGGGGAGGAGGATAAAAAGCCGCACCACCCGGCCAAGCCCCAGGGGCGGAAGGGGCCAGAGGCGGTGGTAGAGCACCCCAAGCCCCACCCCCAGGCCCGCTCCCAGGGCGATGTGGAAGAGGGTCCTGGGGGTGGGAAAGGGAAGGCCCAGGAGGTAGTGGCCGCTCAGGTAGAAGCCGAAGAGGAGAAGGAGGCTTCCCAGATAAAACCTAAGGTAGAGAAGGGCCATGGGCTGTTCTCAGTATAGGTGTCCGCACCTGGGTTTCGCAACGCGGGATGCCCGCACCAGGGCTGAACCAGGCCCCCACCGCGGCCAAAGCCGCGGTGGGGTATTACCCCACGCTGGCGCAAGCCAGCATGGGGTGGTATTAGTGCTCCGCCGCCCTACCTGCCCCCTTGGGGATACGGATATCCTCCACCAGGCGCTGGATGTGCTCCGGAGGCGGAGGCGTGGCCCGGGAGACCAGGTAGGCCACCAGGAAGTTGAGGAGCATGCCGATGACCCCCACGCCCTCGGCGCTGATGCCGAAGAGGTTGGGGATCACCGGGGCAGGAGCCCCGAAGATCTGGGGGGCGCGCATCATCCCGATCATGGTGGCGGTGAAGATGAGCCCCACCAGGATGCCGGCGATGGCCCCCTCGCGGTTCATGCGCTTGTCGAAGATGCCTAGCAGGATGGCGGGAAAGAGGCTGGAGGCCGCCAGGCCAAAGGCGAAGGCCACCACCTGGGCCACGAAGCCCGGCGGGTTGATGCCGAAGTAGCCCGCCAGGATCACCGCCAGAAGGATGACGATGCGGCCCGCCAGGAGGCGCTGGGCCTCGGTGGCGTTGGGCCGGAAGATGCGGTAGTAGATGTCGTGGGAGATGGCGCTGGACATGGCCAGGAGCAGGCCGGCCGCCGTGGAGAGGGCCGCCGCCAGACCGCCCGCCGCCACCAGGGCGATCACCCAAGGGGCCAGGCGGGCCACCTCCGGCGTGGAGAGGACGATGATGTCGTTGTCAATGTGGATCTCGTTCTTGCTCTTCTCGTCGGGGGTGTTGAAGTCGGGCCGGCCCCCCTTCAGGGCGAAGGCCCGCCCCGGGGCGAAGGTCACCTTCCCGTCCCCGTCCTTGTCCACGAAGGCCAGGAGCTTGGTCTTCTCCCACTTGGCCACCCAGTCGATCTGGCGCACCTCCTCCAGGGTCTTCCCGTTCAGGGTGGAGATCAGGTTGTAGCGGGCGAAGGCCGCCAGGGCCGGGGCGGTGGTGTAGAGAAGGGCGATGAAGAGGAGGGCCCACCCCGCCGAGTAGCGGGCTGAGCGCACGTCGGGCACGGTGTAGAAGCGGATGATCACGTGGGGGAGGCCGGCGGTGCCCACCATCAAGGCCAGGGTGATGGCCAGGATGTCGATCATGGGCTTGCCCTGGAAGGGCTTGGTGTACTCGGTGAAGCCCAGGTCCACCTGGATCTGGTTCAGGCGCTGGACCAGGTCGCTAAAGGTGAAGGCCAGCTGGGGGATGGGGTTGCCCGTGAGGACGTTGGCGATGGCGATGGCCGGGATCAGGTAGGCGATGATGAGCACCGTGTACTGGGCCACCTGGGTCCAGGTGATGCCCTTCATGCCCCCCAGCACGGCGAAGAAGGCCACCACCGCCACCCCGATGATGACCCCGGTGGCGATGTCCACCTGCAGGAAGCGGCTGAAGACGATGCCCACGCCCCGCATCTGCCCCGCCACGTAGGTGAGGGAGATGAAGATGGTGGCGATGGCGGCCACCGCCCGGGCGGTGTTGGAGTAGTAGCGGTCCCCGATGAAGTCGGGCACGGTGTACTTGCCGTACTTCCTGAGGTAGGGGGCGAGGAGGAGGGCCAAGAGCACGTACCCCCCCGTCCAGCCCATGAGGTAGACCGCCCCGTCGTACCCCATGGAGGAGATGAGGCCCGCCATGGAGATGAAGCTGGCGGCGGACATCCAGTCGGCGGCGGTGGCGGCCCCGTTGGCGATGGCGGGCACCCCTCGGCCCGCCACGTAGAACCCGGCGGTCTCCCGCACCCTCGAGGCGTACCCGATGTAGATGTAAAGGGCGAAGGTGAGGCCCACAAGGAGATAGGTCCAAGCTTCAACGCTCATGGTCGCCTCCTATTCGTGCACGTCGTACTGCCGGTCCAACTGGTCCATCTTCCAAGCGTAGTAGAAGATGAGGACCACGAAAACGTAGATGCTCCCCTGTTGGGCGAACCAGAAGCCCAAGGGAAGCCCCCCCAGGCGGATGCCGTTCAGGGGCTCCACCAGGAGGATGCCAAAGACGTAGGAAACCAAGGCCCATACGATGAGAAGGTTGCGAATGAGGGACGTGTTGGCCTTCCAGTATGCCTCCAGCTTCTCCATAGCTCCCTCCCCCGCGTGGGAAACGCCCGTAGCGCTCCCCAAGGACGCCTTCCCTCGCGGTTGGCGGTCATCTTAGGGAGGGATGAGGAACCTGTCAAGAAACCTTGGCTTTGCGGGCATGCGCAAAAGGAGGGGTTTTCCCTAAAGGCCCCGGGCCGCCAAACCAGACCCCCACCCTGGCCAGGGTGGGGGGCGCTGGGAGGCGGTCTACTCCTCCAAGGTGGAGAGGTCCCCGGGGTCCTTGCCCAGCTCCTTGGCCTTGAGAAGGCGCCTCAGGATCTTCCCCGAGCGGGTCTTGGGGAGCTTGTCCAGGAAGACCACCTCCTGGGGCGTGGCGATGGGCCCGAGCTCCCGGCGCACGTGCTGGATGAGGGCCTCCTTCAGTTCCTCCGAGGGCCTTTGCCCAAGCCTCAGGACCACGAAGGCCTTGATGGCCTCCCCCTTCAGGGGGTCGGGGACGCCGATGACCGCGGCCTCGGCCACGGCGGGATGGGAGACCAGGGCGCTTTCCACGTCGGCGGTCCCGATGCGGTGCCCGGCCACGTTCAAGACGTCGTCCGCCCGCCCCAAGACGCTGAAGTAGCCCTCCTCGTCCCTGCTCGCCACGTCCCCGGCGGCGTAGACCCCTCCCGGCACCTCCCGCCAGTACTGGAGGTAGCGCTCGTGGTTCCCCCAGACGGTGCGCATCATGTGGGGGAAAGGCCGCTTGAGGACGAGGAGGCCGCCCTGCCCAGGGGGCACGGGCCTTCCCTCCTCGTCCACCACCTCCGCCTCCACCCCGGGAAGGGCCACCCCGGCGAAGCCGGGCTTGGCGGGGAGGGCGAGGGGGGTGCCCAGGGTGGGGCCGCCGAGCTCCGTCTGCCACCAGTTGTCGGCCACGAAGCCCCGCCTGCCCCCGTCCACCAGGTGCTGGTAGGCCCATTTGAGGGCCTCGGGGTTTAAGGGCTCCCCGGCCACGGCCAAAAGGCGCAGGGAGGAGAGGTCGTGCTTCCTGGGCCACTCGGGGCCGAAGCGCATGAACATCCGCACCGCCGTGGGGGCGGTGAACATCACGTTCACCCGGTACCGCTCCACCGCCTGCCAGAAGGCCCCGGGGTCGGGGTGGTCGGGGGCCCCTTCCCGGAGGACGGAGGTCACCCCTTCCAGAAGCGGGGCGTAGACGATGTAGGAGTGGCCCACGATCCAGCCGATGTCGCTGGTAGCCCAGAAGACGTCCTCGTCCTTCACGTCAAAGAAGGTGCGCAGGTGGTAGGTGGTGCCCACCATGTACCCCCCGTGGACGTGGACCACGCCCTTGGGCTTCCCCGTGGAGCCGGAGGTGTAGAGGATGAAGAGGGGGTGCTCGGCCTCCACCATCTCCGCCCGGGCCTCGGGGGGGCTACCCCAAAGGAGCTCGTGAAAGTCGTAATGCCCTTCGGGGAGCTCCGCCTTATAAGCCCGCTGGAACCAGACCACCTTCAGGGGTAGGTCCCGGATGGCCTCCTCGGCGATGCTCCGCAGGTCCACCCCCTTGCCCCGGCGAAAGCTCACGTCCCCGGCGATGAGCACCTTGGCCCCGGCGTCCAGGATGCGCTCGCGGAGAGCCCCCACCCCAAGCCCGGCGTAGACCACGCTGTGGATGGCGCCGAGGTAGGCGGTGGCCAGCATGGCGAGGACCCCTTCCAGGGTGAGGGGCATGTAGACCACCACCCGGTCCCCCTTCTGCACCCCAAGCCGCCTAAGCCCCGTGGCCAGGCGGCGCACCCGGTCCAGAAGCTCCCCGTAGGTGAGCTTTTCCTCCCGCCCGTCCTCGGCGAGGTAGAGGAGGGCCACCTTGTTCCTGAGGCCCCTTTCCACGTTCCGCTCCAGGGCGTTGTAGACGGCGTTGGTGGTGCCGCCCAGGAACCAGCGGTGCTCGGGGAGGTCCCACTCCAGGACCTTCTCAAAGGGCTTTTCCCAGTAGAAGCGCCGCGCCCACGCTCCCCAGAAGCCCTCGGGGTCCTCGAGGCTTCGCCGGTACTCCGCCCAGAAGTCCTTGAGGTTGGCCCCTTGCCGCAGGGCCTCGGGGGCCCAAAGCCTTTCCTCGCCTTTAAGGAGCTTTTCCACCGCCATACCCTTCCTCCAGTCCCGAGGTGTCCCCCGGGTCCATGCCCAGAAGCTCCGCTTTCAAAAGCCGCCTCAGGATCTTGCCGCTGCGGGTGCGGGGGAGGCTTTCGGTGAAGAGGACCCTAGGCGGCGGCAAGGGTCCAAGGTGGCGGAGGAGGTGGGCCTTGAGCTTTTCCGCCAAGAGGGGTTTGAGTTCCTCGGGCACCTCCCTTTTGGGCACCACGAAGACCACGATCTCCTCCCCCTCCTCCCCCGGCACCCCCACGGCCGCCGCCTCGGCCACCTGGGGGTGGGTGAGGAGGGCGGCCTCCACCTCGGCGGTGCCCAGCCTGGCCTCCCCCACCTTGATGACCTCGTCGCTGCGGCCCAGGATGCGGAAATACCCCTCTTCGTCCATGGCGGCCAGGTCCCCCGTCCAGTAGAGCCCCCCTTGCCAAGGGCTCTCCCCGCCCAGGAGGCCCACCATCTGGGCGGGCCCCGTGCGCAGGAGGACCAGGTGCCCCTTCTCCCCTGGGGGCAGGATCCGGCCCTCCCCGTCCACCACCCGGGCCTCCACCCCGGGCAGGGGCACCCCCACGTACCCCGGCTTGGCGGGAAGGGGGAGAGGGGTGGCCAGGGCCGGGGCCCCCAGCTCCGTCTGCCACCAGTTGTCCAGGGGCCAGGCCAGGTGTTCCCGGGTCCAGCGCCACACCTCGGGGGCCAAGGCCTCCCCCACGCTCCCCACCAGGCGGAGCCCCGTGGGCCTGGCCTCCCCGTGGCGGCGGAGGGTGCGGAGGAAGGTGGGGGAGGTGAGGAGGAGGTCCACCCCCAGGCGCTTTAGGCGCTCGTAGAAAGCGGCGGGGCTCGGGTGGTCGGGGCGGTCCTCCAGGAGGAGGCTGGTCCCGCCAAGGAAGAGGGGCGCGTAGAGGCCGAAGGAGTGCCCCACCACCCAGAAGAGGTCGGCGGTGGTGTGGAAGACCTCCCCGGGCTTCAGGTCAAAGAGGTGGCGCAGGGCCCAGGCCACCCCCACCATGTACCCCCCGTGGCCGTGGAGGACCCCCTTGGGGGTGCCGGTGGAGCCGGAGGTGTAGAGGAGGAAAAGGGGGTGGTTTGCGGGGACGGGCCGGGCCTCCTCGGGCCTGCCCTCCGTGGCCCGTTCCAGGAACTCCGTGGTGCCCCGGGGGTGCCAGAGGACGGGCAGGTCCAGCCCGGAAAGGGCCGCCTCCACCACGGGGCGCAAGGGGACGAGCTGCCCCCGGCGGTAGTAGCCATCGGCGGCGATCAAAAGCCGGGCCTGGCAGGCGAGAAGGCGCGCCCTTAGGGCCTCGGGGCCCAGGCCCACGGGCAGGGCCACGTGCACCGCTCCCAGGCGGGCCAGGGCGAGAAGGCTTAGGGCGGCCTCGAGGCCGGTGGGCAGGTACAGGGCCACCCGGTCCCCCTCGCCCACCCCCAGGGCTTTCAGGACCCCGGCCAGGCGGGCGGAGAGGTCCCAAAGCTCCCGGTAGGTCCACTTGGCGAGGCTCCCCTCCCCGTCCAGGGTGAGGAGGGCCACCTGCTGGGCCCTTTCCGGCAGGTGGCGGTCCAGGGCGTTCAGGGCAGCGTTGGTGAGGCCGCCCACGAACCAGGCGCGCCCTTCGGGGTCGTAGGCCCGCTCCCAGGGCCTTTCCCAGGCGAAGGTGCGGGCCCATTCTCCAAAGAAGCCCTCGGGGTCCTCGAGGCTGTGCCGGTAGGCCTCCTGGAAGTCCTTTAGGTTGGCTTGGGCCACCAAGGCCCGAGGGGCCTCCACCGTCTCCTCTGGAGCGTGGACCTCCACCGGGGGCGGCAGGGGGGGAGGCTCCGGGGGCGGCAGATGGGGGGAGACCTGGGCCACCTCCGAGAGGGCCCGGGCCAGGCGGCTGAAGGCGAAGGGAAAGCGCCGCGCGGGCACCACCACCCCCAAGGCCCCGAGGAGCTCCCCCTTGGGGCCGAAGAGAGGGGCGGCCAGGGCGGAAAGCCCAGGGGCATACTCCTCCATCTCCACCGCTAGGCCCGACTCCCGCACCCGCTTGAGCTCCTCCTCCAGGGCCAGGGGCTCGGTGAGGGTGTAGGGGGTACGGGGGCGCAAGGGGGGGAGGGGCAGGGCCCCGTAGGCCAGGAAGACCTTGCCCAGGGCCAGGGCGTGGGCTTCTTCCGGCAGGACCTCCCCCAGGGGGTGGGGCTGGCCCTGCCGCCCCCGGGTTTTGAGCCGCACCCCTTCCGGGGTGGGAAGGGCCAGGTAGCACCGCTCCCGGGTGCGTAGGTAGAGCTCCTCCAAAGCCTCCTCCAGAGGAGAAGTTTGGGCCAGGACGGGCTTGGCCTTGCCCAGGCGGTAGCCCCGTTCCGTCTTCACGGCGAAGCCCTCCTCGGCTAGGCTGTTGAGGAGGGCGTAGGCGCTGGAGAGGCTTTTCCCCAGGAGGCGGGCCACCTCCTTGACCTCCACCCCCTCGGGGTGCTCGGCCAAGTAGGCGAGGATGCGCAAGGCGGCCTGGACCGTGGAAAGGCTCCGCTTCCTGGCCATTTGCGTCCATCTTCCGCAGGGGCCGCCTCCCCTGTCAAGAAACGGGGGGTTTGGCACATGGTGAAAAACCCCCGGTTTCTTGACCCCTGGGGAGGGCCCCTCTATCCTCAAGAGCAAAGGAGGGGGTATGGACCGGATCGAAGGCGTTCTTAAGGAAGAGCGGGTGTTCTACCCCAGCGAGGCCTTCCGCAAGCAGGCCCACATCGGGAGCGAGGAGGAGTACGAGAGGCTGTACCGGGAGAGCCTTCAGGACCCCGAGGGCTTCTGGGGACGGGTGGCCTCGGAGCTCCACTGGTTTGAGCCCTGGCAGAAGGTCCTGGAGGGGGACCTGCCCCACCCCAAGTGGTTCGTGGGGGGGAAGACCAACCTCGCCTACAACGCCCTGGACCGGCACGTGAGGACCTGGCGCCGCAACAAGGCGGCCCTCATTTGGGAGGGGGAGCCGGGGGAGGAGCGGGTTCTCACCTATTACGACCTCTGGCGCGAGGTGCAGAAGTTCGCCAACGTCCTCAAGCGCCTGGGGGTGAAGAAGGGCGACCGGGTCACCATCTACCTCCCCATGATCCCCGAGGCGGCCATCGCCATGCTGGCCTGCGCCCGCATCGGGGCGGTGCACTCCGTGGTCTTTGGGGGCTTTTCCGCTAACGCCCTGGCCGAGCGCATCAAGGACGCCGAGGCCAAGGTGCTCATCACCGCCGACGGGGGCTTCCGCCGCGGTGGCATCGTGCCCCTCAAGCAGAACGCCGACGAGGCCCTAAAGGACGCCCAGAGCGTGGAGCACGTGGTGGTGGTGCGCCGCACCGGGGAGGAGGTCCCCTGGACCCCCGGGCGGGACCACTGGTGGCACGAGCTCATGGAGGCCGCCTTCGATCGGTGCGAGGCGGAGCCCATGGAGGCGGAGGAGCCCCTCTTCATCCTCTACACCTCCGGCTCCACGGGGAAGCCCAAGGGGGTGTTGCACACCACGGGCGGCTACATGACCTACGTCTACTACACCACCAAGCTGGTCTTTGACCTCAAGGACGAAGACGTCTACTGGTGCACCGCCGACGTGGGCTGGATCACGGGGCACTCCTACGTGGTCTACGGGCCCCTCTTGAACGGGGCCACCACCCTGATGTACGAGGGGGCCCCCAACTGGCCCGAGCCCGACCGCTTCTGGCGGATCGTGGACAAGTACGGGGTCACCATCTTCTACACCGCCCCCACCGCCATCCGCAGCTTCATGAAGTGGGGGGAGGGGTGGCCCCTCAAGCACCGCCTGGACACCCTGAGGCTCCTCGGCACCGTGGGCGAGCCCATCAATCCCGAGGCCTGGCTCTGGTACTACAACGTCATCGGCAAGGGCCGCTGCCCCATCGTGGACACCTGGTGGCAGACGGAGACCGGGGGCATCATGATCACCACCCTGCCCGGGGCCCACGCCATGAAGCCGGGACACGCCGGGAAGCCCTTCTTCGGGGTAAAGCCGGAGATTCTGGACAGCGAGCACCGCCCGGTGGAGAACCCCGACGAGGGCGGCCACCTCTGCATCACTCGCCCCTGGCCCAGCATGCTCCGCACCGTTTGGGGCGACCCCGAGCGCTTCCTGAAGCAGTACTTCAGCCAGCACCCCGGGGTCTACTTCACCGGGGACGGGGCCCGTCGGGACAAGGACGGCTACTACCTCATCCAGGGCCGGGTGGACGACGTGCTGAACGTGGCCGGGCACCGCCTGGGCACCATGGAGATCGAGTCCGCCCTGGTGGCCCACCCCGCCGTGGCCGAGGCGGCGGTGGTGGGCAGGCCCGATCCCGTGAAGGGGGAGGCCATCGTGGCCTTCGTGACCCTGAAGGAGGGGTACGCTCCCTCCGAGGCCCTAAGGGGCGAGCTCAAGGCCCACGTGGCCAAGGTCATCGGTCCCATCGCCCGTCCCGACGAGGTGCGCTTCACCGACGCCTTGCCCAAGACCCGCTCGGGCAAGATCATGCGCCGCCTCCTCCGGCAGATCGCCGCCGGGGAGCAGGAGATCAAGGGGGATACCTCCACCCTCGAGGACCGCTCCGTGGTGGAGCGGCTGAAGCAGGGCTCTTAGGCCCCACGAAGGCCCCGGCGGGGTGGCCTTACCCCGCCGGGCTCTTGTGCACGTGCACCACCTTCCACCCCTCGGGGAAGCGCACCGCTACCCGGCTCTCGTTCACCGCCCGGTGCCTGAGGCCCCCCTCCTCCTCCACGGTGAGGAGGAGGGTGTAGCTGAAGATGGCCACGTCCCCGTAGCGCTGAAGGCGCTTTTCCAGGAGGTCCAGGCGGTAAGGCCTTCCCCCCGTGGCCCAGTTCTTCTCCACCATGAAGCGGTGGAAGGGGAGGCCGTCCAAGCGGTGGGGGGTCACGAACCACTCGTAGAGGGAAAGCTCCTCGTGGGTGGTGGCCTCGTACGTGGCCCAGTCGCCCTCGTAGATGCTCCTCAGGTGCCTCTCCAAAAAGCCCCAGAGCTCGGCTTCGCCTTCCATGGGCTTCTCCTAGCGGGGGGGCTGGTACTCGCCCCACTCCTCCCTAAGAACCCCGCAGACCTCCCCCAGGGTGGCCCGGCGCCGGAAGGCCTCCAGCACGTGGGGGAAGAGGTTCTCCTGGCCCCTGGCCGCCTCCCTTAGCCGTTCCAGGCCCACCCGTACGCTTTCCCCGTCCCGCCTGGCCTTGAACTCGGCGAGCTCCCGCTTGCGCCTCTCGTGGAGCTCGGGGTCAATCCGCTGCACGGGGACGGGCTCGTTGAGGGGGCTATGGGGGTCAAAGAAGCGGTTCACCCCCACGATCACCCTCTTGCCCTCCTCCACCTCCTTTTGGAACTGCCAGGCGGACTCCTCGAGGGCCCTCTGGAAGTAGCCCGCTTCCACGGCCGCCACCGCCCCTCCCAGGGCGTCGATCTCCCGCAGGATTCTTTCCGCCTCCTGTTCCAGCTTGTCCGTGAGGTGCTCCACGTAGAAGCTCCCCCCCAAGGGGTCTATGGCCCGGGTGACCCCGCTCTCGTAGGCCAGGATCTGCTGGGTGCGGAGGGCCAGGAGGGCGCTCTTCTCCGTGGGCAGGCCCAGGGCCTCGTCGTAGGCGTTGGTGTGGAGGCTCTGCGTGCCCCCGAGCACCGCCGCCAGGGCCTGGTAGGCGGTGCGCACCACGTTGTTCAGGGGCTCCTGCGCCGTGAGGGTGGAGCCCCCGGTCTGGGTGTGGAAGCGGAGCATCCAGCTTCTCGGGTCCTTGGCCCCGAACTCCTCCCGCATGATCCGGGCCCAAAGGCGCCTTGCCGCCCGGAACTTGGCGGCCTCCTCAAAGATGTCCCCGTGGGCGGCGAAGAAGAAGGAAAGCCTTGGGGCGAAGCGGTCCACCTCGAGGCCCCGCTCCAGGGCGGCCCGCACGTAGGCCTTGGCGTCCGCCAGGGTGAAGGCGATCTCCTGGGCGGCGGTGGACCCGGCCTCGCGGATGTGGTAGCCGGAGATGCTGATGGTGTTCCACCGGGGGACGTGCGCGGCGCAGAACTCAAAGATGTCGGTCACGAGGCGCATGGAGGGCCCCGGGGGGTAGATGTAGGTCCCCCGGGCGAAGTACTCCTTGAGGATGTCGTTTTGCACCGTGCCCGAGACCTTGTCCCAGGAGACCCCCTGCGCCTCGGCCACCAGGAGGTAGAGGGCCAGGAGCATCATGGCCGGGGCGTTGATGGTCATGCTGGTGGAGACCCGGTCCAGGGGGATGCCGTCAAAGAGCTTCTGCATGTCCTCCAGGGTGGCGATGGACACCCCCACCCGCCCCACCTCCCCCACGCCCATGGGGTGGTCGGGGTCCAGGCCGAGCTGGGTGGGGAGGTCAAAGGCCACGCTGAGGCCCGTCTGGCCCTGGGAGAGGAGGTAGCGGTAGCGGGCGTTGGACTCCTCGGCGGTGGAGAAGCCCGCGTACTGGCGCATGGTCCAAGGCCTTTCCAGGTACATCCGGGGGTAGATGCCCCGGGTGAAGGGGTACTCCCCCGGGCGGCCCAGCTTCTCCTGGTAGCCCTCCGGCAGGGACTCAAAGAGGCCTTCCATGCCTTAGTTTTACAGGAAAAACCGGAGGAGCAGGATAAAGGCGAAGAGGACCCCCAGGAGGAGGAAGAGGGGAGGGAGGAGGAGGCTGTAGGCCGCCAGGACCAGGGCCAGGAAGTCCTTCCAGTCGGGCTTGGGCTCCCCCTTCACGCCCTACAGAATAGACCGCCCCGCTCCCCGGGGCAATCCTTCCCGCTTCCCCTCTTTCTAGCCCTTTTGATAGCATTGGCCCATGGCCCTCTCCAAAAACGCCCGGAAGGTGCTCAAGGTCATGGCCCGCAGGGGGGCCCCGGAGGTCCTCTTCGCCCTGGGCCGGGGGCCTTCCCGCTTTTCCGACCTCCAGGCCGTTTTGCTCCTCTCCCCCCGCACCCTGGCGGAGAGGCTTCGGGAGTTCCACGCCCTGGGCTTCGTGGAGCGGCGGGCTTTCCCGGAGGTGCCGCCTCGGGTAGAATACACCTTGACGGCGAAGGGGAAGCGGGTCTTGGATTTTTTTCGGGATTTGGAGGCGATATTGGACGCACAGGAGGTAAAGCGGTGAAAGCGCGCGCCATCGTGGTGACTTCGGGCAAAGGGGGGGTGGGCAAGACCACCACCACCGCCAACCTGGGGGCGGCCCTGGCCAAGCTGGGGGAGAAGGTGGCGGTGATAGACGTGGACGTGGGCCTCCGCAACCTGGACGTGGTGATGGGCCTCGAGGGGCGGGTGGTCTTTGACCTCATCGACGTCTTGGAGGGAAGGGCCAAGCCCCGGCAGGCCCTCATCCGGGACAAGCGGGTGGAAAACCTCTACCTCCTTCCCGCCTCCCAGACCAAGGACAAGGAGGCCCTGGACCCCGAGCGCTTCCGCAACCTCGTCCGGCACCTCCTCGCCGAGGAGGGGTTTGACCGGGTGCTCATAGACTCCCCGGCCGGGATCGAGAAGGGCTTCCAGACGGCGGCCACCCCGGCGGAAGGGGCCTTGGTGGTGGTGAACCCCGAGGTGTCTAGCGTCCGGGACGCCGACCGCATCATCGGCCTTCTGGAGGCCCGGGAGATCCGGGAGAACTACCTGGTCATCAACCGCCTGCGGCCCAGGATGGTGGCCCGGGGGGACATGCTCTCCGTGGAGGACGTGGTGGAGATTTTGGGCCTGAAGCCCATCGGCATCATCCCCGAGGACGAGCAGGTCCTCATCTCCACCAACCAAGGGGAGCCCTTGGTCCTTAGAGGCAACGGCCCCGCCGCCCAGGCCTTCATGGACACCGCCCGGCGCCTCCTGGGGGAGGAGGTGCCCTTCCGCGCCCTCGAGGACGCCCAGGGCCTCCTGGGGGTGTTGAAGAGGCTCTTCGGAGGTCGCTGATGTGGTGGCGCAAGAAGAGCAAGGAAAAGGCCAAGGAGCGCTTGAAGCTCGTTCTGGCCTACGACCGGGCTAGGCTTTCCCCGGGTCTAGTGGAAAACCTCAAGAAGGACCTCCTGGAGGTCCTGCGCCGCTACTTCCCCGCCCAGGAGGAGGGCCTTTCCGTGGCCTTGGAGGAACGGGGGGAGAAGATGGTCTTGATGGCCGACATCCCCCTCAAGTGAGGCGCCCCAGGTGACCCTAAGGCGGCCCAACCTCCTGGCCTACGACTGGGGCCTGGCCCTCCTGGCCCTGGTCCTCACCCTCTTGGGCCTCTATAACCTGCGAAGCGCCGCCCCCGACCCCGGTCTCCTTCCCCGACAGGTGGCGGCCTTTCTCCTGGGGCTGGCCCTAGGGGTGGGGGTCCAGTTCCTTTCCCGCCGCACGGTCTTCGCCCTGGCCTACCCCCTCTACGCCCTTTCCCTGGCCCTTTTGGTCCTGGTCCTCCTGGTGGGCCGGGAGATCAACGGGGCCAGGGCCTGGTTCGTGGTGGGGCCCCTGCAGTTCCAGCCCCTGGAGGTGGCCAAACTGGGGCTGGTCCTGGCCCTGGCCCGCCTTCTGGAGAACCGCCCCGTCCGCCGGGTTTGGGACTACTTCCTTCCCGGCCTCCTCACCCTGCCCGTGGTGGCCCTTCTCCTGCTCCAGCCCGACCTGGGAGGCTCCCTGGTGGTCCTCTTTGGGGCCTTCGCGGTCCTTTGGGTCCGCGGCCTGCCCGGAAGGCACCTCTTGGTGGGCGCCTTGGCCCTGGCCCTACTGGTGCCCACCGTGGTCTGGCCGAGCCTCAAGCCCTACCAGCGGGAGCGGGTGCTCATCGTCTTGGACCCCTACCGGGACCCCTTGGGCCAGGGGTTTCAGGTGATCCAGTCCACCATCGCCATCGGCTCGGGGGGACTCTTGGGCAAAGGGTACGGCCAGGGCACCCAGACCCAGCTGGGCTTCGTGCCCTTCCGCCACACGGATTTCGTCTTCGCCGTCTGGGCGGAGGAGTGGGGTTTCGTGGGGGTGGTGGCCCTCCTCGGCCTTTACGCCCTCCTTCTCCTGCGCCTCTTCGCCCTGGCCCTGGAGTGTCCCCGCCTGGCCGACCGCCTCTTCCTCGCCGGGGTGGGGGGGATGCTGGGCTTCCAGGTGGTGGTGAACCAGGGGGTGGCCCTGGGGGTGATGCCCGTGACCGGCCTGACCCTGCCCCTCTTTTCCTATGGGGGATCCAGCCTGGTGGCCACCCTCTTCTCCCTGGGCCTGGTGCTTCTGGTCCACCGGGACCGGGCCGTTCCCTAGAGGCCCAGGGTTATATAAACTGGGCCCCGTGGCCAGGGACGTCTTGGTGCGCCTCCTTGGGGTGCGGAAGGCCTACGGGGGGGTGGTGGCCTTGGAGGGGGTGGACCTCGAGGTCCATAGGGGCGAGTTCTTCAGCCTCCTCGGGCCCTCGGGTTGCGGCAAGACCACCCTCTTAAGGCTCCTCGCCGGCTTTGAAACCCCGGACGCGGGCCGCATAGAGATCGGGGGGCGGGACATGGCCGGGGTGCCCCCCTATGGGCGCCCCGTGAACACCGTCTTCCAGAACTACGCCCTCTTCCCCCACATGACCGTAGAGGCCAACATCGCCTTCGGGCTCCGCATGAAGGGCCTTCCCCCGGAGGCCGTCCGGGAGAAGGTGGCCTGGGCTTTGGAGCTGGTGGACCTCCTCGGCCTGGAGAAGCGCTATCCCCGGGAGCTTTCCGGGGGGCAGAAGCAGCGGGTGGCCCTGGCCCGGGCCCTGGTGCTGGAGCCGGAGGTGCTCCTCCTGGACGAGCCCCTCTCCGCCTTGGACGCCAGGCTCCGCCAGGAGCTTCGGGTGGAGCTCATGCAGATCCAGAGGCGGCTTGGCACCACCTTCATCTTCGTCACCCACGACCAGGAGGAGGCCTTGGTCATGTCGGACCGCATCGCCGTGATGCGCTCCGGGCGCATCGTGCAGGTGGGCCTTCCCGATGAGGTCTACGAGCGCCCCAAAAACCGCTTCGTGGCCGAGTTCCTGGGCCGCTTCAACTTCCTTCCCGCAAGGCCCCACCCCTTGGGAGCGGAAACTCCCTTGGGGCCCTTGCGCCTCCGGTCCCCTTTGGAGGGGGAGGCCCTTTTGGGGATCCGCCCGGAGAAAATCCGCCTCTACCCCGTGGGAAACGGCCTTCCCGCCCGGGAGAACCTGGTGCGGGCGGTGGTGGAAGAGATCGTCTACACGGGGGCCGAGAACCAGTACTACCTGCGGGCAGGGGGGATGCGGCTTCTGGCCTACACCTTGAACCAGGACCTCCAGGAGCCGGGGGCCGAGGAGTTTACCTACGGGGAGGAGGTTTTGTGCTACCTTCCCCCAGAGAACCTGGTGGTGCTCCATGAATGAGGCGGCTACCCCGTGGCAGCGGTTCTTCCGGGTGCTGGTCACCGTAGGCCCGGGGGGGCTTTGGCTCTTTCTCTTTGTCCTCCTCCCCACCCTCCTGGTCCTCCTGGCCTCCTTGATGAGCCGGGGGCCCTACGGGGAGCTTCAGGGGCCCTTGACCCTTAGGAACTACCTGAGGCTTTTGGAGCCCCCTTACCTCGAGGCCTTCGCCCAGAGCCTCGGGATAGGGGCCCTGGCCACCCTCTTCTCCGCCCTTCTGGGCTACCCCCTGGCCTTTTACCTCGCCCGCCACCCCCGGCGGGACCTCCTTCTCCTTTTCCTCCTCCTTCCCTTCTTCACCAACTTCCTCATCCGGGTCTACGCCTGGCTGGTCCTCCTGCAGCGGGAAGGGGTGGCGAACGCCCTTCTGCAGGCCTTCGGCCTTGGCCCCTTCACCCTTTACCCCTCCTTCTTCGCCGTGCTCCTGGCCACGGTCTACACCTTCCTGCCCTTTTTCGTGCTTCCGGTCTACGCCAGCGTGGAACGGGTGGACTGGCAGCTTTTGGAAGCGGCCTACGACCTTGGGGCAAGGCCCGTTAGGGCCTTCCTCCACGCCGTGCTTCCCCAGACCTACCCGGGGCTCTTTGCGGGAAGCGTCCTGGTCTTCATCCCGGCCATGGGCACCTTCGTGGTGGCCGACCTTCTGGGGGCGGGGCGGGTGGTCCTCATCGGCAACCTCATCCAGCAGCAGTTCGGCGTTACCCGGGACTGGGCCTTCGGGGCGGCCTTGAGCGTCTTCCTCATGGCCTTCGTCCTCCTAAGCCTCTACCTCTACGCCCGCCTCCAGGGGGAAAGGGGGCTTGAGGATCTGGTATGAGGCGGCTTCTCTCCCTCCACGCCCTGTTGGTCTATGCCTTCCTTTACCTCCCCATCCTGGTCATCGTGGCCCTCTCCTTCAACGAGAGCCGCAGGGGGGTTCGCTTCACCGGCTTCACCCTGAAGTGGTACCAGGGCCTCTTCCAGGACCCCAGGGTTTTGGAGTACTTCGCCAACACCCTTCTTGTGGCCTCGGTCTCCACCCTGGTCTCCACGGTCCTCGGGACCCTCCTCGCCTTGGGCCTGGTGCGCTACCGCTTCCTCGGGAAGGGCTTTTTGCGCTACCTCCTCTACGTCCCCGTGGTGGTGCCCGACGTGGTCATGGGGGTTTCCCTCCTCCTCCTCTTCGCCTTCTCCCGGGAGCTTTGGGGCTTTCCAAGGCTTTCCCTCCTCACGGTGGTCCTCGGGCACATCACCTTCCAGGTGGCCTTCGTGACCCTGGTGGTGCGCTCCCGGCTCCTCCTTTTGGACCCCGCCCTGGAGGAGGCCGCCCGGGACCTGGGGGCGAGGGGCTTCCAGACCTTTTGGTATGTGACCCTCCCCCTGGCCTGGCCGGGGGTGGCGGCGGGGGCGCTCCTCGCCCTCACCCTTTCCCTGGACGACTTCGTGGTCACCTTCTTCACCGCGGGGCCCGGGGCCACCACCTTGCCCCTTTACATCTACTCCAGCGTGAAGCTGGGGGTAAGCCCCAAGGTCCACGCCCTCTCCACCCTCATCGTGGGGCTTAGCGCCTTTTTCCTGGCTTTAGGGTATGCTCTCAGCCGGAGGAGGGTATGAGGCGGATCGGAGCCTTGCTCCTGGCGGTAGCCCTGGCGCTCCTGGGGTGGCTTCTCTTTCGCCCTAAGGCCCCTTCGGGCGCGGGCACCCTTTACTTCCTCAACTGGGCCGACTACATCCCCGAGGAGCTTGTCCGGAAGTTTGAGCGGGAGACGGGGGCCAAGGTGGTCCTGGACACCTTTGAGTCCCCCGAGGCCATGCTGGCCAAGCTCAAGGCGGGGGCGGACCGGGAGTTCTCCCTGGTGGTGGCCCCGGACTACTACGTCCTGCAGATGGCCCGGGACGGGCTCCTCGCCCCCTTGGACAAGGGGAGGCTGAAGAACCTCGCCCACCTGGACCCCTTCTTCCTGGACCCACCCTACGACCCCGGCCTGCAGCATTCCGTGCCCTACCTCTGGGGCACCACGGGGATCGCCTACCGGGAGGACCTGGTGAAGGGCACGGTGGACTCCTATGCCGCCTTCTTTGACCCGGGCCGCCAGGTGGGCCCTTTTCTCCTCCTGGACGAGATGCGGGAGACCATCGGGGCGGCCCTTAGGTACCTGGGCTACTCGGTGAACACCACCGACCCCCTTGCCCTGGAGAAGGCCAAGGAACTCCTCCTCGCCGCCAAGGGGCGCTCCGTGGGCTTCGCCGGGGGGGTGGAGGCCCTGAACCGCATCCTGGCGGGGGACGCCGCCCTAAGCCTCGCCTACTCAGGGGACGTCCTTCAGGCCCGGGGGGAGGACGAACGCCTCCGCTACGCCCTGGCCAAGGAGGGGGGAACGCTTTGGACGGACGCCATGGTGGTGCTGAAGCGGGGCCCGGCCCAGGAGCTGGCCTACCGCTTCATTGACTTTCTCTTGGAGCCGGAAAACGCCGCTACCCTGGCGGCGTACACCCGCTACGCCACCCCCGTGGCCCAGGCCATCCCCCTCCTGCCCGAGGAGATGCGCCAGGACCCCACCGTCTTTCCACCAGAGGAGGTGCGCGCCAAGCTGGAGTACCTCAAGGACCTGGGGCCGGACATCGCCCTTTACGACCGGGTCTGGACCGAGGTGAAGGCCCGCTAAAGAGGCCCCGGGCATAAGGGGTCTATACTGGAGCCATGAAGCGGGCCCTCCTCTTCCTCCTCTTGGGGCTTCCGGCCTTCGCCCAAGGGGTGGAGGGGCTTTGGGCCAGGACCTGCGCCCAGTGCCACGGGGACAGGGCCCAAGGGGTGAAACCCTACCCCGGCCTCCAGGGGGCCCTTCCCCTCTTCGCCACCCTCGAGGGGCGGCGCTACCTGGTCCTGGTGGTCCTCTACGGGAAAAAGGGGGAGGCGGGCCTGATGCCTGGCTTCGCCCAGCTTAAGGACGAGGAGCTGGCCGCCCTCCTCAACCACCTCATGGCCCTCCTCAAGGCTAAGGGGGAGCCCTTCAGGCCCGAGGACATCAAGAAGGAGCGGGGCCAGAACCTGGCCCCGGACCGGATCCCAAGGCCCTAGAGGGGGTCTTCCAATACGGCCCCCTCGTCCGCCTGGCGCACCAGGGCGGCGTAGCGGGCGAAGAGGCCGTGGGTGAAGGCGGGGGGGCGGGGTTGCCAGCGGGCCTTCCGCCTTTCCAGCTCCTCCTCGGGAAGGAGGACCTCCAGGAGGCGGCCTTCCACGTCAATCCGGATGCGGTCGCCCTCTTCCAAAAGGGCGATGGGCCCGCCCACGAAGGCCTCGGGGGCGATGTGGCCGATCATGAGGCCGCGGGTGCCCCCGGAGAAGCGGCCGTCGGTGAGGAGGGCCACCTCGGGCCCAAGCCCCTCCCCCACGATGGCGCTGGTCACCGAGAGCATCTCGGGCATCCCCGGCGCCCCCTTGGGCCCCACGTAGCGGATGACCACCACGTCCCCGGGCCGGATCTCCCCCTTCAGGACCTTCTCCATGGCCGCCTCCTCGGAGTCAAAGACCCGGGCCGGGCCCTCAAAATAGGTGCGCTCCGTCCCCGCGAGCTTGAGGACGGCGCCTTGAGGGGCGAGGTTCCCCTTGAGCACCACGAGGCCCCCGTGGGGTTTTAGGGCCTTCCCCACGGGGAAGACCACCCTCTGCCCCTCCTTTTCCCGGTAGGCCCTTTCCACCTCCTCCGCCAGGGTGCGGCCCGTGAGGGTCTTTTCCTCCCCGTATAAAAGCCCCGCCTCCAAAAGCCGCTTGAAGACGAGGGCCGTCCCCCCGGCTTCATACAGCTCCCAGGCGGTGTAGGTGCCCCAGGGCCTGAGGTCGGCGATCACCGGGGTCTTGCGGGAGATCCGGTCAAAGTCGTCCAGGCTGAGCTCCACCCCCGCCTCCTTGGCCAGGGCGAGGAGGTGAAGGACGGCGTTGGTGCTCCCCCCCGTGGCGGCCACGGCGGCGATGGCGTTGAGGAAGCCCTTCCGGGTGAGGAAGTCCTTGGGCTTCCAGTCGCGCTCTATGGCCCAGGCGAGGATCCGCCCCGCCTCCTTGGTGGCCCGCTCCTTTTCGGGGTGGACGGCGGGGATGGCGTTGTAGCCCACGGGGGAGAGGCCCAAGGCCTCGAGGGCCATGGCCATGGTGTTGGCGGTGTACTGGCCGCCGCAGGCCCCGGGGCCGGGGATGGCCCGGCGCTCAATCTCCAAAAGCTCTTCCTCGCCGATCTTCCCGGCGGCCCTTTGCCCCACCGCCTCAAAGACCTCCACGATGGTGAGCTTCCGGCCCCGCCACTCTCCCGGGGCGATGGTTCCCCCGTAGAGGACCATGCCGGGGACGCCGCTGCGGATCACCCCCATGGCCCCCCCGGGGATGGTCTTGTCGCAGGCGGAGAGGGCCACCATGCCGTCGTAGAGGTAGCCCTGGGCGATGAGCTCCACGCTGTCGGCGATGACCTCGCGGCTTACCAGGCTTGCCCGCATGCCGGGGGTGCCCATGCTGATGCCGTCGGAGATGGCGGGGGCCCCGAACTCAAAGGGGACAAGCCCCGCCTCCTTGAGCCCGGCCTTGAGGTGGAGGGCGAGGCTTCGCAGGTGGAAGTTGCAGGGCATGCCGTCGGTGAAGGTGTTCACCACCCCCACGAATGGCCTTCCGAAGTCCTCGTCCCCCACCCCCACCGCCCGGAGCATGCTGCGGGCGGGGGCCTGCTGCAGTCCCTTCTTGATCCGGTCTGACCTCATGCGTCCCTCCAGGTGGCGATCCTTCCGTGGAAGGCCCTGGCCTTGGGGAGAAGCCGCACCAGGGCCTTGGCGGCCTCCTCCGGCGTGAGGAGACGCCCCTCTTCCTTGTAACCCCTAAAGACCCGGTGGAGCACGCCCGCGGCGCTCCCCTGGGCCTCCCGGGCCTGGCGCTGCATCTCCGTCTCCACCACCCCGGGGCGGAAGACGAAGCAGGTGACCTCCGGGGCCTCGGCGGCGAGCTGCCTGGCCAGGTGCTCCTCCGCCGCCTTGGTCACGGCGTAGGCCCCGATGCCCGGCAGGTTGCTCTCCGCCGCCCCCGAGCCCAGGTACACCGCGAGGCCCTCCCCTTGGCGCCTGAGGACGGGGTAGGCGAAGCGGGCGAGCTGGTAGCCGGCGAGGAGGTTGGCCTCGAGGACCTCCAGGAAAAGCTCCTCCGCCAGCTCAAAGAGGAGGGGCCCCGGGTGGAGGACCCCGGCGTTGTGGATGTAGCCCTGGAAGTTCCCCAAGGCCTCGGCCCGCTCCACCAAGGCGTGGGCCACCTCCGCTTTCCCCGCGCTTCCCGCCACGTAGGCCACCCTCGCTCCCAGGGCCTGGACCTCCTCGGCCACCGCCCGCAAGGGGCCTTCCGAGCGGGCGTTGAGCACCAGGTCAAAGCCCTCCTTGGCGAGGGCCAAAGCCAGGGCCTTCCCGATGCCCCGGCTCGCCCCGGTGAGGATCAGGGTCTTTCTCATAGAAGCTCCTCCGTGGGGATCGCCACGCCCTGGAAGGCGAGCCCGGCCCCAGGGCCCAGGGCCTCCACCTCTTGGTAGGCCTCCCCCTCGGGCTTCCGGTGGACCAGGACCCTCCTCCCCTCGAGGTCCACCACCCAGACTTCGGGGACCCCGGCTTGGGCGTAGAGGGGGAGCTTCACCTGGAGGTCGTAGCGCAGGGAGGTGTCAGCCACCTCCACCACCAAGAGGGCGTCCCGTCCCTGGGGCAGCTCCTCCTCGTAAAAGTCGGGCCGGGGCTTAAGGAGGGCGAGGTCGGGGTAAAGCTCCGACTCCCCCACCACCAGGGGGCTTTGCACGAAGAGGATGGCCTTTTGGGGCACAAGGGGGCCGAAGAGGGCGGTGAGCTTGGCCACCTTGGCGGCGTGGCGTTTTCCGATGGGGCTCATCTCTACCAGGTCTCCTTCCACGAGCTCCAGCCTTAGGTCCTCCGGGAAGACCCCGGCCTCCACCATGCGGTGGAACTCTTCCAGGGAAACCTTGTGGCGGGTCACGGCAGGACCTCCTTGACCGGCACCTTCAGCGAGAGGACCGAAAGCTCCCCGTCCTCGAGGGCCTCCGCCTCCCGGTAACCCTCTCCCTCGGGATGGCGGAAGATGCGCACCTTCTCCCGCACCAGGTCCACCACCCAGACCTCGGGTATCCCCGCTTGGGCGTAGAGGGGGAGCTTCACCTTGAGGTCGTGGTCCAGGCTGGTCTCGGCCACCTCCACCACCAAGAGGGCGTCCTTGGCCTCAGGTAGGCGGTCGCGGTACCGGGTCCTCGGGGGCTTAAGGAGGGCGAGGTCCGGATAGACCTCGGTGTCCGGGAAAAGCACCAGGGGGTTTTGCACCGAGAGCACGCTTTGATCCCGTAGGGCGCTCAAGAGGTCCACGAGGGTGTTCAGGACGTAGGCATGCCGCTTTCCAATGGGGCTCAGCTCCACCACCTCCCCCCGGATGAGCTCCACCCGGTCGTCCTCCCCCAGGATGCCCGCCTCGGCCATGCGGTGGAAGTCCTCGGCGCTGAAGCGGTGCCGGATCATACCCCCATCTTAGGCCAGGTGGCGGAGGACCGTGGCCGTGAAGGCCTCCGTGCCCGCGCTTCCCCCGAGGTCCGGGGGCGGGGTCTCCAGGAGGGCCTTGGCCACGGCATCTTCCACCTTGCGGGCGAGCTCCACCAGGCCGAAGGCGTGTTCCAGCATCAAGGCGGCGGAGAGGATGGCCGCCGTGGGGTTGGCGAGGCCTTTGCCGGCGATGTCGGGGGCGGAGCCGTGCACGGGCTCAAAGACCGGGGTGCCCCTTCCCAAGGAGGCGGAGGGGAGGAGGCCCAAGGACCCCGGGAGGACGCTCGCCAGGTCCGAGAGGATGTCCCCGAAGAGGTTCCCCGTGACCACCACGTCAAAGCGGGCCGGGTTCTTGACCAGGTGCATGGCCATGGCGTCCACGTACTGGTGCTCCAGGGCGACGTCGGGGTAGCCCCGCCCCACCTCTTCCACGGTCTTGCGCCAGAACTCCCCCACCTCCAGCACGTTCGCCTTGTCCACGCTCACCACGCGCTTCCTGCGCTTCCTCGCCGCCTCGAAGGCCACCTTG
This sequence comes from Thermus sp. H19.2, assembly GCF_054979525.1. Taxonomy (NCBI): domain Bacteria; kingdom Thermotogati; phylum Deinococcota; class Deinococci; order Thermales; family Thermaceae; genus Thermus; species Thermus sp. H19.2. Next base: position 648,914 of record NZ_CM143429.1, read on the forward strand.
GCCACCCGCTCCACCTCGGGCTTGCTGTAGCGCTCCGTGTTCCAGGCCTCGGCCTCCGACATCCCCCGGGGCTCGCCGAAGTAGATCCCCCCGGTGAGCTCCCGGACGATGAGGACGTCCACCCCCCGGGCGATCTCCTCCTTCAGGGGGGAAAGCCTTTCCAGCCCGGGGAAGACCTTGGCCGGGCGGAGGTTGGCGAAGAGGTCCTGGCTTTTCCTTAGGGCCAAAAGCCCCGTCTCCGGGCGGATCCTCCGGGGAAGGGCGTCCCACTTGGGCCCCCCCACGCTTCCCAGAAGCACTGCCTCCGCCTCCTCCACGCCCTTTTGCGTGGGCTCGGGGAAGGGCTCCCCGAACCGGTCTATGGCCTCTCCCCCGAAGGGGAAGACCTCGTAGGCGAGGCCCAGGCCCTCGGCCTCGTCCAGGGCCCTCAGGACCCTCAGGGCGGCCTCGGTGACCTCGGGGCCGATCCCGTCCCCGGGAAGCACCGCCACCTTCATTCCGCCCTCCTGGGGTAGGGGAGCTTCTGGTCAAAGGCGTCCAGAAGCTCTCCGGCCTCCAGAAGTTCCCCGATGGGGTCCCAAAGCCCCTCCACCAGGGCCTCCCGGGCCTCTTCCCGGAGGAAGAGGGGGGCTACCCGGTCCCCGAAGCGCACCTCCTTCTGCACCAGGTCTATCTCCACCTCCACTTCCGGGTTCTCCTCCACGGCCTGGAAGAGGACCGCCAGGTCCTCAGGGGCCAGGCTCACGCAGGGGAGGCCGATGGCGGTGGCGTTGCCGAAGAAGATCTCGGCGAAGCTCTCCCCGATGATGGCCCGGAAGCCTGCCCGCTTGATGGCCTGGGGCGCGTGCTCGCGGCTAGAGCCGGAGCCGAAGCCCGACTCCACCAAGAGGATCGTGGCCCCCCGGTAGCGGGGGTCGTTTAAGGGGTGGGGCTTGGGGTTCCCCTTTTCGTCAAAGCGCTCGTCGTAGAAGAGGTACTGCCCCAGGCCCTCGAAGGTGAGGGCCTTCATGAAGCGGGCGGGGATGATGCGGTCGGTGTCGATGTCCTCGCCCCTAAGGGGCACGGCCCTTCCCCGGATCACGGTGAACTTCTCCAGCATGGCTTACCTCCCGATCCCGAAGACTTCCCGGGCGTCGGCGATCTCCCCGGCCACGGCCGCCGCCGCCACCATGAGGGGGCTCATGAGGACGGTGCGGCCCCTGGGGCTTCCCATGCGTCCCTTGTAGTTCCGGTTGGAGCTCGAGGCGGCGAGCTCGTCCCCTTCCAGGCGGTCCGGGTTCATGGCCAGGCACATGGAGCAGCCGGGCATCCGCCACGCAAACCCCGCCTCGCGGAAGACCTCGGCGATCCCCTCTTCCTCGGCCTTCCTCGCCACCCACTCCGAGCCCGGCACCACCAGGGCCCGCACCCCCTTCTTCACCTTGTGCCCCTTAAGGTGGCGGGCCACCTCCCTGAGGTCGGAAAGCCTGGCGTTGGTGCAGCTTCCGATGAAGGCCACCTGCACGGGCACCCCCTTGATGGGCTGGCCAGGCCTAAAGCCCATGTAGGCCAAGGCCTCCTCGGCCACGGGGCGCTCCTCCTCGGGAAGCTCCTCCAGGAGGGGAATCCTGCCGTCAATGGGGATGGCCTGCCCCGGGGTGATGCCCCAGGTGACCGTGGGGGCGATCTCCTCGGCGCGGAAGGTGACCACGTCGTCGTAGGGGGCGTCGGGGTCGGAGCGGAGGGCGAGCCACCGTCTCTTGGCCTCCTCCCACTCGGGCCCCTTGGGGACGTAGGGGCGGCCCTCGAGGTACTGGAAGGTGGTCTCGTCGGGGTTCACGTAGCCCACCCGGGCCCCGCCCTCAATGGACATGTTGCAGAGGGTCATGCGGCTTTCCATGTCCATGGCCTCCACGGCGCTTCCCCCGTACTCGTAGGCGTAGCCCAGGCCCCCCTTCACCCCCAGGTGGCGGATGATGTGGAGGATCACGTCCTTGGCGTAGACCCCGGGGGCAAGCCTCCCCTCCACGTTGATCCGCCGCACCTTGAGCTTCTGGGCGGCCAGGGTCTGGGTGGCGAGGACGTCCCGCACCTGGCTGGTGCCGATGCCGAAGGCCACGGCCCCGAAGGCCCCGTGGGTGGAGGTGTGGGAGTCCCCGCAGGCGATGGTTATCCCGGGCTGGGTGAGGCCGAGCTGGGGCCCGATGACGTGGACGATGCCCTGGTCCCCGCTCCCCAGGTCAAAGAAGGTGATGCCGTGCTCCCTTGTGTTCGCCCTGAGGGCCTCCAGCATGCTCTGGGCCAGGGGGTCCTGGAAGGGCTCGGTGCGGTCGTGGGTGGGGACGATGTGGTCCACGGTGGCGAAGGTGCGGTGGGGGTAGCGTACCCGAAGGCCCAGGTCCCGAAGCATCCCGAAGGCCTGGGGGCTCGTGACCTCGTGGAGGAGGTGGAGGTCTATGAAGAGCTGGCTCTGGCCGTTTCGGAGCTTCCTCACCTCGTGGGCTTCCCAGACCTTCTCGTAGAGCGTTTTTCCCATTCTCTCCCTCCCTATGCAAAACCCCCCGGGGTTTGGGGCCCGGGGGCAGGCGGCAAAGCCTTTCCCTAAACCGGGCCTGCCCGGCTTAGGCGTAGTAGGACGCTCCGCCGCATTGGCCCTTAGCCTAAGGGGAAGCGCCCTTTCCGGTCAAGGCCCCTATACCTGGCCTCCCCCTTTTGGTTCGGACATCATGTAGGCATGAGGAGGTTACCCTTTGAGCCAGAGGCTTTGAGGCCCTTTGTGAGCCCTTTGCTGGACCCGTGGCTTTGGCGGTGGGAAGACAAGGTGGCCCGTTTGCTGTGGTCCATCCTGGCCTCGGGCTCGGCTCGGAAGAGCGACTGGGCCAGGGCTTACCGGGAGGAGGCCAAGGAGGAGGCCAACTACAAGGCGATAGACCGCCTCTTGCCCCTCTTGGAGCCCAAGCGCTACCTCCTGCGGCTTCTGGACCCCAAGACGCCCTTTCTCCTGGTGGACCCCACGGAGGTCCCCCGTCCCCAGGCCAGGCGCACCCCCTACGTGGGACGGCTTTCCGATGGCAAGACCCTGGGTTTTTGGGCGGTGGTCTTTGCCCAGCCTTACGGGGGCCGGGCGGTGCCGGTGTACGTGGGGAGCTACTGGGAGGGGAAGGGGGAGGGGAGGAACCGGACCTGGGAGGGACTGGTGGAGGAGGTGGTGGAGTACGTGGAGGAGGGGACGGTGTGGGTGTTTGACCGGGAGTTTTCCTTCGGGGGGTGGCTGGAGGCCCTGGAGCGGTGGGGGGTGAGGTACGCGGTGCGGTTGAACCTGGGGACGAGGCCCAGGCTTTTGTGGCGTGGGGAGCGGCTTATTCCCTGGGTGGACCGGGGTCGGGAGGTGAGGTACGAGGGGGTGTGGTACCGGGGTGAGGTGGAGGTGAACCTGGTGGGGGTGTGGCGGGAGGGGATGAGGGAGCCCCTTTGGGTGATGGGGAACCTTCCCCCGGAGGAGCTTTTGCGGGTCTACGAGGAGCGGATGAAGATTGAGGAGGGGTTTAGGGACCTGAAGGGGCACCTGGGGTTGGGTGGGGTGATGAGCAAGGGATGGGAGGCCATGGAGAAGACCCTGGCCCTGGTGGCCTTGGCTTACGGGGTAGGGTTGATGGTGGGGGAGGAGGCGCGGGGGCGCCTGAAAGGGGGGGCTCAAAGGGGAGGCGGAAGTGGGGGGCTTACTCCGGGCTCTTTGTCCTCTTGAGGCAGCCGGTGCGCTTTTCCCCAGAGGAGTGGGTAGACATCCTGCGCCGCGCCCTGGAAGCCTGGCTGCAAAGGTTGTTCCCTACCCCCGTTTCCCCCGGGCAGGGGGCAGATGTCCGAACCTAAAGGTGGAGCTCAGCCCTATACTGCTAACGTGCTTGGCCTTTACCATGCGGCCCGGGCCCTGGGGCTAAAACCCGCCCTCCTGGAGTCCTTGGGGCCGAGGACGCCCTTCTCCCAGCTTTCCCTTCTGGGCCTCAGGCCCAGGCACCGCCTCGAGGTCCTGGAGGGGCGGCTCTACCTGGACGGGCGGCAGGTGGGGGAGGCCTTGGAGGTCTTCTCCTACCTGGAAAAGGGCCTGGGCAGAGGGTTCTTTCCCGCCTGGATCGGGTTTTTCGCCTACGAGTTCGCCCGCCACCTGGGCCTTCCCACCCGCAAGCCCCTTCCCGGCCTCCCCGAGGCGGCCTTTTACTACTACCCCGAGGGCTTCGCCCTCCTCTCGGGGAGGCTCGTGGAAAGGCCCTCCTTCCCTTTGCGGCCCAGGCCCTATCCCCTTCCTCCCTTGCCCCCTCACCCCCTGGTTTCCGACTTCCCCCGGGAGGCCTTCCTGGAGGGGGTGCGGGAGGTCCAGGAGAGGATCCGCGCCGGGGTGGTCTACCAGGTGAACCTCTCCCACCGCTTCCGCCTCCTGGGGGCGGTGGATCCCCTGGCCCTCTACGCCCGGATCCGCCTCCAGAACCCTTCTCCCTTCATGGGGCTCCTGGAGGGGGAGGGGTGGGCGGTGGTCTCGGGGAGCCCCGAGCGCCTCTTCCAAAGGGTGGGGAAGAGGCTTCTGGCCCGGCCCATCGCCGGCACCAGGCCCCGGGGGAGGACCCCGGAGGAGGACCGCCTCCTGGAGGCAGAGCTCCTCTCCTCCCCCAAGGAGCGGGCCGAGCACGCCATGCTGGTGGACCTGGTGCGCAACGACCTGGCCCGGGTGGCCAGGCCCGGCAGCGTGCGGGTGCGGGAGCTTTACACGGTGGAACGCTACGCCCACGTGATGCACCTGGTTTCCGAGGTGGAGGCCTACGCTGAAGCCCCTCTGGGGAGGGTTTTCCCCGCCCTCTTCCCCGGGGGGACCATCACCGGGGCGCCCAAGGGCACCGCCATGGAGGCCATCCGGGACCTCGAGCCCGTTCCCCGGGGGGCCTACACGGGAAGCCTGGGCTACGTCTCGGGGAGGGGGGCGGACTTCAACATCCTCATCCGTTCCTTCCAGAAGGTGGGGGAGGAGGTGCTCTTCTCCGCCGGAGCGGGGGTGGTGATCGCCTCGCACCCCGAGCGGGAGTACGAGGAAACCCTCCACAAGGCGGAAAGCCTCCTCCTCGCCCTGGAGAGGGGAAGGCCGGGAAGGCCCCCCGAGCCCCCGAGAAGGCGGGCCTCCTGGAACCCGCCCCCTCCTCCCCTGTACAGGCGGGCCCGGGTCCTCTTCCTGGAAAACCGGGACTCCTTCAGCCACAACCTGGTGGACTACCTCCGGACCTTGGGGGCTGAGGTCGTGGTGGTGGACCAGGAGGAGGCCCCCGGGTTTTCCGGCTTTACCCACCTGGTGGTGGGGCCCGGGCCCAAGGACCCCTTCACCGCCGGGCGGGTGTTGGAGTGGACGGAAAGGGCCCTTGGGGAGGGGCTTCCCCTCCTCGGGGTCTGCCTGGGCCACCAGGCTTTGGGGGTGGTGTTGGGGGCGGAGCTTTACCGGGAGGACCCCGTTCACGGGGAGGGGCACGCCATCTTCCACACCGGGGAGGCCCTCTTCGCGGGGATTCCCAGCCCGGCCCCCTTCGCCCGCTACCACTCCCTGGCCCTGAGGCGGCTGCCCTCAGGGGCGCGCCTCCTCGCTTGGACGGAAGGGGGTGTGCCCATGGCCCTTTGGGACGGGAAGAAGGCCTTTGGGGTGCAGTTCCACCCGGAAAGCCTCCTTTCCCCTTGGGGGATGCGCCTTCTGGCCAACTTTTTGGAGGTGGCATGAAGCGGGTCTTGCATAACGGGCTTCCCTTCGCCGAACCCCTTCCCGAGAGCTTGCTTTACCACGGGGTGAGCGTCTTCACCACCCTCCGGGTGGAAAGGGGGGAACCCCTTTGGCTCGAGGCCCACCTCCACCGCCTCCGCCGCCACGCCCTGGCCCTGGGGCTCCCTTACCCGGGGGACGAGGCCTTCCTCGAGGACCTCGAGGCCCTCCTCCGGGCCTTTCCCGAGGCCCCCTGCCTCCGCCTCCGCCTCACCGTGGGGGAGGGGGTGCGGCTCGCCGAGGCCAGGCCCTACACTCCCTTGCCCCCTTCCCTCTACCGGGAGGGGGTGCGGGTGAGGTTCACCCCCTTCCGCGTCCACCCCGACCTCGCCCGCTACAAGACCGGGAACTACCTCCCCTACCGCCTGGCCATGGCGGAGGCGAAAAGGGAAGGGGCCTTTGAGGGGTTGCTTCTGGACGCCTTCGGCCACGTGGTGGACGGGAGCCGCACCAGCCCCCTCCTCTTCCGGGAGGGCACCCTGTACCTTTTGGAGGGGGGGTTGGAGGGCCTTACCCGGGAGAGGGTGGCGGAGGCCGCCCAGGCCCTGGGCTTCCGGGTGGAGCGGGGCTTTTTCCGGCCGGGGGAGCTTTGGGGCCACCTCCTCCTCGCAGGGAGCGGGGTGGGCCTCCTGCCCGTGGGAAGGCCCCCTGAGGAGCTGCTTCCTCTCATAAAACGCTTCCTCCCCGCCTGCTATACTGAATAGCGGTACCGCCAGCCCAAGGCCTTTGGGCTGGTGTCCCCTTTTACGCAGGAGGGAGGCATGAAAAAGCCCGTCTACTTGACCCCGGAAGGCTACCGGCGCCTTCAGGAGGAGCTTCACCACCTCAAGACCACCAAGCGGCAGGAGATCTCCGCCGACTTTGAGCAAGCCCTGGAGGAGGGCGACCTCCGGGAGAACGCCGGATACGACGAGGCCCGGCGGGCCATGTGGCAGAACGAGGCCCGCATCGCCCAGCTGGAGGACCTCCTGGCCCGGGCGGTGGTGGTGGAGGGCAACGGCTCCTACGACCAGGTGGCCCTAGGCTGCCAGGTGGAGCTGGAGACGGAATCGGGGGAACGGCTTTCCTTGGCCATCGTGGGGAGCCACGAGGCCGACATCTTCAGCGGGAAGATCTCCGACGAGTCCCCCTTGGGCCAGGCCCTTTTGGGCAAGAAGGTGGGGGACGTGGTGGAGATCAGGGGCAAGAAGGGGGCCCAGGTCTACACCATCCTGGAGATCAAGCCCCTATAGCCTCCGCCGAGAGGAGGGGCCCCAGGGCCTCCTGGGCGTGGGCTTTCAAGGCCTGCAAAAGCCTTTCCAGAGGGGCCTCTTCCAGGTAGGGCAGGGCTTCCCCTCCGGGGAGGTGGAGGACGGCCCGCAGGGCCTCCACCCCCTTTTCCCCCAGGTAAACCCCCTTCTCCCCCAGGCGGCCCCCGGAGAGGAAGAGGCCCGGCCCCAGGAGGTTGGGGGCCACCCCCCCCGCCTTCATCACCCGCCAGCCCGCCCAGACCAGGGGGAGGAGGGGGTTCTCGTGCTTGGCGATGCCCCGGAGGCCGGAGACGAAGACCGGGTAGATCCGGGGGGCGGCCTCGGGAGAGGCCAGGCGGTAGGCCAGCTCGGCGAGGAAGGAAGCCAGGAGGAAGCGGCGGGGCTCCTCCAGGCCGTGGAGGCGGCCCACCAGCTCCGCCTGGGTCAAGGTGGGCAGGCCCTCGCCTTTGGCGTAGAGCTGGAAGCGCACGTGGTGGAAGAGGGAAAGCCGGCCCGTCCGCCCCGTGGGCCTCTGCCCCTTCCTGGCGAGGGCCTCGAGGCTCCCCCTGGGGGTGAGGAAGCGGAGGAGGAGGTCCCCTTGGGGAAGGGCCTTGCGGCCCACCACGATGCCCTCCTCGAGGCGGTAACGTTCCACCTTCTCTAGTGTATGCTTAAGCCATGGAGCGCACGCTGAGGGACGCCTTGGAATGGGTGGTGCTTGGTCTTTTGGTGGTGGTGGGGGTGCTCCTCCTCCTTTGGGTGGGGGGCTGGGTCTTCACCTTCTTGGGCCGGGTTCTCCTCGGCCTTTCCGGGCTCGTGGCCACCCTCCTCAAGTACGCCATTCCCGTTCTCCTCATCGCCGCCATAGGGTATGGGGTGTTTTACCTCCTGCAGAAGCGGCAGGCCTGAGGCGGCCCTCCAGGGGTGGCGTAAACCCTTGACAGGGTTGGGCTGAGCCCTATATCCTCCCTCCTAAGCCCGGGAGGAGAACATGGACAGGAGGCTTTTGCTCAAACTGGGTGCGGCCTTGGGGGCGGGTTCGTTTCTCAGGGCCCAGGCCAACGAGCGGGTGGAGTATAAGGAGTTTAAGAAGGAGACCCCCATCGCCGTGGTCTACCACCTGGACTTCGGGGACCCGGGCCGCTTCGGCCAAATGCTCACCAACATCGGCAACCACCTCTCCGTCTACGACAACGACCCCTTCAAGATCAAGATCGTGGTGGTGGCCCACGGGGCGGGGGTTCAGTTCTTCCTGAAAGACCTGGAGGGCACCCCTTGGGCCCAGGCCCAGTACGACCGGGAGGCCCTCTTCGCCCGGGTGCGCCAGCTGGCCCAGATGGGGGTGGAGTACTACCTTTGCGAGATCACCTTCGCCCGCAACAATATTCCCAAGGACAAGCTCCGCTCCGAGGACTTCCTCAAGTGGGTCCCCTCGGGGGTGGGGGCTTTGGGGGAACTCCAAGCCAGGGGGTACGCCTACATCAAGGTGGGTTAAAAGCCGCAAGGGGCTTGGCGGGTGGGGGCATATAATGCCCCCATGCGGCTTCTCTTCATCGGGGACGTGATGGCCGAGCCTGGCCTCCGGGCGGTGAGCCTCCACCTCCCGGACATCCGCCACCGCTACGACCTGGTCATCGCCAACGGGGAAAACGCCGCCAAGGGCAAGGGCTTAGACCGGAGGAGCTACCGCCTCCTCCGGGAAGCGGGGGTGGACCTCGTTTCCCTGGGCAACCACGCCTGGGACCACAAGGAGGTCTACGAGCTTTTGGAAAAGGAGCCCATCGTGCGGCCCCTCAACTACCCCCCGGGCACCCCGGGAAAGGGGTACTGGCGCCTCGAGGCCGCCGGGGAAAGCCTGCTTTTCACCCAGGTGATGGGCCGGGTCTTCATGGACCCCCTGGACGATCCCTTCCGCGCCCTGGACACCCTCCTCGCCGGGGAGCGGGCGGACTACGTGGTGGTGGAGGTCCACGCCGAGGCCACCAGCGAGAAGATGGCCCTGGCCCACTACCTGGACGGGCGGGTCTCGGCGGTCCTCGGCACCCACACCCACGTCCCCACCCTGGACGCCGCCCCCCTGCCCAAGGGGACCCTGTACCAGACCGACGTGGGCATGACCGGGACCTACCGCTCCATCATCGGGGGGGAGGTGGAGACCTTCCTGGCCCGCTTCCTCACGGGCCGCCCCCAGCCCTTCCGCGCTGCCCAGGGAAGGGCGCGCTTCCACGCCACGGAGCTCGTCTTTGAGGGGGGAAGGCCCCTTTCCATAAGCCCTTACGTGTGGGAAGAGCCGTGAAGGAGCCCTTTCATCTCCTCCGCGCCGAGGTGGACCTCCTGGGCCGCCTCCTGGGGGAGGCCATCCGCACCCTTTCGGGGGAGCGGTTCTTCGCCCTGGTGGAGGAGGTGCGCCTTCTGGCCAAGGCCCGCCGCCAGGGGGATGAGGCGGCGGGGGAGGCGCTTCTGGCCCGGGTGCGGGGGCTTTCCACCGAGGAGGCCGAGGCCTTGGTGCGGGCCTTCACCCACTACTTCCACCTGGTGAACCTGGCGGAGGAGCGCCACCGGGTGCGGGTGAACCGCCTAAGGGCCCAGGCCGAGACCCTGGAGGCCCCGAGGCCCGAGGGCTTCCTGGCCTTGGCCAAGGCGCTCAAGGAGCGGGGGCTTTCCCTGGAGGAGGCCGAGGCCCACCTGAACCGCCTGGAACTCCTCCTCACCTTCACCGCCCACCCCACGGAGACCCGGCGCCGCACCCTGCGGCATCACCTGGAGGCCCTGCAGAAGGAGCTGGAGGCGGGGGACAGGGAGAGGCTTGCCGCCCGGGTGGCCCTCCTCTACGCCACCGAGGAGGTGCGCAAGGCCCGGCCCAGCGTGGAGGACGAGATCAAGGGGGGGCTCTACTACCTGCCCACCACCCTCTGGGAGGCGGTGCCCCGGGTGGTGGCGGGCCTCGAGGCCGCCCTGGAACGGGTCTACGGGAAAAGGCCCCGCCTGAAAAGCCCCGTGCGCTTCAGGAGCTGGATCGGCGGCGACCGGGACGGCAACCCCTTCGTCACCCCCGAGGTCACCGCCTTCGCCGGCCGCTACGCCCGGGAGGTGGCCCAGAGGAAGCTCCTCGAGGCCTTGGAAGGCCTGGTGCGGGACCTTTCCCTCTCCGGGGCCAGGGTGCCCGTTCCCCGGGAGGTGCAAGAGGGCGGCCAGGGGGTGGAGCGCTTCCCGGGGGAGCCCTACCGGCGCTACTTCGCCGCCCTTTACCAGAGGCTTGCGGCCGGGGAGGCCACCCTGGAGGAGGTGGAACGGGCCCTCCGGGTGGCGGCGGCGGGGCTTGCGCCTTTGGGCCTTGGGAGGGTGGTGGAAAGCTTCCTCCGTCCCCTGGAGGCCCGCCTTTCCGCCTTCGGCCTGGAGCTCGCTCCCCTGGACCTTCGGGAGGAGTCGGGAAGGCTTTTGGAGGCCGTAGCCGAGCTCCTCCGGGTGGGCGGGGTCCACCCCGATTTCCTTGCCCTTTCCCCGGAGGAGCAGGAGGGCCTCCTTACCCAGGAGCTCAAGACCGCAAGGCCCCTCCTCCCCGTGGGGGAGGCGCCAAAGGGGGAGGCCCTGAGGGTGGCCCTCGAGGCCTTCCGGGCCTGGCGGGACAAGGGGGCCCACGTGGTCTCCATGACCCACCACCCCGCCGACCTCCTGGCCGTTTTCCTCCTGGCCCGGGAGGTGGGGCTTTACCGACCGGGGAAGCCCCTCCCCTTGGACGTGGTCCCCCTCTTCGAGACCCTGGAGGACCTGAGGCGGGCCCCCGGGGTGCTCCGCCGCCTCCTGCAGAACCCCGTCTTCCGGGCCCACGCCCAGGGGCGGGGCGGGGTGGAGGTGATGATCGGCTACTCCGACTCCAACAAGGACGCGGGCTTCCTCATGGCCAACCTGGCCCTCTACGAGGCCCAGGAGGCCTTGAGCCGGGTGGGGGAGGAGGCGGGGCTTCCGGTCTTCTTCTTCCACGGCCGGGGCACCTCCACGGCTCGAGGCGGGGGCCCCGCAGGCCGGGCCATCGCCAGCCTCCCGCCCAAAAGCGTGGGCTGCCGCCTCCGCCTCACGGAGCAGGGGGAGGCCTTGGCGGACCACTACGGCCACCCCGAGCTCGCCGTGCGCCACCTGGAGCAGCTCCTCTTCCACTTCGCCCAGGCCGCCCTGGGGGACGGGGTGGAGCCCAAACCCCTTTGGCGGGAGGCCCTCTGGGAGGCCGGGGAGAGGAGCACGGAGGGCTACCGGGCCCTCCTGGAGGAGGAGGGGTTCTTCCCTTTCTTCGAGGCCCTGACGCCCATCAGGGAGCTCGGGGAGCTTCCCATCGCCAGCCGCCCCGTGTACCGCCACGGCCGGGTGCGGGACATCCGGGACCTCAGGGCCATCCCCTGGGTCATGGCCTGGACCCAGGTGCGCCTCCTCCTCCCCGGCTGGTACGGGCTTTCCGCCCTGGGAAGCCTTCCCTTGGACCTTCTGCGGGAGATGTACCGGGGGTGGCCCTTCTTCGCCACCACCCTGGAGAGCGCCGCCATGGCCCTGGCCAAGGCCGACCTGGGGGTGGCCCGCCTGTACCTCTCTCTGGTGCCCGAGAACCTCCACGGCCTTTTCCACCGCATCGCCCGGGAGTACGAGGCCACGAGGGCCCTCCTCGAGGCCATCTTCCAGGCCCCTTTGCTCCACAACCAAAAGACCCTGGAGCGGCAGATCGGCCTCAGGAACCCCTACGTGGACCCCATCAACATCGTGCAGGTGGAGCTTCTGCGCCGCTACCGGGCCCCTGGGGGGAGGGAGGACGAGGGGCTTAGGCGGGCCCTCCTCCTCTCCCTCCTGGGGGTGGCGGCGGGCCTCAGGAACGCGGGGTAATACCACCCCATGCTGGCCCAAGCCAGCATGGGGGCCCCGGCCCAAAAGGCCCGCAGGGCTTCCGTACCTGGGCTTGGGTTCACGCCAAAGGGGTATAAGATGGGGTCCGATGGAACTCCTCGGCCACCACCAGGACCAGCGGGTTGGGGTCTTCGTGGACACCCAGAACCTCTACCACTCCGCCCGGGACTACTACGAGCGGAACGTGAACTTTGAGAGCCTTCTGCGCTACGCCGTGGGGGGAAGGCGCCTGGTGCGGGCCACCGCCTACGTGGTGGAGAAGGAGGGGGACACCTCCGCCTGGCCCTTCATCTACAAGCTTTCCACCATCGGCTACCGGGTGCGGCGCATGTACCTCACGGTGAAGGAGCTGGGGGAGGGGGGAAAGCCCATCTACGAGGGGAACTGGGACATGGGCATCGCCGCCGACATGGTGCGCCTCATGCCCTACCTGGACGTGGTGGTCCTGGGAAGCGGGGACGGGGACTTCGTGGAGATCCTCGAGGTCCTGATGGAGCGGGGCATACGGGTGGAGGTCATCGCCTTCCGGGAGACCACGGCCCAGAAGCTCATCGATGCCGTGGACCGCTTCACCCATCTGCCCGAGATCCCTAACCCCTTCATGGAGCCCCGGTCGTCCGAGCGCTAATGCCCCATGCTGGCCCAAGCCGGCATGGGGGCCCCCGCAGGGCCTCCGCGCCTGGGCTTGGGCGAAGGATTCACGCCAAAGGGGTATAGCATGGAAGGTTTGGAGACCTACGACTACTTTCTTCCCCCTGAGCGGATCGCCCAGGAAGGGGTGGAGCCCCGGGACCTGGCCCGGATGATGGTGGTCTACCGGGAAGGCCCCTTCCGGGTGGAGCACAGGAGGGTGCGGGACCTGCCCGAGTTCCTTCGCTCCGGGGACGTCCTGGTCTTCAACGAGAGCAAGGTGATCCCGGCAAGGCTTTTGGCGAGGAAGCCCACGGGGGGCCACGTGGAGGTCCTCCTGGTGCGGGAGCGCTCCTTAGGGCTTTGGGAAGCCCTCCTGGGCCCGGCGAGGAAGGCACCTCCCGGCACGAGGCTCCTCTTCCTCTCCCCCAAGGGCCTGGCCCCGGTCCCGGGCCTCGAGGCGGAGGTGGTGGGGGTGGAGCCCGATGGGGTGCGCCTCCTTCGCTTCCACGGCGACCTCCTGGCCCACCTGGAGGAGGTGGGGGAGGTCCCCCTTCCCCCCTACATCCAGGCCAAGGTCCCCATGGAGCGCTACCAGACGGTCTACGCCAAGCGCCCGGGGTCCGTGGCCGCCCCCACCGCCGGGCTCCACTTCACCCCGGAGCTTCTGGAGAAGCTACGGGAAATGGGGGTGGAGCTCCGCTTCCTCACCCTCCACGTGGGCCCCGGCACCTTCCGCCCGGTGAAGGGGGACCCCGAGCGGCACGAGATGCACCCCGAGCCCTACGCGATCCCCGAGGAGGTGGCGGAGGCCATCAACCGGGCCAAGGGGGAGGGGCGGCGGGTCGTCGCCGTGGGGACCACGGTGGTCCGGGCCCTGGAGAGCGCCTACCGGGAAGGGGAGGGGGTGGTGGCGGGCAAGGGGGAGACGAGGCTTTTCATCCGCCCCCCCTACGCCTTTAAGGTGATAGACGCCCTCTTCACCAACTTCCACCTGCCCCGCTCCACCCTCCTCATGCTGGTGGCCGCTTTTTTGGGGCGCGAGCGCACCCTAAAGGCCTACCGCCTGGCCGTGGCCGAGGGCTACCGCTTCTATTCCTTAGGGGACGCCATGCTCATCTTGTAGAGGGCGAGGGCCAGGGCCTCTATCTTCAAGTGAAGGACCTTGAGCTAAGTGCCCGCACTTTGGTTTCGCAACATGGGACACCCGAAAGAGGGTCCGGAGAAGGCGCTTTTGGGGCCCCCGCCGCGGCGAAAGCCGCGGTGGGGTACTTATACCCCTTTGGCGCGAACCCTTCGTCCAAGGCCAGGCGTAGAGGCCTTGCGGGATCGTTTGTACCGGGGCCCCATGCTGAGGCCAGCATGGGGTGGTTTCATACCGCCTCCAGAAGCAGACGGGCCACGGAGAGGTAGATGAGGAGGCCCGTGACGTCCGAGAGGGTGGCCACGAGGGGGTTGGACACCAAGGCCGGGTCCACGCCGAGCCGCCTCAGGAGGAAGGGGAGCAAGGCCCCCACCAGGTTGGCGAAGAAGACGATGAGGACCAAGGACACGCCCACCACGGGAAGGAGGAGGGATTGCCCGTCCCAGTAGACCTTGCCCAGGAGGAGGAGGCCCAGGGTGAGGCCGAGGAGGAGGCCCACCCCCACCTCCTTGAGGAAGACCCGCCGCCAGTCCTTGAGGTCCAGGTCCCGGGTGGCCAGGGCGCGGATGATGAGGGTGGCGGACTGGTTGCCGGTGTTCCCCCCGGTGCCTAAGAGGACAGGGACGTAGAAGGCCAGGGCGGTCACGGCCTCGAGGACGCCCTCAAACCCCTGGAGGATGGAGCTGGTGATCATCCCCGTGAGGATCAGGATCACCAGCCACCTGACCCGGGCGAGCCACAGGGCCACGGGGCTCGCCTGGCTGTAGACCAGGTCGGGCACGTCCACGGCCCCCAGCTTGTGGATGTCCTCCGTGGCCTCGGCCTCCAGCACGTCCAGGACGTCGTCCACGGTGACGATACCCACCAGGCGGCCTTCCTCGTCCACCACCGGCAGCACCGTGAAGTCGTAGTCGGCCATGAGGCGGGCCACCTCCTCCTGGTCCGTGTCCGTGCGCACGTAGACCACCCTGGGGTTCAGGATCTCCGCCACCTTGGTCCTGGGGTCGGCCACGATGAGGTCCCTTAGGGAGAGCACCCCCTTGAGGCGGCCCTTTTCGTCCACCACGTAGAGGTAGTAGATGGTCTCGGCGTCGGGGGCGGCCCGGCGCAGGAAGCGGAGGACCTCCTCCACGGTCATCCCCTCCCGCACCGCCACGTACTCCGGGGTCATGAGGCCGCCGGCCTCGTCCTCCTCGTACTGGGTGAGCTCCTCCACCTCGGCCCGGGTCTTGGGGTCCAGGACCTCCTTGAGCCTTCGGGCAAGCCCGGGGTCCTCCTCTTCCACCGCCTGCAGGGCGTCGGCCAGGTCGTCCAGGGAAAGCTCCTCCAAAAGCTCCTGCACCCGCCAGGGGGGGAGGGTTTTGAGGTACTCCGCCTGGGCCTCGGGGGGAAGGTTGGCGAAGACCTCCGCCGCCTTCTCCTTGGGGAGAAGGGTGAGGAGGACGTAGCGGTGCTCCCCCTTGAGATCGTCCCAGAGGGAGAGGAGGTCCTGGGGGTGGACTTCTTCCAGGAGGCGTTTTAGGGTCAAGGTGTCGCCTTCTTCCAGGGCTTGGAGCAGGGGGGAAAGAGCGGTCTCCACGGGCGGCCTCCTTTCTCGCCGAAGGCCGCCCGAAGGCGGCCTTCAGGGCCTGGGACTCGAGGGCAACGCCTCTCGCATACCTTTTCTAGCCTAGGGGGAAGGGGCCTTCCCGTCAACCACGCCCACTAGAAATGTGCGAAAAATTGCGGTTGACACGCTCAAGGGGCGTGCCCTATCCTGAAGCCCGGCCTTAGGGCCAGGAGGGGCATGTTCGGAAAGCTTTCGGCGCGACTGCAAGAGGCCATAGACCGGCTCCGCGGCCGGGGGCGGATCTCCGAGGAGGACCTGAGCGCCACCCTGCGGGAGATCCGCCGGGCCCTCATGGACGCCGACGTCCACCTGGAGGTGGCCCGGGACTTTGTGGAGAGGGTGCGGGAAAGGGCCCTGGGCCAGAAGGTCCTGGAGAGCCTGACCCCCGCCCAGGTGATCCTGGCCACCGTCTACGAGGCCTTGAAGGAGGCCCTGGGGGGCGAGGTCCAAAGGCCCCTTCTCAAGGACCAAAGCCTCTGGTTCCTGGTGGGGCTTCAGGGCTCCGGCAAGACCACCACCGCCGCCAAGCTCGCCCTCCACTACAAGGGCAAGGGGCGCCGTCCCCTCCTGGTGGCCGCCGACACCCAGCGCCCCGCCGCCCGGGAGCAGCTCAGGCGCTTGGGGGAGAGGATCGGGGTGCCGGTCCTGGAGGTGCGGGACGGGGAGCCCCCCGAGTCCATCCGCCGCCGGGTGGAGGAGGAGGTTAGGCTCGGGGTCCGGGACCTGGTCCTGGTGGACACCGCAGGCCGCCTGCAGATAGACGAGCCCCTCATGGAGGAGCTCGTCCGGCTTAAGGGCGCCCTGCGCCCTGATGAAGTCCTCCTGGTCCTGGACGCCATGACCGGCCAGGAGGCCCTCTCCGTGGCCCGGGCCTTTGACGAGAAGGTGGGGGTCACGGGCCTCATCCTCACCAAGCTGGACGGCGACGCCCGGGGCGGGGCGGCCCTCTCCGCCCGGCACGTCACCGGGAAGCCCATCTACTTCGCCGGGGTCTCCGAGAAGCCCGAGGGCCTGGAGCCCTTCTACCCCGACCGCCTGGCGAGCCGCATCCTGGGCATGGGGGACGTGGCCACCCTGGCGGAGCGGGTGCGGGAGGCGGGCCTCGAGGCCGAGGCCCCCAAAGCGGCCAAGGAGCTCACCCTGGAGGACTTCCTCAAGCAGATGCAGAACCTCAAGCGCCTGGGGTCCTTCTCCGAGATCCTGGGGATGCTCCCCGGGGTGCCCCGGGGGCCTCAGGTGGACGACCGGGCCCTGAAGCGCATGGAGGCCATAGTCCTTTCCATGACCCCCGAGGAGCGCAAGAACCCCCGCATCCTCAACGCCTCGAGGCGCAAGCGCATCGCTCGGGGAAGCGGCACCACCGTGCAGGAGCTCAACCGCCTCATCAAGGCGTTTGAGGAGGCCAAGGCCCTGGTGAAGTCCCTGGAAAAGCAAAAGGGCCGGGGACTCATGGGAATCTTCAGGAGGTAGGAACGGCATGGTCAAGATCAGGCTCTCTCGGTTCGGTTCCAAGCGCAACCCTCACTACCGCATCGTGGTTACCGACGCCCGCAGGAAGCGGGACGGGGCTTACCTGGAAAAGATCGGCTACTACGATCCCCGCAAGACCACCCCGGACTGGCTCAAGGTGGATGTGGAGCGGGCCCGCTACTGGCTTTCCGTGGGGGCCCAGCCCACGGATACCGCCCGGAGGCTTCTCCGGCAGGCAGGGGTCTTCCGGCAGGAGGGCTAATACCACCCCTTGGACCCGCATGGGGCCCCCACCGCGGCGAAAGCCGCGGTGGGGTACTTATACCACCCCATGCTGGCGCAAGCCAGCATGGGGGGCCCCGGTCAAAAAGGCCCGCAGGGCTTCCGTACTTGGGCTTGGGCGAAGGATTCACGCAAAGGGGTATTAGAACATGGGCCCGATGCGGAAGTGGAGCCTCCCCGCGGGGCTTTCTGGGCTGAAGGCGTAGTCCAGCCGGAGGGAGGGGAGGAGGGCCCCGAAGACGTCCAGGTCCAGCTGGAAGCCGATCCCCGCACCCCACTTCACCCCCCCGGTGTTGTCGGCGAGGCCCAGGTCGGCGAAGAGGACGCCGTAGAGGTTGGTCCCCCCTTGGGGGGAGAGGCGGAAGTCGTAGCGGTACTCCAGGCTCCCCGTGGCGAAGGAGAGCCCCCCGTACTTGCGGTCCTCGTAGCCCCGGAGGAGGAAGGCCTCGGCCCCGCCCCCGGAGAGGTAGAAGCGCTCGCTTTCCGGGGGGAAGCCCAAGAGGGTGCCGGCGGAGAGGCGGAAGGCCAGGGCCTGGCGTTTCTCCGGGTCCAGGCCGAAGTAGGTCTTGCCCGTGGCCACCAAGGGCACGAAGAAGCTCCGGCCCCCCGTGTCGGGCAGGGAGAGGCCGAGGCCGGTGGCGAGGCTCGCCTCGTAGCCCTGGGTGCGGAAGCGGGGGTCGTCCACCTCCAGGTAGGCCAAGGTGGTGTCCAGGCGGACCGTCCAGCCGGGGGTGGGAAGGAGGCTTTGGGCCAGGGAGGGGTTCTTGTAGCCGGTGCCGTCGCAGTACTTGGGACTCGTGGTATCGGTCACGCTGGGGTCGCAAGGGGCGTTGGGGTCGTAGACCTCCAGGAGGAAGGTGGAACGCCGGGCGGAAAGCCCCAAGGAGAGGCGCAGGTTTTCCAGCTCCTTGGAGAAGGGCCGGGAAAAGCTAAGGCCAAAGCCCGTGCGGCGCTCCGTGTACTCCCAGCCGGTGTCGGTGGTGCCCTGGAGGAGCTTGTTGTTGCCGATGGGGGTGGAGAAGGCGCTTAAGGCGAGGCCCGTGCGCACCTCCTTCAGGTCGGCGAAATCCAGGTAAAGCCAGGGAATGGTGTAGCCCAGGGAGAGGGAAAGGTTGTCCCGGGCGTCGTTTTGGACGAAGGCCAGGTCCAGGATCACCTGGTGGGCGAGGCCAAAGAGGTTGGTCTCCTTGAAGGAGACGCTTCCCGACCACCCCTCGAGGGAGCTCCAACCGAGGGCGGGCTGGAAGAGGCCCGTCCTGGCCTCCTTGAGGCCCAGGACCACCACCACCTCCCCCGGCTTCTCCCCGGGGGCCAGGGAGACCCGGGGCGGCTCGGCCAGAAGCCCCGTGGCCAGGAGGCGGGCCATGGCCTTCCGGAGCTCGAGGACGCTGAAGAGGGAGCCCGGCTTGGGAAGCTCCCTGAGGATCACCTCCTCCTGGGTGCGGTGGTCCCCCTGCCACTCCAGGCGGTAGCCCGCCACCTTGAGCTCCACCACCTCGAGGCGGTACACCCCGTTTTGGAAGCCGTAGCGCACGTCGGCCACCTCGTAGCCCTTCTCCTGGTAGAAGCTTGCGATGCGCCGGGCGTCCTCCTGGGCCAGGAGGGGGGTGTAGACCTCCCCGGGCTTCAGGCGGAGGAGGCCGAGGAGGGTTTCCGTGGGGAGGGCCGTGTTCCCGGCCACCTCCACCCGCTCGATCCTTCCCCCCTCGGGTCCTGGGGAGAGGCGCACCACCACCTGGTCCCCTTCGGGGAGGAGGCTGAAGTCCACCACCCGGGAAAGCCTCCGGGAAAGGGCCTGGACCCCTTCCAGGAGGCGGGGATAGTTCAGGTAATCCCCGGGCTTCAAGGGGAAGTCCCCCAGGTCCAGGCCTTCCCCCTCCACCCGAGCCACCTTGAGCTCCCGCACCCGCACGGTGAGGACCCCTCCTTCCAGGGCGCTTCCCTGAGGGTCGGGGCCGCTAAAGCGGTAGCCCGCCTCCTCGTAGCGGCTGGCCATGGCCTTTAGAGCCTCCTGGTACTTGGCGAAGTCAAAGGGGCCCTTGAGGGGGTCTAAAAGCCTTAGAAGCTCCCCTTCGGGGAGGAGGCTTACCCCCTGGAGGCGGACCTCCTTCACCTCGGGGGCCTCCGCCACCCGGAAGGCGAGGGCCATCCTTCCCCCCACCTCCTTGGCCTCCACCTCCACCTTGGGGGTGAAGGGGAAGCCGTTTTGCCGGAAGGCCTGGGCCAGGGCCTGGGCGGCCTCCTGGGCCTTCACGGGGTTGTAGGTGGCCTCCTTGCCGATGGCGAAGTTCTCCTCCAGGAAGCGCAGGAGGGCTTCCTGGGGGAAGGCCTTGGCCTCCACCTTGACCTCGGCGATGGGAGGGTAGGGGACGAGGCGCACCCTCAGGACCTCCCCTTCCAAGCGCACCTCCACCTCCCGGAAGTAGCCCGTGGCCAAAAGGGCCTTGCGGGCGGCCTCGAGGTCCTTTGGCTCGTCCCCTTCCCCGAAGGGCAGGGCGGCCCGGGCCAGGGCCTGGAGCACGGGGTCGCCCCCTTCCACGACCACTTCCTTCAGGGGGGCGGCCAGGGCCAGAAGACCCAAAAGGGCAAAGGCCAAAAGGCGTTTCATGGCCAAGAGCTTACCCAAGGGGCGTGAAGGGGGGGTGAGAGTAGAATGCGGGGGTATGGGGGTTTACGAGAAGATCCAGGAGGCCGTGGCGGCCATCCGGTCTAGAACCGACTTCCTCCCCGAGGTGGCGGTGGTCCTGGGGTCGGGCCTGGGGCCTTTGGCCGAGGAGGTGGAGAAGGTGGCGGAGATCCCCTACGGGGAGATCCCCCACTTCCCCCTCTCCACCGCCCCGGGGCACGCGGGGAGGCTCGTCCTGGGGCACCTGGAGGGCAAGCGGGTCCTGGTCTACCAGGGCCGGGTCCACTACTACGAGGGCTACTCCGCCGAGGAGGTGGTCTTCCCGGCGCGGGTGGGGTTTTTCCTGGGCGCCAGGACCTTCCTCCTTACCTCGGCGGCGGGGGGCCTCAACCCCCGCTTCCGGGCGGGAGGCATCATGCTCCACCTGGACTACCTCAACTTCGCCGGGGCGAACCCCCTAAGGGGCCCGAACGACGAGCGTCTTGGCCCCCGCTTCCCCGTGATGTTTGAGGCCTACGACCCGGGGCTCATAGAGCTCGCCCGCAAGGTGGCCCGCAGGCAGGACCTCCACCTCTTTGAGGGGGTTTACGCCTGGTTCATGGGGCCAAGCTTCGCCAGCCGGGCCGAGCTTCGCATGCTTCGGGAGCTCGGGGCGGACGCCATCGGCATGTCCACCGTGCCCGAGGTCATCGCCCTCCGCCACCTGGGGGCCAGGGTCCTGGGGCTTTCCACCATCACCGACATGGCGGTGCCGGAAAGGGAGCACCACGCCACCGAGGAGGAGGTCCTGGAGGTGGCGGCCAGGACGGGCCCCGTTTTCCGCCGCTTCGTGCGGGGGATTTTGGCCGAGCTCTGATGGGGCTTCTCCAGGTCCTGGAACGTATAGAAAAGGCCTGCCGCCGCGCGGGCCGGAGGCCTGAAGAGGTCCGCCTGGTGGCGGTGACCAAGGGGCGCTCGGTGGAGGAAATCCAGGAGAAGGTCCTGGCCTACGGCGCCTTCCCCTTGGGGGAGAGCCGGGTCCAGGAGGCCCTGAAGAAGATGGAGCAACTCCAGGCGGAGTGGCACCTCGTCGGCCACCTGCAGCGCAACAAGGCCAAGTTCGCCCCCCGCTTCGCCCTCGTCCACTCCCTGGACTCCTTGCCCTTGGCCGAGGCCTTGGTGAAGGCGGGAACTAGGCTTAAGGTCCTGGTGGAGGTGAACCTGGGCCGGGAGCCCCAGAAGCACGGGGTCTTGGAGGAGGACCTTCCCGAGCTCCTCCCCCGCCTACGGGAGATGCCCCGCCTCGAGGTCCTGGGCCTCATGACCGTGCCCCCCATCGGCCCCGAGGCGGTGGTTCGCCCCCTTTTCCGCAGGCTTTCGGAGCTTGCCGACCGCTATGGCCTGCCCGAGCGCTCCATGGGCATGTCCGACGATTACGAGTGGGCGGTGGAGGAGGGGGCTACCCTGGTGCGTGTGGGCCGGGCCCTTTTTGTAGACTGAGGGGCGCATGGACCTTACCCCCTTGGACGTCCGCTACCAGGAGTTCCCCACGGGGTTTCGCGGCTACCGGAAGGAGGCGGTGCGGGCCTACCTGGCCCGGGTGGCCGAGGTGATGGAGGGCCTCATCGGGGAGAACGAGGCCTTGAAGGAGCGCCTTAAGGGCCTGGAGGAGGAGGTGGCCCGCCTAAAGGAAGCCGAGGGGGAGCTGAAGCGGGCGGTGGTGGCCGCAGAGAAGATCGCCCGCGAGCTCAAGGCCCAGGCGGAGCGGGAGGCGGAGCTCATCCGCAAGGAGGCCTTAGCGGCCAAAGAGCAGGTCTTGCGGGAGGCCGCCGAGGAGCTTAGGCGCCTCCGGGGGGAGATAGAGCGGGCCAGGCAGGAGAAGGCCCTCTTCCTCTCCCAGTTTCAGGCCCTCCTGCAGGGCTACCTGGACTCCTTGGAGCGCCTGGCCAAGGAGTGATGCCAAGCCTGGGCCGGGAAGGGGTTCTGTCCCTTGGGGAAGGGCCTGAAGCCCAGGTAGAGCCAGAGGCGGTAAAGGGCCTCCCTGAGCCAGTAGCCCGGGGGGTACTCCCCCCCCACCCCGTAGCCCTCCGCCGAAAGGCCCAAGGCGCGGGCCAGGAAAAGGGCCCGCGGCAGGTGGGGAGCGTCGGTGACCAGGAGGACCCGGCCCCGGAGAAAGGGCTTGAGGAAGAGCAGGTTCTCGTAGGTGGACTGGCTTTGGGTTTCGCAGAGGAGGGCTTCCTGGGGGATGCCCCTTTCCCGGAGGTAGCGGCACCCCACCTCCCCTTCGCTATACCGGTCCCCCGCGGCCTTCCCCCCGGCCACGGCGATTCCCGAGGCGAGGCCCTTTTGGTAAAGGGCCAAGGCGGCCTGAAGCCGCCGCTCCAAGGCCGGGGAGGGGTGGCCGCCGTACTGGGCCGCCCCCAGGACCACGATCCAGGCGTAGGGTTCCTGGCCCCAGGCTAAAGGGAGCAAGAGGGCGAGGAAGGCGAGGCCCCGCACGCCCCCCACTCTACGGCAGAAGGGCTTCTTTGGTATACTGAGAGGGCATTGGAGAAGATCTACGGCAAGACGGAGGGGCTCAGGAAGAGCGACCTTAAAAGGCTTTCCAACCTTTACCGCAGGCGGCTGCCGCCGGAGCGGGTTTTGACCCCGGAGCTCGCCCAGACCCTGGCGGGGTTATCCCAGGAGATCCACCGGCCCATCGCCCTCCTCCTGGACCGGGGGGGCCGGGTGGTGCGGGTGGGGGTAGGGGACGCCAAGGACCTCCCCATCCCTGAAGGGGCGAGGGCGGAGAGGCGGCTTTCCGGCTTCCGCCTCCTCCACACCCACCTCTCTCCCGGTGGGCTTTCCCGTCCCGACCTTTCCGTCCTCTTCCTCCACCGCCTAGACAGCCTGGCGGCCTTGGAGGTGGAAGGGGGCCAGCCCACCACCTTGCACCTGGCCTTCCTTTCGCCTCCCAAGGCGGCGGAGGAGGACTGGCGCACCCTCCCTCCCAGGCCTTACTTCCAGTACCTGGACCTGGACCTAAAGGCCGAGGTGGAGGCCCTGGAGGAGGAGCTTTCCCGCCAGGCCCGGGTGCGGGAGGTGTTGGACGGCAGCGGGGAGAGGGCCATCCTGGTGGGGGTGGACACCGGGGAAGGCCCCGAGGCCGAGGCCGCCCTTAAGGAGCTGGCCGAGCTCACCCGCACCGCCGGGGGGGTGCCGGTGAAGCGGGTCCTGGTCTTCCGGCCGAGCCTGGACCCCCGGTACCTGGTGGGCCTGGGAAAGCTGGAGGAGCTGAAAAGCCTCGCCTACCACGAAAACGCCGCCACCCTCATCTTCGGCCTGGAGCTTTCCCCGGTCCAGGCCCGGGAGATCGAGAGGGCCACGGGGCTTAAGGTTCTGGACCGGACCCAGCTCATCCTGGACATCTTCGCCCTCCACGCCAAGACCCCCGAGGCCCAGGCCCAGGTGGAGCTAGCCCAACTCAAGTACCTCCTCCCCCGCCTGGTGGGAAAGGGGAAGGAGATGAGCCGCCTAGGGGGCGGGATCGGCACCCGGGGCCCGGGGGAGACCAAGCTGGAGGTGGGCCGGAGGCGCCTTCAGGAGCGCATCGCCCACCTCGCCCGCAGGCTGGAGGCGTACGCCCGAAGGCGCGAGGAGGCCCGTCGGCAGAGGAAGCGCCGGGGGGTGCCCCTCATCGCCGTGGTGGGCTACACCAACGCCGGCAAGACCACCCTCCTCCAGGCCCTGGCCCGGGGCGGGGAGCCGGGGGAGGACAAGCTCTTCGCCACCTTGCGGCCCCTCACCCGTAGGGGGTTCCTGCCCGGGATAGGGGAGGTGCTCTTCACCGACACCGTGGGCTTCATCCGCCACATGCCGGAGGAGCTTCTCACCGCCTTCCGGGCCACCCTCGAGGAGGTGCGGGAGGCGGACCTTCTGCTCCACGTCCTAGACGCCTCGGAAGAGGGGGCTTTGGAGCGGCACCGGGTGGTGCGGGACCTCCTCGCCGAGCTGGGCGTGGAGGCCCCCGTGGTCCTCGCCCTGAACAAGGCGGACCGGGCGGCGCCCTACGACCTTTACTTCCTCGAGGAGCGCCTGGGAGGGGTTCCGGTTTCGGCGGTGAAGGGCACGGGGCTTAAGGCGCTCAAGGAGGCCCTGGCCGAGGCCCTCCTGGCCTCGGGGGTGAGGCCCCAGGCCTGGGCTCAGTACACGTAGAAGCCCTTGAGCCCCGTTTCCTCGGCCCACTGGACCTCCACCCCCTCCACCCGGGCCAGGCGGGGGCCTTGCTTCAGGTGGTGGAGGAAGGCCTCCAGGGCTTCCTTGGGGCCTTCCGCCACCACCTCCACCCGGCCATCGGGGAGGTTTTCCGCGTAGCCGGAAAGCCCCAGCTCCAAGGCCTTCTTTTGGGCGAAGGCCCGGTACCCCACCCCTTGCACCCTTCCCTTGACCAAGGCCACCAGGCGCGGCATGGGCCTCTTATACCACCCCAGGTGGGCTTGCGCGAGGGGTTGCCACGCGGTTTTCATCTCCCTTCCCTATGCTTGAGGAAGGATGCGGCGGGGTCTTCTCCTCGGGCTTTTGGGCGTGGCCCTTTTCCTCCTCCTGGCCTGGCCGCCCTTCCTCCGGGGGGTGGTGGGATGGGCCCTACCCCGTCTGGGCTGGGAGGGCCGGGTGGGGGAGGTGCGGGGGCACCTCCTCTTCGGCCTGCGCCTGAAGGGGGTGGACCTCGAGGGGCAGGGCCTGGCCCTGAAGGCCCAGGAGGTGGACCTGGCCTACGACCTTTGGGGCCTTTTCCGGAAGGAGCTCCCCCTCTCCTTAAGCCTTAAGGGGGCGCGGGTCTTCCCCACCTGGGAGGCCTTGATCCCGGAGAGGCCGGGCCCACCCCCCGCCCTGCGGGTGGTCTTCCGCTCCTTAAGGCTTCAGGACACCGAGGTGGAGCTTCCCCAGGGGAAGCGCCTCTTCCTCCCTCCCTTGCGCCTCACCCTCCTCGGAGAAAACCCCTACCGCTTCCTGGCTAGGCTTCCCGGGGGGAGCTTCCAGGGGGAGGCCAAGGCCCTTTCCCGGGACCTCTCCGCCTGGGAGGTGGCCTTCCAGGGGGAGGTGCGGGGGCTTAGCTTCTTCTACCCCGGGCTAAAGGGGGGGCGCCTCCGGGGAGCCTTGCGGGTGGGGGCTTCGGGCCTCCAGGGCCAGGCCCAGGTGGCGGGAGGGGCGGTGGAGGTGGTGGGCTTTTCCCTCACCGGTCTCCAGGGGGAGGTGGTCCTAAAGGGAGGCCAGGTGGTGGCGGGGCTTGCGGGGGTGGGCCTCCAGGGGCCCCTCCGGGCCCAGGTCCAGGTGGACCTGGAGGCTTCCCGTTACCGCTTCCAGGTGGAAGGCCGCCCCCAGCTTCCCGCCCTCGCCCGGCACTTCGGCCTTTCCCTCCCCGTGGAGGGGGACGGGGCCCTTTGGCTTAGGGGGGAGGGGTGGGAGGCCCTCCGGCTCACGGGGGGCTTCCAGGGGGAGGGGAGGCTTCTGGGGGAGCCCTTCCGCCACCGGGGAAGGCTTTCCTTTGACCGGACCTTCGCTCTGGAGGCCGGGGCCGAGGGCCGGCTTTGGGACCGCACCTACGACCTGTCCTTGGACCTTAGGGGTGGGGGCTACCGCCTGCGGTACCGGGACTCCCGGGGGAGCGCCCTCGGGCTTTCCGGGGAGGGGGGCCGGGTCCGGGGGGAGGGCCAGGCCGCCTGGCCTAGGCCCCTGGAGGGCCTGGCGAGGGTGGCCTTCCGGGGGGAGAGGGGGCGGTGGTGGCTTGGGGTGCGAAGCCCGGGGGTCCGCCTTCCCCTTTTCCCACCCCTGGACCTCTCGGGGGGGGTGGCGGGGGAAGGAGGCCGGGTGCGGGGGGCCCTGGGGCCTTTGGCCCTGGAGGGCGCCTGGGAGGACCTGGGCCTTTCCTTGCGCCCCGTTTCCCTGGTGGTGGGGCGCCTCGAGGGCCGAGGCCGCCTAAGGGGAGGCCGCCTCCAGGCCGACCTCCGCTACGCCTCCCCTTACGCCGCCTTTCCCCTTTCCCTGCGCCAGGAGGGGGCGGGTTTTCGCCTGTATAGCCCCTACGGGGAGGGAAGTTACCGGGGAGGGGCCCTGGCCCTGAGGCTTAAGGGGCTTCCCATCCGGGCCCTGGACACCCTGGCCCTTTCCGGGGAGGCCCTGTACCGGGAGGGGGCCCTTTCGGGAAGGCTCCGCCTGGCGGGGCGCTACCTGGACCTGGAAGGAAGCCTCCGCCGCCTGGGGGCGGACCTTAAGGGGCGCCTCCACACCCCCTTGGGGGAGCTTCCCCTTTCCGGGCGCTACGAGCTTGGGGAGGGGCTCCTCCTCCGGGGCCAGGGGCTCACCCTCACCTATAGGGAGGCCCTGCGCCTTAGGGGGGAAGCGGCCCTGGGGCCTTGGGCCTTGCGGGCGGACATGGTGTTTGACCAGGGTTTTTCTGGCTCGGCCTGGGTGCGGGGGCCCTACGGGCTGGGGGGCCTCCTCCTGGGGGAGGGCAGGCGGCTTCTCCTCAGGCTTTCGGGGCCCGTGGAGGGGGAAGGGGAGGTCTTCCCCGAGGTCCGGGTGCGGGGCCGGCTGGCCCCGCCCCTTCCCCAGGGGCTCGCCCTTCCTCCCCTGGCCTTCCGCCTGGAGGGAGGGGTCCTGGACCTCCCCGGGGTGGGGCGGGTGGCCTTTCCCCAGGGGACCTTCCGCCTGGCCCTTCCCTTCCGCTACCGGGGGGAGGAGGGGAGGCTTTGGGGGGAGGGGGACCTAAAGGGGGGTACCCTCCGCCTGGAGACCCGGTACGGGGCCCTGGAGGGCAGGGGGCCCTGGGGGAGCTTGGCCCTCGCCGGGGAGGGGGAGGTGCCCTTTCTTGGGCCCTGGCGCTTCCAGGGAAGGGCGGACCTCCGGAGCCTCCGCTACGGGGGAGAGGCGGTCTGGCCCCGGGCGGCCTTCCGCCTGGACCTGGCCGGGGAAGGCCTGAAAGGGCGCCTCCTGGGCCAGGCCCCGGGGCTTCGGGTCCTGGGCGGCTACGGGGAAGGGCTGGCCCTGCTCCTCGGGGCGGAGGGGTACGACCTCTCTCCCTTGGGCCTTCCCCTAAAGGCCTGGGGCACCTGGGGGACGAAGGGGGGAAGGCTTCGGCTGGAAAGCCCCTATGGGGAAGCCCTCCTCGTGGGGGAAGAGCTTCTTGAGGCCAGGGTGCGCCTCCTCGGCCCCTATCTGGAAGGGGAAGGGGAGGTTTCCCCTTCGGGGGCCTCTTTGGCCTTCCGCGCCCATTACCGGCAAGGGGGCGTGGCGGTGGAGGCCCGGGGGGAGGGGGGCGGGCCCTGGGAGGCGCTGCGCTTCCGGCTCGGGGGAGAGGCCCAGGTTCCCTACCTGAGGCCCCTCCCCTTCCAGGGGGAGGTCTGGACCGGGGGCGGGGTGGGCTACCGCCTCCAAGGGCCGGTGTCCCTGGAAGGGGAGGGGAGGCGGTACCGGGGAAGCCTGGACCTGCCCGTGGCCTTCCTGGGCAGGGAAGGGAGGATTTCGGGAAGATTCCAAGGGGAGGGGCTCCGCCTCCAGGGGGAAGGGGAGGGGGTGTGGGCCGGGCTTCCCTTCGCCTTCCGGGGAGGGTACGGGGAGGGCTTTTCCCTAAGCCTCCGCTACGAGGGGGGCGAGGTGGCCTTGCGCGGGGAGGAGGTGGCCCTGGGCCTAGGGGAGGTGGCCCCCCTGGCCAAGGCCCTGGGGGTTCCCCTGGAGGGCAGGGTGGAGGCCCGGGTTTCCTTGCGGGGCGAGGGGGAG
Organism: Thermus sp. H19.2; assembly: GCF_054979525.1. Lineage (NCBI taxonomy): Bacteria > Thermotogati > Deinococcota > Deinococci > Thermales > Thermaceae > Thermus > Thermus sp. H19.2. The sequence goes on from NZ_CM143429.1 coordinate 676,295, forward strand.
GGAAGGGCTTTCCTGCGCTACGGCCAAGAGGCCCTGGAGGCCACCTACCGGGGGCCGGTTCTGGAGGTTTTCCTGCCGGGAAGGGATGTGGGCCTCGCCTGGAACTGGAGGACGGGGGAGGTCCGGGGCCTGGGGGGGCTACAGGGGGAGGGCTCCTTGCGCTTTACGGGCTTCCCCCAGGGAGAGGCGGCGGGGCGGTTCGCCTACCGGGGCCTCGAGGTGACCCTTTCGGGGCCCCTGGAGGCCTTGGACCTTCGCGCCCGCTACGCCGGGGCGTCCTTGGGGGAAACCCTTGTCGCCCTCCGGGTGGACCTGCCCGCCCTCAAGGGGGAAGGGGAGGTACGCCACGCCTCGGGCTACGCCCAGGGCCAGGCCCGGCTTTCCTGGCAGGGGAGCCGCTACCTCCTGGAGGGCCGGCTCACGACCCTCCGGTACCTGAAGCAGGAGGGCCCCTTCTGGCTTAAGGGCGAGGGGGGCCGGGTGGAGGCCCGCTGGGAGGCGCCCCTGGCCTTGGGCGCCCTCTACGAGGGGGGCTTGCGCCTTTGGGCCAAGGGGGTGGGGGAGGCCCTGGGCCTTAAGGTGGCGGCCAACCTGGCCTACGGGCCCGAGGGGTACCGGGGCACCCTGGAGGCCAAGGGAAGAGGCCTGGCCCTCTTGGCGGAAGGGAAGGGGCCCCTGAGGCTTCGCCTCGAGGGCCAAGGCCTGCCGGGGAGGCTGGAGGCGGGGGCTACCCTGGAGGGCTTACGCCTCTTGGGGGAGGCCCGGTACGCCCACGTCCTGGGCCAGGCCCGCCTCGAGGCCGTGGCCCGCTTCTCGGGAAGCCTCCCCCAGGTGGAGGCGGAAGGGGAGGGGGCCCTGGTGGGACAGGGGGACAGGCTCCCCTTCCGCTTCGCCTACCGCCCGCAAGGGGCCTGGGACCTCAGGGCCTTGGAGGCGATGGGGGAGGCCGAGGGGTTTCGCCTCGCCCTCAAAGGGGGGCACCTTGCCCTGAGGTTGCACCGCGACCTCACGCCCTTCGGCCTGCCCGCCCGCCTCGAGGCCCAGGGGGAAGGCCCCTGGGACGGACCCCTCCGGGTGGCCTTGGAGGGCAAGGAGGGGAGGATGGCCGGGGAGGTGCGGCTTTGGCCCCTCAGGGCGGAGCTTTCCGGGGAGGTCCTGGGGGAGGCCTTGGCCCTCCGCTACGGGGAGGGGCTTGCCCTCACCTTCCTCGGCCCCCACCTCCAGGGGGAGGCCCGCTACCGGGGGGAGCTTTCCGGCGCCCTGGCCCTCCGCTACCCCTTGCCAGGGGGAGGGCTTAGGGGAAGGGTGGACCTGGGGCAGGGCGGCTTGGGCCTTGAGGGGGAAGGGGCCTGGAGGGGGAGGGTGGAGGGGCGCTTCTGCCTGCCCCCGCCCCTTGGGCCCTGCCCGGGGCTTAGGGCGGAGCTTTGGGGAGGCCTCGCCTACGGGGAGGCGGCCTTTAGCGGGAGCTACCGCTACACCGCCCGGGAGGGCTACCTGGGGGAGGTGGAAGGGGAGGGCGGGGTGGCTACCCCTTACGGGGGCCTCCGCCTTCGGGGGCGGGGCCCGGGCCTGGACCTAGAGGGGGAGGGCCTGCCCCTGACCGGGAGGCTGGACCTCTTTCCCCTCCGCCTGGCCTACCGTTACGGGGGCCCCTTGCCCCGGGGCCTGGGGGAGCTTTTCGCCGAGGGGGTCTACCCCGGGGCCTGGCTTTCCGGGAGGTACCGCCTGGGGGAGGTGGGGCTTCGCCTTACGGGGCTTCCCGGCTTCCGGGTGGCCCTGGAGGGGGAGGGGGTGAGGGGGGAGGTGGGGCCGCAAGGGGTTTCCCTGGTCCTCTCGGGCTTCCGCTACGGGCCTTTGGCCTTCACGGGGAAGGCCCAGGGGCCTTGGGCGGAGGTGGCCCTGGAGGGGGCCCTTTCCGCCTTTGGGCGGGAGGCCAGGGCCACGGGGACCTGGGGAAGGGAAGGCCTGCGCCTGGCCTTCCAGGGGGACCTGGAGGGGGAGGTGGGCTGGCGGGAGGCCTGGGCGGGGAGGCTCTCCTTCCGGGAGGGGTGGGTGGCCCTCTTTGGCCAGGGGGTCCCGGAGCTTAGGGGGGAGGTCCTGGGAGAGGAGGTAGGCCTCCTCTGGCCCCGGCTTACCGTGGGAGGGCTTTGGCTGGACCTGGCGGCGCGGGAGGCCGGTGGTGCGGCCCGGCTCCTTTCCCGCCTGCTCCCGGGGGGGGTGGAGGCCCGAGGGGAGGGGAAGAGCCTTCGCTTCGCCTACCGCCTTCCGGGTCTTGGGCTTCCCCTGGAGGGCGGTCTAGACCTCGAGGCCCTGGCCTTTTCCCTCTCCAGCCCGGAAGGGGAAGGGGCCTTGCGCTACGCCGGGGGAAGGGTGGAAGGGAGGCTTTCCCTCGGCGTTTTCGGCCTCACCCTGGTCCTGGAGGGGAAAGGGGACCGGGTGGGCCTTTGGGGGGAGCATCCCGCCTACCCCTGGTGGGCGGCGGGGGCGGGGGGTCTGGAGGGCGAGGTGGAGCTTGGGGGCGCCTACCGCCTCCGCTACCGGGCGGGCCCCCAGACCCTGGCCTTGGAGGGAAGGCTCCTGGAGGCCACCTTGCGGGCGGAGGGGCCTTACCTCTTCGGGCTTCTCCGGTACCCGGCGGGGGGGGACCTGCGCCTGGACCTTCCCCTTCCCCCCCTGGAAAGCCGCTTCCAGGGCCGGATAGGGGGGGAAGGCTACGGGGTGGAGGGGACCCTGGTGGGGGGCGTGGGGCGGATCCAGGTCCAGGGACGGCTTCTCCCCTTGGAGGGGGAGCTTTCCCTGGAGGAGGCCGCTCTGGAGGACTTCCTGGGCCGCTACGCCCCTTACCTCAAGGGAAGGGTTTCCGGGAGGCTGGCCCTTCGGGGGCTGGAGGCCCAGGGCCAGGTGCAGGGCCGGGTGGAGGCGGGGGGGGCCTCCCTGCCCCTCCGCTTCCAGGGGGCCTTGGGGCCGGGGCTTGTGCGGGGGGAGGGGAGGCTTGGGGAAACCCCCTTCCGGCTGGGCCTCGAGGCGGGGCGGCTGGACCTAAGGGCCTCCCCCCGGGCCTTCCCCCTGCACTTCTTCCTTCAGGCGGTGGCGGGGCCGCTGGAGGGGGAGGCCTACTGGACGGGGGAGGTTCGCCTCCGCCTTCCCCTATCCGAGCCCCTTTCGGGGGAGGGGGTGCTGGTGGGGGAGAGCCTGGTCTTCCAGGGAGGGGGGGACGAGCTTAAGGGCCGGGCCGCCCTCCGTTACCAGGGGAGGCGGCTTTACGTGGACTACCTGCGCCTCTCGGGCAAGGGCACCTGGGAGGGCGAGGGGTACTGGAGCCCGGAGGGGAGCGACCTGCGGCTGGCGTTGCGGGACACGGTCTTCACCCCCGTGCTCCAGGTGGTGCCCGCCCTCAAGCCCTACCGGCCCGAGGCTTCGGGAACCCTCCTGGCCGAGCTGAAGCGGGACGGTTTCCGGCTCGCCTTCCAGGACTTCCGCTTCCGCTTAGGGCCTGTGGCGGGCTACCTGCCGAAGGGGCTTCTGGCCCTGAACGGGGGGGCCGAGGCGGAAGGGGAACTCCTCTTGAACGCCCCCTTCCCGGGCCGGGCGCGGCTCGGCCTCACGGGAAGCCTTGCCGACTTCCGCGTCACCGCCCAAGGCGCGGTCTCCCTCCCCGGGCTCAAGGAGGACACCCCCGCCCAGGTGGTCTTCCGCTACCCCGGCTACGGGGTAGAGGTCCGCCTGGGGGAGGCCGAGGCCCAGGGCACCCTCTTCCCCTTGCGCCTCGCCGGGTACGGCCGCCTTCCCCTGTACTACCCCCGGTACTACCTACAAGAGGGCCTTCTGGACGTGAAGAGCTTCTTCCTCTACGAGGAGAGGGGCGCCTACCACCTCACGGGGAACGCCGAGGTGGTAAGGGCCCGCCTGGCCCTGCCCGAGGGGGGCCAGCGCCAGCTCCAGGAGGGGGTGGCGGTGGGAGGGGGCCAGGCCTCCTTGCCCCTCTTCTTTGACGACGTGCGCCTCTATGCGGAAAGGGGCGTCCTGGTCCAGGAGAGCCTGGCCCAGGGGGAGCTGAAGGGAGAGGTCTACCTGGGCGGGACGTACCAGGACCCCTTCCTCACCGGGGAGGTCCAGGCCCTCTGGGGAAACTTCCGGCTCTGGGAAAGCCTCTTCGTCCTGGACCCCGCCTCTAGCCTCCTCCGTTTCCAGCCGGACCGGGGCATCCTTCCGGAGTTCGCCCTAAGGGCCCAGGCGGAAACCCGGGGCTACAAGGTGTTCCTGGAGGCCAAGGGGGAGTTCCTCCGGGAAGGGGGCCGGGTCAAGGTGCGCCTCGAGCCCCGCTTCACCTCCGAGCCTTCCCTCGCGGAGCCCGAGATCTACGCCCTCCTCACCCTGGGGACCCCGGACGTGGGCCGCCTTGCGGAAACCCTGCCCCAGGCGGCCCTGGGGGCGGCCCTGGAGAACCTGGTGCTGGGCCAGTTGGAGCGGGAGCTCTCCCGGGCATTGGGGCTGGACCGGTTCCAGGTGGAGGTGCCCGCCATCCAGGGGGGGAGCCTGGAGGAGACCCGCTTTTCCGTGGGCAAGTACCTGACCCCGGAGCTCTTTCTGGGGTACCAGGTGGACCTGCGGGGGGAGCAGACCTTTTCCGCCGAGTACCGGGCGGACGGGATCACCTTCACCCTCTCCTCCTCCTTCGGGCAGGGGCTCCTTTCCCGCCTGGCCTTCGGCCTGGGCTACGACCTCACGGACGCCCTTTCCCTGACCCTCACCCTGGAGACGGGGGACGACACCCGCTTCAGCGTGGGCGCGGCCTACCGGTGGTAGTATGGCCCCGGTATGCGCGCCTTGGCCAAGCTGGCCCCCGAGGAGGGCCTAACCCTGGTGGACCGCCCCGCGCCCGAGCCGGGCCCCGGGGAGGTCCTGGTGCGGGTGGAGGCGGCGAGCATCTGCGGCACCGACCTCCACATCTGGAAGTGGGACGCCTGGGCCCGGGGGAGGATCAGGCCCCCCCTCGTCACCGGGCACGAGTTCAGCGGGGTGGTGGAGGCCGTGGGCCCCGGGGTGAAGCGCCCCCAGGTGGGGGACCACGTGAGCCTGGAAAGCCACATCGTCTGCCACGCCTGCCCCGCCTGCCGCACGGGGAACTACCACGTCTGCCTGAACACCCAGATCCTCGGCGTGGACCGGGACGGGGGCTTCGCCGAGTACGCCCTCGTGCCGGCGGAAAACGCCTGGGTGAACCCCAAGGACCTCCCCTTTGAGGTGGCGGCCATCCTCGAGCCCTTCGGCAACGCCGTGCACACCGTCTACGCGGGAAGCGGGGTCTCGGGGAAGAGCGTCCTCATCACGGGGGCGGGGCCCATCGGCCTCATGGCGGCCATGGTGGCCCGGGCGAGCGGGGCCGGGCCCATCCTGGTCTCCGACCCGAACCCCTACCGCCTGGCCTTCGCCAAGCCCTACGCCGACCGGCTGGTGAACCCCTTGGAGGAGGACCTCCTGGAGGTGGTGCGCCGGGTGACGGGAAGCGGGGTGGAGGTGCTTTTGGAGTTCAGCGGAAACGAGGCCGCCATCCACCAGGGCCTCATGGCCCTCATCCCTGGGGGGGAGGCGAGGATCCTTGGCATCCCCTCGGACCCCATCCGCTTTGACCTCGCCGGGGAGCTCGTCATGCGGGGGATCACCGCCTTCGGCATCGCCGGGCGGAGGCTTTGGCAGACCTGGATGCAGGGCACCGCCTTGGTCTACTCGGGGAGGGTGGACCTTACGCTCCTCATCACCCACCGCCTGCCCTTGAGCCGCTACCGCGAGGCCTTCGGCCTCCTGGCCTCGGGCCAGGCGGTGAAGGTGATCCTGGACCCCAGGGCCTGAGGCCGCCTTTTTCGGGTCAGGGGAGAGGGGGGGTGGCCCCCCCTCCCCCGTTAAGGTTTTTGTAAGCCCCCCTGAGGAGGATGGGAGTAGGGACCCCAGGGGTCCCGGAAAGGAGGCAGCGCATGAGCGGCAAGCGGCTTTGGCTTTTGGCGGGCCTCGCCCTCCTCCTCACGGCCTGCGGCGGTGGCGGCTCGAACCCTTCTTTCACCCTCTCCTCAGGTTTCGTGTACCAGGTTTCCGGGGACGGGAGCGTTCTGGTTGGGGGCGCTAACGTGGAAGGCGTTCGCAAACCCATGGTCTGGCGGATCAACGCCGCCTCCTTATCCCCAGGCTTCTACTGGCTGAGTGCGGTTGCCCAGCAGACCACGGTTCTGGACACGGGCGTTCCCAGTGCCCCGTACGGGGAGGCGCGGGGGGTCACCGCCGATGGCCAGGTGGCGTGCGGGTACGGCAGCGTGTCCACCAACGCTTCGTCGGGGGACAGGGCCCTGGCCTGGAACTTGACCACCAACCAAGCTATCCCTCTTCCTGATGATCCTAGTGGCGGGAACGTGGCTTACGCTTGCGCCAAGAGGGGAAGCGACGTCTACATCGTGGGCCGGGTGTATCCAAACGTTCCTACGCCTACCATCTGGAAGAACTACGCCATCTGGCATCAAAACACCAGCGTTTCTTATGGCATCTTCCACGACATCACCCCGGACGCCAGCCGGGCCTCGGTCCAGTTAACGTACCGGGGATGGGTCTACGACCTGAACAACAATCAGTACAACCAGCTGATCTCCTCCATCGGCGGGGCCTACTGGAGCCGGATCTCCCCCGACGGACAGGCCGTGGCCTTCTCGGACAGCAACTCCTACCCCGCCGCTAAGGTGTGGTACGGGGGCAACGTCTACAGCGTCGGCATGGGCTTCGGTGCCGTGCGGGTTAGGAACGGGGTGGCCTACGTCTTCGGGGGAAGCTCGGATGGGCTCAACGCCGTTCGCTGGCGCAGCGATACCCAGTCGCTGGAGAACTTAAACACCGTCTTCGCCGGCGTGTTGCCGCAGGGCGTTACCCTTAAGACTGTCTCTGCCGTGAGCCTTGACAACCGGGTCATCGTGGGCACCGCCCGCAACCCCAACACCAACCAGGACGAGCCCTTCGTCCTTGTAGGCGATCCCTTCCAGGCCTCTCCGTGACCTTGCCTGTAGGCTTTGGGATGGATTCTCAGCCTTCCCGCGCTCCCGGGTTTGGACCCTGTGGGGAAAGCCGACCCGGGAGCGGGGGTTCCCTTGCGTGCGGTTACGAGGATGCCGAAGGGAGGGTCTATGGGTACCGTGTTGGCCGCGGTCTGGTGGTCCGCCTGCGCTAGCCTGGCCCTGGCGCAGGACCTCCTCCAGGAGCCTGCGTCTCCCGGGGGCGCCCCGGGGCTTCCCCTTTCCCTCCTCGCCCTGGGCTACCTCCTCCTCTTCCTCTTCGCCCGCACATATCTCATCGCCTGCCCCTCCCGGGCCCTGGCCCGGGCCCAGCTCCTGGGGCTCTGCGCCGAGCACGTGAAAGGGAGGGAAGAGGGGCAGAGGCAGGAGGGGGATCAGGAAAAGGGGGACGCCCGGGAGGACATCAAAGAGTGCCTCCAAAAGGCCCGGGATCTCCTGGAAGGGCGGGGCTTCTTGGGCCGGATTGGGGTTCTTCTTTCCCTATTCCTCTGGAACGGCAAGCGGGAGATGGCCGCCTGGGCCCTGATGCACCGGGCCGAGCGGCGGGCGGCGGCCCTGATGAGTGACGAGGAGGTGAGGGCCCGCCTCGTGCGGGGTTTGGGGGAGCTTGGGGTTTTCTCCGGGGAAGAAAAGGCGTTTTGGGAAAAACAGCTAAAGTGTGCCCTAGGCATGGAGGACCGGGGTCAGAAGGCACAGGAATCCCCTTCTGATTGCCAAAAGCTGGGACCTGAGGGGCAAAGGGCCCTCCTGGAGGAGTTTTTGGCCGCCCTCTACGATGCCCGGGACACGTACTACGCCCGGCTCCTCACCCTGCACAACAAGGCGGCCTGGCTTCTCCTGGTGGGGCTTGGCCTGGCGTGGGCTCTGGGGTCCTTCGCTCCCGGGCTTCCCAACGGGCTAAGCCTGGGGACGGCGCTTCTTCTGGGTTTCCTCGGGGGGCTCCTCTCCCGGCTCTTCCGAGTGGTGGCCACGAAAGAGCTTCCCACCGACTACGGGGCCTACTGGGTGCCCCTCTTTCTGGCCCCGGTGCTGGGGGCCTTGGGGGCGGTGGGGGGATACCTGGTCTTCTGGGCCCTGGTGGAGGCCCGGGTCTTGGGGGAGGGGCTAAAGGCCCTCCTCAGCCCGCCCGCCGCCTACGGGCTCCTGGTGGCCCTGGGGTTCTCGGAGAGCCTGCTTAAGGGACTCACGGAGAGGCTGGAGGAGCGGGCCCTGAAGCAGGAGGACCAGGGCAAGGGGAAGCCCAAGGGAGATGGGGGCGGGAAGGGAGACCAAGGGGAACCGAAGGACCAGCCGGCCCGGCGTTGAGGGGGGCGGTTAAGGTTTTTGTAAGCCCCCCTGAGGAGGATGGGAGTAGGGACCCTAGGGGTCCCGGAAAGGAGGTAAGGATGCGTAAGGGCAAGGGATACGGGTCTTGGGCTAAAGGCTGGCTCTGGGCAGGTCTTCTTTTAGGGGTCGCCGCCTGCAGCGCGCCCTTCAACTACGAGATCAACGTCTTGGACTACGCGGCCCTCTCGGGCACCTTCGCGGTGGGGCAGGGGGGGATCAACCCCAACCCCAAGACGGTGGGCCCCGTGGAGATCCGCTACACCCCCGACCCCCGGGTGAACCTCACGGGGGTCGCCCTGGACTACAAGGTGTGCTTCGCCTCGGAGACGCCGGGGGCGAGCTTCCAGGGGAGCGTGGTCTACACCGCCTACCTGGGCGGGGATGCGGAGGCGCTCTTCCAGGAGGCCAACAAGCTGGCCGAGGGCGAGAAGGATATCTCGGGCATCTCCACGGGGGAGGTCTGCGCGGAAGGGCAGGCCCAGGCCACGGCGGCCCAGGTCCAGGCTTTGCAGAGCGGCATCTTCTACGTGGGGGCCAAGATCTCCGGGAACGCCACCAGCGGCCAAGAGGCCACGGTGCGCTACCGCGCTGAGCGCTTCCTCCTCCGGCTTTCCGGGACGGTGCGCCCGTAGGGGCCTTCTTTGGGAACGTGGGCCCCGCCCTTGGGGCGGGGCCTGGCCTTGGGGTAGCCTCTCCCCAAGGAGGGGCCATGCTGAGCCGCAGGCGGCTTCTTTTGGGGCTTTTGGGCCTGGGGCTTTCCCGGGCCCAGGGGCTAAAGGCCGAGGAGGTGGTGGGGGGCCTCGAGGTCCCCTGGGCCCTGGCCTTCCTGCCGGACGGGGGGATGCTCATCTCGGAGAGGCCCGGGAGGGTCCGGCTCTTTAGGGAGGGGAGGCTTTCCACCTACGCCGAGCTATCCGTCTACCATAGGGGGGAGTCTGGGCTTTTGGGCCTCGCCCTCCACCCAAGGTTTCCCCGGGAGCCCTACGTCTACGCCTACCGCACGGTGGAGGAGGGGGGCCTGAGGAACCAGGTGGTGCGCCTTAGGCACCTGGGGGAGAGGGGGGTCTTGGACCGGGTGGTCCTGGACGGCATCCCCGCCCGGCCCCACGGCCTCCACTCGGGGGGGCGCATCGCCTTCGGCCCCGATGGCATGCTTTACGTGACCACGGGGGAGGTGTACGAGCGGGAGCTCGCCCAGGACCTGGCCTCCTTGGGCGGGAAGGTCCTAAGGGTCACCCCGGAAGGGGAGCCCGCCCCGGGAAACCCCTTCCTGGGGCGAAGGGGGGCGAGGCCCGAGGTGTACAGCCTCGGCCACCGCAACCCCCAGGGGCTTGCCTGGCACCCAAGGACCGGGGAGCTCTTCCTGAGCGAGCACGGGCCGAGCGGGGAGCAGGGCTTTGGCCAGGATGAGGTGAACGTGGTCGTCCCCGGGGGGAACTACGGCTGGCCGAGGGTGGTGGGGAGGGGGAACGACCCCCGGTACCGGGACCCCCTCTACGTGTGGCCGGAGGGCTTCCCTCCCGGGAACCTCGCCTTCTTCCGGGGGGACCTCTACGTGGCGGGCCTCCGGGGGCAGGCCCTCCTCAGGCTCGTCCTCGAGGGGGAAAGGGGCCGCTGGCGGGTTTCGCGGGTGGAGACCGCCCTTTCCGGCTTCGGCCGCCTCCGGGAGGTGCGGGTGGGTCCGGACGGGGCCCTTTACGTCACCACCTCCAACCGGGACGGCAGGGGAGGGGCGCGCCCCGGGGACGACCGGGTGCTCCGCCTGGCGTAGACTGGGCCTCGTGGAGCGGGTCTTGCCCTTCCGCTTTGACGAGAAAGAGGGGGTCTTCTGGCTTCTGGACCAAAGAAGGCTTCCCCTGGAGGAGGTCTGGGTCCCCGTGCGCACCGCCAAGGGGGTGGCCGAGGCCATAAGGGCCATGGTGGTGCGGGGGGCCCCGGCCATCGGGGTTTCGGCGGCCTTCGGCATGGTGCTCGCCCACCTCCGGGGGGAGGACCTGGAGGAGGCCGAGGGCCTCCTAAGGCAAAGCCGCCCCACGGCGGTGAACCTCTTCCACGCCCTGGACCGGATGCGCCGCCACCTCGGGGACCTAAAGGGAAGCCTCGAGGAGGCCAAGGCCCTCTGGCGCGAGGTGGAGGAGACCGAGAGGGCCATAAGCCGCCACGGGGCGAGGCTCCTCAGGGGCCAGGTCCTCACCCACTGCAACACGGGGCCCTTGGCCACGGGGGGCTTCGGCACCGCCCTGGGGGCCATCCTCGAGGCCCACCGCCAAGGGCGGGTCACCCACGTCTGGGTGGACGAGACCCGGCCCTACCTCCAAGGGGCCCGCCTCACCGCCTTTGAGCTCATGAAGGCGGGGGTCCCCGCCACCCTCATCGCCGACAACATGGCGGGGTTCCTCATGGCCCAGGGAAGGGTGGACGCGGTCATCGTGGGGGTGGACCGCATGGCCTTAAACGGGGACTTCGCCAACAAGATCGGCACCTACGCCCTGGCGGTGTTGGCCCACCACCACGGCATCCCCTTCTACGCCGCCCTGCCCCTTTCCTCCGTGGACCCAAGCCTCCCAAGCGGGGAGGGCATCCCCATTGAGGAGCGCCCCCCCGAGGAGGTGCTGGAGCTGAAGGGCGCGCGCCTCGCCCCCCCGGGTTTTCCCGCTTACCACCCGGCCTTTGACCTGACCCCCCACCGCTACCTCACCGGCATCGTCACGGAGAAAGGGGTCCTCTACCCCCCCTTTGACGAGGCGCTGAGGGATGCCCTGGGCCTTTCTTGAGGGGCTTCTTGGGCACGCCTGCCCGGGGTGCGGGGGGAGGCTGGACCGGCCCCTGCTCTGCGCCTCCTGCCGGGCGGGGCTTAGGGCCCAGGTTTTGGGGGAGGTGGTCTACTTGGGGCTTTACGGCCGGGTGGGGGGGCTGGCGCGGGCCCTCAAGTACGGCCGGCGCTTCGGTCTCGCCCCTCTTCTGGCCCTTCCCCTGGCGGAAGGGGTGAGGGAGGCGGGCTGGGCCCTCCACGGGGTCACGGCGGTGCCCACCCTTCTCCCCCGGCTTCTCCTCCGAGGGTATAACCCCCCCGAGCTCCTCGCCCGGGAGGTGGCCCGCCTCCTCGGCCTCCCCTACCGGAGAGCCCTTCGCCGGGTGCGCTACGCTCCCAGCCAGCCCACCCGGGGCCGGGCCCGCCACCGCCTCCCGGAGGACCTCTTCGCCCCGGCCCTTAGGGTGGAGGGGGCCTGGCTTCTTTTGGACGACGTCCTCACCAGCGGAGCCACCTTCCTGAGGGCCAAGGAGGCCCTCCAGAGGGCGGGAGCGAGCCGGGTCTACGGGGCCTTTATTGCCGTGCGGGACCCCGGGGCCCTGGGGCCTTACCGGTAGGGGGCACATTTCCCCCGGAGGGTTTTCCCTAAACTGGGGCGTAAGGGGGTGGTTCCCTTGAAGAAGCCCCGCCTCCGCCGCCTCCCGGACCTCCTTCCCCACCTCAAAGAGGGCCGCTACCGTCTGGGCCCCCACGTGGCCCGGCACATGCTCCAGGAGGGCTTCACGGAGCTGGACGTCCTCCGGGCCCTGGAGTGGGGGAGGGAGCTCGCCATCTACCCCGAGGACCAGAGGATGCTCGTCCTGGGCTACATGGTCTTTCCCCCGAGGCTAAAGCTTCCCCTGCACGTGGTCCTGGAATACGCCACCCCCCGCCAGGTGGACATCGTCACCGCCTTCATCCCTAAGGACCCTTACCGGGTCTACTCCAGGAGACGGCTTGCCGCCATCCTGCGCTTTGACGGGGCCTTGGAGGAGGTGCGCTGGACCAAGCCCTTGGCCCTCTACCCCGCCTGGGAATAGCACCCGGGACAGCGGCCGTAAACCGTGACCTCGTGGGCCTCGGCCTGGAAGCCCGGGGGCAGATGGGCGAGGGTCAGGTCGCACCCCAAAAGCTCGTACACCCGGCCGCAGACCCGGCAGAGGAAGTGGTGGTGGTGGGCCTGGCCCGCCCGCTCGTACCTAGGGGGTTCCCCGGGCAGGGCCACGGGGACCAGAAAGCCCTCTTCCTGGAGATTCTTCAAGTTGCGGTAGACGGTGGCCAGGCCCAGGGAGGGCACTTTCCTGCGGGCGAGCTCCAGCACCTCCTGGGGAGAGAGGGGGCGGTCGGTTTCCAGGAAGACTTCCCGGATGGCCCGCCGCTGCCGGGTGGAGCGCTCCATGCCCAATAGGATACCTACCTGAGAAGAAATTTTCATCCTCCTGCGATACAGTTGTCCCATGCGTTTCCTTGTGGCCCTGCTTTTCGTCCTAGGCCTCTTCCCCGCCTTGGCCCAGGGGGCCGGGGAGTACCTCCTCGGGCGCATCCTCGCCCTGGATCTGGAGAAGGGCGTGGCCCGGGTGAGGGTTCAAGGAGAGGTGCGGGAAGCCCTTTTGCCCACCGATGGGGGCGGGTTCAGGGAGGGTATGCGGGTGGTTCTTTACCGGGAAGGAGGGAGGCTTTACGTCACCGAGCCCGACCGGATGCCCGGGCTCCTCGCCCTCTTGGGCCTCTTCGCCTTGGTGGCGGCCCTCCTGGGCCGCGCCAAGGGGGTGCGGGGGCTTCTTGGCACCCTTCTGAGCCTCTTGGTGGTGGTCTACCTCGTGGTGCCCCGGGTGGCCTCCGGGGGGAACCCCCTCGTCTACGCCCTTCTGGGTAGCCTGGGGGTGCTCCTTTTCACCGTTTACCTGGTCCACGGGGTGAACCGCAAAACCACCGCGGCCCTTCTCGGCACCCTGGGCGCCGTGGCCTTTGTCCTCCTCCTGAGCGCCCTTTTCGTCCGGGCCATGGGCTTCACCGGGCTGGCCTCGGAGGAAGCCCTCCTCCTCCGCCAGTGGGGCGGGGTGGACCTCCTCTCCCTCTTCCTGGCCGGGGTGGTGGTGGGGGCCCTGGGGGCCCTCACCGACGTGAGCGTGACCCAGGCGGCGGTGGTCCAGGCCCTAAGCCACGCCAACCCCCGTTATGGCCTACGGGAGCTTTACCGGAGGGGGATGGAGGTGGGCTACGACCACATCGGAAGCCTGGTGAACACCCTGGTCCTGGCCTACGCCGCGGGCTCCTTACCCCTCTTCCTCCTCCTCACCAAGGACCCCACCCCCTTGCGCTTCCTCCTGAACACCGAGCCCTTCGCCGCCGAGATCGCCGCCATGGTCCTGGGCTCCTTGGGGCTTCTTTGGGCGGTGCCCCTCACCACCCTCGTGGCGGCCTGGTTCTTCCAGGGGGGGAAGGGGGAGGCCCCCGAGGACCAGGGGCATGTTCACTAGGCCCTCCACCGCGGCTTAACTACAATGGGGGCGTGCGCTTATTGCATACCGCCGACTGGCATTTGGGAAAGGTGTTGAAGGGCGTAGACCGCACCCCCGAGATCGGGGAGGCCCTGAAGGGCCTTTTGGAAATCGTTCGCCAGGAGCGGGTGGACCTGGTGGTGGTGGCGGGGGACCTCTTCGACCGGCCCCAGGTCTCCGCCGAGGCCGAGGCCTACGCCGTGGAGTTCTTCCTCCGCCTCAAGGAGCTTGGGGTGCCCGCCTTGGTCATCGCCGGAAACCACGACCCCAAGGAGCGCCTCGAGGCCCTCTCCCCCCTCCTGGCCCTGGCGGGGGCCGTGGTGCGGGGAAGGCCCCTGTTTCGGGAGGAGGGGGGGGTGGTGGAGGAGTTTGCCGCGGCCCTCCTTCCCTTCGTGTCCGAGAGGGTCCTGGTGAAGCGGGTGTGGCAGGAGGCGGAGGAGCGCCACCGCACCTACGCCGAGGCCATGCGGCGGGTCCTGGCCAACCTGGAAAGCCCCCTGATGCTGGCCCACTTCGCCCTGGAAGGGGTGCGGCCCGGGGGCGGGGAGTTCTACTTCCACCTTGCCGGAAGCTACGCGGTGCCCGCCTCGGCCTTGCCCCTGGGGGCCCGCTACCTGGCCCTGGGGCACATCCACCGGCAGCAGCAGGTCTCGGAAGCCCCTCTGGCTTGGTATTCGGGAAGCCTGGTGCAGCTGGACTTCGGCGAGGGGGAGGAGGCGGAAAGGGGGGCGCTTCTCGTGGAGCTTCCCCCCTCGGGGCCCCCTAGGGTCCACCCCATCCGGGAGCGCTGGGGCAAGCCCCTCAAGACCTTCCGCCTGAAGAAGGAGGAGCTGGACGGGAGGTTTTCGGAGATGGAGCGCTTTCCCGGCTACCTGCGCCTGGTGGTGGAGGGGAGGCTTTCCCCGGCGGAAAAGGAAGGGTTTTACCGGGCCCTTCCCCATCTCCTGGCCTTGGAGGCCGCCTCGGAGCTGGCCATGGAGGAGAGGGCGGAGGATGGGGCAGAGCTCGGCCTCGTGGAGGCCTACGGGCGGTACCTGGAGGAGAAGGGACAGAGGGAGGAGGCCCTTCCCGGGCTCTTGGAGCGGGTTCTGAGGGAGGTGGAGCGTGAGGCCCTGGAAGCTGGAGCTTGAAGGCTTCGGCCCCTACCGGGAAAGGCAGGAGGTGGACTTCTCCGAGGTGGAGCTTTTCGCCATCACCGGCCCCACGGGCAGCGGGAAGAGCACCCTTCTGGACGCCATCGCCTTCGCCCTTTACGGGCGGGTACCCAGGGTGGGGCGAAGCGTCAAAGACCTCGTCCACCCCGCCAGGAGCGAGGCCCGGGTCCGCCTCACCTTCGCCGTGGGGGAAAGGCTCTACCGGGTGGAGCGGGTGCGGGGGAAGAGGAGCGAGGCCCGGCTTTTTGAGCTCGGGGCCGAGGAGAGGCTTCTTCCCCTGGAGACCGTGGAGGGGGTGAACCGCGCCCTGGAAGGGCTTTTGGGCCTTTCCTACGAGGCCTTCACCCGGGCCCTCCTCCTGCCCCAGGGGGAGTTCGACCGCTTCCTCAAGGGGGAGGCCAAGGAGAGGCGGCAGCTTCTCATGGACCTCTTTGAGCTCTCGCGCCTGGAGAGGGCCAGGGAGAAGGCCGTCCAGGAGCGGGACCGGCTCAGAGGGGAAAGGGACCGCCTGGAGGGGGAGCTTTCCTCCCTGGCCGGGGCCACGCAGGAGGCCCTGGAGGCCTTGGAAGGGGAGCTGGAGGTCCTCAGGCGGGAGGAAGACCGCCTGCAGCGGGAGAGAAAGGAGCGGAAAAGGGCCCTTGAGGAGGCGGAGGCCCTTCTGGAGAAGATTCGGGAAAAAACCCAGCTGGAGGTGCGAAGGGCCCGCCTCGAGGCCGAGTCAAAGGAGATAGAAACCCTCCGCCAACACCTGGCCCGGTCCGAGGAGGCGGCGCGGGCCCTGCCCCTTTGGGAGCGGTACCACAGGTGGGCGGAGGCCCTGCGGAAGACCGAGGAGGAGATGGCCCAGGCCGAAAGGCGCCTGGAGGACCTGAGGGCCCAGGTCCAGGCTCTGGCCTTTGACCCCCAAGCCTTGGAGGAGGCCCGGGAGAGGCTTCGCCAGGACCAGGAGCTGAGGGGCCTCGAGGGCCTCTGGAAGCGGGTGGCCCCCTCCTTCCCGGGAGGCCCACCCCGCCACCCCTCTCCCCGCCTGGACCCCCTGGCCCTGGAGGCCCTTCTGGAGGAGGAGGCCCGTCTGCAAACCTCCTTGCAGGAGCTCCGGCGCCTCGCCGAGCGGGAGGAGGCCTTGAAGGAGGCCCAGGAAGCCCTGGGAAGGCTGGAGGAAGAGGGCAGGGCCCAGCGGGAGGAGGTGGAGGGCCTGCGGGTGCGCCTAAAGGGGGCCTGGGCCCACCGCCTGGCCCAGGTGGAGGCGGCCCTCGCCGCCTTGGAAGGGGAGGAAGGGGCCCTGCGGGAGGCCCTGGAGGCCCTGCGGGAGGAGGAGCGCCGCCTGGGGCTTCTCGCCTACCACGACCTCCTCCGCCCCGGGGAGCCTTGCCCCCTCTGCGGCGGGGTGGTCCACCGCCTCCCGGAGAGGCCCCCCGCCAAGGACCTGGAGGGGGAGAGGAGGGGGCTTTTGGAGCGCCTGGGGGAGGTGGAGCGCGGGCGGGGCGCTCTCCTCGCCGAGAAGGGGTCCTTGGAAGAAAGGCTGGGAGAGGTCCGGCCCGAACCCCTCCCCGAGGACCCCAGGGCCCTGGAAGGGAAGCTGAAGGAGGCGGAGGAACGGCTTGCCGCCTTACGGGAGGCCTACAAGGAAAGGAGGGGCCAGGTGCAGGCCCTGGCGGAGGAGGTCCAGGCCTCGAGGAAACGGGTGGCCGAGGAGGGCCTGGGCGACCTTGGGGAGGTGGAGCGAAGGTTTTCCGCCCTCCAGGAGGAGAAGGCCCGCCTGGCGGCGGGGCTTTACGGGTATCTAGAGGGGAAGACCGGCGGCCTGGGGGTGGAGCGGTACCTGAGGGACCTGGAAGCCAGGGTCAAGGACCTGGAGGCCAAGGAGAAGAGGCTAAAGGACTTGGAGGAAACCATCCACCGGGTCCAAAGCACCCTCTTTGGCCTTCAGGCCCAAAAGGAGACGCAGGCCCAGGCCCTGGAGGAGGCCCAGGCCGCGGTGCAGGGCCTCATGCCCGAGGAGGAGGCCAAGGCCCTCGCCCTCTCCCCCGAGGCCAAAGGGGCTTTGGAGAAGAAGGTCCAGGCCCACGAGAAGGAGTGGGCCGAGGTGGAGATGGGTTTAGGGAAGCTCTCCCACCTTCCCCCCCTCTCCCTCCACGAGGCCGAGGCCCGGGTGAGGGAGTTCCGGGAGGGCCTTCGGGCGGTGGAGGAAAGGCTCCAAGAGCTGGGCAGGGAGATCGGCGCCAAGGAGGCCCGGGTGGAAAGCCTGCGGGAAGACCTTAGGCGCAAGCGGGACCTCGAGGCCCGCCTGGCGGAGGTGGGGCAGGAGGTGGCCCTCTGGGAAAAGCTGGCCTGGGACCTCCAGGGAAACAACTTCCCCGCCTACCTCCTGGGCTTCAGGCAGCGGCACCTGGTGGAGCGGGCCGATGGGCTTCTCTCCACCCTTTCCGGAGGGCGGTACCGCCTGCGCATCCAGGAAGACGAGTACTGGGTCCTGGACCTCTGGACCGAGGCCGAGCGCCCGGTGAAGACCCTCTCCGGGGGGGAGAGCTTTCTTGCGAGCCTGGCCCTGGCCCTGGCCCTCTCCGAGGAGCTTTCCCGGGGGCGCCTTGGGGCGCTTTTCCTGGACGAGGGCTTCGGCACCCTGGACCCCGAGGCCCTGGAGCAGGTGGCGGGGATCCTCGAGGCCCTCCCCACCCGGGGGCGTCTGGTGGGCATCGTGACCCACGTGGAGGCCCTGGCGGAACGGCTTCCCGCCCGCCTCCGGGTGCGCAAGCACCCCTCGGGAAGCCGGGTGGAATGGGTCTAGACCCGGGGCGTTTGTCCCTGGCGGGCCCCTACCCCGAGGAGGTATCCTTTTCTTCGCCCATAAGTCCTTTCCACGGCTCACGGGCGAGGAGGTGCGCCGTGAAAAAGGCCAAGGACATCATGTCCACCGAGGTGGTGATGATCCAGGGCTCGGCTACGGTGAAGGAGGCCGTCAACCTCATGAAGGAGACGGGCCTTAGGGCCCTCATCGTGGACCGCCGCCACGAGGAGGACGCCTACGGCATCGTCACCGAGACGGATATCGTCTACAAGGTCATCGCCTACGGCAAGGACCCGAGCACCGTCCAGGTTCACGAGATCATGACCAAGCCGGTGATCCCCGTGAACCCGGACCTGGGGGTGGAGTACGTGGCCCGCCTCTTCGCCAACACCGGCATCCGCCGCGCCCCGGTGATCCAGGGGGAGGTCCTGGGCATCGTTTCGGTGACGGATATCCTCCGCAAGGCCGTCTTCTGAGGAGGGTTCCACGGGACCCCGGGGGATCCGCCCCGGGGCTTTTTCTTGACCTGGTATAAGAACCTTCTTAAAATGGCGGCGGAGGTGAAAAGATGAAGCGGCTTATCGCCCTAGCGCTCCTCTTTACCCTGGCCCTGGCCCAGGGTCTCGAGGCCTTCTGGAAGGCGGTGGAGGTGCCCGGGGGGGTCTGCGCGGACGGCTCTCCTTACCGCTTTTACGTGAGCCCCGGGGACCCCAGGAAGGTGGTCATTGACTTCCAGGGGGGCGGGGCCTGCTGGGACCAGGCCACCTGCGGCCCGGAAAGCCGCGCCTACCGCAAGCGGGTGGACGTGCAGGAGCTCTACCTCGCCCAGGGCATTTACAACCGGATGAGCGTGGCCAACCCCTTCTTCGGCTGGACCCACGTCTTCGTCCCCTACTGCACGGGGGACCTCCACGTGGGCCGGGCCACGGTGGACTACGGGGGCTTCAAGGTCCACCACCAGGAGGCCAGGAACGCCCAGGCCGCTCTGGAGTACGTCTTCCGCAACCACACGAGCCCCGAGCGGGTCTTCGTCACGGGGTGCAGCGCCGGGGCCTACGGGGCGGTGCTTTGGGCGGACAAGATCCTCGCCACCTACAAAAACGCCCAGATCGCGGTCTGCGGCGACGCCGGGGTGGGGGTGGTCACGGGGGACTTCCCGGGCTTTACCGTTTGGAACCCGCGTCTCCCCGAGCTTCCCGGCCTTTCCTCCCCGCCCAAGGTCTCGGAGATCTACCGCGCCCTGGCCTAGGCCTACCCCAAGGCGGTCCTCGCCCAGTACACCACCCTTTTGGACGGAACCCAGATCTACTTCTATGCCCTCATGAAGAAGGAGGCCGCCCCCAGCGAGGCCACGGCCCGGGAGTGGGCTACGGAGGCCCAAAGGGCGGTCCTAGCTCCCGCCTCGGAGGCCAACTACACCTACTACCTCGCCCCGGGAAGCCAGCACTGCATCCTCCCCCGGCCCGAGCTCTACACCCTGAAGGTGGGGGAGGTGAGCTTCCTGGACTGGCTCAAGGGCCTTGCCGAGGGGAAGACGCCCCCCCGGGTGAGGCCTTGAGGCCGAAGCCCCGGAACCACTCCCTGAGCTCCGGGTAGCGCTCCACGAGGAGGCGGTGCCCCCGCTTCCGGTCCAGGGGGGCCGCCTCCAGGAGGGCTAGGAGGAGCCCGTCGCCGTCCTTCTTCCAAAGGGCCTGGGCCATAAGGGTGAACCGGGCCTGGAACCACAAGGCCCCCTCGAGGCCCCCCCGGCGCCGCTCGTAGTCGGAAAGCCGCCTTTTCTCCGGGGCGAGCCGGGCGAGGTGCCGGCTCCAGGCGAGGAGGGTTTCCGCGAGGTCCGGCCGGGCCCTTCGCAGCCCCAGGAGGAAGAGGTAGTTGGCCACGAACTCGTCCAGCCACCTGGCCCCGGTGCGGAGCCTCCAGGCCACCTGGACGGCGTGGGCGTACTCGTGGCCCAGGTTGAGGTCCAAAAAGGCCGGGATCTCCCCCGGCGGTGGGCCCAGGGGAAGAAGGATCTCCCGCAGGCGGTGGAGGAGCCTTTCGGGGTAGGCGAGGGGGGCGTAGACGGAAAGCCCCTCCGGCCCCGCGTGCTGGAAGGGGAGGCCGTAGGGGTAGGGGAGC
Organism: Thermus sp. H19.2; assembly: GCF_054979525.1. Taxonomy (NCBI): domain Bacteria; kingdom Thermotogati; phylum Deinococcota; class Deinococci; order Thermales; family Thermaceae; genus Thermus; species Thermus sp. H19.2. The sequence goes on from NZ_CM143429.1 coordinate 696,022, forward strand.
CTCGCCCGCCAGTCCCTTTCCGAGAGGACGAAGAGGCGCACCGGGGGGAGGGGGGCGTAGCGGACGTAGACCTCCCTCAGGGAGAGAAGATAGTCCTGGAGGGCCTTGGCCCTGAGGGCCCCGCCCTCGGAGAAGAAGGCGGGGAGGTGGGGGTGGGGGAGAGCCCGCATCAGATCACTTCCCGGAAGCCCACCCGCTCCGCCTGGGCCCTGAGCTGCTCCTTGAGGGCCCGGTGCTCGAGGAGGTCCAGGGTGGGGTCCTTGTCCACGATGGCCTTGGCCAAGGCCCGGGCCTTCTCAATGATCCCCGTGTCCTCGGCGAGGTCGCCGAGCTTGAGCTCAGGGTAGCCCGACTGCCGCGTGCCGCGAAGCTCCCCAGGGCCCCTGAGCTTCAGGTCCATCTCGGCGATGTAGAAGCCGTCCGTGGACTCCTCCAGGACCTTAAGGCGCTTCAGGGTTTTCTGGCCCGCCTCTCCCGCGATGAAGACGGCGTAGCCCTGAAGCCCCCCCCGCCCCACCCGGCCCCTGAGCTGGTGGAGTTGGGCGAGGCCGAAGCGCTCGGCGTTCTCCACGATCATGAGGGTGGCCTTGGGGATGTCCACCCCCACCTCCACCACCGTGGTGGAGACCAGAAGGTCGTAGTCCCCGCGCCGAAAGGCCTCCATGACCTCGTCCTTCTCCCGGGGGGGCATCCTCCCGTGGAGGAGGGCCAGGCGCACCCCGGGGAGGAGGCCTTTAAGCTCCTCGTAGAGGGTGGTGGCCGCCCGGAGGTCCAGCTCCTCGCTCTCCTCGATGGCCGGGGCCACCACGAAGACCTGGTGGCCCTTTCGCACCTCCTCCCGGGCGAAGGCGTAGGCCTGGAGGCGGAGGCGGTGGGGGAGGACCTTGGTCTTCACCGGGACGCGTCCTGGGGGCATCTCGTCCAGGACGCTCACCTCGAGGTCCCCGTAGAGGGTTAGGGCCAAGGAGCGGGGGATGGGGGTGGCGGACATGACGAGGACGTCCGGCGGCGCCTTGGCCAGCTTGAGGAGGGCCCGCCGCTGCAAGACCCCGAAGCGGTGCTCCTCGTCCACCACGGCGAGGCCCAGGTCCCTAAAGCCCATCCCCTCCTGGATGAGGGCGTGGGTGCCCACGGCCACCTGGGCCTCCCCCGAGAGGAGCCGGGCCGTGGCGGCCTCCTTCTCCTTGGCTGTCATGGAGCCCAAAAGGAGCTCCACCCTCACCCCCAGGGGAAAGAGGTAGCGGGTGAGGTTCTGGTAGTGCTGCTTGGCCAGGATCTCCGTGGGGGCCATGAGGGCCCCCTGGGCCCCGTTTTGGGCGGCGAGGAAGAGGGCGAAGGCCGCCACCACCGTCTTCCCCGAGCCCACGTCCCCCTGGAGGAGGCGGGCCATCTGGCGAGGGCTTCGCATGTCCTGGGCGATCTCCTCCATGACCCTCTCCTGGGCCTTGGTGAGGGGGAAGGGGAGGGCCTTCCTGAAGGCCTCCACCCAGGCCTCCTCCACCCGGAAGCTCCGGCCGAGGACCATTCCTCCCGCCTCCAGGAGGGCCTTGAGCTCCAGGAGGAGGTACTCGTCAAACTTGAGGCGGAGGAGGGCCCGCTTCAGGGCCTCCTCGTCCTCGGGGAAGTGGATGGCCTTCAGGGCCTCGAGGTAGGGCATGAGGCCGAGGTCCTCCCGGTAGGCCTCCAGGGGGTCGGGGAGGGGGAGGGCGAGCTCCAGGGCCCGGTGGACGGTGCGCCGGAGGAAGGCCTGGCTCACCCCCTCCTTGGCGGGGTAGATGGGGACGATGCGCCCGGTGGAGAGGGACTCGGTGCCCTCGTCCTCAAAGTGCTCCACGTAGAGCTGGACCCCGCTGCGCCGCCCCACCCTCCCGGTGACGATGAGGGTGGCCCCCTCTTCGATCTGGGAGAGGACCCAGGGCTGGTTGAACCAGACCAGGGTGATGCGCCACCCCCAGGCGTCCTGGGCCTTCACCTGGACGAGCTGCATCCCCTTCCTGGGGGTCTTGACGAGCTCCTTGGCGAGGACCTTCACGGAGAGGGTGGCCTTCTGCCCTTCCTCCAGAAAGCGCACCCCGGGGAGGGCCCGTCGGTCCTCGTAGCGGCGGGGGTAGTGGTGGAGAACGTCCCGCACCGTGCGCAGGCCGAGCTCGGCGAGCTTCCTCCGGCTTTGCGGGGGGGCGAGGAGGTGGGCGGGATCGGAAGGGGCGAGCCTCCTGGGGGGGGCCTGGGGGGAGGGGCTTTGGCCCTCCAGGAGGCGGAGGGCCTCCTGCAAGACCCGCTTCCGCTCTTCCGGAGGCTTTTCCCCGTAGCCCCGGAAGAGCTCCAGGAGCTTGGGGAAGGGGCGGGCGAGGTTTTGCACCAAGGCCTCGAGGCCCCCCACCACCACCCGGTCCCGGGCCCCGTCCTTGAGCTCCCGGAGAAGGGGCTTGAGGAGCCTGGCCTTGAGCTCCTCTTGCGTCACGCCTTCCATGATACCCTTAGGCCTGTGAGCCGCGTGGAGCGCCTACCCAACGGCCTGGTGGTGGCCCTGGAGGAGCGGGACTTTCCCGGGGTCGCCTTCCAGCTTCTGGTCCCCGCCGGGGCGGTGAACGACCCCGAGGGGATGGAGGGGGCGGCCGCCCTCCTCGAGGGGTGGCTCTGGAAGGGGGCGGGGGACCTGGACACCAGGGCCCTGGCCCAGGCCCTGGACGCCCTGGGGGTGCGGCGGAGTAGCGGGGCGGGCCTGGAGTACACCGCCTTCACCGCCGCCTTCCTCCCCGAGGTCCTGGAGGAGGTCTTCCGCCTCTACGCCCTCCTCCTCACGAGGCCCCGCCTTCCCGAGGAGGGCCTGGAGGCGGTCCGGTCCGTGGCCCTGCAGGCCCTCCTCTCCCTGGAGGACCAGCCCGCGAGGAAGCTCCTTTCTGAGCTTCGCCGCCAGGTCTTCCGCTCCCCCCACGGGCGCGAGCCCGTGGGCCGGGAGGAGGACCTTAAGGGGGCAAGGGCCGAGGCCCTGAAGGCGGACTACCGGAGGCGCTACACCCCCAAGGGGGCCATCCTCGCCGTGGCGGGAGGGGTGTCCTGGGAGAGGCTTCGCGCCGCCCTCGAGCCCTTCCTCGCCTGGGAGGGGGAGGAGGCCTTTTACCCCGCCCCGGAGCTCTCCGAGCCCCACCGCTTCGTCCTCAGGAGGCCCACGGCCCAGGTGCAGATCGGCCTCGCCTACCCCGACGTGGGCCCCGAGGACCCGGGCTTCTACGCCGCGAGGCTCGCCCTGGAGGTCCTCTCCGGGGGGATGTCTAGCCGCCTTTTCACCGAGGTGCGGGAGAAAAGGGGCCTGGTCTACGCCGTTTCGGCCTTCCCCGCCGGGGTCAAGGGCCGGGGCCTCCTCATGGCCTACGCCGGGACCACCAAGGAGCGGGCGAAGACCACCCTGGGGGTGATGCTCGCCGAAATGGAGCGCTTGGCCGAGGGGGTCACGGAGGAGGAGCTTTCCCGGGCCAAGGTGGGCCTGAAGACCGCCCTGGTGATGGCGGACGAGTCCGTTAGGAGCCGCGCCGCCTCCATGGCCCGGGACCTCTACATGCTGGGGAGGGTGCGCTCCCTTTCCGAGATTGAGGCCGCCATTGAGGGGACGAGCCTCGAGGCGGTGAACGCCTTCCTAAAGGCCCACCCCTACCGGGACCCCTGGGTGGGGCTTTTGGGGGAGGTGGAGGATGTTTAGGGAAGCCGAGCTCAGAAACGGCCTACGGGTCATCGCCGAGGTGGTCCCGGGGGCGCGGAGCGTGGCCCTGGGCTACTTCGTGAAAACGGGGGCCCGGGACGAGGCGAGGGAGGAGAGCGGGGTGAGCCACTTCCTGGAGCACATGGTCTTCAAGGGCCCCGAGGACATGGACGCCCTCGCTGTGAACCGGGCCTTTGACCGGATGGGGGCCCAGTACAACGCCTTCACCTCCGAGGAGGCCACGGTCTACTACGGGGCGGTGCTTCCCGAGTTCGCCTACGACCTCCTCGGCCTCTTCTCCAAGCTCATGCGCCCCGCCCTCCGGGAGGAGGACTTCCAGACGGAAAAGCAGGTGATCCTGGAGGAGATCGCCCGCTACCAGGACCGCCCGGGCTTCATGGCTTATGAATGGGCCCGCGCCCGCTTCTTCGGGGGCCACCCCTTGGGGAACAGCGTCCTGGGGACGCGGGAGAGCATCGCCGCCCTCACCCAGGAGGGAATGGCGGCCTACCACAGGAGGCGCTACCTGCCTAAGAACATGGTCCTCGCCGCCACAGGGCGGGTGGACTTTGACCGCCTCCTCGCCGAGGCCGAGCGCCTCACCGAGGCCTGGCCTGAGGGCGAGGCGGAAAGAGCCTACCCGCCCTTAGTGCCCGCCTTCGGGGTGGAGGAGCGCCCCTACGAGAAGGCCCGGGCCCTCTACCTGGTGGCCCTCTTTCCCGGCTTTGCCTACCAGGAGGAGGCCCGCTTCCCCGGCCAGGTCCTCGCCCACCTCCTGGGGGAGGAGGGCTCGGGAAGGCTCCACTTCGCCCTGGTGGACAAGGGCCTGGCGGAAGCGGCCTCCGTCGGGCACGAGGAGGCCGACCAGGCGGGGTTCTTCCACGCCTACGTCCAGGCGGACCCCGCCCACAAGGAGGCGGTGCTTTCTGCCCTCCGGGAGGAGCTTGACCGCCTCCACAAGGAGGGGGTCACGGAGGAGGAGGTGGAGAGGGCCAAGACCCCCCTCGCCACGGGCCTCGTCTTCGCCGGGGAGACCCCCATGCAGCGGCTTTTCCACCTGGGGATGGAGTACCTCTACACCGGCCGCTACCTTTCCCTGGAGGAGGTGAAGGCCAGGGTCCAGAGGGTTTCGGCGCGGGAGGTGAACGGCCTTTTGGAGCGGGGCTTCCTGGAAAAGGGGCTTTACTACCTGGTCCTTCCCCATGGAGCCTAAGGCCCTAGGGGCGGCCCTCCTCACCGTCCTCTTCTGGGCGAGCGCCTTCGCCGGGATCCGGGCGGGGCTTGTGGGCCTAAGTCCCGGCCACCTCGTCCTCCTCCGCTTCCTGGTGGCGGGGGCCGTCCTCCTCCTCTACGCCCTCTTGCGGGGGCTTCCTCCCCCGAGGCGGGAGGACCTTCCCCGCCTCTTCCTCCTGGGGTTCTTGGGCATCACCCTCTACCACGCCGCCTTGGTCTACGGGGAGCTTACGGTGAGCGCGGGGGCGGCGAGCCTGCTCATCGCCACGGGGCCCGTCTTCACCGCCCTCCTCTCCCACCTCTTCCTGGGGGAAAGGCTCGGGAGGCGGGGGGTCTTGGGCTTCGGCCTCGCCTTCTTGGGCTCCGCCCTCATCGCCTTCGGGGAGGGGGGTGGGGTGGGGCTTAGCCCCGGGGCCCTCCTCGTCCTCCTCGCCGCCCTCTCCACTTCTTTTTACTTCGTCCTGCAAAAGCCCCTCTTCGGCCGCTACAAGAGCGAGGAGATGACCGTCTACACCCTGCTTCTCGGCACCCTGCCCCTCCTCGTCTTCCTCCCGGGGCTTCCCGAGGCCATGGGGACGGCGCCGAGGCCCGCACTCCTCTCCGCGTTTTACCTCGGGGTCTTCCCCGGGGCCTTGGCCTACCTCACCTGGACCTACGCCCTCTCCCGCACCCCGGCCTCCCGCCTCTCCTCCTTCCTCTACCTCTCCCCGGTCCTGGCCCTCCTCATCGCCTACCTCTGGCTCGGGGAGGTGCCCTCCCCCCTCTCCCTCCTGGGCGGGGGGGTTGCCCTCCTCGGGGTCCTCCTGGTGAACCTCAGGGCGTAGAATGGGCCGGGGTGAAGGCCATGGAGGTCAAGCGGATCGGCGTGGTGGGCGCGGGGCAGATGGGAAGCGGCATCGCCCAGGTGGCGGCGAACGCCGGCTACCAGGTGGTCCTGGTGGACGTGGCGGAAAGTTTCCTGGAAAGGGGCCTCGCCGCCATAAGGCGCTCTTTGGTCAAGTTCCTGGAGAAGGGAAAGATCACCCAGGAGGCCTACGAAGAGGCCCTGGGGCGGATCTGGACGAGCCTGAGCCTCGAGGACCTCAAAGACGCCGACCTCATCGTGGAGGCCATCGTGGAGGACGAGGGAGAGAAGCGGAGGCTCTTTGAGCGCCTGGGGGCCCTGGCCAAGCCCGAGGCCATCCTCGCGAGCAACACCAGCTCCATCCCCATCACCGCCCTCGCCCGCTACTCGGGGCGTCCGGAGCGCTTCATCGGCATGCACTTCTTCAACCCCGTGCCCCTCATGAAGCTCGTGGAGGTGATCCGGGGGGAGCTCACCTCCGAGGCCACCCGGGACACCGTGGTGGAGGTGGCGAGGCGCATGGGGAAGACCCCCCTGGAGGTCCAGGACTACCCCGGCTTCGTCTCCAACCGCCTCCTCATGCCCATGATCAACGAGGCCATGGAGGCCCTGCGGGAAGGGGTGGCCACCAAGGAGGCCATTGACGGCATCATGCGCCTGGGGATGAACCACCCCATGGGGCCCCTGGAGCTCGCCGACTTCATCGGCCTGGACACCTGCCTGGCCATCATGGAGGTCCTCCACCGGGGCTTCGGGGACGACAAGTACCGGCCCTCCCCCCTCCTTCGCCGCATGGTGCAGGCGGGGCTTTTGGGCCGCAAGGTGGGCCGGGGCTTTTACACTTACGACGAGAAGGGAAACAAGGTGGGCTGAGGACCCCGCGCGGGGGCCCCGAAAGCGCTTCGCTCTGGAAACTCTTCCAAGCCCCGGGGGTATACTGGGGCCATGGAGCTTCCCCGCGCCTATGGCCTCCTCCTCCACCCCACGAGCCTCCCCGGTCCCTACGGCGTGGGCGTCCTGGGGGAGGAGGCCCGGGACTTCCTCCGCTTCCTGCGGGAGGCGGGGGGACGGTACTGGCAGGTCCTCCCCCTGGGCCCCACGGGCTATGGCGACTCCCCTTACCAGTCCTTCAGCGCCTTCGCCGGGAACCCCTACCTCGTAGACCTGAGGCCCCTTGCGGAGCGGGGCTACCTGCGCCTCGAGGACCCCGGCTTCCCCCAGGGCCGGGTGGACTACGGCCTCCTCTACGCCTGGAAGTGGCCCGCCCTGAAGGAGGCCTTCCGGGGCTTCCGGGAGAAGGCCCCCCCGGAGGAGCGGGAAGACTTCGCCCGCTTCCAGGCGGAGGAGGCTTACTGGTTGGGGGACTACGCCCTCTTCATGGCCCTCAAAGGCCGGCATGGGGGGCTTCCCTGGAACCGGTGGCCCCTCCCCCTGAGGAAGCGGGAGGCGAAGGCCCTAAAGGAGGCGGAGGAGGCCTTGGCGGAGGAGGTGGCCTTCCACGCCTTCACCCAGTGGCTCTTCTTCCGCCAGTGGGGGGCCCTGAAGGCGGAGGCCGAGGCTTTGGGCCTCAGGATCATCGGGGACATGCCCATCTTCGTGGCCGAGGACTCCGCCGAGGTCTGGGCCCATCCCGAGTGGTTTCACCTGGACGAGGAGGGCCGCCCCACGGTGGTGGCCGGGGTGCCCCCCGACTACTTCTCGGAAACTGGCCAGCGCTGGGGTAACCCCCTTTACCGCTGGGACGTTCTGGAGCAGGAGGGATTCTCCTTCTGGATCCGCCGCCTGGAAAAAGCCCTGGAGCTATTCCACTTAGTGCGCATAGACCACTTCCGCGGCTTTGAGGCCTACTGGGAGATCCCCGCCAGTTGCCCCACGGCGGTGGAGGGGCGCTGGGTCAAGGCCCCGGGGGAGAAGCTCTTCCAGAAGATCCAGGAGTTCTTCGGCGAGGTGCCCATCCTGGCTGAGGACCTGGGGGTCATCACCCCCGAGGTGGAGGCCCTGCGCGACCGCTTCGGCCTTCCCGGGATGAAGGTGTTGCAGTTCGCCTTTGACGACGGGATGGAAAACCCCTTCCTCCCCCACAACTACCCCGCCCACGGCCGGGTGGTGGTTTACACCGGCACCCACGACAACGACACCACCCTGGGCTGGTACCGCACGGCCACCCCCCACGAAAGGGCCTTCCTGGAGCGTTACCTGGCGGACTGGGGGATTTTCTTCCAGGAGGAGGCGGAGGTGCCCTGGGCCCTGATGCGCCTGGGGATGGCCTCCGTGGCCCGGCTTGCCGTCTACCCGGTGCAGGACGTCCTCTCCTTGGGCAGCGAGGCCCGGATGAACTACCCGGGAAGGCCCTCGGGGAACTGGGCCTGGCGGCTCCTTCCGGGAGGGCTTACCCCGGAGCACGGGAAGAGGCTCAGGGCCATGGCCGAGGCCACGGGCCGGATATGATACCACCCCATGCTGGCGCAAGCCAGCATGGGGGCCCCGGTCAAAAAGGCCCGCAGGGCTTCCGTACTTGGGCTTAGGCGAAGGATTCACGCCAAAGGGGTACGAGCCCCCCGAAGGGGGCTCGGAAGGGTTCTGGGCCCTAGCCCAGGGCCTTTTTCACCAGCTCCACGATCTCGTCAATGGTGTCGGCCACGGGGATGCCCGCCTCGGCGAAGGCCTTAAGCTTGGACTCCGGCGTGCCCACGTTGCCCATGATGATGGCTCCGGCGTGGCCCATGCGCTTTCCCTTGGGGGCGGAGCGGCCCCCGATGAAGCCCACCACGGGCTTCTTCATGTGGTCCTTCACCCACGCCGCCGCCTCCTCCTCGTCGGAGCCGCCGATCTCCCCGATGAGCACCACGGCCTCGGTCTCCGGGTCCTCGTTGAAGAGGGGAAGGAGGTCCTTGAAGGTGGTGCCGATGACGGGGTCGCCCCCTATCCCTACGGTGGTGGTGGTGCCGAGCCCCGCTTGGGAGAGGGCGGCCGCGGCCTCGTAGGTGAGGGTGCCGGAGCGGCTGATGAGGCCCACCTTTCCCCGCTTGAAGACGTGGCCCGGCATGATGCCGATCTTGGTCTCCTCGGCGCTGATGATCCCCGGGCAGTTCCCTCCGATGAGGCGGGAGCCCAGGGCCTTGATCTCCTCCACGGCCCGCACCATGTCCAGGGTGGGGATGCCCTCGGTGATGAGGACGACGAGGGGGATCCCGGCGTGGGCGGCTTCCAGGGCGGCGTCCGCCGCCATGGGGGCGGGCACGAAGATGATGGAGGCGTCCACCTCGTGGTTCGCCACCGCCTCCTTCACCGTGTCGTACACCGGCACCCCCAGGACCTCACTCCCTCCCTTGCCCGGGGTGACCCCGGCCACGATCTTGGTGCCGTAGGAAAGCATCTGCTGGGTGTGGAACTGCCCTTCCCGGCCGGTGATGCCCTGGACCAGGACCCGGGTCTCGCGGTTCACCAGGATCACGCCGCACCTCCCACCATGGCCACGATGGCCTTGGCCGCCTCGAGGGACGTGGGGTACATGTAGATGGGCTTCCCCTCCAAAAGCTTCTTGGCCTCCTCCTCGGCGGTGCCCGCCACCCGCATCACCACGGGCTTGGTGAGGAGGCCCTCCTCCAGGGCGCGGATCACCCCCTTGGCCACCTCGTCCGCCCGGGTGATGCCCCCGAAGATGTTGATGAAGACCCCCTTGACGTCAGGGTCCTTGAGGACGACCTTGAGGGCGTTGTAAACCACCTCCGCCTTGGCCCCGCCGCCGATGTCCAGGAAGTTGGCGGGCCTGCCCCCTACCCGGTTCACCAGGTCCAGGGTGTACATCACGAGGCCCGCCCCGTTGCCGATGATGCCGATGTTGCCGTCAAGCTTCACGTAAGCGAAGCCGTAGTTGCTGGCCTCCACCTCCAGGGGGTGCTCGGCCTCCACCTCCCTGAGCTCGGCGAGGTCGGGGTGGCGGAAGAGGGCGTTGTCGTCCAGGACGATCTTGGCGTCGGCGGCGACGATTTGGCCGTCCGTGGTCACCACCAGGGGGTTGATCTCGGCGATGGAGGCGTCCACGCCCTCGTAGGCCCGGTAGAGGGCCACCAGGACCTGGGCGAGCTTGTTGAGGTTGCCTTCAAGCCCCGCCCGCTTCGCCATCTCCCGGGCCTCAAAGGGGCGGAACCCCTTGTGGGGGTCAATCCAGAACTTGTGGATGGCCTCAGGGTTTCTGGCGGCCACCTCCTCGATGTCCACGCCCCCCTCCTTGGAGAGCATGAGGACCACCCGCTTCTTGGCGCGGTCCAGGATGAGGCCCGCGTAGTACTCCTTGGCGATGTCCACCGCCTCGGCCACCAGGACCTTCTTCACGGTGAGGCCCTTGATGTTCATCCCCAGGATGGCCTGGGCCTTTTCGTAGGCCTCCTGGGGGGTGTCGGCGAGCTTCACTCCCCCCGCCTTGCCTCTCCCCCCCACGTGCACCTGGGCCTTGATGACCACCCGCTTGCCGAACTCCTCGGCGATTCTCTTCGCCTCGTCCGGGGTGTAGGCCACCTTGCCGGGCGGCACGGGCACCCCGTAGCGGGCCAGGATCTCCTTGGCTTGATACTCGTGCAGGTTCAAGCTCCACCTCCTTGGCCGGCCAAGGCCAGGAGGCATTATACCTTCAGGCCTCTGCGGCGGGCCGGGCGAAGAAGAGGCGGCCCACCTGGGTCTGGATGGCCTGGGTGATGACCACCTCCACCTCCTGGCCCCGGTAGCGGATGCCCCCGTCCACCACCACCATGGAGCCGTCCTCCAGGTAGCCCACCCCCTGGTGGGGCTCCTTGCCCTCCTTGAGGATGTGGAGCCTCAGGGTGTCCCCCACCTGGAGCTGGGGGCGAAGGGCCTGGGCCAGGGCCTGGACCGACAGGGCCTTCACCCCGTAGATCCGAGCCATCTGCAAAAGGGCGAGGTCGTTGCTGACCAGGGCCGCCCCCAGGTCCCGGGCCAGGAAGAGGAGCTTCTCGTCCACGCTCTCCCCCTTTGGGGCTTCCTCCACCACCTCCAGGGGGAGGTGCTCCTTCAGCCTCTCCAGGGCCTCGAGGCCCCGCCTTCCCTTGGCCCGCTTCAGGGCGTCGGGGCTGTCGGCGAAGTGCTGGAGCTCCTTCAGGACGAAGTGGGGCACGTAGAGGGGGCCTTCCAAGAAACCCGTGGCCGCCACCTCGGCGAGGCGCCCGTCCACCAGGACGCTGGTGTCCAGCACCTTGCCCCCCTGGGGGCGGCGTTCCCTTTGGGGGGGGCGGAGGTACTCCTTGTACCCCAGGGCCAGGTAGGCGAAGAGGCCTACCAGGAAGAGGGCCAGAAGGAGGCTGTGGTAGGGGCTGAAGCCCGGCACCTGGGAAAGGAGGCTGGTGAGGAGCACGGTGAGGAGGAGGCCCAGGGTGGCCCCCAGGGTGAGGGCCACCGGCACCTCGGGGGGGAGGGCCCGCAGGCGGGCCAGGCGCCTCTCCAGGAAGGCCTCCAGCCGGGGGGCCAGGAGGACCCCGCTCAGGAAGCCCGCCGTAGCCAGATAGAGGCGGTTCAGGGAGAGGAAGCCGGCGGAGCGGGGGAGGAGGCCCAGGCCCTCCAGGGCCACCGCCCCCTGGTAGCCCACAAGGGCGAAGAGGAGGTAGAGGAAAAGACGCCCGTTCATCCCAGGTACCGCTCCACCGCTTCCCCCAGGCTTCGGGTGTTGCCGGGGTGCAGGAAGCGGGCGAAGCCCGCCCGCTCCCCCTCCCGAAGCCGCCTCTCCAGTCCGGTGACGCTCCGCACCTCTCCCAGAAGCCCTACCTCCCCCACGGCCGCCAGGTCCTGGGGCAGGGGCCTTCCCACCACCGCAGAATACACCGCCAGGGCCACGGCCAGGTCCAGCCCGGGGTCCAAGACCTTAAGCCCCCCGGCCAGGTTCACGTAGACGTCCAGGTTGGCCAGGGGCAGGCCAAGCCGCCTTTCCAGCACCGCCAGGACCATGTCCACCCGCCTGGCCTCCAGCCCCTGGACCACCCGGCGGGGGGCGGGGAAGGGAGTCTTGGCGGCCAGGGCCTGGACCTCGAGGGCCAAAGCCCGTTCCCCCGCCAGGGCCAGGGCGATGGCGCTCCCCGGCACCCCCAAAGGCCTCTCCAGGAGGAAGGCCTCCGAGGGGTTTTTCACCTCCAGCAGCCCCTCCTCCTCCATGCGGAAGACCCCGAGCTCCCCCACGGGGCCGAAGCGGTTCTTGGCGCTCCTTAAGACCCGGTAGACCCCAGCGGTCTCCAGGTAGAGGGTGGCGTCCACGGCGTGCTCCACGCTCTTGGGCCCCGCCACCACCCCCTCCTTGGTCACGTGCCCCACCAGGACCACCGCGGCCCCGCTTTCCTTGGCGAAGCGCACGAAGGCGGAGGTGGCCTCACGCACCGCCACCAGGCTCCCGGGGCTTCCTCCGGCCTCTATGGTCTGGATGGAGTCCACAAAGAGGGCCTCGGGGGGCTCCCGCTCCAGGAGGTGGAGGAGGGGTTCCAACCGGGTCTCCCGGAGGAGGAGGAGGTCCTTCACCCCAAGGCGCCGGGCCCGCAGCTTGATCTGGGCCGGGGACTCCTCTCCCGCCAGGTAGTAGACCCGCTCCGGCATGGCCTTGGCCATCTCCAGGAGGAGGGTGCTCTTGCCCACCCCGGGCTCCCCCCCCAGGAGGACCACCTCCCCCGGCACGAACCCCCCGCCCAGCACCCGATCCACCTCGGAAAGCCCCGAGGAGAAGCGGCGCTCCTCCCTTTCGTCCACCTGGGAGAGGGGCAGGAGGGTGGCCGGGCTTCCTGGCCTCTCCTTGCGGGGGGGGTCCGGAAGGGCCTCCTGGAAGCTTCCCCAGGCCCCGCACCCCGGGCACCGTCCCAGAGGCTTCGGGGTGCGGTAGCCGCACTCCACGCAGACGTAGCTGGCCTTCTCCTGCCTCCTCACGCCGGGGGGTGCTTCACACCAGGAACTCCTCCACCTCGTGGAAGGCCAGGTGCCCGTCCTCCACGTTCACGTAGAGGCGGCCCGCCGGCTTCTTGAGGAGGGCCAGGGAAAGGGGGTCCTCGATGCGCTCGCGGATGACCCCCCGGATGGCCCGGGCGCTCCCCGTCTTGGGGGCCTGCTCCACCACGAAGCGGGCCACCTCGGGAGCGAAGACCACCTCTATATCCCGGCCCTTCAACTCCCTTTGGATCTCCTCCAGCATGAGCCGGGCCACCTGGACCAGCTCCTCCTCGGTGAGGGGGCGGAAGCGGATCACCTCGTCCAGGCGGTCCAAGAACTCCGGGGTGAAGAGGGCCTTCAAGGGGGACTCGGTGTCCACCTCCTTGGAGGTGAAGCCGATGGCCGGCCCCACGTTGTAGCCGGTGTTGGAGGTCATGATGAGGATCACCCGGCGGAAGTCCACGGTGCGCCCCATGCCGTCGGTGAGGCGGCCCTCGTCCAGGACCTGGAGGAAGGTGTTGTAGATGTCGGGGTGGGCCTTCTCGATCTCGTCCAGGAGGACCACGCTGAAGGGTTGCCGCCGCACGGCCTCGGTGAGGCGGCCCCCCTGCTCGTAGCCCACGTACCCCGGTGGGGCGCCGATGAGCTTGGAGATGGAGTGAGGCTCCTGGAACTCGGACATGTCAAAGCGGATGAGGGCCCTCTCCGAGCCGAAGAGGACCTCGGCCAGGGCCTTGGCCAGCTGGGTCTTGCCTACCCCGCTTTGGCCCACGAAGAGGAAGCTCGCCGCCACCCGCGTCCTCCCCCCGAGGCCCACCCGGGCCCGGCGGAGGGCGCTGGCCAGGGCGCGGATGGCCTCCTCCTGGCCCACCACCCGCTTCCTCAGCTCCTCCTCCAGGTGCATGAGCTTCTGGTCGTCCTTGTCGTCCACGTAGACCCCGCCCCAGGAGTCCACCACCGCCTCGATGTCCTCCCGGGTGACGATGGGGGTGCCGTCCTCCTCCTCGGCCACGGGGAGGCCCAGGGAGGCGTTCAGGCGCACCCTCGAGGCCGCCTCGTCGATGAGGTCGATGGCCTTGTCGGGGAAGTTGCGCCCGGGAAGGGAGCGGATACCGATCTTTACGGAAAGCTCCAGGATCTCGTCGGGGATGATCACCCCGTGGTGGGCCTCGTAGCGGGGGCGGAGGCCTTTTAGGATCTCCAGCGTCTCCTCCGGGGAGGGCTCGAGGACGATCACCGGTTGGAAGCGCCTCTCCAGGGCGGCGTCCTTCTCTATGTAGCGGTGGTACTCCCCGGTGGTGGTGGCCCCGATGACCTGGATCTCCCCCCGGGCCAGGGCGGGCTTCAGGATGTTGGCGGCGTCCAGGGTGCCCTCCGCCCCGCCCGCCCCGATCAGGGTGTGGAGCTCGTCGATGAAGGCGATGACCTTGGCGTTTTTGAGCTCCTCGATGATCTGGCGCAGGCGCTCTTCAAACTCGCCGCGGTACTTGGTCCCCGCCACCACCCCGGCCAGGTCGATGGCCACCACCCGGGCCCCCTTGAGGATGGGGGGGACCCGGCCCTCCACGATGGCCTGGGCCAGGCCTTCCACGATGGCCGTCTTGCCCACCCCGGGATCGCCGATGAGCACGGGGTTGTTCTTGGTGCGGCGGGCCAGGATCTGGATCACCCGGTTGATCTCCTCCTGTCTGCCGATCACCGGGTCCAGCCTCCCCTCCCGGGCCTCCTTGGTGAGGTCGCGGCCGTACTCGTCCAGGAAGGGGGTGTTCACCGGCTTTTCCCGCTCGCGCCCCTCGGCCATGGAGAGGATGCGCCAACGGATGGCGTCCACGTCCTTGGCGAAGTGGCTGAGGATGCGGTAGGCGATCCCGTCCCCCTCGCGGATGATGCCCAGGAGGATGTGCTCGGTGCCGATGACGGGGGCCCCCATGTTGCGGGCCTCGGCGCTGGCCAGCTCCATCACCCGCCGGGCCCTAGGGGTGATGGCGGGGGGTTCCCCGGTGCGGCTTCCCTCACCCCGCCCCACCAGCTCCTCCACCATGCGGCGCATGGCCTCGAGGCTCGCCCCGTACTCCTGGAGGATGCGGGCCGCCGTGCCCCCCTCGCGCATCAGGCCCAGGAGGAGGTGCTCTGGGCCGATCATGGAGTGGCCTAAACGGCTCCCCTCCTCCCTTGCGTAGTGAAAAACCAGCCTGGCGCGATCGTCGTACCTGTTCATGCTCCCCTCTACCTCACATTCTAGCCTAACCCCCCTCCCCTTGGGGGTTTGCGCCCGGGCTCACCTTGGCCCCTTGGGCATGCGTCCTTCCTCCAGGCCCAGTGCGGGTCTTTGTACGGGACCCCACGCTAAGTGCCCCACCGCGGCGGGGGCCCCAAAGGAGCCTTCTCCTCACCCTGTTTCGGGCGTCCCAGGTTGCGAAAACAACGTGCGGGCACTTATTGGGCCAGCATGGGGTGGTATAAGATGCCCTCTAACCGGGGGCCCTCGCCCCCCTAGGGAGGAAGAATGCCAGCGAGCACCCTCGAGGAACTGGTGGCGCTTTGCAAGCGGCGTGGGTTTATCTTCCAGGGCTCGGAGATCTACGGGGGCCTCCAGGGCACCTACGATTACGGGCCCTTAGGGGTGGAGCTGAAGAACAACCTGAAGCAAGCCTGGTGGCGCAGAAACGTCTACGAGCGGGACGACATGGAGGGTCTGGACGCCAGCGTCCTCACCCACCGCCTGGTCCTCCACTACTCCGGGCACGAGGCCACCTTCGCCGACCCCATGGTGGACAACCGCCTCTCCAAGAAGCGCTACCGCCTGGACCACCTTCTGAAGGACCAGCCCGAGGAGGTCCTCGGGCGGCTTTACCGGGCCATGGAGGTGGAAGGGGGCCTCCACGCCCTGGTCCAGGCCATGATGCGGGCTCCGGAAAGGGCCGGGGGGGCCATGACCGCCGCCGGGGTCATAGACCCCGCCACGGGGGAGCCTGGGGACTGGACCCCGCCCCGCTACTTCAACATGATGTTCAAGACCTACGTGGGCCCTGTGGAGGAGGAGGCCGCCTTGGCCTACCTCCGCCCGGAGACCGCCCAGGGCATCTTCGTCAACTTCAAGAACGTCCTGGACGCCACGAGCCGCAAGCTTCCCTTCGGCATCGCCCAGATCGGCAAGGCCTTCCGCAACGAGATCACCCCCAGGAACTTTATCTTCCGGGTGCGGGAGTTTGAGCAGATGGAGATCGAGTACTTCGTCCGCCCGGGGGAGGACGAGTACTGGCACCGCTACTGGGTGGAGGAGCGCCTCAAGTGGTGGCAGGAGATGGGCCTAAGCCGGGAGAACCTCGTCCCCTACGAGCAGCCCCCAGAGGAGCTCGCCCACTACGCCAAGGCCACCGTGGACATCCTCTACCGCTTCCCCCACGGCCTGGAGGAGCTCGAGGGCATCGCCAACCGCACGGACTTTGACCTGGGGAGCCACACCAAGGACCAGGAGGCCCTGGGGGTCACCGCCCGGGTCCTCAGGAACGAGCACTCCACCCAGCGCCTCGCCTACCGCGACCCCGAGACGGGGAAGTGGTTCGTGCCCTACGTGATAGAGCCCTCCGCCGGGGTGGACCGGGGGGTTTTGGCCCTCCTCGCCGAGGCCTTCACCCGGGAGGAGCTTCCCAGTGGGGAAGAGCGCATCGTCCTCAAGCTCAAGCCCCAGCTCGCCCCCATCAAGGTGGCGGTGATCCCCCTGGTGAAGAACCGCCCGGAGATCACCGAGTACGCCAAGCGCCTCAAGGCGAGGCTTCTTTCCTTGGGCCTTGGGCGGGTGCTCTACGAGGACACCGGCAACATCGGCAAGGCCTACCGCCGCCACGACGAGGTGGGCACGCCCTTCGCCGTCACCGTGGACTACGATACCCTCGGCCAGAGCAAGGACGGCACCACCAGGCTCAAGGACACGGTCACGGTGCGGGACCGGGACACCATGGAGCAGATAAGGCTCCACGTGGACGAGCTGGAGGGCTTCCTTCGGGAGAGGCTTAGGTGGTAAGCTATAGGCATCTTCGCGGGGCGCCTTGGGCAGGAACAAGCAGCTTCGCAAGCGGCTGGAAGGATTGGAATACCAAATCCTTCAGCATCACCGGAGGATTAGGGAGGAGCTGGAAAGGGCTAACCCCGACTGGGGGTTGATTGGAAAGTGGGAAAGGGAGATCCAGGCATGGGAAGGGGAACGAAGGTGGCTACTCCGCAGGTTGAGAAGGTAGTGGGCCTACCTGACCCCATCTGGCAGGAGTTCTTTGAGGAGGTGGACCGCCTCAAGGCAGTGTACCAAAGGCTGAAGGAGGCTCCTCCGGAAGCGCGAAGCGCCTTGGAGGAGGAGGTCCTCCATAGCCTCACCCACCTCTGGGCCCACACCCGGGTCATGTGGGAAGAGCTAGAGCTTACGGAGGACGCATGAGGGTGGCCGTGGTGGGGGCCACGGGGGCCGTGGGGCGGGAGATCCTCAAGGTCCTCGAGGCCCGGAACTTTCCCCTAAGCGAGCTCAGGCTTTACGCCTCTCCCCGCTCCGCTGGGATGCGCCTCGTTTTCCGGGGCGAGGAGATCCCCGTGGAGCCCTTGCCCGAGGGGCCTCTCCCTGTGGACCTGGTGCTGGCGAGCGCCGGGGGGGCCATCTCCAAGGCCAAGGCCTTGGTCTGGGCCGAGGGCGGGGCCCTGGTCATAGACAACTCCAGCGCCTGGCGCTACGAGCCCTGGGTCCCCCTGGTGGTGCCCGAGGTGAACCGGGAGAAGATCTTCCAGCACCGCGGCCTCATCGCCAACCCCAACTGCACCACGGCCATCCTGGCCATGGCCCTGTGGCCCTTGCACCGGGCCTTCCAGGCCAAGCGGGTCATCGTGGCCACCTACCAGGCGGCTTCAGGGGCCGGGGCCAAGGCCATGGAGGAGCTCCTTACCGAGACCCACCGCTTCCTCCACGGGGAAGCGCCGGGGGCGGAGGCCTTCGCCCATCCCCTCCCCTTCAACGTCATCCCTCACATAGACTCTTTCCAGGAAAATGGCTACACCCGCGAGGAGATGAAGGTGGTCTGGGAGACCCACAAGATCTTCGGGGACGAATCCATAAAGATCAGCGCCACGGCGGTGCGGGTGCCCACCCTAAGGGCCCACGCCGAGGCGGTGAGCGTGGAGTTCGCCCGCCCCGTGACCCCGGAGGCGGCCCGGGAGGTCCTCAAGGAGGCCCCGGGGGTGGAGGTGGTGGACGAGCCCCAGGCCAAGCGCTACCCCATGCCCCTCACCGCGAGCGGCAAGTGGGAGGTGGAGGTGGGAAGGATCCGGAAAAGCCTCGCCTTTGAGAACGGCCTGGACTTCTTCGTGGTGGGGGACCAGCTCTTGAAGGGGGCCGCCTTAAACGCCGTGCAGATCGCCGAGGAGTGGCTTAAGGGCGCCTGAGCCAAAGCCAGTACTCCAGGTTCCCCTCCTTGCCCGGGAGGGGGCTTTCCCTTTCCCCCAGGACCTGGAAGCCCAGCTCCCTGGCCTTTTCCCGCACCCGCCTTAGGGCCTCCCGCCGCTTGGCCTCCTCCCGCACCACCCCCTTGTGGGCCCCGGGGCCCAGCTCAAACTGGGGCTTCACCAGGACCAAAGCCTCTCCCCTGGGCTTGAGGAGCTCCAGGACCTTGGGGAGGAGGAGGGTGGAGGAGATGAAGGAAACGTCCATCACCACCAGGTCCACGGGCTCCGGCAGGACCAGGGTGCGGGCGTCCTCTTCCTCCAGGGCCACCACCCGGGGGTCTTCCCGCAGGCGGGGGTGGAGCTGGCCCTTGCCCACGTCCACGGCGTAGACCCGCCTCGCCCCTCGCTCCAAAAGGACCTGGGTGAACCCCCCGGTGCTCGCCCCCAGGTCGGCAGCGACCTTGCCCCTGGGCTCCACGGGGAAGGCGGCAAGGGCTCCGAGGAGCTTATAGGCCCCCCGGCCCACGTAGCGCTCCTCCGCTAGAAGCTCCACAGCGGCGCCCTCGGGCACGGGGTGGGCGGGCTTTTGCACCACCTTTCCCCCCACCCGCACCTTGCCCTCCTGGATCAGGCGCTTGGCCTTCTCCCGGCTTTCCACCAGGCCCCGTTCCACCAGGTAGCGGTCCAGGCGCACGAGGGTATTATGCTTCCGTGGAGCCGGAGCTTTCCGGTACCTGGTACGTGCTGGAGGGGGAGCCCGGGGAGCACCTGGTGGTGGAGGCCTTGGGGGAGAGGCTTTCCGGGATCTGGACGAGCCGGGAGCTGGCCGAGGCCTTCCTGGCCCACCACCCCCACCTGGGGATGCGGGTGAGCTCCTTGGAGAGCCCGGCCCTGAAGGAGGCCTTTTTGAGGGCCCTCGGGATGCTCCAGGTGGAGGCGGTCATGGTGGACTACCGCCCCGGGACCCACCGGGCGCAGGTGGCCAAGGTGGAGGACCTTCTCAAGGAGGTGCGGCGTGGGTAGGGTTTTGGCGGCGCTTTTTTTGGTCTTGGCCTTCGGCGTGGCCCAGCGGGCCGAGGTCAGCGTGGGTAGCCCCTTCGGCCTCCAAGGGGGGCTGCGCTTCCCCCTCGTTCCCCTTCTCTTGGACGGGCGGGCCTACGGGGGGGTGGGCCTCGAGGCCATGGGGGGCGGGGTGGACCTCCTCCTCAAGCTCCCCCTCACCGACCTCTACCTGGGCCTGGGGGGCTTCTACGGCACGGGCCCCGGCCTCACCTTCCCCCAGGAGGGGCGGGGCCAGGGGGGCGTGCGGGGGATCTTGGGCACCTGGCTCAACCTCCCCCTGCCCCTCCTTGGGGTCTACCTCGAGGCCCAGCCCGTCTACTACCTGAGCCCGGTCCGATCCTTCGGCCTGGGCCTGGCCTTGGGCCTGAGCGTGGGGCTTTAAAGCCACCCCATGCCGGCCTTGGCCGACATGGGGGCTCCGGCGGGGCCAAAAGCCAGCGAGGGGACTCCGGCAAAAAGCCCTGGCGGGGATGTTCGGCGGCGGCCGGATGAGCGAATCAGACCCTATAACCCTCTTTTAGGGGCACGATGCGGTTCATCACCAGGGCCACGGGCCTCGAGTCCACGGGGTCCCGCCAGAAGTAGCCCAGGCGCTCCAGCTGGTAGCGGGTGTCCTCGGGGTCCTGGGCCACGCTCGGCTCGAGGAAGCCCCGCTTCACCACAAGGGCCTCGGGGTTGAGGTTCTGCAGGAAGTCCCCCCCCTCCTCCGGGTCCTTGGTGCGGAAGAGCCTGCCGTAGAGCCGGAACTCCACGGGGAGGGCGTGGCGGGCGGAGACCCAGTGGATCACCCCCTTGGGCCTGATACCGTCCTCGGGGTTCGCCCCCAGGGTGCCGGGGACGATCCGGGCCTTGAGGAGCCTCACCTCGCCCCCCTCCTCCACCACGTCCTCAAGCTCAATGACGTAGGCGTGCCTTAGGCGCACCCTTTGCCCCGGGGCGAGGCGCTTCCAGCCCTTGGGGGGGTGGAGGCTAAAGTCCGTGCGCTCGATGTAGAGCTCCGGGGAGAAGGGGAGGGGGCGGCTTCCCTCCTTGGGGATGTCCCGGGGCCAGTAGGGGGCTTCTATCCACTCCTCCCCCTCGTAGTTGGTGAGGACCACCCTCAGGGGGTCCACCACGCCTAAGACCCTGGGGGCGATGGGGTTCAGGTCGTCCCGCACCACCTCCTCAAAGAGGTCCATCTCTATCTGGGCCTCGTTGCGGGAGATCCCCGTCTTGCGCACGAACTCCACGATGGCCTCGGGCCTCACCCCCCTCCGCTTCAGGCCCCTCAGGGTGGGGAGCCTAGGGTCGTCCCAGCCCGAGACGTACCCCCCTTCCACCAGCTTGATGAGCTTCCTCTTGGAGAGCACGGTGTGGCTCAGGTCCAGCCGGGCGAACTCGTACTGGTGGGGCCTGGGGGAGGTGGGAAGCCCGCACTTCCCCTTAAGGTTCTCAATGACCCAGTCGTAGATGGCGCGGTTGTTCTCAAACTCCAGGGTGCAAAGGGAGTGGGTGACCCCCTCGACGAAGTCCTCCATGGGGTGGGCGAAGTCGTACATGGGGTAGATGACCCATTTGTCCCCGGCGTGGTAGTGGGGGGCGTGGACGATGCGGTAGAGCACGGGGTCGCGGAGCTTGAAGTTGGGGTGGGCGGGGTCGATCTTGGCCCTTAGGACCCGGCTTCCCGTGGGGAACTCCCCCCGGCGCATCCTCTCAAAGAGCTCCAGGTTCTCCTCCACGCTCCTTTCCCGATAAGGGCTTGGCTTCCCCTGGGCCCTTAGGGCGCTCATCTCCTCCTCGGGGAGGTCGTCCACGTAGGCCTTGCCCTCCTGGATGAGGACCAAGGCACACTGGTACATGGTCTCAAAGTAGTCCGAGGCGTAGAGGACCCGGGCGGGCCGGAAGCCCAGCCAGCGCACGTCCTCCTCAATGGCCCGGGCGTACTCCTCCTTCTCCGTCTCGGGGTTGGTGTCGTCAAAGCGCAGGTTGCACTCCCCGCCGTAGTCCTGGGCCAGGCCGAAGTTGAGGACGATGCTCCGGGCGTGGCCGATGTGGAGGTAGCCGTTGGGCTCCGGGGGAAAGCGGGTGACGAGCTTGGCGTACTTCCCCTCCTTGAGGTCCCGCTCCACGATCTCGGTGATGAAGCACTCGGGGACGAGGCCCATAAGAGCAGTTTACGGGGGAAGCCTAGGAGCTGCACCTGGCCGGGTCCTTTTGGGGCACTTAAAACCGGGGCGGCCGCTTTTCAAAGAAGGCCCGGATGCCCTCCTTCAGGTCGCCCGTCTCCCGCACCCAGGCGTTGGCCAGGGCGGCCAGGCGGAAGCCGTCCTCGAGGCCCATCCCCGGAAGGGCCAAAAGGAGCTCCTTGGTGAGGCGAAGGGAAGTGGGGGCGTTCTTCGCCACCTCCTCCGCCAAGGCCACCGCCTCCTCCAGGGCTTTTCCGGGAGGGGCGATGCGGTTTATAAGGCCCAGGGCCTTGGCCTCCCTTGCCTCCACGAGCCTCCCCGTGAGGAGGAGGTCCTTGGCGGCCTTTTCCCCCACGGCCCGCACCAGGATCACCGAGACCAAGGCGGCCACGAAGCCGATCTTCACCTCGGTGTAGCCCAGCTTCGCCTCCTCGTCCATGACCACCAGGTCGCAGGCGGTGGCGAGCCCCGCCCCCCCGGCCACCGCCGGGCCGTTCACCGCGGCCACCGTGGGCTTAGGGTAGGTGTAGAGCCGGTGGAAGAGGCGCATGAGGGAGAGGGAGTGGCGGTAGTTCTCCTCGGCCCCGAGCTCCGTGACCCGTTCCAAAAAGGCCAGGTCCGCCCCGGCGCTGAAGGCCGTGCCCCTTCCCGTGAGGACCACGGCCCGCACCTCGGGGTCCTCCTCCAGAGCCTCCAGGGCCCGGAGGAGCCCCTCCACCATCCCCGGGGAGAGGGGGTTGCGCCGCTCGGGATCGTTGAGGAAGAGGGTGGCCACGCGGCCTCTTTCCACCTGGACCATGCCCCCATTGTAGCCGAGGGCCTTTTCCTGCTACACTCCCCTTAGCCCGCAAACTCCGGCGAGAAGGCTTGGCGGGCTAGGAGGTGGTGTAGATAAAGGAGTACCTGACCAACGAACGCATCCGCGCCAAACAGGTGAGGGTTATCGGCCCCGATGGGCAGCAGCTCGGCATCATGGACACCCGGGAGGCCTTGCGCCTGGCCCAGGAGCAGGACCTGGACCTGGTCCTGGTGGGCCCCACCGCCGATCCGCCCGTGGCCCGGATCATGGACTACTCCAAGTGGCGCTACGAGCAGCAGGTGGCGGAAAAGGAGGCCCGGAAGAAGGCCAAGCGCACCGAGGTGAAGTCCATCAAGTTCCGGGTAAAGATCGACGAGCACGACTATAAGACCAAGCTGGGCCATATCAAGCGCTTCCTGGAGGAGGGGCACAAGGTCAAGGTGACCATCATGTTCCGGGGGCGGGAGATGGCCCACCCCGAGCTGGGGGAGAGGCTTTTAGAGCGGGTGGCCGAGGACCTTAAGGGGATGGCGGTGGTGGAGATGAAGCCCGAGATCCTCGGCCGGGATATGAACATGCTCCTGGCCCCGGCCAAGGTATCGGCCTAGACCGAAACCGCCTCCTCTGGTATAGTGGGAAGGCTTTGGGGAGCACCCAAGACCCCTTCGGGGGCGCTTCCCAGGGCGGAGGAAAGGTATGCCCAAGATGAAGACCCATAAGGGCGCCAAGAAGCGGGTCAAGGTGACCGCTTCGGGCAAGGTGGTGGCCATGAAGACGGGCAAGCGGCACCTCAACTGGCACAAGTCGGGCAAGGAGATCCGTCAGAAGGGGCGGAAGTTCGTCCTGGCCAAGCCCGAGGCGGAGCGCATCAAGCTCCTCCTCCCCTACGAGTAGGAGGTAGAGGATGCCGCGCGCCAAAACCGGATTCGTCCGCCGCAGGAGGCACAAGAAGATCCTGAAGCTCGCCAAGGGGTACTGGGGCCTGCGCTCCAAGAGCTTCCGCAAGGCCCGGGAAACCCTCTTCGCCGCGGGCAACTACGCCTACGCCCACCGCAAGCAGAAGAAGCGGGAGTTCCGCAAGCTCTGGATCGTGCGCATCAACGCCGCCTGCCGTCAGCACGGGATGAACTACTCTAGCTTCATGAATGGCCTCAAGAGGGCGGGCATCGCCCTGGACCGCAAGGTCCTGGCCGACCTGGCGGTGCGGGAGCCCCAGGCCTTCGCCGAGCTGGTGGAGCGGGCCAAGGCGGCCCGGGCTTGAGGGCCGGGGAAAGGGCGCCGGGCGGGGCTCCGGCGCCTTTTCCCATAAGAGGATGGGCGTGATCCCGCCGCAACTCTACGTCCTCCTGGTGGCGGCCCTTCCGGTGGTGGAGCTTAGGGGGGCCATTCCCCTGGGGGTGGCCCTGGGGCTTTCCCTTTGGGAGGCCTTTTTCCTGGGCCTCCTGGGCAACCTGCTGGTGGCTCCCTTGGCCCTGGCCCTCCTCCCTTGGGTCCTGGGCCTCGCCACCCGGGTTCCCCTCCTGGCGCGGGCCTGGGGGGCCCTCGAGGCCCGGGTCCGGCTTAGGGGGGAGGAGCAGGTCCAGCGCCTGGGGGCTTTGGGCCTTTTCCTCTTCGTGGCCGTGCCCCTTCCCGGCACCGGGGCCTGGAGCGGGAGCCTTTTGGCCGTGGTCCTGGGCCTTAGGCGGCGCTACGCCCTTCTGGCCATCTCCTTGGGGGTGGTGGCCGCCGGAGGCCTGGTCCTCCTCCTCACCGGGGGGGCGGTGGCCGGGCTAAACTACCTGCGATGACCGCCCTTCTTCCCTTCGCCTACCTCTTGGGGGCGCTGCCTTTCGGGTACTGGCTGGCCAGGCGGCGCGGGGTGGACCTGCGCACGGCAAGCCCCTACACCCTGGGCCTGGAAAGCGCCCTTAGGCGCCTGGGCCTAGGCCTCCTTCTCCTCTCCTTCCTCCTGGACTTCCTCAAGGGCTACCTACCCCTTCTTGTGGGGCGGGCTTTGGGGCTGGACCTCGCCGGCCTTCTCGCCTTGGGGGTGGCGGCCTACCTCGGCCACCTCTACCCCCTCTTCTTCCGGGACCCCTGGCCCCTAAGGGCCAAGGGGGCGGGGGTGCTTCTTGGCGTGCTTTCCGGCCTTCCCCTCCCGCCCGCCCTGGGCCTCGTCCCCGTGGCCTTGGGCCTTGTCCTCTACGCCCTCACGGGCTACGCCTCCTTGGCCGCCTTGGGGCTTCCCCTGGGGCTTTTAGGGGCGATGCTCTTTGGAGGCTTTGGCCTTCCCGAAAGGATGCTCGCCCTCGCCCTCTTTCTCCTTGCCCTCTGGCGCTACAAGGAGAACCTGGGGCGGATCCTCGAGGGCACCGAGCCCAAGCTCGGGGAGCCCCTGCCCCTCCCCTCGGAAAAGCAGGTGGTCTGCGCCTTCCTCATCCACCCCCTGACCCTGGAGGACTTCTGGCAGAGCCCACGCTTCCGCTGGCTTAGGCCCCTGGTGCGCCTGGGCCTCCTTAAGCAGGAGTGGATGGAGCGCCTCGCCGAGCGCTTCCGCCCCATGAAGGTGGGGGAGGTGCGGGGGGTGCGGACGGCGGACGGGCGGGAGGTCCTATGCCACCTGATCTCCGCCCCCCTCCTTCCCCACCAGATCAAGGCCAAGCCCGAGCTCGCCGTGCGGAGAGCCATCCAAGGGGCGCGGCTCGCCAAGGAGCTCGGGGCCACGGTGGTGGGCCTCGGGGCCTTCTGGAGCGTGGTGGGGGAGAAGGGAAAGGCGGTGCAGGAGGCGGTGCCGGGCATTGAGGTGACGAACGGCGGCGCCTACACCGCGGGCACCGTCCGCGCGGCCATCCCCAAGATCCTCGCCCACTTCGCCCAAAGCGGCAAGGACCTGAAGGGGACCACGGCGGCCGTGGTGGGGGCGAACGGGGTGGTGGCCTTCGGCATCGCCCGCCAGATCGCCCCCTTGGTGGGGCGGCTCATCCTGGTGGGGCGGGACCTAAAGCGCCTGGAAAAGGCGGCGGAGAGCCTCAGGAAGAACCTGGAAAGGAAAGGCGAGGCCCCCGAGATCCTGGCCACCACGGAGATCGCCGCCATACGGGAGGCCGACCTGGTCTTCACCGCCACCAGCGACCCCGCCCCCGTGATCTACCCCGAGCACGTCAAACCCGGGGCCTGGATCTACGACGAGGGGGTCCCCCCCGACGTCCACCCCTCCGTCAGGGAGGTGCCGGGGGTTAGGGTCATCCCCGGGGGGGTGGTGCGGCTTCCCGGGGAGGCCAGGGCCACCCTGGACCTCCACTTCGGGGCCCCCGACCAGGTCCCCGCCTGCCTCGCCGAGACCATGATCCTGGCGGCGGAGGAGGCCTTTGACCGGAAAAGCCTCGGGGGCGAGGTCAGGGCGGAGAACGTCCAGTTCTTCGTGGAGCGGGCCGAGGCCCTGGGGTTCAGGGTGGTGGAGTAGTGTGGCTCCTCCTTTCCCCTACCCGCCTCGAGGCCCCCTTTTTGCAGGGGGAGCCCTTCGCCTTCCTGGCCTGGAGGGGCCTTAAGGGGCCGGGCTTCGTCTACCTGGAGACGGGGATCGGCAAGGTGAACGCCGCTATGGCCCTCGCGGCCTACGCCGCCCGAAACCCCGTGGAAAAGGCCCTCCTCTTCGGCCTCGCCGGGGCCTACCCCGGGGGGCCTCCTCTGGGGGAGGCGGTCTTGGTGGGGGAGGAGGTGGAGGCGGACTTGGGCCTTAGGGAGGGGCTTGAGCCGTTGGGCTTTCCCGCCTTGGCCCTCGGGGAAAGGCGCTACTTCAACCGCTTCCCCTTGGACCCCGGCCTCACCGGGGAGCTCGCCCAGAGGCTTGGCCTGAAGGTGGCGGTGGGCCTCACCCGGGACCTGGTCTCGGAGACCCTCGAGGAGGCCCTGGCCTTGGCCCAGCGGTGGGGGGCCTCCTTGGAGAACATGGAGGGGGCGGCCTTCGCCCGGGCCTGCCTGGCCTTGGGGGTGCGGGGGGCGGAGCTTAGGGCCATCTCCAACCCCGCCGGGGCGCGGAATAGGGAGGCATGGCGGACCCGGGAGGCGGTCGCCGCCCTCGCCGGGGTTGTGGGGCGCCTCCTCGCTACGGAAAAAGGGCCCCCGTAGGGGCCCCGGGTTGCGGTCCCCGCCTAGGCCTGTTGGAAGAACGCCTCGGCCACGTCCCAGTTGAGGACGTTCCAGATGGCCTGGAGGTAATCCGCCCTGCGGTTCTGGTACTTGAGGTAGTAGGCGTGCTCCCAGACGTCGATGCCCACGATGGGGGTGAAGCCCTCCATCACGGGGTTGTCCTGGTTGGGGGTGGAGAGGACGTGGAGCTTGCCGAAGGGGTCCTTCACGAGCCAGGCCCAGCCCGAGCCGAACCGGCCCATGGCCGCCTGGGTGAGCTTCTCCTTGAGGGCCTGGAAGCCCCCAAACTGCTCGTCAATGGCCCTCTTCAGCTCCCCCACGGGCTCCTTGGCGCCTCCTGGGGTGAGGAGCTTCCAAAAGAGGCTGTGGTTCAGGTGGCCGCCCCCGTTGTTGCGCACGGCGGTCTGGATCTCGGCGGGGAGGGCGGCGAGGTGCCTCAGGAGGACCTCCACCTCCACCCCGTGCAGGTAGGGGTGCTTCTCCAGGGCGGCGTTGAGGTTATTCACGTAGGCCCCGTGGTGCTTCTGGTGGTGGATCTCCATGGTCTGGGCGTCGATGTGGGGCTCGAGGGCCTGGTAGGGGTAGCCCAGGTCAGGAAGCTTGAACGGGTACGGCATACTTCACCTCCGCCCCCCACTATAAAGGAGGCCACCCCCGGGGGAGTGGCCTTTCTCACAAAGCCCCGCGCCGCCTACGCCTCCTCGTGGGGTTTGGCGAGCCTCATGGGGACCACGATGCGGTCAAACTCCTCCTCCGTGAGGTAGCCGAGCTCGAGGGCCGCCTGCTTCAGGGTCTTCTTCTCCTTGAGGGCCTTCTTGACGATCTCCGCCGCCTTGTCGTAGCCGATGGCCTTGTTGAGGGCGGTGGCCAGCATGGGGTTCTTTTGCAGGTGTTCCTCGATGCGCTCCAGGTTGGGCTCAATCCCCTTGGCCAGGTGCTCGTTGAAGGACTCCATGGCCTCGGCGAGGAGCCGGATGGACTCCAGGGCGGCGTCGGCCATCACCGGCTTGTAGACGTTGAGCTGGAAGTTGCCCTGGCTCCCGGCGAAGGCCACGGCGTGGTCGTTGCCAAAGACCCGCACCACCACCATGGTGAGGGCCTCCACCTGGGTGGGGTTCACCTTCCCGGGCATGATGGAAGACCCGGGCTCGTTGGCGGGGATGAAGATCTCCCCGATGCCCCCGTAGGGCCCCGAGGCCAGCCAGCGGACGTCGTTGCCGATCTTCATCAGGGCCCCGGCCAGGGTGCGGAGGGCCCCCATGACGAAGACCAGCTCGTCGTGGGCGGCCAAAGCGGCGAAGCGGTTTTCCGCCACCCTAAAGGGAAGCCCCGTCTCCTCCGCCAGGTACTTGGCCACCAGTTCTCCGAAGCGGGGGTGGGCGTTTAGGCCCGTTCCCACGGCGGTGCCCCCGATGGCCAGGTGGTAGAGCCCCTTCTCCGCCTCTCTCACCATGGCCAAGGTGTTCCCGAGCTGGGCAGCCCAGCTTCCTACCTCCTGGCCCAGGGTGATGGGCACGGCGTCCATGAGGTGGGTGCGGCCGATCTTGACGATGCCGTCAAAGGCCTGGGCCTTTTCCTCCAAGGTGGCGATCAGGCCTTCCGCCGCCGGGTAGAGCCTTTGGTGGAGGGCCAGGGCCACGGCCACGTACATGGCGGTGGGGAAGGTGTCGTTGGAGCTCTGCCCCCGGTTCACGTGGTCGTTGGGGTGGACGTACTTGCTCCCCAGGGGCTTTCCCAGGATCTCCGAGGCCCGGTTGGCGATGACCTCGTTGACGTTCATGTTGGTCTGGGTGCCGCTTCCCGTCTGGAAGACCACCAGGGGGAAGTGGTCGTCCAGCTTCCCCTGGACCACCTCCTCCGCCGCCTGGAGGATGGCCTGGGCGATCTCCTCGGGAAGCTCCCCCAGCTCCAGGTTGGCTCTGGCGGCGGCTTTCTTCAGCATCCCGTAGGCCCGGATGACCTCCAGGGGCATGCGGAAGCGCCAGGCCCCGATCCGGAAATGCTCTAGGGAACGCTGGGTCTGCGCGCCCCAGTACCTGTCTGCCGGCACCCGCACCTCGCCCATGGTGTCCCGCTCCATCCGGTATTCCATAAGCCACCTCCCGCCCCGATTTTATTCCTCGTAGGGGTCGTGGAGCCTCACCGGGCTTCCCCGAAGGCCCGCCCTGAGGTTCAGCCACTCCACGAAGACGGCGAAGCCCATGGCGAAGTACACGTAGCCCTTGGGGATGTGGACCCCCGTGCCCTCCGCCACCAGGGTGAAGCCCACGAGGAGGAGGAAGCTTAGGGCCAGCATCTTCACCGTGGGGTGCCGGTTCACGAAGGCGTAGATGCCCTTGGAGGCCAGGAGCATGATGCCCACCGAGATCAGGATGGCCGCCACCATCACCCCCACAAGGCGGCTGAGGCCCACGGCGGTGATGACGGAGTCTATGGAAAAGACGATGTCCAAGAGGAGTACCTGGGCGATGACGCTGGAAAAGCTCGGGGCCACCCTTTTTACCGCATGGCCGGGCTCCCCTTCCAGCCTTTCGTGGATCTCCTTCACCGCCTTGTAGATGAGGAAGAGTCCCCCGGCGATGAGGACCAGGTCCTTGCCCGTGACCTCGTGCCCCAAGAGGGCGAAGAGGGGCTTTTTCAGGGCCATGATCCAGGCGATGGAGAGGAGGAAGAGGATGCGGGTGAGGGCCGCCAGGGAGAGGCCCACCACCCGGGCCCGGTCCTGCTCCTCCTGGGGGAGCTTGGAGGCCAGGATGCTGATGAAGATCACGTTGTCCACGCCCAGGACCACTTCCAGCGCCGTGAGGGTGACCAGGGCCACCCAGACCTCGGGGTTGGTGAGCCAGTCCATGGGAAGAAGTTTACAAGTTGCTAGACTCAGGGCATGGTGGACGTTCTGGTGGTGGGGGCGGGACCGGTGGGGCTTTGTGCGGCCCTGTGGGCCAAGCGGCTCGGCCTTTCCCACCTGGTCCTGGACCGGGGCACGGTGGCGGAGACCCTCTACCGCTTTCCCCGGGACATGGTCTTCTTCTCCGAGGCCAAGAACATCGAGATCGGGGGCCACCCCCTGGTCTCCCAGGGCCCCAAGCCCACCCGCAAGGAGGCCCTTCTTTACTACCAAAGGGTGGCGGAGCGGGAGGGGCTAAATATCCTCACCTACACCGAGGTCCTGGGCATCCGGGGCCAGGAAGGGGAGTTCCAGGTCCTGGCCAAAGACCGCCAGGGGGAGAAGGTCTTCCCGGCCCGGTACGTGGTGGTGGCCACGGGCTACTTTGGGAACCCCAACCGCCTGGGCGTCCCCGGGGAGGGGCTTCCCCAAGTCCGCCACGGCTACGAGGAGGCGGCGGCCTTCTTCGGGAGACGGGTGGCCGTGGTGGGGGGGTCCAACTCGGCGGTGGAGGCGGCCTTGGACCTCTACCGCAGCGGGGCCAAGGTCGCCCTCGTCCACCGGGGGAAGTGGGTCCGGCCCTCGGTGAAGTACTGGCTCCTCCCCGACTTTGAAAACCGGGTGAAGGAGGGGAGCATCGAGGCGGTGATGGAAGCGGAGGTGGAGGCCATCACCGAAGAGGGCCTCTGGCTCAGGCGGCCTTCGGGACGGGAGTTCCTCCCTGCGGACTTCGTGCTGGTCCAGATCGGCTACCGGGCGGAAGACCGCCTGCTTAAGGAGGCGGGGGTGGCCTACGAGGGGGAGAGGCCTTGGCTTTCCCCGGAGTGGGAGACCTCCGTCCCCGGCCTCTTCGCCGTGGGCTCCTGCGCCTATGGGCCGGACACCCGCTCCGTCTTCATAGAAAACGGCCGGGAGCACGCTCGCGCCGCCCTCACCGCCCTCGCCGCCCGGGTGCGGGGCTTGACACCGAGGCCGTAAGGGGGCTATCCTTAGCGGCAAGATGCGTTCCGGGCTCACCCTATCCCTAGGCCTAGCCCTAATCGTAGGGCCGGCGGGGGGTAGGGTGTAGCGCTTTTGCGCATCCACAAACCCCCCGGAAACCCCGGGGGGTTTTGGTTTAGGAGGGGAGAATGAAGGGAGCAGAGGCACTCTTAAAGGCGCTGGAGCGGGAAGGGGTGGAGGTGATCTTCGGCCACCCGGGCGGGGCCATCATGCCCACCTACGACGCCCTTTACGACAGCACGATCCGCCACGTCCTGGTGCGGCACGAGCAGGGCGGGGTGCACGCCGCCACCGCCTACGCCCGGGCCTCGGGCCGGGTGGGGGTGGTGATGGCCACCTCGGGCCCCGGAGCCCTGAACCTGGTCACGGGCCTGGCGGATGCCATGATGGACTCCACCCCGGTGGTGGCCATCACCGGGAACGTCCCCCGGGCCTTGATCGGCACCGACGCCTTCCAGGAGGCGGACGTCACCGGGGTCACCATGCCCATCACCAAGCACAACTACCTGGTCCAGGACGTGAACGAGATCCCCCGCGTCGTCAAGGAGGCTTTCCACATCGCCTCCACGGGAAGGCCGGGCCCGGTGCTCATCGACATCCCCAAGGACGTGCAGCTTGCGGAGTTCACGGGAAGCTTTGAGGTGGAGCTGGACCTCCCCGGGTACAAGCCCACCTTAAGGGGCCACCCCAAGCAGATAGAGCGGGCCCTGGACGCCCTGGAGAAGGCGGAGCGCCCCATCCTCATGGTGGGGGGCGGGACGCAGCACGCCCACGCCGA
The DNA here is from genome assembly GCF_054979525.1 of Thermus sp. H19.2. Lineage (NCBI taxonomy): Bacteria > Thermotogati > Deinococcota > Deinococci > Thermales > Thermaceae > Thermus > Thermus sp. H19.2. Next base: position 726,956 of record NZ_CM143429.1, read on the forward strand.
GCTCCTCACCTTCGCCGAGAAGACGGGCCTGCCGGTGATCACCACCTTGATGGGCCTCGGGGCCTTCCCCGGGAACCATCCCTTGTGGCTTGGGATGCCGGGGATGCACGGCACCGTGGCCGCCAACCGGGCCATCCACCACGCGGACGTGATCCTCGCCATCGGCCTCCGCTTTGACGACCGGGTGACGGGCAAGGTCTCCCGCTTCGCCCCCCACGCCCACACCATCATCCACGTGGACATAGACCCCGCCGAGATCGGCAAGGTGGTGCGCACCCACATCCCCATCGTGGGGGACTCGAGGCTGGTCCTCAGGGAGCTCCTCAAGGGGGTGAAGCCCCTTAAGCTCGCCGGCTGGTGGCGGGAGCTGGAGGAGTGGCGCACCCGCTACCCCTTGCGCTTCAAGCCCAAACCTCACCTGCAGAGCCAGGAGGTGATCCGGGCTTTCCACGAGGCCACGGGGGGGAACGCCATCGTCACCACCGGGGTGGGGCAGCACCAGATGTTCGCCGCCCAGTTCTTCCCCGTGACCAGGCCCAGGAGCTTCCTCACCAGTGGGGGCCTCGGCACCATGGGGGTAGGGCTTCCCTTCGCCATCGGGGCCAAGATCGCCCGCCCCGAGGAGCTGGTCATCGACTTCGATGGGGACGGCTCCTTCCAGATGACCCTGCAGGAGCTGGCCACGGTGGTGAAGTACAAGCTGGACGTGAAGGTGGTCATCCTGAACAACGGCTACCTGGGCATGGTGCGCCAGTGGCAGGACCTCTTCCACGCCCGGCGCTATAGCGAGGTGTACCTGGCGGACTCCAACCCCGACTTCGCCCGCTTGGCCGAGGCCTACGGGATCAAGGGGGTGAGGGTGGAAAGGAAGGAGGACCTCATGAAGGGCGTGGAGGCGGTGCTTTCCGCCTCCGGCCCCGTGGTGGCCGAGTTCAAGGTCTACCACGAGGAAGGGGTCTTCCCCATGATCCCCGCCGGGGGCGCCGCCGAGGACATGATCCTAGAGCACCCCGCCGAGCGGGAGGAGGTGGAGGCGTGAGGCACGTCATCTCGGTGCTTGTGCAGGACCACCCCCGGGTTTTGAACCGCATCACCGGTCTCTTCGCCCGTCGGGGCTTCAACCTGGAAAGCCTCGCCGTGGGTACCACCCACCAGCCGGGCCTTTCCCGCATCAGCCTGGTGGTCACGGGGGACGACCACACCCTGGAGCAGGTGGAGAAGCAGCTGAACCGGCTCGTGGAGGTGCTGAAGGTCACGGACCACACCGAGCCCCACGTGGAGCGGGAGCTTTGCCTGGTGAAGGTCCACGTGGCGGGGGTGGAGGAGCGCTTGGCGGTGAAGGACATCCAGGAGGCCTTCCGGGCCCGGGTGGTGGACGTGGCCCAGAGGAGCCTCATCCTGGAGCTCACCGGCGACTCCAAGAAGGTAGACTCCTTCATCGAGGCCCTGAGGCCTTACGGGATCCTCGAGGTCATGCGCACCGGCGCCGTGGCCATGAGCCGCGGGGAGAGGACCCTTAAGGTCAGGGAAAAACGGGAGGCGGTATGAAGATCTACTACGAACACGACGCGGACCTTGGCTTCATCCTAGGCAAGAAGGTGGCGGTCTTGGGTTTCGGCTCCCAGGGGCACGCCCACGCCCTGAACCTCAAGGACTCGGGGGTGGACGTGCGGGTAGGCCTGCGCAGGGGGTCTAAGAGCTGGGAGAAGGCGGAGGCCACGGGGCTTAGGGTCCTTCCCGTGGCCGAGGCGGTGCGGGAGGCCGACATCGTCATGGTCCTCCTCCCCGACGAGAAGCAGGCCCAGGTCTACCGGGAGGAGGTGGAGCCCAACCTCAAGGAGGGCGGGGCCTTGGCCTTCGCCCACGGCTTCAACATCCACTTCGGCCAGATCAAGCCCCGCAAGGACCTGGACGTCTGGATGGTGGCCCCCAAGGGCCCAGGCCACCTGGTGCGCTCGGAGTACCAAAAGGGAAGCGGGGTCCCGGCCCTCGTGGCCGTGCACCAGGACGCCTCTGGCTCGGCCTTCCCCACCGCTTTGGCCTACGCCAAGGCCATCGGGGCGGCCCGGGCCGGGGTCATCGCCACCACCTTCAAGGACGAGACGGAGACCGACCTCTTCGGGGAGCAGGCGGTCTTGTGCGGGGGGCTCACCCGGCTCATCCAGGCGGGGTTTGAGACCCTGGTGGAGGCGGGCTACCCCCCGGAGATGGCCTACTTTGAGACCGTCCACGAGGTGAAGCTCATCGTGGACCTCATCTACGAGGCGGGGCTAAAGGGCATGCGCTACTCCATCTCCAACACAGCGGAGTACGGGGACTACACCCGTGGGGAGATGGCCGTGCCCCTGGAGGAGACCAAGCGCCGCATGCGGGAGATCCTCCGCCAGGTCCAGACGGGGGAGTTCGCCCGGGAGTGGATGCTGGAGAACCAGGCCGGGACTCCCGTTTTGGAGGCCAACCGCAAGCGCTGGGCGGCCCACCCCATCGAGGAGGTGGGCTCGAGGCTTCGCGCCATGATGCCCTTCCTGAAGGCCAGGGTATTGGAGGAGGTAGGCTAGAGGCGCTTTGGGGGCCCCTTTGGGGGCCCCTTGGGTTTTGGGAGGTGAAGGAAGATGGAAAAGGAGCGGCACATCCGGATCTTTGACACCACGCTCAGGGACGGGGAGCAAAGCCCAGGGGTAGCCCTTTCTCTGGACCAGAAGCTGGAGATCGCCCAGGCCCTGGCCCGGCTCAACGTAGACATCATCGAGGCGGGCTTCCCCGTATCGGGGCCCTTGGAGTTTGAGGCGGTAAGGCGCATCGCCACCGAGGTCAAGGGCCCCGTCATCGCCGCCCTCGCCCGCACCCATACCCTGGACATCGACCAGGCGGCCAAGGCCCTAGAGGGAGCGGAAAAGCCCCGGATCCACGTCTTCACCTCGGCCTCCAAGGTCCACCTGCAGTACATGCTGAAGAAAACGGAGGAGGAGGTCCTGGAGATGGCGGACAAGATGGTCCGCTACGCCAAGCGCTACGTGGACGACGTGGAGTTTTCCGCCCAGGACGTGATGCGGGCGGACTGGGACTTCGTGAAGAGGCTCTACGAGGTGGCCGTGGAGGCCGGGGCCACCACCATCAACATCCCCGACACCACGGGCTACGGCACCCCGGAGGAGTACGGGGCCCTCATCCGCAGGATCCGCGACGAGGTGGTGCGGGGGCGGGACGTGGTCATCTCCACCCACACCCACGACGACCTGGGCCTGGCCACGGCCAACGCCCTGGCGGGGGTGCTGAACGGGGCGGGCCAGGTGGAGTGCACCATCAACGGCATCGGGGAGCGGGCGGGGAACACCGCCCTCGAAGAGGTGGTCATGGCCCTTTACGTGCGCCGGGACTTCTACCGGGCCTACACCCAGGTGAACACCCGGGAGATCTACCGGGTAAGCCGCCTGGTGGAGCGCTACACGGGGATGCCCGTTCCCCCCAACAAGGCCATCGTGGGGGACAACGCCTTCGCGCATGAATCCGGCATCCACCAGGACGGGGTCCTCAAGCACCGCTCCACCTACGAGATCATGGACGCCGAGCTCATCGGCAGGCGCCCCGCCGTGCTGGTCCTCGGCAAGCACTCGGGCCGGGCCGCCTTCAAGAAGGCCCTCGAGGACCTGGGCTACCGGGACCTCCCCGAGGAAGAGCTGAAGAAGCTCTTCGCCCGCTTCAAGGAGATCGCCGAGAAGAAGGGGCCCCTCTCCGCCGAGGAGCTCCAGGCCTTGGTGGAAAGCGAAAGGGAGCCCGCCTCCCATTTCTTCCAGCTGGAGCACGTCCAGTTCTTCTCCGGCTCCGGCCTCCTGCCCACCGCCACGGTGAAGGTGAAGACCCCGGAAGGGGAAAGGCTCGCCACCCACACCGGGGACGGCCCCGTGGACGCCGTGTACAAGGCCATCCAGGAGGCCATCGGCCTGAGGCCGGAGCTGGAGCTTTACCGGGTGGAGGCCATCACGGGGAGCACCGAGGCCTTGGGCCAGGTGACGGTGCGCCTTAGGCTTGGGGAGCTTCAGGCCGTGGGGGTGGGGGTCTCCCCGGACATCATCGAGGCCAGCGCCCTGGCCTTCCTGGACGCCGCCGGGAAGCTGGCCTCGGGCCGGGCCACCCGCCACCCGCCCTCCATTGAGGAGGTCCACCGCGGGGTTTAGGCCATGGTGGAGATCCTGGACACCACCTTAAGGGACGGCACCCAGGGAGAGGGGGTAAGCCTCTCCGTGGACGACAAGGTGGCCATCGCCAGGCGCCTCGCCGCCTTCGGGATCCACCTCATCGAGGGGGGCTGGCCCGGCTCCAACCCCAAGGACGCCGAGTTCTTCCAGCGCATGAAGGGGGTGGACCTGGGGGCGGCGAGACTTGCGGCCTTCGGGGCCACGAGGAGGAAGGGCCTCGCCCCCGAGGAAGACCCCTCGGTCCTCGCCCTTTTGGAGGCGGAGACCCCCGTGGTGGTCCTCTTCGGCAAGAGCTGGACCCTCCACGTCCTCGAGGCCCTGGAGACCTCCTTGGAGGAGAACCTCCGCATGATTGAGGAGACGGTGGCCTTCTTCGCCCAGAGGGGAAAGCGGGTGGTGTACGACGCCGAGCACTTCTTTGACGGCTACAAGGAAGACCCCGCCTACGCCCTCGCCACCCTGGAGGCCGCCTTCAGGGGCGGGGCCGACACCTTGGTGCTTTGCGACACCAACGGGGGGAGCCTCCCCGAGGAGGTCTACGCCATCACCAAGGCCGTGGTGGAGCGCTTTCCCGGGGTCCAGGTGGGCATCCACCCCCACAACGACGCCGAGCTCGCCGTGGCCAACGCCCTGGCGGCGGTGCGGGCCGGGGCCACCCACGTCCAGGGGACCATCAACGGCTATGGGGAGCGGTGCGGCAACCTCAACCTCACCAGCTTCCTTCCCACCCTGGTCTTCAAGTACAAGATCCCCGCCCTCCCCCCGGAGAGGCTAAAGGAGCTCAGGGAGGTTTCCCACTTCGTGGACGAAAGGGCCAACCTCACCCCCAACCGCCGCGCCCCCTACGTGGGGGAGGCGGCCTTCGCCCACAAGGCCGGGGTGCACGTCTCTGCCGTCCTCAAGAACCCCCGCACCTACGAGCACCTCCCCCCGGAGTGGGTGGGGAACCAGAGGCGGTTTTTGGTCTCGGACGTCTCGGGCCGCTCCAACCTCCTCGCCAAGCTCCAGGAGCTCGGGGTGGACCTCTCCAAGGAGGAGGCCAGGCGCCTTCTAGAGGAGGTCAAGGCCCTGGAGTACGAGGGCTACGCCTTTGAGGGGGCGGAGGCGAGCTTCTACCTCCTCGCCCACCGCATGAGGGGCGGGGCCCTCCCTTTCAGCGTGGAGGGCTTCTCCGTCTTCGTCCACGGGAGGGGCCTCACCACCGCCTGGGCCGAGGCCACGGTGCGGGTTAGGGTGGGGGAGAGCCTCCAGCACACCGCCGCGGAAAGCCCCTTCGGGCCCGTGTCCGCCCTGGACCGGGCCTTCCGTAAGGCGGTCTTGCAGTTTTACCCGGAGCTTTCCGAGGTGGAGCTCACGGACTACAAGGTGCGGATCCTCTCCGGCCAAGAGGCGGGGACAAACTCCGGGGTGCGGGTGATGGTGGAGATGCGGCGGGGGGAGGAGCGCTTCGGCACCGTGGGGGCCAGCGAGAACATCCTCGAGGCCTCCCTCAAGGCCCTCACCGATGGGTACGCCTACGCCCTGCTCTACCCGGTGGCTACGCCCAGGGAAGCCTGACCTCGGGGAAGAGGGCGGGGCTTACCTCCTCCTCGGGGGAGAGGAGCCGGATCTCCCGGTAGCGGCCGCCCCGGGGGTCGCGGTGGACTTCCAGGAGGTTCTCCTTGAGGTTCACGAGCCAGACCTCGGGGATGCCTGCCTCGGCGTAGAGGGGAAGCTTCACCTCCCGGTCAAACTCCAAGGAGGTGTCGGCCACCTCCACGAGGAGGAGGACGTCCTCCGGGGTGGGGAGGCGGTCCTGGTAGCGTTCCAAGGGCGGCTTGAGCGCCATGAGGTCGGGCTCGGGCTCCGAGTCCTCGGAGAGCCTTAGAGGGGACTGGACCAGGACCACCGCTTTACCTTTAAGGGCCTCCTGAAGCCTCGCGTCCAGCTGGGCTACCTTGTGCACGTGCTTGGGTCCGATGGGGCTCATCCGGTAAACCTCCCCCTTAAGGAGCTCCACGTGGGGTACCCCCTGGAAGGCCCGCTCAAACTCCTCTACCCGGAAGCGGTAGCGGGTGGCCATGCCTCCATTATGCCCCGTGGCCGGAGTAGCGCTTGAGGCCGAGCCGCCAGAGCAGGCGGGAAAGCCCGAGGAAGAAGAGGCCCCAAAGGAGCATGACCCCAAGCCCGGGGAAGAGGCTCGCCTCCTGCCCGGCGAGGAGGGCGGCGGGGAGGTAGACCAGGTAGGGGAAGGGGGTGAGGAGGGCGAGGCTTCTCAGGGGTTCGGGGAAGACCTCGAGGGGGGCGATGGTCCCCGAGAGGAAGAGGTAGAGGAGGAAGAAGACCTCCTCCACGCTGGAGGCCCTTTCGGTCCAGAAGGTGAGCATGGCGGTGGCGTACTGCATGGTGTAGCGGAGGAGGAAGGCGAGGAGGGTGAGGAGAAGGCCGAGGAGGAAGGTCCCGGGCTCCGGCAAAAAGCGGGCCTCGGGGAAAAGCCCGAAGAAGAGGAGGGTGAGGAGCACCACGAAGGGAAGCCGGGCGAGCCTTTCTGCCACGTGGGCCGCCAAGTGGTCCAAGAAGGGGTCCAGGGGCCTGAGGAGCCTGAAGGAAAGCCTCCCCTCCACCACGTCCCGCTCAAACTCCCACACCACCCAGACCACCGTGGCCTGGCGCACCAGGAAGACCATGAGGAAGTAGCGGGCGAACTCCCCCGGGCTTAGGGGGAACTCCCCGCCCCTTGCGGCCTCGGTCCAGACCCCCATGAGGATCAGGGGGAGCGCCCCCGCCAGGGCCCAGAGGAAGAGCTCCGCCCGGTACTCCAGCATGTAGGCCAGGTAGACGGCGAGGAGGACCCGGGCCTTCCTCATACCGGCTCCTTGGGGCTTTGGAAGACCTTGGCGATGACCTCCTCCAAAGGGGGCTCCCGGACCTCGAGGTCCTCCACGGGAAGCCTCTTTAGGATCTCCGCCACCCTCTCCGTGAGCCTTTCCCGGGGCACAAGAAGCCGCGCCTCCCGCCCTTCCACCTCCCGCACCTCCCCGAAGGGTAAAAGGGCCTCCCGGGGAAGGGGGTTTCCCAGGGTGAGGCGCACCTCCCTGTAAGGGGCGAAGCGCTCTAGGAGGCCCTCCAGGGCTCCGTCGTAGAGGAGCTTGCCCTGGTGGATCACCAAAACGCGGGGGCAGAGGGCGGCGATGTCCGCCATGTAGTGGCTGGTGAGGAGGACCGTGGCCCCATAGCGGCGGTTGTACTCCCGGACGAACTCCCGCACCGCCACCTGGGCGTTCACGTCCAGGCCCAGGGTGGGCTCGTCCAGGAAGAGCACTTGGGGGCGGTGGAGGAGGGCGGCCAAAAGCTCCGCCTTCATCCTCTCCCCTAAGGAGAGCTTGCGCACGGGCTGGTGGAGCTTTTCCGTGAGGGAGAGCATCTCGGCAAGCTCCAGGACCCGCTTTTTGAACTCGGGCTCGGGGATCTCGTAGATGGCGGCGTTGAGGCGGAGGGAGTCCATGGCGGGGAGGTCCCAGATGAGCTGCTGCTTGTTGCCCATGACCAGGGTGATCTTCCTGAGGAAGGCCTTCTCCCTCCTCCAGGGCACGTGCCCCGCCACCAGGGCCTTGCCCCTCGTGGGGTGGACGAGGCCGGTGAGCATCTTGAGGGTGGTGGTCTTGCCCGCCCCGTTGGGGCCCAAAAACCCCACCACCTCCCCGGGGTGGATTCTGAAGGACACCCCCTCCACCGCCCGCACCACCTGGTACTGCCGCAAGAGGAAGTGGCGCAGGGTGCCGAGAAGGGTCTCCTCCTTCCGGGCCACCCGGTAGTGCCGGGTGAGGTCTTCCGCTACCACCATGGGGCTTGCGCCCGCCATGCCCCCAAGTCTACCCTGGGAGGGTGCGCTACCTCCGGGTTTTGCGCCTCTTTTTCCTCACCTCCTTGGCGGCGGAGATGGAGTACCGGGCGAACTTCTACCTGGGCCTCCTTTCCTCCTTCCTCACCCTCCTCGGGGCCCTCTTCGGCCTTCTCCTCCTCTACCAGGGAGGGTATAGGCCGGGGGGATGGGGGCTGGAGGAGGCCCTTCTGGTCCTCTCCGCCTTCACCCTGCTTCAGGGCCTCGCCAGCACCCTCCTCGCCCCCAACCTCAACAAGATCGTGGAGCACGTGCAGCAGGGGACCCTGGACTTCGTCCTCCTGAAGCCCATAGACCCCCAGTTCTGGCTCTCCTTGCGGGCTTTCTCCCCCTGGGGCCTGGGGGACTTCCTCTTGGGCCTCGGCCTCCTCCTTTACGCCGGGGCCCGTCTGGGCTTAGGCGCCTTGGACTACGCCCTATTCGCCCTTTACCTCATCCTGGGAAGCCTCATGCTCTACAGCCTCTGGTTCCTCCTGGCCACCACCAGCATCTGGTTCGTGAAGATCTACAACGTCACCGAGGTCCTGCGGGGGCTTCTGGAGGCGGGGCGGTTTCCCGTGGGGAGCTACCCCGCCCTTTACCGGGTCTTCTTCACCTTCGTGGTGCCCGTGGCCTTCCTCACCACCGTGCCCGCGGAGGTGGCCTTGGGAAGGGGGGAGGCCCCCCTCCTCGCCTTCCTCCTCGCCCTCCTCCTCTTGGCCCTCGCCCGAGGCTTCTTCTGCCTGGCCCTTAGGAGCTACACCTCGGCGAGCAGCTGAACGCCCTGGGTCGCTTCTGGGTGAACAACCCTTTTTAGGCGAACCCTAGCGTCGGTTGGGTCCGGGGAACGCATTTAGCTTCTCCCTCAGTAGACTTGCTCCCGTTGCCCATAGCTGAAAACACTCACGCTGGTTACCCGGTCCTGCCTGATGGTGGGAAAGAAGGGCGGGGCAAGACCCCGGAGGAAGCGGCGATCGTAGGTAAAAGCGCGGCCGTAGCCCGTCTGGTTGGTCCCGGTTTGAGCGTTGAAGGTTCCAAAGGCCCCGTAGTAGTACTCGATGATTCCCCCAAGGAGGTAAACGGAGCCTTTCTCGGGGATACTATCGTAGTTCTCCACGCCCACGATTCCCCGGGCGCTCATAAGGGTAGCGTGTATGTGAAGGTTCCTGGGAGCATTGCGACTGATCCAAATGTTCCCATTTTGGCTGTAGACCCCGAGGACGTTCCGAACACTCAGGTTGTCGCAGGTGGGCGGGGCCACAGTGCCATCGGGTCTGCGTGTGGGCACGCCGGAGCAGGGGGGGGATTCGTACTTGAGGTCGTTGCCGATCTTGACATCGCCCGAGGCCGCCACAGTGATCTGGGCGAACTCCGCCAAGGCCGGGGGGGCGGAAGTGGGGTCGGTGGCGTTGGCTCGGTCGGGGCCCTGTAGGTTCTGGATCCTTCCTCCAGTAAAAATGACGCCGTTGAAGCGCACAGGGTTGCCGTTCCTTAGAACTTGTTGCCAAGAGGATCCGGAACCTCTCTGGTAAAGGACGCCATCCTCCCCGTAGCGGTAGGTTTCAGAGGAGGTCCTACTGCACTGGGGATTGTTGCAGTAGGTTACCTCTATGTATTGGTATTTGGTGACCCCAATAGGTAGGGGAAGGGTGCAGGGTACTTCCATCCCCGTGGTGTCGTTTACGCACCTACGCGAGAGTCGAAGACTTTGGATGTCATTCTGGTAATAAAGGCCGTTAGCCCTTGCGGCTGCCTCCTGGTCCTGATTGTTTTGGGGGAGGGGAATGAAGCTTGCGCTCCAGTCTACTCCGGCGGTGAACTCGGGGGCGTGGGTGCCGTAGGAGTTGGTGTAGGAGGGCTGGCTGGCGTTGGGCTGCATGTTCCCGGCGAGGACGAAGCCTTGGCCATAAAAGTAGGCCCCCGGCCGGGTCTGGCCCTGGCAAGAGGCTGTGCTGGGGTTGGTGCACCCTGCGCTGGTCACCTCTCCCCCGAACCAAGGCTTGCGGTAAAAGCGGAAGTGCTGGTTGGTGTGTACGGGGCCGTCAAAGAGGGTGCGATCGGTAAACCAGACATCGGTGCCATCTGGCAGGGTATGGATGTTGGTGAAGAGGGCGTACCGGGCGAAGCTGGAGCGGCCCACGGTGAAACGGTACTCCCCTTGAAGGAGGATATTACGCTTGTACTGGCCCATGGAGGCTTCCGCCACCATGACGAAGGGCAGGGCGTAGGTTTGGCTGGTGGCGGTCCCCGCCCCCGTTCTAGGGCTTCCCTCCACGAAGCGGCCCGGGGGCAAGCGGAGGTTACCCGGCAGGGGAGTGCCGCAGGCCTGGGTGGTGAGGTAGACCCGGAGCCGCACTACGGCGGTTGAGCTGGTGGGAGCCAGGTTGACCCCGCACAGAAGTGGGTCCAGCTGCCCTTGGAGTTGCTGGGCAAGCCCCGAAAGGCCTTGAGCCACCAGTACAGGGTCTGGTGTGGGGCCCTGAGTGTTGCCCCCGTACGCCCAGGCGTCGGTAGAGCTTGCGGTCTGTTTCACCAAGGCGTCCAGTTTCGTCCTTCCCGTGGTGCTGAGGAAGTTCCCCCCCACGTTGGCGGCGCCCCTGGCTAGCATGAGCGTCTGGACGATGGCCTGGTCCTGGCCGCTGTGGCGGATTTCCCCCAGGGCGCGCAGGAAGATCAGGGTTCCGATGCCCGAGATTACCACAAGCGTAGCCAAGGCGAGAACGATGGCGATGCCCTTGCTCTTCATGATCCCTCCTCCTGATCCTTAGCGGCATGGCAGGATGCGCCTTGCTTGGTACTGGGCGTTTGAGCTCAGCTCCACCTGGCTCGTGTAGGTGCGGGAGAACCTCCGGCCGCGGGAGAGGAAGCTCGCTTCCAGGGTGACGGAAAGCCTCCTCAAGCTGTAAACCTTTCCCGTGGTGACCTGGGTCACCTGGTAAGGAGGAGCGCCGGAGGGGTTGGAGAAGTCGTAGCTCGTGGTGTAATTGCCTCCAGAAGGGTCTGTCACTGTGTCGCCGAAGGCCGCTTCGTAAACGTAGTGGAGTTCAAAGCGGTCAAGTTCAAAGGCCACGGGTACCTCGCCACCTCCCCCCTCCCTGTAGACCAGTTGTCGGCCTAGGGGATCGTAGCGGAAGCCCAGGGTGCGCACCCGGAAAAGCAGGGTGTTCGGGGTGTAGTCAATGGTGTTGCCGCACCCGGCATGGACCACGTGCCAGCGGTTGGGCTCTCCTCCCACAGGGTTGACCTCGGTCACCGGGAGAATCACGCCATCACCAGCGTTGTTGACCATGAGGACGAAGTCCCCGCGGGCGATGCCAAGTTGAGTAAGGTTGGGGGTCAGGGCTACGATCTTGGCCTCTGCGGCTTGCTTGAAGCTATTATTGCTCCCGCTGTCGTGGGGAAGTACCGGGTAGCCTGCCCCGCCCTCAATGAGGGCGAAAGAGATGCTTCCCCTGCCGCTCGGGTAGGGGGTGGAGGCGATGCCCCCAAGAACGGCGCTCCGGAGATCCTGACTGAAGACCTCCACGATGCGCCTCAGCTTCGCCTGGGCGCTCACGGTAGCGTCTAGGTCCGATCGGCTCTGCATAAACTGCACCACGCCCCCGTAAGCCAAGGCCAAAACCGTGCTCAGGATAGCCAGGGCCAGCAGAAGCTCCAAAAGCGTCAAACCACGACCCTTGCGCATGCGAGCCTCCTTTAGTTGATTCCGGGAAGAAGCGGTGCGCTGGGGGTCCCGGAAAGGGGCGAAGAAGCGTAGGTGAGTGCCTCTGTGCAGTGCTCCTTGCCCGCTTGACGCCAGCACACCTGGATGCGGTACTCGTTTACCGCAACCCCGAGGTTGCTTGCCCATGATGGGGTGCCGAGGTTTTCAATGCTTACCCGATAAAGGTCTGGGTTAGCGAAATGGACTTCCCTGGGTAGGTCTGGAAAAACCTGTCTTAACGTGCCGTAGTCATAGGTGAGGTAACTAGGGGGAAGTAGGCTTGTTTCTCCGCCTACAATTCTGCGCCCAACGTAGTTGAGGATCTGCACCGCCTGGGTACGGGCTCCGGAGGCGGAGGTTTGCCGAAGACTGGTGATCAGCGTGGTGTTGAGTGCAACCAGCACCAGGCTCAGGATGGCGAGGGCTACCAAAACCTCCACGAGGGTAAGGCCTTTGGCTGAGAAGGATCTTGTTCTCATGGCTCCACCTTTACTTCCCCGATAAGCGAGATCACGTATGTGTAGCTCCTGGAGTCCAAGCTAACCCTGAAGCGAAGGGGCTGGGTGGGGTTGTTTCCGGTTGCGTCCACCACTTTGCCCGGGGGGGTTAGCCGTGCGACTACACCTGTCGGCAGGTCCAGCGATACTCCTTGCGGTACCTCTAGGATGCGCAAGGTCCGGGCTCCATCCCTGATTTCCAGTCGGTTTCCCGTAAAAACCACATCCAAAAGCGCGCCCCGGCTAGCGGCCTCGGTGGCCCCCTGCCAAAAAAAACCCTGCAAGGAGCGGAGAAAAGCCGCTTGCTCCTGACCTCTTAAGGTCTTCCGACCGTTGAAGACCGCTATGGCAAAGATAACGAGGAGGAGCCCGACCACAACCAAAAGCTCTATCAGGGTCATCCCCTTGCGCATGCCCGCCTCCCTAATAGGGAGGGTACCCCTAACCAAGCATTCCCCGCATCCCCCAAATGGGGGGGTAGAATGGCCTGGCATGTGGGCGGCACTTCTGGTTTTTCTTCTGGCCTACTTCTTCGGCTCCGTGCCCGCCGGGGTCCTGGTGGCCCGCACGTATGGGGTGGACCTGCGCCAGGTGGGCTCGGGGAACATCGGCGCCACCAACGTCCTGCGCGCCCTGGGCTGGGGCCCGGCTTTAGTGGTGGCCTTCTTTGACGTCTTCAAGGGGGGGATCGCCGTCCTCGTGGCCCGGGCCTTCGGCCTTTCCGGCTGGATGCTGGGCGGGGTGGCCCTCATGGCGGTCCTGGGGCACAACTACTCGCTCTTCCTCCGCTTCCGGGGGGGGAAGGGGGTGGCCACCAGCTTCGGCACCCTCCTCTTCCTGGACCCCGTCTTGGCCCTCTGGACCTTTCCCATCGGGGTGAGCGTGATGCTCCTCACCCGCTACGTCTCCGCGGGGAGCATGGCCGGTGGGGTGGCGGCCTTCGTCCTTTCCCTGGCCCTGGGAAGGCCCCTTTGGGAGGTGGCCACGGTCCTCCTCATGGCCCTCCTCATCTTCTGGACCCACCGGGAGAACCTCAAGCGCCTCCAGGAAGGGACGGAAAGGCGTTTGGGGGAGCGGGTGGAGGTGAGGGATGCTTGACCTTTTGGTCGTCGCCCCCCACCCCGACGACGGGGAGCTGGGCTGCGGGGGAACTCTGGCCCGGGCCAAGGCGGAGGGGCTTTCCACGGGGATTCTGGACCTCACCCGGGGGGAGATGGGCACCAAGGGCACCCCGGAGGAGCGGCAAAGGGAGGTGGCCGAGGCGAGCCGCATCCTGGGGCTGGACTATAGGGGCAACCTCGAGCTTCCCGACGGGGGGCTTGCCGACATCCCCGAGCAGAGGCTCCTTCTGGCGGGAGCCCTTAGGCGGCTTAGGCCCCGGATCGTCCTCGCCCCCCTCGAGGCCGACCGCCACCCCGACCACACCGCCGCAAGCCGCCTCGCCGTGGCCGCGGTCCACCTGGCGGGCCTGAGGAAGGCCCCCTTGGAGGGGGAGCCCTTCCGGGTGGAAAGGCTTTTCTTCTACCCGGGGAACCACCCCTTCGCCCCGAGTTTCCTGGTGAAGATCTCCGCCTTCATAGACCAGTGGGAGGCCGCGGTCCTGGCCTACCGGAGCCAGTTTTCGGGGGAGGCGGCAAGCGAGACCGTGGGGCCCAAGGGGGTGGAGGCCCGCAAGGCCATGCGCCGCTACTTTGGGAACTACCTGGGGGTGGACTACGCCGAGCCCTTCGTGAGCCCCCTTCCCCTCCTCGCCACCCCCTGGGGACGGGCCTAAGTACCCCACCGCGGCTTTCGCCGCGGCGGGGGCCCCAAAAGCCCTCTCTTGGCCCCATTTCAGGCATCCCATGTCGCGAAACCAAAGTGTGGGCACTTAATACCACCCCATGCCGGCTTGCGCCATGGGGGCCCCGGTACAAAAGGCCTGCGGGGCCTCCGCGCCTTGGCTTCGCAACATACCCGAAATGGGGCCAGGATTAGAAAAGAGGCTCCTGGCTCACCGCCTTCACCGGGCGGCCTTCTTTGGGCGGGAGGCTTTCCAGGGCCCGCTTCACCTCTTGGATGTCCAGCCAGGTGAGGTGCTTGGGGCTTCCCGGGGCGCGGCTTGGGTTTCTGAGGAGGTAGGCGGGATGGAACATGGGGAAGACCCGGATGCCGTGCCACTCGTGCCACTTTCCCCGGACCTTGGTGATGGGGACCTTCTCCCCCAGGAAGAACTCGGCCGCCACCGCCCCCAGGGGGACGATGATCTGGGGGGCGACGAGCTCAATCTGCTTCACCAGCCACTTGTCCGTGCAGATCTTGGCCTCGTCGGGCAGGGGGGCGCGGTTTTGTGGGGGGCGGCACTTGACGATGTTGGTGATGTAGACCTCCTCCCGGGGGATGCCCGCGGCCTCGAGGATGCGGTTCAGAAGCTGCCCCGCCTTGCCCACGAAGGGGCGCCCTGTCTTGTCCTCCTCTTCCCCAGGGCCTTCCCCCACGAACATCAGCCGGGCATCGGGGTTCCCCTCCCCGAAGACCACCTGGGTGCGCCCTTCCGCCAGCCGGCAGGCGGTGCAGGCCTTGGCCTGGGCCTCCAGGAGCTCGAGGGTCATTGCAGGGGCTTCCGGGCCTTGCGGGCTTCCCGCCTCGCCTTGGGGTCCAGGCCGATCATGAGGAAGAAGTTCTCCAGGGCGTTCTCCTGGCCCTTGATCTCGGGGTACTGGTCCTCCGGGGTGCCGGTGACGAAGGGCAGGGATTTGTAGAGTTCCAGGGCGTACCGCACCACGGCCTCCGGGCCCTCGGCCTCGGCCACCTCCGCCAGCTTGGCGTAGACCTCCCGCCTGGCTTCGGCGTGGCGGCGGAAGGCTTCGGGGTTAGGCGTCTCCGGCGCCCGGAGGACGTCCTGCTTGGCGATGCGGCGGTAGTGCTTCAAGCCCCGAACGATCTCCTCCGTGGTCAAGGTGATTTTGAACTCCATCCCCGCTCCTTTCCGGCCTTAGGGCCTACCTGTGGCAGATTATAAGCCTCCTCACGGGGGCGTGAATATACTTGGGGAGATGGAGGTTTTGGGCAACTATTGGTTGCGGCGCATTCTCGCCCGTATTGGAACCCTTACCGCTTACGAGGGGCAGGACACCCGCACAGGCATGCCCGTGCTGATCCTGAAGGGGGCCGAGGGCAAGCCCCTGGAGGGGGAAGGGCTTCTGGCCCTCCTGGAGACCCTTCCGGAGGAAGGGGCCTGGGTCTTGGAGTGGCCCCTGGGGGCGGTGCCCATGGTCCAGTACCTGGGGGTGGCGGACCCGGAACGCCTGGCCCACTGGGTGGAGGCCCTGGCCCGGGTCCTTGGGCGCCTGGGGCGGGAAGGGGTGGAGGTGGCCCCCGTGCCCGAGCTTTGCCTGGTGAAGGGGAAGCGGGTCTGGCTTGGGGGGGCAGGCCTTGAGGCCCTTTCCGGCGCCCCCGAGAAGGCCTTGGTCGCCCTGGCCCGGGCCCTGAGCGCCGACTGGCAGGCCTTTCCCTTGCGGGAGACCCTGGAGGCCCTGGAGGCGGGAAAGGCCCGGCTGGAGGACCTCCTTTTCCAGGAGGCCCCGCCCCCAAAACCTCTCCCCGAGGAGCCGGCCCACAAGCGCCTTCCCGTGGAGCCCGCCGAGGAGCCTCCCCCACCTCCGCCCCCGGCCCCGGAGGAGGGAAAGGCCCCAAGCCGCCCCCGGGTCATCCGCATCGAGGAGAGGGAAGACCCCCCTTTCCCCGTGGTGGAGCCCAAAAGGCCCTCGAGGGGGCGCCGGGGACTGCTTTGGGGCCTCCTCCTGCTTCTCGCCTTGGGCCTGGGCTTCTTCCTCAACCGGCCCCGATCCCCTTCCTCCCAGGGGTACGTGATGGAGTTCCGCACCGACCCGCCCACGGAGAAGGCCGAGGTGGTCCTTTTGGAGGTCCCGGAGGGTTCCCGCATGGCCCCCGGGCGGGTCCTCCTCACCGCCCCCGGCCGGGTGGAGTTTGACCAAAAGGGGGTGTACCGCCTGAGGATCCGCGTGCCGGGGCGGGACCCGGTGGACTACCTCCTGGAGGTGCCGGGCCCTCCCCTCACCATCAAGGTACGCTAGGGCCATGACCGAGCGCCCTGCCACCTACCTCTACCGCTACCACTTCGCCGGGGAGAAGGCGGGGGAGGGGCGGCTGGAGGTCCGCCCTCAGGGGGAGGGGGCCAAGGCCACCCTGGTGGCCGAGGTGAGCCTGCCCTTTTCCCGCACCCGCCAGCGCTGGCAGACGGAAACCGATGGGCAGGGGTTTTCCCGCTACTTCTCCGAGCGGGTGGAGGCCAGGGAGGCCCGGGTCTTCACCGTGGAGCGCCTGGAGGAGGAGGGCCTGGTCCTGGTCACCCAGGGGAAGGAAAGCCTGGCCCTGCCCTACCTGGTGCCCTACCATGACCCCCTTTCCCTCCTCCTCGCCCTGCCCCGGCTTTCCCTGGAGCCCGGGGAGGTGGCGCGCTTCCCCATGCCGGGGGGGCGGGCTTACGTGGAGCGCCTGCCCGACCTCGAGGTGGAGGGGAGGGTGCGCCGGCACTTCCGCCTCCGCCCGGGCCTCACCCTGGTCCAGGTGGAGGAGGGCCTTCCCGTGCGCTTGGCCCAGCAGGTGGGGGACCACGTGTTTGAGGCGGTGCTGGAGGGCGTGGAGGAGCCCAAGCGGCGCCGCCGCTGGGTATAGTAAGGCCATGATCTACCGCGCGGAGGAGGTACGGGAGCGCTTCGCCCGGCGGGGCCTGGCCTTCGACCCCACGGTGGAGGAGATCGTCCGGGGGATCCTCGAGGCCGTGCGGGAGGAGGGGGACGCCGCCTTGGACCGCCTGAGCCTGGACCTGGACGGCCACCCCGTGGAGGAGATTCCCAAAAGGGCCTGGCGGGAGGCCTACGAGGACCTGGAGGAGGAGCTTCGGGACGCCCTGGAAACGGCCAGGGAGCGCATAGAGGCCTTCTACCGGGAGGAGGCCCGGGGCGGCTTCCTCCGGGCGGAGGAGGGCGGGGTCCTGGGCCAGCTGGTGCGCCCCCTTTCCCGGGTGGGGGTGTACGTGCCCGGGGGGAGCGCCCCTCTCCTTTCCAGCCTCCTCATGACCGTGGTGCCCGCCAAGGTGGCCGGGGTGGGGGAGGTCATCGTGGCGAGCCCCCCCAAGGTCCACCCCGGCGTCCTGGCCGCCGCCTGGGTGGCGGGGGCCGACCGCCTCTTCGCCATGGGGGGGGCCCAGGCCATCGCCGCCCTGGCCTACGGCACCGCGCGCGTGCCCCGGGTGGACAAGATCGTGGGCCCGGGCAACGCCTACGTGGTGGCGGCCAAGCGGCAGGTCTTCGGGGTGGTGGGCCTGGACGGCCTCGCCGGGCCCACGGAGACCCTCATCATCGCCGACGGCTCCGCCTCCCCCAGGCTCCTCGCCGCCGACCTCCTGGCCCAGGCGGAGCACGGCCCCGACTCCGAGCCCTGGCTCCTCTCCCCGGACCGGGCCCTGTTGGAAAGGGTGGAGGCCGAGCTTTTCCGCCAGCTCCAGGACCTTCCCCGGGCGGAGATCGCCAAAAGGGCCCTGGAGCGGGGCGGTCTGGTGCACACCCGGGACCTGGAGGAGGCCTTGGAGCTGGCCAACCTCTACGCCCCCGAGCACCTCTGCCTGGCCCTGGCCGATCCCCTCCCCTGGCTTGGCCGGGTGCAGAACGCCGGGGGCGTCTTCCTGGGGGAGGGAAGCCCGGAGGCCCTGGGGGACTACATCGCCGGCCCTAGCCACGTGATGCCCACCTCGGGCACGGCCCGCTTCCAGGGAGGCCTGGCGGTGCGGGACTTCCTCAAGGTGATTCCCGTGATGGGGCTTTCGGAGGGGGCCGTGCGCCTCTTGGCCGAGAAGGGGGCCCTCCTGGCCCGGGCGGAGGGCCTCGAGGGCCACGCCCGCTCCCTGGACCTCCGGCGATGAGGCTCTTCCACGAGCTCTTAGGGCCTTTGGAGCTTCCCGACCGCTTCTTGCGCATCGTCTCCCTGGCCCCGAACCTCACCGACGCCCTCTTCGCCCTGGGGCTGGGGGAGAGGCTCGTGGGCCGGAGCGCCTTCTGCCACCGCCCGGCCCCCGTCCTCGCCCTCCCCGTGGTGGCCTCCTACACCAAGACCCGCTTGGAGCTTCTAAGGAGCCTTAGGCCCGACCTCGTCCTCCTCTCCACCGGGGTGCAGCGGGAGCAGGCCCTTAGGCTCAAGGAGGAGGGCTTTCCCGTCTACGCCGTGCCCCTCCCCACGAGCCCCTACGGCATCCTGGAAAACCTCTCCACCCTGGGCCACCTCCTGGACCTGGAGGAGAAGGCCGCCGAGCTCGCCCACGGGCTCGCCCTGCGCTACGCCGCCTTAAAGGGCCGCTTTTCCCTCCGGGTCTACTTTGAGATGGACCTGGGCGGGCCCATCACCGTGGGCCGGGGGAGCTATATCGCCCAGGCCCTTTTGCACATGGGCCTCGAGCCCATCTTCCTGGACGTGCCCCAGGCCTACTTCGCGCCGGACCTGGAGGAGGTGAGGCGGAAAGCCCCGGACCTCTTTCTCTACGAGCCCAAGCCCTGGGGGAAGAACCCCCTGGAGAAGGCCAAGGCCCTGGCCCGGGAAAGGGGCTGGGACTTCCCCGTGGCGGCCACGGACGGGGACGAGCTCGCCCACTACGGGCCCATGTTCTTCGGCTTCCTGGAGAAGCTCGCCCAAAGGGTGGAGGAAACCTTAGGCCAGGCTTAAGGCGGGGCCTGGGGGGGCGGCGTATAGTGGAGGCCATGAAGCGCCTACTTCTCGGGGCCCTTTTCCTCTCCACGGCCCTTCTCCTCACCGCCTGCCCCCAAACCCCGCCGCCCCCCCCTTCCGCTTCTTGCACGCCGACCCCCCAGGGCCTTGCTCCGCAAGGTCTTCCGCCCGAGCCCCAGGGCCTAGGGGATTTCTCGGCTCCCCACGTGCCGGGAGAGCTCCTGGTCCTCCCCGGCGGGATCACCCCCCAGGCCCTCGCCGGCCGCGTGGAGGGGGTGGCGCTCGCGGGGAGCCTTCCTGGAGGCTTCCTCCGCGTCCGGGTTTCCCCGGGCGAGGAGGCGGCGAAGGCGGCGGCCCTCCTCCGGGCCGGGGCCCGGTGGGTGCAGCCCAACTACCTCTACCGCCCCCTCTTCACCCCCAACGACCCCCTGTATTCCGCAAGCCCGCTGGACGCCTCGAGGCTCCAGCCCTACTACCAGGCCATCCGCCTGGAGGCGGCTTGGGACCTCTTGGGTCCCCTCAGCTACACCCCGGTGGTGGCCGTCCTGGACACCGCCTTCAACCCGGGCCATCCCGACCTCCAGCCTAGCCTCCTCCCGGGGCGGAACCTCACCCTGGACGGCCTGGGCCCGGAGGACCTGAGCCCGTCCCCACCCCCCCAGGGGTGCGCCTATCCGGCTGGCGAGGCCGACCACGGCCAGGGGGTGGCGGGGCTGGTGGCGGCCGTGGCCGACAACAATCGGGGGATCCCCGGGGTGGGCCTGAACCGGGTGAAGGTCCTTCCCCTCAAGGTCTTCTACTGGGTGGGGGGAAGCTACTCCTCCACTTCGGACGTCCTCGCGAGCGCCCTCCGCTACGCCGCCGACCAGGGGGCCGCCGTGGCCAACCTCAGCCTGGGGACCTCCACGTCCCTGGACAGGGTGGTGCAGGATGCCGTGAGCTACGCCCTCTCCAAGGGTACCCTTCCCGTGGCCTCCTCGGGGAATGCGGGCACCGATGGCCTCTACTACCCGGCGGCCTACCCTGGGGTGTTGGCCGTGGGTTCCGCCAAGCTAGACGGGACTCGTTCCGATTTCTCTAACTACTCCACCCAGCCTACGGACCTGGTGCTGGCGGCGGCGGGGAACAGGAACCCGCCTCAGACCCTCTGGTCCTTGGCCCTCGGGCAGAACTACCCCTATTACCAGACCCTCGGCGCCTACGCCAAGTGGGCTGGCACCTCCTTCGCCGCGCCCCAGGCCAGCGCCTTGGCCGCGCTATACGTGGCCAAGTACTACGCCCGCTACGGCCGAGGGCCGAGCCCCGACCAGATCCGCCTCTGCCTGACCCGGACCGCCTCCAACGGGGACAGCTACGATCCCCAGACCGGCTACGGCCTCCTTCGGGCCGACCGGGTGATGACGGACACCACCTACTGCTTCCCCTAATCCACTTCACCCGGGAAGGGGTAGACTAAGCCCCCGTGCGGCGTGTTCTCCTCGGTCTATTCCTTCTCCTCCTTGCGGCCTTGGCCCTCTGGGCCTACCCCCTCCTGGGCCCCGCGGTACGCCAGGGGGCCCTTCCCTCCCGGGAGGGCTTGAGCGCGCCCCTCACCCTTTTGGTCTACGGCTCGAGCCCCGAGTACGCGGGCTACCACAAAAGGGCCCCGGAGCGCTTCCGGGGCCTCGCCGACACCATCCTTCTCGTGCGTCTGGACCCCCAGGCGAACCGGGTGGTGGTCCTCTCCGTTCCCCGGGACGTCTGGGTGGACCTGCCGGGCTTTGGCTGGCACAAGGTGAACGCCGCAAGCCCTCTGGGGGGCCCCGAACTCATGAAGGAGGCCGTGGCCCAGATCGCGGGGGTGCGTCCCGAGCGCTACGTGGTGGTGAGCCTCGAGGCCCTGCGGAAGGCGGTGGACGCCCTGGGCGGGGTTCGGGTCTGCGTGGAGAAGCCCATGCGCTATGTGGACACCGCCGCCGGGCTCCGCATAGACCTGAAGCCGGGCTGCCAGGTGCTGAAGGGAGAGGAGGCCGAGGGGTACCTGCGCTTCCGCAAGGACGCCCTGGGGGACATCGGGCGGGTGCAGCGGCAGCAGGCCTTCTTCCACGCCCTAAAGGAACAGCTCCTCTCCCCGGCGGGCCTCCTCCGCCTGCCCCGGGCGGTGGCGGCGGTGGAGCCCTACGTGAGGAGCGACCTGACCCGGGAGGAGCGGGGGGCCGTCTTGGGCTTCGCTCTGAAGCGGCCGGAGCTGGTGAGCCTTCTCCTTCCCGGGCGGTTTGGGGGTGGGGGCTGGGAGGTGGACCGGGAGGCCTTGCGCGCCCTCCTGGAAGCCTACTTCGGGCAGGGGGCCCTCCCGGGGGAGGCGGCCCTGGAGGGCCGGCGGGTGGCCCTGGTCTACGGCCCGGGGCAGGAGGCCTTGGCGGAAAGGGTACGGGAGAAGCTCCGCCAGATGGGCCTAAGGACCCTTCTCCATCCCCTGGACCTGCCCCCTTCCCGCACCGAGGTGCTGGAAAACGGCCCCGGGCTCCTGGCCAAGGCCTTGGGCGAGGCCTTGGGGGTCCCTTACCGCGTTTCGGGAGAGGCGGTCCTGGGGGCGGACCTCACCTTGAGGCTTGGCGGGGAGGTTTCCTTTGAGTAGCATGGGAAGCGCCCGCCGGGGTGGCGGAACGGTAGACGCTGCGGACTTAAAATCCGCTGGGGGGTTACCCCCGTACGGGTTCGAGTCCCGTCCCCGGCACCAGAAGGCCCTGGGAAGACCGGGGCCTTTCCCTTGGACTTGCTATGCTTGAGGGCGTGGGCGTGATCACCCGGTATTTGGAACGGGTTATGGCCCAGGCCCGGTACGACCTTTTGGGCCCAGGCCGCTACGTGGGGGAGCTTCCCGAGCAGGGCCTCCGGGTGGAGGCCTCCCACCTCGAGGCTGCCCGGGAGGCCCTGAGGGAGGCCCTGGAGGCCTGGCTTTTGGGGGCTTTGCGCTCGGGGGCGGTGCCTTCGGGCCTGGAGGGGGAGGAGGACCCCTTGCGGGCGCGCTTCTTCGCCCTGGCGGGGGAGATGTGGCGGCTTTTCCAGGAGGCCTCCGGGGCGGCCAGGCCTCCCCTCGACAGGGCGCCGGAGGTCCCGAAGCCCAAGAAGCCCGCCTCCTTGGAGGAGTGGCTCCAGGGCCTGGGGATCCAGGTGGTGCGGAAGCCTCAGGAGGAAGAGGAGAAGGAAAAGGTCCTCACCCGCTTGGCCCTCTTCCTGGGGGACCGCTACCCTAGCCTGGAGAAGCTCTACGAGCGTTTGAAGCAAAGCCTTTCCACCAAGCGCCAGTTTGAGCTTTCCCTGACCGAGGCCTCCCAGGAGGAGATCGCCAACTCCACCCAGTTCTGCACCATGCTCAAGCAGTACGCCCTCCTCACCTCCTACCACTACAAGAGCGAGGACCGGCGCCTCCGGGCCAAGGCCAGCACCGAGGGCTGGGTCCAGAACTTCCTCACCGGGGGCTGGCTGGAGCGGTACGTGGCCGAGCGGCTCAGGAAGTACCTCCGCTCCAAAAACCTGCCCCACGAGGTGGCCATGGGCTACCAGGTGACCCTCCCCGGCGGGGAGGCCATGGAGCTAGACGTCTTGGTGCGGGTGGGGGAGCGGGTCTATTGGTTTGAGGCCAAGACCGGGGAGTTCCAGGCCCACATCGCCAAGTACGCCGGGCTCAAGAAGGTGCTCGGCCTTTCCCAGAGGGAGAGCTTCCTGGTCCTTTTGGGCATGGACAAGGCCCGGGCCAAGGAGCTTTCCGCCCTCCACGGGCTCACGGTGGTGAACCAGGCGAACTTCCTCGAGGTCTTCCAGGAGGCGCTGGAAGGCCATGCTCCGTAAGGTCCTCCTGGTCATGGGGGGGACCCTGGCCTCGAGGGTCTTAGGCCTCGTGCGCCAGGCGGTCTTCAACGCCCTCTACCCCGATGCCCTCAAGGACGCCTTCAACGTGGCCTACCGGGTACCGAACCTCCTAAGGGAGCTCCTGGCGGAAGGGGCGGTGCAAAACGCCCTCATTCCCCTTCTCAAGGCCCTCCCCCCGGAGGAAGCCCAGGCTTTCTCCCGCCGCTTCGCCGCCTTTCTCCTCGGGGTGAACCTCTTGGTCCTGGGCTTGGGCTACCTCCTCGCCCCCTTTGTGGCGGGGCTTCTCGTGGCCGAGGGAAGCCACCTCCGCACCCCCGAGGCCTTTGCCCAGGTGGTCTGGCTCACCCGGCTTCTCCTTCCCTTCCTCCTCGGCCTCTCCATGGCCGCCCTCTTCTCGGCCTTCCTCCAGGCGGAGGAGCGCTTTCTGCCCTACGCCCTGGGGCCCGTGGCCTTCAACCTGGTGGCCATCGGCCTCATGGCCCTCTTCCCCGGGGACCCCACGGCCTTGGGCCTTTCCGTGAGCCTAGGGGGGCTTCTCCAGGCCCTGGTCCAGCTTCCCTTCCTCCGGGGCTTCCGCCTGGAGGGGCGCTGGCACCCGGCCTTCCTCCCCGCCCTCCTCCGCATGGGGCCCTTCGCCTTCACCACCTCCCTCCGGCAGTTTTTGAACCTGGTCCTCACCAACATCCTCACCCGCTACCCGCCCGCAGCGGTCACGGGGTTTTACAACGCCGAGGTGGTGTTCCAGATGGTCCTGGGCCTCTTCGCCACCAGCCCCGCCATCGCCCTCTTCCCCCGCATGAGCACCTTGAAGGGGGAGGACCTGGGGCGCTTCCTCCGGGGCCCCTTCCAGCGCCTGAGCTTGGTCCTCGCCCTTCTTGGCGGGCTTCTCACGGGCCTCGCCCCCTTCGCGGTGGTCCTCCTCTTCGGCCTCTTCGGGCCCCTCACCCCAGAGAACCGGGCCTATAGCGCGGAGGTGCTTGCCGCCCTCGGGCTCGCCGTGCTCCCCTGGGGGGTGAACACCCTCTTCCTGCGGGGGCTTTACGCCCTGGGGAAGGTGCGGGAAGCGGTCACGGCCAGCGCCCTGGTGTTCCTCCTGAACACCCTGGGCTACTGGCTCCTGAGGGATGCGGGGCTTTTCCTTCTCAACCTCTCCACCGCCTTGGCGGGGTACCTGGGCCTCTTCCTCTACCTCTTCCGGCTGGAGCGGGAGGGGGTGGGGGTGGGGTACGTGCCCCCCTACCTGTTGCGCGCTGCCCTGGCGGGGCTTCTGGCGGCGGTGCCCGGGCTCCTTTTGGGGAACCTCTTCCCGAGTTCCTCCCCCCGGGAAGCCCTCCTTCCCCTCCTCCTGGGGGGCTTAGGGGGTGGGGCGCTCTTCCTGCTTGCCGCCTGGGCCCTGGGCCTTCCCCTCAAGGCCCTCGCCAAAGGTCTTTTAGGCGGTAATAGAGGGGTTTGAGCCGCAAGGAGAAGGCGGGGGCTTCCCAGGGGGTCCAGGCGAAGCGGAGGGGCTTCCCCCTTTCCAGGAGGAGGCCGATGCCCTCTATGGGGAGGGGTTCGGGGACATACCAGGCGGTGGGGCGGCTCGGGTCGGTGACGAGGAGCATCCCCCAGGGAAGGCGAAGCTCCAGAAGCCCTTCGGGCCCCAGGGCGTAGTCGGCGGTGGGGTCGCGGGCCACCAAGGGGTCCTGGCCCCTTTTCAGCGCTCCCAGCTCGTAGGTCTTGCGGGGGTAGTCGGTGCCGTCCCGGCCCGTGCGTCGGCGGTTGGGCTCCAGGACGAAGGGGACGAAGGGGCCCTCGCCGGGCTTGGTGAAGCCCCGGAAGTGGAGGAACTCCGTCCCCGGAAGGCCGTGGGAAAGCTCCTTGTAGGGGTAGTACCCCTTTTCCACGAGGAGCCTTCCCCCTTCAGGGCTGATTTCCAGGGAAAACTCCGCCCCGAAGCCCTGGGCCACCGGGACCCCTCCCGGAACCGTGTCCAGGTAGACCTTCAGAGGGAGGGGGCCCCGGTAGAGGAGCCAGAGGTACTCGGGGTCGGCGTGGGCCTTCAGGAAACGCCCCTCCTCCTGGAGGAGGAAGGGCACGTTTTCCCACTCCTCGGGGTTGCCGTCCAAGCGGAAAGCCTCCTTGGCGGTGGCGGCGAGAAGCCCGTAGTTCTCCTCGGCGTCCAGGAGGTTGTGCCAAAGGGGGTCCCGCTCGGGGGGGTATTCCAGGTCCATGAAGAGCCAGTTCTTCTTGAACCACTCGTCCATAAAGGCAAAGACCAGGGTTCCGGCCAGGCCAGCCGCTTCCACCTCCTGGACGAGCTGGGCGTCTATGGCCGCCTGGGCTTCCTCAGAGTGGCCCCCGTGGTGGAAGCCCTGGGCCTGGAAGTGGGCGAGACCCCGGCTGCTCGGGACCCCGGTTTCCCCGATGAGGACGGGCTGGTCCCCGTGGTGTCGCTTCAGGTCCTGGAGGTAGCCGAAGTAGTTGGAGGGGCCGAAGGGCCCCAGGGCTTTGCGGTAGGTAGGGTCTAGGTTCATGAAGTCGGGGTAGTAAGGGTAGGCGTGGTAGTTGGCGAAGGTGGTGAAGGGGCTTCCCGGGGTAGGCCGAATCTTGGTCATGTCCAGGCTCACCTGGTCGTTGTTGTACTCCTTGACCGCTTCCTCCGGGACCTGCTCCCCCTTTGCCCGCCTCAGGGCCACCTCCTCTTCCCGGGTGCTTTCCGTGGGGTGGTGGAGGGGGTCTAGGGTGGGCCAGTTGGACACGGAAAGGGGCCTGGCGGTGCCGTAGGCCTCCCACTCGTACTGGGCCAGGCGGTCCAGGACCTCGGCGAGGTAAGCCTCAAAGGGGCTCGCCCCAGGCAGGGCCTCTACGAAGCGGCCCCGGTAGGCCCGCCCCGGGTGGCGCTCGTTGTAGGCGGCCACGGAGTAGGGCTCAAACTCCCGCCCCACCAAGAGGCCCAGGGTCCAAGGGGAGACGTCGGCGGTGTAGTCCCCGTGGGCGTGGCCTGGGCGGGGCGGGCGGCGGAGGTTGCCGTGGAGGGCGTCCAGGACCTCCCGCCCTTCCAGGAGGAACTTTTCCAGGAAGGCGCCTTCCCAGTCCCCGTAGCCCTCCTCCTCGGGGAGTTCCGTCCAGACGCCCTGGAAGAGGTAGAGGGGCCTTTGGGGGTGGGTGCGGTTGTAGCCCAAAAGCGCCTGGTAGAAGGCGGGGGGCAGAAGGGTGTAGACCCGGAGGGCATTGGCCCCCATGCCTCCTAAAAGCTCCAGCCAGGCCCGGTAGAGCCATAGCGCCTCGGGGAACTCCGCGGGGAAGCGCCCCGGGAGGGCCACCCCTAGGTTCGCCCCCCGCACCTGGAAGTGTGTTTTCCGTTGAGTTCGCGAACGGTACCCTAACTTCACTTTAGCATGGACTAACGGGTATGCAAGCCCCCCGTGATATGAAACGTGGGAGTTGCCCCTCGCATGGGCACCGCCCGAGGGCCCCTATGAATCGCTTGGCCCACGTCCAGCTTGCCAGGCACCGGTTGAAGATGGTCCTGGCCCGCCAGGAAGGGCGAAGTTTTCGTGAGGTAGCCGCGAAGCATGGGGTCAGCGTCAGCACCGCGTGGAAGTGGATCAAGCGGTATGAGGAGGAGCGCTCGTTTGAAGCCCTATACAACCGCCCCAACGCTCCAAAACGTGGCCGCGCCCGTACGGACTTGGACGCCAAGGTGAAGGAGCTGTGGGAGAAGGGCCTTCGCGGGGCGAGGCTCAAGCGGGCCCTGGAAAAGGAGGGACTGAAAGCCTCCCACACGGCCATTTACCACGCCTTAGAGCGGCTAGGGCTCCACACCCCTCGGGCCCAGGGACCGCGAAAGCGGAAGGATATAACCCTGCCCATGGGTTGGGTTCAGGCGGATGTCTTGTATGTCCACGCCGAGGGCCCCTACCAGTTCACCGCGGTGGAGGCGGCCACCCGCTTGCTGTTCGCGCGGATTTACCCCGAGGTCACACCCCAGGCCGCCGTAGACTTCATTGACCGGGCTCTGGCCTTCTTCCCCCTCCCGGTGAAGGTGTGGGCCACCGACCACGGGCCGGAATGGACCTACGCCGCCCTGAGTCACGTTTACCGGGAGCACCCGGTAGAGCGATTCTTGCGGGAAAGGGGGATTCAGCAGGTCCTAATCCCCATCGGCACCCCCCGGTACAACGGCAGGGTGGAAAGGGCCCACCGCACGGCGCGGGAGGAGTTTTACTCTTGGGCCCATGACGAGGCGCCGGGGCTTTTCGTATCCTGGCTCAAGGTCTACAACGAACGCCGGGAGCACATGGCCCTGGGCTGGAAGACTCCGAAGGCTAGGGCGGAAGAGCTGTTGGGCCGGCCCGTGGTGCTGGACTACTCCTTGGCCGGGCCCGACCCCTAGGTTAAGCCTGGGTAAAAGCTTTCCCACGTTACGTGGGTATGATGGAGGTATGAGGCAGGCTGGCCTATCCCTCTTGGTGGGCATAGGCATTGGGCTGACCGCGGCCTTTTTGCTGGTGGCCCACGACCGGAGCCAAAGGGCGGTGGAGGCGCTGGGCAAGGCCTACGAAACTTCGGTGCCGAAGGGGGAGACGCCGGTGGTGCAGGCGTTGCCCTTGGAGAACCCGCCTCAGGTATCCGCGGGATCCCCGGGGATCCCCGCGGCCCAGCAAGAGGTGGCTAATCCCGTTCAGGACGAAAACTCTTCCAACGCCCCCCTCTGGGCCTCCCAGGATACCCCCCCTGCTCCTGCGAGCGCCCCCGAGGGCACCTCGAGGGCGGCCTCGGGGGAGGGCACCTCGAGGGCGGTGCCGTTCCTCGGGGTGAGGTGTGAGAACGGCTATATCACGGGCTTATGGCCGAACGGCCCTTTTGATTTTGCAAGCGCTCACGTTCGGCCTGAACATGTCTATGACTTTCCGTTAGGTGGGCCGGGATCTTGGCTCCTCTATGCGGTTGCCATCGGAAACGTCCCTCAAGAGCAAGCGTGCAAGAGCCTAAAGAACGATGTTCTAACCTCTGAACCAGGCACCATTCTTACTATCCGTGTTGTTGCCGACTATGATGGGCGAACTGGTTATTACGCATTTCGGGTGAGGCTTACTTCCCGGCCTACCGAGGCGGCAGATGAATGGTTTTAGGTGGGCACCAAGGCGGCTATATCTGGTCTAAGCCGCCAAAAGTTTACTGGGACATCGTAGCGGTAAAGCTGGTGCATAAGAATCAGGTTGCGAATCTTAGAGGTGTATTTCCGAGATCTAGGATCCTTGGGCAACGAGTTATAGTTCCACAAGGCTTCGGATGCAAGAAAAGCATCCCAGTTCTTTCGGTTAGTTAGGGCCTTGGCAATAGACCCATCATCGGCCTTAAACTTAAAGACGAGGCGATAAAACCGCAAAGCCCAATCTAAAATGCTGTCGTAAGCCGAGGAATACTTGCGGAAGTATGGACAAGGCTCATTGACGGGCCTAAAAACTGCTACCCAGTCCACTTCAAGCCACTCTTGCGAACTAGCCTGAGGCCTGGGTTTTCCACTAGAATCACATCCCGCTTTAAACCCAAATAGGTTGTTCAAATCCCGGTACATGCCCGATGTGCCCCACCCTGTTTCATGAATGGCCTGGGCGATCCCCACGCTTGCGGGTATCCCCGTCAGCACCTGCACCTGCCTGGCCAGAGGAGCGATCTTGAGGATAAAGGCCCTCCGGCTGGGATCCTTGGGCAGGGCAGGGTTATCGGGCAGAACGTTGGGGTCAAAGGGTCCCTGGTTCGCGTTGGGGTCAAAGGGTTTTTGGTTCGTTCCCATGTCCTTCCTCCTGGGATAGGGGAGAAGGGTGGGTAGCGTTGCGAATCTTGTGTAAGCCCGCCTAAGCGAAAGGGGGTACCTGTGAGGGAGACAGGAGGTACCCCATGCACGACTTTAGCATTGACCGGAGCTGGCTGGATGAAGTCGTCAGGGAAGCCGTCAAGCAAGCGCTGGAAACGGTGATGGAGTTGGAACGCGAGGTTTTCCTAGCGGAGTGGGGCGGAAAGAAGAACGGGTACTACGAGCGTGGCTTGGTCACCAAACACGGTCCGGTGCGCCTGCGGGTGCCCAGGGAGCGGGATGGCCGCTTCCACACCGCTCTGTTCGCTCCCTACCGACGCCGGATGGAAGACCTTGAGGCTTTTGCCCTGGCCATGTACGCCGCCGGCATCTCCACGCGAAAGGTGGGCGAGGTCCTTGGGTATCTGCTGGGTGGGACCTACAGCGCCAGCACCATCAGTCGCATTGCAGAGGGAGTGCTACCCAGGCTGGAGGCTTTCAGGAAGCGCCCTCTTAAGCCGCGCTACGCCTTCGTCTACCTGGACGCTTTATTCGTCAAGGTGTTCCAGGAAAACGAAGGTGTAGCCACCGAGGCCGCCTACCTGGCCCTGGGCATCACCGAGGAAGGTTACCGGGAAGTTCTTGGATTTTGGCTTTTGCCCACGGAGTCAAGCACGGGCTGGGGCGACCTGCTCCTTGAGCTCAAGGAGCGAGGGCTCGAAGAGGTGCTGCTTTTCATCACCGATGAACTGCCGGGAGTCGAGACTGCGATCAAGCGCGTCTACCCCAGAGCCCACTGGCAGCTCTGCACCGTGCACAAGCTGCGTTCCACCCTGCGGCGGGTGCGCAGGAAGGATCAGGATGCGGTGCTTCGGGACCTCTCGTCCATCGTCCGGGCGTCCGATCGGAACGAAGCCTTAAAGGCGCTGAATAGCTTCAGGGGTCGCTGGGCCGATAAGTACCCTCAGGTGGTGGCAAGTTGGATTCAGCACTCTGCGGCTTTGCTGCGCTTCTTCGACTACCCTAAGGCTCTGCAGCCGGTGATCAAGAGCACCAACCTGCTTGAGCGAATGATCAAGGAGGTTAAGCGGACCACCAAGACCCGGGACAACACCTTTCCCACGCCCGACGCCGTACTCAAGCTGATCTACTTCGTGGCCGAGCGATACGAGGCGCAGTTTCAGACGAGAAAGCTCCGGGGCTTCCAGCAGGCAGAGGATGAGATCCGTGCTATCTTCAATCTCAGATACCCCCAGGCTTAGGTGGGGGCGTACACAAAATTCGGGACACTACCGAAGGGTGGCCAGCATTACCATAGTTAGGCCACCAGCAAACGTGCTTAGGAGTTTATGTATCCCCGAATGGGCTTGGGCCATATCACTTGAACTTCATCGAAACAAAAAGGGGCCGTCACTATAGGGTTGATAGAGAAAAGAGGTATTTTCTGGTTTTCCCAATCCGCACGAATCATGAAGCGCAACTCCTCTTTGCTTTTTGAGTTCCGCAAGACCAAAATGATGTCTGGTTCAGTAACAAATGGCTGATTGACATCAATAAAAGCGTTCCACAGTAGCGCGTCAAACAAAGGCTCTTGGGACAGAATCAGCGTATCCTCGTCCGAAAGCACGGCATAGATCGCTCCCCAATACCCTGCCAAAATCCCAAATCCGTCATCTATTCTACCAAAACGTGGTGCCCTTCGTACTGTGGTAAATGAGTTGATGGGCACTGGTTTAGTGTTACAGGTTGTGGAGTAGGCCAGGCCGGTAGCGTAAAGAATAGCGTAAAGAGAGGTGTCTTCCGTCATCATTTTTACCTCCTGTCACGCAAAGGTTTCCTGCTGGTAGTAGGCCTGCTTGTGGGCGTTGATGAGGCCCTGACGGCTGAGGATGAAGACGAACACCTCTATGGTCAGGCGAAAGATGGCTTCCCTGAGGGCCGGCGGGAAGCTGAGCAAGACCCCCTTTTCCTGGGCCCACTTGGAGAGGGCTTCCAGGACGGCCCGGGCCTTGTCCTCCCCGGTGCCGCCGCTTTGTTCCGCGGCCAGGATGAGCCGTTGGGCCAGGTCCACGAACTCCTTGGCGTAGGCGCCAAAGAGGAGGTTCAGCGCCATTTTGAGCAAAAACGTGTTCATGTGTCCCTCCCTTCCAGCTTGGTGCTGATCTGCATCAGGATCTCCGACATGCGGTTCAGGGTCTCGGTGTTCTTGTTGATGGCCGATCGGTACTGGGGAATCTCCACCAGCAGGAGCCAGATGATGACCGCGAAGGAGCCCAGCTCCTTCACCGCGGTGATCATGGCGGGATCCATGTCTACCCCCTCGTGATCACGCCCGTCACCAGGCCACACCGGATCTGCCAGCTCATGAGGGTCTCCCCCGGCAACCGCGGGCAGGGAGCGGGGCCCGTTTGCGGTGGGGGTGGAAGGGGAGTGGATCCCCCGGAGGGCGGTGGGGGTGGCGGGCTAACCGGCCAAGCATCCACCACCACCTTAGGCTGGGTTTGGCCACCTCCCTTACACCCGCACGGGGACGGGGGGACGGGAGCCGGCGTAGTGGGCGTGGTGGGGCCTTCCAAGGGCAAGGGTTCAGAAAGGCCTAACGGGGTGATGGCGGTCTCGCTCCCGCCATAACCCGCCCGGTAGACCGCGAGCTGGGGATGGAAGCTGACCGGGGCCATGGGGTAGCGGTGCCGCCACCAGTAGAGGAGGAGCCCCCCCACCACCGCCCCCCCGAGGGCGTAGACCCAGGGATTGGCCTGCTTCTTCGCCATATCACACCCACGCGGTCACCAGGTCCGAGACCCCGGTGACGTCCTGGCCCACTTGGGTCACGGGCGGAAGGGGCGCCGGGGGCGTGGCCACGGGGTAGATCGGCGTCCCCTGGTCCGGCGCGTAGACCGTGGGGGCCAGCCGGAACTTCTGGAGAAGCCAGGTTGCCCCTACCCGGTCCGAAAGGTCCGGGTTCACGCGGTGCAGAAGGTAGGCCCCTCCCAGGACGGCCACCGCCCCGAGGGCCCCCCACTTCAGGTACTCCTTGGTGGTCTCGCTCATGCGCACCTCCTAAAGCCAAAGGTCGCCTATGGCGTTGCCGATGGAGAAGTCCGTGCTGTCCCCGCCCCACGCGAAGAGGTCCGAGTCCCCGCCCCACGTCTGGTCCAAGGCGTTGCCGATGGAGAAGTCCGGGGCGGGAACGGGTTCAATGGAAGGCCCGTAGTCCACCACGGGCTGGGGTTCATAGAGCGGGTCATTGTAGCCCTTCTCCGAGGCCAGCCAGTCCGTATAGCCGGGCAGGCTTTGGTTGTCCTGTCCCAGGACGGGCTGGGGCTGGGGTGGGGGCACCAGATCCGCCACCGTGGCGATACCCCGGGCCACCGCCCCCGTCAGTGCCCCCACCACGGGGTTCAGGAAGCCCACGATGGGGGCCAGGGCTCCCACGATCTGGGCCCCCCGCCGGAGGTCGTCCGGGGAGACGTAGACGGGCTCGGGGTTCAGGTCCGAGGTGATCTCGTCCGTGGTGGCGGGGACGTCCGGCTCCAAGATGGGGTCGGGGCGGGGCTCCCGGGGCACCGCGATGTTCGGTATGCCCGGAAGGGGTTGGGGCGAAGGGGAAGGGGATGGGGGTTGGGCTATGACGGGCTGGGGCCGCACGGGCTGGGGTTGCGGGGCCGGGGCGGTGGTCTGGTTGCTCGGGGC
Organism: Thermus sp. H19.2; assembly: GCF_054979525.1. Lineage (NCBI taxonomy): Bacteria > Thermotogati > Deinococcota > Deinococci > Thermales > Thermaceae > Thermus > Thermus sp. H19.2. The sequence continues at coordinate 759,255 of NZ_CM143429.1, forward strand.
CGGGGCGGGCCCGGTGGAAGCGGCGAGGGCCACCGCGCTCCGGGAGGTGAGGCCCCCACCCCAGGCCGCGGCCACCCGGGGGCCGTACCGCTCCTGGCGGTAGCGCTCATACCCCAGGTACAGGACGGCCCCGCCGGCTAAACCCAGGGCGGCGTAGATCCAAGGCCTCACGGGCACCTCCTAAAGCCACCCGGCGTAGCTTCCCACCGGGGCGGTGTAGTCATAGCCGAAGTCCCAGGAGGAGGGGCTATCCGTCCCCAACCAGGACCCCCCTTCGGAAAAGTCGGACGGCGTGGTGGTGTAGCTCTGAGAAAGGGGGTCCCAGTAGTAGTCCGTGGTCCCCAGGGAGGCGTCCGGGGCCGGGGCGGTGGAGCCCCCGCCGAAGAGCCCCCCGATCTGCCCGAAGAGGTTGCCGATGGCGTTGATGCCGCTGATAATCTGGTCTATCCCAGAAAGGCCCTGCTGGATCTGGGGCTGGTTCTGCTGGTACCAGCCCATCACCGGCCCGGGCTGGACCGGGTAAGCCGGGGGCAGGCCGGGCCAGGCGGGCTGGGAGGGGATGGTGGGCTGGGCCGGCTGAGGAGGGGACTGAAGGGAAGCCGCCCCACCGCCCCCGTGCTGGATGGGGATGGTCACCACCTGGTTCTTCTTCCAGGCCTGGTAGGCCAGGTAGGCGGCCACGCCCCCGCCCAGCCCCAGGAAAAGGTAAAGGAGTTCGCGGTCCTTCATTTCCACCTCCTACACCCTGGCCAAGGCGGCATCGGCCAGGGCCATGGCCTGGTCCGTGGTGAGGGGCCGCCGGAGGTCGCGGGAAAGCTGACGCACGTAGGTGTTGACGTCCCAGGACAGCACCGGAAGCTCTAGGGTCACCACCGTGACGGAAAACGAGGCGTTTTGCGCCCGGCCCTCGTCCACCAGGCCCTGGACCACCACCTGGAGGTAGCGGTCCTGGAAGGCCGCGGCCCCCCGCTCCAGGCGGATCACCTTCTCCCGGTCATCGTGGTCAATGCCGTTTAGGCGGAAGAGGTCCACCTGGAGGATGTCCTTCCGCACCCCGGTTTCCCTGCGGGTCACCCGGAGCTTGGCCAGGCCCTGGGCGGGATACCAGAGAAGGCGGAGGTCGTAGGGAAAGGTGGGGCCGTGGATCTCCACCCTCCGGGTCAGGCCGTCCTGGGTGAAGCCCACCACCCCGTAGTAGCCCGCGGGCGGGGTGGCGGGATGCCCCACGAAGACGGGGTACTCCTGCAAGGTGTTTTTGTCCAGCAAAAGGATGCCCCCTGTCGGCAGCTCAGGCACCCGCACCCCGGGCACCGGAAGCGTGATGATGTCCCCATCGCTGCTCACGGTGAAATCGGCCTGGGCCCGCACCCGGGCGAAGAGCCGGACCCCTGCCCGGTACTCCTCCACCGTGAGGGGGGGCACCTTGCGCTCGGCGATCACGTACTCCCCCTGGCCCACGGGCTCGGTGCTCGGGGTGAAGTCGTTGGCGGTGAGTAGGGTTCGGCGCATGACTGACCACCTCCTCAGCGCCGCATCCGCCTGGCCAAGGCCCGGCCCAGGGCCGCCGCCCGGCGCTGGGCCTCGGCCAGGGTCAGGATGTCCAGGTCTATGGCGAACATGCTCAGGCCGGGGTTGCTGGCGTCCCAGTCAATCCTCACCCGGGCGTTCACCTCCACCAGGAGCTTTTCCCCTTCGCGGATGGCGAAGGGCCGCCGGCCCAGGGAGGGGAAGTAGACCACCAGGGAGCTGTTTTTGCGGTTGTCAATCTGGTCGGTGTAGGGCAGGCGCTTCCAGGGCCCGTAGACCGCCTTGCCGATGGGCACCGGGAGGCTTTCCGCCCCCGCCCCCTGCAGGCTGATCCGGAGCTTGGTGTCGTCCGGGAACTCGTTGCCGTCCACGTCGTAAAGCTTCAGGACCAGCTTCTCCTGGGGGTCCACCAAGAAGACCATGTCCCGGGGCGGCTGGATCACCAGGATGGGGGTATACACATCCTGGTAGGTGGGCTGGCCGGGGTCCACCGGGACGTTCTTGTACCGCGTCACGTATGGGCTGTACTTGTTGATCTCCATCCTTCACCTCCTATGCCAACGCCCAAAGGCTCTGGGCGTCCACGTTTGGGTAAAAACCAAACCTCCTTCTTCTCCACGTCCACCAAAAAACGCTCCCCTACCCCGAGGCGCTGTAGGCGCTCCTGGTAGGGCATGAGTTCCGGGGCCACCCGGAAAAGGTGCTCCTGGGCCACCTTGGAGGAGAGGCGATGGGCCACGATGACGTTGGCCTGCTCCCGGGCGGGCATGGATAGGCGCTGAGGGGCCTGGGAGATAAAGAGCATGTCCCCGTGGCGGTGGCGGATCCCCAGGATCAGCCGCTCAAACTCCCGGCTGGCCCCGTGCAGAGGTAGGAAGAGGTGAGCCTCGTCCAAAACGATCAGCCCATGGTCCACGTCCCCCTTCCACACCCTGAGGGCCAGGGCGTCCAGGGCCTCCCGGACGTCTTCCTGGGCCCAGCCCACGAACTCCACGAAAGCCCGCCGGAAGGAAAGGACGCTCTCCCAGTCCAGCCGGCCCACGCTCTCCCGCGTGGCCCGGATCCAGACCCCCTTCCACTTCCGGATCCACGCCCCCCAGTCCGGGAACATGGACAGGACCAGGATCCGCTTCTTCCGGGGCACGTAGAGGGCCGCCACCTCCCGGGCGGTGGTGCTCTTTCCCGTGCCCGAATCCCCCACGATGAGCCACCTACGGTTCATCCCGATCATGCTTCACCTCGGGGCAGGGGGGATGGCGGGGATGTACCCCGCCGACATGCGGATGGCCCGGGCTAGCCGGCCCGCGATGCGCTCGGGGAGGGCGAAGTGGGGGTTCTGGGCCATCTGGCTCAGGGTCTTGGCGTCCACCTCCCCGTCCAGGTAGTTGAGCCAAACGCCGTGGACGGCCACGGGCCGCCCGTTTGGGCCCAGGATGGCGGGCTTGTCGGGCCTGAGGAAGTCCAAGCGGATGCCCCCGTGGTCTATCCCGTCCGAGAGGGTCTTGTGGAAGTAGATGTCCTCGGGGGGGATGCCGTTGGGGTTGCCGAAGAGGGTGGGCTCTTTCCAGAGGTCCACCACCCCCGCGTAGGCCCGCCCGTCCCCGCCGTCCTTGAAGGCCCCCTGCACCTCCTTGCCCAGGAACTGAGCCATGGAGAGGCTTTCCTGGGCCACGGTCTTGGCCCGGGGGGTGGCGTTCGGGACGTCCTGGGCCACGCCGGTGACCACCGCCCCCCGGAGCCGGGCGTGGAGGGCCGCGGACGAGAGGGTCACCACGAAGGGCTTCTTCCCCTGCTGGGCCAGGTCGTTGATCTTCTGCAGGCGGGCATAGTAGCCCCCCACGGTGGAAAGGTCCACCACCGGGATGGGGTTGCCCTGGGCCAGGTAGTAGGCCACCATCCCGGCCAGCTTCTGGTTGGCCTTGGTGTTGCCCCCGGCCAAGGAGGGGTTCAGCACCACGGTGAAGTAGGGGTCCTTGGGGGCGTCGTCCCCCCCTCCCCCACCCCCGCCGGCGTTCCCGCTTCCCGAGTTCTTAGGAGGCTGTAGGCGTTTGATCCAGGCGCTGGCCACCGGGGCCGCGGCCAGGGCTACCCAGCCCGCGGCCAGCATGATGGGGATCATGGCGGCCACGTACAGGGGCTCCACCAGCTCGCTGGCCCCCTGGGTCAACCGCTTCATGAGCTTGGGCATCACTCACCTCCCCAAAGGGGGCGGTCCGGGGTCATGCGGAAGTCCGGGTCCACCCCCGCCTCCTCTTCCTTGGCCTCCTTCCCCTCCCCTAGCCGGGCCAGGGCCAGGCCCAGCACCCCGGACCCCACCAAGAAGCCGGTGCCCAGGAGGAGGCTCTGGGCCGGGGAGAGGCTGGCGGCCCCGAGGCGGGCGGCGTAGTGGGCCAGGGCCTCCTCGTAGCCGATGGCGGAAAGCAGGGCCCCCACCACGGGGTGGTTCACCGCCGCCCGGACGCGCTCCTCCCGGTCCGGGGGGGCGAAGGCCGCGAAGAGGTCGGCCACGAAGCCCTGGATCTGGGCCGCGGTGAGGAAGGGGATGGCCTTTTCCTCTCCCCCTACCGGGGCCCCGATGGGGTCCACCAGGTCAGGCCCAGAGGAAGGGCTGGGTGAGCCGTTCGTATAGGTCGGGGAGTTCTCCATACTCCATCACCTCCGCGTTCCCCACTTCGCCCGCCACCTCGGGACGGGGCTGGGGAGCGGGGGTAGGCGCTTTGGCCTTGGGGCGAAGGGCCAGGAAAACGAGGGCCACCGCCCCGGCCCCCAGCAGGAAAAGGGGAAGCAGGGGGGTCCGGGGCGATGGAAGGGAGGTAGGAGGCTCACGCTCGGGTTGGGGCTCAGGGGCCCTGGGCCGCTCGGCCACGATCCGCGCGATGGGATCTACCGCCGCTTCCGAAACCGGCCCTTGGAGTCCCGGGGCGGAAGCCGGCGCCGCCGCCGATGGTGCCGGTGCCTGGGCATCTGTCACCTCCTTTTCCAGGTCCAGTAGGTCAGCGATCCGCATTAGACTCACCCTGCCCCACCTTTTCTGGAATGTCAACCACGTAACGTGGAAAACGCCGTACCCCAAGCTTTTCCAGGATGATGCCCAGGGCCACCACCCGCGCGGCCCGGCCCGGGCCGATCCCGGGGATGGCCATCAGCTCCTCCACGTCCAGCTCGGGGATGCGGGCCAGGTCCCCCCCGCACAGGGTGAGCACCTCCCGCGCCGCCTCCCGTCCGTCCCCGGCCTCTCCCGGCGCCGTGAGCAGGACCCCGAGAAGGGCCTCCTCGGAAGCCTCAATCTCCGGGTTCCGCCGGCGCGTAGCCCGCTCAATCCACCGCCGTGGGTTGATCATGCTTCCTCCCCCATTCCGCCGCATGGCCCATGTCGTGCCACGCCAGTTTCGCCTTCCAGCCACCCCGGCCTCCCCGCGTTTCCAGCACCGCGATCACCTTGGCCTCGGGGAAGGTCTCCACGAAGGTGGGCAGAGAAGCCAGGGCGTGCTCCACCGCTTGCTTGGCCCGCGCTTTTTGGCCCTTGCCCATAGGGATAGGCCCCACGAAGAGCCGGGCCGAAACGGTATGCTCGGTGGGCCGGCCTTGGGGGAAGGGAGCGTCCATGCGACCGGACAGCCTCACTTCCGCCAGGGCCAGAGCCGTTTCCGCCCGAATGGTGTAGTAGAAGGTGTGGCCGATCCACGTCACCGCCCCGTTCTCCACCCGCACGCTGGCCAGGTACTGGCCGGTCACGTAGGTCCGTTCCAGCTCCGACAGGCCCCGGTGAATCCGCTCCACGGGCAGGTACGGGGCGAGGTGAATGGTGTCCGTTTCCAGGGCGAAAGCGTAGCTATCCACGCCTTCCGACCTAGACCGGTCGTATGTATCTTGCCCCCTGAGGGAGGCCCTACCGCTCCGGTCGCCGGGCCACCACGCCCGCGGGATTGATGGGTAGCCACCCGCCCCGGCCTCCCCGCCGCACAGTATCCCGGTCGTCAAAGACCGCATCCACATGGAAGGCCCACGGGGCCGGGTGGCCACCTCCCTCAGTCTACCCAAGGGAGAAAGACCATGCTCTGCGCAGGTATTGACGTCAGCAAGCCCCACCTGGACCTGGCCCTAGTCTCCGGCACCGCCAAGCCCATCCGCTTCCGCTTCCCCAACACCCCTGAAGGCCGCCAAGCCCTCCTCGCCGCCCTCGCCCACCTCCGCCCCGCCTGGGTGGCCCTGGAGCCCACCGGCGCCTACCACCTCCCCCTCCTCAAGCTCCTGGCGGAGAAGGGCCTCCAGGTGGCCCTGGTCAACCCCTACCACCTGGCCGCCTTCCGCCGGGCCGCGGGAGAGCGCCACAAGACCGACCGCCAGGACGCCCTCCTCCTCGCCCACTACGCCCGGGTCTACCGGGAAAGCCTCCGGGCCTACACCCTCCCCCCAGAAGCCCTCCAGGAGCTCAAGGCCCTGGTGGGCTACCGGGAGGATTTGGCCGGGCGGGAGCGGGCCATCCTCAACCAGCTGGAGGCGGCGGAATGGGCGGGGAGCAAGGAGGTCCTCGCCCTCCTCCAGAGGGAGCTGGCGTGCGTGAAGGGGCTCCTTGGGGAGGTGGAGGCCAGGGTCCAGGCCCTCCTCGCCGCCCTCCCCGAGGCGGAGGTGCTGATGGGCCTGCCCGGGGTGGGGCCCCAGGTGGCGGCGGCGGTGCTGGCCCTCCTGCCCCCGGAGCTTTGGGGCCGGGCGAAGAGGGCGGCCTCCTACGCGGGGCTCATCCCTGAGCGGGAGGAGTCGGGAAAGAGCGTGGAGAGGAGCCGCCTCTCCAAGAAAGGGCCTCCCCTCTTGCGGCGGAAGCTGTACATGGGGGCCCTGGTGGCGGTGCGCCATGACCCGGAGATGCGGGCCTTCTACCACCGCCTGCTCTCGCGGGGAAAAACGAAGAAGCAGGCGCTGGTGGCCGTGGCCCACAAGCTCCTCAGGCGGATGATGGGGAGGCTCAGGGAGTACTACGCCGCTCGGTTAGCCCAGGGGGTGGCTTGACGCTCAAGACAGTATCAAGCCCGATAGCCCAGGGCCTTTAACCGGGCCCGTATCTCCTCCAGAAGGGGGGTATCCGTGGGGGAATCCGAAGGGGCTGGGCAGGCAAAGCCCTCCTGCCCAGGGTTCTCGTCGGTCTCGGGGCCGGCGCCCTGGGCAGCGAATCCCGGGGAGGGTTCAGCCGGCTGGCACACCGCCACCAGGTAGGCCCGTGGCCCCTGGGGCCTAGGCGTCTTCCCGTACCGCCTCTCGGGGCCGGCCACGATGGAGAGGCCCATGCGCCGGGCCAGGGCCTCCAGTTCCCGCGGGTCCTCCTCCCCCTTAGGCCGCCGGATGGCCAGGATCACCCGCCCGCCCTGGCCCTTCACGAACACCTGCACCCGGTCCTTGGGGGAGGTGGGGATGGCCTCCCGTACCACCCTGCCAGGCTGGTTCAGGGCCTCTTCCACCATGGCCCGCAGGACCCCCTCCAGGGGGGCCAGGTTCACCCGGTCAAGCCGCATGCCCCACCCCCGCGCGGAAGCCCTGGGTAAAGGCCATGAGGTCCAGGAAGCCCTCCCGCTTGAGGAAGGCCGTGAGCCAGGCCGCGGGGTTCCGCACCCCCGAGGCTTCCTCAAGGACGAGGAGGCCCCGCTCCAGGATGGCCAAGGGGGTCCGGGTCCCAAGGAGGAGCCCCTTCAGGACCGTCCAGGCCACCTTCCGCCACCAGTCCAGGTTCCGCCCGTCCCGAAGCCGCGAGGCCAAGGCCCGGGCCAGTTTTTCCACCCAGAGAGGCCGCTCGGACCGGGCGGGGAGGGTCAGAGCGGCAATATAGGTAACGAGGGGGTTTTTGAGGCGGGATAACGTGGACCTTCCCAGGGGGATCACCAGGGACCACACCCTCTCTTGCATTAAGGGAGCCTCTTCTCTATATTGCCGCTCTGCGGTTTGGGCCTCGGTCAGGCCCAGGCGGATGTCCGCCGGAAGGTCACGAAGGGGTAGGCTGAAAACCTCCCGGTCCGGGCCCCTCACCGCTTCTCCCTTCCGCACCGGGGCCAGGCGCACCCGCAGGATTACTCCGGCGATGCGCCACGTATCTCCTACCTTCACCCTCAGAATCCGGTAGCCCACCCACCGGCGCACCTCGGGGTCCTTGAGCCACCGTTCCACGCTGTCCCGGGAGACTCCCAGGGCCCGGGCCAAAACCCAGATGGGGGCGAAGATCAGCATGGACCGCTCTGTAGGGCCCACCCGGTGGTAGAGGGCCAGGGCTAGGAGAAGGACCACTAAGCTGCCGGGGCCGGCCCGCCGCCCGTAGCGGGGGGTCTCGCTCCACAAGGGGGCCTTCCCCCCGGCCCGCCGGTAAAGAGCCAACGCCTTCCGCTTGGCGCTGTCCCAGGCCGCCCCCTCGGGCTTAGACCCCTCCATGGCCTTTCTAATGCCGGCCTCTTTCCAGGCTTGGAGGATGGCGCCGGGAGAAGGGGCGGCCTCGGGGGAGGGCACCTCGAGGGCGGCCTCGGGGGGAGTGGGAGAAGGAGGCTCCGCCGGAGCGGAAGGGGGGGAGGGGGCCTCCGAGACACCCTCCCCCTCTTGGCGGGCGCTGAACAGCCCCATGAGGCGTTCAGCCCATGCCAGGTTCCCTGACCGGATCGCCTTCTCTACCAGGGCCCTTTGAAAGGGCGTGAGGCCTTCCAACCCGTCCATGGCATCCCCTTTCGGGTAGCCGTTCGCGGACTAGGCGGAAAGCACACCCCGCACCTGGAAGGGCTTGCCTTCCACCCAGAAATGCCCCCCTTCCGCCCGGAAGGGGGGCGGGGCCTTGCGGGGCTTGGGGGCGGGTGGGGAAGGGGGAGGGAGGGCACGGAGGACGGGCTCGGCGTCCCCGTAGCCCTGCCGGAGCGCCTCCTCCAGGGCGCTTCTTGCCCCCTCGAGGTCCCCTGCGGCCCTGAGGGCCAGCCCGAAGCCAAAGAGGGCCTCCGCCCCACCCCGAAGCGTCCCCACCAGGCGGGAGAAGGCGTAGAGGGCCTCCTCCGCTCTTCCCAGGCGGTAGTGGGCGAAGCCCGAAAGGAGGAGGGCTTCCTCCGGGGGGTCGTAGCCCGAAAGGAGGGGCTTAAGGCGGGCCAGGGTTCCTGCCATGTCTCCCCGGGCGTAGAGGGCGCAGGCCTCCTCCAGGGGGAAGGCGAGGTGCCCCGCCGGGGCCTTGGCCCCCAGCCCCTGTGGCGAAACCCACGCGTGGACGCCTAGGCCTAGGAGGAGAAGGAGGCTAAGCCCCCGCATTCCCCAGCTCCCGGATGGCCTCCACCGCCTCCGGGTTCTCCAGGGCGGAGAGGTCCCCGGGGTCCTGGCCCAGGTAAGCGGCCCGGATCACCCGGCGCATCACCTTGGCGTTGCGGGTCTTGGGCAGGTCGGGGACGAAGAGGACCCGTTCCGGCCTTAGGGGCTTTCCCAGGGCCTCGGCCACCCGCTCCGCCACCTCCTCGGCCAGGGCCTCCGAGGGGGTAAAACCGGGCTTCAGAGCGGCGAAGAGGACGATGGCCTCCCCCTTCACCGGGTGGGGCACCCCGATGGCGGCGGCCTCCCTCAGGGCGGGGTGGCGGGTGGCGGCGGTCTCCACCTCGGCGGGGCCCACCCTTTTCCCCGCCACCTTCAGGGTGTCGTCGGAGCGGCCCAGGATGAAGAAGTGCCCCTCCTCGTCCTGGAGGGCCAGGTCCCCGTGGACCCAGACCCCGGGGACCTTCTGGAAGTAGGTCTCCAGGTAGCGGGCCTCGTCCTGCCAGAAGCCTCGGGTCATCCCCGGCCAAGGGGCGAGGACGGCGAGCTCCCCCGCCTTGCCCACCGCGGGCCTTCCCTCCTCGTCCAAGACGGCGGCCTTTATGCCGGGCACGGCGGTGTTGAACCCCATGGGCTTGATGGGCCTCACCAGGACGTTCCCCAGGATGCCCCCCGAGACCTCGGTGCCCCCCGAGTAGTTCACGATGGGAAGCCGTTCCTTGCCCACCACCCGGAAGAACCAGAGGTAGGCCTCGAGGTTCCAGGGCTCTCCCGTGGAGCCGAGGACCCTCAAGGAGGAGAGGTCGTGGGCCTCCACGGGGGCCTCGCCGTGGGGGATGAGGGCCCGCACCAGGGTGGGGGAGAGGCCTAAGTGGGTGAGGCGGTGGGCCGAGACCATCCGCCAGAGGCGGTCCGGGCCCGGGTAGTCCGGCGCCCCGTCGTAGAGGAAGACGGTGGCCCCGAGGATGAGGCCTCCCAGGATGGCCCAGGGCCCCATCATCCAGCCGAGGTCGGTGAACCAGAAGAGGCGGTCTTCCTCCCGGAGGTCAAAGAGGAGGGCGAGGTCCAAGGCGGCCTTCAGGGGGAAGCCCGCGTGGTAGTGGACTGTGCCCTTGGGGCGGCCCGTGGTGCCGGAGGTGTAGATGAGCATGAAGGGGTCCATGCCCTCCATCTCCTCCGGGGAAGAGGCCTCCCCCGAGAGGTCCCGGTAGTCCGCCTCCCCCGCTTCCAGGGGAAGCCCCAGGCGGCGCACCACCAGGAGGCCTTCCGTTCCCGAAAGCTCCCGGGCCTTGCGGGCCTCGGGAAGGAGCGCCACCTTCCTTCCCCGCCTGAGGAAGCCGTCCTGGGTGGCGAGGAGCCTGGCCCCCGCGTCCTTTAGCCGGACGCTCGCCGCCTCGGCGGCGTAGCCGGAGAAGATGGGGATGGCCAGGGCCCCGAGCCAGGCCGTGGCCAGGAGGAGGACGGCGGCCTCGAGCCCCATAGGCATCCAAAGCCCCACCCGGTCCCCCCGCTTCACCCCTAAGGCCTTAAGCCCCGCCGCCACCCGGGCCACCTCGGCCCTTAGCTCGCCGTAGCTCAGGGCGCGGACCTGGTCGTCCTCGGTCTCGTGGAGGAGGGCGGTCCTTTGGGGGTCGTGGCGGAGGCAGGCCTCCACCAGGTTGAGCCTCCCCCCCACGAAGAAGCGGGGGAAGGGAAACCCTCCTTCCATGACCCGGGCGTAGGGGTGGCGCCAGGGGAGGCCGAGGTGGGCGAAGAACTGGTGGTAGAAGTCCTCGGCTTCCTCCACGCTGTAGCGGTAGAAGGGCCCGTAGTCTTCAAAGCCCAGGGCCTCCATGAAGCGGTAGAGCCGGGTGGCCCGGGCGTCCTCGAGGTTGGGGTACCAGACGGGTTCCATCTCACTTCCTCCACAGGCCTGGGCGCTTCGGCCTTTCCGGGGGCTTGCCGGGGGGTTCTTTGAGCGCCTTTAAAAACTCCTCCACGCCCAGGCGCTCCTCGGGCCTTTTGAGGAGGAGGCGCCGCAGGGCCCGGTCCAGGTAGGGGGGTAGGCCGGTGGGGGGTGGGGGGAGGAAGAGGTGGGCGTTCCGGAGCTCCTCCAGGGTCTCGCCCCGGAAGGGCCGCCTGCCCGTGAGGAGCTCGTAGGCCATCACCCCGAAGCTGTAGGCGTCGCTCTTGGGGCTGGGGGAGGCGCCCAGAAAGAGCTCGGGGGCCAGGTAGTGGGGGCTGCCGGCGAACTCCTGGGTCCGGTCCTCCGGGGTCCTCACGGTGCCGAGGTCCCCCAGCTTGTAAACCCCCTCCCCCACGAACACGTTGGAGGGCTTCACGTCCTGGTGCACCAGGCCCCGGCGGTGCAGAAAGAGGAGGGCTTCCCCCACCTCCACCAGGGCCTTCACCGCCTTCTCCCGCGGGAGGGGGGCTTTCAGGAGGCGGTCCTCCAGGGTGCCCCCGGGGAGGTACTCCAGGGCCAAAAAGGCCTCCTCCCCAAAGGGCACGCCCGCCAGCCCCCGCACCAGGTGGGGGTGCCGGAGGGAGAGGGAAAAGGAGACCTCCCGGGCAAAGCGCTCCGAAAGCCTCGAGTCCCGGCGCACCTCCTTGCGGGGGAGCTTCAGGGCCACGGCCTCTCCGGAGGGGCTTCGGGCCAGGTAGACCTGGGCGGTCTGCCCGAGGCCCAAAAGCATCTCCAGGCGGAAGTCCTTGCGCCTCAGGCTAGTCAAGGACCAGCACCTCTCCGGGCCTCAGGGCGTGGCCCTCCACGCCCTTTTCCCCCGCCTTCTTGGCGAAGGCTTCCCCGTCTTGCCGGATGGGGGGGAAGGTGTTGTAGTGGATGGGTACCACCTTCTTGGGCTTGAGGAGCTCCAGGGCCTTCAGGGCGTCCTCGGGGCCCATGGTGAAGTGGTCGCCGATGGGGAGGAGGGCGAGGTCCAGCCCCATCTCCCCGATGAGGCGCATGTCGGAGAAGAGGGCGGTGTCCCCGGCGTGGTAGATGCGCTTGCCCCCAAGCTCCACCACCACCCCCATGGGCATGCCCCCGTAGGTGCCGTCGGGGAAGCTGGAGGAGTGCCAGGCGGGGGTCCACTTGAGCCAGCCCCCCTCAAAGCGGTAGGTGCCCCCCAGGTTCATGGGGACGCTCTTGGCCCCGTGCTTCTCGGCGTAGGTGGCGATCTCAAAGGTGGAGACCACCACCCCCCCCTTCTTGGAGAGGGCCACGGCGTCCCCGAAATGGTCCCCGTGGGCGTGGGTCACCAGGATGAGGTCGGCCTGGACCGCCTCCACCCCCAAGGCGGCCGTGGGGTTTCCGGTGAGGAAGGGGTCTATGACGATCCGGGTCTTGCCGTGGGTGAGCAGGACCGCCGAGTGGCCCAGATAGCGTACCTCCACCATACCTGCCTCCTTGGCTGCCACTATACCCCGAGGCCGGCCTTCTGGGAAAGGGTCTTTTCCAGCTTCAGGGCGAAGATGGCCTCCACCAGGCGGAGGAAGGCCCGCTCCCCCCAGGTCTTGCCTTCGGGCAGGGCCAGCTCCACCTCCAAGACCAGGAGAAGGTCGTTCCCTTGGGACCTGGCCTCCCCCGAGACCCGGAGGGAAGGGGGGGGAAGGGGGAGGGGCTTGAGCCTTTGGCCCTCGAGGCGGCTTCGGAAGGGCAGCACCAGCTCGCCCAAGGCCGGGTTCTCCTGGCGGAGAAGGCCCCGAAGGCCGCCTTCTTCCCAGGAAAGCTCCAGGGGAAGCCCCTGGGGAAGGTGGCCGTTGAGGTGGAGCTGGAGCCGCACCTTCATCCTTCCACCCACTCCACCCGCACGCGGCCTTCCTGGGCCAGGCGGGCCACCTCCTGGTCGGGGAGGTTGATGAGCCGGGGAAGCTCCCGAAAACGGGGCGTGGCCGAGGCCAGCCCCACCCGCACCACCAGCACCTCCTCCTCCTCCGCTCGGCCGATGCGCCAGACCAGGTGCTGGCCCAGGGCTTCCAAGAGATCCTTCTCCACGCCCTTAGTCTACCCCCGGGAGGGGGGATCAGAGCACTTCCAGCAGGGCGAACTTCAGGTAGTGGGTTTCCGGGTGGTTGAGGAGGACGGGGTGGTCAAAGGGCTGGCCCCGTTTTTCCAGGACCCGGAGGGCGCGGCGGGCGTCCTGGGCCGCCTCCAGGAGCATCTGGTAGAAGAGGGGCTCGGTCATGTGGTGGCTGCAGCTCGCCGTGGCCAGGATCCCCCCCTCCTTCAGGAGCTTGAGGGCCCGGAGGTTGATCTCCTTGTAGGCGCGGTAGGCCCGCTCCAGGTCCTTCTTGCCCTTGGCGAAGGCCGGGGGGTCCAGGACCACCAGGTCAAAGCGCTCCCCCGCCTTTTCCAGGCTCCGCAGGAGGTCAAAGGCGTTGGCCTCGAGGGTCTTCAGGCGGAGGCCGTTCAGCCTGGCGTTTTCCTCCGCTTTGGCCAGGGCTTCCTTGGAGCTGTCCACGGCCAGCACCTCCTGAAACCCCAAGGCCAGGTGCAAGGCGAAGCCCCCGGCGTAGCTGAAGACGTCCAGGGCCCTTTCTCCCCGGAATCTCTCCATGAGGAGGCGGTTTTCCCGCTGGTCCAGGAAGGCCCCGGTCTTCTGCCCCTCCCCCAGGTCCACCAGGTAGCGCACCCCTCCCTCCCGCACCGCCACCCGGCCCGGCACCTCCCCGTGGAGGGGCTTCACGTAGAGGGGAAGCCCCTCCAGCTCCCGGGCCTTGGCGTCGTTTTTGGCCAGGACGCTTTGGGCGTAGGGCTTGAGCCTCCGGGCCACCTCGAGCAGGAGGCCTTCCCAGGCGTAGGCCGTGGCCTGGACCACCGCGTGGCCGGCGTAGTAGTCCACCACCAGCCCCGGGAGGAAGTCCCCCTCGGCGTGGGCCAGGCGGAAGCCGCCTTCGGGCTCCCGTTCCAGGGCCTCTTGGCGGCGCTTCAAGGCCCTTTCCAGGTTGTCCAGAAGGGCCTCGGTGGGGTCATGGCTGGGCCGGAAGCGGAAGGCCCGCACCGCGAGGTCGCTCCCCGGGTTGTAGAGGGCCAGGGCCAGGAAGCGCTTGCCCCAGTAGACGGGGAAAAGCCCTGGGGCCTCGGGCCCAAGGACCACGTCCCGGCGGAACACCCAAAGGTGGCGGGAAAGGAGCCTTTCCGCCCCGCGTTCGTTGACGAGAATCCGCACCGCTTAAGTATACTTAAGCGGGGTCGGTTGACGTTTGCCCCGGAAGCCGGTAGCCTAACCGGTAGGCGCGCTTTGCGCATCTTTTCACATAAGGAGGGGCGATGGGAGGCCTGGGACTTATCAAAAGCCTAGCGGAGAAGGAGCGGGAGCTCCTCGCCCGCCTCGAGGCCGCCAAGAAGGAGGCGGAGGAGCTTGTGGCGCGGGCCGAGGCCGAGGCCAAGGCCCTTCTGGAGGAGGCCGAGGCCAAGGCCCAGGCCCTGGAGGCCGAGTACCGCGAGAAGGAGGCCCGGGAGACCGAGGCCCTTCTGGCCCGCTTCCGGGCCCAAGCGGAGGCCGAGGCCCAGGCGGTGCGGGAGAAGGCCAGGGCCCGCCTGGAGGAGGCGGTGGCCTTGGTCCTCCAGGGGGTCTTGCCGTGATCGCCCCCATGGAGAAGCTGGTCCTGGCCGGGCCCAAGGGCCGCGCCAGGGAGCTTCTCCAAAGCCTGCAGCAGGCGGGGGTGGTTCACCTGGAGACCCTCCGGGCGGAGGACCTTTCCGAGTACAGGCTTTCCCCGGAGGAGCGAGAGGAGCTCAGGCGCTGGGAGGCCGTGGCGGCGGGGGCGGAGCACGCCCTGGCCCTCCTAGGCCGGGAAGCGGAGCCCGCAAGGCCCTTCCCCGACGGCCTCGAGGCCGCCGAAAAGGCCCTCGCTCCCCTCCAGGCCCACGCCGAGGGGCTTTCCCGGCAGAAAGGGGAGCTTTTGGAGGAGCTCTCCCTGGCGGAGGCCTACCTGGAACCCCTGGAGAAGCTCTCCTCCCTGGCCCACGGCCTGGACCAAAGCCCCTTCTTCCGCCTCTTTCCCTTCCTCCTCGGCGAGAAGGAGCTTCCCCTGGTGGAGGAGGGGTTGAAGAAGGCTTTGGAAGACCGCTTCCTCTTGGCCACGGAGCCCTTTGGCAAGGGGCTCGCCGCCCTTTTGGTGGTCCACCGCAAGGACCAGGAGGCCGCCAAGGCCGCCCTTTCCCGGCTGGGCCTGGCCGAGCTCCGCCTGCCCGGGGCCTACGCCGACCTTCCCCTCTCCCAGGCGGCCAGGCGCCTCAGGGAGCGGGCCGAGGCCGCCCCCAGGGAGCTTTCCGAGGTGCGCCAGGCCCTTTATAGGCTCGCCCAGGAGGCCCATTCCACCTTGCAGAGCCTCTGGACCCGGGCCAAGGACGAGGTGGCCCGGCTCAAGGCCCTGGAGGAGCTGGCCTCCGGGCGGTTCGGCTTCGCCCTCCTGGGCTACGTCCCCGTGAAGGCCAAGCCCAAGGTGGAGGAGGCCCTCGCCCGGCACAAGGAGGGCGTGGTCTACGCCTTTGAGCCCGTGGACGAGCACCACGAGGCGGACCGGATTCCCGTGGCCCTGGACAACCCCCCTTGGGTCAAGCCCTTTGAGCTTTTGGTGAGCTTCCTGAACACCCCCAGGTACGGCTCCATTGACCCCACCCCCGTGGTCCCCGTCTTCTTCCCCTTCTGGTTCGGGATGATCGTGGGGGACATCGGCTACGCCCTCCTCTTCTACCTGGTGGGGCGCTGGCTTTCCGGGTACGTGAAGCGGAACGAGCCTTTGGTCATAGACCTCTTCGCCCTCAGGCTCAAGCCCCCGGTCATCGGCAGGCTGGTCTACATCCTGAACTGGATGGTCTTCTGGACGGTGGTCTGGGGCGTGATCTACGGGGAGTTCTTCGGCACCTTCCTGGAGCACCTCGGGGTCTTCGGCACGCCGGAGCACCCCGGGCTCATCCCCATTCTCATCCCCCGTATAGACACCGCCAAGACCGCCAACCTCCTCATCCTCCTCTCCGTGGCCTTCGGGGTGGTCATGGTCTTCTGGGGGCTGGCCCTGCGGGCCTACCTGGGCCTCAAGCACCACCACATGGCCCACTTCTGGGAAGGGGTGGGGTACCTGGGTGGGCTTTCGGGCATCCTGGCCCTGGCCGCCTCCTACCTCGGCAACCTCCAGGCGGGCTGGCTTTCCGCTTCCATGTACCTCGGGTTCGGGGTCTTTCTGCTTGCGGTCCTCATGAGCCGGATCTGGCTCATGCTGCCGGAGATCTTCACCCAGGCGGGGCACATCCTCTCCCACATCCGTATCTACGCCGTGGGGGCGGCGGGGGGGATCCTCGCGGGCCTCCTCACCGACGTGGGCTTCGCCATGGCGGAGCGGCTTGGGCTTTTGGGCGCGCTCCTGGGCCTTTTGGTGGCGGGGGTCTTGCACCTCCTCATCCTCCTCCTCACCACCCTGGGGCACATGCTCCAGCCCATCCGTTTGATCTGGGTGGAGTTCTTCACCAAGTTCGGTTTCTACGAGGAGAACGGCAGGCCATACCGGCCGTTCAAAAGCGTCCGCGAGACGCAGTAGGGAGGGAAAGAGATGAAGAAGCTTTTGGTGCTCCTTTTGGTAGCGGTGTTCGGTGCGTTGGCCTTGGCGGCGGAGGAAGGGGCGGCTTCCGGGGGTCTGGACCGGGGCCTCATCGCCGTGGGCATGGGCCTGGCGGTGGGCCTAGCCGCCCTGGGCACGGGCGTGGCCCAGGCCCGCATCGGCGCGGCGGGCGTGGGGGCCATCGCCGAGGACCGGGGCAACTTCGGCACCGCCCTCATCTTCCTCCTCCTGCCCGAGACCCTGGTGATCTTCGGCCTGCTCATCGCCTTCATCCTCAACGGCAAGCTCTAAGCGGTCCTCGGGGCCAGGCCCCAAAGGGGCTTGGCCCTTTTCCTAAGGAGGCGAGATGTCCAAACTGGAAGCCATTCTGAGCCAGGAGGTGGAGGCGGAGATCCGCTCCTTCCTGGAAGAGGCCAAGGCCAGGGCGGAAGGCCTACGCAAGGAGGCGGAGGCCAAGGCGGAGGCCCTCCTCCAGGGGCGGAGGCGGGCCCTGGAGGCCCAGTTCCAGGCCGCTTTGCGCCGGGCGGAAAGCGCCGGGGAGCTCCTTCTGGCCACCGCCCGCACCCAGGCCAAGGGGGAGGTGCTCCGGGCGGTGAGGGCCAAGGCGGAGGAGGCCCTAAGGGCCCTTCCCGGGAAGCCCGAGTGGCCCGAGGTCCTTAGGAAGCTGGCCGAGGAAGCCCTCCTGGCCCTATCCGAGCCCGAGGCCCTGGTCTCCCACCCGGAGAACCTGCCCCACTTGGAGCCCTTGGCCCGGGAGCGGGGCCTGAGGCTTCAGGCCGACCCGGGCTTGCGCCTGGGGGTACGGGTTCTGGGCCGGGGGGGCAGGACCCAGGTGGAAAACGCCCTGGAAAGCCGCCTGGAGCGGGCGTGGGACGCCCTTTCTTCCCAGGTGGCCCAGGTCCTTTGGGGCTAGGCCATGGCGGATGACTTCGGTTACCTCAACGCCCGGGTGCGGGCCCGGCGGGCCACCCTCCTCAAGGAGGGCTTCTTCCAGGAGGCCCTGGACCTTTCCTTCCCCGACTTCCTGCGCCTCCTCTCGGAGAGCGTCTATGGGGGGGAGCTTTCCGGGCAGGGGTTGCCCGAGGTGGACCGGGCCATCGCCCGCACCCAGGAGAGGTTCCTTTCGGACCTGCCCCGGCTGGTGACGGGGGAGGCCCGGGAGGCGGTTCGGCTCCTTCTCCTGCGCCAGGACCTTCACAACCTCCAGGCCCTCCTGCGGGCCAAGGCCCTGGGCCGCCCCTTTGAGGAGGTGCCCCTCCTTCCCGGGACCCTGAAGGAGGGGCTCTGGCGGCAGGCCTACGAGGCCCAGGACGCCGCCGGCGTGGCCCAGGTCCTCTCCCTTCCCGGCCACCCCCTGGCCCGGGCCCTGCGGGGGGTGCTGCGGGAGACCCAGGACCTGGCCCGGGTGGAGGCGCTCCTGGCCAAGCGCTTCTTCGAGGGGGTGGTGAAGGGGGCCAAGGCCATGGAGGAGCCCGCCCTGCGGGACTACCTGGCCCTCGAGGTGGACGCCGAGAACCTGCGCACCGCCTTCAAGCTCCGGGGCCAGGAGGTGGCCCCGGAGGCGGTCTTCATCCGGGGCGGGCGCTTTTTGGACAGGGTGCGCTTCGCTCGGCTTCTAGAAGGGGATTACGCCGTTTTGGACGAGCTTTCCGGCACTCCCCTCGCCGGGCTTTCCGGGGTGCGGGAGGCGGCGGAGCTGGAGAGGCGCCTAAGGTGCCTCCTCCTCAAGGAGGCCAAGTGGGGAAGCGCCGACCCCTTGGGGGCGGGGCTGGTCCTGGCCTACGTGAAGGAGCGGGAGTGGGAGGCCATGCGCCTCAGGCTCCTCGCCCGGCGGGCCTACTTCGGCCTGCCCCGGGCCCAGGTGGAGGAGGAGGTGGTCTGCCCATGAGGATCGCGGTGATCGCCGACCCCGAGGCGGCCCAGGGCTTCCGGCTGGCGGGCCTCGAGGCCCACGCCGCCCGCACCCCGGAAGAGGCCAAGGCCCGCCTGGAGGAGCTGGTGCAACGGGGGGGGTACGCCCTGGTGGCCGTGGACGGGGGGCTCCTGCCCGAGCCCGAGCGGGCGGTGGAAAGGCTCATGCGGGGGAAGGACCTCCCGGTCCTTTTGCCCATCGCGGGGCTAAAGGAGGCCTTCCAGGGGCAGGATGTGGAAGGCTACATGCGCGAGCTGGTGAAGAGGACCATCGGCTTCGACATCAAGCTGTAGAATGGAGGGAAGATGATCCAAGGGGTGATCCAGAAGATCGCGGGCCCGGCGGTGATCGCCAAGGGGATGCTGGGGGCCCGCATGTACGACATCTGCAAGGTGGGCCACGAGGGCCTGGTGGGGGAGATCATCCGCCTGGACGGGGACACGGCCTTCGTCCAGGTTTACGAGGACACCTCCGGCCTCAAGGTGGGGGAGCCCGTGGTCTCCACGGGGCTACCCTTGGCGGTGGAACTCGGCCCCGGGATGCTCAACGGCATCTACGACGGCATCCAGCGCCCCCTGGAACGCATCCAGGAGAAGACCGGCATCTACATCACCCGGGGGGTGGTGGTGCACGCCCTGGACCGGGAGAAGCGCTGGGCCTGGACCCCCAGGGTGAAGCCTGGGGACGAGGTGCGGGGGGGCATGGTCCTGGGCACCGTGCCCGAGTTCGGCTTTACCCACAAGATCCTCGTGCCCCCCGATGTGAAGGGCCGGGTCAAGGAGGTGAAGCCCGCCGGGGAGTACACCGTGGAGGAGCCGGTGGTGGTCCTCGAGGACGGC
Organism: Thermus sp. H19.2; assembly: GCF_054979525.1. Classification (NCBI taxonomy): domain Bacteria; kingdom Thermotogati; phylum Deinococcota; class Deinococci; order Thermales; family Thermaceae; genus Thermus; species Thermus sp. H19.2. The sequence continues at coordinate 778,329 of NZ_CM143429.1, forward strand.
ACCGAGCTCAAGATGTACCACACCTGGCCCGTGCGCCGGGCGAGGCCCGTGCAAAGGAAGCTGGACCCCAACACCCCCTTCCTCACGGGGATGCGCATCCTGGACGTCCTCTTCCCCGTGGCCATGGGGGGCACCGCCGCCATCCCCGGGCCCTTCGGGAGCGGCAAGACCGTGACCCAGCAGTCCCTGGCCAAGTGGTCCAACGCCGACGTGGTGGTCTACGTGGGCTGCGGGGAGCGGGGGAACGAGATGACGGACGTGCTGGTGGAGTTCCCCGAGCTCACCGACCCCAAGACCGGGGGACCCCTCATGCACCGCACGGTGCTCATCGCCAACACCTCCAACATGCCCGTGGCCGCCCGCGAGGCCAGCATCTACGTGGGGGTGACCATCGCCGAGTACTTCCGCGACCAGGGCTTCTCCGTGGCCCTCATGGCCGACTCCACCAGCCGCTGGGCCGAAGCCCTGCGCGAGATCTCTAGCCGCCTCGAGGAGATGCCCGCCGAGGAGGGCTACCCGCCCTACCTCGCCGCCCGGCTCGCCGCCTTCTACGAGCGCTCGGGCAAGGTCATCACCCTGGGCGGTGAGGAGGGGGCGGTGACCATCGTGGGGGCCGTCTCCCCTCCGGGCGGCGACATGTCCGAGCCCGTGACCCAGTCCACCTTGCGCATCGTGGGGGCCTTCTGGCGGCTTGACGCTTCCCTGGCCTTCCGCCGCCACTTCCCGGCCATCAACTGGAACGGCTCCTACAGCCTCTTCACCCCGGCCCTGGACCCCTGGTACCGGGAGAACGTGGCCGAGGACTACCCCGAGCTCCGCGACACCATCTCCGAGCTTCTCCAGCGGGAGGCGGGCCTCCAGGAGATCGTCCAGCTGGTGGGGCCGGACGCCCTCCAGGACGCCGAGCGCCTCATCATCGAGGTGGGGCGCATCATCCGGGAAGACTTCCTGCAGCAGAACGCCTACCACGAGGTGGACGCCTACTGCTCCATGAGGAAGGCCTACGGCATCATGAAGATGATCCTCTCCTTCTACAAGGAGGCGGAGGCGGCCATCAAGCGGGGGGTTTCCATCGACGAGGTCCTCCAGCTTCCCGTGGTGGAGCGCATCGGCCGCGCCCGCTACGTGGACGAGGAGGCCTTCCCCGGCTACTTTGAGGAGGCCATGAGGGAGATCCAGGGGGCCTTCAAGGCCCTGGCCTAGGGAGGAAAGCATGGACCTCTTGAAGAAGGAGTACACCGGCGTCACCTACATCTCGGGGCCCCTGCTCTTCGTGGAGAACGCCAAGGACCTGGCCTACGGGGCCATCGTGGATATCCGGGACGGCACGGGCCGGGTGCGCGGCGGGCAGGTGATCGAGGTCTCCGAGGAGTACGCGGTCATCCAGGTCTTTGAGGAGACCACGGGCCTGGACCTCGCCACCACCAGCGTGAGCCTGGTGGAGGACGTGGCCCGGCTTGGGGTTTCCAAGGAGATGCTGGGCCGCCGCTTCAACGGCATCGGCAAGCCCATCGACGGCCTGCCCCCCATCACCCCGGAGAAGCGCCTGCCCATCGTGGGCCTGCCCCTGAACCCGGTGGCCCGCAGGAAGCCCGAGGAGTTCATCCAGACGGGCATCTCCACCATCGACGTGATGAACACCCTGGTCCGGGGGCAGAAGCTCCCCATCTTCTCCGGCTCGGGCCTTCCCGCCAACGAGATCGCCGCCCAGATCGCCCGCCAGGCCACGGTGCGCCCCGACCTCTCCGGGGAGGGGGAGAAGGAGGAGCCCTTCGCCGTGGTCTTCGCCGCCATGGGGATCACGCAAAGGGAGCTCTCCTACTTCATCCAGGAGTTTGAGCGCACCGGGGCCCTAAGCCGCTCCGTTCTCTTCCTGAACAAGGCGGACGACCCCACCATTGAGCGCATCCTCACCCCCCGCATGGCCCTCACCGTGGCCGAGTACCTGGCCTTTGAGCACGACTACCACGTGCTGGTCATCCTCACGGACATGACCAACTACTGCGAGGCCTTGCGGGAGATCGGCGCAAGCCGCGAGGAGATCCCCGGGCGCCGCGGCTACCCCGGCTACATGTACACCGACCTGGCCACCATCTACGAACGGGCCGGGGTGGTGCAGGGGAAGAAGGGCTCGGTCACCCAGATCCCCATCCTCTCCATGCCCGACGACGACCGCACCCACCCCATCCCCGACCTCACGGGCTACATCACCGAGGGGCAGATCCAGCTCTCCCGGGAGCTCCACCGCAAGGGCATCTACCCGCCCATCGACCCCTTGCCCTCCCTCTCCCGCCTCATGAACAACGGCGTGGGCAAGGGCAAGACCCGGGAGGACCACAAGCAGGTCTCCGACCAGCTCTACTCGGCCTACGCCAACGGGGTGGACATCCGGAAGCTGGTGGCCATCATCGGTGAGGACGCCCTCACGGAGAACGACCGGCGCTACCTGCAGTTCGCCGACGCCTTTGAGCGGCACTTCATCAACCAGGGCCAGCAGAACCGTTCCATTGAGGAGAGCCTCCAGATCGCCTGGGCCCTCCTCTCCATGCTCCCGCAGGGCGAGCTCAAGCGCATCTCCAAGGACCACATCGGCAAGTACTACGGCCAGAAGCTGGAGGAGATCTGGGGCGCGCCCCAGGCCCTGGACTAAGGGGGGGTAGATGAGCCAGGTGAGCCCCACCCGGATGAACCTTCTGCAGAGGCGGGGGCAGCTCCGCCTGGCGCAGAAGGGGGTGGACCTCCTGAAGAAGAAACGGGACGCCCTGGTGGCCGAGTTCTTCGGCCTGGTGCGGGAGGCCATGGAGGCGAGGAAGGCCCTGAACCAAGCCGCCCAGGAGGCCTACACCGCCCTCCTTCTGGCCCAGGCCTTTGACGGCCCCGAGAGCGTGGCCGGGGCGGCTTTGGGCGTGCCCCTTCTGGAGGGGGTGGAGGCGGAGGTGGAGAACGTCTGGGGGAGCAAGGTGCCGAGGCTCAGGGCCGCCTTCCCCGATGGGGCCCTGCTTTCCCCCGTGGGCACCCCGGCCTACACCCTCGAGGCCAGCCGGGCTTTCCGCCGCTACGCCGAGGCCCTGATCCAGGTGGCCAACACCGAGACCCGCCTGAAGAAGATCGGCGAGGAGATCAAGAAGACCACCCGGCGGGTGAACGCCCTGGAACAGGTGGTGATCCCCGGGATCCGCGGCCAGATTCGCTTCATCCAGCAGGTCCTGGAGCAGCGGGAGAGGGAGGACACCTTCCGCCTGAAGCGCATCAAGGGCAAGATCGAGGCCCGGGAGGCCGAGGAAGGGGGCCGTCCCAACCCCGCCTTGGAAATCGGGGCGGGCCTTTAATACCACCCCATGCTGGCCCAAGCCAGCATGGGGGCCCCGAAAAAGAACGCCCACAGAGCCCTTGCCTCGGCTTGGGCGAAGGGTTCACGCCCAAGGGGAGCCTCCCCCCGGGAAGCCCCGGGGGGAAGGATTTTCGGGGGCTACCCGGCCTTGGCCTCCTCGAGGATGCGGAGGAGGACGGTTTGGAGGATGCCCCCGTTCCGGTAGTAGTCCACCTCCACCTGGGTGTCCAGGCGGGCCAGGGCCTGGAAGCGGATCTCGGTGCCGTCCTCCTTGCGGGCCACCACCTCCACGATCTTCCTGGGCTTTAGGTCTTCCAGGCCCAGGATGTCGTAGACCTCGTACCCCGTGAGGCCCAGGGTCTCCCGGTTCTCTCCGGGCAGGAACTCCAGGGGCAGAACGCCCATCCCCACGAGGTTGGAGCGGTGGATGCGCTCGTAGCTTTCCGCCAGGACCGCCTTCACCCCCAGGAGGTAGGTGCCCTTGGCGGCCCAGTCGCGGCTAGAGCCGGTGCCGTACTCCTTCCCGGCGATGACGAGAAGGGGCGTGCCCTCGGTCTTGTAGCGCATGGCCACGTTGTAGACGAAGTCCACCTCCCCCTCGGGGAGCTTCTTGGCGTAGCCGCCCTCAATGCCCTCCAGCATGAGGTTCTTGGTGCGGATGTTGGCGAAGGTGCCCCGCATCATCACCTCGTGGTTGCCGCGCCGGGAGCCGTAGGAGTTGAAGTCCTCCGGCTTCACCCCCTTGCTGATGAGGTACTGCCCGGCGGGGCTCTTCACGGGGATGGCCCCGGCGGGGGAGATGTGGTCCGTGGTCACCGAGTCGCCGAGGACGAGGAGGGCCCTGGCCCCCCGGATGTTTCCCACCTTCCCCTGGCCCAGGTCCTCAAAGAAGGGCGGGTTCTGGATGTAGGTGCTCTCGGGGTCCCACTGGTAGAGCTCCCCCGTGGGGGCGGGCAGGGCCTGCCAGCGCTCGTCTCCCTCGAAGACCTTGCTGTACTCCTTCTTGAAGAGCTCGGGGTCAAGGGTCTTCCGGATGGCCTCCTGGATCTCCGCCATGGAGGGCCAGATGTCCTTGAGGTAGACGGGCTTGCCGTTGGGGTCAAAGCCCAAGGGCTCCGTGGTGAAGTCGATGTCCATGCGGCCCGCCAGGGCGTAGGCCACCACCAGCATGGGGCTCGCCAGGTAGTTGGCCTTCACGTGGGGGTTGATGCGGCCCTCGAAGTTGCGGTTGCCGGAGAGGACGGCGGCCACCACCAGGTCCCCTTCCTCCACCGCCTTGGCGATGTCCTCCGGCAGGGGGCCGGAGTTGCCGATGCAGGTGGTGCACCCGTAGCCCACCACGTGGAAGCGCAGGGCCTCGAGGAAGGGGAGGAGCCCGCTCATCTCCAGGTAGTCCGTCACCACCTTGGAGCCGGGGGCCAGGGAGGTCTTCACCCAGGGCTTGGTGTCCAGGCCCGCCTCCACCGCCTTCTTGGCGAGAAGCCCCGCCCCCAGCATCACCGAGGGGTTGGAGGTGTTGGTGCAGCTGGTGATGGCGGCGATGACCACGGAGCCGTGGGTGAGCTCAAACTCCTCGTCCTGCCGCTTCACCAGGACCTTTCGCCCAGGCCGGTCCTCGGAAAGCCCGAAGCCCCGCTCCTTCACGGGCTTGGTGAGGTGGGCGAGGAAGCTCTTCTTGACCTCCTTGAGGGGCACCCGGTCCTGGGGGCGCTTGGGGCCCGCCAGGGAGGGCTCCACCGCGCTTAGGTCCAGCTCCAGGTGCTCGGAGTACTGGACCTTGGCCTCGGCCTCGGGGGTGCGGAAGAGGCCCACGGCCTTGGTGTAGGCCTCCACCAGCTCCACCTGTTCCTCGGGGCGGCCGGTGAGGCGGAGGTAGTTCAGAGTCTCCTCGTCCACGGGGAAGAAGCCCATGGTGGCCCCGTACTCGGGGGCCATGTTGGCGATGGTGGCCCGGTCGGCCAGGGAGAGCTTGGCCACCCCAGGGCCATAGAACTCCACGAACTTGCCCACCACCCCGTGCTTGCGCAGGATCTCGGTGATGGTGAGGACCAGGTCGGTGGCCGTGGCCCCCTCGGGGAGTTCCCCATAGAGCTTGAAGCCCACCACCCGGGGGGCCAGCATGTAGTAAGGCTGGCCCAGCATCACCGCCTCGGCCTCAATGCCCCCCACGCCCCACCCCAGGACGCCCAGGCCGTTCACCATGGTGGTGTGGCTGTCGGTACCCACCAGGCTATCCGGGAAGGCCAGGGTGAGCCCGTTGCGCTTCTCGGTCATGACCACCTTGGCCAGGTACTCCAGGTTCACCTGGTGGACGATGCCCGTGCCCGGGGGCACCACCCGGAAGTTCTCCAGGGCCTGCTGGCCCCACTTGAGGAGGAGGTAGCGCTCCTTGTTCCTCTCGTACTCCTTCTCCACGTTGTAGAAGAAGGCGTAGGCGGTGCCGAAGGCGTCCACCTGCACCGAGTGGTCGATGACCAGGTCGGCGGGCACCACGGGGTTGATGCGCCTGGGGTCCCCGCCCCGCTTGGCCACGGCGTCCCGCATGGCCGCCAGGTCCACCACCGCTGGCACCCCGGTGAAGTCCTGGAGGATGACCCGGGCGAGCTTCAGGGGCACGTTGATCTCCCCGGGGTCGGGCCGCCAGCGGGCCAGGGCCTCTATGTCCTCCCGGGTCACCTGGTAGCCGTCCTCGTGGCGGAGTAGGCTTTCCAGCATCACGCGGATGGAGAAGGGGAGGCGACTTACCTCCGCCAGGCCCTTCCTCTCCAGCTCTTGGAGGTCGTAATAGCCGTAGGTGCCGCTTTTCGTGGTCAGGGTTTTCAGGGTTTGGAAGCTGTCCTTCATGCTCCACTCCTTTCCCTTCCCCCTGGGGGCAAAGGGAGGCGCGCTTTGGACTTTTGGGGGAAGCTCCTTCCGAGGGGGGGCGCCCGCCCCGGCGTCTTCCACTATAGCACCTGCGAAAGGGGCTCGCCCAGAGGGGCGTCCCAGCCCAGGCCTTCCAGGAAGAGGAGGACCTCCTCGGCCACTTCCCGGAAGAGGTCCTCCCGGGGCCTTTGGGGGGGATTGTCCCTCCGCTGGGGACCGTAGGCCCCGAAGCCCGCGTGGTTGAGCCCCTCCACGAAGACCACCCGGGCGTTCTTGGGGAGCCTTTTCGCCTTCTGCCGGGCTTCCTCCGGGGGGAGAAGGCCGTCTAGGGTGCCGTAGAGGGCCAGGGTGGGGAAGGCTTCCCGGGAGAGGTCCGCCTCGGGGTAGGCGGCGAAGAGGACGAGGGGAAGCCCTTCCCGGGCCGCCACCTCCGCCGCCACCACCCCGCCCAGGCTGTGCCCGCCCACCGCCAAGGGGAGGTTGGGGTGGGCCCTCCCGGCCTCGAGGGCCCGCTCCTTCCCCAGGAGGGCGATGCCCTGGGGCACCTTGAGGAGGACCACCCCGTACCCCGCCTCCACCAGGGGGGCGAGGACAGGGGCGTAGGCCGGGGGGTCCACCCGCGCCCCGGGGTAGAAGGCGAAGAGGGCCTTGGGGGCTTTGGGGAAGAGCTCCAGGCCGTAGGGCGCTTCCTTCGGGGCCAGGCCCGCCCGGCCTAGGTAGCCCTGGACCCAGGCCTCCGCCCGGTAGGGGCGGAAGAGGTAAAAGGCGGCGCCCACCAGGGCCCCTCCCAGGGCCAGGGCCAGGAGGAAGAGGAGAAGGAGGAGGCGCTTGGCGGCCATGCCTCACCTCAAGAGGGCTTCCTTGACCCTGGCCCGCCCCCTCTCCAAGGCGTAGAAGGCGGCGGGCACCACGAAGAGGGTGAGGAGGGTGGAGGAGAGGAGCCCGCCCAGGATGATCACCCCCAGGGGCCGCCGGTACTCCGCCCCTTCCCCGGTGCCCAGGAGGAGGGGGAGGCTGATGATGAGCACGGTCAGGGTGGTCATGAGGATGGGCCTTAGCCTGAGCCTTGCCGCCTCCACCAGGGCCACCTGGAGGGGCATCTCCTCCATCCGGCGCACGGCGAAGTCCAGGAGGAGGATGGCGTTTTTGGTGACCAGGCCGATGAGCATCACCACCCCCAGGACGCTGATCACGTCCAGGCCCGTGCCCAGGAGGTAGGTGAGCCAAAGGGCCCCCACCAGGGCCAAGGGCACGGGGAGGAGGAGGTAGAGGGGGTAGCGCCAGGCGTTGAACTGGCTGGCGATGACCAGGTAGTTGAGCGCCAGGGCCAGGAGGAAGGCCAGGGGGGCAAGGCGGGCGAGCTCCCCGGTGAAGCTCCCCAGGCCCGTGGCCAGAAGCTCCACCCCATCCCCCAAAAGCCCCTTTTCCGCAAGCTCCCGCTCTAGCTCCTGCTGGATTTGGAAGGCTCCCGGGGCCCCGGGGCGCAGGTTGAGGTTGATCCCGGCGGCGTAGGCCTGGTTGCGGCGGGAGATGAGGGTGGGCCCCGGCCTCTCGGCGAAGCCTCCCAGGCTCCCGAGGGGCAGGAAGGCCTGGAGGGCGGGAGCGTAGACGGGGAGGGAGAGGAGGTCGGCCTCGCCCCCTAAGCGCAAGGGGTCGGCCTGGACCACCACGGGGAACTCCTCCCCGCTCCTCCTCGCCGTGGCCGCCTGGGCCCCCGAGAGGTAAAGCCTCAGGGCCTGGGCCACGTCCTGGGGGGTGAGGCCGGTGCCGGAGAGCCGGGCCGGATCCGGCACGAAGACCCTTTCCCGCTGGGTGGCCTCGAGGGTGCTCTTCACGCTCAGGACGTAGGGCTTCTTGGCGATCTCCTCCACGATCTCCGCCGCCCGCTTTTCCAGAAGGGCGCGGTCCGGGCTCACCAGGAAGAACTGCAGGTCGGCGTCCCCGGCCTCGGGGCCGGTCTGGGCCAGGACGCGGAGGTCCGCCCCCGGGAAGTCCTTAAGCGCCTCCTTGCCCTCTCGGTTGAAGGCCTCGGTGAGGGCGAAGATGTCCTCCCGCTCCCCCTTGGGCTTGAGCGCGATCTGGAGCTGGACCCTCGAGGGGTCCCCCACCTGGGCTCCCCCGGTGGCGCTGGCCCCCACGGTGGTCACCACCCGGGCCACGGCGGGGTGGGCCAGGAAGTGGGTTTCCAGGGCCCGGGCCGCCCGGTCGGACACGGCAAGGGGGGTGTCCTTGGGGAGGAGGAGGGTGGCGGTGAGGACCCCGGTGTCCGAGCGGGGGGTGAAGTTGAAGGGGATCCGGGGCAGGATGGGGAAGACGGAGAGGAAGGCCAGGGCCGCCGCCCCGAGCACCAGGTAGGGCCGGGCCAGGGCCCTTTGCAAGGCCTTGGCGTAGGCCCCGGTGAGGCGCTCCAAGGCCCCTTCCGCCCCCTGGTGGAGGAGGCGGGCCAGGGCCCCGAAGAGGTCCAGGAGGAGGCGGCCCAGGTAGCGCCCAAGGCCGAGGAGGGCGGGGTAGAGGAGGAGGAAGGGGAGGTAAAAGGGGCTTTGGCGGTAAAGGAAAAGGGCCAGGAGGAGGCCGAAGGCCAGCCCCAGGGCGGTGCGGAAGCCCCGGCGGTACGCCCAGGAGAGGTCCTGGGGGAGGAGGAGGGCGGCCTTAAGGGCCTCCCTCAGGGCGGGGGGTTCGGGGTCGGGGAAGTAGGCCAGGCGCACCGTGAGGAAGAGGAGGGCCTCGAGCCAGCTCACCGCGATGGCCGCCGCCATGCCCAGGCCGAACTGCTGGAAGATCTGGCCGATGAGCCCGGGGAGGAAGCTGATGGGCAGGAAGACGGCGAGGAGGCTTAGGGTGGCCGCGGCCACGGCCACGCTCACCTCGCTCGCCCCCTTGAGCACCGCCTCCTTGAGGCCAAGTCCCATCCGGCGGTAGCGGTCGATGTTCTCCGCCACCACGATGGAGTCGTCCACCACGATGCCCACCGCCACGGTGAGGGCGAGGAGGCTGATGAGGTTGTAGGTGAAGCCCAAAAGCCCGAAGAGGAGGATGGCCCCCGAGAGGGTGATGGGGATGGCCAGGATGACGGAGAAGACGGAGTTGAGCTTGCCCAGGAAGACCAGGACCACCAAGGACACGGCCAAGGCCGCCAAAAAGGCCTCCCGCACCGTGTCCAAAACCGCCGCCCGGATGAACCGGGTGGAGTCCAGGGCCACCTCGGCCCGGTACCCCGGAGGCAGGGGGATGGCCTCCAGGGCCCGCTTCACCCCGTCGGCCACGGCCACGGCGTTGGCGTCGGGGGTCTTGACCACGGCCAGGAGCACCGCCGGCTTGCCGTTTAGGCGGTTCAGGGTGGTGGGGGCCTCGCTTTCCTCCACCACCCGGGCCACGTCCCCCACCCGGAGGCCCCGGGAGGCGTCCAGGAGAAGGTCCGCCACCTCCTCCGCCCTTGCGGGGGTGGAGCGCAGGGTGTAGACCAGGCGCTTCTCCCCTTCCCTAAGGGTGCCCAGGGGGAGGTTCAGGGCCGAGGCGCTTATGGCCTGGACCACCTGCCCTGGGGCCACCCCCAGGGCCTGGAGGCGGTCCGGGTCCAGGTAGACCTTGATGGCCCGCCTGGGGGCCCCGGTGAGGCGGATGTCCGCCACCCCGGGCACCAGCTGGAGCCTGGGCTTCAGGGTGCGCTCGGCGTAGCGGAGGACCCGGGACAGGTCCTCCCCGGGGGCCTCGAGGGCCAGGTAGAGGATGGGGCTCGCCGAGGGGTCAAACTTCTGCACCACCGGGGCCGAGGCGTCCTTGGGGAGGGCGCCGCGGGCCGCGGCCACCTTCTGGCTCACCTCCACCGCCGCCTGGTCCACGTTCACCCCCTGCCGGAACTGGAGGAAGACCAGGCTGAAGCCCTCGGTGGAGCTGGACCCCAGGGTGTCCAGGCCGCTTAGGGTGGAAAGGGCGTCCTCCAGGGGTTTAGAGACCTGCTCCGCCACCTCCTCGGGGCCCGCCCCGGGGTAGCTGGTGGAGACCGCCACCACGGGCACGCTGAACCGAGGCAGAAGCTCCACCCCAAGCCCAAGGCCCAAAAGGAGCCCTACCAGCACCAGCCCCACGAAGATGGCGGTGGCGAAGACGAAGCGCTCCACGAAGAAGGCCACCAGGGGGTTTTCCCTCACCGCACCACCTCCACCAGGTCCCCTTCCCTAAGCCCTTCGGGCAAGGGGTGGACCACCAGGGCTCCCTCGGGAAGGCCTTCCACCGCCACCCGGTCCCCTTCCTGGGCCAGAAGCCGCACCTCCTGCCGCCTGGCCTTTCCTCCCTCCACCCGGTAGACGAAGGCCTTGCCCTCCTCGGCCCTTAGGGCCCCCGCGGGGAGGAGCACGCCTTCGGCCAAGCGTTCCCGGTAGCGCACCTCCGCCGGGCCCGGGGTGAGGGGGACTTGGGGCTTCAGCACCACCTCCACCAGCCGGCTCTGCCCCGGCAGGTCGGTCTTGCGGAGAAGGCGGGCCGCCGCCTCCTTGCCGTTTTGCCGCAAGCGGAAGGGGGTTTCCGGGGTCAGGGCCGCCGCCTGGTCGGGGGGCAGGTAGACCTTGGCCAGGAGGCTTTCCGTGGTGGCCAGGCGGAAGGCCCGGCTTCCCGTGCCCAGGAACTCCCCCTCCTTGGCGTAGACCTCCACCACCTCCCCGGCGAAGGGGGCCCGCACCACGCTCTCCCTCAGGTTCCGCTCCGCCTGGCGCACCTGGAGGCGGGCGGCCTCCACCTGGAGCCTGAGGAGGCGGAGGTCGTCCTCCCTTTCCAGGCGGGCCAGGGCCTCCTTGGCGTTCTCGTAGGCCCCTTGCGCCTGCCGGTACTGGGCCTCGAGGGCCTTCAGGTCCAAGGGGGCCAGGGCCCCGGCCTCCAGGAGGGCCTTCCCCTCCTGGTAGCGCCTCTCGGCCGATTGGAGCTGGGCCTCCGCCGCCCTGAGTTGGGCCTCCAGGGCGGCCCGGCTTCCCGCCAGCTGGCTCTTGCTTCGCTCCAGGTTGGCCTCGGCCTGGGCCAGGGCCAGGCGGGCCTGGCCCAGGGCCTCCTGGAAGGGGGCGGGGTCCAGAAACACCACCCCCTCCCCCGCCCTCACCCGGCTTCCCGGGGGCAGGGTGCGAACTACCCGCCCGGCGGCCCCCGCGGCCACCAGGCTGTCCTTTTCCGCCTGTAGGGTGGCGGAGGCCTTGGCCTCCCGCTCCAGCACCCCCCGCTTGGCCTCCACCGCCCGGACCTGGACCCGGAGAGGGCCTTCCTGGGCGGGGCCTGGGGCCTCGGCCTTCTTGGGGGCGCAGGCGAAGAGGAGGAGGGGCAAGAGGAGGAAGAGGCGCCGCATGCTTCACCTCGAGGCCAGAAGGCCGTAGTAGGCCTTCAGGTAAGCGTGCTTGGCCTGCTCCCAGGAAAGCTCCGCCTGCAGGAGGGAAAGCTCCTGCTGGAGGAGGCCCAGGCGGCTGGTGAGGCCCGCCCGGAAGCGCTTCTCCTCGGCGGCGTACCGCTCCTTGGCCGCCCGGTAGGCCTCCTCCGCCGCCTTCACCCCCTTAAGAAGGGGGGCGAGCTGGGCCTGGCGGGCCTGGAGGCCCACCTTGAGGGAGCGCTCCAGGTTGTCCAGGTTGGTGCCGAGGGACCGGATCTGGTCCTCCAAAGCCTCCAGGTCCTTTTTGGCGGCGAAGCTTTCGTCCAGAAGCCCCCGCTGGAAGCGGAGAAGCTCCAAAGACTGCCGGAGTTGCAGGAGGTCGGCGTGCTGGGCCAGGAGGCTCTGCCAAAGCCCCTCCTCGGGAAGCGGCGGAAGGGCCTCCACGGGCTTGGGCTCCCAGGGGCCCACCAGGTTTTCCAGGGCGGCCTGGGCGCTATCCCGACCCCTTTGGGCCAGCTCCAGGTTTTTCCGGGCCTCCAGCACCCGGTTCTGGGCCTCCAGGAGGTCCAAGGAGGTGGCCCCGCCCCCCTTGGCCCGCACCTCGGCGGCCTTGAGGGAAAGCTCCGCCACCTCCAGGGCCTTTTCCGCCAGGGCCACCTGGAGCCTGGCCTCCAGGGCCTGGGCGTAGGCGGAGACCACCTCGCTTTCCGCCTGGGCCAGGGCGCGGCCGAGGCGGGCTTCCGCCAGGGCCAGGGCCTGCCGGGCCTGGAGCTCGGAGAGGGGGGTGAGGAGGGGGTCTTGGAGGAGGCGGGCCAGGTCCTTGGCTTTGGCCTCCACCTCCAGGCGGGCCAGGGCCACGCCCGCCGCCTCCTGGGCCTTCTTCAGGGCCTCGGGAAGGGGTTGGGCCAAGGCGGGGGCCAGCAGGAAAAGGATAAACAGGGTTTTCCTCATGGTTGAACCTCCAAGAGTTCGCCGTAAAGCTGGTATAGCTCCATTCGCTTGTTCAGGAGGTCGCTTTGCGCCTGCAGGAGGCCGAGCTCCGCCTGCAAAAGGTCGAGCTCCGCCTGCAGGAGGGCCAGCGGGCTTTCCAGGCCCAACTCCAGGCGCTTCCGGGTCTCCTCCAGGGCTTTTTCCTGGGAATCCTTCCTTAGACGGGCCAGGGCCAGGTTGGCCTCGGCGCTTTGAAGGGCGCTCTTCAGGGTTTCCTCCTGGAGCCGGGCCTGCTCCTCCGCCGCCCTTAGGGCCGCCTCCGCCCCCTGGAGCTGGGCCCGGGCGGCCTCGAGGCCCGAGAGGAGCCCGGGGGAGAGGGTGAGGGAGAGGGAGAGCCGGAGCTCCTCCTGGGTGCGGTAGCTGCCTGTCCCCGGGACCTGGGTGGGGGGACGGGGAGGGTCGTTGCGGGTATAGGAGAGGGTGGGCTGGAGGGTGCGGCTTCCCAGGCTTAGGGCCAGGGTGTCGTTCCCCGAGGGGTAGAGGAGGTAGCTGGCCTGCGCTTGGGGAAGGAGGTTCCGGAGGGCGCTTTGGTAGGAGATCTCCGCCTCCAGGACCGCAAGCTTGGCCTCCTCCACCGCCAGGTAAGCCCCTCCCTTGGGCGGGGGGATTTCCGGCAGGGGCTTCGTGAGGTCTAGGAGGCCCTCCGCCGCCCTCTTGGCCAGGTCCACCCCCTGCCTGGCCTCCTCCAGGCGGGCCTCCGCCTCCTTCAGGTTGAGCTCCGCTTCCCGCAGTTCCTTGGGGCTTGCCTGGCGCTTCCTGCTGGCCTCCAGGGCCCTTTGGGCCAGCTCCAGGGCCTTTTGGGCGATCTTCTCCCCCAGGAGGGCCTGCCGGTAGCGGCCGTAGGCGGCCACCGCCTGGGCCTGCAGGGCGGAGAGGGTGCGGCGGTAGCCTAGCTCGGCCCGTCTCAGGGCGATCCGGGCCCGTTCCCGCCCATCGGCCACCTCCCCAAAGGGGAAGGGGGTGAGGGAGAGGGAAAGGGTGAGGCTTCCCGTGGTGGGGGGAAGGCTTCCGCAAAGGGCCTCCGGGGTGCACTGGTACCCCAGGCGGGCGTAGCCACCTTGGAGGTTCAGGGCCAAGGGGGCCTCCTGGGCTTCCAGGGCTTTCCTGGCCGCCTCCAGGTAGGCCGCCCCTTGCCGGGCCAGGGGGTGGTCCTGGAGGGGGGCCAGGGCCCCTTGGGCCAGGGCGGGGGCCAGGAGGAAGGGGAGGAGGGCTTTACGCATCCTCCCCTCCCGTGAGCTTCCGCAGGAGGTCGCGGAAGAGGAGGAGCTCAGGGGCTTCCAGGCGGGCCAGGCGCCGGCCGAAGAGGGAAAGCCAGGCGGCCTCGAGCCTCCTCGCCACCTCCAGGCCCCTCTGGGTGAGGCGGAGGTGGACCCGCCTGCGGTCCAAGGGGTCCAGCTCCCGGGCCAGGAGACCCCCTTCCTCCAGGGAGGCCAGGAGGTGGGAGACCTGGGAGGGCTGGACCTCCAGGTGCTCCGCCAGGCGGGAAGGGGCGCTGACCCCTCCTTTCACCAGGCGCAGGACCTCGGCCTGCAAGAGGGAGAGGCCCTCTTGGGCGAAGGCCTCCTTGGCCTGGGCCAGGAGGAGGCGCATGAGGGTGTAGCCCAGCTGGGAAAGCTCTTGCACCAGGGGGGCAGGGGGTCCGTTCATACCCTTCAACTATACACAAACCTAAAGGGCAAAACGGGGGCTGGGCCACCCTTTCGTGTACAATGGCGAAAGGTGATATGGACAGACCTCCCAGTCGGTGGCTCTTCCTCCTGCCCTTCGGCTCCCTAGCCCTGGCCCAGTCCCCAACGCCAAGCCCCCTGGAAATCCTCTCTCTGGCCGGCCTCCTCTTCCTTTCCGCCGCCTTCTCCGCCAGCGAGACCGCCTTCACCGCCCTTTACCCCTGGAAGCTCAAGGAGCTGGCCGAGGCCAAAGGCGGGCCCTTCCGCCTCCTGGCCCAGGACATCACCCGCTTCCTCACCACCATCCTGGTGGGCAACAACCTGGTGAACATCGCCGCCACCGCCCTGGTGACGGAGCTCGCCACGGAAGCCTTCGGCTCGGCGGGGGTGGGGGTGGCCACCGGGGTCATGACCTTCCTCATCCTCTTCTTCGGCGAGATCACCCCCAAGTCCTTGGCGGTGCACCATGCGGTGGCCGTGGCCCGGGTGGCGGCCTGGCCCATTTACTTCCTCTCCGTCCTCCTCTACCCCGTGGGCCGTTTTTTTAGCTTCGTTTCGGGGACCCTCCTTCGCCTCTTGGGCCTCGAGCCCCGGGATGCTTCCCTGGTCTCGGAGGAGGAGCTCAAGCTCATCCTGGCGGGGGCGGAGGAGGCGGGCACCATCGAGGCCCAGGAGGAGGAGATGATCCACTCCATCCTGGAGCTGGAGGAGACCCCGGTGCGGGAGATCATGACCCCCCGGGTGGAGATGGTGGCCATAGAGGCCGAGGCCACCCTGGAGGACTTCCTCCACCTCTTCCGCGAGCACCGCTACAGCCGGGTGCCCGTCTACCGGGAGAGCGTGGACCACATCGTGGGGGTGGCCTACGCCCAGGACCTCCTCACCTACTACTGCGAGGAGGACCTGAAGCGGCGCACCGTGGCCTCCATCGCCCACCCCCCCTACTTCGTCCCCGAGAACATGGACGCCTGGACCCTCCTCAAGGAGCTCAGGCGCCGCAAGGTGCACCTGGCCATCGTGGTGGACGAGTTCGGGGGCACGGCGGGCCTCGTGACCCTGGAGGACGTCATGGAGGAGATCGTGGGGGAGATCTACGACGAGACCGACGAGCCCGAGGACGCTCCCATCAAGCGCCTCCCCGACGGGACCCTTTCCATCCAGGCCCAGACCCCCATAGACGAGGTCTCCGAGGCCTTGGGGGTGGAGCTCCCCGAGGGGGAGTACGACACCCTCTCCGGCTTCCTCTACGAGCAGTTCGGGCGCATCCCCAGCGTGGGGGAGAGCGTGGCCTGGCAGGGCTTCCGCTTCGTGGTGGAGAGCGCCGACCAAAGGCGGATAGAGCGGGTGCGGGTGGAGCGGCTGGTGGAGCATGGGGATTAAGGAGATCCTGAAGGCCCACGTGGGGCGGGCCTACGCCCCCTATTCGGGGTTTCCCGTGGTGGCCCTGGTGGAAGCGGAAGGGGAGGCGTTCCTCGGGGTCAACGTGGAAAACGCCTCCTTCCCCCTCTCCCAGTGCGCCGAACGGAACGCCGTGGCGGCCATGGTCCTGGCGGGCAAAAGGCGGCTAGAACGGGTGCACATCTATAGCCCCAAGGGCCCCGTCCCCCCGTGCGGGGGGTGCCGGCAGGTCCTCATGGAGTTCGGGGGGCCCGAGGTGGAGGTGGTCCTCCACGGGCCCGAGGAGGAGGTGCGCACCACCTTGGGGGCCCTCCTCCCCCTGGCCTTCCGCCTCTAGAGGTCCAGGACCAGGGTCTGGCTGAGGAAGCCGGGGACCTCGAGGCGAAGCTCCAGCCGTCCCCTTCCCCTTTCCGGCCCCGGCCTCAGGCCCACCGCCTGGACCCTCGCCTCCCCCCTCGCCGGGAGGTCCGCCCGCACGGAAAGGCGTTGCCCCAAAAGCACCAGGGTACCCTCGGCCCGGAGGGGGAAGGGGTTAGGGTTTTCCAGGAAGAGGTTCACCCCGGCCCGGCGCACCCTTACGGGCTCTAAGGGGAAGGCGAGGCGGGCCTTGAAGAAGGCGAGGTCCTGGCCCAGGGTCCGGCCCTCCAGGGCCACCTCCACCCCTTCCGGGGAGAGGAGGGCTTGGGCCGTGGCCAAGGCCTCCTTGGGCGTGAGGCGCACCGGGAGAAGGGCCTCCTTCTTTCCGGGAGGCAGGCTGAGGTCCAAGGGCACCGCCACCTCCCCCACCCGGAGCCGCGCCCCGAAGGCCGCGAGGGGGAGGGGGAAGGGGTTGGGGTTGTGGAAGGCCACCCGCACCTCCAAAAGGAGGGCGGGTTCGGGGGAAAGCTCCAGGCCCCTAAGCTCCGCCCCCAGGTAGCGGGCCTCGGGAGGCAGGGGCCTTGGGGCGCAGGCGGCGAGGGCCAGAAGGCCCAGGAGGAGAAGCCCAAGCCTTCGCGCTAGAGAACCCATCCTTCCTCCTTGAGGCCCTCCAGCACGGGGAGGAACCTCTCCCAAAGGGGGCTTTCCGCCGGGTAGGGGGGTCTGGGGTAGCCCGCGGGCAGGCCCAGGTGCCGGAGGGCCTGCTTGAGGAGGGGCACGCCCCCTTTGGCCAGGAGGTCCCCTAGGGGAAAGAGCTTCTTTTGCAGGGCCTGGGCCTCCGCCAGCCGCCCCGAGCGGAAGTGTTCCAGAAGGGCGCGGTAGGCCCGGGGGGCGAGGTTGGCCGCCGCCAGGATCCCCCCTTCCGCCCCCAGGGCCAGGGCGCCGAGGAAGGTGGGGGCGTGGCCCGTGTAGACCCGGAAATCCCTCAGGCGGGCCTGGTAGAAGGCGATCCGGCTTAGGTCCCCGCTGGAGTCCTTGACGCCCTGGATCTGGGGGTGCCGGGCCAGGGCCTCCACCGCCTCGAGGGGCAGGTCCACCTTGGTGTTCTGGGGCACGTGGTAGAGGAAAAGGGGCATCCTCTCCGCCATGGCCTGGTAGTAGCGGAGGAGCCCCTCCCCGAGGCTTCCGTGGTAGTAGCGGGGCGGGGTGGCGAGGAGGGCCATGGCCCCTGCCTCCTTCGCCTCCATGAGGGCCCCTTCCGCCTGGGCCAGGGTCTCTTCCATGAGGCCCACGAGGAAGGGCTTTCTGGGCCTAAGGGCCCGGAGGCCCCGGGCCCGTTCCTCCGGGGTAAGGTGGACCCCTTCCCCGTTGGAGCCGTAGACGAGGAGGCCGTCCACCAGGGGTTCCAAAGCCTCGGCCAAGGCGCGGAAGGCCCCCGTGTCCAGGCGGCCTTCCCGGTCGAAGGGGGTGGGGATGGGGGGCAGGATCATGGTAACCTCCTCCAGGAGCCTATCAGGAAAAGGAGGTGAAGGGCATAGGCCAAAAGGAGAAACCCAGGGCCCTGGCCCTGGAGGAGCCTTAGGAGGCCGAAGGCGGCGAGGAGGAGGAGGAGGAGGCCAAGCCCCCCGGAAAAGCCCAGGCTTCCCGGCACCAAAAGGCGCACCCCCAGGGCCCAGGAGGGGGGAGGTTCCTTCCTGCGCCGGGGGAGAAGGAAGGTCAGGAGGTGGTAGAGGAGGAGCAGGAAAAAGCCCAGGGCCGCCCAGGGCCGGGCCCTTTCCGGCAGGGGAAGGGGAAGCTGGCCTACCCCTTTGAGGAAGTCTTCCCGCAGATGGAAGAACTCCACCCGAAGCAAAGCGGCGTAGAGGGTGCGGAGGCTAGGCCCTGGCTCCCGCCCGCCCCAGGGGTCCTCCCCCAGGCCCAGGGCGGAGCGGATGGGGCCGTCAAAGGGGGCCTTGGCGTAGGCCTGGGGGAGGCCCGTTTCCCCTAAGGCCAAGGCGAAGGGGAGGCTCGCTCCCTCCAGAAGCCCTTTGGCCTCCTTGGGGTTTTCCGGGAGGAGGGCGTAGCCCAAAAAGGCCTTCACCTCGGGCAGAGGGGGCTGTTCCCGAAGCCAGGCCTGGGCCTCGAGGGTGCGCACGGTGCCCCGGTCCAGGGGGGGAAGGGCGAGGGCGGCGCGGGCGCGCTGGTCCAGGCCGTACAGGAGCCCCGCCCCGCCCAAGAGGAGGAGGAGGGCGAAGGCCAGGACCCTTTCCCCCAGGCTGGCGTAGGCCAGGCTCAGGTGGCGGAGGCGCAGGAGGGGGTGGCGGAGGTACCCCCCGAGGAAGCCTCCCAGCGCCTTGAGGTCCTGGAGCTGGGCCGGGAGGTAGTAGAGGAGGAGGTAGGCCAGGAGGGCCAGGTAGGCCAGGCCCAGGACGTAGAGCCCCTGGGGTAGGAAGGAGAGGTCCGGGGGCCTCCAGGCCTGGAGGTATTTGACGGCCTCCCGCAGCCTTAGGGCCCTGGCGGGCTGGCCTTGGGCCTCGAGGGCCTCCGCCCGCTCCAGGAAAAAGTCCAGCGAGCCCGGGAAAAGCGGGGTGTAGCGAAGGAGGGCCTCGGTGAGCCGCCAGGACTTTTCCGGGTCCTGGGCGCTTAGGGCGCGGGCGGCTTCGGCCATGCGCCGCACCCCTTCCTGGCCGAAGAAGAGCTCGGGGCGGTGCCCCCGGGCCCTTAGGTCCTCCCCGTAGGCCTGGAGGTCCTCCGGGCTCAGGGCCTCGGGAGGAAGGGTCCAGTAGGCGAAGTAAGGCCAGGGCCTCGGAGGCTTCAGGGCTTCCAGGAGGGGCTTTAGGGACTTCAGGTCCTCCTCGGTGCCGGCGAAGGGCAGGGGGGGGAAGGGAAGGGGCAGGGTCCGGTCCCCCACCAGCAAGGCCTCGGGCCCCGGGCGCAGGGCCACCACCCGGGCGGGGGCGAAGTGGAAGCGGACCTCCTCCCGCTTTAGGCCGGCCTCCACCACCAAAAGCCCCTGGGCCACAAAGACCCGGTCCCCTTCCACCAGGGGGCCGAGCCAGGGGCCTTCCGGCAGGGAGAGCCGCCCCCAGGGGAGTTCCAGACCCCCCTCCACGAGCCTGGGCTGGACCGGGGCCAAAGCGGTGAAACGCCCCTCCAGCGCCCCCGAGGGCAGGGAAAGGCGCACCCGGTACTCCCCGGGGGCCTCGGGGGTGAAGGGAAGGCGGAAGCCCCCTTCCTGGGCCTCCACCTCCCAGGTGGCGGTTCCCTGGGGCCCTTGGACCTCCAGGGGGAAGCGGCCCTGGGGCAGGTCTTTGCCCTCCAGGAAGAGGGCCTCCCCCACCCGGGCGGTCTCCGGCAGGAGGAGGGTCTGGCCTAGAGCGGAAAGCCCCAGGAAGGCCAAGGCGATCCAGCGGCGCATGGGGTTATTCTACCGGTATGGGGCTTCTGGACATGATCGGTCCGGTGATGGTGGGGCCTTCCTCCAGCCACACGGCGGGGGCCTGCCGCCTGGCCCTCCTCGCCCGCCACCTCCTGGGGGAAAAGCCCAAGCGGGTGGAGTTCGGCCTCCACGGTTCCTTCGCCAAGACCGGCCGGGGCCACGGCACCCACCTGGCCTTGGCCGCCGGGGTCTTAGGCCTCCGGCCCGACGACGAGCGTCTTAAGGAGAGCCTGGCCCTGGCGGAAAGGGAAGGGGTGGAGGTGGTCTTCAAGGAGGTGGAGCTTGGGGATGTGCACCCCAACACCGTGCGCATGGTGTTGGAGGGGGAGAAGGAGCGCCTCACCGTCACGGGGAGTTCCCTGGGCGGGGGCGTGGTGCGGGTTTTTGAGGTGGACGGGTTTGAGGTGCGCATCACCGGCGCCGCCCCCACCCTGGTGGTGAAGAACGTGGATACCCCCGGGGTGGTGGCCCGGGTGGCCCGCATCCTGGCGGACGACGAGGTGAACATCGCCCACCTCACGGTAAGCCGCAAGAAGAAGGGCGGAGAGGCCATGATGAGCCTGGAGATGGACCGCCCCCTTTCCGCCAAACCCCTGGAGTATTTGGAGTACCTCTCCTACATCCTCTGGGTGCGGCAGATCCCCCCGGTTATGGACTGATTTTGGCGTGAACCCCTCGCCCAAGCCCAGGCGTGAGGGCTCATGCTGGCTTGGGCCAGCATGGGGTGGTATTAAAGGGCGGTGGCCGGGGGGAGCTCCAGGCGCAAGGAGGCCCCGCCCCAGGGGCTTGGGCCGGAGGCGAGCCGCCCCCCGTGGGCCTCGGCCACCTTCTTGGCGGTGTAAAGGCCGAGGCCTGAGCTTCCCCGGGGACCCTCTCCTTGGCGGAAGGGCCGGGCCAGGGCTTCCAGGGACAGGGGGAGGCCTTCGCCGTCGTCTTCCACCTGTAAAGCCCCCTCCTCCACCCGCACCCGCACCCGGCTTTTGGCGTGGCGCAGGGCGTTCTCCAGGAGGTTGGCCAGGGCCCTTTCCACGAGAAGCCTCTCCCCCCGGGCAAGCCCCGCCCCTTCCACCTCCAAGTGAAGCCCCCGCCTTCTGGCCTCCTCGCGGTAGCGTAGGAGGAGGTCCTCGGCCAGGGCGCGGAGGTTCAGGGTTTCCCTCTGGGGTGCGCGGGCCTCGAGGCGGGCGAGGGCGAGGAGGTTCTCCGTCAGGCGGTAGCCCCGGGCGAGCTCCTCCCTGAGGGCGCGGAGGAGGGCCACGCGCCGCTCCTTCCCCAGGTGGTCCGCCCTCTCCAGGTAGTCCAAAAGGCGCAGGGCGGAAAGGAGGGGGGTCTTGAGGTCGTGGGCCAGGGCGGCATACAGGGCCTCCCGGGCCTCGAGAAGCTCCTTGAGCCGGGCGAGGAGCTCGGAAAACCGGGCCCGGAGGAGGGCGATCTCCCCCGGAGGGGGCTCCTTGGGGGCGGGGAGGCGGAGGGCCTCCAGGGGTCCCTCCTTCAAGGAGAGGTAGGCCAGGGCCCGGGTGAGCTCCTCCAGGGGCCTGAGGAGGCTTTTGGCCAGGAAGTAGCCCACGAGGCCCGAGAGGAGGGCGAGGAGAAAAAGCCAGAGGAGGAGGGGAGGCCAGGGGCCTTCCCCCAGGGCCCCCAGGGTGAGGGCCAGGACCAGGTTGGGCAGGAAGGCGAGGAGGGCGATGACCAGGGCGAGCCTAGCCCTTAGGCTCATCGCGACCCGCCGAGAGCACCGCCAGGAAGGCCTCCTGGGGCACCTCCACCTTGCCGATGGCCTTCAGCCGCTTCTTCCCTTCCTTCTGCTTCTCCAGAAGCTTCTTCTTCCGGGTCACGTCCCCGCCGTAGCACTTGGCGAGGACGTCCTTCCTTAGGGCCTTCACCGTGGCCCGGGCGATGATCTTCCCCCCGATGGCCGCCTGGATGGGCACCTCAAAGAGCTGCCTGGGGATGACCTCGGCGAGCTTGTCCACCATGGCCCGGGCCATGGCGTAGGCCTTCTCCCGGTGGGCGATGAAGGTGAGGGCGTCCACGGGCTCCCCGTGCACCAGGACGTTCACCTTCACCAGGTCCCCGGGGCGGTAGCCCGCCTGCTCGTAGTCCATGGAGGCGTAGCCCCGGGAGAGGCTTTTTAGGCGGTCGTGGAAGTCGTAGAGGATCTCGGCGAAGGGGGCCTCGTAGACCAGCTCCACCCGCTTCTGGGCCCCGGGGAGGTAGGTCATGTTGAGGAGCCTGCCCCGCTTCTCCTGGAGGAGCTGCATGAGGCTCCCCACGTACTCCTCGGGGGTGAAGAGGGTGAGCTTCACGTAGGGCTCGAGGACCTCCTCCACCCGGGTGGGGTCGGGGAGGTCGGCGGGGTTGTGGATCTCCAGCTCTTCCCCGCTTTTGAGCCGCACCTTGTAGACCACGCTCGGGGCGGTGGCGATGAGCTCTAGGCCGAACTCCCTCTCCAGCCTCTCCTGGACGATCTCGGCGTGAAGAAGCCCGAGGAAGCCGCAGCGGAAGCCGAAGCCCAAGGCGGTGGAGGACTCGGGCTCAAAGGTGAGGGCGGCGTCGTTGAGCTTGAGCTTTTCCAGGGCGTCCCGGAGCTTCCCGTAGTCCCCGGACTCCACCGGGTAAAGCCCGGCGAAGACCACGGGCTTGGCCGGGCGGAAGCCGGGGTAGGGGGAGGGGGTGGGGCGGTCCGCCAGGGTGAGGGTGTCCCCCACCTGGACGTCGTGGATGTCCCGGATGGCGGCCACGAGCCACCCCACCTCCCCAGCCACGAGTTCCTCCGTGGGCATGAGGCCCTGGGGGGTGAAGACCCCCACCTTGTCCACGGTGAACTCCTTGCCCGTGGAATAGACCTGGATCCGGTCCCCGGGCCGCACCCTCCCCTCAAAGAGGCGGAGGTAGGGGATCACCCCCTGGTAGGCGTCGTAGACGGAGTCAAAGATGAGGGCCTTAAGGGGGGCCTCGGGGTCCCCCTTGGGAGGCGGGATGCGCTTCACGATGGCCTCGAGGATCTCCTCCACGCCCTCCCCCGTCTTCCCCGAGGCGAAGATGGCCTCGTCGGCGGGGAGGCCCAGGACCTCCTCCACCTCCAGGGCCACCTCCAGGGGGCGGGCGTTGGGGAGGTCGATTTTGTTGATCACCGGGATGATCACGTGCCCGTGCTCCAAGGCCATGTAGAACTTGGCCAGGGTTTCCGCCTCCACGCCTTGGCTGGCGTCCACCACCAAAAGCACCCCCTCCACCGCCGCCAGGGCCCGGGAGACCTCGTAGGTGAAGTCCACGTGCCCCGGGGTGTCAATGAGGTGGAGGACGTACTCCTCCCCGTCTTTAGCCCGGTACCTCACCCGCACCGCGCTGGCCTTGATGGTGATGCCCCGCTCCCTCTCCAGCTCCAGGGAGTCCAGAAACTGCTCCCGCATCTCCCGGTCGCTCACCGCGTGGGTGAGCTCCAGGATGCGGTCGGCCAGGGTGGACTTCCCGTGGTCCACGTGGGCGATGATGGAGAAGTTGCGGATGCGGCGGATGTCCATCCTTTTCATCCTCCGGGCTTCCCTGGGCAAAGTCAAGCGGCCCCGGGTTAGACTAGGGCATGGCCCAGGAAGTGGGGGTCTGGCCGGCGTTGTGTCGCCTCTACTGGCGCTTGGCCCTGGCGCCCGCGGTCTGGTGGCCCGTGGTCTACTTTTACGGTGGGCCGGTGATGGTGGGGGGAACGGCCCTCTACTGGGGGGGGTTGGGGCTTGCGTACCTCTGGGCCAGGCGAGGCGGCCAGGAAAGGCTTGCGGTGGCCCTGCACCTGGGGGTGGCCCTTTTCACCGCCCTCCTGGCTTTGGTGAGCCCACCGGAAATGGTGGCCCGGGGGCTTCCGGAGGGAGCCTGGCGCCTCGGGGTCATGGCCTTTTACACCGTGGGGGCCTACGCCTTGGCCGCTTTCGCGGGCTGGCCGGGGCTGGCCTTGGGGCTGGCCTGCGCCCTCCTGGCCCCTTGGCCCCAGGTGGAGACCCGCTTCCTCCTGGCGGGGAGCACCCTTCTCGCCAGCGTGGGAGGGCTTAGCGTGGGGGCCCTGGTGGGCCGCCTCGAGGCCCTCCAGCGGATCATCCACACCGAGTCCCTCACCGACCCCCTCACCGGTCTCGCCAACCGCCGCTCTTTGGAGCGGGACTTCCCTCGCTTTCAAGCCCTGGCGGCCAGGGAGGGGCTTTCCCTGGTCCTTTCCCTGTGGGATCTGGACGGCCTCAAGGCCATCAACGACCGGGAAGGGCACGCGGCGGGGGATGCCCACCTCCTCCGCTTCGCCCGGACCCTGCGGGAGGAGGTGCGGCAAGGGGACGCCCTTTTCCGCATCGGCGGGGATGAGTTCGTGGGCCTTCACCTGGGGCTTGTGGACGGGGCTTCCCTGGAGGAGAGGGTACACGCCCGCTTCCCGCCGGTGTCGGTGGGCTTCGCCTCGGGAGAGGGGTGGGAGCTGGCCCGGGTCCTCGAGGCCGCCGACCGGGCCATGTACGGCAAAAAGGGAAGCCTGGGGGGGTAGCTTGCGGGCCCTCCCTCGTGGGGGTAGACTCCCCCTGGAGGCCCCGCCATGGAACAGGCCATCCAGGAGCTCGCCCGACGCTTCGCCCGGGAAAGGGTCCTGCCCGAGGCCTCCCGGTGGGACCGGGAGGCCCGCTTTCCCCGGGAGCTTTTCCGGGAGGCTGCGGCCTTGGGCTTTCCCGTTTTGGCGGTGCCGGAGGAGCTTGGGGGGGTGGGGCTTGGCCCCAGGGCCTTGGTCCTGGTGGCGGAGGAGCTGGCCTATGCCTGCCCGGGGGTGGCCGCCGCCCTCCTCCTTAACAACCTGGTGGCCGACGCCCTCCTCCTCTCGGGAAGCCCCTATGCCCGCACCTTCCTTCCCCGCCTCAAGGAAGAGGTGGCCTCCTATGCCCTCACCGAGCCCCATGCCGGCTCCGACGTGGCCGCCCTCCGCACCCGGGCGGAAAAGGTGCCGGGCGGATACCGCCTCCACGGGCGCAAGACCTGGATTAGCCATGCCCCAGAAGCCTCTTTTTTCGTGGTCTTCGCTAAGGTGGCGGAGGGCCGGGAAGGGATCGCCGCCTTCCTGGTGGAGCGGGGGACGGGGGTGGAGGTAGGGCCTCCTTTGCCCAAGCTGGGGCAGAAGGCCTCGGTGGCGGCGGAGGTGTACCTGGACGGCGTCTTGGTGCCCGAGGAGGGCTTGATCGCCCGGGAAGGTTTCCTCTTGGCCATGCGGGTCTTCAACCGTTCCCGGCCCATGGTGGCCGCCTTGGCCGTAGGCCTCTTGCGAAGGGCCTTGGACGAGGCCTTGGCCTACGCCCAGACCCGGGAGGCCTTCGGCAGTCCCCTATGGGCCCACCAGGGGGTGGGGTTTAAGCTGGCGGAGATGGCCATGGACCTGGAGGCGGCCCGGCTCCTCACGGAGAAGGCGGCCGGGTTGGCGGAAAGGGGGGAGGAGAACGCCCTAGAGGCGGCCATGGCCAAGGCCTTCGCCGCGGACGCCTGCGTGCGGGGAGTCTCGGAGGCCCTTCAGGTCTTCGGGGGCAACGGCTACTCCGAGGAGTACCCCATGGCCAAGCTCTACCGGGACGCCAAGGTCCTGCAGATCTACGAGGGGACCTCGGAGATCCAGCGGGTCATCGTGCTGCGGGAACTGGTGAGGAGGGGAAGATGGGAGAGCCGGTGATCCTCGAGGCGGTACGCACCCCCATCGGCAAGAGGAACGGGGCCCTTAGGGCGTGGCGGCCCGATGCCCTCTACGCCAAGGTCCTGGATGCCCTCCTGGAGCGTACGGGCATAGACCCCGGCCTCATCGGGGACGTGGTCACGGGGTGCGTGACCCAGGTGGGGGAGCAGGGGGCGAACGTGGGGCGGCTTGGGGTGCTCCTCTCCAGGCTTCCCAAGGAGGTCCCCGCGGTGAGCCTCAACCGCATGTGCGGCTCCGGCCAGCAGGCGGTCCACTTCGCTGCCCAGGCCATCGCCGCGGGCGACCTGGACTTCGCCATCGCCGGCGGGGTGGAGAGCATGACCCGGGTGCCCATGTTCTCGGACATCGGCGGGGGCTTCCACACCCTGAACCCCGAGCTTGGGAAGAGGTACGAGCTCGTCCACCAGGGGGAAAGCGCCGAGCGGATCGCCGAGCGCTACGGGTTTTGCCGCGAGGAGCTGGACGAGTGGGGCTACCTCTCCCACAAGCGGGCGGCCCGGGCCACGGAGGAGGGGCGGTTTGCTGCCCAGATCCTCCCCCTGGAGGGGCTGGACGCCGAGGGAAGGCCCTTCCTCCTCACCCGCGACGAGGGGGTCCGCCCCGATGTGGACTACGAGAAGATGCTCGCCCTGAAGCCCGTCTTCCGGGAAAACGGGGTGGTGACGGCGGGGAACTCCAGCCAGATCTCCGACGGCGCCGCGGCCCTTCTCCTCGGGGACCGGGAAAAGGCCCTGGCCTTGGGCCTAAGGCCCAGGGCCCGCTTCCGCGCCCGGGTGGTGGTGGCGGGGGACCCCACCCTGCAGCTTCTGGAGGTCGTCCCGGCGGCGAGGGAGGCCCTGAGGCGCGCGGGGCTCTCCTTGCGGGACGTGGACGTCATAGAGGTCAACGAGGCCTTCGCCAGCGTGGTCCTGGCCTTCTTGCGGGAGCTTGGGGCGGACCCCGAGCGGGTGAACCCGAACGGGGGGGCCATCGCCCACGGGCATCCCTTGGGGGCCACGGGGGCCGTGCTCATGACCAAGCTCCTCCACGAGCTTGAGCGCCGGGGGGGCGAGTTCGGTCTCCAGGTGATGTGCATCGGCCACGGCCAGGCCACGGCCACGGTGATCCAGAGGCTATAGGAGGGATTGATGGAGCGGAGCGCCTTGGTGACGGGCGGGGCCTCGGGGCTCGGGCGGGCGGCGGCCCTGGCCTTGAAGGCGAGGGGCTACCGGGTGGTGGTCCTGGACCTCAAGCGGGGGGAGGAGGACCTGGTCTACGTAGAAGGGGACGTGACCCGGGAGGAGGACGTGGCTCAGGCGGTGGCGAGGGCCCAGGAGGAAGCCCCCCTCTTTGCCGTGGTCCAGGCCGCCGGAATCGGCCTCGCCGAGAAGATCCTGGGCCGGGAAGGCCCCCACGACCTGGCGCGCTTCCGCCGGGTTCTGGAGGTGAACCTCCTCGGCACCTTCAACGTCTTGCGCCTCGCCGCCTGGGCCATGCGGGAAAACCCTCCCGATGCCGAGGGCCAAAGAGGGGTGATCGTGAACACGGCGAGCGTAGCCGCCTTTGAGGGGCAGATCGGCCAGGCGGCCTACGCGGCGAGCAAGGGGGGCGTGGTGGCCCTCACCCTGCCCGCAGCCCGGGAGCTTGCCGAGTGGGGGATCCGGGTGGTGACCCTCGCCCCGGGCCTCTTTGACACCCCCCTCCTCCAGGGGCTTCCGGAAAAGGCCAAGGCCTCCCTGGCGGCCCAGGTCCCTTTTCCCCCGAGGCTCGGCCGCCCCGAGGAGTACGCCGCCCTCGTCCTCCACACCCTGGAAAACCCCATGCTGAACGGGGAGGTGATCCGGTTGGATGGCGCCCTCCGCATGGCCCCCCGGTAAGGTCTTGGACCTCACCCGGCTTCTGCCCGGGCCTTTGGCGGGAAGGCTCCTCTTGGAGATGCTTTCCCGTCCTCAAGGTGGAGTCCCCTAGAGGCCCTGGTTCCCGAGGCCTACCGCTTTTTGAGCGAAGGCAAGGAGGTCCTCCGCCTGGACCTGAAGGCAAAGGAGGGGAGGGCGCGGCTTCTGGCCCTGGTGGAGGAGGCGGCCGTCCTCCTGGAGTCCAACCGCCCGGGGGCGATGGAGAGGCTCGGCCTGGGGCCCGAAGCGCTTCTGGCCGAGAACCCCCGCCTGGTCTACCTCCGCCTCCGGGGCTATAAGGACGCCCCCGACCCCGGCCACGACCTCACCTACCTGGCCGAGGCGGGGCTTTTGGGCCGTTTCCCCTGGCGGGCCTTCCAGTTCGCCGACCTGGCGGGGGCCTACGCCCTGGCCCTCGCCGCCCTCAAGGGCCTCTTCCTGGGGGGCGGGTTCTACGAGGTGGCCCTCGCCCAGGCGGTGAAGTCCGTGGCCTATCCCTCCATTCCCTTCCTGGACGGCTCGGTCCTCTGCTACGGGGTCTACCGGGCGAGGGAGGGGGAGGTGGCCTTGGCGGCCCTCGAGCCCCACCTCTGGGCCCGCTTCTGCTGGAAGGCGGGGCTTCCCGGGCTCCTGGAAGCCGCCTTTAGCCCGGCCCGGGAGGAAAACCCCCTCTACGGGGCCCTCTGCGCCTTCTTCGCCCAAAGGCCCGCCCAGGCCTGGGAGGCCTGGGCCAGGGAGGAGGGCCTCCCCCTTAGGGCCGTCCGTTAGCGGGCCGTCCAGCCCAGGTCTATGGGGAAGACGGCCCCGGTGATGGCGCTGGCCTTCTCCGAGGCCAGGAAGAGGGCGAGCTCGGCCACCTCTTCGGGCTCTATGAGGCGCTTGATGGCCGCCTGGGCCAGGAAGACCTTCTCCGCCACCTCCTCGGGGGGGATCCCCAGGGTCTTGGTCTGGTCCTGGATCTGGCCCTCCACCAGGGGGGTGCGGACGTAAGCGGGGGCGATGGCGTTCGCCGTGACGCCATAAGGCCCGGCCTCGAGGGCCACCGTCTTCGTGAGGCCGATGAGGCCGTGCTTGGCCGAGATGTAGGCGCTTTTAAAGGGGCTCGCCACCAGGCCGTGGATGCTGGCAATGTTCAGGATCCGGCCCCAGCCCCTGCGCTTCATCCCGGGGAGGAGGGCTTGGGTGAGCTGGAAGGGGGCGGTGAGCATCACCTGGAGCATCCGCTGCCAGACCTCCAGGGGGAACTCCTCCACGGGGGCGATGTGCTGGAAGCCGGCGTTGTTCACCAGGACGTCCACGCCCATGGCCGCCGCCTCCTTGCCCAGGGCCTCCACCTCTTTGGGGTCGGCGAGGTCCGCCTGGAGGAAGACCCCGGAAAGTTCCTCGGCGAGCCTCGAGGCGTCCCGCACGTCGTGGACCAGAACCCTCGCCCCCTCTCGGGCGAAGGCCCTCGCCATGGTGAGGCCGATGCCGCTTCCCGCGCCGGTGACCAGGACCGTCCTTCCCGAAAAACCTCCCATATGGGCCTCCTACAGGCTAAGGTACGCCTCCCGCACCCTCGAGTCCTGGGCCAGGGCCTGGGCGGGGCCTTCCAGGACCACGCGGCCGTGCTCCAGGACGTAGCCCCTTTCCGCCACCTCTAGGGAGAGGGCCACGTTCTGCTCCACGAGGAGCACCCCTACCCCCCTGCGGGCCACCTCCTTCAGGGCCAGGAGCACCTCCTCGGCAAGCCTAGGGGAAAGCCCCAAGGAAGGCTCGTCCACCAGGAGGATCCGGGGAAAGCCCATGAGGGCCCGGCCGATGGCGAGCATCTGCTGCTCCCCTCCGGAGAGCGTCCCCGCAAGCTGCCGCCTGCGCTCAAGGAGCCGGGGAAATAGGGCGTAGACCCGCTCGTACCCCTCCTTCTCCCGCCCGGGGGCGAGAAAGGCGGCCCCGAGCCTCAGGTTCTCCTCCACGGTCATGAGGGGGAAAAGCTGCCTCCCCTCAGGGACGTGGCCGAGACCCATCCGGGCCCTCCTTGCCGGGGAAAGGCCCCTAAGGTCCTTTCCGCCCAGGAGGACGCCGCCTTTCCAGGGGCGGAGGAGGCCCGAGAGGGCGCGGAGGAGGGTGGTCTTGCCCGCGCCGTTCGCCCCGAGGAGGGCCACGAGCTCCCCTGCTTCCACCTCCAGGCCCACCCCGAAGAGGACCTGGGCCTTGCCGTAGCCGGTTTCCAGGGCCTGGACCTCCAGCCTCATGCCCGCCTCCCCAGATAGGCCTCCCGCACCCCTTGCTCTCGGGCCACCTCCTCGTAGGGTCCCTCGGCGATCTTCTCCCCGTGGTCCAGGACCACCACCCGGTCGGCCAGGGCCTTGACCACGGGCATCAGGTGCTCAATGAAGAGGATGGAGACCCCGCTATTCCGGACCCTCCGGATCAGCCCCACCGCCTCCTGGGCCTCCTTGGGCCTTAGGCCCGCCATGACCTCGTCCAGGAGGAGGACCTTGGGCTTCGTGGCCAGGGCACGGGCGAGCTCTAGGCGCTTGTCCTCGAGCAGGGTGAGCTCCGAGGCCAAGGCCTCGGCCCTGGGGGCGAGCCCGGTGAGCTCCAGCACCTGGTCCACCCAGGCCTCCGCCTCCTGCTTGGAAGTTTTTGGCTTGCCGAAGAGGGCCCCCACCAGGAGGTTTTCCCGCACCGTGAGCTCGGGCAAGGGCTCCACGATCTGGAAGGCCCGGCCCAGGCCCCGGTGGGTGCGGGCCTCGGGGGGAAGGCGGGTGACGTCTTCTCCCAGGAGGAGGACCCTTCCGGAATCGGGGCGGAGGAGGCCGGAGATCACGTTGAGGAGGGTGCTCTTTCCCGCCCCGTTGGGGCCGATGACCGCGAGGATCTCCCCCTCCTCCAGGTAAAGGCTCACCTCCTTGAGGGCCTGGAGGCCGAGGAAGCGCTTGCTGACCCCTTGGACCTCGAGGACCCTAGCCACGCCGCCCTCCCAGAAGCCCGAGGAGGCCCTTGGGCAGGAAGAGGATGGCGAGGACCAGGAGCGCCCCGTACACCACCAGGTAGCCCTCCTGGATCCAAAGCCGCAAGGCCTGCTCCAGCCCCACCAGGACCACCCCACCCAAGAGGGGCCCCAAGGTGGTGTAGAGGCCCCCGAAGATGGGGATCACCAGGGCCTCCACCGCCCGGGCCAGGCTGAAGGCCTCGTAGGGGCTTAGGAAGAGGGCCTTCACGGCGTACACCCCACCGGTAAGCCCGGCCACCAGGCTTCCCAAGAAGAGGGAGAGGAGCTTCACCCGCACCACCCGTACCCCCAGGACCCGGGCCACCGCCTCCGACTGGCGGCAGGCGGCCTGGGCCAAGCGGAAGGGGCTTTTCTCCGCCCAGAGGCTCAGGGCCACCGCCAGGGCGAGGACGGCGAAGGCCAGGTAGTAGCCCGCCAAGGGCAGGCCGCCCCCGAAGGGCGGGGGCACGGGGAGGCCGATGGGCCCGCCCGTGAAGGGGAGCTTTAGGGCCAGGGTGCGGAGGACCTCGCTGAAAGCCAGGCTGGCAATGGCGAAGTAGAGGCCGTGGAGCCTCAGGGTCACCGAGCCCAGGAGGAGGGCGCCGAGCCCGGCGAGGAGGGCACCCAGGGCCAGGGCGGGGAGGGTGCCCAGGTGGGGGAGGAGGAGGCCCGTGCCGTAGGCCCCGAGGCCGAAGAAGGCCCCGTGGGCGAGGGAGAGCTGGCCCGTCCTCGCCACCAGGTCCCAGGAGAGGGCCAAGGCGGTGAAGAGGAGGACGAAAAGCCCCACGTCCAGGAGGAAGGCCCGCCACACCCCCAAGGGGAGAAAGGGGAGGAGGGCGAAGAGGAGGAGGAAGGCGAAAACCCCCCTCATGCCGCCCTCCAGGCCCGGCCCACCAGGGCCAGGAAGAGCACCAGGAAGAAGACGGCCTCCACCAGCCCCCCGCCCCCGGGGACGTAGGTGCTCACCAGGGCCTCGGCCAGGGCCAGGACCAAAGCCGCCGGGATTACCCCCTTAAGGTTCCCGAGCCCCGCCAAGGCCACGATGGCGAAGGACTTCAGGGTGAAAAGGAAGCCCACCGTGGGGCTGGCGTAGAGCATCACCGAGAGCATCACCCCCGCGGCCCCGGCCAGGGCGGCCGAGAGGCCGAAGGCCAGGAGGTAGACCGCCTCCGCCTCTATCCCTAAAAGCCCCGGGGCCAGGCGGTTCTGGGCCACGGCCCGCACCGCAAGCCCCAGGCGGCTTCGGGTGAGGAAGGCCTGCAGGAGGAGAAGGAGGGCCAGGGAGAGGAGGAAGGCCCCGAGGGGCACCGCCCCCAGGAAGAAGGGGCCCAGGGCGAGGGTGGCCGCCTGGTAGGGCGGGGCCACCACCCGGGTGTCCGCCCCGAAGAGGAGGAGGGCCAGGTTCTGCAGGAAGACGGAGAGGCCGAAGGTGAGGAGCATCTGGTTGAGCTCCGGGGCCCTGAGCACCGGGCGGATCAGGCCGTGGTAGGTCAAGGCGCCCACCAGGAAGGCGGCCAGGAAGGCGAGGCCCAGGGAAAGGAGGGGGTCCACGCCGCGGAAGGCGAAGAGCAGGTAGGAGAGGTAGGCCCCGAGCATGAGGAACTCCCCGTGGGCGAAGTTGACGATGCCCACCACCCCCAGGGAGAGGGCGAGGCCCGTGGCCACCAGGGCGTAGACCCCGGCCATCAGCACGCCGTTGAGAAGGGTCTGGGCGAAAAGCTCCATGCGTTTCTCCCTGGGGGGCGGGCCTTACCGCAGGTAGTACTCCCCGGGGTAGCGGAGGGGAACGCTGGCCTTCTCCTTGGGGAAGACGGGCCTACGGGTCCCCTGGATGTACTGGAACTGGAGCCAGATCTCGGGGCCGAAGCCCTGGTACCGGGTCTTCCCCGTGTCCGAGGGCTTGAAGCTGAGCCTGCCGAAGGGGGTACCCATGTTTAATGTGGCCAGGGCCTCGGCGATGCGGTTCTTGTCGGCGCTTCCCGCCCGCTCCGCCGCCAAGGCCAGGCTCTTGGCGATGACGTAGCCCATGGGGGCCATGTACTCCTCCGTCACCTCCCCGTACTTTTTCCGGTAGGCCTCCACGAAGCGGCGGGACTCGAGGCTGGAGAGGGTGGGAAGCCAGGCGGTCATGCCCGCCACGTCCTGGGAGAGGGGGTTCTTCTCAAAGCCCACGGGCCAGGAGGGCGGGGCCCCGTAGATGAGCTTGGGCTTAAGCCCCACCTGCCGGGCCTGGGCGGCGATGGGCAGGGCGTCCACATCGTAGCCGATCCAGTAGAGGATGTCGGGCTGGAAGGCCCGGAAGCGGGTGAGGATGGGGGTGAACTGGCCGCTTCCCGTCTTGTAGGGCTCGGCCTGGACCTCGTACCCCAGCTTCTTGAGCTGCTCCTGGTAGACCTTGATCCCGGCGGAGCCGAAGGGCCCGTCCTCGTAGAGGATGGCCACCTTCTTCGCCCCGTGCTCCCGGTTTAGGTACTGGAAGAACTGGAGGGCGGCGGCCACGTTGTGGTAGTCCCAGGGGTGGTAGTGGAAGAAGAGGGGGTAGCCCTCAAAGGCCTGCTCCACCACGGAGCTCGCCGCGCCGATGGCCAGGAAGAGGGGGCCGTACTGCTTCACGGGGCCGGAGAGGGCAAAGGTGACCCCGCTCGCCAGGCCCCCGATGACGAGGTCCACCCGGTCCACGGTCATGAGCTTGGTGAAGGCGGGGACGGCCTTGCTGGGATCGGTGCCGTCGTCCACCACCACCAGCTCCATCCGCACCTTGCCCCCCGCGTTCGCCTCGTCGGCAGCGAGCTGGATGCCGTTTAGGGCCGCCTTCCCCGCCACGGCCGAGGGGCCCGAGAGGGGGAGGATGACCCCCACCTTGAGCGGCGTCTGGGCCCAAGCCGCGCCGAGCACGAGCGCCAATCCCACCAGAAGTTTTTTCATCGCCTACCTCCTTATCTTCACCTAGGGCGCTAGGCCCTCAGGTTCCTCGTAGAGCACCACCGCCTCGCCCTCAATCACCCGCTCCCCGCGCTCGTTCTCGCAGAAAGTTTCCAGGGTGAGGACATACCCCCCTTTTTCCCGCTCCCGCACCGCCTTGACGATGGCGGTGGCGGTGACGGTGTCCCCCAGGTAGGTGGGCTTCAGGAAGCGGAGGGTCTGGGAGAGGTAGATGGCCCCCACCCCGGGGAGCTTGGTGCCGATCACCGTGGAGATGAGGCCCGCCACCAGGATCCCCTGGGCGATGCGGCCGCCGAAGCGGCTTCGCTTGGCGTAGGCCTCGTCCACGTGGAGGGGGTTGGTGTCCCCCACCGCCCCCACGAAGAGGGCCACGTGGGCCTCGGAGAGGGTCTGGGTGTAGCTCGCCCGGTCGCCGACTCGGAACCTCATCCCGCCACCTCCTCCAGAAAGCCTTCCAGGATGGCCTTGAGAAGCCCGGGGTTCTCCAGGTTCAAGGAGTGGCCCACCCCTTCCAGGACCCGAAGCTTCCCCTGGGGGAAGAAGCGGGCCGTGGCCTCGGCCATTTCCCGGGAGATCAAGGGGTCTAGGGCCCCGTAGAGGACGAGGACCGGCCCCTCGTAGGCCCGGCCTGCCCGCCAGAGGGCGAGGGCCCGGGCGTTTCCCTTGTAGTGGGCGGGATGCATTCTCTGGGCGCAGTCCACGAGCTCGCCGAACCAGGGGGGCCTTTGGGTGGGGGCCATAGCGGTGAGGGCCTGTTCCAGGGCCTCCCGGTTTTCCCGGTAAGACTCCAGGATAGGGTAGTAGGCCTCCGGGGTAAAGAGGCCCGAAGGGGGAGCGGCGTTGATGAGGACAAGCCCCCTCGTCCCCTCGCCCGCCGCCTCCATGGCCACCGCCCCGCCCAGGGAGTGGCCCACGAGGATGGCCTCCTCCGCCCCCAGCTCCCGCAGGAAGTCCCGCAGGGCCTGGGCGTAGGCAGGGATGGAGGGCGTGAAGCCCTGGGGGGCGGGGCTTTCCCCGAAGCCCGGGAGGTCCGGGGCGAGGAGCCTTGCCCCTTGGGGAGGGTCCTCGAGGAGGCCCCGCCACCACTCCTTGCAGGCGAAGTTGCCGTGAACGAGCACCACGGGCGTGCCGCTTCCCGCTTCCAGATACCTAAGCATACACCTCCTCCAAAAAGGCGCGAACGGCCTGGGCGAAGGCCAGGGGGGCCTCGAGGGGGGCGGCGTGCCCCGCGGGGAGGGGTTCTAGCCTCGCCCTCAGGGCCTCCGCCAGGTCCAGGGCGTAGGCCTTGGGGAAGAGCAGGTCTTCCGTGCCGTAGAGGACCAGGGCGGGGAGGGCGAGGGCCTTAAGGCGGGGCCTTAAGTCCTCCAGGGCGAGGAAGCCCAGAAGGAGCCTTTCCTGGGCGGTTTTCGTGGGCGCCTGGGCGGCGAGGCCTCTTAGCCCCTCCTCGGCGAGAAGCTCGGGGTGGGCCTCCAGGAAGCTCCTGCCGAAGACCCAGGGGAGGGCCACCCGGAGGCGCAAGGCCGTGCCCCCGGCCCGGAGGGCGTGGAGCCAGCTTTCCACCTTGGCCCGGAGGGCGGCGTCCAGGTAGGGGGTGGTGCAGGCGAGGACCAGGGCCCGGACCCGCTCCGGGGCGCGAAGGGCCAGGGTCATGGCCACGATACCCCCGTTGGAAAGCCCCACCAGAACGGCCTCCTTCCAGCGCAACCGGTCCAGGAGGTCCAGGAGGTCCTCGGCGTGGGCCTCGGGGGTGTAGGCCCCTTCCGGGGCCTCGCTTTCCCCCTGGCCCCGCATGTCGTAGCGGAGGAGGGTGAACCCCGTGAGGTGGGGAAGGACGGGGTCCCAGCTCTCCAGGCGCTGGAAGATCCCGTTCAGAAGCACCACGGGGGGGCCTTCCCCTTCCAGGCGGTGCCTAAGCTTGGCCATACCGTTCCTCCCAAAGCCTCTTCAAGGCCTCCTTCTGCACCTTGCCCGGCCCCGTCTTGGGGAGCTCCTCCAGGAAGACCAGGTGCTTGGGCACCTTGTATCCGGCGAGGCGCTCCCTGAGGAAGGTCCTTAAGGTCTCGGCCGGGACCGGCTCGCGGAGCACCACGAAGGCCGCCCCCACCTCGCCCCACCGGGGGTCGGGCACCCCCACCACCGCCGCCTCCTTCACCGCCGGGTGGTCGTAGAGGACCCGCTCCACCTCCACCGGGTAGACGTTCTCCCCGCCGGAGATGAACATCTCCTTCCTCCGGCCCACGATGTAGAACCTCCCCCCCTCGTCCCGGTAGGCCAGGTCCCCGGTCCTAAGCCAAAGCCTCTCCCCGTCCCAGACGAAGACCTTTTCGTTCTCCTCCGCGCGGCGGAAGTAGCCCTTCATCACCACGCTCCCCGCAAGCCAAAGCTCCCCGGCTTCCCCCACCCCCGCCTCCTTCCCGTCCTCCCGCACCAGCCGGGCCCAGAGGTGGGGCATGGGCCGGCCCACGCTCTCCGGGTAGCCCTCGGCCTCCTCCAGCTCAAAGGTGAAGCAGTTCACGCCGCACTCCGTGAGGCCGTACCCCTGCTTGAAGCGCACCCCCCGCTTGCGGAAGGCCTCCCGCACGGGGGTGGGGCAGGGGGCCCCGCCGGAGATGGCGAAGCGCACCGAGGAGAGGTCCGTTGCCGCGAAGGCCTGGGCCTCGAGGAGCATCTGGTACATGGTGGGGACCAGGAAGAGGACGGTGGGCCGGTGGAGGCGCACGAGCTCCAGGTACTCCTCGGCGCGGAAGCGCTCCTCCACCACCACCTGGGCCCCTAGGTAGAGGAGAGGGGTGGCGAGGGCGTTGAGGGCGGCGTGGAACATGGGGGTGGCGAGGATGTACCGTTCCTCCCGGGAAAGGCCCCAGGCGAAGGCGGTCTCCAGGGCGTTTACCAGAAGCTGGCGGTAGGGGAGGAGGGCCCCCTTGGGCAGCCCCGTGGTCCCCCCGGTGAAGAGGAGGAGGGCGGGGTCTTCCAGGTCCACCCGCACCTCCTCGGGGGCCTCCTCCCCCTCCAGGAGGGCCTCGAGGGGGAGCGCCCCCGGGTCCAGGGCCAGGGCCACCTCCTGGAACCCTTCCCCGTAGAAGAGCGCCTTGGACCCGGTGTAGGCGTGGAGGGCCTGGAGCTCGGGGAGGCTTAGGCGGTGGTTGAAGGGGGTGAGGATGTGGCCGAGGAGGGGCCCGGCGAAGAGGAGGTCCAGATAGGCGGGGTGGTTCCAGGCGATGAGCCCCACCCGGTCCCCCTTGGTTACCCCCAGGCCCCGCAGGAACCCGGCCGCCTTCCTGGCCCTTTGGTAGAGCTCCCCGTAGGTGAGCCAGGTGCCGCGGAACCAGAGGGCAGGCCTTTTGGGGTGGTAGGCGGCGAGGCGGCCGAGCCAGTTGGGGTTAAGCATCCAGCCCTCCTTCCAAGCGCAAAACGGCGGCCCCGTAGAAGTACCCCACCCCGGCCGCCGCCAGGGCCACCAGGCTCCCTTCCTTGAGCCTTCCCTCCCGCCAGGCCAGCCTCAGGGAGAGGATGGGATCCAGCTGGCCCAGGTGCCCAAAGCGCTCCAGGTAGATGGACTGGGCCCCGGAGAGGCCGAGCCCCTGGAGCACCGCATGGTGGGCGGAGCGCTTCATGTGGAGGAGGGCCAGGTAGTCCAGGTCGGCCTCGGTGTAGCCCGCCTCCGCCAGGGCCTCCCGGATGACCTCGAGGAAGCTCGGGATGGAGGTGGCGTCCAGCCTCCGCTTCATCCCTTCGGGGTCCTCCACCCGCAGGCGGTACTGGGAGAGGTTCTCCGGGGTGAGGGGGGCCCGGGTCCCCCCCACGGGCACCTTCACCGAAAGGGCCAGCTCGGGGTCCATGCGGTGGGCGAGGCCCAAAAGCTTAAGGCCAGGGCCTTCCCGGGTGAGGACCGCCGCGGCCCCCCCTGCGGCCAGGTCGTAGAGGAAGCGGGCATGGGGGTCCTGGTAGTCCACCAGGTCGCCGTTGCGGTAGCCCCCCGCCACCAGGACCACCCCCACCTCCTTCCGGGTGGCGAAGAGCCCCCGGGCCACATCGAGGGCCCCGAGGAAGGAGGCACACTTCTGGTTCAGGTCCATGCCCTTGGCCCGGGAGGCCCCCACCTTTAGGGCCAGGTAGGGGGCGGTGGCCCAGACGGGGTAGTCCTTGTGCTCCTCCACGATGGAGACCACCCAGTCCACCGCTTCCCCGGGGAGGGCCGCCTTCCTCAGGGCTTCCTTCGCGGCCCAGGCGGCCATCTCCGCCGGGTGGTCCTCGGGGCCGGGAATGGGTTTCTCCAGAATCCCCAGCTTTTCCCGCACCACCTCCGGGGGCAGGCCGGAAAGGGCGGCCACCTCTTCCGCCGTCATCCGTCCCTCGGGCAGGTAGACCCCTAGGCTCCGCACGAACATCTGCCTTCAGGGTAGAGGGGGGGTGTTACACGCCCGTTACACGGGTGAGGGTCTGCTCCCCGGAGGATAATGGGGAAAATGCCCTACCCCATCCCCCCTTCCCGGCTCCTTCCCCCCCGCACCGCCCGCGAGGTGCGCCGCCTGCGGCCCTTGCGCCTTATGGAGGAGGCTTTTAGCAGAAGCCCGGGGGTGGTTCTGGCGGCGGGGGCAGGGTACGGGAAGACCAGCCTGGCCGCCGAGCTCCCCGGGGTTTACGTAGCCCTGGCCGAGGAGGCCAAGGACCCCGCTGTGTTCCTCTGGCACCTCCTCGCCGCCTATCGGGGCCGGGTGGCCCTGGAGGAGGCGGCGGCCCTTTTGGAAGCCGGGGCCTGGCCCCGCGCCCTGGAGGTCTTCCTGGAGGCCCTCGCCCCCTTGGGGGCCCACTACCTGGTCCTGGACGAGGCCCACCGGGCGGAAAGCCCGGGGGTGGTGCGGGTGTTGCAGGGGCTCTTGCGCCTGCCCTCCCTGCGCCTCCTCCTCCTTTCCCGAAGAGCCGCCCCTTTCGCCTTCCTCACGGTGTTCTCCGAAAAGGAGCTCGCCTTTGACCCGGAGGAGGCCTGCGCCCTGGCCAAGGCCCTGGCCCCGGAGGTGCCCGCCTTTGAGGTGGAGAGGGCCCTTTCCCTGGTGCGGGGCTGGCCTTTGGGCCTCCGGGTGCTCCTTCTGGCCATGCGCCGGGGGCTCAAGCCGGAGCTGGCCCTGGAGAGCGGGGAGGGCCTCCTGGCCTACCTGGCCTACGGCCTTCCCCAGGGGCTTTTGGAGCGGGCGGCCCGGCTGGCCCTCCTCGGCGAGGTGGCCGAGGAGGAGGCCCAGGACCTCCTGCCCTATGCCGAGGATCTCCTCTTGGAAAGGAAGGAGGGAAGGCTGGCCTTCCACCCCTTGGTGCGGAGCGCCCTCAAGGCCCTTCTGCCGGAGGCGGAAGCCCGGGCCCTTTTGGCGGAGGCCGCCCAGGGGGCCCTCCTCCGGGGCGAGGGGGTGCGGGCGGCGGAGTTCTTGCTGGAGGCGGGCCGCTTCGGCCACGCCGCCGACCTCCTCCTGCGGGAAGGGCAGGCCTGGCTGGAACGGGGCCTCACCTACACCGTGCTGCGCCTGCTTGCCCATCTCCCCCAGGGTGTGCGGCAAGGGAGGAGGGGGCTTCTTGTCCTCGAGGCCGAGGCCCTGCGCCAGGCCGGGAGGTACCAGGAGGCCGAGGCCGCCTACCACCAGGCCCTCGAGGCCGGGGAGGAGAGGGCCTACCTCGGCCTCGTCCGCCTCTTCCTGGACACGGTGGAACCCGCCCGGGCCAGGCCCTACCTGGAGGAGGCCCTGCGCCGCTTCCCCGGGGAGGCCGAACCCCTTCTCGCGGAAAACCTCCTCAACGAGGGCCGGCCCCAGGAGGCCAGCGCCCTGGGCCTTTCGGGCCCCCGGGTCCTCCTGCGCCAGGGGAGGCCCGAGGAGGCCTTGGCCTTCCTCCAAGGGGTGAAGGATCCCGGCCTCCACCGCCCTCCGCAAAACCACCGGGAAGGAAGCCTCCTCCGGGCCCTTCTGGAGTGCGTGGCCGGGGACGCCGAGGAGGGCTTGCGCTGGGCGGAAAGGGGGCGCTTTGAGGCCGAGGTTTTGGGCAGCCCCTTCGGCGTGAGCCTGGCGGAGGCCCGCCGGGGGCACGCCCTTTTGGCCTTGGACCGCCGGCAGGAGGCAGAGGCCGCCTACCGGGCGGCTTTGGCCTTGGCCGAGGGGGGACCGGCCCGGCTCCAGGTGGAGGCCCTAGGGGGTCTGGCGGCCTTGGGTTACCGGGAGGCCTACGGGGAGATGGTGCGCCTGGCCCGGGCCTCGGGGGACCTCTGGGTGGAGGGCTTCCTGACCCTGGTGGTGGCCCTGGCCTGGCTCAGGCGGGGGGAGGCCTTTCCCCTCCCTCCCTTAGAGCTCCTGGATCCCTTCCTTCGGGAGGTGGCCGAGGCCTACCCCTTCGCCGACGGCTGGGAGGGCCTCCTGGCCCGCTACCCCTTCCTGGCCGGGCGTACCCTCTTCGCCCCCCCGCTTTCCCGGGTGCGCCGGGCCCTCTGGCGTCTAGGCCGGCTTGGGGTGCCCTACCACCCGGGGGTGCGGGTGGAAATCCGGGCTCTGGGAGGGTTTTCCGTCAGGGTGGAGGGACGGCCCGTCCGCTTCCGGCGGGAGAAGGCCCGGCTTCTTCTGGCCCTCCTGACCCTCAGGGATTGGGAGAAGGACGACCTCCTCGAGGCCTTGGAGGTCACCCCGGGGGAGTTCCGCGTCCTCTGGTGGGAGGTGGTGAGCGCCCTGGAACCTGGCCGCCCCAAGGGGGTAGCCCCTTACTTCCTCCGCACCCGTCCCTATGGGCTTTCCCAGGAGGCCCCCGAGCTCTACCTGGACCTCCAAGACCCTAAGGCGCCCCTAGCACCCCCTTACGCCGGCCTGGACCACCCTCTTCTGGATGAGGAGTCCCGGGCCTGGCTGGAGGAGCGGCGGCGGGCCCTGCTCCAGAGCCCCCACCCCGAGGACTGGCTTCGGGCCTTGCGCCTGGACCCCCTGGACGAGAAGACCCTCCTGCGCCTTAAGGGGACGCCCGCCTACGAGGAGGGCCTCCGCCTGCACCAAAAAGCCCTGGAGGAGCTTGGCCTTGGGCGCAGGGTTCAGGCCGAGAAAGGCCGCCCCTAAGCGCCTGCGCTTATGGGGTGCCCGAACCAGGGCCGGGAGAAGGCGTTTTGGGGGCCCCCACCGCGGCGAAGGCCGCGGTGGGGTGCTTAGGAGGGGTGGGCTCGAGCCTTAGGCGGCCTTCTGGTCCCGCCGTTTTCGCATCTGTTTCCAGAAAACCACCAGGGCGCTCACCACGTAGATGGAGCTGTAGGTCCCCACGAAGATGCCCACGAAGATGGCCAGAGCGAAGTCCCGGAGGACGCTTCCCCCCAGGAAGAGGAGGGCGAGGATGGGGAGAAGGGTGGTGAGGCTGGTCATCACCGTGCGGGAGAGGGTCTGGTTGATGGAGCGGTTGACGAGCTCGGCGTAAGGAAGCCCCCGGAGGAGCTTCTGGTTTTCCCGGATGCGGTCCGAGACCACGATGGAATCGTTGATGGAATAGCCCACCACGGTGAGGAGGGCGGCGATGGTGGGGATGGAGAACTCCAGGCCCAAAAGGCTATACATCCCCGCCACGATGGCCACGTCGTGGGCCACGGCCAGGACGCTGGCCACCCCGAAGGTCCAGTCAAAGCGGAAGGCCACGTAGATGAGGATGAGCCCGAGCCCCACCAAAACCGCCATGAGGGCGTTCTGCCTTAGCTCCGAACCGATGGCCGGCCCCACGGTCTCCGAGGTGAGGACGAGGGCCTTGAGCTCCGAGGAGAAGAGCCGCTCCAGCTCCAGGCGCTTTTCGTCCGAAAGGGGAGGCAGCTTGACGGAAAACTCCTTGGCGAGGGCGGTGGGGGCCTGGACCTCGGTGATCACCGCTTCCTTGGCGGGGAAGCCCTTTTCCTCCAGGAAGCGCCGGAGGGTGTCCACCTTCACCTCGGGACCCACCCTTAGGGTGAGGGCGGTGCCCCCGGTGAAGTCGATGGAGTAGTTGAAGCCCTTGCTGAGGACGGCCCCCGCCGCCAGAACCGCCAGGAGGAGGGTAGCCACGGTGACGTACCGGGCGGGACCCATGAAGTTGAAGCGGGGGTCCACCAGCCACATGGGGGGGCGGATCTCCCCCCGGTCCGCCAGGCGCTCCAGGAGGTAGCGGCTGAAGACCAGGTTGGAGAAGACGCTGGCCAGCACCCCGATGGCCAGGATCACGGCGAAGCCCCGCACGGGGCCCGTGGCGTACTGGTAGAGGGCGGCGGCCGCCAGGAGGTGGGCGATGTTTACGTCCAGGATGGTGAGGGTGGAGTGCCGGAAGCCCTCGGGGATGGCCTGGCGGAACTTTTTCCCGGCCCTTAGCTCCTCCTTGATCCGTTCAAAGGAGAGCACGTTTCCGTCCACCGCCGCTCCCAGGGTGAGCACCAGGCCGGCGATGCCGGGGAGGGTCAGGGTGGCCCCGAGGCCCGAGAGGAGGCCCAGGATGAGGGCCGAGGTGTAGATCAGGCCCAAAGAGGCCACGAGCCCCAGGTGGAGGCCGTAGTAGGCGAAGATGAGGAGGAAGATGGCCAGGGTGCCGATGAGGGCGGAGCGGATCCCCGCCTGGATGGCGTCTTGGCCCAGGGTGGGGCCGATGGCCCGGATCTCCACCACCTTGAGGGGGACGGGCAGGGCGCCCGAACGGAGGACGAGGGCGATCTCGCTGGCCTCCTCCAGGCCCGAAAGCCCTTCTATGACCGCCTGCCCCCCGGTGATGGCCTGGCGGATCACGGGGGCGGTGTAGACCTTGCCGTCCAAGACGATGGCGAGCCGCTTGCCCACGTTGGCCCGGGTCACCTCCTCAAACTTCTTGGCCCCCTCCGGGGTGAAGGTGAGGGAGACCTGAGGGCGGCCGAACTGGTCAAAGACCGCCCGGGCGTCGGCCAGGTCCGCCCCCGTGAGAAGGGGAGGGCCGAGGTCTTCCGGCTTGATGAGGTCTTTCTCCAGGTCCTCCCGCTTCAGGCGGGGGTTTTCCCGGAGGGCCTGGTTGATCTGGGCCACGGTGGTGCCCGTGGCCCCCTCCTTGAGGATGCGGAACTCCAGCACCGCCCGCTGGCCGATGAGCTTCAGGGCCCGGTCCTGGTCCGCCTGGGAGAGGCCCGGAAGCTCCACCACGATGCGCTTCTGGCCCTGGATCTGGATGAGGGGCTCGGCCACCCCCAGGGCGTTGATGCGGTTTTCCAGGACGGCCCGGGCCTTTTCCAGGTCGTCAGGGGTGGGGTTTTCCACGGCGGCCTCGAGGAGGATGCGCAACCCCCCCTTGAGGTCCAACCCGAGCTTGATCTTGGGCTCCTGGGGGGCCCAGGGCTTCCAGACCAGGAGCAAAGCCCCCAGGAAGAGGGCGAGGAGGGAGAGTCCTGTGGTCCACTTTCGGTTCATCACCAGCTCCTTTTCGTCCCGGCACAAGCGGGGCAGAAACGGACCCGCTGGGCCTTAGCTAGATGCTCTTCTTGGCCTAGTACCTTTGGAAGCCTTCCAACCGGAGCGGGGCGCTTGCGTGCCCGCCGCAACATGGGATACCCGAGATGGGGGTCCTGCGGATCGTTTTTACCGGGGCCCCCATGCGGGCGCCATGGTATTAGCCCCCCTCCAGCTGCAGACGGCGGAAGAGGAGGTAAAGGGGCCTCCCGGGGGTGGGGGCGGCGGGGGGAGAGGGGGCGAGAGCCTGGGCCTTGGGGGCCTGGGTGGGGCTCCTTTCCGCCCTGGCGGGCAGGAGGGGGAGAGGGAGGGAAGGGGTGCGGTCCTCCTTGAGGACCACCGCCACGCTCCCCGAAGCCAGGCCCGCCTCCTCCTTGGCCCGGGGGGAGGGGAGGAGCACCCCCTGGAGGAGGAGGGCCAAGGCCCCCAAAAGGGCCGCGCCTCCCCGAATCACACCCCATGTTTTCCCAGGCTTGGCCACGGCGATACCGCCCTTTCCCCTAGGCGGGCACCTCCACAAGCTGGAAGGCCTCCACGATGTCCCCTTCCTGGAACTCGTCAAAGCCCTCGAGGCCCAGGCCGCACTCGTACCCCTGGGCCACCTCCCGCACGTCCTCCTTGAAACGCTTGAGGCTTCCGATGCGGCCTTTCCAGATCTCCTGCCCCTTGCGCAGCACCCGCACCTCGGCGTTCCGGGGGATCCGGCCCTGGAGGACCATGCACCCCGCCACCTGCTTGCCCGTGGGCAGGCGGAAGACGGCCCGCACCTCGGCCCGGCCCAGGACCTCCTCCTTGTACTGGGGCTCCTTCTTTCCCTTCACCATGCTCCGGACCTCGTCGATGAGGTCGTAGATGATGCGGAAGGTCTTGAGGAGGACCCCCTTTTCCTCGGCCTTCTTCTTCACCGCGCCCGGGGGGTTGACCCCGAAGGCCAAAATGGCCGCTCCCGCCGTCTGGGCTAAGAGGACGTCCGACTCGGTGGGGGCGCCCACCTGGGCCAGGAGCACGTGGATCTTCACGTCCTCGGTGCTCTCCCGGGCCAGGATGTGCTGGATGGCCTCGAGGGAGCCCTGGGTGTCGGCCCGGAGGATGAGGTGGACCTCCTTCTTCCCCTCCTCCTGCAGGTTCCGCAAAAGGTCGGCCATGGTCTTGGGGCGGCGCTCCTTTTCCGCCTCCTCCTTGGCCCTCCTTTCCTCCCTCCGCTCCTCGGCGATCTCCTTGGCGGCCTCGAGGTCCGGCACCCACTCCACCACATCCCCGGCGTGGGGGAGCTCCTGGAAGCCCAGGACCTGGACCGCGCTTCCCGGCCCCGCCTCCTTCCGCTGGTGGCCGTCGGCGTCCATCATGGCCCGGATGCGCCCAAAGACCTCCCCGGCCACCACGTAGTCCCCCACGCGGAAGGTCCCTTCCTGCACCAGCATGTTGGCGATGACCCCGGCCTGCTTGTCCAGCTTGGACTCCAGGATCACCCCTTTGGGCTCGGCGTTGGGGTCGGCCCGGTAGTCCTCCAGCTCGGCCAAGAGGAGGATCATCTCCAGGAGGTCCTGCACCCCCTGGCCCGTCTTGGCGCTGATGGGCACCACGATAGCGTCGCCGCCGTACTCCTCGGGGACGAAGCCCCGCTCCATAAGCTGGCGCTTCACCTTTTCGGGGTCGGCCTGGGGCAG
Organism: Thermus sp. H19.2; assembly: GCF_054979525.1. Lineage (NCBI taxonomy): Bacteria > Thermotogati > Deinococcota > Deinococci > Thermales > Thermaceae > Thermus > Thermus sp. H19.2. Next base: position 822,292 of record NZ_CM143429.1, read on the forward strand.
GTCGATTTTGTTGATGGCGAAGATGAGCTTGGCCCCGGCCGCCTTGGCGTGGGCGATGGCCTCGTCCGTCTGGGGCATGATGCCGTCGTCGGCGGCGATGACGATAATGGCGATGTCCGCCACCCTGGCTCCCCGCTGCCTTATGGTGGTGAAGGCCTCGTGCCCGGGGGTGTCGATGAAGACCACGGTTCCCCCGGGGGTCTTCACCTCAAAGGCCCCCACGTGCTGGGTGATCCCCCCCGCCTCCTTCTCGGCGATGCGGCTTTTGCGGAGGTAATCCAGGAGGGTGGTCTTCCCGTGGTCCACGTGGCCCATGATGACCACCACGGGAGGGCGCCTTGGGAGGCTTTTCCGGCGCTCTTCCTCGGCCAGCTTCTCCTGGAGCCCCCGTTGCTCCTTGACGAGCTCCCGCACCGCCTCCGCGTCCTCCTCGCTCAGGGTGGAGGCGTGGGACTTGTAGGGCACCCCCATCTGGTCCAGGAGCTCCAAAAGCTCCTCGTTTTTCATGCCCAGCTCTTTAGCCAGCTGGTAGATGCGTATTTTGGCCATCCTTACCTCCTAACTGGGCCAAAAGGGCTTCGGAAAGCGCCTTGGCCCGGCCTCCGGCGAAGCGCCGGAGCTTTTTCTCCGTCCAGCACTCCGGGTTGTCGGGGCAGACGTAGGCCCCCCGGCCCGGGAGCTTGCCGCTGGGGTCCAGCTGGAACCCGGTTTCCGTGAGCAGGATGCGAAGAAGCTCCCCCTTGGGCCGCCTCTTTCGGCAGGCCACGCACATGCGCAGGGGAACGTGCCTCATCCGAGGTCCCGGAAGAGCTTCTCGAACTCCTCCTTGGCCCGGCTTGGGGCCTCCGCCTCCTCCTGGGCGGCCTTGCGGATGGCCTCGTCCAGGTCGGAGATCTCCGCCTCCTCAAAGTGGATGTCGTAGCCGGTGAGCTTGGAGGCCAGGCGGACGTTTTGGCCGCCGGTGCCGATGGCCAGGGAGTGCTGGTCCTTGGTGACCTTCACCTTGGCCTTCTTGGCCTCGGGGTCCAGCTCGATGGAGCCCACCTGGGCGGGGGAGAGGGCGTTCTTGATGAACTCCTTGGGGTCCTTGGACCAGAGGATGATGTCCACCTTCTCCCGGCCCAGCTCGGCGGAGACCGCCTGGATCCTTTGCCCCTTGTGGCCGATGCAGGCCCCGATGGGGTCCACGTTGGGGTTGTGGCTCATCACCGCCACCTTGCTCCGCCGCCCCGGCTCCCGGGCCACGGCCTTGATCTCCACGATGCCCTCGGCGATCTCGGGCACCTCCTGCTTCAGGAGGTGCTTCAAAAGCTCCTCGTGGGCCCGGCTCACGATGAGGGAGGGGCCCTTGGCGGAGCGGTCCACCTTCTTGAGGTAGACCTTGAGGCGCTGCCCGGGGTAGTAGCGCTCGGTGGGGATCTGCTCGCTCTTGGGCAGGTAGGCCTCCCCTCGGCCCAGGTCCACGAAGACGTTCCCCCGGTTGTCCACCCGGGTCACCACCCCGGTGAGGACCTGGCCCTCCTTGTCCTTGTACTCGTTGAAGATGCGGTTGCGTTCCGACTCCTTGAGGCGCTGGGTGAGGATCTGCCGCAGGTCCTGGATGGCCATGCGGGAAAGGCCCTCGGGGTCAATGGGAAACTCCATCTCGTCCCCCACCTGGACCTCGGGGTCGTACTCCAGGGCCTCGGCCAGGGCGATCTCCTTGTCGGGGTCCTCCACCTTCTCCACCACCCGGCGGACCTCCACCATCTCGATGCGGCCCGTCTGGGGGTCGATGTAGACGTCCACCTCGGGCCCCTTTCCGGCGTCTACCTCCTCCTTTTTGTACCCTTTTTGTCTTTTTATGTAGGCCTTGCGCAGGGCTTCCTTGAAGGCCTCGAGGATCTCCTCGGTGCTTACGCCCCGTTCCAGGGCCAGCTGCTGCATGGCTTGTACGAAATCCCGGTTCATCCTTCCTCCTATCTCGGCTCCTCGGGCCACTCGGCGAGGTTGGCGCGGAAGGTGCCGATCCTAAGGCGCTTCTCCTCCTGTCCCACCTGGAAGACCACCTCGTCCTCCTCCACCCGGAGGATGCGCCCCACGAACCCCCCGGGCCCCGGCACCTTGGCCTTAAGGCCCTGGAAGCGCTCAAAGTGGCGGCGGGTGAAGAGGGGCCTTCGGGGCCCGGGGGACTCCACCAGGAGGCGGTAGCTTCCCGGGATGGGGTCTTCCCGGTCCAGGACCGCCTCTATGGCGCGGCTTGCCGCTTCCAGCTCGGCCACGCGGATGGGCCGCTCGTCCTTGCGCTCCAGCCGCACCAAGACCTCCCCAGGGGCTTCCTTGACCTCCAGGACCTCGAGGTCCAGGGGCTCCACCGCCTCTTCCACCAACCGCCAAAGGTCCACGGGCACCTCCCCACCTCCCTTCACAAAGGAAGGGTGGGCTTCCACCCACCCCCCTCCCTTGGGAGCACTGCCGCCAGTTTACACCCAAGGGCCCCTTGACTACAACCCCTTTAGTCTGGTACACTCAAGCTTGCCGGTCCGAACCCGGCCCACACATGGGGGTGAACGGTCTCGACGGGGGTCGCCGAAGGCGTGGCGGCGCGCCGAGGTGCGGGTGGCCTCGTAGGTACGCCCAAAAGGGCGTGACCGTAAAAACCCGCAACGGCATAACTGCCAACACCAACTACGCCCTCGCGGCTTAATGACCGCGACCCCGCCCGGTAGCCCTGCCGGGGGCTCACCGGAAGCGGGGACAAAAACCCGGCTAGCCCTGGGCAAGGCCCCGTAGCCCTAGGCGAAACCCAAGCGGGGCTTGCTCCTGGTCGCCCGTCCGCGGGCTAAGCCAGGAGGACTTCCAAAACGCGGACTACGCGCGTAGAAGCCCGCCGTAGGGACTTTCGGACGGGGGTTCAACTCCCCCCACCTCCACCAGAAGGGGGCGCCTTCGGGCGCCCCCCTCCTTTTGCCGGTGGGCGCGGGACGGTGTCCTGGGGACATCCCTACTTCCCTAGACCTGCTAAAGTGAGGCTGGTGCCTTGAGCACCTCCTTCGGGGCGGGGTGGAAGTCCCCACCGGCGGTGAAAGCCCGCGAAGCCCCTAAAGGGGCCCGACCCGGTGGAATTCCGGGGCCGACGGTGAAAGTCCGGATGGGAGAAGGAGGGCCACTTGCGCGACCTGGACGAGCGCTTTTTGCGTAGAGCCCTGCAGCTGGCCGAGCGCGCCCGGGGCCACACGAGCCCAAACCCCCTGGTGGGGGCGGTGCTGGTGAGGGAAGGCCGGATCGTGGGCGAGGGGTTCCATCCCCGGGCGGGGGAGCCCCACGCCGAGGTCTTCGCCCTCCAGCAGGCGGGGGAGCTTGCCCGGGGGGCCACGGCCTACGTGACCCTCGAGCCCTGCGACCACTTCGGGCGCACCCCGCCCTGCTCCCTGGCCCTCCTCCAGGCGGGGGTTTCCCGGGTGGTGGTGGCGGCCCGGGAGGAAAATCCCGTGGCCAAGGGGGGGCTGGAGCGCCTGCGGGCGGGAGGGGTCCAGGTGGAGGTGGGCCTTTTGGAGGCCGAGGCCCGGGCCCAGAACGAGGCCTTCTTCACCGCCAAGCGGAAGGGCCTGCCCTTCCTCCTCCTCAAGGCGGCCCTCACCCTGGACGGCAAGGTGGCCGCCCTCTCCGGGGACGCCCGCTGGATCTCCTCGGAGGCGAGCCGCCGGGTGGCCCACGCCTACCGGCAATGGCTTCCCGCCGTGATGGTGGGGGTGGGGACGGTCCTCCAGGACGACCCCGCCCTCACCGTGCGGGAACCCGACTTCCGCCCCTTTCCCCTCATGGTGGAGCCCCCGCCCCTCCGCGACCCCCTCAAGGTGGTTCTGGACACCGAGGCCCGCACCCCCCCCATGGCCCGCCTCTTCCGGAAGGGCCCCAGGGGGGAGCCCGCCCGGGTCCTGGTCTTCGTGGGGGAGGGGGCCCCGAGGGCGCGGGTTTCGGCCCTGGAGGAGGCGGGGGCCCGGGTGGTGGCCCTCCCTCGGGAGGGGGGGCGGGTGGACCCGGAAAGGGCCCTCGCCTTCCTCCTGGAGGAGGGGGTGGACGGGGTGCTCCTGGAGGGGGGGCCGAGACTTGCCGGGGCCTTTCTGGAAAGGGGCCTGGTGGACAAGCTCACCCTCTTCCTCGCCCCCCGGATCCTGGGGGAGGGGAGGGGGCTTGCCGAGGGCTTCAGGGTGGAGCGGGTGGCGGAGGCCCTCCGCCTTCGCCTTGCCCGCAGGGAGTGGCTGGGGGAGGACCTCTGGCTCGAGGCCTACCCGGAGGGATAAATGTTCACGGGACTCGTGGAGGAAACGGGGGAGATCCTGAAGGTGGAGGAAGGGCCCTTCCTCCGGGTCTACATCGCCGCCCGGAAGGTGCTGGAGGACCTTAAGGTGGGGGACTCCGTGGCCGTGGACGGGGCCTGCCTCACGGCGGTGGCGGTGGAGGAGGGGGGCTTTTGGGTGGAGCTCGCCCAGGAGACCCGGCGCCGCACCGCCCCCACCTGGCGGGTGGGGCACAGGCCCAACCTGGAGCGGGCCCTGAAGGTGGGGGACAGGCTTGGGGGGCACTTCGTCACCGGGCACGTGGACGGGGTGGCGAGGCTTTGGGAGGTCCGCGAGGCCCCGGGGGCCAAGGACTTCTACTTCCTCCCCCCCAAGGCGCTCGCCCCCTACATCGCCGAGAAGGGGAGCGTGGCCCTAAACGGGGTCTCCCTCACGGTGGCGGGGCTTCTCGGGGAGGCCTTCTGGGTGACCCTCATCCCCCACACCCTCGAGGTGACCAACCTGGGGAGGCTTCGGGTGGGGGACGGGGTGAACCTCGAGGTGGACCTCATCGCCCGTTACGTGGTCAGGCTTCTTGGGAGAGCGTGATGGAAGGGATCGCCAGCGTCAAGGAACTTCTGGAGGAGCTAAGGGCGGGCCGCCCCGTGATCCTGGTGGACGACGAGGACCGGGAGAACGAGGGCGACCTCATCATGGCGGCGGAGCACGTGACCCCGGAGTGGGTGAACTTCATGCTCAAGGAGTGCCGGGGCCTCCTCTGCGTGGCCCTCACGGAGGAAAGGGCCAGGGCCCTGGACCTCCCCCTCATGGTGGAAAGGAACCAGGACCCCCAGGGGACCCGCTTCACCGTGAGCGTGGACGCCCGGGGCACCACCACGGGGATCAGCGCCTTTGAGCGGGCGGCCACCATCAGGCTCCTCGCCGACCCCGAGGCCACGGCCCAGGACTTCCGCCGCCCGGGGCACGTCTTCCCCCTGGTGGCCAGGCCGGGCGGGGTCTTGCGCCGCGCCGGGCACACCGAGGCCACGGTGGACCTGTTGCGCCTCGCCGGCCTCACCCCGGTGGGGAGCCTCATCGAGATCCTCAAGGAGGACGGCACCATGGCCCGCCTGCCGGACCTCCTGGCCTTCGCCCGAAGGCACGGCCTCAGGGTGGGCACCATCGCCGACCTCATCCGCTACCGCCTGGAGAAGGGGGACCTCTACGTGAGGCGCGAGGCGGAGGCCCTCCTTCCCACCCGCTTCGGGGAGTTCCGCATCCTGGGCTACCGGGATACCCTCACGGGGGAGGAGCACGCCGCCTTGGTCATGGGAAGCTGGGACCCCGAGGAGCCCGTCCTCGTGCGCATGCACTCCGAGTGCCTCACCGGGGACGCCCTCCACTCCCTGCGGTGCGACTGCGGCTTCCAGCGGGACCTGGCCCTGCAGAGGATCGCCGAGGAGGGGAAGGGGGTCCTGGTCTACCTGAGGCAGGAGGGGCGGGGGATCGGCCTCGTGAACAAGATCAAGGCCTACCACCTCCAGGACCAGGGGCTGGACACGGTGGAGGCCAACCTGGCCCTGGGGTTCCCCCCGGACCTCCGGGACTACGGGGTGGGGGCCCAGATCCTCTACGACCTCGGGGTGCGGAAGATGCGCCTCCTCACCAACAACCCGCGCAAGGTCCGGGCCCTCTCCGGCTTCGGCATAGAGATCGTGGAGCGCATCCCCCTTAGGGCCGGGGACAACCCCCACAACGAGCGCTACCTCCAGGCCAAGAAGGAGAAGCTCGGGCACTGGATGGACTGAGTACCCCACCGCGGCTTTCGCCGCGGCGGGGGCCCCAAAAGAGCCTTCTCCTCACCCTGTTTCGGGCGTCCTATGTCGCGAAAACGACGTGCGGGCCCTTAGCATGGGGGCATGCCCCAGCGCCTCGGGCTTCTGAGGGCCGCCCTCCTCCTGCTCCTCTTCCTCGCCTTTCTGGACCCCAGATGGCCTTTGCCGGGCCGGGTGGTCTACCTCCTGGACTACTCCCCCTCGGCCCGGGAGGCGGTCTTCGCCTTGGCCTCGAGGCTTCCCAAGGACGGGGTCTACGTGGCCTTCGCCGAGCGGGCTGCCACCCTGCCCTCGCCCACGGCGAGAAGGCTGGACCTCGGGGAGGGGACGGACCTCCGGGAGGCCTACAAGGAGGCGCTCCGCCACCGGCCAAGCCGGGCGGTCCTGGTCTCCGACGGGCTTTTGGAGCCTATCCCTCCGCCCTTTCCCCTGGACGCCCTTTACGTCCCTCCAAGGCCTTACGTGGCGGTGCGGCTCGTCCCCCCGGCCTACCCCCTCTACGGGGAGACGGTGGGGATGGGGGTGGTGCTGGAAGCCCCCGTGCCCGCGGAGGCCAGGCTTCGGGTGGAAGGGCCTGGGGGGGTCCTAGAACGGGCTTTGAGGGTGGAGGGGAGGAAGGCCCTCGTCTACACCTTCCCCCTCACGGAGAAGGCGGCGGTGCGGGCGGTGGCGGAAGGTCCTTGGGGAAGGAGCGAGGCGGAGGTGGAGGTGGCCCCCGCCGACCGGGCGAAGGCCCTGGTGCTGGGCGACCCGGCCACGGCCCGCTACCTCGAGGCCCAGGGCTTCCAGGTGGAGGAGGGCTTCAGGCTTCCCCTGGAGGCGGACCTGGTGGTGGTGGGCGTGGGGGTTTTGGACCTTCCCGAGGGCGCCCCCGAGGCCCTAAGGGGCTTCCTCCGCCAAGGAGGTGGCCTCCTCTTCACCGCCACCCCCAAGGGCCTCTTCTTCGGGGGGTGGGACCGGGCGCTCCCCGAGGAGCTTCCCCTGAAGCCTTTGGGCCGGGAGGGGGCGGCCTTGGTCCTGGTCCTGGACGTCTCGGGGAGCATGGAGGGGGAGAAGCTTTCCATGGCGGTGGCCGGGGCCTTGGCCCTGGTGGAAAGCGCCGCCCCCGAGGACCGCCTGGGGGTGGTGGTCTTCTCCTCGAGCCACCGGGTCCTCTTTCCCCCAAGGCCCATGACCGCCCAGGCCAAGAAGGAGGCGGCAAGCCTCCTCCTCTCCCTAAGGGCGGGGGGCGGGACGGTCCTCGGGGGGGCCTTCCGGGAGGCGGTGCGCCTCCTAAAGGGGGTGCCGGGGGAGCGGAAGGCGGTCCTGGTCCTCACCGACGGCCTCATCGCCGACGCCAAGGGGCCCATCCTGGACCTGGCCCAGGCCTCCGGGGTGGAGGTGAGCGCCCTGGCCCTGGGCCCCGACGCCGACGCCCCCTTCTTGGAGGAGCTCGCCCGGAGGGGAGGGGGGCGGTTTTACCGGGCCTCTTCCCCCAGGGAACTCCCCCGCCTCTTCCTGCGGGAGGGGCAGGAGGTCTTCCGGGGGGAGGGCTTGGAGGGGCGGTTTCCCCTGGAGGCCCGGCCCCACCCCCTCACGGAGGGCTTCCGCTTCCCCCCCCTTTCCGTCCTCCTCCCGGCGCGGGCCGAGCCTTGGGCCGAGGTCCTCCTCCTTAGCGGCGAGCGGGCCGTCCTCGCCATCGGGGAGCGGGGGGAGGGGAGGGTGGCGGCCTTGGCCACGGACCTCTCCCGCTCCTGGCGGGACTTCCCCGAGGCCTCGGCCTTCCTCGGGGGGCTTGCCCGCTGGCTCGTGGGGGCCCGGCAGGGCCTGGCCCTTTACGCCTACCCCGAGGAGGGGGGGGTGCGGGTGGTCCTCCTGGGGCGGCTGGAGCGCCCCTCGGTGCTGGCCGGGGGAAAGGAGGTGCCCCCGGTGCCCGTGGGGCCCCTGCGGTACGAGTTCCGCCTCGAGGAGGCGGGGGTTCTCCTGGACGGGGAGCGCCGCCTCCCCCTCACCCTTCCCCTTCCCGGGGAGTGGACGCCCCGGGACGGGAAGGCCCTTCTCAGGGCCTTGGCCGAGGGGAGCGAAGGCAGGCTCCTGGGCCCGGAGGAGCTCCCGCAAGGGGCCCGGGCGGCCCTTCCCCTGAGGCCCTACCTCCTGGGCCTCGCCCTCCTCCTTTTCCTGGCCGAGCGGGCCCTCGAGGCCCGGCGGAACCAGAGCACAATGGGGGAGGGCCCCTTGGGCTAACCTGACTTTCCAAGGGGGTTGCTATGGACCGCAGGCGGTTTATCCAGGGTACCGGGCTTCTTTGGGCTTTGAGCGCCTTTGCCCCCGGCCTGGGCCAGAGGGGCGTTCCCAGGGGGGTGAACGGGGGTGGGTTCTACCGCTTCAAGGTGGGGGAGGTCACCGCCGTCGTTCTTTCCGACGGCCAGTCGGCCCCGGGGCCCCTCCTCCCCAACTTTGGGGCCAACCCCGAGCTCCAGGAGGCCTTCCGCCAGGCCCTTGTGGAAAACTTCCTGGACCCCGCGGCCACCCGCAACAACTTCAACCCCGTCCTCCTGGACCTGGGGGAGGCGCGGCTTCTGGTGGATACGGGAAGGGGAGGGGCCTCGGGGGGGAGGCTTCTTGCCCACCTGGAGCTCGCCGGCTACACCCCCGAGGACATCACCCACGTCTTCCTCACCCACGGCCACCCGGACCACATCGGGGGCCTGGTGGACGAGGGAGGGAGGCCGGTTTTTAGCAAGGCGGTCCACCTCATGGGGGAGGTGGACCTGGACTACTGGCTCAAAAACCCCACCCAGGCGGTTTCCCGGGCCCTGGTGCCCCTGAAAGAGCGCATCCGCCCCGTGAAGGACGGGGAGGAGGTCCTCCCCGGGGTGCGGGCGGTGGCCTCCTTCGGGCACACCCCGGGGCACATGAGCCTCGAGGTCCTCTCCCAGGGCAAGAGGCTCTTCCTCTTTGGGGACGCCGCCGGGCACCACATCCTTTCCCTGCGCTTCCCCCAGGCTTACCTGGGCTTTGACATGGACAAGGAGCAGGTGGTGCGCACCCGGGCCCGGCTCTTCCAAAAGGTGGCCGAGGAGAAAAGCCTCGTCACCGCCTACCACTTCCCCTGGCCCGCCCTGGGCCACATCCGGCGGGCGGGGGAGGGGTACGAGTTCGTGCCGGCCTTCTTTGAGTTCTAAGGCTTCCCATGTTCATTCCCCACTCTACTTCCCGGTAAAGGGGTCTAGACTGCTCCCATGCTCAACTAGGACGACGAGCTGGAACGCCGCATGGCCCCGCTCGTGGCCAAGCGGGAGGAGGAAAACCGCAAGATCGCCGAGCTAAGGGAGAAGCTTGACCGGGCCTCCTCGGAGATCTTGCGCCTCCGCTACTACCTGCAAAGGCTCGAGGAGGAAAACCGCCGCCTAGCCCAGGAGGTTAGGGCGGCCCTCCTGGGGCGGGCCTGGGACCCGGCGAGGCTTTCGGAGGTGCGGCAGATCCTCGAGGAGGCCTGGCTGGAGCTGGTCCTCCACGCCTCTCCCCAGGCGGACAAGCTGGAGGCCCTCATCCGGGGCCTGGAGCGCCTCCTTGCCGACCGAACCCCTCCCCGATCTGAACGAGAACCGCCTCCCCCCGCACCGTGAGGACCCCTTCGGCGTAGAGCTCGGTCTCCACCACCACCTTTTTCCCCTTCACCTCCTGGGCCCGGCCCAGGAGGAGGAGTTCCGGTCCCAGGGGCGTGGGCTTGAGGAAGTCCACCTTGAGGCTGGCGGTGACGAAGCGCAAGGGGGTTTCTTCCAGGGAAAGGCCCTCCGCCTGGGCCTTGGCCGCGGCCGCGGTGGCGGTGGAGTGGCAGTCCACCAGGGAGGCGAGAAGCCCCCCGTAGACGAAGCCGGGGATGGCGGTGTGGTGGGGCAAGGGGGTGAAGCGGGTCTCGCTCTGCCCCCTCTCGGGGTGCCAGTAGGTCTGGATGTGGAGGCCGTGGGCGTTCAGGTAGCCGCACCCGTAGCAGTGGGCCCACTCCGGGGGGTAGTAGAGCTGGATGGCCTTCATGCGAGCCCCTGGGCCTTCCAGCGCTCCGGCACCGCCTGCCTCAGGAAGTCCACGATCTCCTGGGTGCTGGTCCCGGGGCCGAAGACGGCGGCCACCCCCAGCGCCTTCAGCTTGGGCACGTCCTCGTCGGGGATGATCCCCCCGCCGAAGAGGAGGATGTCCGAGGCCCCCTCTTCCTCCAGAAGCCGCTTCACCTCGCGGAAGTAGTGCATGTGGGCCCCGGAGAGGATGGAGAGGCCGATGGCGTCCACGTCCTCCTGGATGGCGGCGGAGACGATCATCTCCGGGGTCTGGCGGAGCCCGGTGTAGATCACCTCCATCCCCGCGTCCCTCAGGGCCCGGGCCACCACCTTGGCCCCGCGGTCGTGCCCGTCCAGGCCCGGCTTGGCGATGAGCACGCGTATGCGCCGATCCACGCCCTGCATCTTACCCCTCCTACACGTAGGCCGGCTCCTGGTAGGTGCCGTAGACCTCCCGAAGCACGTCCATCATCTCCCCCAGGGTGCAGTAGGCCAGGGCGCACTCCACGAAGTGGGGCATGGTGTTCTGCCCCTCCACCGCGGCCCGCCTAAGGCCATCTAGGGCCTCCTCCACCCGCTTGGGGTCGCGTTCCCGCCGCACCCGGGCGAGGCGCTCCGCCTGGACCCTTTCCACCTCGGGGTCCACGAGCTGGATGGGCACCTTCAGGGGGATCTCGTCGGTGAAGGCGTTCACCCCCACGATGATCCGCTCCTTGCGCTCCACCTCCTGCTGGTAGCGGTAGCTGGCCTCGGCGAGCTCCCGGAGGAAGTACCCCTCCTCAATGGCCCGCACCACGCCCCCCATGCGGCGGATCTCCTCAATGATCTCCATGGCCTGCCGCTCCATCTCGTCGGTGAGCCACTCCACGTAGTAGCTCCCCGCCAGGGGGTCAATGGTGTGGGTGACCCCGGTCTCGTAGGCGATGATCTGCTGGGTGCGGAGGGCGATGGTGGCGCTCTCCTCCGTGGGCAGGGCCAGGGCCTCGTCGTAGGCGTCGGTGTGGAGGCTGTTCGTGCCGCCGAGGACCGCCGCCAGGGCCTGGATGGCCACCCGGGCGATGTTGTTCAGGGGCTGCTGCGCGGTGAGGGAGACCCCGGCGGTCTGGGCGTGGGTGCGGAGCATCCAGCTCTGGGGGTTCTTGGCTTTGTAGCGGTAGCGCATCTCCTTGGCCCAGATGCGCCGGGCCGCGCGGAACTTGGCGATCTCCTCAAAGAAGTCGTTGTGGACGTCAAAGAAGAAGCTGATCCGGGGGGCGAACTCGTCAATGTCCAGGCCCCGCTTGAGGGCGGCCTCCACGTACTCAAAGCCGTCCGCCAGGGTCCAGGCGAGCTCCTGGACCGCCGTGGAGCCCGCCTCCCGGATGTGGTAGCCGGAGACGGAGATGAAGTTCCACTTGGGGACGTTCTTGGGCCCCCACTCAAAGGTGTCTATCACCAGCTTCACGCTGGGCTCGGGGGGGAAGATGAACTCCTTCTGGGCGATGAACTCCTTGAGGATGTCGTTTTGGATCGTGCCCCCGAGCTTCTTCCAGTCGTAGCCCCGCTTCTTGGCCACCGCCAGGTACATGGCCCAGATGGCGTTGGCGGGGCTGTTGATGGTCATGGAGGTGGTGACCTGCTCGAGGTTGATCCCTTCAAAGAGGATCTCCATGTCGGCGAGGCTAGAGACCGCCACCCCGCACTTCCCCACCTCCCCCTTGGAGAGGGGGTGGTCGGAGTCGTAGCCCATGAGGGTGGGGAGGTCAAAGGCCACGCTGAGGCCCGTCTGCCCCGCCTTTAGGAGCTTCTTGAAGCGCTCGTTCGTCTGCTCGGCGGTGCCGAAGCCGGCGAACATGCGCATGGTCCAGAGCTTGGACCGGTACATGGAGCCGTAGACCCCCCGGGTGTAGGGGAACTCCCCGGGGAAGCCCCGCTTCTCCTCGTACTCCGGGTCCAGAACGCCGATGTCCTCCGGGGTGTAGAGGGGCTCGGGGGCGATATTGGAGAGGGTGCGGTGGGCCACGGGCCTCTCCGGCATCTTCTCCAGGCTCTTTTGGTAGGTTTCCCTGAGCCAGTCGTGTTTCTTGCGCATGGGCCCTCCTTTGCCCCTCAGTGTACGCTTTTTCGCCGGTGGGGAAAAGAGCGTCATGCCATGCCGGGATGAGGTCCCGGCAGGCCCTCCGGCGGGGTTTACGCCTGGCGCTCGCTTTCCGGCTCCACGTGAATGGTGACGCTGAGCCCGGGGATTTCCTCTTCCAGGGCCCTTTCCAGCCGGTCGCAAAGGCGGTGGGCCTCGGCCACGGAGGTTGCCCCGGGCACCACCAGGTGGAACTCCAAGAAGGCCCGGTGGCCGGCTTTGCGGGTCTTGAGGTCGTGGACCTCCAGGGCCTTTCCCCCAAGCTCCCGGGCGATCACCTCCTGGATGCGGGCCACCTCCTCCGGGGAAAGGCCGGCGTCCATCAGCCCCCCCACCGAGTCCCGGACCAGGCGGAAGCCCATGAGGAGGATGTTCCCCGCCACCAGGAGGGCCAGAAGGGGGTCCAGGACCCAAAACCCCGTGAGCCCGGCCAGGCCCACCCCCAGGAGGACCCCCACCGAGGTGAGGACGTCGGAAAGGACGTGGTAGCCGTCCGCCACCAGGGCCGGGGACCGGTGGAGCCGCCCCCCTTGGATGAGGTGGTAGGCCAGGAGGCCGTTGGCCCCGGAGGCCAGGAGGCTCACCAAAAGCCCCGGGCCCAAGCCCTCGAGGGGCACCGGCCGGAAAAGGCGGGGCAGGGCCTCCCGGGCGATGAGGAGGGCGGCCAGGACCACCAGCACCCCTTCCAAAACCGCCGAGAAGTACTCCGCTTTGGTGTGGCCAAAGGGGTGGGTGGCGTCCGGGGGCTTGTGGGCCAGGCGGATGGCGAAGAGGGCCAAAAGGGCGGCGGCCACGTTGACGATGGACTCCAGGGCGTCGGAGAGGAGGGCCACCGACCCCGTGAGGAGGTAGGCCAGGACCTTCAGGCCCAGGACCAAAAGGGCCACCAGAAGGCTAAGGCGGGCGCTGCGCTCGGCCACTCATACCACCCCATGCGGGCCCAAGCTAAGTACCCCGCCGCGGCGAAAGCCGCGGCGGGGGCCCCAAAAGAGCCCTCTCCTGGCCCTATTTCGGGTATTCTGCGTTGCGAAGCCGAGGCGCAGGCACTTAGCATGGGGGCCCCGGTCAAAAAGGCCTCCACGCCTGAGCTTGGGCGAGGGATTCACGATGACCTTCCTTCCCGGCTTACTCGAGCTCCTCCTGCCCTTTCCTGGGCTTCATTAGGGGGAAGAGGAGGACGTCCCTTAGAGAGGGCTGGTCGGTGAGGAGCATGGTGAGGCGGTCTATCCCAAGCCCCAGGCCCGCCGCCGGGGGCATGCCGAGCTCCAGGGCCAGGAGGAAGTCCTCGTCGGGCTCGGGGGCTTCCTCGTCCCCTTCCTTGCGGCGCCTGGCCTGCTCCAGGAAGCGCTCCCTTTGGTCCAGGGGGTCGTTGAGCTCGGAATAGGCGGGGGCGAGCTCCATCCCCCCGGCGAAGAGGTCCCAGCGCTCGGTGAGCCCGGGCTTCTCCCGGTGCCGTTTGGCCAGGGGGCTGATGGCCAGGGGGAAGTCAAAGACAAAGGTGGGGTCCTGAAGCTCCGGCTCCACGTAGATCCCGAAGAGCTTGTCCAAAAGCTTGTAGCTCGGCACCTGGGCGAGCTCAGGGTGGTGGGCGTCGGCCCAAAGCCTAAGGCGCTCCAGGTCCAGGGGGTCAAAGGGGAGGCCCGCCTTCTCCTTGAGGACCTCCACGAAGGAGAGGCGCTTGAAGGGCGGCTTGAAGTTCAGCACCCGCCCCTGGTAGGGAACCTCGTAGCTTCCGAAAAGGTGGTGGACCAGGCCGGAGAGGAGCTCCTCCACCAAAAGGGCCATGTCCTGGTAGTCGGCGTAGGCCCAGTAGGCCTCCAGCATGGTGAACTCGGGGTTGTGGTTGTGGTCTATGCCCTCGTTGCGGAAGACCCGGCCGATCTCGTAAACCTTCTCGTACCCTCCCACCAGAAGGCGCTTGAGGTAGAGCTCCAAGGAAATGCGCAGGAAGAACTCGTCGTCCAGGGCGTGGTGGTAGGTCTTGAAGGGCCTGGCCTCCGCCCCGCCGGTGGTGGCCTGGAGGACGGGGGTCTCCACCTCCAAGAAGCCCTTCTCCTCAAAGAAGCGCCGGATGTAGCGGACGATGGCCGAGCGCCTGCGGAAGACCTCCCGCACCTCGGGGTTGACGATGAGGTCCAGGTAGCGCTGGCGGTAGCGGACCTCCTTGTCCTTGAGGCCGTGCCACTTGTCCGGGAGGGGGTGGAGGGCCTTCACCAGGGGGGTCCAGGAGAGGACCTTCACCGTGACCTCCCCGGTCTTGGTGGTGAAGAGCGTCCCCTCCACCCCCAGGATGTCCCCCACGTCCAGCTTCTTGAGGAGCTCGTAGTGGGGGGTGAGGTCCTTCTGGAAGTAGAGCTGGATCCGCCCCGTCTCGTCCAGGAGGTGGGCGAAGGTGACCTTGCCCATGCGCCTCAGGGCCAGGAGGCGCCCCGCCAGGGCCACCCTTTCGGGCCACTCCTGCTCGGGGGAGGCCCCTTCCTTGGCCTTCAGGATCTCCTGGGCGTGATGGGTCTTGGGGAAGCGGTAGGGGTAGGGGGGGAAGCCCGCCTCCACCAGGGCTTCCAGGTTCAGGAGGCGTTGGCGCGTCTGCTCGTTCATCTTAGCCGTGGACCGCCACCACGCGGAACTCCTTCTTGCCCTTGGGCGTTTCCAAGGAAAGGACGTCGCCCACCCGGTGGCCCAGGAGGGCCCGGCCCATGGGGGAGGCGTCGGAGATCTTCATGGGGGTCTCCAGGACGCTGGCCTCGGCAGGGGAGACCACCTGCACGGAAAGGCGCTCCCCGGTGGCGGGGTCCTCCAGCTCCACCACCGAGCCCAGGCCGATGACCTCCCCTGCGGTTTCCTCCAGGATCACCGCCCGGGAGAGGACGTCCTCCAGGGAGTCGATCCGGGCCTCAATGCGGGCCTTCTCCTGCTTGGCCGCTTCCAGCCCCGAGTCGTCGTAGTCGTCGGAGGACTCCATGAGCTCCTGCAGGATCTGGGTGGCCTCCTGGAGGCGCTTCCTTTCCAGCTCCAGCTGTTGCATGAGCCGCTCGTAGCCGGCCTTGGTCAGCTTTACCTCGCGCGCCATAGCTCACCTCGTAAGTCATGGAGGCCGGCCTCCTGCCGACCTCCTTGGCCCAAGGGCCCCTTTCTCAGGTGAGTATACCCCGAAGGAGGATTTCCCTCAAACGCTCGGGCTCCGCCCGGCTGGCGCAGGCCTCGGTGTCCTGGCAGAGGACCAGGTAGCGCAGGTGGGTCTCCCTGCCCCCCACGGGGTGGCGGAAAAAGCCCAGGGCGCTCCCCGAGAGGTGGCGGCGGCAGGCCTCGCACACCTGGGGCCCCCCCACGTGCCCGGGGAGGGGCTCGAGGGCCAGGCGGAGCTCGGGGGGGCCCTTCTCCACGATCACCACCCGGCCCTCCTCGTCCCGGTAGTAGAGAATCTCCCCTAAGGGGAGGAGGTCAGGGGAGGTGCCTGGAAAGAGCTCCAGGATCATCTCCCGCTCTTCGTGGTCCATGCCCCTAGCTTAGTCCAAACCGAGCGAGAAGGGGGGGGAGGAAGAGGTATAGGCCCAGGAGGAAGGCCAGGAAGCTGGCCACCAACACCGCCGCCGCGGCGGTGTCCTTGGCCCGCTTGGCCAGGGGGTGGTAAATGGGGCTTGCCAGGTCGGTGAGGGCCTCGAGGGCGGTGTTCACAAGCTCCAGGGAGAGGACCAAGGCGGCGAGGACGAGGATGGGGGCCAGGTCCACCCCAAGCCACAGGGCGAGCCCCAGGGCCAAAACCCCCAGGAGGACCTCTATGCGGAAGTTCCGCTGGACCCGCCAGGCGTAGGCCAGGCCCTCCCAGGCGAAGGCGAAGGAGCGGAAGACCCCCTTTAGAGGGCGAGGATCCTCTCTTGGACGCGGCGGAACCCCTCCCAATCCTCCTCCTTCTGGTGGTCGTGCCCGAGGAGATGCCAGAGGCCGTGGGCGGCTAGGACCAGCACCTCCTCCTCCAGGGAGGCCCCCCGGGCCTCCGCCTGCCTCCTGGCGGTGTCCAGGCTGATCCAGATGTCCCCCAGGTGGGGGGGCACGAAGGGGTCCCCGGGCTCGTAGTGGGGGAAAGAGAGGACGTCCGTGGCCGCATCCTCCCCCCACCACGCCCGCTTGAGGGCCCGGAGGCGGCGGTCCCCGGTGAGGATCACCGTGACCGCCTTGTCCCCCACCCCGAGCTCCCCCATGAGCCCCTCTAGGGCCCGGCGAAGCCTCGGCCTAAGCCCCCTCGGGGGCCTTTTGTTGGCCACGATCTCCACCACGCTCGGCCTCCTCGTAGGCCTTGATGATGCGGGCCACCAGGGGGTGGCGCACCACGTCGGACTCCTTGAAGTAGACGAAGGCGATGCCCTCGATGCCCTTGAGGATGCGGGTGGCCTCCACGAGGCCCGACTTTTGCTGCTTGGGCAGGTCGATCTGGGTCACGTCCCCGGTGATGACCATCTTGGAGGAGAAGCCCATGCGGGTGAGGAACATCTTCATCTGCTCGGGGGTGGTGTTCTGGGCCTCGTCCAGGATGATGAAGGCGTCGTTGAGGGTGTTGTGGGTAAGGATGAAGTCCTCGGTCACGTAGAGGCCGTCGGGGCTGGCCACCGTGATGCACGCCGCCTCCGCTTCCCCGGCGGGCTCAATGGCCTCCACGAAGCGCATGGGACGTATTCCTCCCGCTTGCTCGTAGACCGCCGCCTTCCGGGCCAAGCGGAAGGGGGAAAGGCCCGGGGGAAGGCGGATGTCCAGGACGTGGCTGTCGGCCCGGTGGGGCACGGCCCGGCCGCGGGCTAAGCCTGGGCGCAGGCGGTGTTGCGGCCGCACCCGGTGGTACGCCACGCCGCCCAAGGAGCGGACCAGGAAGGCCACGTCCTGGGCCAGGCGGGGGGAGGAGGTGGAGAGCTGGACCCGCGCCCTCCGCCCCGCCTGGACATGAACGCTGCCGTCGGCGTCCAAAAGCCCTTGGAGCACGGCCAACCGCACGTCCCACGCGTTCCAGAGGTACGCTTCCGGCACGAAGCGCTCGCCGGAGCGCGTTCCCCAGAGGCCTAAGGCCTGGAGGGCGGCGCTCACCGGGTTGAGGTTTTTCCCTCCCTTGAAACCCAGGGTCAAGGCGTAGTCCACACCGCCCTTGGAGACCACCCTCACCCCCTGAAGCCGGGCGGCGAGGGCTTCCTTAAGCTCGGGGTCGCCGGTGGAGAAGCTCGGCGTGCTGCTGCCCGTAAGGCACCCATCCCCAAGGAGGAGTCCCAAAGCGTAGGGGTCCAAGGGAACGGGGCGCCGGGGAAACTCCACGGGGGCCTGGAGCAAGGGGATCTCGTAGCGGTGCTGGTGGTGCAGGCGGAGGTTATCCCGCATCTCCTCTGTGGTCACTAGGCGGGGAGGGCGCCTTCGCCTCCGGTCCCAAGGGGTGAGGACGGCCCAAAGGTGGTCGGCCGTGGCCCGGGTTTCCACGCCGTCGCTAAAGCGGACCCGGTAGATGGGCTTGACCCCTTGGGGGTGGACGGCCACCACCATCACCGGTACGCCATAGGCCCCCACCACCCAGTCCCCCGGCTGAAGGCTCCCGATGGGGCGGAAGCCTTCGGGGGTGAGCACCGGCGTGTCCACGGGCTGGGCCCTGCCCCGCATGAAGGCCAAGGGCGCCACCTCAATGATTCCAGATTGAAGGTACTGCTCAAACCGCTCGGCATCGATCATGTCGAAGAGGGCGTCGTAGAGGGGCCTGAGGTAGGGGTCCACCTTGGCCTGGATGTCCCCGGGGAGGAAGCCCAGCTTCTCCCCGGCTTCCACGGCGGGCCGGGTGAGGACGATGCGCTTCACCTTGCGGGCCCTGAGGTGGCTCACCGCCATGGCCACGGCCAGGTAGGTCTTGCCCGTCCCGGCGGGGCCGATGCCGAAGGTGATGTCGTGCCGGGCGATGGCCTCCACGTAGCGCCTCTGCCCCGGGGTCTTGGGGCGGAGGCGGCCGGGGAGGGAGAGCTCGGCCTGGGGGGTGGTGGCCTGGTAAAGCCCTTCCCCTTCCAGGGCCAGGGCCACCGCCTGCTCCAGGGTGGGCTCGTCCAGCTCCGCCCCTTGCCGCAGGAGGGCCAGGAGGTCCCGGAGGGCCCTTTCCGCCTTTCCCACCGCTTCCTGGTCCCCCAGAAGCTCCACCGCCTCCCCCCGGGCCACGAGCCTCAGGCGGTCGCCGAAGGCCTCCTTGAGGAGGGCCCGGAGCTTCTTCAGGTTCCGGTCGGCCTGGCCCAGGAAGGCCAGGGCCTCCTCGGACCTCAGGGGGATCACCACCCTTTGGGCTTCTTCAGGATCTCGTGCCATATCACCCCTTTGAGCAGGCTTTGGCGGTCGGTGGTCAGAAGCCTCCTCGCCCCTTTGGCCCTGGGGGCTTCCTCGGGGGCCTCCTCGCGGAAGCGGACCTCCAAGGGGGTGCGTTCAGGGGAGGGGAGGCCCTCGAGGCTCCCTCCCTCTTCCCGTCGGGGCTCGAGGGGAGGGGGCGGGGGCTTGGGCCGGGCCTTGGGCCGGGGTTGGGGTTTGGGAGGGGGCAGGTCCTCGGGGAAACCCGGGGGGGTGGGAGGAGCCCCCCGGCGGGAGAGGCCCTGGAGGGCGGGCAGCACCACGAAGAAGAGGAGGAAAAGGAGGCCTAAGAGGTCGTCCAGGCTCATTCCTCACCCTCGGGCTTGGCCGCCCGGCTGATGGACTCCCGCATGTCGGTGTCGGCCTCGATGTTTTTCAGGCGGTAGTAGTCCATGACCCCCAGGTTCCCCTTCCTCAAGGCCTCGGCCAGGGCCAGGGGCACCTGGGCCTGGGCCTCCACCAGCTTGGCCCGCATGGCCTCCACCAGGGCCCGGTTCTCCTGCTCGGCGGCCACCGCCATGGCTCGGCGCTCCTCGGCCTTGGCCTGGGCGATCTTCTTGTCCGCCTCCGCCTGGTCGATCTGGAGCTGGGCACCGATGTTCTTGCCCACGTCCACGTCGGCGATGTCCACGGAGAGGATCTCAAAGGCGGTGCCCGCGTCCAGCCCCTTCTCCAGCACGGTCTTGGAGATGCGGTCGGGGTTTTCCAGGACCTCCTTGTGGGAGTTGGCGCTGCCGATGGTGGTGACGATGCCTTCCCCCACCCGGGCGATGATGGTCTCCTCCCCCGCCCCGCCCACCAGGCGGTCGATGTTGGCCCGCACCGTGACCCGGGCGGTGGCGAGGAGCTGGATCCCGTCCTTGGCCACGGCGGCCACCATGGGGGTCTGGATCACCTTGGGGTTCACGCTGACCCGCACCGCCTCCAGGACGTCCCGGCCCGCCAGGTCTATGGCCGCCGCCCGGTCGAAGGTGAGCTTGATCCCCGCCTTGTCGGCGGCGATGAGGGCGTCCACCACCCGGTCCACGTTGCCCCCGGCCAGGTAGTGGGCCTCGAGGCGGTCCAACCTCACGTCCAGCCCCGCCTTGGTGGCCTTGATGAGGGGGTAGATGATCTTGGCCGGGGGGACGCGCCTTAAGCGCATGGCCACCAGGGTGAGGAGGGGGACCCTGACCCCGGCCGCCCAGGCGGAGATCCAAAGCCCTACCGGGATAAAGCTGAAGAAGAGGAAAACCAGGACGAGAACGACAAAGGCCAGAAAGAGCACGCCAAGTCCTTCCATATCACGCCTCCACAGGTTCCACCACCACCGTGGGCCCCCGCACCTCCACCACCCGGATGGCGGTGCCCTTGGGGATGAAGCCCCGGTTGGCCACCACGTCCACGCGCTTGGCCCCGAAGCGGGCCACCCCTCCCGGCCTCAGGTCCGTGAGGGCGGTGCCCACCATGCCCACCTCCACCTCCTCCAGGGTGGCGTGGGCCTCGATGGCGCTTTCCAGCACCAAGGCCCGGGCGGGCCTGGTCCTCGGCAGGTAGCGGAAGACCACGAGGAGGCCCAGGCCCAGGGCGATCACGGCGATGGCCATCACCAGGAGGGCGTTTTCCCCGAAGGTGAAGTAGACCGAGGCCAGGATGCTCCCCACGCCCAAGGCCCCGGCGATGCCGAAGCCCGGGAAGAGGAAGGCCTCGGCCAACAGAAGCCCCACCCCTAAGAAGAAGAGGAGGAGTTCAAAGGCCCCGGAAAGCCCCGCAAGCCACCCCCCGGCGAAGTAAAGGGCGAGGAAGGCCAGGCCCAAGGCCCCCATGACCCCAAAGCCCGGGGTGAAGAGCTCCAGGAGGAGGAAAAGAAGCCCCAAGGCGAGGAGGAGCCCGGCCACGGCGGAGCTGGTGAGGAAGCGGGCCACCTGGACCCGGGGGCCGGGCTCGAGGCGGATGGTCTCCGGGGCGAAGCCCGCCTGCCGCAGGGCCTCGGGGAGGCTTCCCGCCTTGGAGTCCGCCACCTTCAGCTCCACCGCCTTGTCGGCGGAAAGGGTCAGGGGCTCCCCCTTGGCGGATAGCCCCGGGACCTCGAGGCTCGGGTCCACCATGGCCTCGGCGAGCTCCACGGGCCTTCCCCTTGCCTCGGCCACGGCCCGGAACTTCCCCTTGAGGGCGGAGATCACCTTTTGGTCCGCGGCCTGGGGCTCCTGGAGGGGCAGGGCCACCACGGGGAGGGCGGCCCCGATCTCCGAGCCCGGGAGCATGGCGATCTGCCTGCAGGAAAGGGCGATGAGGGCCCCGGCCGAGAAGGCGTTTTGCACCACGGCCAGGGTGGGGAGGGGGGTTTGGAGGATGCGGTCGGAGATGCGGATGGCGGCGTCCACCCGTCCCCCGGGGGTGTCGATGAGGAAGGCCACGCCGCTGGCCCCTTCCCGTTCCGCCCGGGCGAGGGCCTGCTCCACGAAGACCGCCAAGGCGGGGTCTATCTCCCCCTGGATGGGGATGAGAAAGGTCTTCCCCAGGGCCAGGGGAAGGAGGAAGGCGAGGGCCAAAAGCCTTTTCACCGTCCCCATTCTATAGGTTTTCCCGGGCCTTGGGTGCCCTGGGCCACGCTAAGTACCCCCCCGCGGTGGGGGCCCCAAAAGGAGTTAGGTAAAGGCCTCCCTGGTGCAGAACCCAGACGCTGGCGCTTATCCTTAGGAGGATGCTGCGCTTCGCCGTCCTGGGCCACCCCGTGGCCCACTCCTTTTCCCCGGCCATGCACGCCTTCGCCCTGGAAAGCCTGGGGCTTCAGGGAAGCTACGAGACCCTGGAGACCCCCCTGGAGGCCCTTCCAGAGCGCCTAGAGGAGGTGCGCCGGGCCTTCCGGGGGGTCAACCTCACCCTCCCCCTGAAGGAGGCGGCCCTGGCGCACCTGGACTGGGTCTCCCCCGAGGCCCAAAGGATCGGGGCGGTAAACACGGTGCTCCAGGTGGAGGGGCGGCTTTTCGGCTTCAACACCGACGCCCCGGGCTTCCTCGAGGCCCTAAGGGCGGGGGGCATTCCCCTGAAGGGCCCCGCCCTGGTGCTGGGGGCGGGGGGTGCGGGGCGGGCCGTGGCCTTCGCCCTGAAGGAAGCGGGGCTTGAGGTCTGGGTCTGGAACCGCACCCCGGAAAGGGCCCTCGCCCTGGCGGAGGAGTTCGGCCTAAGGGCCGTGCCCCTGGAGAAGGCGAAGGAGGCCCGGCTCCTCGTGAACGCCACCCGGGTGGGCCTGGGGGACCCCCAAGCTACCCCCCTCCCGGCGGAGCTCTTCCCGGAGGAAGGGGCGGCGGTGGACCTCGTCTACCGCCCCCTCTGGACCCGGTTCCTGCGGGAGGCCGAGGAAAAGGGCCTTCAGGTCCAGACCGGGCTTCCCATGCTGGCCTGGCAGGGGGCCTTGGCCTTCCGCATCTGGACGGGCCTCCTCCCGGACCCCTTGGGCATGGAGGAGGCGGCCCGCCGGGCCTTGGAAGGGGAAGCGTGAGCCTCACCCTGGCGGACAAGGTGGTCTACGAGGAGGAGATCCAAAAAAGCCGCTTCATCGCCAAGGCGGCCCCCGTGGCCTCGGAGGAGGAGGCCCTGGAGTTCCTGAAGGCCCACCGGGAGCCCGAGGCCACCCACAACCCCTACGCCTACAAGATCGGCCCCCTCTACCGCTTCTTTGACGACGGGGAGCCCTCGGGCACCGCGGGCAGGCCCATCCTCCACGCCATAGAGGCCCAGGGCCTGGACCGGGTGGCGGTCCTGGTGGTGCGCTACTTCGGCGGGGTGAAGCTCGGGGCCGGGGGGCTGGTGCGGGCCTACGGCGGCGTGGCGGCGGAGGCGCTGAGGCGGGCGCCCAAGGTCCCCTTGGTGGAGCGGGTGGGGCTTGCCTTCCTCGTGCCCTTTGCCGAGGTGGGGCGGGTCCACGCCCTCCTTCAGGCCCGCGCCCTAAAGGCCGAGGAGACCTACACCCCGGAGGGCGTGCGCTTTGCCCTCCTGCTTCCTGAGCCCGAGCGGGAAGCCTTTCTTAAAGCCCTCCTGGACGCCACCCGGGGGCGGGCGGCCCTGGAGTAGCATGGAGGCGATTCTTCCCCTCTTCCAACCCCAAGGCCGGGTCCTTCTGGTGGACGGCCATCACCTGGCCTACCGCACCTTCTTCGCCCTAAAGGGCCTCACCACCAGCCGGGGCGAACCGGTGCAGGCGGTCTACGGCTTCGCCAAAAGCCTCCTCAAGGCCCTGAAGGAGGACGGGTACAAGGCCGTCTTCGTGGTCTTTGACGCCAAGGCCCCCTCCTTCCGCCACCAGGCCTACGAGGCCTACAAGGCGGGGAGGGCCCCGGCCCCGGAGGACTTTCCCCGGCAGCTCGCCCTCATCAAGGAGCTGGTGGACCTCCTGGGCCTCACCCGCCTCGAGGCCCCCGGCTACGAGGCCGACGACGTCCTGGCGAGTCTGGCCAAGAAGGCGGAAAAGGAGGGGTACGAGGTGCGCATCCTCACCGCTGACCGGGACCTTTACCAGCTGGTCTCCCACCGCATCGCCGTCCTCCACCCCGAGGGCCACCTCATCACCCCGGAGTGGCTTTGGGAGAAGTACGGCCTCAGGCCGGAGCAGTGGGTGGACTTCCGCGCCCTCGTGGGGGACCCCTCCGACAACCTCCCCGGGGTGAAGGGGATCGGGGAGAAGACCGCCCTCAAGCTCCTCAAGGAGTGGGGCAGCCTGGAAAACCTCCTCAAGAACCTGGACCGGGTGAAGCCGGAAAGCGTCCGGGAGAAGATCCAAACCCGCCTAGAAGACCTAAAGCTCTCCCTGGAGCTCTCCCGGGTGCGCGCCGACCTTCCCCTGGAGGTGGACTTTCAAGGGCCCAAGGAGCCTGACCGGGAGGGGCTTAGGGCCTTTTTGGAGAGGCTGGAGTTCGGCAGCCTTCTCCACGAGTTCGGCCTCCTGGAGGCCCCCGCCCCCCTGGAGGAGGCCCCCTGGCCTCCGCCCGAGGGGGCCTTCGTGGGCTTCCTCCTCTCCCGCCCCGAGCCCATGTGGGCCGAGCTTCGGGCCCTGGCCGCCTGCAAGGAGGGCCGGGTGCACCGGGCAGGGGACCCCTTGGCGGGGCTTAGGGACCTCAAGGAGGTCCGGGGCCTCCTCGCCAAGGACCTCGCCGTCTTGGCCTTGAGGGAGGGGCTGGACCTCCCGCCTTCGGACGACCCCATGCTCCTCGCCTACCTCCTGGACCCCTCCAACACCACCCCCGAGGGGGTGGCGCGGCGCTACGGGGGGGAGTGGACGGAGGACGCCGCCCACCGGGCCCTACTCGCCGAAAGGCTCCAGCAAAACCTCCTGGAGCGCCTTAAAGGCGAGGAGAAGCTCCTATGGCTCTACCGGGAGGTGGAAAAGCCCCTCTCCCGGGTCCTGGCCCACATGGAGGCCACCGGGGTACGGCTGGACGTGGCCTACCTGCAGGCCCTTTCCCTGGAGCTCGAGGGGGAGATAAGGCGCCTCGAGGAGGAGGTCTTCCGCCTGGCGGGCCACCCCTTTAACCTGAACTCCCGGGACCAGCTGGAGCGGGTCCTCTTTGACGAGCTCGGCCTTCCCGCCATCGGCAAGACGGAGAAGACCGGCAAGCGCTCCACCAGCGCCGCGGTGCTGGAGGCCCTACGGGAAGCCCACCCCATCGTGGAGAAGATCCTCCAGCACCGGGAGCTCACCAAGCTCAAGAACACCTATGTGGACCCCCTCCCGGGCCTCGTCCACCCGAGGACGGGCCGCCTCCACACCCGCTTCAACCAGACGGCCACGGCCACGGGAAGGCTTTCTAGCTCCGACCCCAACCTGCAGAACATCCCCGTGCGTACCCCCCTGGGCCAGCGGATCCGCCGGGCCTTCGTGGCCGAGGAGGGATGGGTGCTGGTGGCCCTGGACTATAGCCAAATAGAGCTCCGGGTCCTCGCCCACCTCTCCGGGGACGAGAACCTGATCAGGGTCTTCCAGGAGGGGAAGGACATCCACACCCAGACCGCAAGCTGGATGTTCGGCGTTCCCCCGGAGGCCGTAGACCCCCTGATGCGCCGGGCGGCCAAGACGGTGAACTTCGGCGTCCTCTACGGCATGTCCGCCCACCGGCTCTCCCAGGAGCTTGCCATCCCCTACGAGGAGGCGGTGGCCTTCATCGAGCGCTACTTCCAGAGCTTCCCCAAGGTGCGGGCCTGGATAGAAAAGACCCTGGAGGAGGGGAGGGAGCGGGGCTACGTGGAGACCCTCTTCGGCAGGAGGCGCTACGTGCCCGACCTCAACGCCCGGGTGAAGAGCGTCCGGGAGGCCGCGGAGCGCATGGCCTTCAACATGCCCGTCCAGGGCACCGCCGCCGACCTCATGAAGCTCGCCATGGTGAAGCTCTTCCCCCGCCTGAAGGAAGGGGGGGCCCGGATGCTCCTCCAGGTCCACGACGAGCTCCTCCTGGAAGCTCCCAAAGGCCGGGCCGAGGAGGTGGCCGCCCTGGCCAAGGAGGTCATGGAGGGAGCCTTTCCCCTCGCCGTGCCCCTGGAGGTGGAGGTGGGGATGGGGAAGGACTGGCTTTCGGCCAAGGAGTAGGGGTTGGCTCCGAAGCTTAAAGAAAGGCCAGGGGGTTTTCCCGGAGGAAGGTTTCCAGGGGAATGCCCCCTGGGCCCAGGAGAAGGCCCTTCCCCCCGAAGGCCTGGGTGAAGGCTTCCAGGCCCTTGGTTCTCTTTGAGGGGGCGCTTTTGACCTCCAGGGCCAGGAGGCGCTTTCCCTTTTTCGGGGGATTTTGCTCAGCACGCTGAGTATTTTTGCTCAGTGTACTGAGTAAATCAGGGCCTAGGCCCCGGTGGAGGGCTTGCCCCACCCGCCCCAGGGGCCCTGGCCCTGGTATAGTGGCCCCCGTGAGGCGCTACTTCGGCACCGACGGGGTGCGGGGGGAGGCGGGAAAGCCCCCCTTGACCCCGGAGTTCGTCCTAAAGCTCGGCCAGGCGGCGGGGGCCTATTTCCGGGCCCAGGAGGCCAAACCCGTGGTCCTCCTCGCCAAGGACACCCGGGAGTCCTCGGACCTATTGGAGGCCGCCCTGGCGGCGGGGCTTATGAGCCAGGGGGTCAGGGTGGAGCACCTGGGGGTCCTCCCCACCCCGGGGGTGGCCCACCTCACCAAGGCCCTCAGGGCCACGGCGGGGGCGGTGATCTCGGCGAGCCACAACCCCTACCAGGACAACGGCATCAAGTTCTTCGGGCCCACGGGGGAGAAGCTTCCCGACGAGGCGGAGGAGGAGATAGAGCGCCTTCTCCTGGAAGACCACCCCACCCGGGGGATCGGCACCGTGGGGGACTTCCGGGAGGCGGAGCGGCTTTACCTGGACTTCCTCCTGGCCCACGCTCCGGACCTCACGGGGCTAAAGATCGGCCTGGACCTCGCCCACGGGGCCACCTACCGCATCGGCCCCAAGCTCTTCCAGAGGGCGGGGGCCGAGGTCATGGCCTTCTTCAACACCCCGGACGGCAGGAACATCAACCGGGCCTGCGGCTCCACCCACCCCGAGGCCCTGGCCCGCTTCGTGGTGGAGCTCGGGCTGGACCTGGGCCTGGCCTTTGACGGGGACGGGGACCGGGTGCAGTTCGTGGACCGCAAGGGGCGCCTCTTCCACGGGGACCACGTCCTCTACCTCGCCGCCTTGGCCTTTGGGGAAAAGGGCGTGGTGGGGACGGTGATGAGCAACATGGGCCTCGAGGTGGCCCTAAGGGAGCGGGGCCTCGCCTTCCACCGGGCGGCGGTGGGGGACCGGTACGTCCTGGAGAAGCTCAAGGAGACGGGCCTCGCCTTGGGAGGGGAGCCCTCGGGGCACGTGATCTTCCTCCGCCACCACACCACGGGGGACGGCCTCCTCACCGCCCTCCTCACCCTGAAGGCCCTAAGGGCCCTGGGCGGGGATCTCGCCGACTGGTACGAGGCGCTTCCCCTCTACCCCCAGGTGCTCCTCAACGTGCGGGTTTCCGACAAGGCCAGGGTGATGGCGGACCCGAGGCTTGGGGAGGCCCTCCGGGAGGCCGAGGCCCGCCTGGGGGGGAGGGGCCGGGTGAACGTCCGCCCCTCGGGGACCGAGCCCCTCATCCGGGTGATGGTGGAGGCGGAGGAGGGGGCGGAGGAGGTGGCCCGGGGGCTCGCCGAGGTGGTGGCCTCCTTGGACCGGGGGCAGGGGCCGGGGTAGGATGGGGACGTGAGCTACGGGAAGGCCCACCTCGAGGAAAGGCTCCTTCGGGCCCTGGCCGAGGCCGTGGGGGAGCTCGAGGACCCGAGGCTTTTCCTCCTCACGGTGGAGGCGGTGCGCCTCTCCCCGGATGGCCGGGTGCTTTCCGTCTACGTGGAGGCCTTCCGGGAGGAGGAGAGGGCCCTAGAGGCCCTGCGCCACGCAAAGAGGCGGCTTCTTGCCGCCCTGGCCAAGAGGGTGCGCCTGCGCCACCTGCCCAGGCTGGAGTTCTTGCCGTGGAAAGCGTTACCCGCATAAAGGTCCGCTACGCCGAGACCGACCAGATGGGGGTGGTCCACCACTCGGTCTACGCCGTCTACCTCGAGGCCGCCCGGGTGGACTTCCTGGAGCGGGCCGGGCTTCCCTACCACCGGGTGGAGGCGAGGGGGGTCTATTTCCCCGTGGTGGAGCTTGGCCTCACCTTCCGCGCCCCGGCCCGCTTCGGGGAGGAGGTGGAGGTCAGGACCCGCCTCGCGGAGCTCTCCTCCCGGGCCCTCCTCTTCCGCTACCGGGTGGAGCGGGAAGGGGTCCTTTTGGCCGAGGGCTTCACCCGCCACCTCTGCCAGGTGGGGGGGAGGGCGGCCCGCATCCCGGAGGAGATCCACCGGGCCTTGAGCGTGCTACACTTAGGGTAGCATTGGGGCATGGACTTGGACGCCTTCGCGCTCTTTGAACGCCACATCAACCCCGGCCTCGCGGGCCTTCTCCGCTTCACCGGCCTTGACCGGGTGGAGTCCCACGCCGAAGGCCCCTACGTCTGGGACACGGAGGGCAGGCGCTACCTGGACTTCCTGGGCCTCTACGGCACCCTGAACCTGGGCCACCGCCACCCCAAGGTGGTGGAGGCGGTGAAGCGGCAGCTTGACCGCATGCCCATGTCCGTGCGGGTCCTGGTTTCCGAGCCCACGGCCCGGCTTGCCGCAAGGCTCGCCGAGATTACCCCCGAGGGCCTGGAGATGGTCTTCTTCGGCAACTCGGGGGCCGAGGCGGTGGAGGCGGCCATCAAGCTGGCCCGGGCTTACACCGGCAAGCCCGGCATCGTCACCACCCAAGGAGGGTTCCACGGCAAGACCATGGGGGCGCTTTCCCTCACCCCCAAGCCCGAGTACCAGGACCCCGCAAGGCCCCTCCTCCCCGGCGTCAAGGTGGTGCCCTATGGGGACCTAAAGGCCTTGGAGGCGGCCATAGACGAGGACACGGCGGCGGTGATCGTGGAGCCCATCCAGGGGGAAGGGGGGATCCGGGTGCCCCCCGAGGGGTACCTAAGGGGCGTGCGGGAGCTTACCCGGGAAAAGGGCGTCCTCATGATCGCCGACGAGGTGCAGACCGGCCTCGGCCGTACGGGAAGGCTCTTCGGGGTGGACTGGGAGGGGGTTTCCCCGGACCTCATGACCCTGGCCAAGGCCCTGGGGGGCGGGGTGATGCCCATCGGGGCCTGCGTGGGGAGGAGGGAGGTCTTTGAGGTCTTCAAGAATAACCCCCTCTTCCACTCCTCCACCTTCGGGGGGAACCCTCTGGCGGCGGCGGCGGCCCTCGCGGCCATTGAGGTGACCCTGGAGGAGGACCTCCCGGGCCGGGCCCTGGAGCTCGGCGGGTACCTGATGGAGGGCCTAAAGGCCCTGAAGGGGCGCTTCCCCCACCTCATAGAGGACGTGCGCGGCCGGGGGCTCATGCTGGGGGTGGAGTTCACGGACGCCGACATCGGCGCCCTGGCGGTGGCGGAGATGGCGGAAAGGGGCGTCCTCACCGCCTTCGGGCTGAATAACCCCAAGGTGGTCCGCCTCGAGCCCCCCCTGATCATCGGCAAGGAGCACGTGGACGAGGCCCTCGCCGCCTTCTCGGAGGCCCTTGAGGCCACGGAAAAGGCCCTCGAGGGCCTTCTAGGATAGAATGCAGGAAACGCTGCTGGAGTTTTTCAAAAAGACCGGGAAGCCCCACCGACTCGAGGAGATCCTTCACCGCTTTGGACTTTCCAAGAAGGAGGCCAAGGGCTACCTGGGAGCCCTGGTGCGGGAAGGCCTCCTGGAGAAAAGGGGAAGCCGCTACTTCCTCCCCCAAAGGGTCCAGGGGCCCATCAGCCTCCACCGGGACGGGTACGGCTTCGTCCGCCTCTCCGAGGGGGACCTCTTCATCCCCCCGGGCTACACGGGGGACGCTTGGCCGGGCGACCTGGTGGAGGCCCGCCTCATGCCCCCGGGGCGGGACGGGAGGCCTTGGGGGGCGGTGGAGCGGGTCCTCAAGCGGGCCCGGGATCGGGTGGTGGGAAGGCTGGACTTCCGCAAGGGGTACGCCGTCCTCCTCCCCGACGAGCCCGGGCTCCCTGAACTCAGGCTCCTTCCTAAGGGGCTGGAGGGCCTAAAGCGAGGAAGCCGCATCGTGGCGGAGGTCCACTACGGCAAGCGCCCCTACGGGGAGTTTTTGGCGTACCTGGGGGAGGGGGAGGCCCCCGAGACGGAGACGGAGGCCGTCATCGCCAAGTACGGCCTCCGCGCCCAGTTCCCCGAGGAGGTCTTGAGGGAGGCCGAGGCCATTCCTCTGCAAATCCCCGAGGAGGAGCTTAGGCGGCGGGAGGACTTCAGGGGCCTTCGGGTCTTCACCATAGACGGGGTGGACGCCAAGGACTTTGACGACGCCATCCACGTGGAGCGCCTGCCCAAGGGCTACCGCATCGGGGTCCACATCGCCGACGTCTCCCACTACGTCA
The DNA here is from genome assembly GCF_054979525.1 of Thermus sp. H19.2. Classification (NCBI taxonomy): domain Bacteria; kingdom Thermotogati; phylum Deinococcota; class Deinococci; order Thermales; family Thermaceae; genus Thermus; species Thermus sp. H19.2. Next base: position 851,814 of record NZ_CM143429.1, read on the forward strand.
AGGAGGGGAGCCTCCTGGACCAGGAGGCCTTCCTAAGGGGCACCAGCGTCTACCTCCCGGGGCGGGTCCTCCCCATGCTTCCCGAGAGGCTTTCCAACGGGGTCTGCTCCTTGAAGCCGGGGGAGGACCGCCTGGTCCTCTCCGTTTTGGTGGACCTCACGGAGGACCTGAAGGTCAAGCGGGTGCGCTTCGCTGAAGGGGTCATAAGGAGCGTGGCCCGCCTTACCTACACCGAGGTGGAGGCCTTCGCCGAGGGGTTTGGCCTTTCCGAGGAGCACGCCTTCCTGGCCGAGGACCTCTCCCTTCTCCTGGAGCTCACCCAGAGGATGCGGAAGAAGCGCCTGGAAGAGGGGGCTTTGGACTTCAGCTTTCCCGAGGTGAAGGTGGAGGTGGAGGAGGGGGTGCTCCACCTCATCCCCCAGGCGGAGCCCAGGGCCAGGAGCCTCATCGAGGAGCTCATGCTCCTCGCCAACCGCCTGGTGGCCGAGCACCTGGTGAGGAAGGGGCTTCCCGCCCTCTACCGGGTGCACGAGGAGCCCTTAGAGGAGGCCTACGAGAAGCTCCGCCTGGCCTTGGCCCGGCTGGGCTACGCCCTCCCCGAGAAGGTCTCCTCCAAGGCCCTGCAACGGGTGCTCCTGGAGGCCAAGGGCCGCCCGGAGGAGCCCGTGGTGGCGGGCCTGGTCCTGCGCTCCCTGCGGCTTGCCCGCTACGCCGCCGAGAACCTGGGCCACTTTGGCCTGGCCATGGAGCACTACCTGCACTTCACGAGCCCCATCCGCCGCTACCCGGACCTGGTGGTCCACCGGGTGCTTCGGGCCGCCCTGAGGCGCACCCTTACGGAGAGGCGGAAGGAGCGCTGGGTGAAGGAGTTCCCCGCCATCGCCGACCACGCCTCGGAGATGGAGCGGAAGGCGGAGGCCGCCGAGCGGGAGCTCACCAAGTACTACATGGCCAAGTGGGCCGAGCTCCACCTGGGGGAGCGCTTTTTGGGGAAGGTCACCGGGGTGGCGAGCTTCGGGGCCTTCGTGACCCTACCTAACGGGGTGGAGGGGCTGGTGCGCCTCGAGGCCTTGGGGCCTTACACCTACAGCGAGGAGGCCCTGGCCCTTCTGGGCCCCAAGGGGAAGCGGATCCGCCTGGGGGACGAGATGGAGGTGGTCATCCTCCGCAGCGACCCCAGGCTCCGGCAGGTAGATCTGGTGCCCTATGTGGAAGAGGCTTCCACGAAGCCCAAGGGAAAGGAGGTGGACATGCGCAAGGTGGTAGGACCCCCTAAGGACAAGGCCCGGGACACCCGCCCCGAGCGGGCCACGGTGCACAGCGTCTATTTCGGCGAGTGGGCCCCCAAGGAGGCCCGGGAGGAAAACCGCCCGGTGAGAACCCGGGCCCGCAGGAAGCGGCGCCGCTAGAGGGCCAGGGTCCCCGCCCCCACGGCGCTCAGGGTGGGGGCCTCGAGGTCCAGGCGGTGGGCCAGGACCTTCCCCTTCCTTCCCCGGAGGAGGGGGAGGAGGCTTCCCACCACCTCCACCCCGTCTATGCGGGTGGGGTTGGCCCCGAGGAAGGCCAGGGCGGCCTCCGGCTCCCCTTCCGCAATCCTTTGCAAAAAGCCCAGGTCCCGCCTCCTCGCCTCCTCCGCCAGGGGGCGGGTGAGGGGAGGGTCGCCGAAGCGGGGTCCCACGTGGGAGAGGTCCACGGCGAGGACCAAGAGGCCCGGGAAGTCCCGCATCGCCGCCTTCAGGGCCTCCCCGAGCTCCGGGCTTCGCCTCCCCACCAGGAGGGGGAGGACCTTGGCCTCGGGGAACCGCCCCTTCAGGAAGAGGAGGGGAAGCTCCAGGCTGTGCTCCTCCCGGAAGGCCAGGGGGGTGTTGAAGAGCTCAAAGGGAAGGAGGGCGTCCAGGGCCTGAAGGGCGGAAAGGTCCGGCAGGGCGGGGCCAAAGGGGGTCTGGAAGGGCACGGGGAGGGCGGCGGCCCCCTCCTTAAGCGGCCTGTGGGCGACCCCCACCAAATAGATGCGCTCGGGGGGCGGGGTCTTTTCCAGGACGGCCAGGGCCGCCCCGTAGACCTCGGGGACGCGGGAGGGCTCCAGGTGGGGCATGAGGAGGACCCGGGCTTCTTCGCCTTCCCCCGGGTGGCTCGCCCGGAAGGCCTCGAGGAAGGCCCGGGCCTCCCGCTCGCCCTCTGGGTAGGAGAGCCCGGCGAGGCGCATGGGCCGCTCCCGCCTTAGTCTTTCTTCCTCCTCCCTAAGCCTCGCCTCCACCTCCTCCGTGAGGAGGAGGCCCGCCTCCTCCAGGGCCTTCGCCAGGTCTTCCAGCTCCTTCCTCGGCACCAGGACCCCGTGGCGCTTGAACACCTCCTCCTGCACCTCCTCCAGGGTCCTCCCCTCCATGAGGGAGAGGAGGAGGAGCCCCCCTTCCGTGAGGGCCAGGGGCTTCTCGTAGACCCCGTAGGGGTCGGAGACCAGAAAGCCCCCCTCAATGGGGGTGATCTGGGGTTCCCGAAGCCTGAGCCTCCCTTCCACCCCTCCAATATAGGAGAAAGGCCCGGGCCTCCTCCTTGGTCCCCACCCGGCCCTCCGCCTGGGCCTCGAGGAGGGCCTGTAGGGCCCTTCCCACCTCGGGGCCTTCCCGGAGGCCCAGGAGGGCCATCACCTCCTCCCCGGAGAGGAGGGGCCTTTGCGGAAGGGGTTCTTGGAGGGCCTCCTGGTAGCTCCCCAGCACCTCCCAGGCCTCCCTTTCCACGCCCCTCGTGGCCAGGCGGTCCGCCGCCATCAGGTAGACCAGGTCGGGGAGGAGGTCCTGGCGCCTCAGGAAGAAGCGGCGCAGGGCCTTCCTCTCCTCGGGGAGGCGGTCCATGTGGCGGCGCACCAGGCCCGCCGCCCGCTCCACCGTCTCCTTGGGAAAGCGGAGCCAGGAAAGGGCGGAGCGGGCGATCTCCGCCCCCACCTCGGCGTGGCCCAGGAAGCGGAAGCGGCCCACCTCGAGGTCAAAGCGGCGGGTAAGGGGCTTGCCCACGTCGTGGTAGAGGGCGGCGAGGCGGGTCTCCAGGGGGGCCTCGGGCCAAAGCCAGAGGAGGTGGAAGACCACGCTTAGGGTGTGCTCCCAGGCCGTCAGGTGGTGCACCCCCCCCTGCTCCAGGCCCACGAGGAGGGCGAGCTCGGGGAGGTAGACCCCAAGGAGCCCCACCCTTTGCAAAAGGCGGAGGCCGAAGGCCGCCCTGGGGGAGAGGAGGAGCCGCGCAAGCTCTTCCCTCACCCGCTCCCGCGCGGGGAGGGCCTCGGGGTGGGCCTGGAGGAAGCGGGCGTGGCGGGCGAGGGCCCTTTGGCTTTCCTTAGGGAGCCCAAGCCCCAAAGAGGCGGCGAGGCGCACCCCCCGGAGGCTTCGCAGGTGGTCCTGGTAGAGGTTCTCCTCCCGCAGGGGGACCAGGACCCGCCTTCTCAGGTCCTCCTCCACCCCCCTTAGGCCGAAGACCGCCCCCCCCTTCCAGAAGAGGGCGTTCATCCGGTAGTCCCGCCGGAGGAGGTCCTCCTCTGGGCTTCCTTCCAAGGGGGTGAAGTCCAGGGTCCTCCCTCCCAGCACCAGGCGGTAGTGGCCCCGTTTGGGGTCCAGGGGAAAGAGGCTTCCCCCGAGGCGCCTTTGCGCCTCCCGAGCCGCCTTTTCCGGGTCAAGGGCGGCGTAGTCCAGGTCCTTTGGCCTCCTCCCCAGGAGGAGGTCCCGCACCGCCCCGCCCACGGGGAAGGCGTCCTTGGGGGTATAAAAGGGGAAGTCCATATGGGCCACGAGGCGAAGCACCCCATCATTATCGGCATCACCGGGAACATCGGCAGCGGCAAGAGCACCGTGGCCGCCCTCCTCAGGGCCTGGGGCTACCCCGTCTTGGACCTGGACGAGCTCGCCGCCCGGGCCCGGGAGAACCAGGAGGAGGAGCTGAAGCGCCTCTTCCCCGAGGCGGTGGTGGGGGGGAGGCTGGACCGGAGGGCCCTCGGCCGGTTAGTCTTTTCCGACCCGGGGAGGCTCAAGGCCCTCGAGGCCGTGGTCCACCCGGAGGTAAGGCGGCTTCTTATGGAGGAGCTTTCCCGCCTCCAGGCCCCCCTGGTCTTTCTGGAGATCCCCCTCCTCTTTGAGAAGGGGTGGGAGGGGAGGCTCCACGGGACCATCCTGGTGGCGGCCCCCTTGGAGGAGCGGGTGAGGCGGGCGATGGCGCGCTCGGGGCTATCCCGGGAGGAGGTCCTGGCCCGGGAGCGGGCCCAGATGCCCGAGGAGGAGAAGCGCAAGCGGGCCACCTGGGTCCTGGAGAACCGGGGAAGCCTGGAGGAGCTTCGGGAAGGGTTGCGAGGCCTCCTTGCGGAGATCCGGGCCCGTTTTGGGCTATCCTGAACCCATGCGCGCCGTGCTCATCTCGGGGGCGAGCCGGGGCATCGGGGAGGCCATCGCCCGGCTCCTCCACGCCCACGGTTACCCGGTGGGGCTTCTGGCCCGGGACGAGGCGAGGCTAAAGGCCCTGGCGGCGGAGCTCGGGGAAGGGGCGCTGGCCCTCCCCGCCGACGTGCGCCGGGCGGAGGACTGGGAAAGGGCCGTGGCCCAAATGGAAAGGGCCTTTGGTGGGCTTTTCGCCCTGGTGAACAACGCCGGCATCGGCCTCATGAAGCCCGTATCCGAGCTTTCCGAGGCCGAGCTTAGGGAGGTCTTGGAGGTGAACCTGGTGGGCCCCTTTTTGGGGCTGAAGGCGGCCCTCCCCGCCCTTCTCCGCGCCCGCGGGGTGGTGGTGAACGTCGCCAGCCTGGCGGGGAAGAACCCCTTTAAGGGTGGGGCCGCTTACAACGCCAGCAAGTTCGGCCTCCTCGGGCTCATGGGAGCCGCCATGCTGGAGCTGCGCGACCAGGGGGTGCGCGTGGTGAACATCCTGCCGGGTTCGGTGGACACGGGGTTCGCGGGGAATGCTCCAGGCGCTTCTTGGAAACTCGCCCCGGAGGACGTGGCCCAGGCGGTGCGCTTCGCCCTGGAGATGCCGGAAAGGGCCTTGGTGAGCGAGATGGAGCTTCGGCCCACCCACGTGGCGGCCAAGGTAGGGTAGCCTTAGGCCATGGGCCTGCCCCCTAGGCTGCAAGCGGCCTTGGACCTCATCCGCTCCCTTCCCCGGGAGCTTAAGACCGAGGTCCTCCTGGATTACGCCAAGAAGGTACCCCCGCCCCCTCCGGGGGTGGAGCTGGAGCGGGTCCACGAGTGCCAGACCCCCTTCTTCCTCCGGGCGGAGGTGGAAGGGGGAAGGGTGCGCCTCCACTTCATGGTGCCCGAGGAGGCCCCCACGGTGAGGGCCTTCGCCGGCCTCTTGAAGGAGGGCCTCGAGGGGGAGCCCCCGGAGGCGGTGCTCTCCGTGCCCCCCACCTTCTACCAGGGGGCGGGGCTGGAGGAGCTCCTCACCCCCTTGCGCCTCCGGGGCCTCGAGGCCGCCCTCCTGCGCCTGCAGGACCAGGTGCGCCGGGCCTTGTGAGCCCCATGGACCCCTTGGCCGCCCTCCCTTCCTTCCTGGCGGGCTACTTCCTGGGAAGCCTCCCCGTGGCCTTCTGGTTTGGGGCCCTCCGGGGCAAGGACCTCCTGCGGGAGGGCTCCGGCCATCCCGGGGCCCTGAACGCCTACCGGATTCTGGGCCCGGTGCCGGGCCTCTTGGTCCTTTTCCTGGACGTGTTCAAGGGGGTCTTGGCGGTGGCCCTGGGGGAAGGGGTGGCCGGGGACCCCTTGGGGGGGCTCTGGGGGGGTGGGGGGGCGGTGTGGGGCCACGCCTTCTCCTTCTGGCTCGGCTTCCGGGGCGGGAAAGCCCTGGCCCCGGCGGCCGGGGTCCTCCTGGCCGTGGACCCCAGGCTCTTTTTCCTGGCCCTCTCCCTTTTCGCCCTCCTGTACCTCCTTTCCCGCAGGCCTTACCGGGCGGCCCTGGCGGTGGCCCTCGCCCTTCCCCTCCTGGCCGCCCTCCTCTGGAGGACCCCCTTCCACCTCTCCTTCGGCCTCCTGGTGGGCCTTCCGGTGGCCTTCCGCCACCTCGAGGACGGGAACCGTCAGTAGGGAAGGGGCCAGGTGCGGAAGTAGTTCCGGACCCTCCCCCAAAGCCCCACCAGGCCCAAAGGCTCCAGGATGAGGAAGACCAGGATCAGGAGGCCGAAGACCACGTTGCGCCAGGCGGCCAGGGTGGCGGCGTACTGGGGGCCCAGGGTGCCCACCAGGCTGTTGAGCACCTCGGGGATGAGGAGGACGAAGAAGGCTCCCAGAACCGCCCCCAGGACCGTCCCCGCCCCGCCCACGATGACCATGGCCAGGTACTGGATGCTCACCGAGAGGGGAAAGTACTCCGGGGTCACCGCCTTGTAGAGCTGGGCGAGAAGCCCCCCCGCTACCCCGGCGTAGAAGGCGGAGAGGGCGAAGGCGAAAAGCTTCACCCGGGTGAGGTCCACCCCCGCCACCCGGGCGGAGAGGTCGTTGTCCCGCACGGCCATGAAGGCCCGCCCGGCCCGGGTCATGAGGAGGCGCTTGCCGTAGGAGAAGAGGGGGAGGGCGAAGAGGAGGACCAGGTACCAGAGCTTTTCCGGGGTGTCCAGGCTTAGGCCCAGGACCTCAGGGGGAGGGAGGGTCCGGCCCCGGATCCCCCCCGTGACCGCCTCCCAGGTCTTGAAGGCGTAGTCCGCCAGGAACTGGAAGGCCAGGGTGGCGATGGCCAGGTACACCCCCTTGATCCTCAGGGAGGGGAGGCCGAGGAGAAGCCCCAAAAAGGCGGCGATCCCTCCTCCCAGGAGGACGCCCAGGGGGGCCAGGGGGCCCGTGAGGTGGCTTGCGGCGTAGGCCCCCACCCCCATGAAGGCGGCGTGGCCTAAGGAGATCTGCCCCGCCCCCCCCACCAGGAGGTGGAGGCCCAGGGCGGAGAGGGCCCCGATGGCCACCAGGGTGGCCACGTACATGGGGTAGGGGCCGAGGAGGAGGGGGAGGAGGAGGAGCAGGAGGAGGAAGGCGTAGAGGGCGAGGCGGCCCAAGGGGGTGCTGGCGTAGGCCTCGTCCTCCCGGTAGGTCTCCCGCACCGCCCGGGCGAAGCGCAGGCTAAAGGCGTCGGTGAGGCGCTTGGAGAGGGCGAACATCTCAGACCTCCTGGACCTCGAGGGTGGCCTCCAGCCTGCCCTCCCCCTCGAGGTAGCGGATGGGCAGGGCCACCTCCACCCGGCCCCCTTCCCCGTAGAGGGCCCGGATCACCGGCCCGTAGCGGGCCTCCACGATCTGGCGGCGGACCTTGCGCGTGCGGGTGATCTCCTCGTCGTCGGGGTGGAGCTCCTTGGGCAGAAGGGCAAAGCGGCGGATCCTGAGCTTCTCGGGAAGGGTCTCGTTCACCATGCGGATCTCCTCGGCGATCAGGGCGCGCACCTCGGGGCGCTCCGTGAGGGAGAGGTAGGTGGTGAAGGGGAGGCCCCGCCTCCTGGCCCAGTTCTGGACGTTTTCCGGGTCAAGCTCTACGAGGGCGGTGACGAAGGGCCTCCCGTGGCCGAGCACGATGGCCTCCCGGATGTAGGGGGAGTACTTCAGGCGGTTTTCCAAAAACTGGGGGGCGAAGCGGGTTCCGTCCTCCAGCGCCCCCACCTCCTTCACCCGCCCCAGGATCACCAAATGCCCCCGCTCGTCAAAGAAGCCCGCGTCCCCCGTGCGGAAGAAGCCGTCCTCGGTGAAGCTCTCCCGGGTGGCCTTTTCCCCCTTGAAGTAGCCCTGGAAGACCTGGGGGCCCCGTACCTGGATCTCCCCTTCCTCGCCGACGCGCACCTCCGTGCCGGGAAGAGGGGGGCCCACGGTCTCCGGGGGGGCGTCCCCGGTGGCGTGGGCGGTGGTGGCGGCGGCGGTCTCCGACTGGCCGTAGACCTGCCGGATGTCCAGGCCCAGGGCGCGGAAGAAGGTGAAGACCTCGGGCCCCAAGGGCGCCCCGCCGGTGACGGCGATGCGGCAGGCGGCGAGGCCGAGCCTGGCCCTTAAGGGCCTGGCGATGAGGGGGTAGAAGAGGGCCCGCTTGAGGTTGAGCCAGACCCCTACCCTTTCCCCCCTGAACTCCCGGCTCGCCCCCTCCAGAAGCGCTCCCATCCCGGCCCGGTAGAAGAAGGCCTTGATGGGGTCGGCGTCCGCCATCCGGCTTTGGATGAAGCTCGCCATCTCCTCCCAAAGCCTGGGCGGGGCCAGGAAGAAGTCGGGCTGGACCTCCTTGAGGTCCTCCCGCAACGTGGTGGGGTCCTCGGGGAAGTGGACGGTGGAGCCCTCCACCAGGCCCTGCACCACGGTGAGCATCTGCTCCCCGATCCAGGGAAGGGGCAGGTAGCTAAAGACCCAGGCCCCCTTCTGGAAGCCCAGGGCCTTCCCCACCGCCTCGTGCCCGGCGAGGAGGTTTTGGTGGGAGAGCATGGCGAGCTTGCTCCGCCCCGTGGTGCCCGAGGTGGGGGCGAGGAGGGCGGTCTCCTCCGGGCGCCGCCGCTTCAGGGCCTCCTCCCCCACCTTGGGGTCGCCGAAGGCCTGGCTGAAGCGCCTGACCTTCCCCCGGAAGTGCCGGCTCATCCCCGCCTCCTCCCACACCAGGACGAAGTCCACCAGGTGGAGGTGGGGGTAGACCTTGTCCAGCTGCTCCTCGTCGGAGACCACGATGCCCCTCGCCCCGGTGAACTCCAGGAAGTAGCCCACCTCCTCGGGCATGGCGTCGGCGTAGATGCCCATGGGAAGGGCTCCGAGGACCTGGGCGGCGAGCTCCGCCTCCACCCACTCGGGGGCGTTGTGGCCGAGGATGGCGAGGACCTCGCCCTCTTTAAGGCCCAGGGCGGAAAGCCCCCCGGCGAGGCTTAAGACCCGCCCCAGAAGCTCCCCCCAGGAGGTCTTCTGCCAGACGCCAAGCCGCTTCACCCGGAGGGCCGGGGCCTCGGGGCGCTCCTTGGCGTGCCGATGGAGGTATTCCAGAAGGGTTCCCCGCATATTCCCTCACGCCTGGCCCAGGTAGGCCTCCACCACCTTGGGGTCCTTGCGCACCCCCTCGGGGGGGCCGTAGTAGAGGACCTCCCCGTAGGAGAGGACCAGGACCCGGTCGGAAAGCTCCAAGACGGCCCTTAGGTCGTGCTCCACCCAAAGGAGGGTCACCCCCCACTCCTCCCGGGCGTCCAGGAGGAAGCGGGCCAGGTCCTGCTTCTCCTCCAGGGCGAGGCCCGCCATGGGCTCGTCCAGGAGGAGGAGCTTGGGCCGGCCCGCGAGGGCCCGGGCCACCTCCACCCGCTTCTGCAGGCCATAAGGGAGCATCCCCGCCGGGGCGTGGCGGAAGGGGGAGAGGTGGAGGTAGTCCAGAACCTCCTCGGCCCAGGCCCTTAAGCGCCACTCCTTCTCCACCCTGGGAAGGAGGAGGGGGTAGGTGGAGAGGGCGAGCTCCGCCCCCAGCTTGACGTTGTCCAAAACGCTCATCCCCCGGAAGATCTCCAGGCCCTGGAAGGTGCGCCCCAGCCCCATGCGGGCCCTCTCCTGGGGGCTTTTCCCCTTCAGGTTTTGGCCCAGGAAGGCCACCTCTCCCTTATCCGGCTCGTACACCCCGGAGAGGACGTTTAAGAGGGTGGTCTTCCCGGCGCCGTTCGGGCCGATCACGGCGAAGAACTCCCCCTCCGCCACGGAGAACTCCACCCCCGAGAGGGCCTTCACCCCCTTGAAGGAGAGGTGGAGGTTTTGGACCTCGAGGATCACACCCACCGTTTCCTCCTCCGGTAGCGCCTGGCCTGGCGGAAGCCCACCTCCTCCTTGCCCAGGTAGAACTCCATCACGTCCTGGTCCTCCATGGCCTCCTTGGCGCTCCCCTCAAAGACCACGCGGCCCCTTTCCAGGACGTACACCCGGTCCACGACGCCGAGGGCGGCCCGGGCGTTCTGCTCCACGAGAAGGAGGGAGAGCCCCTTTTCCCGCCTCAGGGCGTCCAGGGTCCGCATCACCTCCTCCACCAGCTTGGGGGCGAGGCCCAAAGAGGGCTCGTCCACCACGAGAAGCCTCGGCCTTGTGAGGAGGGCCATGCCCAAAAGGAGCATCTGCTGCTCGCCCCCCGAGAGGTAGCCCGCCTGCTCGCGGCGGCGCTCGTAGAGCCGGGGAAAGCGGGCGAAGACCTCCTCCATCCTCTCCTTGAGCTCCCTTGGGGGGAGGCGGTGGCCGGCGGCCACCAGGTTCTCCACCGGGGTCAGGTAGCGGAAGAGGGGGCGGCCCTCGAGGACGGCGGTGAGGCCCATCCGGGAGATCCGCACCGGGTCCAGGTGGGTGGCCTCCCGGCCGAAGAGCCGCACCTTTCCGTCCAAGACCCGGCCCTCAAACTTGGGGAGAAGGCCGGCCATGGCCCTGACCAGGGAGCTTTTCCCGGCCCCGTTCGGGCCCAGGAGGGCCACGGCCTCCCCCTCCCTCACCTCCAGGGAGACCCCGTCCAGGGCCAGGATCACCCCCCGGTAGACCACCTTGAGGTTCTCCACGGAAAGCATCACACCCTCTCGATCTGGCGCTCGCCGAAGAGGCCGTAGGGCCTCACGAGGAGGACGAGGAGGACCACCACGAAGGGAAGCGCCTCGGTGAAGCCCGGGAGGTAGGCCTCCAGGTAGCGCTGGGAGAGGGCCTCGAGGACCCCCAGCAAAAACCCCGCCGCCAAGGCCCCGCCCACGGCGTCCAGCCCCCCCAGGATGGCCACGGGGAAGACCTTGAGGCCAAAGAAAACCAGGTTGTACCCCACCCCGCTCCCCACGGCGAGGAGGGCCCCGGCTAAGGTGGCGAGGAGGGCGGAAAGCCCCCAGACCCCGGCCAGGATCCGGGCCGTGGGGATGCCCAGGGCCAAGGCCGCCACCTCCCGCTCGGAGATGGCCCGCACCAAGACCCCGTAGCGGCTTTTCCTGAGGAACCAGAGGAGGCCAAGCCCCAGGAGGAGGGCGAGAAGCAGGCTCCACACCGCCCGGGAGGGGACGAAGACGCCCCCCGCCTCAAAGCCCAAGTCGGGGAGGCTTCCCGGGAGGTACTTGAGGTCCGGCCCCCAGAGGAGCTGCACCCCCCCGTCCAGGGCCGCCGCCAGCCCGATGGTGGCCATGATCACCGCCACCACGCTCCGGCCAAGAAGCGGCCGCACGAAGCCCCGCTCCACCAGGACCCCGAAGAGGAAGGCCAGGGGCAGGGCGGCGAGGAGGGCCAAGGGCAGGGGGAGGAGGAGGGCGAAGGTGTAGGTGAGGTAGGCCCCCACCAGGAGGAACTCCCCGATGGCGAAGTTCACCACGCTGGTGGCCCGGAAGACCAACACAAACCCCAGGGCCAGGAGGCCGTAAAGGGCCCCGTTGGCCAGGCCGCCGATGAGGTAGGGCAGGAGGTCGGACAAGGGTGCCTCCGGCTGCCGAAGAGGGGGTCTAGGCCAGCTTGAGCCAGTCGGTGATGGCGTTGAACCGCCCGTCCTTGACGCTCGCCCGGTAGAGCTTGGTGTAGGGGATGCGGTGGTTCACGAACTGGAAGCCCCGCGTTAGGCCCAGGGCGTTGTAGTCCCCGATCTTCTCCAGGTACTCCACCACCCCGGCCCGGGTGAGCTTCCCCGCCTGGGCGGCGCGGCGCATGGCCTCGGCCACCCCCAGGACCACCGCCAGGCTACCCATGTAGTAGGTGGGGCGGTAGGAGGTGTCCCGGCCCTTCTTCTGGCGGAACTTCCGCATCTCGTCCACCGCCGGCACCAAGGTGTCGTACCAGTAGGGGTTGTGGTAGGTGACGGTGAAGCCCTCGGCGGCGGGCCCCGCCCGCTGGATGAGGACGAGCTCGGCGGAGTAGTAGGTGCCCATGAACTGGGCCCTAAGCCCTTGCTCCCTTGCGGTCCTAAGGATGAGGGGCTCGGCGGAGAGGGCGTAGCCCTGGAGGAGGACGAAGTCGGGGTTGGCCCGGCGGAGATTGAGGACGATGGGGGTGGCGTCGGTGAAGGCGGGCGGGGTCACCTCCTCGTGCACCACCTCCATGCCCAGGGCCTTGGCCCTTTCCTTGGCGTAGGGGATGGGGTCGCGGCCGAACTCGGTGTTGGAGTAGACCAAGGCGATCCGGGCCTTGCCCTTCTGCAGGCGCACCTGGCGCAGCAGGGCCTCCATCATGTCGTTGTAGGTGGGGCCGAAGACAAAGATGGTGGGGTACTTCTCGGGGTCGGCCAGCTCGCTGGCGAAGCTCGTGGCCGAGTAGGGGAGGCCGATCCGGGCGATCTCCGGGGCCAGGGCCTTGGAGAGGCCGGTGGAGTCCCCGTAGACGAAGAGGAGCTCCTCGGGCCGTTCCCGGGAGAGGACCCGGTTGAAGGCGGCCGTGCCCTTGGCCACGTCGTAGCCCGTGTCCTCCACGATGAGCTCCAGCTTCCGCCCGGCGATCCCCCCCAGGACCTCGTTCACGTAGTCCACCCCGTCCACGAACCCCTCCCGCCCGGCGTTGCCGGCGAAGGCGAAGGGGCCGGTGAGGGGGAGGAGGATGGCGAGCTTCACGGGCCTCGCCTGGGCGCTGGCGAAATAGGGCATGCCCAAAGCCGCCAAGGATCCTACGCCTAGCCTCTGCAGAAATTCCCTACGCTTCATGTTTGCCTCCTTCCAGGTTGACTTGGTACAAAGCTAACACGCCCCTCGCCTTTTGGCAAGCCTGGGCCCCGTAGGATGAAGGCATGCGCTGGCACGGGGTCTTTCGCCGCTTTGTCCTGGCCCGCCACTACCGCTTCGCCCGGGAGGCCTTGGTGCCCCACTTCTTCGACGCCCTCACCGCCTACGCCCTGGAGCTTTCCCGCCTGGGCCTGCCCCACGCCAGGGAGGCCGTGGCCGCGCTAAGGGAACTCCGCACCCTCCCCCTCCCCAGCTTCACGGGGGAGGTGGAGGACGTGTTCTTCTCCATCCAGGCCCAGCTTGCCGAGCACTGGGGGGAGGAGGTGGCGGGAGTGGTGCGCCGGGGGCTTTCCCGCAACGACCTGGACCTCACCGTCTTCCGCGCCTACCTGCGCGACCGGACCCTGGCCCTCCTCGCCGATCTCCTCCGCTTGCGGCAGGCGGTCCTCCGCCAGGCGGAGGGAAACCGGGGGGTGGTGGTGGTCCTCTCCACCCACCACCGCCCGGCCCAGCCCTCCACCCTGGACCACTACCTCCTCGGGGTGGAGGCCCTCCTCTTTCGGGACACGGAGCGGCTTTTCCGGGCCCTTTCCACCCTGAACCGCTCCCCCTTGGGGGCGAGCGCCCTGGCGGGGGCCCCGTACCCGGTGGACCGCCTTCGCTTGGCCCGCCTCCTGGGCTTTGAAGGGCCGGTGGAGAACACCTTGGACGCCGTGGCCGCAGGGGATTACGCCCTGGAGCTGGCCTCGGCCCTGGCGGGCCTCGGGGCGAGCTTGAGCCGCTTCCTCACGGACCTTCTGGCCTTTGCCGCCCGGGAGGCTTTCGGGGTGGGGGAGGGGCTTTCCCAAGGGTCCAGCTTCATGCCCCAGAAGCACAACCCCGTGGTCTTGGAGCACGCCCGCATCTACGCTGGCCGGCTCCTTGGGGGGTACGCCCCCTTGGCCCTCCTCAACCACAACACCCCCTTCACCGACCTCAACGACCACTCCACCGGGGTCCTGGAGCCCCTTGCCGAGATGCTCTTCGTGGCCGAGGCGGCGGTGGAGCTCACCCGGGTGGCCTTGGAGGAGGGGGGGTTTCTTCCCGACCGCCTCCTGGCGGAGTTTTCCCCCGAGGTCCTGGCCTCGGAGGCGGTGGACCTCCTGGTGCGCAAAGGGGTTTCCCTCCCCGAGGCCTACCGCCGGGTGCGGGGGGCCCTCCCGGGGCTCAGGCCGGAGCTTTTGGGGGTGGAGCGGGAGGAGCTTTTGGCCTGGATGGACCTCGAGGCCTTCTTCGCCCGGCGGGAGGTCCTGGGGGGCGTGGGGCCTAAGACCCGGGCTGAGGCCCTTTCCCGGGCCAAGAAGCGGCTCAAGAGCGACCGGAAGGCCCTAGCGGACCTCAGGGCGCGGGTTCGCCTGAGCCGCCGCTGGCTTCAGGACCTCCAGCCGGAGGAAGGCCAGGAGGGTGCGGAGGAGGAGGGGCAGGTAGAAGGAAAGCAGCACCAGGAATAGCCCCCAGGAGAGGAGGGCGAAGACCTGGCTCCCAAGCCCCTCGGCCAGGGCCCGGGTGCCCAGGGTGAAGGCGGCCAGGGGAAAGACCAGCCCCCAAAGCCCCGGCTGAAACGCCAGGCGCACCCGGTGGAGGAGGAGGTTTTCCAGGAGGAGGGCCATGGCCAGGGCGAACCACCAGCCGCCCAGGCCCCAAAGGGCGGCCCCCAGGAGGTGGAAGCCCTCGAGGCTTCCCCGGTAGAGCCCCGCCTCCCGGGCCCCTCCGAGGAGGGAAAGGGGGGCCAGGATGCCCACCCCCACCGGGGCCAGGCCGATGAAGAGGGAGGGCACCAGCTCGGGGGCGGGGCGCTCGTGGGCGTAGAGGCGGCCGAAGAGGGTGGCCCCCACCCAGAGGAAGAGGACGAACCCGAGCCCCAGGAACATGAGGAGCCAGAAGTAGGCCTCCCGGGCCCAGGGACCCAGGAGGGGGAGGAGGGGCCCCCCCGCCAGGGGCACCACGATGGCCGAGACCGGGGGGATGAACCAGGTGCCGTTGGCCGCCTCGAAGGGGAGGCGCATCCGGGTGAAGACCAGGTAGCCGAGGAGGAGGCTGGTCAAGAGCGTCAGGGGCGCCCCTAGGGCGAAGAGGAGGAGGGCCAGGCCCGTCCACCCCGCCGCTTTCAGGCTGGCCAGGCCGAAGAGGAGGAAGGCCAGGGGGAAGGTGGCGTAAAGCTGGGAGAGCAGGGGGTGGTGGAGCTCCTGCCAGATCTGGCCGGGGTGGCCTAGAAGCTTTGCCAGGAAGAAGGCTAGGCTTAGGGCGAAGAGGAAGCCGGTGAGGGCGTGGGCCAGGAGGGCCAGGGCAGGGAACCCAAAGGCCTTGAGGGCCAGGGCCACCCCGCTTCCCCCCATGACGGCGGCGAACCAGGCGGGGTTGAAGAAACGCGCGCTCATGAGGTCCATTGTGGGATACCGGGGTGGGGTAGGTCAACGCCCCCGGAAGTGGTCCACGGTGAGGCGGATGCCTTCCCTGAACCCCACCTTGGGCCGCCATCCGTGGGCCATGAGCTTTAGCGGGGAGAGGATGCTCCTTTCCAGGTCCCCGGGGCGCGGAGGGGCGGGGAGGACCTCGGGGGCCTGCCCCGCGGCCTCGGCCACCGCCTCTAGGACCTCCTTCGTGGTGTGCCCCTCCCCGGTCCCCACGTTGTACACCCCTTCCAGGGAGAAGAGGGCGAGGGCGTGGGCTTCGGCCACGTCCCCCACGTAGACGTAATCCCGCACGCACCCCTCGTCCCCCGGGGTCTTGCGGGCGTAGAGGGTCACGGGCAAGCCCTTTAGGACCCGCTCGGCGAAGATGGCCACCACCCCCGCCTCCCCGTGGGGGTCCTGCCTCGGCCCGTAGACGTTCCCGTAGCGCAGGGAGACCCACTTGAGGGCGTAGCTTTGCCCGTAGACGGCCAGGTAGTGCTCAAAGGCCGCCTTGCTGGCGGCGTAGGGGCTTTTGGGGCGGGGGGGCCAGGTCTCCTCGGCCCTTTCCCCCTCGGGCACCTCCCCGTAGATGGCCCCGCCCGTGGAGGCGAAGACCAGCTTCTCCACGCCGAACTTCCGGCAGGCCTCCAGGAGGTTCATCCCCCCCAGGAGGTTCACCTGGAAGTCCAGAAGGGGGTTTTCCACGCTCACCTTCACCGAGGCCTGGGCCGCCTGGTGGGAGACGTGGGTGGGGCGGAACTCCCTAAAGGTCCGCTCCACCCCCTCCTGGTCCCTCAGGTCCACCTGGAAAAAGGGGACGCCTTTGGGCACGTTTTCCCGCTTGCCCGTGGAGAGGTTGTCCAGGACCGCCACCTCCACCCCCCGGGCGAGGAGGTCTTCCACGATGTGGCTCCCGATGAAACCGGCGCCGCCTGTGACCAGAACGCGCATAAAAACCCCCGGGCCAAAGCCCGGGGCCAGTTTACCATCGCCCCGTCTGCGGCGTGCCCTCACGACCTGAGGCGGGGCCTTTGGCGCCGATCAGCCGATCTTGACCTCCGGCTCGTTCCCGGGCCTCCACTTGATGGTGCAGCCGATGGCGGGGGCCTCCTTGAGGGGGGGTTCTTTGCCCTGGAGGAGGGCTTCTATGGCCGCCTCGAGGTCGTGGCTTCGCACCTCTTCCGGGAACTTGGGGCTGTCGTTCACCCGGCCGTGGTAGCGGAGAAGCCGCCTCTCGTCAAAAAGGAAGACCTCCGGGGTGCGCAGGGCGCGGTAGGCCTTGGCCACCTCCTGGGTCTCGTCCAGGAGGTAGGGGAAGAAGATGCCGTGCTCCTGGGCGAAGGCCACCATCCCCTCGGGGCTATCCTCGGGGTACTTTTCGTAGTCGTTGGGGTTGATGCCCACGAAGGCCACCTTGCCCCGGTACTTCTCCGCCAGGGCCACGAGCTCGCCGATGGAGCCCTTCACGTAGGGGCAGTGGTTGCACATGAAGACCACGGCCAAGAGGGGCTCTTGGAACTGGGAAAGCCGGTAGCGCCCGCCCCTGGGGTCGGGAAGCTCGGCGTCAATCAGGGGGCTTTCCAAGGGAAGCTCGGGGTACTGGAGCATGGGTCCAAGATACCAGGGAGGGTTCCTTCGGGACAAGGGCCCTGGGCGGGCTCGGGTATCCTGGGGCCGTGCTGGGGCTCACCTCGGAGGAGGCCAAAAGAAGGCTTCAGGCGCACGGACCCAACGCCCTTCCCGAGCGCCCGCCCGAGCCTTTCCCCCGCAAGTTTTTCCGCCAGTTTCAAAGCCCCCTCATCTACATCCTCCTCTTCGCCCTCCTGGTGGACCTCCTTCTCTGGCTCCATGAGGGGGCGCGGGGCGTGCCCCTGGAATCCTTGGCCATCCTGGCCATCCTGCTCCTCAACGCCCTCCTGGGGGCCTTCCAGGAGAAGCGCTCCGAGGAGGCCTTGAGGAGGCTCAAAGCCCTGGCCGAGCCCTTCGCCTGGGTGCTCCGGGACGGGGAGTTCCGCCGCCTGCCCTCCCGGGAGATCGTCCCGGGGGACGTGGTGCGCCTCGAGGCCGGGGACCGGGTCCCCGCCGACGGCCGCCTCCTGGAGGCGGGCGGGGTCCTGGTGGACGAGAGCGTCCTCACCGGGGAAAGCGTCCCCCAGGAGAAGGGGGTGGGGGATGAGGCCTTCGCCGGGACCCTTCTCGTGCGGGGCCGGGCCCTTTTGGGGGTGACCCGCACAGGGACGCAAAGCGCCATGGGCCGGATCGCCCACCTCCTCTCTGGGATGGAGGAGGAGAAGACCCCTCTGGAGCGCCGCCTCCACGCCTTCGGACACCGGGTGGCCCGCCTGGTCCTACTCCTGGCCCTGGCCCTCCTCCTCCTGGGCTTCCTGGTGGAGGGGTTTTCCGCCAAGGTGGTCCTCTTCGCCGTGGCCCTGGCGGTGGCCGCCGTCCCCGAGGGGCTTCCCGCCGTCCTCACCCTGGCTTTGGCCCTGGGGGTGGAAAGGATGGCCCGCCGTGAGGCGGTGGTGCGGCGCCTTGCCGCGGTGGAGGCGTTGGGGAGCGTCACCGTCATCGCCACCGACAAGACCGGTACCCTCACGGAAAACCGCATGGAGGTCCAGGAGCTCTTGGGCCAAGACCCCCACCGGGCTCTCCTCGCCATGGCCCTCTGCAACGACGCCGACCCCACCACGGGGGCGGGGGACCCCTTGGAGCTCGGCCTTCTCCGCTACGCCAGCCGCTTTCTGGACATAGAAGGGGTGCGGCGGGAACACCCTCGCCTCTCCGAGCGCCCCTTTGACAGCGCCTGGAAGTTCATGCGGGTCACCACCCCCGTGGGGAGCTTCCTCAAGGGGGCCCCGGAGGCCCTCATCCCCCGCCTGGCCCTCCCCCAGGAGGAGAAGGCGAGGCTTCTTGAGGAGGCCGAGGCCCACGCCGCCCGGGGCTTCCGCCTCCTGGCCCTGGCCTTCGGGGAGGGGGAGCGGGAGGAGGGCCTGGAGTTCCTGGGCTTCGTCCTCCTCCTGGACCCGCCCCGCCCCGAGGTGCCCGAGGCCGTGGCCCGGGTCCTGAAGGCCGGGGTCAGGGTGGTGATGGTCACCGGGGACCACCCGGCCACCGCCCTCGCCGTGGCCCGGAGGGTGGGGATCCCGGCGGAGGTAGTGGCCACCGGGGAGGAGATCGGGGAGCTTTCCGACGAGGAGCTCCTCGAGGTGGACGTCTTCGCCCGGGTCCGCCCCGAGGACAAGCTCCGCATCGTGGAGGCCCTGCAGAAGGCGGGGGAGGTGGTGGTCATGACCGGGGACGGGGTGAACGACGCCCCGGCCCTCAAGCGGGCGGACGTGGGCGTGGCCATGGGGGTGAGGGGCTCGGACGTGGCCCGGGAGGTGGCGGACCTGGTGCTTCTGGACGACAACTTCGCCACCATCGTGGCCGCCGTAGAGGAGGGGCGGAGCATCTACGAGAACATCCAAAAGTTCCTCCGCTTCCTCTTTTCCACCAACCTCTCCGAGGTCCTGGTGGTGGCCTTGGGAATGGTCTTCGCCGCCCTTTGGGGCCTCCGCGACGAGGCCGGCCACCTTCTCCTTCCCCTAACCGCCGTGCAGATCCTCTGGATCAACCTGGTCACCGACGGCCTGCCCGCCTTGGCCCTGGCCCTGGACCGGAACCCCGGGGTCCTCTCCCGCCCCCCTAGGCCCAAGGAGAGCCCCCTCCTGGACCCGCCCTCGGTGCGCTTCGTCCTCCTCACGGGGAGCGTGAAGGGGGGGATCGCCCTCCTCCTCCTCGCCCTTCTCCCGGGCCTGGTGGGCCTTAAGGGGGCCCAGAGCGCCACCTTCCACTTCATGGCCATCGGCCAGCTCTTCTTCGCCTACGCCGCCCGGCACACCCACCTGAGGCCCCTCCCCAACCCCTACCTGCACGGGGCGGTGGTCCTGGGGGTGGCGGTCCAGGTGCTCGTGGGCGCCCTTTTCCCCGGGGCCCTGGAGGCCGTCCCCCTCCCCATGGGGGCCTGGCTTGGGGTGCTTTTGGCGGCCCTTTTCGCCTGGGGCTTGGCGGAGGCTGTGGACCGGGTAGTCTGGCGTAAGGAGGGAAGATGAAGGCGCTCAAGGCCAAGGACGTGATGGTGAGCCCGGCGGTGGGCGTCCCTTTGGGGACGAGCCTCGAGGCGGCGGCGAGGCTCATGCTGGAGAAGGGCATCGGTAGCCTCCTGGTGGTGGACGAGGGGGGCCGGCTTCAGGGCATCCTCACGGAGACGGACTTCCTCAAGGAGAGGGGCATCCCCTTCTCCACCTTCCGGGCCCCCATGCTCCTCGGGCGCTTCTTGGACGGGGGGCAGCTGGAGCGCCTTCTGGAGGAGGCCCGCACCACCAAGGTGGAGGAGATCATGTCCAGCCCGGTGCACGCCGTGGGTCCCGAGGAGCCCCTAAAACGGGTTCTGGACCTCATGCTCACCTACGACATCAACCACGTGCCCGTGGTGGACAAAGAGGGTAGGCCCATGGGCATCGTCTCCCGCTTTGACCTGGTGAGGCTCCTTTCCCAGCGGGCATGACCGCCCTAGCGTTTTTGGCGGTGGCCCTCTTGGTGGTGCTGGCGGGCCAGCGGGTGGCCTTCTACGGGGACGCCTTAGCGGAGAAGCGGGGCTGGGTGGGGCTCATCCGGGTGGCCGCCACCACCTCCTTGCCGGAGCTTTTCACCGGGACCAGCGCCGCCCGGCTCGGGGCCTTTGACCTGGCGGTGGGCAACCTCTTCAACGCCCTCGTCCTGGCCTGGGACGACCTCCTGTACCCGGGCGCCCTCTTCCACCAGGCAGGGGAGAGCCACCTGGGGGCGGTCCTGGTGGCCCTGGCCACGTACGGCGTGCTCCTGGTGGGGATGAGCTGGACAAGCTCGCCGTCCTCTCCTGGGACACCCTGGCCCTCCTTGCCCTCTACCTGGTGGGCCTCTTCTGGCTTTACGCCCTGCGGTAGGGCACCAGGAGCACGGGCTTAGGGCTTCTACGGGCCACCTCCCGGGCCACGCTCCCCAAGAGGAGCCCGTCCAGTCCCGTGCGCCCGTGGGTGCCCAGGACCACGAGATCGTGCTTCTCCGCCTCCCTCAGGATGACCTCCGCCGCCAGGCCCTCCAGCAGGTGGGCCTCAAAGGGCACCCCCATCTCCTCGGCCAGGCGCGTGGCTTGGTCCAAGGCGGCGAGGCCCGCTTGGCGCAGGTCCTCCAGGAGCTCCCGGTAGTAGGGGAGGGTTTCGGGGCCCAATAGGAGCGAGCCCAAGGGTTCCAGGACGTAGAGAAAGGCCACCCTGGCCTTCAGGGCCTGGGCTAGGCGAAGGCCTTCCCGCACCCCCGCCTCCGCCGCCTCGCTCCCGTCGGTGGGTAGCAGGAGGGTCCGGTACATCCCTCACCCCTCTATGACCACGGGCAGGATCATGGGGTCGCGGCCCGTGGCCTTCTTCAGGAACTTCTTCACCGGGTAGTAGATGTCGTCCCGGATGCGCTCCAGGGGCTTCTTTTCCCGCACCCCGTTTTTCAGGGCCTCGAGGGCCATGCGCCGCACCTCCCCAAGGAGCTTTTCCCCCGCCTTGACGAAGCCCCGGGAGATGACCTCCACCACGGGCTCCTCGTCGGCCAAGGCGGTGATGACCACCAAGCCCTCCTCGGCCATGTGGCGGCGGTCCGCCAGGATCTCCTCGGTGATGTCCCCCACCCCCAGGCCGTCCACGTAAAGCACCCCGTGGGGCACCTCCCCCACCTTCTCGAAGGTCTCCCGGGTGAGGCGGTAAAGGGCCCCGTTCTCCCCGATGAGGGTCTTCTCGGGGGGGTGGCTCATGGACTCGGCCAGCCACTTGAAGTTGGTCTGGTGCCGCACCTCCCCGTGCCACGGCAGGAAGAAGCGGGGGGTGGTGAGGTTGAGGATGAGCTTCAGCTCCTCCTGGGAGGCGTGGCCCGAGGCGTGGACCTTGTAGGTGGGGGGGTAGAGGACGTAGGCCCCCAAGGCGTAGAGGCGGTTGATGACCCGGTTCACCGCCTCCTCGTTCCCGGGGATGGGGCTAGAGGAGAGGATCACCGTGTCCCCGGGTTTGATGGCCATGCGGGCGTGCCCCTCGAAGGCCAGGCGGTGGAGCACGGACATGGGCTGGCCCTGGCTCCCCGTGGCCAGGATGAGGACCTGGTGGTCGGGGAGGTCCATGACCTCCTCGAGGGTGTAGAGGCGGTCCTTCACCTTGAGGTAGCCGAGTTCCAGGGCGATGCGGCTGAACTTCAGCATGCTCCGCCCCTCCATGGCCACCTTGCGCCCGTACTTCTCCGCCGCCCAGATCACCGACTGGATGCGGTGGATGTGGCTGGCGAAGGTGGTGACGAAAACCCTTCCTGGGGCGCGGCCGATGACCCGGTCCAGCTCCTTGGCGATCTCCGCTTCGCTAGGGGTATAGCCCGGGCGCTCGGCGTTGGTGGCGTCGGCGATGAGGAGCAGAACCCCTTCCGCCCCCGCCTGGGCCACCTTGGCCAGGTGGGAGACCTTCCCGTCAATGGGGGTGGGGTCCAGCTTGAAGTCCCCGGTGTGGACGACGGTGCCAATGGGGGTGCGGATCACCACCCCGGAGTTGTCGGGGATGGAGTGGGTCATCCGGAATAGATCCAGGGTGAAGTAACGGCCCACCTGGATGCGGTCGTCGGGGGAGATCTCCTTGAGGTTGAAGTGCCCTGGCCTTAGGCCAAACTCCTCCAGCTTTCCCCGAAGAAGCCCCAGGGTGAGCCTCGCCCCGTAGATGGGCACCGGGCTCTCCTTCCCGAAGACCATGGGGAGGAGGAAGGGAAGCCCCCCGATGTGGTCCTCGTGCCCGTGGGTCAGGACCCAGCCCTTGATCTGGTGGCGGTGCTCTATGAGGAAGTCCACCCGGGGGATGAGGAGATCCACCCCGGGCATCCCCTCGTCGGGGAAGGCGAGACCCCCGTCCAGGACGAAGATCTCGTCCCGGTAGCGGAAGATGGTGATGTTTTTGCCGATCTCTCCCATCCCCCCCAAGGGGATGATCTCCACGGCTTCCTGGCCCCCCCCCTGGGGCAGGGCCTCCTGCGGCCGGCGGCGCCGCCTCTTCCTGGGTTTGCGCTCTGGGTTTTCCATGTGCCTCCTTCCTCCCGGCCGGGCCGGGATCTTCCGCTAAACGCTGCCAGGGCTAAGGGCCCGCGCCCCATCCCCACCTTGGCGCTCCATGGAGCTAGCGCCGCCTCGGGGGGATCTTGCCCTCCAGCTCGGGCCGGATCAGGTCTATCTTCCCCTTCTCGTCTATGCGGTGGACCTTGACCTTGATCACGTCCCCCACCTTGAGGTGGTCCTCCACCCGCTCCACGCGGCCCGGGGCGATCTGGCTGATGTGGAGAAGCCCCTCCGTGCCGGGGAAGAGGCTGATGAAGGCCCCGAAGGGGGTGATCTTGGTGACGGTGCCCTCGTAGACCTCGCCCACCTTGGCCTCGCGGGTGAGGTCCTCTATGCGCTTCTTGGCCTTTTCCGCCGCCTCGAGGTCGCTGGAGTAGATGCGCACCGTCCCGTCCTCCTCTATGTCCACCTCCACCCCGAGCTCCTCCAGGGCGCGCACGTTCTTGCCCCCGGGCCCGATGACCAGGCCGATCTTCTCCACGGGGACCTTGAGGGTGAGGATTCGGGGGGCGAAGGGCTTGAGCTCGGGCCGGGGGGCGGGGAGGACCGATTCCATCAGGTCCAGGATCTTCAGCCTCGCCTCCCGGGCCTGGAGGAGGGCTTCCTTCAGGACCTCCCGGGGAAGTCCCCCCACCTTGTTGTCCATCTGCAGGGCGGTAACCCCTTTGCGGGTCCCCGCTACCTTGAAGTCCATGTCGCCGAGGGCGTCCTCGAGGCCCAGGATGTCCGTGAGGATCACCGCCCGGTCCTCCTCCCACACGAGCCCCATGGCCACCCCGGCCACGGGGGCCCTTATGGGCACCCCGGCGTCCATGAGGGCCAGGCACCCGGCGCAGACCGTGGCCATGGAGCTAGAGCCGTTGGACTCCAGGACGTCCCCCACCACCCGGATGGTGTAGGGGAAGGCCTCCTCTGGAGGAAGCACCGCCTTCAGGGCCCGCTTGGCCAAATTTCCGTGCCCCACCTCCCGGCGGGACACCCCCCGGAGGCGCTTCACCTCCCCCGTGGAGAAGGGGGGGAAGTTGTAGTGGACCAGGAAGGGGTCGGTCTCGTCGATGCCTAGGTCGTCGATGATCTGCTCGTCCCGGCCCGTGCCCAAGGTGACGGTGCCCAGCACCTGGGTCTCCCCCCGGGTGAAGACAGCGGAGCCGTGGGCCCGGGGCAGGACGTCCACCTCGATCCAGATGGGCCTTAGGTCCTTAGGCCCACGGCCGTCCGCCCGCCTGCCCTCCTCGAGGACCAGCCGCCGGAGCTCCTTCCGCACCACCTCGTCAAAGGCGCTCTCGTAGAGGGGCTTTTTGCCCTCGTCCGGGGTGCCGTCTTCCCCCTTGGGCAACGCCTCGGCGATCAGGGCCTCGGCGAAGGCCGCAAGGGCCCGGCTCCTCTCCCCCTTGCTGGCCGTCTGGAGCACCTGGGAGAGGCCCCGCTCCAGGGCCAGGCGGTAGAAGGCTTCCTTTTCCTCCTCGGAAAGGGCTTCGGGCGGGGTCCAGGCCATCTTGGGCTTGGCGAGCTCCCGGGCCATGGCCTCCTGAAGCTCCAGGATGGGCTGCATCTCCCGGTGGGCGAACTCCAGGGCCTGGACCAGAAGCTCCTCGTCCACCTCCCCTGCTCCCGCCTCCACCATGAGGATGGCGTCCCGGCTTCCTGCCACCACCAGGTCCAGCTGGCTTTCCTCCAGCTCCTGTAGGGTGGGGTTCAGGACCAGCTGTCCCCCGAGGAGCCCCACCCTCACGGCGGCGATGGGGCCCTCCCAGGGGATGTCGGAAAGCAGGAGGGCGGCGCTGGCCGCCGTGGGGCCCAGGATGTCCGGGGGGTTTTTCTGGTCGGCGGAGAGCACCGTGACGATCACCTGGACCTCGTGGCGGAAGCCCTTGGGGAAAAGGGGCCTGATGGGCCGGTCCGTCATGCGGGCCGAGAGGATGGCCTTCTCCCCGGGGCGCCCCTCCCGGCGCATGAAGCTTCCCGGGATCTTCCCCACGGCGTAGTGCCGCTCCTCAAACTCCACCGTGAGGGGGAGGAAGTCGGCGGCCACCGGCTCCTCCGAGGCTTGGGCCGTGGCCAGGACCACCGTGTCCCCGTAGCGGACCAGGACCGAGCCCGCGGCCTGCTTGGCGTACTTTCCCGTTTCCAGAATGAGCTTGCGCCCGGCTACCTCGGTCTCGTAGCGGCGGGCCTGGGGTGTGTTAGGTGTGGCTTCTGGCATGGCGTTCCTCAAAGGAAAGGCGGAGCCCTAAGGCCCCGCCCCCGACCTATTTCCCAGTTTACTTCCTGAGCCCCAACTTCTCAACCAGGGCCCGGTAGCGCTCCGGGTCCTCCCGCTCCAGGTAGCGAAGGAGCCTCCGGCGCTGACCCACCATCATCAGAAGGCCGCGGTGGGAGTGGTAGTCGTGCTTGTGGGCCTTGAGGTGCTCGGAGAGGCGGTTGATGCGCAGGGTGAGAAGGGCCACCTGCACCTCGGTGCTTCCCGTGTCCCCGGGGAAACGGGCGAACTCCTGGATGATCTTCTGCTTCCCTTCTTTGCTGATGGGCATCTTTTCCTCCGTCAGGGGGGAAGGCGCGAAGGCCCCTTCCTCCTCAAAGGCGGGCTTCCCCCGCCAGACCTAAGCATAGGGAGCCTGGGCCTTCCCGTCAACCAGGAAGAGGAGGAGGGCCAAGAGGGCCAGGCCCGCCCCTACCCCAAAGGCCCACTGGGCCCCTAAGGCCTGCCAGAGGAGGCCAAAGAGGAGGCTTGCCGGGAGGAGGAGGAGCCCCATGAGGGTGTGGTAGAGGCCGATGGCGCTGGCCTTCTCCCCCTCGGGGACCAGGGTGGCCAGGTAGGCCCGGTTCGCCCCCTCAAAGGCCGCCGAGTAGAGGGCGTAGAGGAGAAGGAAGGCCACCCCTTGGGCGGGGCTTTGCGCCAGGGCGAAGCCCAGGTAGACCAGGGCGTAGAGGCCATAGCCCAGGGCCACCACCCGCCCCAGGCCCACCCGGTCCGCCAGGCTCCCCAGGGGGTAGGCCAGGAGGGCGTAGGCCAGGTTGTAGAGGGTGTAGGCCAGGGTCACCTGGCCCTCCGAGAGGCCCAGGTCCTTGAGGCGCAGGAGCAGGAAGGCGTTGGAGGAGAGGGCCAGGGTGAAGAGGCCGGAGACCCAAAGGAAGCGGCGGTAGCCCAGGCCCATGCGGGTGAGGCGCAAGGGGGGGAGGGCCTTGGGGGGCCTTGTGGCCTCCCTCAGCCGGAGAAGAAGGAGAAAGGCCAGGAAGGCGGGCACCGCCGAGAGCCAGAACACCCCCCGCACCCCCACCAGGGGCAGGAGGAGGAAGGCGAGGAAGGGGCCCAAGGTGGCCCCCAGGGTGTCCAGGCCCCGATGGAGGCCGTAGGCCCGGCCCAGGGCCTCTTTGGGAACGCTCTCCGCGATCAGGGCGTCCCGGGGAGCCGTCCTCAGGCCCTTCCCCGTGCGGTCCAGAAAGCGGTAGAGGAGGACGTGCAGAGGGCTCGTGGCCAGGGCGAGGATGGGGCGGAAGAGGGCGGGAAGGCCGTAACCCAGGAGCAAAAAGGGACGCCTCCGGCCCAGGCGGTCGGAAAGCCTCCCCCCCACCACCTTGAAGAGGCTGGCGGTGGCCTCCGCCACCCCCTCCACCAGCCCGATCGCCCCGGCCCCCGCCCCCAGGCCCGAGAGGAAGAGGGGCAGAAGGGGGTAGACCATCTCGCTGGCCACGTCCATGAGGAAGCTCACCAAGCCCAGCAGGTAGACCAAAGGGGGGAGCCTCACGGGCGGTACCTCCAGAAAAGCCAAAGCAGAAAGGGCTCGGGCAGGACCATGAGCAGGGAAAGGGGGTCCAGGGGCGCCGGGGAGAGAAAGGCCAGGCCCACCGGCGTGGCGAAGGGGAGAGGCAGGGTGCGGGTGAGGAGGAAGAGGAGCAGGAAGACCAGGGAAAGCCCCACGCCCACCCGCCACACCAGGGGGGCGAAGGGGGGGTCCTGGTCAGGGTACATGAAGCGGAGGACCATAAGCCCCAGGGCGTAGGTGACCTTCAGGGCCAGGAGGGCCAGGAAGAGCTGGCCGTAGAAGTAGTACTCGCTCACCAGCCCGTACCTCACCGCCTCGGCCTCGGAGACCCCCAGGGCGCTTCCGCAAAGCCCCTGGCCGAGCTCTCGGGAGAGGCCAAGCCCCAGGAACTGGAGCAGGAAAGGGGCGAGGGAAAGCCCCACCATCCAGGAAAGACCGGGTCCGGGGACGAAGGCCACCCTAAAAGCTTTTCCCCTTCTGGGACAAAGGTCAAGGGCCAGGAATCCCTGGCCCTTGACCGAGGGTGGCCTACCAGAGCCGCATCCCCGGCACGGGGTGGAGGTTGCTGAAAAGCTGCACCAGGGTGGGCCCGTAGGCCAGGACCACCAGGACCACCGCCACGGCGAACCAGAAGCCGATGCGGTCCATGGCCTGGACGAGCCTCCGGTCCTCGGGGCCGGAGAGGACCTCGGCGAAGGGCACGGGGGCTTCGGCGAGCTCCGGCCGGCGCTCCCTGCCCAGGAGGACGCTGAAAAGCCCGTAGATGAAGAGAAGCAGGGCCACCAGGAGGACGATGCCCGCCAGGACGTTGAAGACCATGGGCATGGCGGCCTGGGGGTAGGCGTCGGGCACCTGGGCGATGTGGGCCCTCCGGGGCACGTTGAGGAGGCCCGCCCAGTGGAGGCCCACGGCCATGAGCATCATCCCGAGGAACCAGAGCCACACCACCGCCAGGCCGAGCCGCCTTTGGGCGTCGGAGATGGGCTTCCCCGTGAGGTTGGGGATGAGCCACCACAGGGAGCCCATGGCGGTGAGGGTCACGAAGCTCGCCACCTGGAGGTGGAAGTGGCCCGGGATCCAGGCGGTGTTGTGGACCACGTAGTCCAGGGTGAAGCTGGCGTTCACGATGCCCCCGGCGCCCCCGGGGATGAAGCCGATGAGGCCCAGGACCGGGGCCACGAAGGCGGGGTTGTCCCAGGGGAGGGCCCGGATCCAGCCCAAGAGTCCCTTGCCCCCCCGCATCCGGCCGGCGAGCTCGAGGCTCGCCGCCACGGTGAAGGCGGTCATGAGGCTCGGCACCGCCACGAAGAGGGTGAGGATGGAGTGGATCATCTTCCAGGTGGGGTCAATCCCAGGGTCGGCGAACTGGTGGTGGAACCCCACCGGGGTGGAGAGGAGAAGGAAGAGGAGGAAGGCCAGGCGGGCCATAGGGTCGGAGACGAGCTTCCCCCCGGCCTGCTTGGGCAGGACGGTGTAGATGATGGCGTAGGCGGGCAGGAGCCAGAAGTAGACGATGGGGTGGCCCGTCCACCAGAAGAGGGTGCGGGCGAGGAGGGGGTCCACCCCCTGGATAAGGCCAAAGGACCAGGGCAGGAGGAAGAGGACGGCCTCCAGCACGAGCCCGATGGAGGCGATGAACCACATGAGCCAGAAGACCACGGCCAGGTAGGTGGCGAGGGGGGTCACCTTGCCCGGGTTCCCTGCCTTCCAGCGCCGCCACAGGTCCAGGACGAGGTAGATGCTCACCCAGCTGGAGAGGACGAAGACGCTCGCCCCCAGGTAGAAGGCCCAGTGCCCCTTAAGGGGCGGGTAGAAGGTGTAAAGCACCGTGGCCTCGTTGGCGAGGAGGGGCAGGGCGGCCACCAAAAGCCCAAGGAAGGCCATCCACCAGGAGAGCCACATGAGGCCCATGTTGGGCCGCATGTTCAGCTCCCTAGCGGGCAGGTAGACCATGATGGCCTGGGCGAAGAGCTGGGTGAAGACGATGGCGTTCAGGACCCCGTGCAGGGTCAGGCCCTGGTAGTAGGACTGGACAAAGGGGAGAAGGCGCTTCAAGAGGGGATAGGCGTCCACGTTCCCGTAGTTCAGGGCCTGGAAGGGGCCGAAGAGGCTTCCTATGATGACCGCCAGGAAGCCCAGCACCAGGAAGTAGAGGGTGGCCTTCTTTTCCGGATAGGCCTCGTAGATCCGGCCGATCTCACCGCTACGCACCGCCATGGCTCACTCCTTCACCACGATCTTGCCGAACATGTTCTGGTGGCCTAAGCCGCAGTACTGGTTGCAGATGATGCGGTACTCGCCCGCCTTCTTGAAGGTGTAGCGCACGGTGGAGACCTCGCCCGGGAGCACCTCCACGTTGATGTTGGTGCCCTCCACGTGGAAGCCGTGGATCACGTCGGGGCTGGTGATCTTGAAGACGATCTCCGCTCCTTTAGGCACCTCAATGGGGTTGGGCTGGTAGCCGAAGGCGAAGGCCAGGACGTAGACCGTGTACTGGTTGGGACCGGTCTCCACCACCGCCTGGGCGGGGTCGGCCCAGGGGCCCTCGGCGCGCACCTTGGTGGGGTCCACCCGCTCCAGCTTCCCCGCGGGGATCACCCCGGCGGTGTGGGTGGCCAGGGTGTAGGCGATGAGGGCGATGAAGACCACCAGCATGGCCAAGGAGAAGGCCAACCACCCCTTCTCGTACGCCAGGATCGCCTTGTGGGCTTTGTGCTCCTCCACCATACCCTACCCCCTAGCGAAGAAGAGCGCGTATACCCCCAGCCAAAAGACCAGGATGGTGAGGGTAAGAACCAGTATCACTCCCATGGCGCCGACCGGTTTTTCTTCCATACCCTTCCTCCCTACGGCGGGTTGCCGTATACGCTGCCCATAGTAGCGAAGGTGGGGGAAAAGTGAGAAGTACATTTGTCCCTGCTCATAAGGGCAGTACGGGGTGGGGGTAAGGGGACGCCCCGGGGGAAGCCCTTGGGGGCCCCCGCCGCGGTGGGGTGCTTAAGCCCCGCTCCCCACCCGGGTCAGGACCAGGCGGCTCACCTCTTTTAGGGTTTCAAAGACCCCCTTGCCCTCGGTGGCCACCGCTTCGAACACGGGGAAGCGGCCCTCGGGGTCCACCACCGCCCGCACCATCTCCACGGGGAGGGCATCGGGAAGGTCCCGCTTGTTCACCTGGAGGACCACGGGGAGGTCTTCTATCTTCAGGCCATACTCCGCCAGGTTTTCCCGCATGTTGCGCATGCTTTCGGCGTTGGCCCTGAGGCGGCCCGGCGCGGAGTCGGCCACGAAGACGATGCCGTCCACCCCCCTCAGGATGAGCTTGCGGCTGGCGTTGTAGAACACCTGGCCCGGCACGGTGTAGAGGTGGAAGCGGGTCTTAAACCCCTTGACCTCCCCCAGGTCCAGGGGCAGGAAGTCAAAGAAGAGGGTGCGCTCGTCCTCCGTGGCCAAGGAGACCATCTCCCCCTTGCGGCCTTCAGGGATCTTGCCGTAGATCCACTTGAGGTTGGTGGTCTTTCCGGAAAGCCCGGGGCCGTAGTAGACAATCTTGAAGTTGATCTCGCGGTTGGCGAAGTTGATGGTGCTCATGCTAGCTCAGGAGGTCGTCCAGGAGGGCCTTGGCCTTTTCGCGGTACTCCGTGTCCAGGCTGACCTTGGGCGGGTGGGCCAGGGCCTCCTCGGCCAACCGGGCCAGGGCCTCCGCCGCCCGCTTGCCGTAGAGCTTCACCTTGCCCAGGGGAGCGCTCTCGTCGAAGATGAGGAGCAGGAGGGCGTGCTCCCCCGCCTCGTCCACGTAAAGGCCCATGCGCTCCCCCTGGA
Source organism: Thermus sp. H19.2 (assembly GCF_054979525.1). Taxonomy (NCBI): domain Bacteria; kingdom Thermotogati; phylum Deinococcota; class Deinococci; order Thermales; family Thermaceae; genus Thermus; species Thermus sp. H19.2. Next base: position 881,574 of record NZ_CM143429.1, read on the forward strand.
GGACCTGCTCCTGGAAGCGGGCCTCCCCCAGGAGCTTGGCCAGGGCCTGGGTGGCGGCGGCGTTGCCCGCCACCAGGGTGGCGAGGGAGTCTAGGGGCGGGGGCTTGGGGGCCCAGAGGGCTTCCTTGTGGACCAGCACGAACCCCTTGCGGTCCACCAGAAGGCCGTAGCGGGCCCCGGTTTCCCGGAGGGTCTCCTCCAGCACCCGGAGGGCCTCCTCGTAGAGGGCCCCGTAGAGGACCAGGGAGGGTTCCACCATAGTATGCTCAGTCTACCATGGAGGCCTTTCTTGCGGAGGCGCGGGCGCTCCTTGCGGAGCTGGTGGCCATTCCCTCGGTGAGCGCCGAGGGAAGGGGGCTAAGGGAGGGGGCGGAGAAGGTAGCCGGGGTCCTGGAGGACCTGGGGCTAACCCCTGAGCTGCACGAGGGGTACGGCCCTCCTGTGGTCTACGCCGAGGGCGGGGAAGGGGAGAGGTCCCTCCTCTTCTACAACCACTACGACGTCCAACCCCCGGACCCCTTGGAGCTTTGGGACACGGACCCCTTCGTCCTCGCCGAGCGGGAAGGGGCCTGGTGGGGCCGGGGCAGCCACGACGACAAGGGGGAGCTGGTGGCCCGGGTGGTGGCCCTGAAGCTCTTCCGAAAGAAGCACGGCTTCCTCCCCCGGGTGAAGTTCGTGGTGGAGGGGGAGGAGGAGGTGGGTAGCCCCCACCTCGAGGCCTACGTGGCGGACAAGCGGGACCGCTTGAAGGCCGAGGCCATCCTCTGGGAGGCGGGAGGCGTGGACGCCAAGGGCAGGCCCTACCTCTACGCCGGGCTCAAGGGCATCGTGGCCCTGGAGCTTAGGGTGCGGACGGCGGCCTTTGACCTCCACTCCTCCTACGGGGCGGTGGTGGAAAACCCCATCTACCGCTTGAGCCGCGCCCTGGCCTCCCTTCGGGACGAGGAGGGAGGGGTCCTGATCCCGGGCTTCTACGCCAAGGTGCGCCCCCTCACCCCCTTGGAGATGGAGGTCTTGGCCGAAGTCCCGGACGAGTCGGAGGCCCTTAAGGAGGCCTTTGGCGTCCGGGACTTCCTGGGCGGGGCGAGAAGCCTGGACTTCAACCAGCGCCTTTACGCCGAGCCCTGCGTCAACTTCAATGGCTTCCACGCGGGCTACGGGGGCCCCGGGTCCAAGACGGTGCTCCCCGCGGAGGCCCGGGCCAAGCTGGACTTCCGCCTGGTGCCCGACCAGGACCCGGAGGAGATCCCCGCCCTCCTCCGGGCCCACCTCGAGGCCCAGGGCTTCCACGACGTGGAGGTGGTGGTCCTGGAGAAGGGGGAAAAGCCGGCCCGCTCCGACCTCGCCCACCCCTTCGTGGGCCTGGCGCGGCGGGCCTTGGAGGAGGCCTTCGGAAAAAGGGCCGTCCTCTACCCCAACATGGCGGGCTCGGGGCCCATGCACCCTTTCCTCCACCACCTTCATGCCCCGGCGGTGGGCCTCGGGGTGGGTTACCCGGGAAGCCGGGTGCACAGCCCCAACGAGCACATCCGCATCCGGGACTTTGAACGGGGGGTGCGGGCCATCCTGCGCCTTTTGGAGCTTTTCTTCCTGGGCCGCTAGGGGCTCCCCGAAACAGTCTCCCCACGGCCCCAACCTGGGCACCCCGTGTTGCGAAACCCAAGCGCGGGCGCTTAGGCTTGGGGGGTATGCGCCTGGCCTTCGGTGAGCGGGACACCCCCTACGAGGAGGCGCGGGTCGTCGTCCTGCCCGTGCCCTACGACCTTTCCCTCTCCTTCCTCCCGGGAGCCCGGAGGGGCCCCGAGGCCATCCTCCTCGCCAGCCGGGAGCTGGAACCCTTCCTCCTGGAGCTCGAGGTGGCCCCGGAGGAGGTGGGGATCCACGCGGCCGAGCCCGTCCCCTGGGTGGCGGGGATGGCCGAGGAAAGCCACCGCCTGATCCGGGAGGAGGCCCTAAAGCACCTACGGGCGGGGAAGTGGGTGGTGGCCTTGGGCGGGGACCATTCCGTCACCCACCCCCTGGTCCGGGCCCACTGGGAGGCCCTGGGGGAGTTCTCCCTCCTCCACGTGGACGCCCACGCCGACCTCTACCCGGAGTGGCAGGGCTCGGTCTACTCCCACGCCTCGCCCTTCTACCGCCTTCTCCAAGAGGGCTTCCCCCTGGTGCAGGTGGGGATCCGGGCCATGGACCAGGACTCCCTGCGCCTGGCCCGGGAGAAGGGCGTGGCCCTCTTCCCCGCCCACCGGGTCCACCGGGAAGGGCTTCCCCTGGAGGAGATCCTTTCCGCCCTGGGGAAGCGGGTCTACATCAGCCTGGACTTTGACGCCCTGGACCCCTCGGCGATGCCCAGCGTGGGCACGCCCCTTCCCGGGGGGCTTTCCTACCGCCAGGTGGTGGACCTCTTGGAGGCCGTCTTCCGCGAGAAGGAGGTGGTGGGGATGGACTTCGTGGAGCTTTCCCCCAACGGCCAGTTCCACGCCGAGATGACCGCGGCCCAGCTCGTCTACCACGCCATCGGCCTGAAAGGGCTTCAGGCGGGCTGGCTTTCCCGGGAGGCGGACCACATTTAGCCCGGGGGTTTCCCCTTAGCCTGGGGGCATGCGCCTCGGGCTTTGCCTTTCCTTCCTCCTCCTTTCGGCCCTGGCCCAGGTCCTTACCCTCCCTGAACTCCGGGCGCGGGCCTACGGGGAGGGAGGGTTTCGCGTGGAAAGGGTCCTCGAGGAGAGGCCGGCCTTCACCCGGGTCCAGTTCTCCCACCTTTCGGACGGCCTCCGGGTCCACGGCTTCGCCAACCTGCCCAAAGGGAAAGGGCCTTTCCCGGTGGTGGTGGTCCTCCACGGCTACGTGGAGCCGAGCCGCTACCGCCTCCTCGCCTACACCACCCCCTACGCCGACTTCCTGGCGGAAAGGGGCTACCTCGTCCTCCACCCCAACTACCGGGGCCACCCCCCTTCCGAGGGCGCGCCCGCCCAAGGCCTCCGCCACGCCTACGCCGTGGACGTGCTGAACCTCCTCGCCGAGGTGCGAAGGGGCGCCTTCCCCCAGGCGGACCCCACCCGCATCGCCCTCTTCGGCCACTCCATGGGGGGCGGCGTCGCCCAGATCGTGAGCCTGGTGGACCCCGGCCTTAGGGGCGTGGTCCTCTACGGGAGCATGAGCGGGGACGAAAGGCGGAACCTGGAGCGCATCCGCTACTGGTCCGGGGGAAGCCGGGGACAGGAGCTTTTCGCCCTTTCCCCGGGAGTCCTCCGCCAGGCCTCGGCCTGGACCTACCTGGCGGAGCTTTCCGTGCCCCTGAGCGTCCACCACGGCGCCCGGGACGCCCAGGTGCCCCCGGAGTGGTCTTGGGAGCTCTGCCGCCGGCTCAAGGCCTTGAAGAAGCCCGTGGAGTGCTTCAGTTACCCCGGGGGGCACCTCTTACGGGGGGCGGTGGACCAGGTCTTCCGTGGGAGGGCCCTCTCCTTTCTCCAGCGGGTCTTGCGCTAGGCTTTAGGGGATGGCGGCCTTTTTGGCGAACCTTCCCGCCCTCTTCCTGGCCCTGGCCTTCGGGGCGGCGATCTTTGGCGTGCTGGCCAAACTTCTTGGGGCCAAGAGGGTCTGGCCCTTCTTCGCCTCGGCCCTCTTGCTTTTGCTTCTCGCCCTCTTCTTCCGGGTAGAATAGCCTCTCGTGGCCAAGCGCGTGGTCTCCGTTTCCCTGGGGTCAAGCCGCCGCGACTCCGTGGCCGAGGTGGAGGTCCTGGGGGAGAAGATCGTCTTGGAGAGGCGGGGTACCGACGGGGACTTCCAGGCGGCCCTCTGCCTCATCCGGGAGCTGGACGGGAAGGTGGAGGCCATCGGCCTCGGGGGGATTGACCTCTACCTGGTGGCGGGGGGGCGGCGCTACACCATAAGGGACGCCCGAAGGCTCAAGGAGGCCGCCAGGAAGACGCCGGTGGTGGACGGCTCGGGCCTCAAGCACACCCTGGAGCGGCAGGCGGTCTTGGCCCTCTCCTCCCTCTTTGACTGGAAGAACACCCGGGTTCTCCTGCCCTCGGCGGTGGACCGGTTCGGCCTGGCCGAGGCCCTGGACCAGGTGGGGGCCCGGGTGCTCTATGGGGATTTCCTCTTCGCCCTGGGGCTTCCCATTCCCCTTTACTCCCTTTCCCTCTTGCAGAAGCTCGCCTACCTGCTCCTTCCCCTCTTCACCCAGCTCCCCTTTGGCCTCTTTTACCCCACGGGGAAAAAGCAGGAGGAACGGGTGGTGGACTGGCGGAGCCGCTACTACCTCTGGGCCGACCTGGTGGCCGGGGACTGGCACTACCTCAAGCGGTATATGCCTGACCGGATGCAGGGCAAAAGCGTCCTCACCAACACCACCACCGAGGAGGACGTGGCCTTTCTCAGGGAACGGGGGGTGAAGTACCTCATCACCACCACCCCGAGGCTACAGGGCCGCAGCTTCGGCACCAACGTCATGGAAGCCCTCCTGGTGGCCCTGGCCGGGCGGGAGCTTGGGGAAGAGGATTACGTTCGGTATATTGACCAACTGGGGCTGAAGCCCCAGGTTTTGGACCTGGAAAGAGTCCAACCGGAGGAAGCATGATCAGCGTGACCGATCTCCGCCCTGGCACCAAGGTGAAGATGGACGGCGGCCTTTGGGAGTGCGTGGAGTACCAGCACCAGAAGCTGGGCCGTGGGGGGGCCAAGGTGGTGGCCAAGTTCAAGAACCTGGAGACCGGGGCCACCGTGGAGCGTACCTTCAACTCCGGGGAGAAGCTCGAGGACATCTACGTGGAGACGCGGGAGCTCCAGTACCTGTACCCCGACGGCGAGGACCTGGTCTTCATGGACCTGGAGACCTACGAGCAGTTCCACGTGCCCAAGAGCCGAGTGGAGGCGGCCCGCTTCCTCAAGGAGGGGATGACCGTCCTGGGGGACATGTACGAGGGCCGGCCCCTGAAGATCTCCCCCCCCACGGTGGTGGAACTCAGGATCGTGGACACCCCTCCCGGGGTGCGGGGGGACACGGTCTCCGGCGGCTCCAAGCCCGCCACCCTGGAAACGGGGGCCGTGGTCCAGGTGCCCCTCTTCGTGGAGCCCGGGGAGGTCATCAAGGTGGACACCCGCACCGGCGAGTACGTGGGCCGGGCCTGACGGCGTGGCCCGGAGGGGTTCCAGGCTATGGGGGGCCTGGTGCGTGGGCTTTCTTTCCTGACGGTTTTTTGACCGGGTGTAAGAAGGTGTGGGCCCCGGCGCCCTTCGGGTATGCTTGGTGCCACGAGGAGGACCTATGACGCCCAAGGAGCTCAAGCAGATCCTACAGGCCCTGGTGGAGCACGGGGTAAGCGAGCTTACCCTGGAAACCCCGGATTACAAGCTCACCGTGCGCCGGGGAGGGGAGGTGCCGGTGGTGGCCGTGCCCCAGGTAGCCCTTCCTGCCCCCTTGCCCGCTACACCTCCGGCCCCCGAGCCTGCCCCTTCCCCGGCCAAGGAGGCCCCCGCTAAGACCGAGGAGGAGTGCGCCGGGTGCGTGGAGGTCCGGGCCCCCATCGTGGGCACCTTCTACCGGGCCCCGGCCCCCGACGCCCCCCCTTACGTGAAGGAGGGGGACCGGGTGGAGAAGGGCCAGGTCCTCTGCATCATCGAGGCCATGAAGCTCATGAACGAGATCGAGTCCGAGGTTTCGGGCATCGTCAAGAAGATCCTGGTCCAGAACGGGGAGCCCGTGGAGTACGGCCAGCCCCTCTTCCTCATCCAGCCGGTATGAAGAAGGTCCTGATCGCCAACCGGGGCGAGATCGCCCTGAGGATCCTCCGGGCGGCCCGGGAGCTCGGGATCAAGACGGTGGTGGCCCACTCCACCGCCGACGAGAAGAGCCTGCCCGTCCTGCTCGCCGACGAGGCCATCTGCATCGGCCCGCCCCCTTCGGGGCAGAGCTACCTCAACATTCCCAACCTCCTCTCGGCGGCCATCGTCACCGGGGCCGACGCCATCCACCCCGGGTACGGCTTCCTGGCGGAAAACGCCACCTTCGCCGAGATGTGCCGGGAGCATGGCATCACCTTCATCGGCCCCACGCCGGAGAACATGAAGGCCCTGGGGGACAAGGCCACGGCGAGGAAGGTGGCCCGGGAGGCGGGGGTGCCCACGGTGCCCGGGACCGACGAGCTTGGGAGCGTGGAGGAGGCCAAGCGGGCCGCCTTGGAGATCGGCTACCCCGTGATCCTCAAGGCGAGCGCGGGGGGCGGAGGCCGGGGGATGCGGGTGGTCCACACGGAGGAGGAGCTGGAGCGGGCGGTGCTCCAGGCCCAGGAGGAGGCCCGGGCCGCCTTCGGGAATCCGGCCGTCTACCTGGAGAAGTACATCGAGGAGCCCAAGCACATAGAGATCCAGGTCCTGGGGGACGGGGAGCGGGTGGTGCACCTGTGGGAAAGGGACTGCTCCATCCAGCGCCGCCACCAGAAGCTTTTGGAGGAGGCCCCAAGCCTCCTTCCCGAGGAGACCCGCCGGGCCATCGCCGAGGCGGCGAGGAGGCTTGCCGAGCACGTGGGGTACGTCTCCGCTGGCACCCTGGAGTTTCTCGTGGACAAGGAGGGAAACTTCTACTTCATCGAGATGAATACCCGCATCCAGGTGGAGCACCCCGTCACGGAGCTCGTCACGGGCATTGACCTGGTGCAGGCCCAGTTCCGCATCGCCCAGGGGGAGAAGCTCTGGCTTAAGCAGGAGGAGATCCAGGTCCGGGGGCACGCCATAGAGGTCCGGGTGAACGCCGAGGACCCGGAGAGGGGCTTCAGGCCCTCCATCGGCAAGGTGGAGACCCTCCTCTTCCCCGGGGGGCCGGGGGTGCGGGTGGACAGCCACCTCTACGCCGGCTACCAGATCCCGCCCCACTACGACAGCCTCATCGCCAAGATCCTCGCCTGGGCCCCCACCCGGGAGGAGGCCATCCGGCGTATGGAGCGGGCCCTCTCCGAGACGGTGATCGAGGGGCCAGGCCTCAAGACCACCATCCCCTTCCACCAGAAGGTCCTCCAGAACGCCTTCTTCCGCCGGGGGGCGGTCTACACCAACTTCGTGGCCCGGCGCATGGAGATGTAGACTGGACGTGTGATGGTGGACTACGAGATCAGCGACCACGCCCTCGAGGGCCTGGTGGTCCACGCCCTCTCGGGCCTTCAGGGGGTGCGGCTCCTGGAGGCGCCTCCCCGCTCCTTGGGGGAGGTGTTCCGCCGCATGAGGCCCGTGAAGGTGGAGCGCTCCCCGGAGGGGCTTTCCGTGGAGCTCGTCCTTTCCGTGGACTACGGGCTGAGCATCCCCGAGGTGGCCCGGGAGGTGCAAAAGGCCGTGGCCGAGTCCCTCTTCCTGGCTACGGGGGAAAAGGTCAGGGCGGTGAACCTCACCGTGGCCCAGGTGGTCTACCGCCCGGAGGACCATGCGTAGGCGGGCTCGGGAACTGGCCATGCGGGCCCTCTTCGCCCACACCCAGGGGGGCGTGGACCTGGAGGAGGCCCTCCGCCACGCCCTGGAGGAGATGGGCGGGGAGGACGACCCCTACGGGGACCCCTTGGACGAGGAGGGGGTGGCCTTCGCCCGCAGGCTCCTTTTCGGCTACAAGGCCCACCAGGAGGAGGTGGACCGCCTCCTGAAGGAGACCGTGGAGGGATGGGACTTCGGCCAGATGTCCAAGACCGACCTCACCGTGCTCCGCCTCGCCGCCTACGAGATGCTTTACGAGCCCACCCCTTTCGCCCCCCTCATAGAGGTGGCGGTGAAGATCGCCAAGCGCTACGGGGGCGAGCACTCCGGGGCCTTTGTGAACGGGGTTTTGGGCCGCCTCTTCCGCCGCATCCAGGAGGGGGAGGTGAGGGCGGCCCCCAAGGAGGACTAGGATGGTGAGCGCACGGGTTCTATCCGGCCACGAGGTGGCCCAGGCGGTGTACGCCGAGCTTAAGGCCAAACTGGCTTCCCTCCCCTTCGTCCCTTCCTTGCGGGTGATCCGGCTTGGGGAGGACCCGGCCTCGGTGTCCTACGTGCGCCTCAAGGACAAGAAGGCGCGGGAGCTGGGCCTTAGGAGCCAGGTGGAGGTCTACCCCGAGGACTTCCCGGAGGAGGCCCTTTTGGAGCGCATCGCCCTCCTCAACGCCGATCCCGAGGTGGACGGCGTGTTGGTGCAGCTTCCCCTGCCTCCCCACATCCGCGCCGAGCGGGTCCTCGAGGCCCTCCACCCCTTGAAGGACGTGGACGGCTTCCACCCCCTCAACGTGGGGCGGCTTTGGAGCGGGGGCGAGGGGCTTTTCCCCTGCACCCCCTTGGGGGTGGTCCGCCTCCTCAAGCACTACGGGGTGGACCTCAAGGGGAAGGAAGTGGTGGTGGTGGGGCGGTCCAACATCGTGGGCAAGCCCCTGGCGGGCCTGCTCCTTAGGGAGGACGCCACGGTGACCCTGGCCCACTCCAAGACCCAAGACCTCCCCGCCCTCACCCGGCGGGCGGAGATCCTGGTGGTGGCCGTGGGAAGGCCCCACCTGGTGAGGAGGGACTGGGTGCGGCCGGGGGCCATGGTGGTGGACGTGGGGGTAAACCGGGTGGAGGGGAGGCTTCTAGGGGATGTCCACCCCGAGGTGGCCGAGGTGGCCTCCGCCCTCACCCCCGTGCCTGGGGGCGTGGGGCCCATGACCGTGGCCATGCTCATGTGGAACACCCTCAAGGCGGCCCTCCTCAGGCGGCATGGAGCTTCTCTCTAACGCCATCTTCTGGACGGCCCTTCTGGCCAACTTCCTGGCCCAGACCCTGAAGCTTTTCCTCTACTACCGCCTCGAGGGCCGCTTCCAGTGGGAACGCTTCCTGGAAACCGGGGGCATGCCCAGCTCCCACTCGGCCACGGTGAGCGCCCTGGCGGTGAGCGTGGGCCTGAGGGAGGGGTTTGACAGCGCCCTCTTCGCCGTGGCCGCCGTCTTCGCCCTCATCGTCATGTACGACGCCACGGGCATCCGCCGGGCGGCGGGCCTCCACGCCCAGCTCCTCAACCAGCTGGTGCAGGAGCTGCAGAAGCTGGTGGAACGGGGCTTCGCCCAGGAGCCCCTGAAGGAGCTTTTGGGCCACACCTACCTGGAGGTCCTGGTGGGGGCCCTCCTGGGGCTTCTGGTGGCCCTTTCGGCCCACTACCTTTTCCCCGCCTGGTAGAAGGCCGGGGTCTGGCCCAGGAGAAATACGACCAGGCCCAGGGCGGGGGAGAGGAAGAAGGCGAAGAAGCCCAGGAAAAGGGCCACAACCAGGGGCAAGAGGGGTTTTTTGAAGCGGTGGAAGATGAAGAGGTTCAAAAGCCCGAAGAAGGCGAGGACCAAAAGGGCGGCCGTTTCCACGGGGGGCCATTCTACGCCCTCGTGCCACCCCATGGGGGCCCCGGTACCACGCCCTGGCCTTGGCGAAGGGTTCACGCCATCTCGGGGAAATGGGGTAAACTTTTACCGGGTATAAGGAGGTGGCGTCCATGCTCACCTTGCCGGAGAGAATCCTCTTTCTCCTCCTTGCGGCCGGAAGCCTCTACTACGCCTACACGGGCTTTCGGCAGGTCTATCGGGCCATAAGGCGGGGGCGGCCCGAGGAGCGCTTTGACCGCCTGCCCGAGCGGGTCGGAAGGGCCCTCTGGCTCACCCTCACCCAGCAGACGGTCTTCAAGAGGAGGCCCCTCGTCTCCCTCCTCCACGCCTTGGTCTTCTACGGCTTCGTCTACTACCTCCTCGTGAACCTCGTGGACTTCTTGGAGGGCTTCTTCGGCCTCCACGCCCGGGGAGGGATTTGGAGCCCTTACAACCTCGTGGCCGACCTCCTCACCTTTCTGATCCTCGTGGGGATCCTGGGGCTGATGCTCAGGCGCTACCTCCTCGCCCCCCAGGACTTCACCTGGAACCCCAAGGTCCCCCTGCACGAAGGGGTGCGCCAGGGCATTCCCCGGGACTCGGCCATCGTGGGGGCCTTCATCGCCTTCCACGTGGGAAGCCGCCTCCTCTCCAAGGCTTTCCAGCTTGCGGGTGAAGGCCCGGACCCCTTCCAGCCCGTGGCGAGCGCCCTCGGCGGGGCGCTTTCCGGCCTTTCCCCCGCCCTCCTCGCCTTCGGGGAGCACTTCTTCTGGTGGGGCGCCCTGGGCTCCATCCTCCTCTTCCTCCCCTACTTCCCCCGCTCCAAGCACATCCACCTCTTCATGGCCCCCATCAACCTGGCCTTTCGCAAGGAGGTTCCGGGGGCCCTCCTTCCCCTGGACTTGGAGAAGGAGGAGGAGAAGTTCGGGGCGGAAAAGCTGGAGGACTTCTCCTGGAAACGCCTTCTTGACGCCTACGCCTGCATCATGTGCAACCGCTGCCAGGAGGCCTGCCCCGCCTACACCACGGGAAAGGCCCTCTCTCCGGCCGCCATCCTCATCTCCGAGCGCTACGAGCTGAACGGGATCCTCCAGGACTTCGCCCAGGGGAAGGAAAGCCCCAGGCCCCTCATGGACTTCGCCCTGAACGAGGAGGCCCTCTGGGCCTGCACCACCTGCATGGCCTGCGTGGAGGTCTGCCCCGTGGGCAACGAGCCCATGCTCCACATCCTGGACGTGCGCCGGGCCAAGGTCCTGATGGAAGGAGAGTTCCCCCAGGAGCTCAACAACGCCTTCCGGGGGATGGAGCGCTCCGGCAACCCCTGGGGCCTCGGCCAGGACAAGCGCCTGGACTGGGCGGAAGGGCTCAACGTCCCCACCGTGGAGGAGAAGCCCCACCCCGAGGTCCTCTACTGGGTGGGGTGCGCCCCAAGCTACGATCCCCGGGCCCAGAGGATCGCCCGCAGCATGGTGGAGATCCTGAACGCCAGCGGCGTGGACTGGGCGGTTTTGGGTAAGCGGGAAAAGTGCACCGGGGATTCGGCGAGGCGGGCGGGCAACGAGTACCTCTTCTTCCAGCTCGCCACGGAGAACGTGGAGACCCTGAACCAGGTGGCCCCCAAGACCATCGTCACCACCTGCCCCCACTGCCTCCACACCCTGAAGAACGAGTACCGGGCCTTCGGCGGGGAGTACCGGGTGGTGCACCACACGGAGTTCCTCGCCGAGCTCTTGCGCAAGGGCCAAATCCGGGTGGAGGAGGAAACCCGCAAGGTGGTCTTCCACGACCCCTGCTACCTGGGCCGCCACAACGGGGTCTACGAGGCCCCGCGCGAGGTGCTCAAGGGGGTGGGCTTCCTCCTCACCGAGCCTCCCCGGAGCCGGGAGAAGAGCTTCTGCTGTGGGGCGGGCGGGGCCCAGTTCTGGAAGGAGGAGGAGCCCGGGGCTATGCGGGTTTCCGAGAATCGGTACAAGGAACTTAAGGCCACGGGGGCCGAGGTCATCGCCACGGGCTGCCCCTTCTGCATGGCCATGATGAACGTGGAAACCGCCCAGGACGAGAGGCCCCCGGAGGTTTTGGACATCGCCGAGCTGGTGGCGAGGGGCCTCAAGGCTTGACGTAGACGGCGTAGACCCGGTACCCCCCCATCCACCCCTCCCCAAAGGCCCTTAGGGAAAGGCCCGGGGGAGGGGTGAGGAGTTCTTCCCCTTCCCAGTAGAAGGGGCTCTGGGGCCTTTCCCGCCTCAGGGCCTCCCTCCGGGAGAAGCCCTCTACCAGGAGAAGCCCTCCCGGGGCCAGGAGGGGAGGGAGGGCCCGGAGGAGGGGGCGGTTCACGTAGTAGCTTTTCACGATGGCGGCGAAGGGGCCCTGGGGAAGGCGGGCGAGGGCCCCTTCGGCTTCCAGGTCCAGCTCCACGAGGTGGAGGCCCTTCACTCCCCGAAGCCTCTTTAGGGCCTCCCGGCTCTTCTCCACCAGGACCACGGGGTGGCCTCGTTCCAGAAAATAAAGGGCGTTCCGCCCCAGGCCTCCCGCCAGGTCCAAAACCCTTCCCTGGGGCGCGAAGGCCCCGTAGGCCCGCACCACGAAGGCGGGTTTCCCCATCTTTGGGGCTTCGCGGTAAAAGGCCTCCCAGTCCCTAGGCATGGCGGCGGAGGGCGAGGGCGCTCCCCACGAGGAGGATGAGGAGGGTCCCTCCCCAGAACACCCCCTTGGGGAGGGTTAGGGCGAGCTCGGGGCGGTGGAGGAGGTGGGCCAGGGTGTGGGTGCCCTCCAGGAAGAGCTTCACCCCGGCCCAGCCCACCAGGGCGTAGGCCACCTTTTCCAGGCCCGGGTAGCGCTCCATCAGGGCCACCACCGAGCCCGCCAGGAGGCGGATGAAGAGGATGCCCAGGGCCACCCCCAGGAACACGAGGAGGAAGTCCTTGGAGAAGGCCACCACCGCCAGGATGGAGTCCATGGCGAAGGCCAGGTCCACCAGGTTGATGAGGACCACCACCCGCCAGAACTCCTTGGCGGTGGCCTCGAGGAGGGGCTTGGCCTCGGGGGGGTCGCGGAAGTGCTGGACCATCAGGTACACCAGGTAAAGCCCCCCCAGGACCTGGGCCCACCAGAGCCGGATGAGGAGGACGGCGAAGAGGAGGGCGAGCCCCCTAAGGAGGTAGGCCCCCAGCAGGCCGTAGAGGAGGGCCCGGCGGCGGAGGCGAGGAGGCAGGGGCCGCACCATCACCGCCAGGACCAGGGCGTTGTCCCCGGAGAGGAGGGCCTCCAGGGCGGCCACCGAAAGGAGGGTGAGGAGGGCCTCCCCGCTCACCCTTCCCCCAGAAGGTAGCGAAGCCCGGGGGCCAGGGCCTGCTTCCAGGTGACCCAGTTGTGGCCCGAGGGCCTTTCCCGGTAGGCGTGGGGGGCCCTTCGGTCGGCGAGGAGGGCGGCGAAGCGGCGGTTGGGGCCCAAAAGCCACTCCAGAAGGCCCACCTCGAGGTAGACCCTGGGAAGCCTTTCCGCCTCGGCGTAGCGGGGGAGGAGCCACTCCTCGTCCCGGTAGGCGTCCATCCCCCCGGGGTGGGCCTTCAGGGCGGGGGAGAGGGCGAGGGCCTTCTTAAAGCGGTCCGGATGCCTCCAGGCCTGCCACAAGGAGAAGAGCCCCCCCAAGGAGGCCCCCACCAGGACCACCTCCCCCAGGGGACCGTAGGCCCTTTCCACTTCTTCCAGCACCCGGTGGAACTCCGCCTCGTAGGCCTCGCTGAAGCGGTACTCGGCGTTGCGGTCTAGGGGCTCCACGAAGACCAGGCGCACCGGGGGAACCTCGCCCCGCTCCAGGAGGGCCCGGGCCACCTTGTGGAGCCCCGCCGTGCGGTAGAAGGCCACCCCGTCCTGGGCCACCACCGTGGCTTTGGGGGAGGGTCCGGTCTCCGCCACGTAAAAGCGCCTCTCCCCAAGGCGGTGCCGGGCCACCTTGGGCTCCTCTTGGGGCTCGGGAGGGGCCTCGTAGCGGAAGCCGGGGAGCCTCACCGCCCTCGGGTAGCTCCACCAGGGGTTGTCGGCCCTCTCCGGGTTGTGGGGGTCGGGGAAGGGGCGGCCCTCCCGGTCCAGGAAGGCGTACTCCACATAGGCCCCTTCCGGGAACTCCAAGGTGACGGGCCCCGCGAGGGGGATGGGGTTTCTCTCCCAGTCGGTGAAGTCGCCTATAAGGGCGCGGGCGCCCTCGGGAGGGTAAAAGGTGATGTGCCTTGGGCCTACCTGCACCACGGCTTACACTTTACCCGCAAAGGCCAGGACAGGGCCCTCACAGCTTATCCAGGCCGGGGAAGAGGAAAAGGAGTTCCTCCTCGGTGAGGCCCTCCCCCTCCTTCTCCGGCGTCCAGGCCAGGTGGAAGGCGAGGAGGGTGTAGGGGGTGCTCCCGGCGAAGGCGAGGAGGGCCTCCCTCGCCCTCTTTCGGTCCAGGGGGCCCGGCGGGGGCAGGCCTCCCCGCACCGCGAGGAGCAAGGAGGCCACCAGGTACCGCCCGCCCGGCTCCACCTTGGGGGTGTAGGCCGCCTCCACCTTTTTCCCCTCAAAGTGCCGGAAGGTCTCCCGGTAGGCGCTCCGGTCCTCCAGCATCCAGGCATCGAAGCGGGCCAGGACCGCCTCCTCGTTCCCCACTTGGGCCTCGTAGCTTCCGAAGCGCCAAGCGGGCTCCTCCCGCAGGAGGACCAGGGCCACCTCGTCCAGAAGGTCGGCGAGGCCCTTGGCCGTGGTGGTGTCCGCCTCCTCGGCGAGGCGGCGGAGGGCCCTTTGCGTTTCGGGGCGCAGGAGAAGGGCCAGGCGCAGGCGGCCCACGCTGGCCGCAGGCCCCCTTTCCCCCGCCTGGCTTAGCCCCCGCACCATGAGGAAGGCCACCAGGGCCAGGCCGAGGAAGACCAGGACCGGCGCCGCCCCCAGGCTCCCCCCGCCCCCCGGGTAGGGGTAGACGTACACCGGGCCCGGGGTGGGGTAGGGTAGGGGGTAGGCGGGGGCGGGCCCCGGGCTCATGGGCGGGGGGGAGGGGGTGTAGGGCCTCCCCCCCACCCCGCCCCCGCTCTTCTGCCCCAGGGCGAGGCCCAGGACGAGGAGGAGAAGAAGGGCCCGGAAGGCCTTCACGTCCCTTAGCATAAGGGCTTTGGGCCGGCGCCCTTTGCGTAAAACAAGCTCTTGCAGTAAACTTGACATAGGTAGGCTTAGGCTATGGACGAACGCAAGGAAACGCCCGAAAGGAGGAACGCCATGCTGCCGGAAACCCTGCCCGTCTGCCCCGTGAGGGGGTCGGTCATCTACCCCACCATGGTCATGCCCATCGATGCGGGCCGGCCCATCTCCATCCGGGCCATCGACGAGGCCCTGGCCCGCGAGCGGGTGCTCCTCATCGTGAGCCAGAAGGACAAGGAGGTGGAAAGCCCCAGGCCCTCGGACCTTTACGAGGTGGGCACCGCCTGCAACATCCTGAAGATGCGCAAGAACCCGGACGGGTCCGTCCAGGTCCTGGTGCAGGCCTTCGCCCGGGTGCGGGTGAGGGAGTGGCTGGACCTGGGGGACCACCTCGAGGCCCGGGGGGAGGTGCTCCCCGACGAGCCCGGGGAGGCCCTCACCGTGAAGGCCCTGGTGCGGGAGGTGAAGGACAAGTTCCAGGCCCTCCTGAAGGAGGGGAAGTACCTGGCCCCCGAGGTGGCCCAGTTCGTTCTGAACCTGGAGGACCCCTCCCAGCTGGCCGATTACATCGCCTTCCACATGGACTTCCGCCTCGAGGACAAGCAGAAGGTCCTGGAGACCGCCAACGTGGCCGAGCGCCTGAAGCGCGTCCTGGTCCTTTTGGAGGCGGAGCTGGAGCTCATCGAGACCCAGCGGCGCATCCAGCAGCAGGTCAAGGAGGAGATCGACCGCAACCAGCGGGAGTACTTCCTCCGCGAGCAGATGAAGGCCATCCAGCGGGAGCTCCACGGGGAGGAAGGGGAGCAGGAGGTGGAGGAGTTCCGGAAGCGGTTGGCCGAGCTGGACCTCCCCCCCGTGGTGCGGCAGGAGGTGGAGCGGGAGCTCAACCGCTTCGCCCGCATGCACCCCGACTCCGCCGAGGCCAGCGTCATCCGCACCTACCTGGACTGGATCGTGAATCTCCCTTGGAACACCCGTACCGAGGACAACCTGGACCTGGCGCGGGCCAAGGAGATCCTGGAGCGCGACCACTACGGCCTGGAAAAGGTGAAGGACCGGGTTTTGGAGTACCTGGCGGTGCGCAAGCTCAAGGCGGAGCGGGCGAGGCGCGGGGAGATCCCGCCCGACGAGGTGAACAAGGGGCCCATCCTCCTCTTCGTGGGGCCGCCGGGGGTGGGGAAGACCTCCATCGCCAAGAGCATCGCCGAGGCCTTGGGGCGGAAGTACGTGCGCATCTCCCTGGGCGGCGCCCGGGACGAGTCGGATATTAGGGGCCACCGCCGCACCTACATCGGGGCCATGCCGGGCCGGATCATCCAGGGCCTGAGGCAGGCGGGGACCAAGAACCCCGTCTTCCTCCTGGACGAGGTGGACAAGCTGGGCATCTCCTACCAGGGGGACCCGGCGGCGGCCCTCCTGGAGGTCTTGGACCCCGCCCAGAACAAGGAGTTCGTGGACCACTACCTGGGGGTGCCCTTTGACCTCTCGGAGGTCATGTTCATCTGCACCGCCAACTTCCCCCAGAACATCCCGGCGCCCCTCATGGACCGCATGGAGGCCATTGAGTTCACCAGCTACATCGAGCAGGAAAAGCTGGAGATCGCCAAGCGCTACCTCCTGCCCAGGCAGCTAAGGGAAAACGGCCTCGAGCCCGAGCAGGTGGTGGTCACCGAGGCCGCCCTCACCCGCCTCATCACCCACTACACCCGGGAAGCGGGGGTAAGGCAGCTGGAGCGGGAGATCGGGGCCCTGCTGCGCAAGGCCGCCCGGCAGATCCTGGAGGAGGGAAAAAAGCGGGTACGCATCACCGAGCGCGACCTGGAGCGCTACCTGGGCCCGCCCCGCTTCCTGCCCGAGACCGAGGCCCGGGAGCCCCAGGTGGGGGTGGCCACGGGGATGTACTACACCCCGGTGGGCGGGGACATCATGTTCGTGGAGGTCTCGGTGATGCCCGGCAAGGGCAACCTGATCCTCACCGGGCAGCTGGGGGACGTGATGAAGGAGTCCGCCCGGGCGGCCCTCTCCTACGCCAAGAAGAACGCGGAGCGCTTCGGCATCCCCCTGGAGAAGTTTGACCGGTCCGACATCCACATCCACGTCCCCGCCGGGGCCATCCCCAAGGAAGGCCCCTCCGCCGGGGTGGCCATCGTGAGCGCTTTGGTATCCGCCCTCACCGAGGTGCCCGTGCGGCACGATATCGCCATGACCGGGGAGATCACCCTCACGGGCAGGGTGCTTCCCATCGGCGGGGTGAAGGAGAAGGTCCTGGGAGCCAGGCGGGCCGGGATCCGGGAGGTGATCCTGCCCAAGCAGAACGAGCCCGACCTCGCCGACATCCCCAGGCCCCTCCGGCAGAACATGACCTTCCACTTCGTGGAGCACCTGGACGGGGTGCTGGACCTGGCCCTGGTGGGGGGGCTGAAGGCCTTGGAGGCCCGCGCCCGGGAACCCAAGAAGCGCCCCGCCCGCAAGGGCAAGCGGGAGCTGGTGGCCCACGCCTAAGGTACCCCGCTCTGGCTAAAGCCAGAGCGGGGGCCCCAGAAGCCCCAAAAAGGCCTTTTGCCTTTAGCCTAGGGCCTCCCGGTAGACCTCCAGGTACTGCCCCGTGATCCGCTCGGGGTGGAAGCGCTCCACGGCGTAGGCCCGGGCCCGCTTGCGCATCTCGGGAAGCCTTGGGCTTTGTAAGAGCTCCAGCACCGCCTCGGCGAGGCCCTCGAGGTCGCCCAGCTCCACCAGCCTTCCCACCTCTGGGGTGACGAGCTCCGGGACCCCCCCCACCGCCGTGGCCACCACGGGCACGCCCGAGGCCAGGGCCTCGAGGGCCGCCTGGCCGAAGGACTCCTCCTCCGAGGCCAGGAGGAAGAGGTCCCCCGCCCCCAGGACCTCCTCCGGGTGCGGGGTGGGGGGGTGGAAGGTGACCCAGGGGGCCACCCCCAGCTCCTCCGCCACCCGCCTGGCCTCGGCCTCCTCCGGCCCCTTCCCCAGGAGGAGAAGCCTGGCCCGGACCTTCCTCCGCACCTTGGCGAAGGCCCGCACCAGGTCCGGCACCCTCTTGATGGGGCGGAAGTTGGAGGCGTGCGCCAAGAGGAACTCCCCTTCCTCCGCATAGAGGCCTTTCCTTTCCGGCCTGGGGTAAAAGCGCTCCGGGTCCACGGCGTTGTGGATCACCCTCGGCCGCACCCCGAAGGCCCTTTCCGCCTCCTGGGCCAGGGCCTGGCTCACGGCGGTGGTGGCCCGGGCCTTGGCCAAGGCGCGGCGGGTGGGCCCGTGGAAGGCGGGGTCCATCCCCAGGAGGGACACGTCCGTGCCGTGGAGGGTGTGCACCAGGGGAAACCCCTCGCCCAAGGCCAGGTAGGCCGAGGCGGCGTGGGGGATGGCGTAGTGGGTGTGGACCAGGTCCAGTCCGAGCCTCCTGGCCTCCCTCTCCAAGGTGCCCGCCAGGGATAGGGTGTAAAGGGGCCCGGGGAAGACGGGGTAGTAGGGCAGGTCCACGGGCACGTAGACCACGGGGCTTTCCTTGGCCAGGCGGAAGGGCCGTTCCGTGGCGAAGAGGTAGACCCGATGCCCCAACCGGGCGAGCCTGTCCGCCAGCTCCGTGGCCACGATGCCGCTTCCCCCAAGGCCTGGGTAGGCCACCAGGCCCAGGCGCAAGGGCCTCACGGTCTAAGCCCCCCGGTGCCCTTCGGGCGCCCGCGCGGGGATTGGGGAGCCTTCCCCCGCGACGAAAGCGGCGGCGGGGTAGTTAGGGAGCCCCTTCCCACCATGTCCCGAGTCTACCGCAGGGCCCGCACCCCGAGGAAAAGGAAGAGCAGGTTGGCCCCCCAGGCCCCAAGCTCCGGGGGAAAAGCCCCCACCCCGGCCAGGGAGCGCCCCAGGAAGAAGGCCCCGTAGTAGGCCAGGGCGAGGACCACGCTCATCCCCAGGGCGAGCCCGGCGCTCCGCCCGTAGCGGAGGGCCATGGCCGCCGAGAGGAGGACCAAGACCAGGTTGGCCAGGGGCAAGGCCAGCTTGGAGTGGAACTCCAGCCTAGCCCTCAGGCGGTCGGCGGGGGGAAGGAAGGGGTCCTTGAGCTTTCGCCAGGCCTCGCTGAGGCTATCCTGGCCGAAGCTGAAGGTGTCGGCGTAGTCGGCGATGGCCCGGGCCCGGGAGAGGTCGGACTCCACTTCCAGAAGCTTTCCCTGGCTTACCGCCCGGAAGACCTTGCGCACCTGGGCGAGGAGGTCCTTAGCCCCTTTCAGCCCCGGCACCTCCCGGAAGTCCACCCGGTAGAGGCGGTAGTCCCGGAGGTAAAGGGTCTTGTCCTCCCAGGTGCCCCGCTCGGCGAAGAGGAAGGTGCACACCTCCCCCTGGAAGGCGCTGATGCGCACCCCCAGCATCTCCTTGGCCGCCATGTCAAAGCCATCGAAGTAGAGGTTTTTGCCCTGGCCGATGGGGATCTCCTTCCCTACCAGGCGGAAAAGCCCCGCCCCCTGGGTGTGGATCTCGTCCCACCAGGCCACCCGCACCCGGTTGTTGGCCTCCGGGACCACGTACTCCTGCAGGTAGAGGGAGGCCAGGGAAAGGAGGGCCCCCATCCCGAGGAGGGGTAAGGCCGCCCGCCAAAGGGGGATCCCCCCGGAAAGGAGGGCGAACTGGGCCCCTTCCGCCGAAAGCCTTCCGAAGAGGAGGACGGTGGCCGTGACCAAGGCGATGGGGAAGACCTGCACCAGCACCCCGGGCACGTGGTAGGAGAGCCAGCGGAGGACCTTGGGGATGGGGACCCCTTCCAGCCACCTGGCCCCGGCGTAGAAAAAGCCGAAGAGGTAGACGGCGGTGAGGAAGAGGAGGGCGAAGAGGAGGAGGGGCAGGGCGTCTTTGAGAAGGTGGCGGTAGAGGGTCATGGGAGGCGCCTGGCGTAGGCCTCGAGGCGGCCCGCCTGGGGCGGGAGCTTGGTGCTGGCCTGGACCTTGCCCCCTACGAACCGGAGGTACAGCCTCGCCGAGGCCCCCTGGCCCTTCAGGGTGGCCTTCCCCTCCTGGTAGAGGAAGCTTCCCAGGACCAGGGCCTCCCTGGCCTTCAGGTCGGCCACCAGGGTCTCGGCCTGGAGCCTCGGGCTTTCCGCCCGAACGCTTCCCTTGAGGAGGACCACGTCCTCGGCGAAGAGGGCCAGGGCCCTTTGGGCCCTGAGGTTTTTGAAGTCGGGGTTGCTGAAGGTGAGGCCCGTGAAGCGGGCCTCCTGCCTGGGGATATCGTGCTCCAGGCCCTCCGCCAGGAAGGTCTCCTTCTGGGAGAGGAGCTCCACCTCCCTAGCCCGCACGAAGCTCCCCTCCTTGTACTCTATGTAGCTTCCCTTGAGCCGGAGGCCGTTCTCGTTGTCGGTGAGGACCCCTCCCTGGGGCAGGGTGGTCACCTCGGTGTCCAGGTTCACCCGCTGGGCCCCGAAGGGCTCCACGCTAAAGGCGGCGAACCGGGCCGCCAGGCCAAGGCCGAGGAGGAGGGCGAGGGTGGCAAGGCGCCTCATGCCCCCCACTTTACCGGCGAATCCTGAGGCCCGCCTTAAGGGGGCTTTCGTATAGTAAGGGCCGTGTGCTTCCTCGGTTTGGCCCTCGCCCTGGCCCCCCTTTTCCCCCCCTGGCCCTCCTCGCCCCGCTCTTCCTTCCCCGGCTCCGGGAGCTCTCCCCTGGGGCCCGGGTCCTTCTCGCCCTGTACGCCCTTTCCCTCCTCCTCCCCGCCCTCTTGGCCCCCGAGCCCCTCGCCTTTCCCCTCGCCCTGGGGCGGGCCCTGTACGTCCTGGGGCTGGTGGGGGCGGGGGTGGCCCTGGCGCGGCGGGGGGTGGGCTTGAGGCCCCTGGGGTGCGGCCTTCTTCCCCTCTACCTCAGCGCCTTCCTCGCCACCTACCTGGCCTTCGGGGACCGGGCCTGGACGGAGCGCCTCATGCACCCCTTCCACAGCCCCGTGGGCCTGGGGTTTATGGGGGCTTTAGGGGTGATCCTCGCCCTCTACCTTCGCTACCCCTGGCCCTTTCGGGCGCCCCTCGGGCTTTTGGGGGGGGCGGTCCTCCTCCTCTCGGGAAGCCGCGGGGGGATGCTGGCCCTTCTGGTGGGGGGGGCCGGGGGGCTCCTCTTCCGGGGGCGGGGGCTTGGGGCCCTAGGCCTTGCGGGGCTTCTCCTTTTCCTGGCGGCGAACCTGGACACCCCGGTCTCCGAGCGCTTTTTCCAGACGCACCTTTCGGGGCGGGAGGGGCTTTGGCTTCGGGCCTACGAGGTCTTCCAAGCCCACCCCTGGACGGGGGTGGGGCCCTACCTCCTGGGGGACTACCTGAAGGGCACCCTCCTCGGGAACTGCTTCCTCTTTCCCTTGCTGGAGGCCCGGGGGCTTTCCTGCCCCTCCTGGCTTGTGCCCTTGGGGGGGTTTTGGCAGTTCGCCCACAACCACCTCCTCCAGGCCCTGGGGGAAAGCGGCCTCCTGGGGGCCCTGGGGCTTCTCCTTCTTGCGGGCGGCTTCCTGGCGGCGGCCTGGGGGGAGGGGCTCCTCTTCAGCCTCCTCCTGGCCTACGCCGCCATGGGCATGGCGGATAACCCCTTCAGCGTCCCCAGCCCTTTCCGGGGAGAGGTCTTCTTCCTCCTCGGAGGGATGGCCCTGGCCCGAAGGACCCCCTTCCCCGGCGCCCTGGGGTGGGGTGGGGTCCTGGCCTTTCTTTGGGCCCTGCCCTTTTTCTACCTGGGAAGCCGCCCCGAGCCCCCCCCGCCCCGCCTGGCCTACGCCGCCCTGCCCCGGGAGGGCCTGGGGGAGGTGCGCCTTCTGGGGGGCGAGGGGTACCGGGTCCAGGTGTGGCTCTGCGGGGCCAAGGGGTGCTTGCGGGTGGGCTGGGAGTGGGCGGGGGAGGAGCCCATCCGTTTTGCCCTCCCCGAGCTTCCCTCGGGGCGCTACCGCCTCCGCCTCCTGCTCTTCAGCCAGCACCGCCTGGCCCTGAGGCCCCGCTACACCCTGGAGGAGGAGGTGGTGCGGTGAGGGCTTTCCTCCAGGGAGCCTTCTTTCTCCTCGCCTTTTGGGCCTCCCTCCTCGCCCTTTCCCAGGCCCTCACCCCAAGGCCCCTGGAGGAGGAGGCCTGCGTCCCTGGCCCCCTGCCGGAGCGGGCGGAGCTTTGGGGCAACGGAGCCCTTCCCTTACCCCTTTGCCGGGCGGCCACCCTGGTGCTGGACCTCGAGGGCACCCCCGCCCAAGGCCGAGGTCCCCATGTCCTCCTGGTGGAGGGGAGGCGCACCCTGTGGGAGGGGGAAGTCCTGGGCCGAAGGGAGGTGCGGGTGCGGGTCGCCGGGAGAGGCACGGCGGCCCTGGTCTTCACCAACGACCTCTACCGGCCCCCTGAGGACCGGAACCTCTTCCTTCGGGGCTTGAGGGTGGAGCCCCCCTAGCGGAAGAAGGTGAGCAGGGCCAGGACCGTCCCAAGGGCGGCAAAGAGGACCATGGTCTTGTTGAAAGCGGTGTTGATTTCGGCCTTCACCTCCTGGCGCAGGTTTTCAATGCGTCCTTCCAGCTTGGTCTCAACCTCTTGGATTTGGCGTTCCAGCTTGGTTTCCACGGCCTGAATTCGCTCTTCTAGCTTGGTTTCCACCTCCTGGATCCGCCCTTCCAGTTTGGTTTCCACGGCCTGGATCCGCCCTTCCAGTTTGGTTTCCACGGCCTGGATCCGGCCCTCCAGCCTGGCTTCCACCCCGCGCACCTCTTCCCTTAGACCGTCTATCCGCCGGGAAAGGTCCTGGACCAGGGGCGGGAGCACCTGGACGGTGGTCTCCACGATGCCCTCGAGCTTCTCCAGCCGCTCCAGCAAGCGGTCCTCGGGCATGCCCCCATCTTAGCGCAGGCTGAGGCCAAAGGAGAAGCCGAGCCCGGTGGCCTCGTCGTACTGCCCCTTGAGGACGTTCTGCGCCCTAAGCTCGTAGGCGAAGCAGCCCTCGTAGTAGCGCAGGGTGAGGCCGTAGCGGCTTAGGGCTCCGCCGCTTAGCCCCACCTCCGGGGCGAGCCAAAGGGCCTGGCAGCAGGTGCGGTCGGGCAGGGGCATGGCGTAGGCCAGGCGTACCTCCTCGTGGCTCCCCCGCACGTAGCCTAGGCGGAAGGTGCCCAGGGCGCTTTGGTACTCCCCTTCCAGGCGGTCCAGGCGGTTTCCCAGGGGGTTTTCCAGGGCGTAGCGGAGGGTGAAGGGCCCCTGGCGCCCTTCCAAGAAAAACCTTTGGAACTCGTCCCGGTTCTCGTAGGTGAAGGGCGGGGTCTTCCCTAGGGCCTCCAGCCTCCCCGCGTACCCCGCCCGCAGGGCCAGCTCCCCCTCCTGGAAGCCCCCCTCCAGGCTTCCCCCCACCGCCAGGTAGGGAGGGTAAGGGGTCCCGGGGTAAAGGGCGGCCAGGAGGGTGGGGGAGAGGGTGAGGCTAAAGGGGCCCTCCTTAAGGGTCTGGCGGTAGCCCCCCTCCACCCCCAGGGTCCAGCCCTGGCTCCTTCCCGTTTCCGCGTAGCGCAGGAAGGGGCTTAAGGTAAGGCCTTCCAGGCGGAAGGTGGGGCGGTAGCGGGCCTCGAGGCGGGGGGTGTCGGCGTCGGGGGGAGAGGGGGTGGCGGCGAAGTAGAGGTCGTCCCAATAGGCCCTCACCCCGGCGGCGTGACCAAGCCGTACCTCCGCCCCCTTGCTTCCCTCCTTGAGGCCCAAGATCAGGGCCTCCTGGGAGGCGTTCACCCCCGTGGCGAGCAGGGTGAGGCGCCTTTGCCAGCGCCCGATCTCCTCCCCGGGCTGGGGAAGGGGAAGGTCTTGTAGCCCCAGGGTAAGCCCCCCGCTTTCGCTCCCCGAGAGGACCAGGGGGCTCCTTAGGTCCGGCCTGCGGCGGGCGTTGGCCCGGGCCTCCCCCAAGGGGATCTCCAGGCCCCATAGCCCCAAGGAGGCCTCCCCCAGAAGCTCACCCGTCTTTGGGTCAAAGCGGGCCTCCTCCATCCGTAGGCGCACCTCCTCCCCGCAGGGGCAGGGGGTGGCGAGGAAGCCCTTGAGCCTGGCCTCTTCCCAGGTAAAGGAGGCCTCTTCCGCCCTTACCCGGTAGGCGGGGCTTTCCAGGTAGACCCCTTGGCCCACGGGGGGCCGCTCCAGCAAGACCCTTTCCGCCTGGGCCTTAAGGCTTCCCTTTTCCAGGCGCACCCTTCGGAGGGCCTTCCCCTCCAGGCTTTCCGCCTCGAGGCGCCACCCCTGGGCCTCGCCCCTTAGACCCCTGCCCTCTAGCCCTTCCCCTTCCCGGTAGCGGAGGAGGGGGGCTTCCAGGTAGAGCCCCTCCCGCTCCGGGCAGGCCTTCCCCTCAAGAACCAGGACCTCGCCGTCATAGCTCAGGTTCTCCCAGCCCAGGAGGCCTTCTTCCGTCTCCAGGGTGTAAGGCCTTTCCCCGCAGGGGCCCGCCAGGGCGGCCCCCAGGAGGAGGGCCAAAGCCAGCGCCCGCCACATGGCAGGAGGATAGCAAAAGGCTTTTGATAGGCGTAGACCCCTCGCCCAAGCCCAGGCGTGGAGGCCCTGCGGGCTTTTTTACCGGGGCCCCCATGCTGGCCCCGGCCAGCATGGGGTGGTATTAGGGTTTCCAGCCCGAGGGAGCCGCCGGGTAGGGCGGGGCTTGGTTCCGCTTAAGCTCCACCCGGAAAAGCCGGCTCAGGGTGACCGTGCCCCCGGTCTGGGCCGCCTCCCCCATGGCCCGGTCCAGGAGGGCGGCGAGCTCCAGGAGGAAGCGGTCCTGCCGGGCCTTCTCCAAGGGGAGGGCCCCGAAGGTGAAGCAGGCGGGGTTCACCGCCTGGCAGTGTCTCTCCAGGCGGAGCTTCCCCCCGAGGAAGTAGAGCCGCCACCCTCCCAGGTCCACCCGGTACCCTGCCCTGAGGTGGTCCCGGTACTGGAGGGAGAGGGCCTCCCAGAGGGCCCGGGCCTCCTCGCCCCTTGGGGTTAGGGTGTAGCGCCAGGTTTTGGCCCCTTGGGCGGTGAGGGTCTGGCTCCGGGTGAGCCCCCAGTCCTGGGCCAGGGCCAGGGGGAGGAAAAGAAGGGCCAGCCAGATTCGTTTCATGCCTTCATTCTTCACCGGGGCCCAGGGGGGCGGAGGGTCGTTTGCACCGGGGGCCTCCCCATCCCGCGGTACACTCCTTCCCTGATGAGGGGGCCCATCCGCTTCGGCACCGAGGGCTTTCGCGGCGTGGTCGCCCGGGACTTCACCTTCGCCACCCTCCACCGCCTGGCCGAGGCCTACGGCCGCCACCTCCTGGATAGGGGCGGGGGTCCCAAGGCGGCCCCGCCGACCGTGGTGGTGGGGCACGACCCCCGCTTCCTTGCGGACGCCTTCGCCCGGGCCCTCGCCGCTCATCTCGCGGGGATGGGCCTGAAGGTGGTCCTCCTCCAGGGCCCCGTCCCCACCCCCCTCCTCTCCTTCGCCGTGCGCCACCTGAAGGCGGCGGGCGGGGCCATGCTCACCGCAAGCCACAACCCGCCCCAGTACCTCGGGGTGAAGTTCAAGGACGCCACCGGGGGGCCCATCGCGCAAGAAGAGGCCAAGGCCATTGAAGCCCTGGTCCCCGAGGAGGCGGAGGCCAGGGAAGGGACTTACGAGGTCTTGGACCTGAAGGAGGCCTACTTTGAGGCCCTGAAGGCCCACCTGGACCTGGAAGCCCTCGCCCGCTTTCCCGGAGTCCTCTACCACGACGGCATGGGCGGGGCGGGGGCGGGCTTCCTCAAGAGCTTCCTCCGCCACGTGGGCCTGGAGATCCCCGTGAGGCCCCTCCGGGAGGAGCCCCACCCCCTCTTCCACGGGGTAAACCCCGAGCCCATCCCCAAGAACCTGGGGGTGACCCTGGCGGTCATGGGCCCCGAAACCCCTCCCAGCTTCGCCGTGGCCACGGACGGGGACCGGGTGGGGGTGGTCCTCCCCGGCGGGGTCTTCTTCAACCCCCACCAGGTCCTCACCACCCTGGCCCTCTACCGCTTCCGGAAGGGCTTTAGGGGCCGAGCGGTGAAGAACTTCGCCGTGACCTGGCTTTTGGACCGCCTCGGGGAGAAGCTCGGCTTCGGGGTCACCACCACCCCCGTGGGCTTCAAGTGGATCAAGGAGGAGTTCCTTAAAGGGGACTGCTTCATCGGCGGGGAGGAGTCCGGGGGCGTGGGCTACCCCGAGCACCTCCCCGAGCGGGACGGGATCCTGACAAGCCTCCTCCTCCTGGAGAGCGTGGCCGCCACGGGGAAGGACCTTTCGGAGCAGTTCAGGGAGGTGGAGGCCCTCGCGGGCCTCGCCCACACCTACGACCGCCTGGACCTCCCCCTGAAGGCCCCCCTGGACCTCACCCCCCTCAAGGAGCCCCGCCCCCTCGCCGGCCTCACCCCCAAGGGGGTGGACACCCTGGACGGGGTAAAGTGGCTCTACGAGGAGGCTTGGGTCCTCTTCCGGGCTTCGGGCACGGAGCCCGTGGCGCGGGTCTACGTGGAGGCCACGAGCCCCGAGCTCGTGCGGGCGCTTTTGGAGGAGGTTAGGGAGCTTTTGAAGGCGTGATGCCTGTCTGGGGTCAAAGGGAGGTTGACGATGTTCAAAACCACCGAT
Source organism: Thermus sp. H19.2 (assembly GCF_054979525.1). Classification (NCBI taxonomy): domain Bacteria; kingdom Thermotogati; phylum Deinococcota; class Deinococci; order Thermales; family Thermaceae; genus Thermus; species Thermus sp. H19.2. The sequence goes on from NZ_CM143429.1 coordinate 907,640, forward strand.
AGAAACTTGGAAACCCTAAAAGCCAAAATCGCCACCCGTGCCGCTACCATCGGAGTGGTGGGCTTGGGTTACGTGGGCCTCCCCTTTGCGGTGGAGAAGGCCAAGGTGGGGTTCCGGGTGCTAGGAATAGAGCAAAACCCCCACCGGGCCGAGCGGGTGAACCGGGGGGAGAGCTACATCGCCGATGTCTCCACCGAGGCCCTCGAGGAGGTAGTGGGAAAGGGCCTTCTCAGGGCGGAAACGGGCTTCGAGCGGGTGGCGGAGATGGACGTGATCGTCATCGCCGTGCCCACCCCCCTTACCCGGAACCTGACCCCGGACCTCCAGTACGTGGAGCGGGTAACTCGGGAGATCGCCCAGAGGCTCCGCCCAGGCCAGCTTATTAGCCTCGAGTCCACCACCTACCCCGGCACCACCGAGGAGGTCATGCTCCCCATCTTGGAGGAAAGCGGGCTCAAGGTGGAGGAGGACTTCTTCCTGGTCCACTCTCCCGAACGGGTGGACCCGGGCAACAAGCGGTACACCACCAAGAACACCACCAAGGTGGTGGGCGGGGTGGGCCCCCGCTCCTTGGAGGCCGGGGTCTTTTTCTACAGCCAGACCATCGAAAAGGTGGTGCCCGTTTCCAGCGCCAAGGCCGCCGAGCTGGTGAAGGTCTTTGAGAACACCTTCCGGGCGGTGAACATCGCCCTGGTCAACGAGCTGGCCATGCTCTGCGACCGCATGGGCCTGAACGTGTGGGAGGTCCTGGATGCCGCCTTCACCAAGCCCTTCGGCATCATGCCCTTCTACCCCGGCCCCGGCGTGGGGGGGCACTGCATCCCCATAGATCCCCACTACCTGGAGTGGAAGGCCAAGGAGTACAACTTCAACACCCACTTCATCGCCTTGGCGGGGGAGATCAACCGTAAGATGCCCGAGTTCACCGTGGAAAAGGCCCTTCGGGTCTTGGCGGAAGCGGGGGTCCCGGTGAAAGGGGCCAAGGTCCTGGTCCTGGGGGTGGCCTACAAGAAGGACATCCCCGACTATCGGGAAAGCCCGGCCATCGAGGTCATCCGCGGGCTCAAGCGGCTCGGGGCGGAGGTGGAGTACCACGACCCCCACGTGCCCCGCTTCTCCGAGGGGGATCTCGCCATGGAAAGCGTGCCCCTAACCGAGGAAAGGCTTCGGGCAAAGGACCTGGTCCTTATCGCTACCGATCACTCGGCCTTCGACTACCCGGCCATCGTGGCCCAGGCCCGAAGGATCGTGGACACCCGAGGGGCCACCCGGCACTTGCCCACGGAGCTCACGGAAGGGAAGGTGGTGCTCCTATGACCCGCTTCGCCCTCACCGGACTCGCGGGCTACATTGCTCCCCGCCACCTCAAGGCCATCAAGGAGGTGGGCGGGATTCTGGTGGCGGGCCTGGACCCGGCCACCAACGTGGGGCTCGTGGACAGCTTCTTCCCCGAGGCCGAGTTCTTCACCGAGCCCGAGGCTTTTGAGGCTTACCTGGAAGACCTTCGCGACCGAGGGGAAGGGATCGACTACCTTTCCATCGCCAGCCCCAACCACCTCCATTACCCCCAGATCCGCATGGCCCTCCGCCTGGGAGCGAACGCCCTCTCGGAGAAGCCCCTGGTCCTCTGGCCCGAGGAGGTGGACCGCCTCGCCGAGTGGGAGGCCCGCGCGGGAAAGCGGGTGTACACCGTGCTCCAGCTCAGGGTCCACCCGGCCCTTCAAGGCCTAAGGGAGCGCCTTGCCCAGGAGAGGGGCATGAGGGACGTGGTCCTCACCTACGTCACCGGGCGGGGGAAGTGGTACGGGGCGAGCTGGAAGGCGGACGAGCGGAAGAGCGGGGGGCTCGCCACCAACATCGGCATCCACTTCTTTGACCTCCTCGCCTGGTTCTTCGGGAAGGCCCACCGGGTGGAGGTGCACGCGCGTACCCCCACGGTGAACGCCGGGTACCTGGAGCTGGAGGGGGCCCGGGTGCGCTGGTTCCTCTCCATAGACCCTTCCTTCGTGCCCGAGCCCCTGCGCCGCCAGGGGAGGCGTACCTACCGCTCCATCGCCGTGGACGGGGAGGAGGTGGAGTTTTCCGAGGGGTTCAGCGACCTTCACACCGAGGTCTACCGGAAGACCTTGGCCGGGGAAGGGTTCGGCCTGGACGAGGCGAGGGAGGCCATCCGGGTGGCGGCCCTCCTGCGCATCTTGCCCTTAAGCCAGCCTTCGCCGGAAGGGCGCCATCCTTTCCTGGGGTGAAGCATGGACTATTTCAAGCACGAGAGCGCCTACGTGGACGAAGGGGCCAAGGTGGGTAAGGGGACCCGCATATGGCACTTTTGCCACATCATGGCGGGGGCGGAGATCGGGGAAAACTGCACCTTGGGCCAAAACGTCTTCGTGGCCAAAGGGGCGCGCGTCGGCCATGGGGTCAAGATTCAGAACAACGTTTCCGTGTACGAGGGCGTGATCCTGGAAGACGATGTCTTCGTAGGCCCCTCGGCCGTCTTCACCAACGTGCGCAACCCCCGTTCTCCCTTTCCCCGGAACCGCCCCGAGGATTTCCTGCTCACCTTGGTCAAACGGGGGGCCACCATCGGGGCCAACGCCACCATCGTCTGCGGGGTCACCTTGGGGGAGTGGTGCTTCGTGGCTGCAGGGGCGGTGGTCACCAAGGACGTGCCCGCCTACGCCCTGGTGGCCGGGGTCCCCGCCCGTAGGGTCGGCTGGGTGTGCGAGTGCGGGGAAAGACTGGTGTTTGTAGGCGAGGAGGCCATCTGCGGGGCCTGCGGCAGGCGTTACCGCCAGGTGGCGCCTGAGCGGGTAGAAAGGGTGGGGTAGCCCGTGTGCGGCATCGCAGGCCTTGTTCTCCGCACCCCTGACCCCAGGGGGGTGGAGGTCCTGGAGTCCCTCTCTCGCGCCCTCGTCCACAGGGGACCCGACGACCGGGGGTATCTCCTCTGGGGCGTGGAGGGGCTTTTGGCCTCGAGGGATCCGGTCCCCGTGGAGGGCTTCCGCCTGGGGCTCGCCCATCGGCGCCTGTCCATACTGGACCTCTCGGAGGCGGGGTGGCAACCCATGTCCTCCCCGGACGGGCGCCTCTACGTGGTCTACAACGGGGAGGTCTACAACTTCCTGGAGCTTCGCGAGGCCCTCGAGGCGAGGGGCCACGCCTTCCGAAGCGCCTCGGACACCGAGGTCCTCCTCGCCGCCTGGCGGGAGTGGGGCGAGGGGAGCCTAACGCGCCTCGTGGGCATGTTCGCCTTCGCCCTCTTGGACGCGGAGGAGGGGGTCCTCTACTTGGCGCGGGACTTCTTCGGCATCAAGCCCCTTTACTACGCCTTCCTTCCCGGAGGCCTCGCCTTCGCCTCGGAGATCCCCCCTCTCCTCTCCCTCCCAGGGGTGAGGAGGCGCGTGGACCCCGAGAGGCTCTACGCCTACCTCCGCTTCGGCCTCACCGACCACGGCGGGGAGACCCTTTTCGCCGAGGTGCGCCAGGTGCCCCCCGGCCACTACCTACGGGTGCCCCTGGGAGCGCCGGGGGAGGCGGAGCTCGTCCGCTACTGGCACCTCGTCCCGGAGGGAGGGGAGAACCTGAGCTTTAAGGAGGCGGCCCAGAGGCTCAGGGAACTCTTCTTGGAGAGCGTGCGCCTGCACCTGAGGAGCGACGTGCCCCTGGGGTTTGCCCTTTCCGGGGGAATAGACTCCTCGGCCATCGTGTGCGCCGCCCGCCACCTGGAGCCCCACCTGGAACTCCACGCCTTCAGCTTCGTGGCCGAGGACGAGGCGGTTTCTGAGGAGCGGTACGTGGACCAGGTGGCGGAGGCCTGCGGCGCGCGGGTCCACAAGGTGCGCGTTTCGCCCGAGGAGCTCGCGCGGGATCTGGACTCCCTGGTCCGCATTCAGGGGGAGCCCTTCGGCAGCACCAGCATCTATGCCCAGCACCGCGTTTTCCGGAGGGCGAGGGAGGAGGGCATCAAGGTCATGCTGGACGGCCAGGGGGCCGACGAGCTGTTGGCGGGCTACGTGAGCTACGGGGCCGCCCGGGTGGCCTCCCTCCTGGCCTCGGGGAGGCCCTTCGAGGCCCTCTCCTTCCTTCTTTGGCTCTCCCGGCTACCCGGCAGGGAAGGAACCTGGAAGCGCGTCCTGGGGAGGCTTCTTCCCCCTGTCCTCCAGCCCCTCGCCCGCCGCCTGGGCGGGGAGGCCCTTCTTCCCCCCTGGCTCAACGCTCCCTGGTTCGCCGAGAGGGGCGTGGCGCCGAGGCCGCCCTCCCGCCTCCTGGGCTCCCGTGGGGACCACCTCCGCCAGGAACTCCTGGAGGCCCTCACCGGGACGAGCCTCCCCATGCTCCTCCGGTACGAGGACCGAAACTCCATGGCCCACTCCATAGAGAGCCGGGTGCCCTTTCTCACCCCCGCCCTCGCCCGCTTCGTCCTCGGCTTGCCCGAGGCGTACATCCTGGCCCCCGACGGCACCAGCAAGGCCGTGTTCCGGGAAGCCATGCGGGGCCTGGTTCCCGAGGGGGTGCTCGCGAGGAAGGACAAGATCGGCTTTGCCACGCCCGAACTCCGCTGGCTTAGGGCCCTCGGCCCCTGGGTGGAGGGCCTGCTCCGGGGAGAGGCCCTGAGGTCCATCCCCGCCCTCCGCCCGGAGGAGGTGCTTAAGGAGTGGCGGGAGGTGGCCGAGGGGCGAAAGCGCTTTGACTTCCGGGTGTGGCGGTGGGTCAACCTGGTGGCCTGGACCGAGGCCTTCGGGGTGCTCTATGACTGAGAAGAAAGGATATGCCAAAAAGCGCCTTTTGGTGCTCTCCCTTTCCGACCTTTCCCGGGATGCCCGGGTTCAACGCCATCTTCGCTACCTGTCGGAGGAGTACGAGGTGGTGGCTTGCGGCTACAACGCGAGCGGCCTTCCGGGGGTCCGCACCCTCACCCTGCCCCATCCCCGCCAGGTGAGGGGACGTACCTTCTGGCGTGCGGTTAGGCTTGGGCTCCTCCTCACCCGGGCCTACGGTTGGGCCGATAGCCTCTGGCCTACCTTTCGGCAAGCTTTGCGGGTTTGCGGGGAGGAGCGCTACGATGCGGTGTGGGCCAACGATGTGGACACCCTCCCCGTGGCGTACCGCCTTGCCCAGAAGTGGGGGGCACCCATCCTCCTGGATGCCCACGAGTACGCTCCCCGCGAGTTTGAAGATTGGTTCCTGTGGAGGGTATTCTACCAGGGGTACAAAACCTACCTGTGCCGCAAATTTCTCCCCGGAATCCGCTTGATGACCACGGTGTCGCCGGGGATCGCTCGGGCCTACAGGGAGGCCTTTGGCCTCGCTTTCCCGATCCACGTTCTCCTGAACACCCCTCCCTATCAGGACTTGCCCGCGCGCCCCGCTTCCCCAGACGGCAGGATCCGCCTCGTCCACCACGGGGGGGCTATCCCCTCCCGTAAGCTGGAGGGGATGATCCAGGCGCTCCGCTTTCTGGACCACCGCTTCACCCTGGACTTTTACCTGGTGGACGCCCATCCTGAATACCTGGAGCTTCTCAAGCGCTTGGCCGCAGGCGATCCGAGGATCACTTTTCACCCGCCCGCGCCTCCGTCCGACGTAGTGGGGACCCTGAACGGCTACGATGTGGGGGTTTACCTGCTGCCTCCTACAAGCTTAAACAGCGCCCTAGCCCTTCCCAACAAGCTCTTCGAGTTCATCCAGGCCAGGCTAGCGGTGGCCATTGGGCCTTCCCCGGAGATGTCCAAGGTGGTGGCGGAGTGGGGTGTCGGGGTGGTGGCGGATGGCTTCGAGCCAGAGGCCTTCGCCCGGGCTCTGAGGGAGCTCACCCCCGAGAGGGTGAACGAGATGAAGAGGAGGAGCCACATAGCGGCTAAGGAGCTATGCGCCGACACCCAGTATGCCCGGCTCCTGCCCCTGATCGAGGAGGTCTTGGAGGACCATGCCCCTACCCGTCTATGATCCCCTGCCCGAGGTGGAGTTCCTCTGGCCTGAGCTGGAAGAGGCCTTCCGCCGGGTGATGCGCTCGGGGCAGTACATCCTGGGCCCCGAGGTGGAGGCCTTTGAGCGGGAGGCGGCGGCCTACCTGGGGGTGAAGCACGCTATCGGGGTGAACTCCGGAACAGATGCCCTGGTCATCGCCCTCCGCGCCCTGGGCGTGGGCCCGGGGGACGAGGTGATCACCACCCCCTTCACCTTCTTCGCCACCGCCGAGGCCATCAGCCTGGTGGGGGCCACCCCGGTCTTCGTGGACATAGACCCGAGGACCTTTAACATCAATCCCGAGCTAATAGAGCCCGCCCTCACCCCCCGGACCAAGGCCATCCTCCCCGTGCACCTTTACGGTTTCCCCGCCGAGATGGACCCGATCCTCGAGATCGCCCGCTCCCACGGCCTCAAGGTGCTGGAGGACTGCGCCCAGGCCTTCGGGGCCACCTACGAGGGCAGGAAGGTGGGCACCCTGGGGGACGCCGGAGCCTTCTCCTTCTTCCCCACCAAGAACCTGGGCGGCTACGGGGACGGTGGGCTCATCGCCACGAACAGCGATGAGGTGGCCGACCTTGCCCGTATGCTCCGGGCCCACGGCTCGCGGAAGAAGTACCACAACGAAACGATTGGTTACAACTCCAGGCTGGATGCCCTGCAAGCGGCTTTCCTTCGGGTGAAGCTCAAATATGTGGACACCTTCAACGCCCGCCGCCGGGAGGTGGCCGCCCGCTACCACCAACTTCTTCAGGGGACCCCGGGCCTGGTCCTGCCTCCCCTGGTGGAGGGCCACGTGTTCCACCAGTACACCGTGCGCGTCCTGGAGGGGCGGGACCGGGTAGCCGAGGCGTTGGCGAGGGAAGGGGTGGGGACCATGGTCTACTACCCCGTTCCCTTGCACAGGCTATCGGTTTATGCGCACATGGGAGCGGCCTTGCCCGAGGCGGAGCGGGCGGCGCGGGAGGTGCTTTCCCTGCCCATAGGGCCCTTCTTAAACGAGAAGGGAATTGCGGCAACTGCGAACGCCTTTCGGAGGGCATTCTGGAGGACGCACTAGTGGCCCCTATTTGGAAACGGATGCTCCGAAGCGACTTTTTTCAGAGCGTGGCCAAAGTAGCCGGGGGAACAGCTTTGGCCCAAGCAATAGGAGTCTTGGCCTCTCCCATTATTGCTCGCCTATACACCCCTGAGGATATGAGTCTCTGGGCGCTTTTCCTGAGCTTCGTTGGCGTAGCCTCGGTGGTGACCACTCTGCGCTATGAGGTGGCAGTAGTTGCGGCTCGGTCAGAAGGGGAAGCCCGATCCCTGGCTGTGGGCAGCCTGGTGGTTTCTGGGGGACTTTCTGTTCTTGCTGTAGGAGTTTTTGAGTTCTTAAGGCAGAAGGACATTTTCGGGTACGGCCTTTTTCATCCCTGGACTTCTTTGCTGGTAGGCCTTGCCTTAGTAGCCACCAGTTGGGCTATGATCCTTCACCATTTTGTTATGCGTTTGGGATTTTTCCATATCATAGGGCGGTTTACTGTCTTTCAAGCCCTCTGGCGAACAGCGGCTCAGATGGGGCTATCCTTTTTGGGCCCGGCGGGTCTCGTGTTCGGCGAGGTAGTGGGCCGATGGGCAGGTCTAGGAAGCCTTTGGAGAGTCTTTGCACAGAGTATCGTCTCGTGGCGGATTGCCTGGAGCCCCCTTTGGGACTACAGGAGATACCCATTTGTTCAATTGCCCTCTAGTGTTCTGGATACTATGGCCTTAATGGCGCCTGTACCCGTTTTTACCGCTGTTTTCGGCGCGACGGCAGGTGGAGGGCTTGCCCTGGCCCAGAGAGTGGTCGGACTCCCTATAGCCCTAATTGGTGGATCCGTGGCAGACGTGTTTTACAGTAGGGCAGCGGAGTTCTTGCGTACGCATCCAAGGGGCTTGTTAGCCTTTTTTCTGACCACTTCTTGGCGGATGCTAGCTCTTGGGGTTGCTCTTGGGTTCGCCATGTGGGCTATAGGACCGTGGATTGCGGTGAAGGTCTTCGGACCCCGGTGGGAGGAAGCGGGTTTGATGCTCCGGGCCATGGCTCCCTGGATGGCCGCCCAGATGGCGGTAAGCCCTGTCAGTCGGGTGGTGTTTCTCTCCCCTTACTCTTGGCCCAAACTCGTCTACGATTTTGCCTCTCTTTTGGCCGTTGGCTTGCCCTTGTGGTGGAAAGCCAACTCCGCTGTCCATGCCTTGTTTCTTATAGCTTGGGTGCAAGTCGCTCTCTATGTCCTCTACTTTCTAGTTCTTCTCGTTATTGTGAAAGAGCTGAGCTATCATCACGGAGAAAAGCGATGAAAGTGGTGAGTGTTGTCGGAGCCCGCCCCCAGTTCGTCAAGGTGGCCGTGGTTTCCCGCGCCCTCAGGGAGGCCGGGCTTTCGGAGGTACTGGTCCACACGGGGCAGCACTACGACCCTGGGCTGTCCGAGGTCTTCTTCCGGGAGCTGGACATCCCTCCCCCCGACTACCACCTGGGCATCGGCGGGGGCACCCACGGAGAGAACACGGGGCGCATGATGGAGGCCATAGAGCGGGTACTCCTGGAGGAGCGCCCCGACTGGGTCCTGGTCTATGGGGACACGGACAGCACCCTGGCGGGGGCCATCGCAGCGGCGAAGCTCCACATCCCCCTGGCCCACGTGGAGGCGGGCCTCCGCTCCTTCAACCGAAGGATGCCCGAGGAGATCAACCGGGTTCTCACGGACCATGCCTCGGACCTCCTCTTCGCTCCCTCCGAAACCGCCGTGAGGAACCTCTTGCGGGAAGGGATCGAGGAGAGCAGGATCAAGCTCGTGGGGGATGTCATGTACGACGCCGCCCTCCACTACGGGGCCAAGGCGGAGCGGGAAAGCCGCATCCTGGAGAGGCTTGGCCTCAAGCCCAAGGAGTACCTCCTGGCCACGGTCCACCGGGCGGAGAACACGGACGACCCAGAGAGGCTTGGGGCGATCCTCGAGGCCCTCGCCCTCCTGCACGGGGAAATCCCCGTGGTCTTTCCCGTCCACCCCAGGACGCAGAAGCGGGCCCACACCTTTGGGCTCGAGCGCTTTTTCAAGGAGGTCCTGGCCCTAGACCCGGTGGGCTACCTGGACATGCTGATGCTGGAGAAGAACGCCCGCCTTGTCGCCACAGACTCGGGAGGGGTGCAGAAGGAGGCGTTTTTCTTCCGGGTGCCGTGCGCTGTCCTTCGCGAAGAGACGGAGTGGCCGGAGCTGGTGGAGCTGGGCTGGTGCACGCTGGTGCCGCCCCAGGACAAGGAGGCGGTCAGGTACGTACTGACGACGATCCAGGGTACAGTAGGAAGAGAAGGGACCCCTTATGGGGAAGGAAGGGCTGGGACCGCCGTTGCGTTTTACCTTTTGCATCAGGAGGTACCTTGATGGAGGCCAACTCTCTGGGCCGAAGAGTGGCCTACCTTGCCCTGCAGGCCACCCGCGAGGGGCAGGCCTCTCACGCCCACGTCCACGAGATCCTCGCTGGCTTGCGCTCGCGGGGCTGGCGGGTGGAGCTCTACGAACCCGGTTACGCCAACAGGGAGGATGAACCGGGGGTCCTCGCCCGGGCCCTGGAGTTTGCGAAAACCCAGCTTAGGCTCTGGCGTTCGGGAAGACCCGACCTGCTCTACGTACGCCACCACTTCGCCGCCTGGCCCTCGGCGCTTTGGGCTAGGCTCAACCGGATCCCCGTCGTTCAGGAGGTCAACGGCCCTTACGAAGACCTCTTCGTGGCCTGGCCCTGGACGGCCAAGCTCAAAAGGCTTTTCGTGTTCCTCTTGCGCACGCAGATCCGCTGGGCGGACCTCGTCATCGCCGTTACCTCCGGCCTGGCCGACTGGGCCCTAAGGGAAGGGGCAAGGTGGGCGGAAGTTGTGCCCAACGGGGCCAACACCACCCTTTTTCGGCCGGATGCTCCCCTCGATGGGGGCATAGATCTTCCCGATGACTACGTGCTGTTTTTCGGCGCTTTGGCTCCCTGGCAGGGAATAGACACCGTGCTCTCGGCCGTCGAGATGCCCTCTTGGCCCAGAGAGGTGGCGTTGGTGATCGTTGGGGACGGCGCGGAAAGGCCCAAGGTGGAAGAGGCGGCGCGGGCGCGCCGTCCGAGGGTGGTCTACTTGGGCAAGCGACCCTACCGGGCGATGCCGGGGATCGTCGCCCGCAGTTTGGCGGTTCTTTCCGTTAAAGAAAGCACTACTACAAAGCTTGCCGACGTCGGTGTCTTTCCCCTCAAGCTCTTCGAGGCCATGGCCTGCGGGGTTCCGGTGGTGGTGAGCGACCTCCCGGGCATGGCCCCCCTGGTCCGGGAGGGCGGTTTTGGTCGGATCGTCCCTCCTGGGGACGCCCGGGCGGTGGCCGAGGCGGTGGGGTGGCTCTTCCACCAAGCGGAGGAGCGGCGGCGGATGGGGATGCGGGGTAGGGAGCTGGTGGAGAAGGCGCACTCTTGGGATCACCGGGCCGCCGAAACCCACCGTCTTCTCCTCCGCCTCTTGGAAGGGAAGGGCTAAAGGGCGGCACCCATGCGCCTCCTCCACCTCATCACCCGCGCTGAGCCTGGTGGGGCCCAGGTGCACGTCCTGGAGCTCCTACGGGCTTTTAGGGACCAGGCCGAGGTCCACCTCGGGGTGGGGGAGGACCGGGACGGGTTTCTCATTGAGGAGGCGAGGAAGCTTGGGGTGGAGGTTCACCTCCTCAAGGGGCTGGTCCAGCCCATACGCCCCCACCGGGACCTCCCCGCCCTTTGGGAGATCGGGGCCCTCCTCAAGCGCCTCCGGCCTCACCTCGTCCACGCCCACTCCTCCAAGGCCGGGTTCCTCGGGCGGCTTGCGGCGAGGGCCTTGGGCGTGAAGAGCGTCTACACCGCCCACGGCTGGGCCTTCACCGAAGGGGTTCCGGAAGGTCGGAGGAGGCTCGCCCTCGCCATGGAGCGCCTGACCGGAAGGCTTGGGGACCGGGTGATCGTCGTGTCCCACTACGACCGGGGCCTCGCCCTCCGCCACCGGGTGGTCCCTCCGGAAAAGCTAAAGGTCGTCTGGAACGGCGTGCCGGACACCCCCCTGAGGGCCCACCCCGAGGCCCACCCCCCAAGGCTCGTCATGGTGGCCCGCTTCGCCCCCCAGAAGGACCACGCTCTCCTCCTCCGGGCCCTCGCGGGCCTGAAGGAGCTTCCCTGGACCTTGGACCTGGTGGGGGAGGGTCCCCTCCTTCCCCAGGCCAAGGCCCTGGCCGAGGCCCTCGGGCTTGCGGAGCGGGCGCGCTTCCTCGGGGCGAGGCGGGACGTGGCGGAGATTTTAGCGGGGGCCCAGGCCTTCGCCCTCGCCACGAACTGGGAAGGCCTTCCCCTTTCCGTGCTGGAGGCCATGCGGGCCGGGCTTCCCGTGGTGGCCACGGACGTGGGCGGGGTGGGGGAGGCGGTGGTGGAGGGGAAGACGGGGTTTCTGGTGGGCCGGGGGGACGAGGCGGGGTTTCGGGGGAGGCTCGCGCAACTCCTCCAAAGCCCAAGGCTCAGGGCCTCCCTGGGGGAGGCGGGGCGGAGGCGGTACGAGGAGGCCTTCACCCTGGAGAGGATGCTCCGGGAGACCTGGAGGGTCTACGAGGATGTGTTGGTACGAGGGGGCTCTCCGGTAGCATAACTCCATGGAGGTTTTAGAAGTCACTCTCCCCGCTCACCCCTCCCTGGGTAAGGCCCGTTCCCCCTGGCCCCTTTTCCTCGCTCCCTTACCCGCCCTCCTCGCCCTCCTTCTCCTCTTCCCCCTCCTGCCAAGGGGAGGGGAGACGTGGCTCCTCCTCGCCCTCACCGCCGCGGCTCACCTTTTCGCCTTTCTCCTGACGGAGAGGATGGCCCGCTACCACGGGCAGGAAGCCCTGAGCCTCGCAGCCTTCAACCTCCTACTCTTCACCCTCTTCCTCCTGGCGGTTCTCGCCATGGGGAGGCTCTACTACTCCAGGAGCTACCTCCTCCTCGCTACCCTCTTCGCCTTTCTCTTTCTCCTCCTCTACCTCAAGAGAACCCCGCCCCTGAGGCTTGCCCTCCTCCGAGGAGGGGTCTCGGAGAGGCTCGTTGGGCTCTTCCCCCACCGGGCCTTCCCCCTTGGGAGCCTGGACAGGGTGGAAGGGGTGGTGGTGGACCCAAGGCAGGTGACCCCACAGGCCCTGCCTCTGCTCGTGCGGGCGGCCCTCGAGGGACTCCCCGTCCTACATGCGGGGAAGGTGTATGAGGTCCTCACGGGACGGGTACTGCTGGAGGAGTCCGAGGGCGTTTTGGCCGTGGCGGAGATGGACCCTGGCCTGTACCGCCACCTGAAGCGGCCCCTGGAGGTCCTTTTCATCCTCCTCCTCTCTCCTCTATTCGTGCTCATGGAGTCCTTTATAGCCCTTGCCGTCTACCTGGAACTGGGGAGGCCTGTGCTTTTCGCCCAGGAGCGGGTGGGGCTCGGGGGAAAGCCCTTCAAGGCCTACAAGTTCCGCACCATGCGGGGGCAACCTCGGGAGGGCGCTTACGCCGGGGAGGAAGAGGGGCGGATCACCCCCTTGGGCCGATTTCTTCGCCGCTACCGCTTGGACGAGCTTCCCCAGCTCTTTAACGTCCTCAAGGGGGAGATGAGCCTCGTGGGCCCCCGGCCCGAGCAACGGGTCTTGGCCGAGGCCTACGCCCGGGAGATCCCCCTTTACGCCCTCAGACACACGGTGCGCCCCGGCCTCACGGGGTGGGCCCAGGTGCACCAGGGCTACGCCGAGGGGAAGGAGGAGACCCTGATGAAGCTTTCCTACGACCTCTACTACATCAAGCACCTCTCTTTCTTTCTGGACCTCCGGATCCTCCTTCGCACGGTCTGGGTGGTCCTCTCGGGCTTCCGGGCGAAGTAGGAGGGATAGGGAATGGCGCCTCAAGAACTCACTCTTTTGGACCTCTTCGTCCATTTGCGGCGGAGCTTGCGCGGGCTCGTTCTAGCAGCGCTTGGAGCGGGGCTTTTGGTCTACGGGGTGAAGTGCTGCCCCAAATTTGGACCACCCCAAGAGAGAGGCTAAGGGGTGTAGTCTGAAGGGGTAGCGAGATGCGCAGGTGGTCAGCGAAGGAAAAGGTAAAAATTGTGTTGGAGGTCTTGTCGGGTCAAAGGACCGTGGCCGAAGCCTGCCGGGCTTATGGGGTGGCGGAGTCCCTCCTTTACCGCTGGCAACGAGAAGACAAGATAGCTTCGCTGACCATGGAGAACGCCCACGCCGCCTTCACCTCCGGCTGCGCGGAGCAGGAGGCCCGTATCCGCGAGCTGGAGCGCCTGGCGGGCCAGCTGGCCCTGGAGGTGGAGGTCCTAAAAAAAGCCTCGGGGCTCTACCGGCAAAGGAAAGGCGGGAGCTGGTGAAGGCCCTCAAGGTACGGGCTACGCCCGTGACCAAGGGAGCCTACCCCCTCCGCCTGCTTTCCCGGGTCCTCGGGGTGCCCCGGAGCACCCTCTACTACCGGCCCCAGGACCCCCCTCCCGAGGAGAGGGCCCTCCGGGAACGCCTGCGGGCCCTGGCGGAGGCCTGGCCCCGGTACGGCTACCGGCGCCTCACCGCCCTCCTGCGGGGGGAAGGTTTCCAGGTGGGAAAGAAGCGGGTGTGCTCCCTGATGCGGGAGGAGGGTCTGCTTCTTGCTCGGAAGCCTCCCCCTCCCAGGACCACCTCCCCAGGGGGCCTTCTCCCGGAAGGGGTGAAGAACCTCCTGCCGGGACTCGCGGTGACCCGCCCGCACCAGGTGTGGGTGGCGGACCTGAGCTACGTGGTCCTGGGGGAGGGGGTGGCCTACCTGGCGGTGGTGATGGACCTCCACACCCGGAAGGTGCTGGGGGTGGCCCTGGGGCCCAGGCTTTCCCAGGGGCTGACCCTGGGAGCGCTGGAGATGGCCTTGAGGGAGGGGTGTCCGGAGGTGCACCATTCGGACCGGGGGGTGCAGTACACCTCCAGGGCGTATGTGGAGCGGCTTTTGGGGCTAGGGGTGCGGCTCAGTTACGCGGGGACGGGGAGGCCTTGGGAGAACGGGCACGCGGAGCGGTTGATCCGGACGATCAAAGAGGAGTGGGTGGCGTTACGGGAGTATAGGACCTTGCAAGAGGCACGGACCTCGGTGGAGCGGTTTGTCTTCCAGGTGTACAACCGTAAGCGTCCTCACTCGGCCTTGGATTACATGACGCCCGAGGCCTTTTCGGAGAGCCTGTTGAAAGGGGGTGGGAGTCCTGACTTAAACTGACGGGTAAGGTGGTCCAAATTTAGGGCCGCAGTACACAGACCCTATCCTTTCGCGTGGCTGGGTCCACGCCAGAGGAGGCGCAGGATCGGGCGGCCTGGCTCCTTAAGGAGAGCCAGCGCTTCCTGCGGGAGAGGCTCTGGGAGGTGTACCGCGCCCTGGGCCAGGCTGAGCTCGCCAAGGCCAAGGAAAACCTAGAGACCCTGAGGAAGGGCCTCGAGGCCGCCCTCCCCAAGGTGTCCTCCGCCGGGAGTCCGGCCCTTGCCCCCTACCTCGAGGCCCAGGGGGTTTCCCCCCCGGTGGCCCGGGCCCAAGACCCCGCCGCCACCTACCTCGCCCTCAAGCGGGCCGAGCTTTGGTACCAGATGGCCCAGATCCAGGCCGAGGCGGACAGGCTAGAGCGGCTTTTGCGGGAGGATGGGGCCCCGGAGCGCTTCCTGGCCGTGAGCGTGCTTCTGCCCCCCACCCTTTCCGAAACGCCCCTCTCCCCAAGGCCCTTGGCCTACGGGGCGCTGGCCGCCCTCGGGGCTTTGCTCCTTGGGGTCCTTTGGGTCTTCCTGGCGGCCGTCCTCGTTTCGGAGGGCACAGGGGTCCACAAGTCGGGCACCTAGGTACCCCACCGCAGCGAAAGCCGTGGTGGGGTGCTTGAGAGAAGGGCTAGAGGTGGGCCGCTTCCTCCAGCCTCCTCTCCGCTTCCTCCATGTACCGGTCCCAAGGGATGAGGGCGTAGCCCCCTTCGCCCCGGGCGGCGTAGTAGGGGAGGTCCAGGGAGAGGGGCGTGCGCACCTCATGGTGTTCCCGCACCAGGGCGGGGAGGGGCCTGGGGAAAGCCTTGGGGCGCCTCAGGCGCTCCAGGAGAAGGGCGAGGCGCAAGGGGCCCATCAGTTCCTCCGCACCTTCTTGTTGAGGAAGTCCAGGAGGAGGTACCTGCCGATGTTCCTGGGGCTCGTGAGGTAGGCCTTGCCCCGGGTGATCTGGGAGAGCTTCTTCACGAAGGCCAAAAGCTCGGGCTCCCGGGCCAGCATGAAGGTGTGGATGGGGATGCCTTCCCGCCGGGCCAAGGTGGCCTCCTTCAGGGTCTCGGCGAGGATCAGGGGGTCCAGGCCCCAGGCGTTTTTGTAGATCTCCCCGCTCGGGAGGGTTAAGGCCGAGGGCTTGCCGTCGGTGATGAGGATGATCTGCTTCATCTCCCCGCCCATCTTCTTGAGGAGGGTGCGGGCGAGCTCCAGCCCCGCCTTGGTGTTGGTGTGGTAGGGGCCCACCTGGGCCAGGGGGAGCTTGGAGAGGGGGATCTCCTCGGCGGTGTCGTGGAAGAGGACGAAGCGCACCCGGTCCCCGGGGAACTGGGTGCGGATGAGGTGGGCGAGGGCGAGGGCCACCCGTTTCGCCGGGGTGAAGCGGTCCTCCCCGTAGAGGATCATGGAGTGGGAGCAGTCCAGGAGGACCACGGTGCTCATGCTGGCGGTGTACTCGGCGAGATCCATCACCAGGTCCTCGTGGGAGAGGTTTTCCAGCCCCTTGGCTGCGGCCTTCTTCAGGGTCTCGGGGACGTTCAGGTCCAAGGGGTCCCCCCACTCCCAGGGCTTGGTCTCCCCCGTCTTCTCCACCCCGGGGGCGTGGTGGGGGGTGGGGTGGAGGCCCGGGGGGTTGCGGCCCAGGGCGCCCAGGAGCTCCCGGAGGCTCTTCAGGCCCAGGAAGTCCGAGGCCTTCTCCGTGAGCTCCAAGCGGGCCTCCCCCGCCTCGCCCCGGTAGCCGCCTTGGGTGGGGTCCGTGGGGTCCTCCCCGGGAAGGCGCAGGTAGCCCGCCTCCTGGAGTTTGCGGATCATCCCCTGGATGGCCTGGTAGAGCCTCGTCTCCTCCTTGCGGTGGGCGAAGCGGGCCTCGCGGAGCCAGTCCTCGGGGACGAGCTCGTTCTTGAGGAGGGCCTGGAGGAGGGCGTCGTAGAGGTCCTCGAGGGTGGGGGCGCGCTCGGGGTCCGGGTCGTAGCGCTGGAAGGGGTCGGAAAACCCCGAGTCCAGGAGGAAGTCCTCCAGGAGGGAGAGGATCTCCTCGGGGGAAAGCTCCTCCAGGCCTCCCTCGTAGCGGCTGTAGCGGATGGCCTTCATCTTTGCAACCTCCTCAAGATCCTTTCCATGAGCCGGGCGTAGTCCGGAAGCCGCGAGAAGATGGCCCGGGCCAGGGCTTCGTTGTACGTGTGGACCGTGAGGTTGCGGTCGTCCACCATGCCGAGGGCCAGGCGGGCCTCCTCCTCCCCCAAAAGCCCCGCCTCCCGGGCCAGGCGGATGACCCCCTTGGGGCTTGCCCCCTCCAGCCCCTCCACCTCCCGGAGGTAGGCCTGAAGCGCCTTCCAGAAGGCCTCAAAGGTGTACTCAAAGCGCTGGATGGCGGCGTCCCGCTCAATGGGGCTCGGGTCCTGCAGGAAGGCGAGCTCCTTAAGGGTGGCGAGGGCCTTCTCCGCGACCTGGATCCGCTCTAGAACTCGGCCCATAGAACCCCTTCCCTAAGCACCCGCTCCCGGAAGGCGGGCTCGGCCTCGGCGAGGTCCACGAGGTCCACCCGCCGCACCACGGGGGCCTCCTCCAGGGCCTCCCGGAGGAGGGGCATGAGGGGGGCGAGGGGCGTGGGCGAGAGGAGGGCGAGGTCCAAATCAGAGGCCCGCCTACCCTCCCCCCGGGCGAAGGAGCCGAAGAGGAATAGCCTCGTCCCCGTGCCCTGGAGAAGGGGCGCCAGGGCCTTTAGAACCGCCTCCTTATCCCGCTCCAGGCTAGTTGCCATAGCTCCTCGGCCTCTCCGCCGCCTGGTAGCTGGCTTCGCCCCGGGAGAGCTTCCGCCTCCCCACCAGGCCCTCGAGGACGAACTCCCCGGCGGAAAGCAAAACCTCAGGGGCTTCCCCCTCGGCCAGGGCCCGGGCCGCCTCCAGAAGCCCCGGGACCCCGGCCATGGCCTCCAGGGCCCCCTCCAGGTCCCCTTCGGGGAGGGTGAGGAGGTTCCCCGCCTCAAAGTGGGCCACGATGGGCTCGGTCCTCAGGCGGTAACGGGGGAGGACCATGCCGAAGGCCCGCTGCACGATCTCCCGCGCCACCTTTTCCGCCCCCTGGAGCTCCCCCTCGTACTCCAATTCCAGCTTCCCGGTGATGGCGGGAAGCCCCTGGTAGAGGTCCAGGGGCCTCGCCACGGGCCTCCCCCCGTGGAGGAGGGCGCGGCGCTCGGCGCTCGCCGCCACCACCTCCAAAAGGCTGATGGCGAGGCGCTGGCTGACCCCCGCCGTCTGGTCCACGCGGCGGTCCTCCCGGGCGGCGAAGGCCACGGCCTCCACGGAAAGCCTCACCCACTCCGGGACCAGGACCCCTTCCGGCACGTAGGCCTCCTGGGTGCTGATCCGGGCCCCCTCCTCCAGGGAGCGGGGGTAGTGGGTGCGGATCTCGCTCCCGATCCGGTCCTTGAGGGGGGTGACGATCCGGCCCCTGGCGGTGTAGTCCTGGGGGTTGGCGGTGAAGACGAGCCAGACGTCCAGGGGAAGCCGGATGGGGTAGCCCCGGATCTGGACGTCCCCCTCCTCGAGGATGTTGAAAAGGGCCACCTGCACCTTGGGGGCGAGGTCGGCGAGCTCGTTCACGGCGAAGATCCCCCGGTTCGCCCGGGGCAGGAGGCCGTAGTGGATGCTCTCCAGGTCCGCCATCCCCGTGCCCCGCCGGGCCGCCTTGATGGGGTCCATGTCCCCCAGGAGGTCGGCCACGGTGGTGTCGGGGGTGGCGAGCTTTTCCACGTACCGCTCCTCCCGGGAAAGCCAGAGGATGGGGGCCTCGTCCCCGGCCTCCTCCAGAAGGCGCCTCCCCTCGGGGGAGATGGGGTGGAGGGGGTTGTCGCGAAGCTCCGTGGCGAGGGCGGGCACCTCCTCGTCCAGGAGGCTTGTGAGGCTACGGAGGATCCGGCTTTTCGCCTGCCCCCGGGTGCCGAGGAGGATGAAGTTCTGCTTGGCCAGGATGGCCTGGACCAGGGCGGGGATCACCGTGTCCTCATAGCCGTGGATGCCGGGGAAAAGCCTCTCCCCGCGCCTAAGCTTCTCCCTTAGGTTCTCCCTGGCCTCGTCCTTCACGGCGCGGCGGAGCTTCTCCAGGGGGTAGGTGCGCTTGAGTTCGCCTAGGGTCTTGGCCTTCACCCTTACCAGTCTAGGGGAAGGGGTGGGCGGGGTGTGTGCCGTGGGTCTCCGTGGGATAATGGGAGGGTGAACCGCGCGCGGGACTGGCTGGAGCAGGCAAGGCACAACCTCCGCCACGCCCAAGGGAGCTACATCCCCACCCGCTACCCCGACGCCCACCCGGCGGGCCCCGCCGCCCGGCACTACACCCGCCTCGAGGCCGAAGAGGCCCTGGACCTAGCCCAAAGGATCCTGGCCTTCGTGGAGGAAAAGCTTTGACCCGCATCTTCCGCTTTGACCCTAAGGCCCGCTTGAGGGAGGTGATGCGGGCCGCCCGCGCCTTGGGGGAGCGTCCCGAGGTCCTCGCCGTGGTCCTCTTCGGCTCCCTGGCCCGGGGGGAGGCCACCGCCTTCAGCGACGCCGACCTCCTCATCCTCCTCCGGGACACCCCTCTCCCCTTTCCCGAAAGGCTTGTGCGCTACCGCCCGGAAGGGGTGCGCCGGGTGGAGGTCTTCCCCTACACCTTGGCCGAGGCTAGGGAGGCCCTGAAGGAGGGGTTGGGCGTGGTCCCGGCCGCCCTCAGGGAAGGGCGGGTCCTCTTTGAGCGGGAGGGGGCCTGGGAGGCCCTCGGCCGCCTAGCCTAACGCCCCTCTCATGCCTAGGGGGTATCTTGGCGGCGTGGAGATTCACGGCACCACCATCCTCGCCGTCCGCAAGGACGGGGTCACCGCCCTCGCCGGCGACGGCCAGGTCACCTTCGGCCAGACCGTGCTCAAGCGGGGGGCGGTGAAGGTGCGGAAGCTGGAGGTGGGGGAAGGCGTCCTCGTGGGCTTCGCCGGGGGCGTGGCCGACGCCATGGCCCTCCTGGAGCGCTTTGAGGAGAGGCTCAAGGAGGCCAAGGGTAACCTCCTCAAAGGAGCGGTGGAGACGGCCAAGCTCTGGCGCACCGACCGGGTCCTCCGCCACCTCCAGGCCATGATCGTGGCCGCGGACCGGGAGAGCATGGTCCTCCTCTCGGGAAGCGGGGAGGTGATCGCCCCGGAGGAGCCCCTTTTGGCAGTGGGCAGCGGCGGCCCCTACGCCCTCGCCGCCGCCAAGGCCCTTTACCGGCACACGGGGCTTTCCGCCAAGGAGATCGCCACGGAGGCCCTAAGGATCGCCTCCGAGGTGGACCTCTACACCTCGGGCCAGGTGACCGTCCTCACCCTGGGGGAAGCATGAACCTGACGCCCGCCGAGATCGTCCGGGAGCTCTCCAAGCACATCGTGGGCCAGGAGGCGGCCAAGCGCGCGGTGGCCGTGGCCCTGAGGAACCGCTACCGCCGCAAGAAGCTTCCTCCGGAGATCGCCCGGGAGGTCACCCCCAAGAACATCCTCATGATCGGGCCCACGGGGGTGGGGAAGACGGAGATCGCGAGGCGCCTGGCCCGCCTCGCCGGGGCGCCTTTCGTGAAGGTGGAGGCCACCAAGTTCACCGAGGTGGGCTACGTGGGCCGGGACGTGGACGCCATCGTTCGGGACCTGGCGGAGGCCAGCTACCAGCTGGTGCTGGAGGAGATGAAGAAGAAGGTGGAGGAGAAGGCCTTGGCCTTTGCCGAGGAGGAGCTCGCCACCCTGCTTCGGGCCTCGCCCGCCGAGGTGCGCTCCGGTCGCCTGGACGCCCTTTCCGTGGAGGTCCAGGTGGAGGAGGAGGTTTCCCTGCCCTTCATGGGGGTCTTGGGAGGGGAGGGCTTCGGGGGGATGGGGGAGATGCTGAAAGGCCTCCTCCCCAAGCGGCCGGTGCGCAAGCGGATGACGGTGAAGGAGGCCCGGGAGGTCCTCAAGAACCAGCACGCCGAGCGCCTCATCGACAAGGAGGAGCTTAAGGAGGAGGCGAGGCGCCGCGCCCAGGAGGAAGGCATTGTCTTCATCGACGAGATCGACAAGGTGGCCCGGAAGGAGGGCACGGTGGGGCCGGACGTCTCCGGGGAGGGGGTGCAGCGGGACCTGCTTCCCATCGTGGAGGGCACGGTGGTCTCCACGAGGATCGGCCCCATCTCCACGGAGCACGTCCTCTTCATCGCCGCCGGGGCCTTCCACGTGGCCAAGCCCTCGGACCTGATCCCCGAGCTCCAGGGGCGGTTTCCCATAAGGGTGGAGCTTTCCCCCTTGGGCCCCGAGGAGTTCTACCGCATCCTCAAGGAGCCGGAGAACTCCCTCATCCGCCAGTACACGGAGCTTTTAAAGGCGGACGGCACCGAGCTCGTCTTTGAGGACGAGGCCCTTTGGGCCATCGCGCAGGCGGCCCACCGGGCCAACCAGGAGCTGGAGGACATCGGGGCCAGGCGGCTGGCCACGGTGCTGGAGCGGGTGCTGGAGGAGGTGAGCTTCCAGACCGACCTGGGACGGGTGGAGATCACCCGGGCCTACGTGGAGAAGCGGCTAGAGGAGGTCTTCGCCTCCCCGGACTTGACGAGGTTTGTCCTGTAGGAGGGAAAGATGCGCTGGTTGCTTGTCGCCTTCGGTTTGCTTGGGGTTTCCGGCTGGGCCCAGACCCCCCCGCCCCCGGCGGGGCAGGTGCAGCAGGACCCCCTGAAGATGGGGGTGCAGCTTTACGCCCTCGGGCGGTACGAGGCGGCCCTGGCCCTGTTTGAGCGGGCGGCCAAGGAAAACCCCGCCAACCCCGACGCCCTTTACTGGCTGGCCCGGGCCCAGCTGAAGATGGGCCTTTTCAACCCCGCCTTGGAGAACGCCAGGGGATTGGTGGCCAAAAACCCCCGCTACATCGGGGGGTACATGGTCCTCTCCGAGGCCTACGTGGCCCTCTACCGGGCCTCGGAGGACCGGGAGAAGGCCCGGGGCTACCTGGAGCAGGCCCTTTCGGTGCTCCGGGACGCGGAGAAGGTCAACCCCCGCTATTCCGCCCTCTTCGCCCAGCGGGGCCTGGTCTACGCCCTCCTGGGGCAGCCGGAAAAAGCGGAGGAGGCCTTTAAGAAGGCCCTGGCCCTGGAGGAAAGCCCCGGGGTGCGGGCCGCCCTGGCCGAGCTCTACCTCTCCATGGGCCGCCTGGACGAGGCCCTGGCCCAGTACGCCAAGGCCCTGGAGCAGGCCCCCAAGGACCCGGACCTCAGGGTGCGCTACGCCTCGGCCCTCCTCCTGAAAGGGAAGGCGGAGGAGGCGGCGAAGGTCCTGGAGGAGGGCCATCGGCTGAAGCCCTTGGACGCCGAGGGCTGGTACACCCTGGGCCAGGCCTACCTCGCCCTGGGGCGGACCAAGGAGGCGGGGGTGGCCCTGGAAAACGCCATCGCCCTCGCTCCCTTGCGCTTCCCCGCCGCCTACTACTACCTGGGGCAGGTCTACCTGGCCCTCGGGGACTACCCGAGGGCGAAAAGCCGCCTCACGGTGGCGGTGCGCCTCGAGCCCAAGCGGGCGGAGTACCGCTACGGGCTCTGCCTGGCCAACGAGAAGCTGGGGGACAAAGAAGGGGCCCGCTACCAGTGCCAGGAGGCCCTGAAGCTCAAGCCGGGCTACAAGGAGGCGGAGGAGGTTCTGAAGCGGCTTTAACCCCCACGCCGGGCCTGGGGGAGCAAGGTGGAGGCGCTTACCGTGTTTCCCGCTCCCTTTGGGCTAGGGTGAAGGTACCCATGTGGCGCTTTGAGCGGGGTACCTTCACCCCGGAGGACTTCCCCCTCCCCGAGGAGGGAAGCCTCCTGCTCGTGGTGAACGGTAGGCCCTGGACGGTCCTGGCCTACACCCCCGGGGAGGAGGTGTATTTGGCGGTGGGCCACCTCTTCCTGAGCGGGGTTCTGCGGGGCCTGGAGGGGGTACAGCTCAGGGTAGGGGAGGGGATGGTCCTTCTGGACCTTCCCTACGAGCCCGAGAAGGCCCTGGGGGTGCGGGACAGCGGCTGCGCCGCCGGCCTCCGTCACGGGGAGCCCAGGCTTTCCCCCCTTCCTCCCGTTGCCCTGGACCCTGCCCTTCCCCTCCGGCTTCTGGCCACCTTACAGGCGGAGGCCCGGGCCTACCGGAGGAGCCGGGGCATCCACGGGGCTGCCCTTTTTGACCTGGAGGGGCGGCTTCTTTACCTGAACGAGGACATCGGGCGGCACAACGCCGTGGACCGGTTGGCGGGGTACATGCTTTTGGAGGGGGTGAGGCCGCCGGTGCTTTTGGCCAGCACGGGGCGGGCGAGCCGGGAGATGGTGGCCAAGGCCATTGGGATGGGGGCGGTGCTTTTGGCGACCCGGACGGGGGCCACGGCCCAGGCGGTGGCCCTGGCCCAGGCGTACGGCCTGGCCCTGGCGGCCTACGTGCGCCCCACGGGCTACCGCCTCTACGCCCACGGGGGGATGCCCGTGCCCCAGGGGGCCTTCAGGCCTTAGGCTCTTCCTTCTTCTCCTCGCCCTCCTGCAGGCCCTTCTTGAACTCCCGCGCCGACTGGCCGATGCCCCGGGCCAGCTCGGGAAGCTTCTTGGCGCCGAAGAGGAGGAGGATGACCAGAAGGATGAGGACGATCTCCAGGGGTCCTAAGCGCATGGGGCCATGATAGCACGCCTTGACCCTCCTAGGGTGAGGTGCTATCGTGGCCTCTGGGTGGCCACGGCCTCCGGGGCGTAGCGCAGGCCGGTAGCGCACCTGCTTTGGGAGCAGGGGGTCGCCCGTTCAAATCGGGCCGCCCCGACCACGCGGGAGTAGCTCAGTTGGTAGAGCATCGGCCTTCCAAGCCGAGGGTCGCGGGTTCGAGTCCCGTCTCCCGCTCCAAAGGGCCGGGGCTTATGCCCCGGCTCCCTTGCTTGGGCCCGTAGCTCAGAGGACAGAGCAGCCGCCTTCTAAGCGGTCGGTCGGGGGTTCGAATCCCTCCGGGCCCGCCAGTTTTTGCAACGGCCCTTGATCGTTCTGGGCGGACCGGGTTCCTTCGCGGAGGTCTTTATGGGGAAGGGTTTGAAGGATTTCCTGATGCGGGGAAATGTGGTGGATCTGGCGGTAGCCGTGATCGTCGGCACGGCCTTCGGCCAGGTGATGAACAGCCTGGTGGCGGACGTGATCACCCCTCTCATTGGTGCCCTGGGTGGGGCGCCGGACTTCTCGGGCATTAAGCTTGGGCCCGTCGCTCTGGGCAAGTTTTTGAACGCCCTGCTCAACTTCCTCATCGTGGGTACGGCCGTTTACTTCCTGGTGGTGGTGCCCATGCAGCGGGCGCAAAAGCGCTTCCAGAAGCCAGCCCAGGAAACCCCTCCCCCGGAGCCCCCTGAGGAGGTCAGGCTCCTTCGGGAGATTTTGGAAGAGCTCAAGAGGAAGGCCTGAGCCGGTTCCAGAGGAAAAGGGTCAGGTACCCTAGGCCGAGCTCCGGCCTGGGGTCGTGGGTTACGGAGAGGGCGAAGGCGTGAAAGAGGAGGCTTTCCAAGGCGTGGCGGGGGCTCCTGGGGAGAAGGGCCTTCAGGGCGGGGCCCTGCCGCAAGGCGAGGAGGGCGAGGTAGGGAAGGTAGGGCCAGGGCCCGGTGCCAAGGCCCAAGGCGGAGATCCCGAGGCTCAGGAAGGCCAGGGCCCGGGCCGGGGGAAGGGGGTCTAGGCCCAAGGGTTTGAGCTCGTTCCACGGGAGCTCTTCCTCCCCCGGCCAAGGCTCCCGAAAGAGAAGAAGCCGCTTGCCCTCGTGGCCGCCCAAGTAGAGGCGGGGGTCCGGGGCCACCCCTAAGGGGAAGAGGAGGGCGGGGTTTTCCCGGAGGCCTTGGAAGAGGAAGGGGTCCAAGGGAAGGCCGTCCACCAAGAACCAGGTGTGGGGCCTTCCCGAGAGGAGGAAGCCCAGGGCCCTTTCCACCCGGTGCCCCCGGTGGGCGAGGATGCCGGGCCAAGCCTCAGGGGGTTCTGGGAGGAGGGCTTCCCGCCAAGGAGGGCTGGCCTCGAGGGGCACGGTGCGGAGCCGGAAACGGACCTCCAAGGCCTCTCCTTCCTTCAGAGCGAAGCGGGCGAGGAGGTTCCCGCGGGCCTCGAGGGCCTCCAGGGGCTTGTGGGAAAGGGAGACCTCCCCCACCTCCTGCCCCGGGAGGGTCTGGGGCAGGGGGAGGGTGAACTCCCTGCCCTGGGGGGTGTGGAAGCGCAGGGCCCAGGTCACGCCCTTAGGCTACCTGGCCGGGTTTCTCCTTGACAGGAGGCGCCTGCAGGTCATAGCATTCCTATATGCGCATTTGCGCATACACGCTTTAAGGAGCAGGAGCCATGCCCGACGCCCTCCATCGGTATAAGGCCGAGTTTTTTAAAGCCCTGGCCCACCCCTTGCGTTTGGCTATCCTGGATGCCTTGCGCCAGGGGGAGAAGAGCGTGTCCGCCCTGCAGGAGGAGCTTGGGGTGGAGCAGTCCTCCCTCTCCCGGCAACTCGCCTTTCTGCGGGAGCGGGGGTTTTTGCGGGCGCGAAGGCAGGGGACCCTGGTCTACTACGGGGTGGCGGACCCCGAGGTCTACGCTTTCTTGGATCTGGGACGCCGTTTGTTCCAGCGGCACCTGGCCTCGGAGCAGGAACGGCTGAAGGCCTTGAGGGAGGGGGTGTGATCCCGCTTTTGGCCTTGGCGGGCCTCGGCCTGGGCATGGCCAGCCTCTTGGGCCTGCGCGCTCCCCGGGCTGGGGCCTACCCCTTGGGGCTTGCTGGCCTGGCCTTGGGCTTGGCGGGAGGGGTGGGCTGGGCTTTGGGGGAGGGGGCCGGGGCCTTTTACCTCTTGCTCCTTGGGCTTCTCACCCTGGGCGTGGCCCCCTACCTCCCCGAGTACCTGGACCACCACGCCCTCCACGGGCGGGCCTACGCCTTGCTCGTGCCCCTTTTCCTGGGAGCCATGGCCGGGGTGGCCCTGGTGCCCCCGGGTTACGCCTTCCTCTTCCTTTGGGAAGGCATGGCCCTTTTGGGCTACGCGCTCATCGCCCTCGAGGGGGCCAAGGCCCTGCCGGGAGCCCAGGCCTTCTTCCTCGCCAGCCGGCTTTCGGGCGCGGGCCTTTACCT
This sequence comes from Thermus sp. H19.2, assembly GCF_054979525.1. Taxonomy (NCBI): domain Bacteria; kingdom Thermotogati; phylum Deinococcota; class Deinococci; order Thermales; family Thermaceae; genus Thermus; species Thermus sp. H19.2. The sequence continues at coordinate 932,952 of NZ_CM143429.1, forward strand.
GGCCTTTCTCGGCCAGGGGCATGTGGGCGAGGACCTTCTTTGGTTAGGGTTGCTCTTGGGGTTCGGGGTAAAGGCCGCCCTTTTCCCTTTCCACGGTTGGCTTCCCCGGGCCCACCCCGTGGCCATCAGCCCGGTTTCCGCCCTTCTTTCCGGGGCCATGACCAAACTGGGCCTTCTGGGGCTTTACCAATCTGCCTACTGGTTTGGCCCGCCCCCCGGTTGGGTGGGCCCGGTCCTTCTGGGCCTGGGGCTTGGGGGGGCGGTGTACGCCCTGGTGCGGGGCCTGGCCGAGGACGACCTCAAGGCCGCCCTGGCCTATTCCAGCGTGGAAAATTTGGGGCTGATGCTGGCGGCCTTGGGAGGGTACTTCCTCACGGGCCATCCTCTTTTTCAGGCGGCCTTTTTCCTGCACCAGCTGGCCCACGCCCTCTTTAAGGGCCTGCTCTTTCTCGGGGTGGGGGCGTTGGGGGAGCGCCGGCTTTCCCGGCTGGGGGGTCTGTGGCGCCAGTCCCCGGTCTTGGGGGCCCTGGTTCTTTGGGGCATGGGGGTGGCGGCGGGGCTTCCGCCCGGCCCCCTTTTCCTGGCGGAGTGGTCCTTATACTTGGGATTTATCCAGGAAAAATCCTGGCTTTCCCTGGGGGCGGGGGCCTTGGCCTTGGTGGGGGCCCTGGCGGTGTTTTACTACGTGCGCCTTTTCGGCCTGGCCTTTCTGGGGTTTCCTCGAGGCCCGGCCTCGTGGCACCTGGGCCCGGGGATGCGGCTTGGCTTAGGGGTGCTCTCCGGCCTTCTCCTCCTTTTGGCCCTGGGGCCTGGCTGGGCCCTTTCCCCCCTGGGGGCGGGGGTTTACCCCAACGGCCTCCTCTTCCTTCTCCTACCCGTGGCCTACCTTCTCTACCGCCGCCTCCAGGGCCTGCCCCACCGGGTGTACGCCACCTGGGACTGCGGTTACCGGCCCCTTTCCCCGCGGATGCAGCCCACGGGCTTGGGCTTTAGCCAGCCCCTTTTGCGCCTCTTCCCCTTCGTGCGCCTAAGGGAGGCGGAAAGGCCGGGCCTCGAGGAGCCCCTGGAGAACCTCTTCCAGGGCATAGGGGGCTTCTACGCCCGGCTGAGCTACCGCTTCCAAGGGCTCCAGTCGGGAAGCCTGCACTTCTACCTGCTTTTGCAACTCCTTACCTTGGTCTTGGTGCTGGGGGGGGTGTTGCTGTGAGCGCCCTTTTGCTTCTCCTCCTCGCCCCCCTCTTCACGGGGAGCGTGAAGTGGCTCAAGGCCCGGCTCACCCACCGCCTGGGGCCTAGCCCCCTGGTGGAGTACCGGAACCTGGCCAAGCTTTTGGGAAAGGCGTGGGTATGGCCCGAGGCCGGCACCCCCCTTTTCCTCTTGGGGCCGGTTCTCGCCCTCTTGGGGGCGTTGGCCGCGGCGAGCTTCTTGCCCTACCTGCCGGGGCCTCGCTTTGCGGGGGATCTCTTTCTGGCCCTCTACCTCCTCAACCTGGGGCGGTTTTTCCAGATGCTGGCGGCCCTGGATGCGGGAAGCGCCTTCGGCGCTCAGGGGAGCTACCGGGAAGGGCTGGTGACGGCGCTGGCGGAGCCCGGCACCCTTCTGGCCCTGGGGGCGGCAGCCCTTATGGGGGAGGGGTTTTCCCTGGCGGGCCTTCCCACCCTAAGCCCTGAAAACGCCCTGGTACTTCTTCTGGTTTTGGCCTCCTTGGCCTTGGCCCTCCTCGCCGAGGGGGCGCGGATGCCGGTAGACGACCCCACCACCCACCTGGAGCTCACCATGGTCCACGAGGCCCAGCTTCTGGACCACGGGGGCCCCCTCCTGGCCCTCTACGAGCTGGCGGTGGGGGTAAAGATGCTCTTCTATGCGGCCCTTATGGCCCTGCTTCTTCCCGGGCCTCCCCTTCTTCTCTTCCTGGGGGTGGCGGGGCTTTGGGTTCTGGCCCTGGGCTACCTGGAAACCTACGGGGTGAAGCTCCGGTACCTGCGGCTACCGGACTTCCTCTCCTACAACACCCTCTTTGGGGTGCTGGCCATGCTGGGGGCGGTATGGAGGTAGCGCACACCCTAACCCTGGCGGTCTTGGCCACCGGCGTTCTCATGGTGAGCCGGAGGAGCCTGGACGCCATCATCCGGCTTTATGCCTTGCAGAACCTGCTTTTGGCGGCCTTGGCCTTTCTCTTGGCCCGCGGGGAGGTGCACTTCATCCTGGCGGGGGTGGCGCTCTTCCTGGTGAAGGGGATGCTCATCCCCGCCTACCTCTTCTGGCTTCTGGACCGCCTGGAGGTGAGCCACGAGGTGGAGGGCTACCTCTCCGTGACCCTTTCCCTGCTTCTGGCGGGGCTCCTCACGGCCTTGGCCTTCCGGGTGGGGCGGGCCTTTGTGCTTCCCACGGCCCCCTTGCCCCAGGGGGTGCCGGTGGGCCTGGCCCTGGTGCTCCTGGGGGCCCTTTCCATGGTGAGCCGGAAGAAGGCCGTGAGCCAGGTGCTGGGCTTCTTGGCCTTGGAAAACGGCGTCTTCCTCCTGGCCTTGGCGGAAAGCCACGGCCTGCCCTTGTTTGTGGAGCTTGGGGTGGCCCTGGACGCCTTTGCCGCGGTCTTCTTGGCGGGCGTCCTCATCTTCCGCATCAAGGGGGAGCTGGGCCACGTGGACACCGCGCGGATGCGCTCGCTCAGGGGGTGAACGTGCTCTATCTTTTGGTGGCGCTACCGCTTTTGACCTTCCTCGGGCGTCGGGACCCCAAGGCCTTGCCGCTTTTGGCCGCGGGGGGCGCCTTGCTTTCCGCGGGGGTGGCCTGGGCTTCTTTGGGCCTGGCGGAGGGCCCTTTCCGCCTGGACGGCGTGGGGCTTTTTTACCTTCTCCTAACCGATGGGCTCTTCGCCCTGGTGGCCCTTTTCGCCCAGGGCTACTTTCCCCGGGAAGAGGCTTGGCGCTTTTACTGGTCCGGAGCCCTTTTCCTGGTGGCGGTGCACGGGGCTTACCTGGCCCACAACCTGGGGGTGCTCTGGGTCTTCGTGGAGGGGAGCACCCTGGCCTCGGCCCTCCTCATCTACCACCGGGGCGGGGCGAGGGCCCTCGAGGCCACCTGGAAGTACCTGATGCTGGGAAGCGTGGGCATCGCCTTGGGCCTTCTTGGCGTCATCCTGCTCTACGCCCTCCTGGGAGGGGCCACCCTGGACTGGGCCGAGGCCCGGGCCCGGATGCCCGGGGTGAACCTCGAGGGGCTGAAGGTGGCCTTCGCCCTGCTCCTGGTGGGCTTCGGCACCAAGGTGGGGCTTTTCCCCTTGCAGGCCTGGCTTCCCGATGCCCACGCCGAGGCCCCGGGGCCGGCTTCGGCCCTCCTTTCCGGGACCCTCTTAAACGTGGCCTTCCACGCCCTTCTCCGCTACACCGCTCTCCTGGAGGCGGCCGGGCTCTTCCCCTTCGCCCAGAAGCTTCTCTTGGCCTTCGGCCTCCTGAGCCTCTTTGGGGCGGCCCTCTTCCTTTACGGCCAGAAGGAGTACAAGCGGCTCCTGGCCTACTCCAGCATGGAACACATGGGCCTGGCCACCCTGGCCTTGGGGCTTGGCCTGCCCTGGCTGGCCCTGTTCCACACCCTGGCCCACTCCCTGGCCAAGACCCTGGCCTTCCTGGGGGCGAGCGCCGTCCACAAGGCCACCCACGCCAAGGAGGTGCGGCAGGTGGGGGGGTTGGCCTTCGCTTGGCCCGGGGTGGGCTGGCCCTTGGTCCTGGCCCTGGCGGCCCTGGGGGGGCTTCCCCCCTTCCCTCTCTTCTTCGCCGAGTTCCAGGCGGCAAAGGCCGCCCTGGCCGTTCCCTGGCTGGGCCTGGCTTACCTGGGGGGGGTGGGCCTGGCCTTCTTGGGCCTCCTCGGCCCCATGGGGCAGATGGGGTTTGGCCCGGGGCGCCCCGTCCGCCGGGAAGGGGGGGTGCTCTGGCCCCTGTGGGTTTTGCTGGCCGCGCTTCTTCTCCTGGGGGCCATGCCCCCCGTGGAGGTGTTTAAGGCCTTGGGGGTGGTTTTGTGGAAGCCTTGAGGGAGGCTCTGCGCCAGGGGCGGCCGGTGGCGGTGTTCTGGGATGGGGAGGCTTTGGTGTACGCGGTGGAGCGGGCCAAGGCCCTGGAGGTCTTCCGCCACCCCGCGAAGGAGAGCTTTCCAAGCCTGGCCGCGGAGTTCCCCTCCCTGGACTGGTTTGAGCGGGCCATCTGGGAGCGGCACGGCCTTGTGCCCCAGGGCCACCCCGAGCTCAAGCCCCTGCGCCGCCACGACCTTCCCTACGTTTTTCGCCTCTTCCCCGAGCTCCACGAGGTGCCGGTGGGGCCGGTGCACGCGGGGATCATTGAGCCCGGCCACTTCCGCTTTAGCGTCCTGGGAGAGAAGATCCTCCACCTGGAGATCCGCCTGGGCTACCAGCACCGGGGCCTTCTTGCCCTTTTGCCCGGCAAGGGCCCCGAGGAGGCCCTCCTCCTGGTGGAGCGGGCGGGGAGCGAGCCCGTGGCCCACGCCCTGGCCTTCGCAGAGGCCTGGGAGGCCGCCATGGGGGTGGAGGCCCCACCCCGGGCCCAGGCCCTTAGGCGGGCGGTCCTGGAGCTGGAGCGGGCCTTCGGCCACCTGGGGCACCTGGCGGGGCTCTTCACGGACGTCGGCTACGCCTTCGGGGCCACCCAGGTGGGGCGGGTGCGGGCCCTCTTGCAGGGGGAGGTGGACCGGCTCACCGGCCACCGCTACGGCCGGAACTTCCTGCGGGTGGGCGGGATCTGGCGGGAAGGGAAGGCGGACCTCGAGGCCTTGAGGGCCCAGCAGAAGGAGCTCGCCCGCCTGCTCCCCCGCCTTCTCAAGCACCCCCAGGTGCTGGACCGGATGCGCTACGTGGGCCGGGTGCGTCAGGTGGAAGCCCGGGCCTTAGGCTTTGTGGGGCCCACGGCCCGGGCGAGCGGGGTGGCCCGCGACCTCCGGGAGGAGGACCCCCATTACCCGGGCTTCCGGCCCGTGGTGCGGCAGGGCGGGGACGTTCTCGCCCGGGCCCAGGTCTACGCCGAGGAGGCCCTCCTGGCCCTGGGCCACGCCCTGCGCTTGCTGGAAAGCCTTCCCCCAGGTCCCCTCTTCCGGGAGGTGCCTGAAGGGGACGGGGAGGCCATGGCCCGGGTGGAGGCCGGACGGGGGGAGGTCTTCTGGTTCGTGCGCCTGAAGGGGGGCCGGGTGGCCTTGGCGGAGGGGGTGGACCCGAGCTTCAAGAACTGGCGGGCCTTGGAGCTTGCCGTGCGGGGAGAGGGGCTTCCGGACTTTCCCCTCTGCAACAAGTCCTTTGACCTTTCCTATGCGGGAAACGACCTTTAGGAGGAGGAGATGGGCCTCGTGACCACCTTGCGCCTGGGTCTTCTGACCCGAAAGCTTGCGGAGATCCTCCGGGTGCCGGACCACGCTTTTGGCTACCCTCGGCTTAAGCCCGAGGGGCTTTCCCCGGAAAGGCGGGCCCACCTCCTCCGCCTCTGCCCGAGCCGGGCCTTCCGGGAGGAGGGAGGCCTCTTCCAGCTGGACCTGGCCCGGTGCGTGGGGTGCGGGCGGTGCGCCCTCGCCCACCCGGAGGCGGTGGGGGAGGAGAAGGGCCTCGAGGTGGCCGTGACCCGGCGGGAGGACCTTATTCAACGCGTGGACCTGGAGCGGGGGACCTTCCTGGACCCGGGGCCGCCGCCCCCTCCCCGGAAGGAGCTGGCCCTGCCCACCCTGGCCTTCCGGGAGGTGAGCGCCGGGGACACCGGCCTCGCCGACTCGGAGGTGGCCCTTCTCGGCAACCCCTTCCACGACATGGGCCGCTTCGGCTTCTCCGTGGTGGCCTCCCCCCGCCACGCCGACGCCCTCTTGGTCACGGGGCCGGTGAGCCGCAACATGGCCGAGGCCCTTTTGCGCACCTACGAGGCCATGCCCGAGCCCAAGGGGGTGGTGGCGGTGGGCAACGAGGCCATCTCCGGGGGCGTCTTCGCCGAAAGCCTCGAGGTGGCGGGCGGGGTGGACCGGGTGGTGCCCGTGGACGTCTACGTGCCCGGCGACCCGCCCCGGCCCGGGGCCATCCTCTTCGGCCTCCTCCTCCTGACGGGCCGGGTGCGCCAGCGCCTGGTGGGCGGGGTCTTCCGCTAAACTGCTCCCATGGACTGGCTCCTCACCCCAGGACCTGTGCGCCTGCACCCCAAGGCCCTGGAGGCCCTTTCCCGCCCCCAGCTCCACCACCGCACCGAGGCCGCCCGGGAGGTGTTCCTGAAGGCGCGGGGGCTCCTAAGGGAGGCCTTCCGCACCGAGGGGGAGGTCCTGATCCTCACGGGAAGCGGCACCCTGGCCATGGAGGCCCTGGTGAAGAACCTCTTCGCCCCCGGGGAGAGGGTCTTGGTGCCGGTCTACGGCAAGTTCTCCGAGCGCTTCTACGAGATCGCCCTGGAGGCGGGGCTTGCCGCAAAGCGCCTGGACTACCCCTACGGGAAGGTGCCCCGCCCCGAGGAGGTGGCCCAGGAGGGGTACGCGGGGCTTCTTTTGGTCCACTCCGAGACCTCCACCGGGGCCCTCGCCGACCTCCCCGCCCTGGCCCGGGCCTTCAAGGAGAAAAACCCCGAGGGCCTCGTGGGGGCGGACATGGTGACGAGCCTCCTCGTGGGAGAGGTGGCCCTCGAGGCCATGGGCGTGGACGCCGCCGCCTCGGGGAGCCAGAAGGGCCTCATGTGCCCTCCGGGCCTCGGCTTCGTGGCCCTCGCCCCAAGGGCCCTGGAGCGCCTGAAGCCCAGGGGCTACTACCTGGACCTCGCCCGGGAGCTCAGGGCCCAAAAGGAGGGGGAGAGCGCCTGGACCCCGGCCATCAACCTGGTCCTGGCGGTGGCCGCCGTTTTGCAGGAGGTGCTTCCCCGCCTGGAGGCGCACCTCGCCCTCAAGGCCTGGCAGAACGCCCTCCTCTACGGGGTGGGGGAGGAGTGGGGCCTGAGGCCTGTCCCCGAGGAGAAAAGCCCCGCCGTGGCCGCCTTCTACCTACCGGAAGGGGTGCCCTACGCCCGGGTGAAGGAGGCCTTCGCCAGGAGGGGCGCGGTCATCGCCGGGGGGCAGGGGCCCTTGAAGGGCAGGATCTTCCGCCTCTCCCTCATGGGGGCCTACGACCGCTACGAGGCCCTGGGGGTGGCCGCCATGTTCAGGGAGGTTTTGGAAGAAATTCTTCCAGCTTCTTGAGCATCTCCTCCCGGGTGTAGACCGCCCGGGGCCCGCCCACCAGCTTGGGCCGGGTTTTGGCGGCGAGGAGCACCGCCTCGCCGATCTTCCGCAGGGAAAGCCTCAGGGGCACGGCCACGGGGCGGAGGTGCATGCCGATGAGGACGCCCCCGATGTCCATTCCCCCGTGGGCCTGGGCCCTTAGGGACTCCACCACCACCGGGTCCCTAAAGCGCAAGAAGGCCGCCGTGGCCAAGGCCCCTCCCGCCTTGGGGTGGGGGAAGACGGTGACCTCCTCCAGGCCAAAGGCCCGGGCCGCCTCCCGCTCCACCACCAGGGCCCGGTTCAGGTGCTCGCAGGCCTGGACCGCCACCCACACCCCCCTTTCCAGGAGGGGCGGGAGGAGGCCTTCCAGGAGGGCGTGGGCCGCCTCGAGGCTCGGCCTCGTCCCCACCCTCTCCCCCAGGACCTCGCTGGTGGAGCCCCCGAGGACGAAGAGGCTTCCCCCCTCCATGGGGAAGAGGTCCAGAAACTCCCGCGCCGCCCGTTCGGCCGCCTTGCGGATGCCTTCCATACCCTAAGGTTACGGGAAGCCCCCCCTGGCCATGGATGGGTGGGCTACGCTAGCCACAGGTCCAAGACGATGAAGAGGAACATCCCCAGGCTCACCCCCACGTTGGCCTGGAAGAAGGCCACCTCTACCCTGGAAAGGTCCTCGGGGGAGACCAGGCGGTGCTCCACGAGGAGTAGCCCCCCCACCAGGAAAAGGCCCAGGTAGTAAAAGGCCCCCGCCCCGTAGGCGAGGCCCGCCTGGAGGAAGGCCATCCAGGCGAGGAGGTGGGTGGCCCGGGCCACGGCGAGGGCCCTAGGAATCCCGAAGCGGGCGGGGACGCTTTGCACCCCATAGGCCCGGTCAAAGGCATAGTCCTGGGTGGCGTAGAGGATGTCAAACCCGGCGATCCAGAGCCCCACCCCGGCCCAAAGCCAGTAGGCCGTGGGAGCGAAGCTCCCCGTGACCGCGATCCAGCCCCCAGCGGCGGCCGCCCCGATGGTGAGGCCCAAAACGTAGTGGCAAAGCCAGGTGAAGCGCTTGGTGTAGCTGTAGAAGGTGAGGAAGAAGACGGCCACGGGAAGGAGCCGGGCGGTGAGGGGGTTTAGGCGGAGCCCGGCGTAGACCAAAAGGCCGAGGCCCAAGAGGGCGAGGAGGAGGGTTTCCCAGGGCTTCACGAGGCCTTTGGGCAGGTGGCGGTTTTGGGTGCGCGGGTTCAGGGCGTCTATGCGCCAGTCGATGAGGCGGTTCAGGGCCATGGCCATGGTCCTGGCCCCCACCATGGCCAGGGTGACCAGGAGGAAGGTGGGCCATCCCGGCCACCCTCCCGCCGCCAGGAGCATCCCCGCATAGGCGAAGGGCAGGGCGAAGAGGGTGTGCTCAAAGCGGACCAGCTCCAGGTAGAGCCTTAGGCGCTTCACCCTTTGCGCACCTCGAGGATGCGGTTCCTTTCGTCCACCAGCACCACGGTGGGCCTGAGGCGCCTCGCCTCCTCCTCCTCGAAGACCCCGTAGGCCACGAGGATCGCCAGGTCCCCCGGCCTTACCAGGTGGGCGGCGGCCCCGTTGATCCTCACCTCCCCCGAGCCCCGCTCCCCGGGAAGGGCGTAGGTGGTGAGCCGGGCCCCGTTGGTGATGTCGTAGACGTCCACCTGCTCAAAAGGCAGGATCCCGGCGGCCTCCAGAAGCTCCTGGTCCACCGTCACCGAGCCCACGTAGTGGAGGTCGGTCTGGGTCACGGTGGCCCGGTGGATCTTGGCGTGGAACATCACGCGCCTCACGAAGCCCGAGTTTACTCCTCCGGGGCCTCCGGGGGAAGGGTGCCCTCCACGAAGAGGGTCTTGGCCTGGGTGTAGAGGGCCTGGCCGGGGGGGGCCTTGCGGGGCCGCCAGACGTGCTTCTTGCGGGTGTAGTCCACCGGGACCTGCCTCTCCCCCCGGGCCTTGGAGTGGTAGGCGGCGAGCCGGGCGGCGAAGAGGAGGTCTTCCAGGGGGGGGTTTTTCCCCTCGGCCTTCAGGATCACGTGGCTTCCCGGCACCCCCTGGGCGTGGAACCAGAGGTCTTCCGAGTGGGCGAGCCGGGTGAGGAGGTCGTTCTCCTTGGCGTTCCGGCCCACCAGCACCGGGAAGCCGGAGGGGGAGGTATAGCGGAGGCCCAGCTTGGGCTCCCGTTTTCTGGGCTTCTGGGAAAGTTGGAGGAGCTCCTCCAAGGAGGCCTCCCGCACCCGGGCCATCTCCTCCTCCAGGGCCCTCACCCGGGCCTCGGTCTTGGGGATGAGGTCCAGGGCCCTCTCCGCCAGCTCCTCCAGGCGCCTCGCCCGCTGGTAGAGCTTCTTCGCGTTCTCCTGGGGGGTGAGGCCGGGGTCTAGGGGGATCTCCACGGGGCTCCCGTCAAAGCCCTCCAGGACCGCCCGCTCCGCCCCCTTGGGCACCTCCTTGAGCCGGGCGAGGAGGAGGTCGGCCTTTTGCCGGAGGTCTTCCGCCTCCTCCAGGCGCTCCAGGGCCCTTTGGTAGTCCGAAAGGCGGGCCAGAAGGGTCCGCTTCTCCCGCTCCAGGGCCTCGAGGAGGGGCTTCCTCAAGGCCTCCTTCTCCTCCTCGGCGAAGCGCCGCCTGAGCTCCTGGGAAAGCTCCGCCCGCCAGGAGGGGTCTTCCACCAGGCTCCTCAGGGCCTGGAAGACCCGCCCAAGCCCTTCCTCGTCCAAGGGGGTCTCGGGGGTGAGGCCCGCCCGTCTGGAAAGCTCGAGGAGGAGCGCCTTCCCGATCCCGTCCACGTGGCGCGCCGCTTCCTTCAGAGGCTTTCCCAAAAGAATCCTGAGGTCCGCCTCGGTCAGCGTCCTCGGGTCCAGCTTCCGGTAGGGGGGCGGGGGGGTGTAGGGGAGGCCGGGCCTGAGCTCCCGGTAGCGGTTCACCTCCTTGGTGATGACCCGGTCCACCCCGAGGATCCGGCCCTCCTCGTCCAGGAGGAGGAGGTTGGCGTTCCTGCCCGTGGCCTCCAGGACCAGGACGGAAGGGGGGGCGTCCACGAACCCCTTTTCCCCGGCGAAGCGGAAGAAGGCCACCCGGTCCAGCTTGAGCTGCCTGGCCTCCACCAAGGGCCCCTTGACCCGGGCCTGGAGCTGCCTCTGGAAGGGGGTCTTGGGGTCCCCAAGGAGGGTGCCCCCCTCCAGGGCCAGGCTCGGGGTGGGGGGGCGGTAGCGGAGGACCAGGTTGAAGATGCGCCCCGTCTTCCCCTTGAGGAGGAGGGCCGCCGTCCCCTCCTCGGGGAAGGCGAGGCCCAGGTTCTGGGCGGGGAGCTCCTTCTCAAGCTCCCTCAAGACGGCGTGGATCAGGAGGCCTTCCATTTTCTCAGGGCGAGGAGGAAGGCGGTGTGCCCCACCTGCTGGAAGCGGGGGTGGGCCACGGGAAGCCTAATCTCCCACTCCCGCCAGCCCACCTCCAGCACCCTTTCCAGCCGCAAGGGAAGCCCTTCCGCCTCCTTCAGGGTCTCGAGGACCTGGGTGATGTTGGGGAGGTAGGCCACCAAAAAGCGGTCCGGGAGGAGGGCCTCCGTGGCCTTCCTGAGCACCTTCCAGGGCTCCATGAGGTCCAGGGCCACCCCGTGGTAGGCCTCCCGGGGAAGCTCGGCCTCCTCCAGGCCCCCCTGGTGGAAGCGGATGTTGTCCGCCGTCCAGAAGGCCCGGATGTTCTCCATGGCCTGCTCCAGGTGGTGGGGGCGCTTCTCGTAGGTGTCCACCAGGCCCCCTTCCCCCACCGCCCGGGCCAGGAAGAGGGTAAGCCCCCCCGAGCCCGTGCCCGCCTCCAGGACCCGCATCCCCGGGGCCAGGTCCAGGAGGGCCACCATGGCGCTGGCGTCCTTGGGGTAGGTGGGGGTGGCGCTCCTTTTCATGTGGAGGACGTACTCCTCCAGGGTGGGGCGGTGGACGGAAAGGGGCTCCCCCAGGTGGGTCCGCACCACCCCCCCGGGGCCGGCCTCGAGGATGGCCTCGTGGGGCACCGTCCCCCGGTGGTGGTGGAACACCCCTCCGGGCCGTAGGCGCACCAGGAAGGCCCGGCCCTTGGCGTCCTTGAGGAGGAAAAGCGCGCCTTCCACCCCGCCCACTTTAGCGGGCGAGCTCCAGGTAGTCCAGCACCCTTCCCAGGTCAAAGGGGTCGGGCACCCAGTAGGGCCCGGCGAAGACCGTGGGGGTGCCCCGGAGGCCGAGCCTCAGGGCCAGGGCCCGGTCCGCCTCCACGGGGGCCTTGGCCGAGGGGTCCTTGAGGCAGGCGGCGAAGGCCTTCTCCTCCAGGCCCAGTTCCCGGGCCAGGGCCAGGTAGTCCCCAAGGCGCCCCTCCATGAGGCGGTCGTGGTAGGCAAAGAAGGCCCCCTGCCGGTGGGCGCACTCGCTGGCGGTGGCGGCGGGGAGGGCTTCCCTGTGGATCTCCGTGAGGGGGAAGTGGCGGTAGCTCACCCGGAGCTCGCCCTTCTCCGCCCGGGGCTTCAGGGCGGGGAGGACCTCCCGGGCCAGGCGCTGGCAGAAGGGGCACTGGAAGTCGGAAAACACCCGAAGAAAGGGCCCCTTCTCCCCCAGGACCAGTCGGTCCTGGCCGAAGGCGCCCTCCGGCACCTCCCGGGGGGCGAGGCGGGCCGTGAGGGAGGGGCCTAGGGCGAGCTCCAGGAGGAAGGCGTCCCCCAGGTGGAGGGTGAGGCGCTTTCCCCGCAGGGCCTCCCGGTTCTTGCCGTACCAGTCCAGGAAGGGCCCGGCGAAGCCCATCCCCGTGGCCCTCTCCAGGAAACGGGCCAGGAAGGAGGCGTTCTCGGGGCCCTGGTACCGGGCGGCGAGAAGGCGGCCCCCCTTGGCCTCCACCTCCACCCTGGCCCCGGGGGGCAGGGGACCCAGGGCCTTCTGGAACTCCTCCACGGGCCTGGCGATCTGGGCCAAGGCCAGGCCCAGAAGGGGGAGGAGCCATATGGCCCTCATACCTTGAAGAAGCCTTCCACCGGCAGGACGAAGACCACCGCCCCACCCACCTGCACCTCCACGGGCTGGGCCAGGAAGGGGTCGGGGGCCTCGGAGAGGGGGAGGCCCCGGGTCACCAGGCGGGTGCGGGTGCGGCACTTCTCCCGGATGAGGTCCAGGACCTCGGGGACCCGGTCGTCCTCGAGGCCGATGAGGAGGGTGGTGTTCCCCTCCCGGAGGAACCCCCCGGTGGAGGCCAGCTTGGTGGACTGGAGGCCCCGCTCCAGAAGGGCCTTGGTGAGGCCGGGGGCGTCCGTGTCCTGGACGATGGCGATGACCAGCTTCATTGGCCCCCATTGTACACCCGGTGCCACCCCTGGAGGCTTAGGACGGAAAGGGGCTTCTCCCGGGCCCGCAGGATGGCCTGCAGGCTCCACCAGGCCCCCTCCCGGGTGGTGATGAAGGGCAGGCCCCGCTCCACGGCCCGCCTCAGCTCGGGGTCGGGGACGAGGCTTATGAGGAGGTCGTAGTCCTCCCCCTCGGTGAGGGCGAAGCCCGCCTCCCGGTAGGCCTCCTTTAGCTCCTCCAGGCGGGCGAGGTCATCGCCCTTGAGCCCCTCGCCAAGGAAGCGCACCTTCCCCTCCAGGGGAAGCCTCTGCCCCGCCCCAAGCTCCGCCTTGTAGTAGGCCAGGTAAGGGTCCCGGTCTATCCCCATGCTCTCCCCGGTGGAGCGCATCTCCGGGCCCAGGACCGGGATGACCCCGGGGAACTTGAGCCAGGGGATGACCACCTCTTTGGCGGCGTAGTAGGGGGGGACGGGGTCCAGCTCCCGGATGCCGAGCTCCCTTAGGGTCTTGCCCACGGCGATCTTGGCGGCAAGCTTGGCCAAGGGGAGGCCGATGGCCTTGGACACGAAGGGCACGGTGCGGCTTGCGCGGGGGTTGGCCTCGAGGACGTAGACCTCCTCCCCCACCACGGCGTACTGGACGTTCAAAAGCCCCCGCACCCCGAGGCCTAAGGCTAGGCTTCGGGTGTAGTCCCGCACCTTCTCCAGGGCCCCCTCGGGCACGTGGACGGGGGGAAGGAGGGTGGCCGAGTCCCCGGAGTGGACCCCGGCCCTTTCCACGTGCTCCATCACCCCGGCGATCAGCACCTCCTCCCCGTCGGAGAGGGCGTCCACGTCCAGCTCCACGGCCCCTTCCAGGTAGCGGTCCAAGAGGATGGAGGGCTTCTCCTGCAGGGGCTCGTAGACCTCCTCCAGGTAGCGCCTTAGCTCCGCCATGCTCCACAGGACCCGCATGGCCCGCCCGCCCAGCACGTAGCTGGGCCTGGCCAAGAGGGGGAAGCCCACCTCCTCCGCAAGCCTTAGGGCCTCCTCCGGGGTCTGGGCCACCCGGCCCTCGGGCTGGGGGATGCCGAGCCTTTGGCAGAGGGCGTGGAAGGCCTCCCGGTCCTCCGCCAGGTGGATGGCGCTAAAGGGGGTGCCGAGGAGCCTGACCCCGGCCTCCTCCAGGCCCCGGGCGAGCTTTAGGGGGGTCTGTCCCCCCAAGGTGGCGATGACCCCCAGGGGCTTCTCGTGCTCCACCAGGTTGAGGACGTCCTCCAGGGTCAGGGGCTCAAAGTAGAGGCGGTCGGCGGTGTCGTAGTCCGTGGAGACCGTCTCGGGGTTGGAGTTCACCATGATGGTCTCAAACCCCTCCTCCTTCAGGGCCCAGACGGCGTGGACCGTGGCGTAGTCGAACTCCACCCCCTGGCCGATCCGTATGGGCCCCGAGCCCAGGATCACCACCTTGGGCTTCTCTGAGGGCCAGACCTCGTCCTCCGCCTCGTAGGTGGAGTAGTGGTAGGGGGTGTAGGCCTCGAACTCGGCGGCGCAGGTGTCCACGGTCTTGTAGACCGGGACCACCCCGAGGGCCTTCCTCTCGGCCCGCACCTCCCCTTCCTCCTTTCCCAAAAGCTCCCCCATCCTCCGGTCGGAAAGGCCCAGGGCCTTGTAGAAGCGAAAGTCCTCCCGGTCCTTAGGGGGGTGGGATCTGAGCCAGGCCTCGGCCTCGGCGATCTCCTTCATCTGGTGGAGGAACCAGGGGTCTATCCGGGTGGCCTGGTGGAGCTCCTCCACGGGCATCCCCCGCCTTAGGAGCTCCATGACGGCGTAGATGCGGTCGGGGTTGGGGTAGAGCTTCTTCGCAAGCTCCTCCGTCTTGACCCCGGCCAGGGCCCTTACGTCCCGCTCCAGGCCCCTTAGGGCCTTCTGGAGGGCCTCCTTGAAGGTGCGGCCCATGGCCATCACCTCCCCCACGCTTTTCATCTGGGTGGAAAGCTCGTCCCTGAGCCCTCCTAGGGTGTTGGGGAGGTCCTGGAACTTCTCAAAGGCGAAGCGGGGGATCTTCACCACCACGTAGTCGATGGTGGGCTCAAAGGAGGCCGGGGTCTTGCGGGTGATGTCGTTGGGGAGCTCGTCCAGGCGGTAGCCCACGGCGAGGAGGGCGGCGATCTTGGCGATGGGGAAGCCCGTGGCCTTGGAGGCGAGGGCGCTTGAGCGGGAGACCCTAGGGTTCATCTCGATGACCACCATCCGCCCCGTCTTGGGGTGGAGGGCGAACTGGATGTTGGACCCCCCGGTGTCCACCCCGATCTCCCGGATCACCGCCTTGGCGGCGTCCCGCATCCTCTGGTACTCCACGTCGGAGAGGGTCTGGGCGGGGGCCACGGTGATGGAGTCCCCGGTGTGGACCCCCATGGGGTCCAGGTTCTCGATGCTGGTGATGACCACCACGGTGTCCGCGTGGTCCCGCATCACCTCCAGCTCAAACTCCTTCCAGCCCAGGACCGACTCCTCCACCAGCGCCGTGTGGACGGGGGAGAGGAGGAGGCCCCGCCCCAAGACCTCCTTAAGCTCGGCCTCGTCCTTGGCGATGCCGCCCCCCGTGCCTCCCAGGGTGAAGGAGGGGCGGACCACCACGGGATACCCCACCTCCCGGGCGAAGTGGAGGCCTTCTTCCACGCTCCCCACCATCTTTCCCCGGGGCACCTCGAGGCCGATCCTCCGCATGGCCTTTTGGAACTCCTCCCGGTCCTCCCCCTTCCTTATGGCCTCGGCCTTGGCCCCGATGAGCTCCACCCCGTAGCGCTCCAGAATGCCTTCCTCGTAAAGGGCCATGGAGAGGTTGAGGGCGGTCTGCCCTCCCAGGGTGGGGAGGAGGGCGTCGGGGCGCTCCTCGGCCAGGATCTTCTCCAGGGAGTCCAGGGTAAGGGGCTCCACGTAGGTGCGCTCGGCGAGCTCGGGGTCGGTCATGATGGTGGCGGGGTTGGAGTTCACCAGGACCACCTCATACCCTGCCCCCCTTAGGGCCTTCACCGCCTGGGTTCCGGAGTAGTCGAACTCGGCGGCCTGCCCGATGGTGATGGGCCCCGATCCGATGATGAGGATTTTCTTCAGGTCTCTTCTCGGCGGCATCGCGTACCCGAGGGATGAGCTTAGCACAAAGGGGAGGGGGCGCCAAGGCGTTCCGGCGAACTTATACCGCTTAGCCGGATAGGGGTGCATAATCTTGCGCGCGGGCCGGGGCTTCCCGCGCTATACTTGGCTCATGCGCAAGGTCCGCCCCGAGGAGCTTCCCGCCCTTCTCCAGGCCGGGGTCAAGGCGGTGGACGTCCGCCCCCCGGACAAGCGGCACACGCCCCTGCCTTTCCCCGCGGAGTGGGTTCCCCTGGAGAAGATCCAGAAGGGGGAGCACGGCCTGCCCCGGGTGCCCCTCCTTTTGGTCTGCGAGAAGGGCCTCCTGAGCCAGGTGGCCGCCCTCTACCTGGAGGCCGAGGGCTACGAGGCCATGAGCCTCGAGGGCGGCCTCCAGGCCTTGACGCAAGGGAAGTAGCCCCGTAGAATGGCGGATGCTGAGCGTGGTGAGCGTAGCTCAGCTGGTTAGAGCACCGGACTGTGGATCCGGGGGTCGTGGGTTCAAGTCCCATCGCTCACCCCAACCCCGCCACCCCGAACGGGGTGGTATTTTAAAGGGGGGCCTCGCCCTCCCTTGCGAGGATGGCGGAACCGGTAGACGCGCCGGACTTAGGATCCGGTGGGGCAACCCGTGCGGGTTCAAGTCCCGCTCCTCGCACCACCCGGGCGAGGCCCCTTTTCTGGCGAGGTGAGGCGTGGCGGAGATCCTGGAGCGTTCCGGTTATCTGGTTAGGGTCCGGGTGGAGGTCCCGGCGGAAAAGGTGGAGGCCAGCTACCAGGCCCTGCTTAAGGACCTGGCCCGCAAGGTCCGGATCCCGGGCTTCCGCCCAGGCAAGGCCCCCCTGAAGGTGGTGGAGGCCCGCCTGGGGCGGGAGGAGCTCATGGCCGACCTGAAGGAGCGCCTGGTGGAGGAGACCTACCCCCAGGCGGTGCGGGAGCTTGGGCTTCTTCCCGTGGCGGCCCGGGTGGTGGAGGAGGAGCTCAAGGAGGGGGAGGGCTTCCGCTACGTGGCCGAGGTGGAAAACTACCCCGAGGCCGCCCTCCCCGACTGGCGGGGCTTCACCCTGGAGGTCCCTCCCCCCGAGGTCACCGAGGAGATGGTGGAAAGGGCCCTGGAGGAGCTACGCCAGCGCTACGCCGAGCTGGTACCCGTGGACCGGGTGGCGGGGGAGGGGGACCACGTCTACGTGCGCACCGAGGAGGGGGTGGAGTTCCCCATAGACCTCTCCAAGGCCCTGCCCCACGTGCGGGAGGTCCTCTTGGGGAAGAAGGCGGGGGACGTGGTCCTGGTCCCCGTGCTGAACGATAAGGGCGAGAAGGTGCGGGAGGTGAGGACCGAGGTCCTGGAGGTCAAGGCCCTGGAGCTTCCCGAGCTGGACGAGGAGTTCGCCAAGACCCTGGAGGCGGAAAGCCTCGAGGACCTCAAGGCCAAGGTGCGGGAAAGCCTCCAGCACCAAGCGGAGGCCCAGCACCAGGAGGCGAGGGAGCGGGCCTTCCTGGAGAAGCTCGCCGAGGGCCTCGAGGCGGACATCCCCCCCTCCATGCTGGAGGCCGAGGAGCGCCACCTCCTGGAGCACCTGGCCGAGGATCTCTACCAAAAGGGGGTGGGCCTCGAGGCCTATCTGAAGGCCTTGGAGGAGAAGGGGGAGCTAGGGAAGTTCCGGGAAGAGCTCCGCCAGGAGGCCCTGAAGCGGGTGCGGCGCTCCCTGGCCAAGGAAAAGCTCGCCGAGGAGCTCCGCCCCGAGCTCACCGAGGAGGAGTGGCAGGCCTACCTCCAGGCGGTGGCCCGCTCCTACGGGCTCAGCGTTCCCGAGCTTAAGCGCGAGTTCGGACAAAGGGGCCTGGAGAGGCTTAAGGCCGCCTACCTCCAGGACAAGGCCGTGCGCCTGGCCCTGGCCCAGCTCCCTTGAGGGGCCCATGGTGGCCCAGGGGGGTTTCCCCCCTGGGCTTGCCGCTACAATGGGAGGCGGTATGGTGATCCCGTACGTCATCGAGCAGACCGCCCGCGGGGAGCGGGTCTACGACATCTACTCCCGCCTCCTCAAGGACCGCATCATCTTCCTGGGCACCCCCATAGACGCCCAGGTGGCCAACACCATCGTGGCCCAGCTCCTCTTCCTGGACGCGCAAAACCCCAACCAGGAGATCCGCCTCTACATCAACTCCCCTGGGGGGGAGGTGGACGCGGGGCTGGCCATCTACGACACCATGCAGTTCGTGCGGGCCCCCGTCTCCACCATCGTCATCGGCATGGCGGCCAGCATGGCGGCGGTGATCCTGGCGGCCGGGGAGAAGGGCCGCCGCTACGCCCTGCCCCACTCCAAGGTGATGATCCACCAGCCCTGGGGCGGGGTCCGGGGCACGGCCAGCGACATCGCCATCCAGGCCCAGGAAATCCTGAAGGCCAAGAAGCTCCTGAACGAGATCCTCGCCCAGCACACCGGCCAGCCCCTGGAGAAGGTGGAAAAGGACACCGACCGGGACTACTACCTCTCCGCCCAGGAGGCCCTGGAGTACGGCCTCATCGACCAGGTGGTGACCCGTGAGGAAGCCTAGGCCCTACTGCAGCTTCTGCGGCCTCCGCCCCCCCGAGACGGGGAGGCTTCTGGAAAGCCCCATAGAGGACGTCTACATCTGCGAGGACTGCGTGGAACGGGCCCGGGAGGTCCTGGCCCAGGAGGGGCGCTCCGCCCCCAAGGGGCCAAGCCGCCTGCCCAAGCCCCAGGAGATCAAGGCCCACCTGGACCAGTACGTGGTGGGGCAGGAGGCGGCGAAGAGGGCCCTAAGCGTGGCCGTCTACAACCACTACAAGCGCCTCCTCCACCCCGAGGCGGAGATCGGCAAGAGCAACATCCTCCTCATCGGCCCCACGGGCACGGGCAAGACCCTCCTCGCCGAGACCCTGGCCCGCTTCCTGGAGGTGCCCTTCGCCATCGCCGACGCCACCACCCTCACCGAGGCGGGGTACGTGGGGGAGGACGTGGAGAACGTCCTCCTGCGCCTCCTGCAGAACGCCGACTTCGACGTGGCCCGGGCGGAGATGGGCATCGTCTACATCGACGAGATCGACAAGATCGCCCGCAAGTCGGAAAACCCCTCCCTCACCCGGGACGTCTCCGGGGAAGGGGTGCAGCAAGCCCTCCTCAAGATCATTGAGGGCACCATCGCCAACGTGCCCCCGCAAGGGGGCAGGAAGCACCCCCACCAGGAGTTCATCCCGGTGAACACCAAAAACATCCTCTTCATCCTGGGCGGGGCCTTTGAGGGCTTGGAGAACATCGTCAAGGCCCGCACCGAGCGCACCGCCATCGGCTTCACCCGGACCAAGGCCCAGGAGGAGCCCCGGGAGGTCCTCCCCGAGGACCTGGTCAAGTTCGGGATGATCCCCGAGTTCGTGGGCCGGGCCCCTCTCATCGTCCAGCTCCACCCCTTGGGCGAAGACGACCTGGTGCGCATCCTCACCGAGCCCAAAAACGCCCTGGTGAAGCAGTACCAGGAGCTCTTCCGCATGGAGGGGATGGAGCTCCGCTTCACCCAGGCGGCCCTGAAGGAGGTGGCCCGGCGGGCTCTCAAGCGGGGCACGGGGGCGAGGGGCTTAAGGGCCATCCTGGAGAAGACCATGGTGGACTTGATGTTTGAGGCCCCGGGGAGCGGGGTGAAGGAGATCGTGGTGGACCTGCCCCACCTGGACAACCCCCTGAAGGCCCTGGAGGAGGCCAGGCTCAAGCAGGCCTCCTAAGTGCCCGTGCCTTGGCTTCGCAACAGGAGGCGCCCAAAACAGGGCTGGGAGGAGGCTCTTTTGGCTTAGCCTTCCAGCTTCCGCACCAGCTCCTCCTTGAGGGCGAAGAGCCTCTCCGTGAGGGAGACGTGGTAGACGTGGGGGTTCACCAGCCGCCGCACCCCGGGGTCCAAAAGGGCCACGTCCCGGTCCCGGCGCTTCCTGAGTTCTTCCAAGGGGAGGGGAGGGAAGAGCCTCCTTCCCCGGTAGACCTCCTCCAGGAGGGCCTCGAGGGCGAACTCCCCCGGCCTCAAGGTGCGGCGCTTGGTGGGGTCCGTGGGGTGGCGCAGGGTAAGGGGGGCGTCCTCCCGCACCTCCTCCTCGGCCAGGGCCAAGAGGTCGGCGGTGGCCAGCCCCCTCCCGTCGTAGACCCGGTAGACCCGCTTGTGCCCGGGGTTCAGGACCTTTTCCAGGGAGTCCGAGATCTTCATGGCCGGGGCCCAGGCCCCGTTCTCCCGGATGGCCACCAGCTTGTACACCCCCCCCAGGGCCGGATAGCCCCAGGAGACCACCATCCTGGTCCCCACCCCGTAGACCAGGCGCCTCAAGAGGCGGTCGGGGTCCACCCCGTAGCGGGGGGCCTCCTGCAGGATCTGGCTCTTGATCTGCCAGATGACGAGCTCGTCCAGGTCCCCGGAAAGGACGATGGAGACCTCGGGGAAGCCCGCCTTGTCCAGCTCCTTGGCCACCTGGATGGCGAGGTGGGCCAGGTCCCCGGAGTCTATCCGCACCCCCACGGGCCTGTGCCCCTTGCGCCGGAGTTCCTCGAAGACCCGGATGGCGTGGGGAAGCCCTGAGTGGAGGGTGTCCACGGTGTCCAAAAGGAGGATGGTGTCGTCGGGGAAGACCTCGGCGAAGGCCCGGAAGGCGTCCTCCTCGGAGTGGCCCAGGGCCAGGAAGGCCTGGACCAGGCTGTGGGCGTGGGTGCCGGAGGAGGGGAGGCCCAGGAGGTGGGAGAGGCTCACGGCGCTGCTCCGGTCCGCCCCTCCGATGAGGCTCGCCCGGGTGGCGCTCTCCCCGCCCTTGGCGGGGGCGCGGCGGAGGCCGAACTCCAGGACCACGGCCTCCCCCGCCGCCTCCCGCACCCGGCTCGCCTTGGTGGCCACGAGGGTCTCGTAGTTGAGGCGGTTCAGGAGGGCGGTCTCCAGAAGCTGGGCCTGGAGGAGGGGGCCCTCCACGCTCACCAGGGGCACCTGGGGGTGGGCCACGCGCCCCTCGGGAAGGGCCCTTAGGGCGAGGCCGGAAAACCCCCCCATGGCCTTCAGGTAGCGGAGGTAGTCCTCGGCGAAGAGGGGCTTGCCCGAGCGGCTTTTTAGGCCGCGGAGGGCCGCTAGCTCCGCCTCGCCGAAGCGGGCCTCCTCCATCCAGCTTAGAAGGGGGTCCAGCCCGGCGAAGACGACGTAGCCCGCTTGGTGGGCCCCGTAGTCGGGGTTTTTGCGGTAGAAGGCCTCAAAGAGGGCCTCCTTTTCGTGGAGGCCCAGGCGGAAGTAGACCTGGCCCATGGTGAGCTGGTAGAGGTCGGTGTAGAGGACGCCGAAGGGGTCCATGGGCCTAGCATAGCCCCAGGGTTTTCGCTACACTAGCGGGATATGGTGGAGGTGCACACCTGTAGCCCCGGATGCCGCCACCACCTCGGGGGGGCGGGGTGGGGGGAGGCCCCCTTGGTGCGGCTCGGCTACAACAAGGAGGCCCGCGCCAGGAAGTTCCCCTACCTCAAGGCCCTTCTGGAAAGGCCCCTGGTCTTCGACGGGGCCATGGGCACCGAGCTCCAAAAAAAGGACCTTACCCCCGAGGACTACGGCGGGGAGGCCTACTTCGGCTGCCCCGAGGTCTTGAACCGCACCCGGCCCGAGGTGGTGCGGGAGGTCCACCAGAGCTACCTCGAGGCCGGGGCCGAGGTCATAGAGACCAACACCTTCGGGGCGCTCCGCCACGTCCTCGCCGAGTACGGCCTGGAGGAGGAGGCGGAGGAGCTTGCCTTCCTCGGGGCGAGGATCGCCCGGGAGGCCGCCGACCCCTACGGGGCCTTCGTGGCGGGGGCCCTGGGCCCGGGCACCAAGCTGGTCTCCTTGGGCCAGATCTCCTGGGACGAGCTCTACCGGGCCTACAAGGAGGCGGCCAGGGGGCTTCTAAGGGGCGGGGTGGACCTCATCCTCCTGGAGACCGCCCAGGACATCCTGCAGGTGCGCTGCGCCGTCCTGGCGGCGCGGGAGGCCATGGCCGAGGTGGGCCGGGAGGTGCCCCTCCAGGTCCAGGTGACCTTTGAGGCCACGGGGACCATGCTCGTGGGCACGGACGAGCAGGCGGCCCTGGCGGCCCTGGAAAGCCTCCCCATAGACGTGGTGGGGATGAACTGCGCCACGGGCCCCGACCTCATGGACAGCAAGGTGCGCTACTTCGCCTCGCACAGCACCCGCTTCGTCTCCTGCCTTCCCAACGCGGGCCTGCCCCGGAACGAGGGGGGGAGGGTGGTCTACGACCTCACCACCGAGGAGCTCGCCAAGTGGCACCTCAAGTTCGTGGCCGAGTACGGGGTGAACGCCGTGGGGGGGTGTTGCGGCACGGGGCCCGAGCACATAAGGAAGGTGGCCGAGGCGGTGAAGGGGCTTGCCCCGAGGCCGAGGCCCAAAACCTTCCCCCCCCAGGTGGCCTCCTTGTACCAGGCGGTTTCCTTGCGGCAGGAGGCGAGCCTTTTCCTGGTGGGGGAGAGGCTCAACGCCACGGGGAGCAAGCGCTTCCGGGAGATGCTCTTCGCCAAGGACCTCGAGGGCATCCTCGCCCTCGCCCGGGAGCAGGTGGAGGAAGGGGCCCACGCCTTGGACCTCTCCGTGGCCTGGACGGGGCGGGACGAGCTTGAGGACCTCCGGTGGCTCCTTCCTAGCCTCGCCACCGCCCTTACCGTCCCCGTCATGGTGGACTCCACTTCTCCTGAGGCCATGGAGCTCGCCCTCAAGCACCTCCCGGGCCGGGTCCTCCTGAACTCCGCCAACCTGGAGGACGGCCTGGAGCGCTTTGACCGGGTGGCCTCCCTGGCCAAGGCCCACGGGGCGGCCCTCGTGGTCCTGGCCATCGACGAGAAGGGGATGGCCAAGACCCGGGAGGAGAAGGTGCGGGTGGCCCTGAGGATGTACGAGCGCCTCACGGAACACCACGGCCTCCGCCCCGAGGACCTCCTCTTTGACCTCCTCACCTTCCCCATCACCCAAGGGGACGAGGAGAGCCGCCCCCTGGCCAAGGAGACCCTCCTCGCCCTAGAGGAGCTACGGGAGAGGCTTCCCGGGGTGGGGTTCGTCCTCGGGGTCTCCAACGTCTCCTTCGGGCTCAAGCCCCGGGCGAGGCGCGTCCTGAACTCCGTCTTCCTGGACGAGGCGAGGAAACGGGGCCTCACCGCGGCCATCGTGGACGCGGGCAAGATCCTCCCCATAAGTCAGATCCCCGAGGAGGCCTACGCCCTCGCCTTAGACCTCATCTACGACCGCCGCAAAGAGGGCTTTGACCCCCTCCTCGCCTTCATGGCCTACTTTGAGGCCCACAAGGAGGACCCGGGGAAGAAGGAGGACGCCTTTTTGGCCCTTCCCCTTCTGGAGAGGCTCAAGCGCCGCGTGGTGGAGGGGAGGAAGCCGGGCCTCGAGGCCGACCTGGAGGAGGCCCTGAGGGCGGGGCACAAGCCCCTGGACCTCATCAACGGCCCCCTCCTTTCGGGGATGAAGGAGGTGGGGGACCTCTTCGGGGCGGGGAAGATGCAGCTCCCCTTCGTCCTCCAGGCCGCCGAGGTGATGAAGCGGGCGGTGGCCTACCTCGAGCCCCGCATGGAGAAGAAGGGGGAGGGCAAGGGCACCCTGGTCCTTGCCACCGTCAAGGGGGACGTGCACGACATCGGCAAGAACCTGGTGGACATCATCCTCACCAACAACGGCTACCGGGTGGTGAACCTGGGCATCAAGGTGCCCATTGAGGAGATCCTGAAGGCCGTGGAGGCGCACAAGCCCCACGCCGTGGGCATGTCGGGCCTTTTGGTGAAGAGCACCCTGGTGATGAAGGAGAACCTGGAGTACATGCGGGACCGGGGCTACACCCTCCCCGTGATCCTGGGCGGGGCCGCCCTCACCCGGGGCTACGTGGAGGAGCTAAGGGCCATCTACCCCAACGTCTACTACGCCGAGGACGCCTTTGAGGGCCTGAGGCTCATGGAGGAGCTCACGGGCCACGCCCCTCCCGAGCTCACCCGGAAGGCCCCCCCAAAGCCCAAGCGGGAGGCCCCCAAGGCGGCGCCCCGCTCCCGGCCCGTGGGGGAGGCCCCCGCCGTCCCCCGGCCCCCCTTCTTCGGCGTGCGGGTGGAGGAAGGGCTGGACCTCGCCACCATCGCCCACTACGTCAACAAGCTCGCCCTTTACCGGGGCCAGTGGGGCTATAGCCGCAAGGGGATGGACCGGGAGGCGTGGCAGGCCCTGGTGGAGCGGGAGGCGGAGCCCGTCTTCCAGAGGCTCCTCAAGGAGGCGATGGCGGAAGGGTGGCTTGAACCCAAGGTCCTCTACGGCTTCTTCCCCGTGGCCCGGGAGGGGGAGGAACTTCTCGTCTTCTCCCCAGAGACGGGGGAGGTGCTGGAACGCTTCCGCTTCCCCCGGCAGAAGGGCGGGGGGCTGAGCCTCGTGGACTACTTCCGCCCCCGCCACGCCGAACCCCTGGGGGACGAGGCCGCCTGGATGCCCAAGGAGGCCTTCCGGGCGGGGGCCCGGGACGTCCTCGGGGTCCAGCTCGTCACCATGGGGGAGGCCCCTTCTAGGAAGGCCCAGGCCCTCTTCGCGTCCGGCGCCTACCAGGACTACCTCTTCGTCCACGGCTTCAGCGTGGAGATGACCGAGGCCTTGGCGGAATACTGGCACAAGAGGATGCGGCAGATGTGGGGCATCGCCCACAAGGACGCCACCGAGGTCCAGAAGCTCTTCCAGCAGGGCTACCAGGGGGCCCGCTACTCCTTCGGCTACCCCGCCTGCCCGGACCTCGCCGACCAGGCCAAGCTGGACCGGCTCCTGGGTTTCCACCGGGTGGGGGTGCGCCTCACGGAGAACTTCCAGCTGGAGCCCGAGCACGCCACCAGCGCCCTGGTGGTCCACCACCCCGAGGCCCGCTACTTCGGCGTGGACTAGAATGGGGCCATGGGCGAGGCGGCGAAGTCCCTGGAGCTTCTGGACGCCGAGGCCTACCTGGCCCTGGAGGAGCGGTCCCCCGTGCGCCACGAACTCGTGGAGGGCGTACCCTACGCCATGGCGGGGGCGAGCCTTGCCCACAACCGCATCGTGGGCAACCTCTACGCCCTTCTCAGGCCCAAGGCCTTGGCCAAGGGGTGCCGGATTTACACGGAAACCGTCAAGCTTCGGGTTTCCGCCAAGACCTTTTATTACCCCGACCTCATGGTGGTCTGCGGGGGGAAGCCCCCTCACACCCACTACGAGGAGGCTCCCTGCCTGGTGGTGGAGGTGGTTTCGGAGGCCACCGAGGCCATAGACCGCCGGGAGAAGCTCTGGCGCTACCGGGAGCTCCCGAGCCTCCAAGGCTACCTCCTGGTGGACTCCCGGGAGAGGCGGGTGGAGGGCTACTTCCGCCAGGGGGAGGGCTGGCTCTACCGCCTGTGGGAGGGGGAAGGGGAGGTGGAGGTGCCCTGCCTCGGCGTGGGGCTAAGTCTGGAATCCATCTACGAAGGGGTGGAGGTTTAGGCGCTCCCGCACACCCACTGACATAGCCGCGCCCGAAGGCGGCCGAAGCGTTCGGGGCTCAACTTTCCCAGACTTCCAAGGAGCAGGCCTTTATCCACCACGGCAAGACGGCTGATACGCACTACGCTACTGCGCTTGAGGCCCGTTGCGGCAAAATCAAGGTCTGTTTCCAGAATCACTTCATCCAACCCGACAATGGCCTGATCCAGTTGGCTGGATACCATGGCTACGAGCCAGTCTCCGTATTGACCGGGAGTGGAGGCGAGAAGAAGGACGGGCCGTAGCTTTCCGGGTGAAAGGTCGGTGTGGGGGAAGCGCAGGAGGGCGAGGGTTCCGGGGCTCACCAGCGCTCCTCTAGGTCTTCCTCGGTGTAGTCTTCCTCCGGGAGGTCCCTTATCGCCTGGGCCAGGCTGAGGGCTTGCCAGGCAAGCTCTTCGCCCCGCTTCTTTTTCAGTAGAAAGCGAGCGAAGTCCGCCACCTCTTTTTGGAGCGGTTCGGGCATTTGTTCCAGCAGGGCCAGGATCTCTTGCTTTACTGCCATATTGTCCACATTTTACCCCCGCCTAGGGCACTAGAGCCCGTAATAGGCCTCGGAGAGGTCCAGGTGGCCCTCCAAGCAGTGGAGCGGCAGGCGGCCCTCCTCCGCTTCCCGGTACACCCATCCTTCCCACTCCCGGTAGTAGCCGAAGGCCCGAGGGGTGCGGGAGTCCACCAAGAGGTAGGCCTGGAGGGTGGGCAGGCCCAGGTACTTGCGGAGCTTTTCCCTCCGGTCCGTGGCCTCCGTGGACTCGGAGAGCACTTCTATCACCAGGCAGGGTTTTTCCTTGTAGTATTCCCCGGGGTCTTCTTCACAGACCACCATGAGGTCGGGGTAGTAGACCGTGGCGGCGTCCACCTTGAGCCGCATGTCGCTTGCGTAAAGGCGGCACCCCATTTTCCGGGCCAGGGGGCCCAGGGCCAGCACCAGGTTCACCACCACCCGGTTGTGCCGGTCGCCCGCCCCGGCCATGGCGTGGGGGAAGCCCTCCACCAGTTCGTGCTTCACCGGGGCCTCCCTCTCCAGGGCCAGGTACTCCTCCAGGCTGAGAGGCCGCACCGCCTTGGCCGCGCCCATGGCTAGAGTTTACCGCCCAAAAGGTTACGCCGCCTCATGTAGGGGGCGGGCCTCCCTTAGGACTTCTTCCCGGATATACGGGCTCAGGCTCCCCAGGGTGTGGAGGTCCACCCTGCGCCCGAAGAGGCGGCTCAGCTCCTCCTGAAGCCTGCCATCACGCGCTTCATCTAGGCGGCGGGGAGCCGTCAGAGGTATGGCCGTTTTCTGGAAAGGAGGCTAGGGTTCTTTAGCAACGCTCTTCCACGCCAGGATGGCCAGGGCGAAGTGCCAGGGCTCGGTCTGGGGTGTGGTGAACCAGGCCAGGTAGTAGACGCCAAGGCCCAGCAAACCCACCGCCAGCCCCTTGCTCCCGGCGTCTTCCCTGCGAAGCAGGGCGGGCACGGGCCCGAAAAGGAAAAGGGTCCAAAGGAGGGCGAAGGGCACGCCGAAAGCCAGGGCCTTGTCCAGGTAGGCGTTGTGGGCCTTGTCCAGGTTGCTGAGGCGCTGTAGGGCGAGAAACTCCTCCTTGGAGTAGCCCGGAAGGCCCCTCACCTCGTACTTGAGGAGGTAGGCCCGGGACGTGGGGGGGTCTTCGGGCCTCCAGAGGGGGGTAGCGGAGACCAGCCTCTCCGGGGGCGGCCACCCGTACTCCAGGTGGAAAAGCCTGAGAAGCCGCCTGACCTCCACCTTCCCGTCCACCACGGCCTCCTGGAGCCCTAGGGGGCCGAGGCCAAAAAGAAAGGTTTTCGGCTCCCGCAAAAGGGAAAGCCCGAGGCGCCACATCTCCAGCCTGGTTTCCAGGGTGCGGCCGCTGGCGATCTCCTTCTGCACGGGCAGGGTGCTGGGCCAGTAGGCGCTGCTTGCGTAGGCGAGGCCCAGCGCTCCCAAGGAGGCGAGGGCCAGCCTGCGGTCCCGGAACAGGAAGACCCAGAGGCCAAGGGCCAGGGCCAGGGCGACGAGGGCAGACCGGTTGGCGAGGCCCCCCAGGGCCGTGGCCAGGCCGAGGGCGGCGAGAAGCCAGACCCCCTCTCGGCGCCCGAGCCAAAGGGCGAGGGCCAGGGGAACGAGGGGCAGGGCCAGGCCCGCCGCCATGCCCGGGTTGCCCACGGTGCCCGGGGGCAGGCTTGGGGTGTAGCCCACGACCCCTGCTAAAGGGTCAAGCCCACCCCTCTGCCAGAGCCACAGAATCCCTTGAAATAGTGCAGATAGGAGCATGGCGGGGATTAGACCGCCTGCCAGTCGGGGGTCTTTCGCGAGGGCCTGAGAGAGTCCGAGAGCAAAGGCCAGGAGAAAGAGCTGGTAGAGGGGGCCATCCATGCGGTTTAGGGGTCCGAGGAGCCAGGTGCTCCAGTCTTGCTGGGAAAGAAAGGGAGGCAGAGCAGCCAGGATGGCAACCCCAAGCCACGCCAGCATCCCCAGCAAAAGGCCACGCCCCGGAGGGCAAGTCCTTTCCCTTGCTGGCGGCCTTGGGATGAAAAGAAGGGCCAGGAAGGCGAGGTAAAACACCTTGGGCGCGATCCACACCCCTTCCCGGTCAGGCCAAAAGGTAAAGGGTGGGGGCAGGATGACCCAGGGAAACAGGGCCAGGCTAAGGGTCTGGAGGAGTCGCTTCATAGTTAGTAGGAAAGGCCTGGGGCAGGCGCCCCAGGCCCCAGGACCTAGGCCCTAATACACGGCGGTGAAGGACTCATCGGTTGTTGCTTTAACGACGATGGTGTAGCGGCCGTCAGTCGCGCTGTAGGAGATCTTGCACTCCTTCACGCTGCTCGGGTAGGTGGACGGAGCCCCTTCGCTGATCAGCCAGTCTTGGGCGTTGCATTCAGCGTTGGTAAGGTCAGAAGTAGGGGCTGTGCCCGCGGTGTCCGCGGCCGCCACCCAGGTGGCCACCTGCCGGGCGAAGGCCTGGGCCGAGGACTCAATGGCCCGCTTGCGGGCGTTGAGGACGTTGGGGATCAGCACCGCCGCCAGGATGGCGATGATGGCGATGACGATCAGAAGCTCAATCAGGGTAAAGCCTTTCGCGTTCCGCATACTCCTTCTCTCCTTAGAGTTTTCCGCGCCTTCATGTATCGCGCGGCCATGAGTGCCTGGAGCCGACTTGCCTGCCTTTTAGCCGAACCCGCTTGTCTTCAGCCTTTTTAGCCCTTTCTCACCTCCTTTCAGGGGTCATTTTGTCGCCCCTCCTTCCTCCTTGTCAACCCCCCCTTTTGGGGGGGTATCCTCAGGATGGGGGAGGGGTGTGGAAGCCGGGCGAAGGCCAGGCCCGCCCCAGGGGTTGGGGCGGGCTTAGGCTGAGGATTACCTGCGGCTCTGGACCACGGGCCGGGGCCGGGTGCCGGTGTCCGTGTGGGGCAGGTCGCTGTTGAGGGCGTTGGAGTTCTGGATGTAGAACTGCCCCCCGCTGTTTCGGGTGATGCCCCCGAGGCTCACCGCCCCGCCGATGAAGGCCCCGGTGCCGTCGAAGGTGATTTGGCCTCCCGCCCACATGAAGGCGTGGGTGTTGGCCCTGCCGTTGAAGGTGATGTCCCCCTCGCTCACCACCAGGAGGGCGCGGTTATTCAGCAGGTCGGCCCCGCCGTTGAAGTTGATGGACTGCCGGGAGGCGAGGGTGGAGTCGCCCTGGAAGGTGGCGTCGTTGTTCAGGTTGAAGAATCCCCCGGTGTAGAAGCGGCTATTGGTGGCCTGGACGTTCCCCAGGTTGACGCCCGACCCGGCGGCCACGCTCACCCCGTTGAGGGTGGCGTCTCCGTTGACCTGGAAGATGCCGCCCACGTAGAAGGTGACGTTGTCCAAAGAGGTGCCGCCCGGGAGAGTAACGTTGTTCTGAACGCACACCCTGAGCCCGCTCCCGTTCAGGGCGTTGAGCACTCGGGTGAGGAGCTGGTTGACGTCCGTGGGGAGGCTCCCGGAGACGCCCCTACTTAGGAGAAACTGGGTGAGCTCGCTGGCGTCTCCGGGGTCTAAGCGGGTGAAGCGAACATCGCAGAGGCCCTTGGTGGTGGCGTCGGTGTAGGGGCTGCTGGCCCTGGCCCCAAGGCTCCTCATGCTGAGCGCGTCCACGTCGGGCTTAGCAATGCGGGTGGCCTGGTCCCACCGCACGAGCCTGCCCGTGAGGGCGTCCAGGCAGGTCAGGTTGGGGTCGGAGGGGGTCTGGTACACGGGGCAGACCTGGTACCTGGGCGCGGGGCCGTCGCAGACCACGTTGTTGTTCCCGCTGGCGTTGCACTGCGCGCCCGTAACTCCCGCCCCTCCCGTGATGGGGGGCGGGTTGACTTGGTCAAGGGTTCGGCACCCTTGGCCCGAGCTGTCGCAGACCTGGATTTGGCCCGACAAGTTGGCGTAGCCCTGGTCGGCGTGGAGGCGGCTACCCCTCAGCTCCACCCCGCCGTTGATGGTAATCCTTCCTCCCGTGATCCACCCCTGGCCGAAGAGGGGGTTCTGGGCGGGGACCTCCACCTGTTCCAGGGACACCAGGGCCACGGCGGTGTGCCGGGCGAGGCCCGCCTGGCCGGTGCTCTCTACACGGATTGCGCTCCCCGCGTTGTCTTGGGGGGTCAGGGTGACGGAGTAGCCTTGGCCCGAGAGGGTTTGGGGGGCGCTTAAGGCCGTCTTGCCGTCAAGGTAGGCCAGGGCGTGGTCCACGCCCGCCTCCGCCCGCTGGCGGGCCTGGGCCCGGTTCAGGAGGTCGCCCCCCGTCTTCAGGTTGCCCAGGGCGCTTTGCACCATGGCCAGGGAGAGCATGAGGACCGCCGCCATCCCGATGAGGGCCGCCACGAGCGCTATGCCTTTCCGGTTCATCCCGTTCCTCCTTTCAGCGAACCAGGTTGGGGGTCTGGACGATCCAGAGCCTCTCGGCCCGCAAACGTCCGTCGTTCAGCGCGCCGGGAAGGTCCATAAGGCTGGAGGTGAGCCCTGGGGGATAGCTCAGGGTGCTCCCCGGGGTGAAGGCAGGGGCCCCGCCCCGCACGGGGACCGAGGCCAGGAGGTAGAGGGCCAGGGCGCTCACCTTGGGGGTCGCGCCTTCGGGCGCCAGGTTCACGGCCTGCGCTTGGCGCTTCCAGGTGCCCCCCTCCAGGTAGGCCACCCGGAAGGCCTCCACCCGCACCTCGTCCCCTCCGAGCACGGGGTTGGTGACGCTGGGCGCGCAGGCTGCGCCCGTGCAAGGGCCCCAGCGGAGCACCCCCTGGCGCACCTCGTAGCCCGTGCCCCTGACCTGCCCCAGGCTTTCCCCGCAGACCTCCTCCATGCCCGCTTCGCAAAGGAACCACCCCTGGACGCTGTCCCCTTGGGAGCCCGGGCTTAGGACCAGGGCCTGGCCGGTGAGCCGGTAGCCCACGGTGTAGAGCTCCCGGGCCAGGGCGGTGGCGGTGAGGCTCAGCTCGTCGGCGAGGCGCCCCCGCGCCCTTTCCCGTTCCCTAAGGGTGGCGCTGGAGTTCTCCAGGGCCAAGACCACCAGGAAGAGGCTTCCCAAGAGGACCGAGGCCAGCAGGAGTTCCAAGAGGGAAAACCCGTGCCTTCTCATGGCCGATACACCACCGTTTCCAGCCGCTTGCCCCCCACCTCCAGGACCACCCGGAAGGCCCGCGCATCTCCCGAGGTAGGGCAGGCGAGGCTTCCGTCCGGGGCCACGGCGCAGGGGGTGGCGGCGCAGGTGCCCCCCTTTCCCGCCAGGGTTAGGGCCCCGTTGCAAAGGGTGGGGATGCCCTGGGGGTCCTGCCTCAGCCTTTCCATGAAGTTCTCCATCTCCCGGACCACGGCCTGGAGCTCCCGGCCCTGCCTGCCCCCCCGGAGGCTTGTCACCTGCAGGGCGGTGAAGGCCAGGACCACCACGGCGAGGAGCCCCAGGGCCAGGAGCACCTCCAATAGGGTGAAGCCTTTACGGGCACCCATCGCCGCTCACCTCCCGCACCCTTCCTCCCATGCCCACGCACAGGGTGAGGCTCCGCCCGCCCAGGCGCAGGGCCAGGCGCGCCCCCGTGTTGGGCCTCCCCAGGGCGTTGAAGCGGAGGCCCGGGGAGAAGCCGCTCCTCAGGTCCAGGGCTACGCCGTACCCCCTGGGGTCAAACCGGCGGAGGACGGGCTCGGCGGGGTCGCACGCTCGGTTTCGGTTTTCGTCCACGCAGCTTAGGAGCCCCCGGCCCTCCGGTACCACCGCCACCCCCGTTCCCCTGCGGATGGCCTCGGTGCGGGCGGCGAGGAGGAAGGTCCTGAGCTCGGCCCCGGCCGCCCTGAGGCGGTAGGCGGCGCTGTAGTTCGTGTAGGCGAGGCCGCCCAAGACGCCCAGGATGGCCAGGACCACGAGGAGTTCCAACAGGCTGAAGCCGCGCTTCGCCAAAGGGGCCACCTCCCTGATTTACCTTAGGGCCTCGCCCCCAGGGCGCCCACCCCCCAAATGGGGGGTATGATGGTCCCATGCAGGAGGTCTACATCGTTTCCGCGGCCAGGACCCCTATCGGCAAGTTCGGGGGGGCGCTTAAGGACCTAAGCCCCGTGGAGCTCGGGGCCCACGCCATGGGGGCCGCCTTGGAGCGGGCGGGGGTGGAGGGGAAGGCCCTGGACCTCTACGTCTTCGGGAACGTCCTACGGGCCGGGCACGGGCAGCTTCTGCCCAGGCAGGCCGCCCTAAGGGCGGGCATCCCCAAGGAGGTGGACGGGTACCAGGTGGACATGGTCTGCGCCTCGGGGATGATGGCGGTCTTGAACGCCTTCCAGTTCCTGCGCACGGGGGAGGCCCACCTGGTCCTCGCCGGGGGGATGGAGTCCATGAGCCAGGCGGGCTTCTACCTCTCCCACCGGGCGCGCTGGGGGTACAAGTTCCTCCTGGGGGCCCCGGAGAGCCTCCAGGACATCCTCCTCCGGGACGGGCTTTCCGACCCCTTCACCGGGGAGGCCATGGGGGAGCAGGCGGAGCGCCTGGCCCAGGACCAGGGGGTTACCCGGGAGGAGATAGACGAGGCCGCCTACCTTTCCCACAAGAGGGCGGCTGAGGCCACGGAAGGGGGTCTCTTCGCCTGGGAGATCGCCCCCCTAGAGCTTCCCGGCAAGAAGGGCCCGGTGGTGGTGGACCGGGACGAGGGCATCCGGCCCGAGACCACCCCGGAGTCCTTGGCGGCCCTAAGGCCCGCCTTCAAGAAGGACGGGGTCCTCACTGCGGGGAACAGTAGCCAGATCTCCGACGGGGCGGCGGCGCTTCTCCTCGCCTCGGAGGAGGCGGTGCGGGCCCACGGGCTTAGGCCCATCGCCAAGGTGTTGGGTGGGGCCTGGGCCGCCGGGGAGCCCTGGCGCTTCCCCGAGGCCCCCATCCCCGCGGCCAGGAGGCTTCTGGACCGGCTGGGGATGCGCCTTTCGGACTTCGGCCTCTTTGAGAACAACGAGGCCTTCGCCCTGAATAACGTCCTCTTCCACCGCCTCCTAGGGGTGCCCTACGAGAGGCTCAACGTCTTCGGGGGGGCCGTGGCCCTAGGCCACCCCATCGGGGCCAGCGGGGCGCGGATTCTGGTCACGCTCCTCAACGCCCTCCGGGCGAGGGGGGAGGAAAGGGGCCTCGCCGCCATCTGCCACGGGACCGGGGGGTCGGTGGCGGTGGCGGTGGAGCGGGTGTAAGGGTACCCTGGTGAAGGTGGTGGACCTCATTGTGGTAGACCCCGAGGTGATGGGAGGGAAGCCGGTGGTGGCGGGGACGCGGATCACCGTGGAGGAGATCCTCCGCCGCCTCGCCGCCGGGGAAAGCCCGGAAGCCATCCTGGAAGCCTTACCCCGGCTGACCCCGGAGGGCCTGCGCGCCGCCCTGCTTTACGCGGCCGAGGTTCTGGGGGCGGAGAGGGTGTACTTCTACCCGGATCGGGCCGCGTGAAGCTCCTCGCCGACGAGGGGGTGGATGCTCCCATTGTCTTTCGGTTACGGGAGGAAGGGTTTGCCGTGTTCTACGTGGCGGAAGAGCGGCCCGGGATGAAGGATCCCGAGGTCGTGGCCCTGGCCCAGCGGGAGGGCGCCCTCCTCCTCACCACCGATAAGGACTTTGGGGAACTCGCTTTCAGGCGGGCGTTGGTGCCCTCCGGGGTTTTGCTTCTCCGCCTCGAGGGCCTGGCCCCCATGGAGAAGGCGGCCCGGGTGATCTGGGCCTTGCGGGAGCACGGCGCCTCCCTCCTCGGGGCCTTTGCCGTGCTGGAGCGGGAGCGCCTCAGGGTTCGCCGCCTGCCCTAAAGGAGGCCGTTCAGCTCAAAGGCCTCGAGGCGGTACTCCTCCAGGGCCACGCGGAAGCTGCCGTTTTGCGCCAGGAAGCGGGCGGCCTCCCGCAGGGTTTCCTCCACCCAGGCGGGGTCGTTGCCCAGGAGGCTAAAGCCCACCACCTCGTAGCCCCAGGCGTCCAGGCCGTAAAGCCTGGCGGCGGAGACGGGAAAGCGGGCCTTGAGCCGTTCCAGGACCGGCTTGATGAGGGCCCGCTTCTCCTTGAGGCTTCTGGCCGGGGTCTCCAGCCTGGCGGTGTAGAGGCCGAGGTAGGCCTTCATGGGCTTCCTCCAGGCCCGGGAAGGGCCTTAGGCCCAGTTTGCCCCCCTGGGGCCCAGGAGGCAAGCGGAAAAGGCCCCGCCTTCGCGGGGCCCCTTGGTGCCGGGGGCGGGACTTGAACCCGCACGCCCTTGCGGGCACACGACCCTGAATCGTGCGCGTCTACCAATTCCGCCACCCCGGCAGACGCAAGGGTCATTCTAGGCCACGTCTCTTCCTGCGTCAAGGTCCTGGAGTTCGCCCGGGGCTTCCACGTAGAGGGGGGCGAAGGGGGCCTCCTGGTAAAGGCGCACCTGGCCCAGGCGGTGGGCCTCCAGAAGGGCGGCGAAGGCCACCGCCCCCTCGGCCCAGGTGAAGGGAAGGCTCTGGAAGACCGCCCGCCCCTTCAGGAGGGTCTTTAGCCTCTCCCAGGCCTCCTTTAGGCCGAAGCCTCCTTGGGGCAGGCGGAGCACCGCCTTCTGGAAGGGGCGGGCCGCCTGGAGGAGGGCCTTGGGGGGAAGGCGGAGGCCGGGCCGGGGCAGGGGGGGCGGGGGCACGGGGAGGAGGCGGGCCCGGCGCTGGAGGCGGGCCTCGAGGAAGGCCACGGTCTCGGAGAGGTCCAGGAGGACCCGGACCAGGGGGGCCTCTTCTCCCTCCTCCTTGGGGGAGAGGGCCTTTTCCGGGGCGAGCTTTAAGAGGAGAAGCTCCGCCAGCACGGGAAGGAGTTCGCTTCTCGCCTTCAGGTCCTCGGGGACCTGGGAGAGGGCCTGGTCCACCACCAGGAGGACGGGGACCTCCTTGGGGGAGAGGCGGCCCCGCCTTAGGGCCTCCCGCAGGGCCTCGAGGGAGCCCGTGAAGCCGGGGAAGCTTAGGTGGATCACCGCAGGACCAGGCGCTTCTTGGGCAGGAGAAGCCCCACCTTCTCCCGCACCTCTTCCATGGTGGCCCTGGCCACCTCCCTGGCCCGCCGGGCCCCCTCCAGCAGGGCGTCCATCACGTAGTCGGGGTCCTTCTTCAGGGCCTCGGCCCTTTCCCGGATGGGGCGGAGGGCCTCCATGAGGTGGTCAAAGAGGACCCGCTTCACCACCAGGGTGCCCACCCCCGCCTTCCGGTACTCCTCCTTCAGGGCCTCCACCAGCTCCTTGGGGGCGAAGTAGGAGAGGTAGGTGAAGACGATGGTCCTCTCGGGGTCCCCGGGGTCGGAAAGGCGGATCCTCTGGGGGTCGTCGGGGAGGTGCTGGATCTTCTGCCAGATGCTCTCCTCGGGCTCCAGGAGGCCGATGGTGTTGCCCAAGGACTTGCTCATCTTGGCCTTGCCGTCGATCCCGGGGACCCGGGGGGCCTCGGGGTTGAGGAGGGCCTGGGGTTCGGGGAAGGTCTCCCCGAAGAGGTGGTTGAAGCGGCGGGCGATCTCCCGGGTGAGCTCGATGTGCTGCACCTGGTCCTCCCCCACGGGGACGGTGTCCGCCTTGTAGATGAGGATGTCCGCCGCCTGGAGCACGGGGTACAGGAGGAGGCCGGACCACACGGTCTCCTGCTTGCTGGCCTTGTCCTTGAACTGGGTCATGCGGGTGAGGTCCCCCAAGGGGGTGAGGGTGGTGAAGACCCAGGAGAGCTCGGTGTGCTCGGGCACGTGGGACTGGACGAAGAGGGTGACCCGCTCGGGGTCAAGCCCCGCCGCCATGTTGACCAAGGCGGCCTCAAAGGTGCGCTGGGCCAAGGTGGAGGGGTCGTAGGAGAGGGGGTTGGTGAGGGCGTGGTAGTCCACGATGCAGAAGAAGGCTTCCCGCCCCAGCTTTTCCCCGATCTCCACCCACTGCTTGATGGCCCCCAGGTAGTTGCCGATGTGGATTTCCCCCGAGGGTTGGATGCCGGAGAGGACCCGTTTCATTACCTCCCAGGGTAGGGGGCGGAGGGCGGGGCGTCAACGCCCGGGCTTGGGTTAGGATGGAGGGGATGAAGGACCTGGTGGAGTACCTGGCCAAGAGCGTGGTGGACCACCCCGAGGCGGTGCGGGTCCAGGAGAGGCGCGGCCGGGAGGGGCCCCTTTACGTGGTGGAGGTGGCCCTCGAGGACAAGGGCCGCCTCATCGGCAAGCAGGGGCGGGTGATCGAGGCCATCCGCACCCTGGTGCGGGCTTACGCCAAGCGCAAGGTGGGGGTGGAGGTGCGCTGAGCCGGGGCCCCAGGCCTTAGAATAGGGGTATGCGCTTGGTGGAGATCGGCCGCTTCGGAGCCCCCTTCGCCCTCAAGGGCGGGCTCAAGTTCCGGGGGGAGCCGGTCCTCCTCCACCTGGAGCGGGTCTACGTGGAGGGCCACGGCTTTAGGGCGGTGGAGGACCTCTACCGGGTGGGGGAGGAGCTGGTGGTCCACCTGGCGGGGGTCACCGACCGCACCCTGGCGGAGGCCCTGGTGGGGCTCCGCGTCTACGCGGAGGTGGCCGACCTCCCCCCCTTGGAGGAGGGGCAGTACTACTACTTCGCCCTCATAGGCCTTCCCGTCTACGTGGGGGGCGAGAAGGTGGGGGAGGTGGTGGACATCCTGGACACCGGGGCCCAGGACGTCCTGGTGATCCGGGGGGTGGGGGAGAGGCTTCGCCACCGGGCCGAGCGCCTGGTGCCCCTCCAGGCCCCCTACGTGCGGGTGGAGGAGGGGGCCATCCACGTGGAGCCCATCCCCGGCCTCTTCGACTGATGCGCTACACCCTCCTCACCCTCTTCCCCGCCCTCGTCCGGCCCTGGCTGGAGGAGTCCCTCATCGCCAGGGCCCGCAAGCGGGGCCTGCTGGAGGTGGAGGTGGTGGACCTCCGGGCCTACGGCCTGGGGCGCCACCGGGTGGTGGACGACACCCCCTACGGCGGGGGGGCGGGGATGGTGATCCGGGCCGACGTGGCCGTGGCCGCTTTGGAGGCCGTGGGCCCGGCGGACGAGGTGATCCTCCTCTCTCCGGCGGGGGAGCCCTTTACCCAGAAGGTGGCGGAGGACCTGGCGGGGAAGGGGCACCTGGTCCTCCTCTCG
The DNA here is from genome assembly GCF_054979525.1 of Thermus sp. H19.2. Taxonomy (NCBI): domain Bacteria; kingdom Thermotogati; phylum Deinococcota; class Deinococci; order Thermales; family Thermaceae; genus Thermus; species Thermus sp. H19.2. The sequence continues at coordinate 969,652 of NZ_CM143429.1, forward strand.
GGGCGCTACGAGGGGTTTGACGCCCGGGTGGAGGCCTTCGTCACCCGGACCCTCTCCATCGGCGACTACGTGCTCATGGGGGGGGAGGTGGCGGCCTTGGCGGTCCTCGAGGCCACCGCCCGCCTCGTCCCCGGGGTCATCGGCGACCCCCAGAGCCACCGGGAGGACTCCTTCGTGCGGGGGCTTCTGGACTTTCCCCACTACACCCGCCCCCCCGAGTTCCGGGGGCTTAGGGTGCCCGAGGTTCTCCTTTCGGGCCATCACCAGGAGGTGGAGAGGTGGCGGCGGCAGGAGGCCTTGCGCCGCACCCTGGCCTTTAGGCCCGAGCTCCTCTCGGAGGCCCGGATCGGGGCCCTCGAGGCGGCCTGGCTTGCGGAACTGGACCGGGAAGGCTAAACTGGAGGCTGTTGCCCACGAACCCTTAAGGGTTCCTCTGGGGAGGAGGCACGCCATGAACCGAGGAGCGCTTTTGAAGGTGGTGGAATCCCGCTACGCCCGCGCCGATCTGCCCGAGTTCCGCGCCGGGGACACCGTGCGGGTGGCCTACCGGGTGAAGGAAGGCAACCGGAGCCGCATCCAGAACTTTGAGGGCATCGTCATCAAGATCAAGCGCAACGGCTACAACTCCAGCTTCACCGTGCGCAAGGTGAGCTACGGGGTGGGGGTGGAGCGCATCTTCCCCATGAACTCTCCCCTCATCGAGAAGGTGGAGATCGTGCAGCGGGGCCGGGCCCGCCGGTCCAAGCTCTACTACATCCGCGAGCTTTCCGAAAGGGAGATCCGCCGGAAGCTCCGGGTGGACCGCAAGCGCACCGGGCAGGATATGGAGAAGGCCAAGGAGGCCAAGGAGGCCGCCCAGGAGGGATAGGGGAGGGCTTTCTGGGGCCCCCACCGCAGCGAAAGCCGCGGTGGGGTGCTTATACCCCTTTGGCGTGAATCCTTCGCCCAAGCCCAGGTACGGAAGCCCTGCAGGCCTTTTGGGCCGGGGCCCCCATGCTGGCGCAAGCCAGCATGGGGTGGCATTAGATAAACCCCAGGGCGCGGGCTTTTTCCAGGGCCTCCACCCGGTTGCGGGCCTCCAGTTTCCCGTAGAGGCTTTCCAGGTAGTCTTTCACCGTGTCCGGGGAGAGGCCCAAGACCCTGGCCATCTCCTTGCCGGAAAGCCCCTGGGCCAGGAGCCGTAGCACCGCCTCCTCCCGGGGGGTGAGGCGGGGGAGGTCCGGGGGGGTGAGGCGCTCCTCCCCGGCGAGCACCCGGAGGAGACGCCTTTTCAGCTCGGGGGCGGAGAGCTCCTTGGAAAAGAAGGCGTCGGCCCCGGCGCTGGCGGCCTCCCGGAGGAGGGCGGGCTCGTGGTAGGTGGTGAGGAGGGCGATGACGCCCCCATACCCCGCCTCCCGGAGTTTCCTGGCGCAGGCGATCCCGTCTAGCCCCGGCATGCGCAGGTCCAGGAGGACGGCCTCCGGCCTTAAGGCCAGGGCCTTCTCCAGGGCCTCCTCCCCGGTGGCCGCCTCGGCCACCACCGTGAGGCCTTCGGCCTCGAGGCCCGCCCGCAGGCCCAGGCGGAACAGGGGGTGGTCGTCGGCGATGAGGAGGCGCATCCCCTTTAAGCTACACCAGGGACTATACTCAGGGCATGCCCCTGACCCTGAACGCCCTGGCCGAGCTTTCGGGCTTGGCCTCGGAGCACGTCCTAAAGGAGGAGGTGGAGGAGACGGGCATCCCCCCTGAGGCCATCCTCTCCAAGATGGCCGAGCGGCTTGCGGTGATGCGGGACTCCGTGCGGCGGGGCCTGGCCTCCGACGCCCCCAGCGTGGCGGGGATGGTGGGGAAGAACGCCAAGACCCTCTGGGAGGCCCCCGATCCCCTGCGGGACCCCCTCCTTAAGCGCGTCCAGGCCTACGCCATGGCGGTGAACGAGGAGAACGCCCGCATGGGCCGCATCGTGGCCGCCCCCACGGCGGGAAGCGCGGGGACGCTTCCCGGGGCCCTTCTGGGCGTGGCGGACCACCTGGGGATCCCCGAGGAGCGCCTCCTCATGCCCCTGGTCTTGGCCGCCGGGGTGGCCAAGATGATCGGCCGGGTGATCCACATCGCCGGGGCCAGCGGGGGCTGCCAGGCGGAGATCGGCTCCAGCGCCGCCATGGCCGCGGCGGCCGTCACCGAGCTTTTAGGCGGCACCCCGGAGGCCTGCGCCCACGCGGCGGCTTTGGCCTTGCAAAACACCCTGGGCCTGGTCTGCGACCCCGTGGGGGGGTTCGTGGAGGTGCCCTGCGTGATGCGGAACGGCTTCTACGCCGTCCACGCGGTGAGCGCCGCCTCCATGGCCCTTTCGGGGATAAGGAGCGTGATCCCGCCCGACGAGGTGGTCCTGGCCATGGCGGGCATCGGCCGCCTCCTCCCCCTGGAGCTCAAGGAAACCGGCCTGGGGGGCTTGGCGGACACCCCCACGGGCCGGAGGCTGGCGGAAGAGGCGCTGAAGAAGACGTAGCCCTACTCCTCGCCCTTGGCGATGGGCACCCCCACCAGGTTGCCCCACTCCGTCCAGGAGCCGTCGTAGTTCTTCACGTGGGGGTAGCCCAGGAGGTACTTGAGGACGAACCAGGAGTGGCTGGACCGCTCGGCGATGCGGCAGTAGACGACGACGTCCTTGTCTTGGGTGATCCCCAGGGGCTCGTAGAGGGCCCGGAGCTCCTCGGCGCTTTTGAAGGTGCCGTCGGGGTTCACCGCCTTGGCCCAGGGGATGTTCTTCGCCCCGGGGATGTGGCCGGCGCGGAGGGCCCCCTCCTGGGGGTAGTCGGGCATGTGGGTGAGCTCCCCGCGGTACTCCTGGGGGCTACGCACGTCCACCAGGGCGCCCTTGCCTTCCTTCACCTTGATGATGTGCTCCAAAACGTCGTCCCGGTAGGCCCGTATGGACTCGTCCCGGTAGGGAACCTCGTAGCGCCCCGGGGGGTAGGAGGGGACCTCGGTGGTGAGGGGGCGGCCTTCCTCCACCCACTTTTGCCGCCCGCCGTTCATGAGGCGCACGTCCTTGTGGCCGTTGTACTTGAAGAACCAGAAGGCGTAGGCGGCCCACCAGTTGTTCTTGTCCCCGTAGAGGACCACGGTGGTGTCGTTGGAGATGCCGAGCCTTTCCATCAGCCTGGCGAACTCCTCCTCGCTGATGAAGTCCCGCACCACCGGGTCCCAGAAGTCCCGCTGCCAGTCGATCTTCTGGGCCCCCGGGATGTGCCCGGTGTCGTAGAGGAGGATGTCCTCGTCCACCTCCAGAACCCGCACCTTGGGGTCCTCCAGGTGCGACTGGACCCACTCGGTGCTCACCAAGACCTCGGGATGGGCGTACGCCATAGGCCACCTCCGCCCCTAATATACCCTTGAGCGTGAACACAGCAAGGAAGCGGCCTCACATTTTGCGGGCTCCTTGTGCGGGGAGAGGTTTTCTGGTATAAAGGCCTACGGGGAGTAGCCGCCCCGAAAGCGGGGCCAGCCGGTCGTCAGTACGGGAGGTTTCCCCGGTCGGCTGGGGCGCCTTAGGGCGCATGGCGAGACCACCTGTGAGGGTGGCCTCGAGGTTTTGCTACTTCCCGGGAAGGAGGGAAAGCGATGGACATGCTGGCTTTTGTGCTCATGGGGCTGGTGTTCGTGGCCAGCCTGATCATCCAGGGAGGGTTGCAGGCCACTTTCGCCCGCTTTAGCCGGGTGGCCAACAGCCGGGGCCTCACCGGGGCCCAGGTGGCGCGGGCCATCCTGGACGCCCACGGCCTCACCCACGTGCGGGTGGAGCCCGTGCCCGGGGCCCTCACGGACCACTACGACCCCCACGCCAAGGCGGTGCGGCTTTCCGAGCCCAACTACGCCTCGCCCAGCCTCGCCGCTTTGGCCGTGGCCGCCCACGAGGTGGGGCATGCGGTGCAGGACGCCCAGGGCTACGCCTGGCTTAGGGTGCGGGCGAGCCTCTGGCCGGCGGCGAGCCTGGGGAGCAACCTGGGGCCTATCCTGGTGCTGGCGGGCCTCTTCCTCGGGGCTTTGGGCTTGGCGAAGCTCGGCCTTTACCTCTACCTGGCCGTGGCCCTCTTCCAGCTCATCACCCTGCCCGTGGAGTTTGACGCCTCCAGGAGGGCCCTGGAGTTCCTGCGGCGCATGGGCTTCCTAGGCCGGGAGGAGATGGGCCCGGCCCGGCAGGTGCTCACCTGGGCGGCCCTCACCTACGTGGCGGCCCTGGCCAGCTCCCTGGCCACCATCCTCTACTACGCCAGCCTCCTGGGCCTCTTCGGCCGGAGGGAGGAGTAGATGCCCCTCCTCCTTTGCCCCAACTGCGGGGTGGGCATGCGGGAGGTGGAGCGGCGCGGGGTTCTTATAGACGTCTGCCCCCAGTGCGGAGGGGTTTGGCTGGATAAGGGGGAGCTGGAGAAGCTTTTGGCCGAGGCCCGCGAGGTGGAGCGCCTTTACGAGGAGGAGCGGGAGGCCTACCACCGCAAGGAGGGGAAGCCCTACAAGAAGAAAAAGGGCTTTCTGGAGCTCTTTGATTTCTTTGACTAGGCGCCCGCACTTTGGTTTCGCAGCATGGGATGCCCGAACCGGGGCTGGGGGGAAGCCCTGCTGGGGCCCTGGCCAGGGGGGCGTGAAGGGAAGACCCCCTGGGGAAGCCCAGGGGGTCCTTGGCCTTGGGTTCTACTCGGCCTTCTGGAGGCGGAGGTACCAGCGGCGGTACTCGGTGTACTCCCCCTTCTTGGCCTCGTCGGCCTTCAGCTCGGGGAGGGTGGCGGGGGGCTTGACGATGCCCGGCTCCCCGGGCCGCCAGTTGGCGGGGGTGTTGAGGCCGGTGCGGTCGGTGAACTGCAGGGCCTGGAGGAAGCGGAGGATCTCATCGATGTTGCGGCCCGTGGTCAAGGGGTAGTAGAGCATGCCCCGCAGGATCCCCTGAGGGTCGATGATGAACACCGCCCGCACCGCCGCGGTTTCGCTGGCGGCGGGGTGGATCATGCCGTAGAGCTTAGAGACCTTCATGTCCAGGTCGGCGATGACGGGGAAGGTGATGGGGATGCCCGACATCTCCTCCAGGTCCTTGACCCAGGCCAGGTGGGCGTGGATGGAGTCGATGGAAAGGCCCACCAGCTGGACCCCCAGGGCTTCGAACTCCTTCTGCCGTTCGGCGAAGGCCAAAAACTCTGTGGAGCACACCGGGGTGAAGTCGGCGGGGTGGCTGAAGAGGACCACCCACTTGCCCCTTAGGTCGGAAAGCCTCAGGTCCCCCAGGGTGGTCTTGGCCACGAAGTCGGGGGCGGGTTCGTTCAGGCGGGGTAAGGTGGGTACGGCGCTTTCTTCCATACACGGCCTCCTTTCGCTGGCCAGGCCAGCGGGGGGCATTATACCTTCCCGGGGTATTTAACGCAAGCGGTTCGCACTATCGGTTATCCCCGGAGCCCCCCAGCCTTCCCCGCTCCTTGCGGGAGCGGAGCTTGGCCAGGTTGGCCTGGGCCACGGCCTCGAGGCTCGCCCCCAGGTCCGTGGCCACCTGGGCCACGTACCAGAGCACGTCTCCCAGTTCCTGAAGGAGGGCCTCCCGGGCTTCGGCGGTGAGGTGCCCCCCGTGGTCGCGCAGGACCTTCTTCACCTTGTTGGCGAGCTCCCCAGCCTCCCCGGCGAGGCCCAGGGCGGGGTAGACCAGGCGGTAGGCCTCGGGGTAGAGGGCGGTCTTTTGGGCCTCTTTCTGGTACTCCTCAAAGGTCATGGGCCACCTCCTTGCGGATGGCGTACACCCGGCTCACCCCGCCCTCGCTGGTGACCCCGTAGAGGGCGTGACAGGCCTCCATGGTGCGCTTCTGGTGGGTCACCAGGAGGAACTGGCGGCCTGAGGCCAGAAAGCGGGCGAAGCGGTGAAGGTTGGCCTCGTCCAAGGCGGCGTCCACCTCGTCCAGGATGGCCAGAGGAAGCCCCCCCTGGAGCTCCCCCAGGGCGAAGAGGAAGGCCAAAGCCCCCAGGGTCTTCTCCCCCAAGGAGAGAAGGCGCAGGTCCTGGGTGCGCTTGCCCTGGGGCACCAAAAGCAGCCTGAGCCCCCGGTCTTCCCGCCGCACCTCGGCCCGGGCCCCGAGGAGGAGCTCGGCGTGGGCCCGAAAGGCCTCTTGGAAGCGGTGGAAGCTCTCCTTGAGCCGCTCGGCGTACTCCTTTTCCACGGCCTGGACCTCGGCCTCGAGGCGGAGGAGGGCCTCCGTGGCCTCCATCACCTCCTTTTCCTTGGCCTCCAGGAGGGGTTCCAGGGCGGCGAGCTCCTTTTCCGCCAGGGCGTTCACCGGTCCCAGGGCCTCTCGTTCCCGCTCCGCCTGGGCGAGCCTCGCCTGGAGGGTCCGGGGGCTTCCCGGGTGGCGCTCGCCCGGGGGAAACTGGGCGAGCTCCCGGGAAAGCTCCTCCAGAAGGGCTTCCCGCCGGGCCAGGGTGAGGCGGAGGGTTTCCCGCTCGGCGAGGAGGGCGTTCCAGCGGGCCAGGGCCTGGGCCAGGCCCTCCTCGGCCTGGCGCCTTTCCCGGCGCAGGGCCTCAAGGCGGGCCTCCAGGGCCTTGGCCTCCTCCTCTAGGGGGGCGGAGGCCTCGAGGCGGGCTTCCAGCTCGGCCAGGCGGGCCCTCACCCTTCCCGCCTCCTCCTTGGCCTCGGCCCAGGCCGCGTGGGCCTCCTTTAGGAGGCGCCAGCGCTCCCAGGCCCCGGCCAGGGCCAGGGCCTCCTCCAGGGCCTTTTTCTCCGCCAGAAGCCCTTGAAGCCTCCCCTCTTCCGGCGGCTCCTTAGGGGGCGAGGGGGGCTCGGGGGGCTTGGGGAGAGGGGCCTGGAGGCGGGACCTTAGGGCCTTCACCTGGGCCCGGGCCTCCTCCAGGGCCTGGGTCCTGGGCAAGGGCCTTAGGGCTTCCTCCAGGGCTTGGGCCTCCTCCCTCAGGCGGCCGAGCTCCTCGTGAAGCTCCTCCAGGCGGCCCCGGAGGCGCAGGGCCTCCCCTCCTCCCTTCACCCTGCCCCCGGTGAGGGCCCCGGTGCGCTCCAGAACCTCCCCCTCCAGGGTCACCAGCCGCTCCCGCCCCCCCGCCTTGCGGTAGGCCAGGGCCGCCTCCAGGCTCCCGAAGACCAAGGTGTCCCCCAGGAGGACCCGCAGGATGGCCTCCTCGGGGAGGCCGGGAAGGCGCAGGCGGGCCAGGCGGTAGGCGGGGCCCAGAAGCCCCTCCGCCCCCCGGGGCCGGGGTGGGGGAGGGGGGTCCAGGAGGGTGAGGGGCAAAAAGGTGGCCCGCCCCCCCTGGGCCTTGAGGTGGGCGATGGCCTTTTGGGCCGCCCTTTCGTCCTCGGTCAGGACCCACTGGAGCCTTGGGCCTAGGGCCACCTCCAGGGCCAGCTCCAGCCCCTCCTGGGGCCTGACCAGGTCCGCCACCACCCCCAGGACCCCGGGGAGGCCCCGGGCCCGCCTGGGGCCCTCCTGGAGGTCGGCCCCGGCGGCGAGGAGCCCCTCGATCCGGGCACGCTCCCGCTCCAGGGCCAGGGTCTGGGCCTGGACCTCCCGAAGCCGGGCCTCCAGGCCCCGGCGCCTTTCCCCGGCCTCCTCCAGCTCCCTTAGGGCCTCTTCCCGCTCCTTAAGCTCCCTTTCCAGACGCCCTCGCTCCTCCAGGGCCCTTTGGTAGGCGAGAAGGCGCTCCTGGTGGCGGGCGAGCTCCAGCTCGTAGCGGCGCCAGGCCTCCTCCAGGCGGCGCTTCTCCGCCTGGAGCCGGGCCTCGGCCTCCTTCAAGGCCCGGAGGCGCCTTTCCGCCTCCTCCCGGCCCAGAGGAGGGGGGGGCGGCGGGGGGCCGGGGTCTTCGGGCGGGGGACGGTCCAGGGCTTTTAGGACCCGCCGGAGTTCCTGGGCCTCGGCCCTTAGGGCCTCCCTTTCCTTGAGGCCGAGGCGGACCTCTTCCAGGCGCCTCCTTTGGGCCTCCTCCTCCCGGGCCAGGGCCTCCCGCCGGGCCTCGAGGGCCCGCCTCCTTTCCAGGAGCTCCCCCTCCTCCTGGGCCAAGGCCAAGAGGCGCTCCCGGGCCAGGGCCATCTCCCTTTCCGCCTCCTCCTGGCGGGCGAGGAGGAGGCTTCGCTTCAGGCCCAGGATGAGCCCGGCGAGCTCCCGCGCCCTCTTGGCCTTCTGGGCCTCCTCCCGTAGGGCCAGGGCCCGCTCCCTTAGCCCAAAGAGTTCCTGCTCCTTGGCCTTGAGGAGGGCCGTGGCCTCCTCGAGGCGCTCCTGGGCGGTGCGGGCGGCCTCGGCCACGGGGCGGAGGCCCGCGGCCTCCTCCAGGTGGCCCAGAAGGACCTCCTCGGGGGCCTCCAGGAGGGCCCCCACCTCCCCCTGGCCCACGATGGCGTACCCCCCCCGGCCGAGCCCGGTGCCCGCCAGGTGGAGGGCCAAGGCTTTGGCGCTTAAGGGGCGGCCGTTCACCCGGAAAAGGCTCCGCTCCCCCTCGATGCGCCGCTCCACCACCAAGCGCTCCTTTCCCCGGGAAAGCTCCAGGCGCACCTCGGCGAAACCCGCCGGGGGCCTCTTCTCCGCCCCGTGGAAGAGGAAGGCCCTAAGCTCCTGGCCCCTAAGCTCCTGGGCCCGGGCTCCGGTGGCGAAGCGCAGGGCCTCCACCAGGTTGCTCTTCCCCGATCCGTTGGGCCCGATGATGCCGGTGATGGGGTCGGGGAAGTCCAGGACCACGCGCTCGGCGAAGGACTTGAACCCCTGGAGGATGAGGCGGTCTAGGCGCCAGGTTTCCTTCATGGCAGGGTGTAGGGCTGGCTCAGGTCCAGGTGGGCCAGGCCGGGGCTGGGCTTCCCTTCCACCAGGAACCGCACCTCCTTGGCCCCGGGGAAGGAGGCGAGGAGGGTGTAGACCAGGCTGTAGAGGCGGAAGACCTCGAGGGGGGCGTCCAGGCCCTGGGCGAAGTCCTGGGGCAGGTCCACCACCAGGGTTTCCCCCACCCGGAAGAGGGCCCTCGGGCGGGGGGCCTTTAGGGCCTCCGCCCAGACCCCTAAGGCCTTGGCCTCCGGGGTCTCCCCGGGGCCGAGGTCCAGGGCCAGGGTTTCCCTGAGAAAGCCCTGGGGGGGATTCGGGCGGTAGAGGACCAGGGCCAGGGAGGAGGCCCGCTTCTCCTCGGCGGGCAGGGGCAGGATGGGGGCCGAGGGGCCTCCTTGGGCCCGCCAGTAGGCGAGGCTTCCCAGGAGGAAGACCAGGAGGCCGAGGAGGTTCCAGGGGGTCAGGAAGCGCTTCATGGGGCCTCCAGATACCGGCGGATGCCTTGGGCCACCGCCTGGGCCAGGGCCTCCCGGGCCTCGGGGGTCTTGAGCCTTTCCGCCCCCACCTCCAGCACCACCGCCGCCCCCGGCACGTCGGTGAGGGCGTAGGGGCCCTCGGCCTGGGCCACCACCAGGCCCAAGGCGGAGAAGGCCCCGGCCAGGGCCTCCGCCAGGAGGTGGGGGTCCCCGGCGTAGACCTTGAGGAGGGCGGCCTGCTCCTTGGGGGCGGTCTTGAGGAGGGCCTCGGCGTTCTGGGCCAGGGGGAGGGAGCGGGCCTTGGGCAGGTAGAGGTTGAGGGCGCTTCCCTGGGTCATGTGGAAGGAGACCACCACCGAGGCGGTCTTGGCCTTTTGGAGGCGGGCCTCCAGGGGCAGGGTCTCGTCCTTGGTCCGGGTCAGGCGGCTTCCCGGCAGGCGGGCCGCCACCCGCCGGGCCAGATCCAGGGTGAGGTCCTTCTCCCTTAGCCCCCCCACCACCAGGCCCGGGTCCTCCCCCCCGTGCCCGGGGTCCAGGAGGACCTGGGGCGCGGGCTTGGGCAAGGGCCCCCACTCCAGGGCCACCTGGCCGCCCCCGGGGTAGTAGAGGCGGTCGGGAGGGGTGTCCAGGGGCAGGAAGAGGCCCAGGCCCCTTTGCTCCAGCCCCGGCTCCGCTCCTTGGGCCAGGAGGAAGAGCACCCCACCCTCCTCCTGGAGGGCGTTCACCTCCCGGGAAAAGCGGAGGAGCATCCGCCCCGGGGTCCGCTCCACCCCGAGGAGCCTGGCCCAGGGGAGGCCCAGGGCCACCCCCGCCTGGGCCCGGTACTGGAGCCCCAAGGCCTCCGCCAGGGGCCGCAAGGGGACGTAGACCCCGTCCTCCCGCCTCCAGGCGGCGCCTTTCCGGGCCGCCTCCCTTTCCTGGGCGAGGACCGGGAAGCTTTGGAAGCGGCTTCCCAGGCCCAGGGCCACCCGGTCCTCCCCTCGCCAAAGGGCAAGCCCCAGCCCTTGGGCCACAAGCCGCGCCTCCCCGTAGGACACCCCCAGCCCCCCAGGGTAGAGGGCCTCCCCCACGAGGGCCCCCGCCTTCAGGGGCTTGGGGGCTTGGGCCACGGCCAAGGCCAGGAAGGGAAGGAAGGGCCAAAGCCTCATAGCTCCTCCAGGGCCCTCTTCAAGGCTTGCTTCTTGTCTTCTTCCTTCTTCTGGTAGGCCCTCTTTCCCCGGGCGAGGCCCAGCAGCACCTTAGCGTAGCCCCGCTCGTTGAAATAAATCTTCAGGGGGACCAGGGTGAGGCCCTTCTGCTCCACCTTGCCCCGGAGCTTGTTGAGCTCGTGGCGGTGGAGGAGGAGCTTGCGCTTGCGGCGGGGGTCCACGTTGGTGTAGGAGCCCTTCTCGTAGGGGGCGATATAAAGGTTTTCCAGGTAAAGCTCCCCGTCCTCAAACCTGGCGAAGCTTCCCGTGAAGTCCACCTTCCCCGCCCGCAGGGACTTCACCTCGGTGCCCTTGAGGGCGATCCCCGCCTCGTAGGTTTCCAGGATCTCGTAGTCGTGCCGCGCGCGGCGGTTCTCCAGCACGGGGCCATCTTACCACCCCATGCGGGCCCAAGCCCGCATGGGGGCCCCGGTGTTACCAAAGCCGGTAGAGGTCTTCCCGGCGGTGCCGGAGGAGGGGGTACTTCTTGCGGTAGGCCTCGAGGAAACCCCAGTCGGGCTCGGCGACGAGAAGGCCTTCCGCCTCCCTCCGCGCCAAGACCCGCCCGTCGGGGCCCACGAAGAGGCTCGGGCTTTCCGTGTCCGCGCGGCTCGCCAGGAAGAGGTAGGCCTGGTTCTCCGCCGCCCGGGCCCGGGCCAGGACCTCCAAAAGCCCGGCGTACGCCCCGGGCCAGGCGGCCCCCACGAGAAACCCCTGGACCCCCTTCAGGGCGTAGGCCCGGAAGAGCTCGGGGAAGTCCAGGTCGTAGCAGAGGGCGAGGCCGAAGGCGCGGCCTTGCCAGGGGAGGAGGACGGGCCTTTCCCCGGGGCGAAGGCCCTCGTCCCCCTCCTCCCCCTCCGTCCGGTAGAGGTGGAGCTTGGCGTAAGCGGGGCCTTGGGGAAAAACCCGGAGGCGGTTTTGCTCCTCCTCCAGGTACCCCGCCACAAGGAGGAGGCCCGCCTCCTTCGCGAGGTCTCCTAGGGCCTGGGAAAGCCCGGGCGCTTCCCGCTTCCCCAAAAGGAGCTCGGGCAGGAGCAAAAGCCCCGCCCCCCGCTCCCGGGCCTCTTGGGCCAGGGGGCGGAGGGCCCTAAGGAGTTCCTCGAGGCTTTCCCGCTTGCCCAGGTGGGCCAGGGCGAGGCGCATCTACCTTTGGCCCAGGAAGCGCCAGGCGCTGGGGAGGAGGAGGGCGGCGAGAACCGCCTTCACCAGATCCCCGGGAACGAAGGGGAAGAGCCCCATGGCCAAGAGGGCGGAAACGCCCCCGAACTTCCCCGCGCCCATGAGCCAGGCGGCGAGCCAGGGAAGCCCCACCAGGTAGAGGAGGGCGTTCCCCAGGAGCATGGCGAGGAGGGTGCCGAAAAAGCTCCGGTCCAGGCGGAAGCGCTCCACCAAAAGCCCCACCAGCCCCGCCGCCAGGGGGAAGGCCAGGAGGAACCCGCCGGTGGGGCCGAGGATCTTGGCCAAGCCCCCGGTGCCCCCGGCGAAGACGGGAAGGCCCATGGCCCCCTCCAGGAGGTAGGCCAGGAGGGAGAGGAAGCCCAGGCGGCTTCCCAGGGCCGCCCCCACCAGGAGGACGCCCAGGGTCTGCCCGGTGATGGGCACCGGGGTGAAGGGGAGGGGGAGGGCGATCTGGGCGGTGAGGGCCACCAGGAGGCTCCCCGCCGGGATCAGGGCCAGGTTGCGGGCCAGGGTAGGCTTGGGCCAAAGGGCTTCGACAAGGGTGGTTGCCTTCATAGGTGCCTCCAGAGGACCGCCTCCGGGCGGTCGTAAACCAAAATGCCCAAAAAGGGTTTACGCGTCAACCCCGAAGGGAAGGATAGGCCAAAACTTATGGAAAAGGCCCTATACTGGGCTCAAAGCCTCCCTCCCCCACCGAGGGGCCCAAGGAGGCGAGGAGGCAAGCTATGAAGGTAGGCATCAACGGATTCGGCAGGATCGGACGCCAGGTGTTCCGCATTCTCCACGGGCGGGGCGTGGAGGTAGCCCTGGTCAACGACCTCACCGACAACAAGACCCTGGCCCACCTCCTGAAGTACGACTCCGTCTACGGCCGCTTCCCCGGGGAGGTGGGCTACGACGAAGCCTACCTCTACGTGGACGGGAAGGCCGTCCGGGCCACGGCCCACAAGGACCCCCGGGAGATCCCCTGGAAGGAAGCGGGGGTGGGGGTGGTGGTGGAGTCCACGGGGGTCTTCACCGACGCCGAGAAGGCCCGGGCCCACCTCGAGGCCGGGGCCAGGAAGGTGATCATCACCGCCCCCGCCAAGGGGGAGGACCTCACCGTGGTCCTGGGGGTGAACGAGAAGGACTACGACCCGGCCAAGCACCACGTGATCTCCAACGCCAGCTGCACCACCAACTCCCTCGCCCCCGTGATGAAGGTCCTGGAGGAGGCCTTCGGCGTGGAGAAGGCCCTCATGACCACCGTGCACTCCTACACCAACGACCAGCGCCTCCTGGACCTCCCCCACAAGGACCTGCGCCGGGCGCGGGCGGCGGCCATCAACATCATCCCCACCACCACCGGGGCGGCCAAGGCCACCGCTTTGGTCCTCCCCTCTCTCAAGGGGCGGTTTGACGGGATGGCCCTCCGGGTACCCACCCCCACGGGGAGCCTTTCCGACATCACCGCCCTCCTCAAGCGGGAGGTGACCGCCGAGGAGGTGAACGCCGCCCTCAAGGCCGCGGCGGAGGGCCCCCTGAAGGGCATCCTGGCCTACACCGAGGAGGAGATCGTCCTCCAGGACATCGTCATGGACCCCCACTCCTCCATCGTGGACGGGAAGCTCACCAAGGCCATCGGCAACCTGGTGAAGGTCTTCGCCTGGTACGACAACGAGTGGGGCTACGCCAACCGGGTGGCCGACCTGGTGGAGCTCGTCCTGAAGAAGGGGGTTTAGATGCGCACCCTCAAGGACCTGGAGCCCAGGGGCAAAAGGGTCCTGGTGCGGGTGGACTTTAACGTCCCCATCCAAGAGGGTAAGGTCCAGGACGAGACCCGCATCCAGGAAAGCCTCCCCACCCTCCGCTACCTCCTGGAAGGGGGCGCCTCCTTGGTCCTCCTCTCCCACCTGGGCCGCCCCAAGGGTCCCGACCCCAAGTACTCCCTGGCCCCCGTGGGCGAGGCCCTGAGGCGCCACCTTCCCAAGGTGCGCTTCGTTCCCCACGGGCCTGGCTCCGAGGAGGCCCGCAGGGCGGTGCAGGAGCTCTCCCCGGGGGAGGTGGCCCTTTTGGAGAACGTCCGCTTTGAGCCGGGGGAGGAGAAGAACGACCCTGAGCTTGCCGCCCGCTACGCCAGGCTGGGGGAGGCCTTCGTCCTGGACGCCTTCGGGAGCGCCCACCGGGCCCACGCCAGCGTGGTGGGGGTGGCGAGGCTCCTCCCCGCCTACGCCGGCTTCCTCATGGAGAAGGAGGTAAGGGCCCTCTCCCGCCTCCTCCAGAACCCCGAGCGCCCCTACGCCGTGGTCTTGGGCGGGGCCAAGGTTTCCGATAAGATCGGGGTTCTGGAAAGCCTCCTTCCCCGCATAGACCGCCTCCTCATCGGGGGAGCCATGGCCTTCACCTTCCTCAAGGCCTTGGGCGGCGAGGTGGGCAAAAGCTTGGTGGAGGAAGACCGGCTGGAGTTGGCCCAAGACCTCTTGGGGCGGGCGGAGGCCTTGGGGGTGAGGGTCTTCCTCCCCGAGGACGTGGTGGCGGCGGAGCGGATAGAGCCCGGCGTAGAGACCCGGGTCTTCCCGGCCCGGGCCATCCCCGTTCCCTACATGGGCCTGGACATTGGCCCCAAGACCCAGGAGGCCTTCGCCCGGGCCCTGGAAGGGGCAAGGACGGTCTTCTGGAACGGGCCCATGGGGGTCTTTGAGGTGCCCCCCTTTGACGAGGGAACCTTGGCCGTGGGGCGGGCCATCGCCGCACTCGAGGGCGCCTTCACCGTGGTGGGCGGGGGGGACTCGGTGGCGGCGGTGAACCGCCTGGACCTGAAGGACCGCTTCGGCCACGTTTCCACCGGGGGCGGGGCGAGCCTGGAGTTCCTGGAGAAGGGGACCCTGCCCGGGATCGAAGTGCTAAAGTAGCCCCTTTGGTTTCGCAACATGGAATCCCGGTTGGGGTTGTGGCGGGGCCTTTTGGGGGCTCCCGCTTTGCTTAAAATGACCCCATGCGGCGCGTCCTTGTAGCGGGCAACTGGAAGATGCACAAGACCCCCTCCGAGGCCCGGGTGTGGTTTGCCGAGCTCAAGAGGCTCCTTCCCCCCCTAGAGTCGGAGGCCGCCGTCCTCCCCGCCTTCCCCATCCTCCCCGTGGCCAAGGAGGTGCTGGCCGAAACCCAGGTGGGCTACGGGGCCCAGGACGTCTCCGCCCACAGGGAGGGGGCCTACACGGGGGAGGTCTCCGCGCGGATGCTTTCCGACCTCGGCTGCCGCTACGCCGTCGTGGGCCACTCGGAGAGAAGGCGCTACCACGGGGAGACGGACGCCCTGGTGGCGGAGAAGGCCAAAAGGCTTCTGGAGGAGGGGATCACCCCCATCCTCTGCGTGGGGGAGCCTTTGGAGGTGCGGGAGAGGGGAGAGGCCCTGCCCTACACCTTGAGGCAACTCCAAGGAAGCCTCGAGGGGGTAGAGCCCAACGCCCCCGAGCGCCTGGTCATCGCCTACGAGCCCGTGTGGGCCATCGGCACCGGGAAGAACGCTACCCCCGAGGACGCCGAGGCCATGCACCAGGCGATCCGAAAGGCCCTTTCCGAGCGGTACGGGGAGGCCTTCGCCCAAAGGGTCCGCGTCCTCTACGGGGGAAGCGTCAACCCCAAGAACTTCGCCGACCTCCTCTCCATGCCCAACGTGGACGGGGGGCTCGTGGGCGGGGCGAGCCTGGAACTGGAAAGCTTCCTCGCCCTCCTCCGGATCGCGGGTTAGGGGAGGGTGCCTCCCTAGGCCACCGGGTGGGCATGATCCGGGCTTAGGACCGAAAGCCGGGGCCTTGTCTAAAATGGCCCCGTGGCCCGGGAGCTTCCGGGGAACCCCCTGGCCCCCGCCCTCCGCCTCCTGGAGGAGGGGAGGGACCAGGAGGCCCTGGCCTTTCTCCTCCTTCCCCAGGAGGGCCCTTGGGAGGCGGAGCGCCTCGCCCTTCTCGGCTTCGTGGAGGCGAGGCGGGGGAACCTTCAGGCCTACCGCGCCCTGGCCCAAAAGGCCGTCCAGAGGGCGAAGACCCCCCTCACCCTCTACCACCTAGGCCTGGCCCTTCCCCCGAGGGCGGGTGCCCTGGCCCTGGAGGAGGCCCTTCGGCGCACCGAGGACCCCCAGGCCCAGGGCCGCCTCGCCCTGGCCCTGGCCCGCGCCTTGAGGCGGCTCGGCCGCCTGAGGGAGGCCCTGGACTACGCCGCCTTAGCCCATGCCCGGGGGTTCACCCCCTCCGCCCTCCTGGAGTGGGCCTGGCTCGCCCTTCTTGCGGCGGAGGAGCCTTCCCTCCCCGACCTCCTCCGCCAGGTGGAGCCTTTGAGCCTGAGGGGAGGCGCGGGGCTCTACGCCCGCCTCCTCATGGCCCACCTTCGCCTCCTCCAGGGAGAGGAGCCCACCGCCCGGGCCTACCTGCGGAAGGCCCTGGAGGAGGCCCCTCTTCCCGCCCTCCCCTACCTCGCCCCCGCCGGGGTGCGCATCCTGGGGAAAGAAGCCCTCCCCTTCCTCCAGGCGGCGAGGCCCTGGGCCAAGGAGCCTCCCGTCCAGGCCCTCCTCGCCCTGGCCCAGGGGCTTTACCGGGGGGACGGGGAAGGGGTGGCCAAAGCCCTTCCCCTCCTCCTGGAGGAGGCAGCGGAGGAGGCCATGCGGGGCCTCCTCTTCCTGGGAAGGCCCCACCCCCTCCGGGGAGAGCTCTCCAAGCGGGGGCAGGAGTTTCTCTGGCCCGCAAGCCCTTCGGCCCACTTCCAGGCCCTGGGGGAGCCGAGGCTTGGGGGCGAGCCCCTCCCCCTGCGCCAGGCGGAGCTCCTCGTCCTCCTCCTTGTCCGAAAGGAGGGCTGGAGGGGGGAGGACCTGGCCCAGGCCCTCTACGGGGAGGCCAACGGGCCCGCCCTCCGCATGGAGGTCCTGCGCCTGAGGCGGCGGGGGCTTGCCGTGGAAAGCCGCCCCTACCGCCTGACCCAGGCCCTCGCGGCGGACTTCTTGGAGGTGTGGGAGGCCCTCCGCCAAGGGGACCTAAGGGGAGCCCTCGCCCGCTACCGGGGCCCTCTCCTTCCCCAAAGCCAGGCCCCCGGGGTGGAGGCCCTCCGCCTGGAGCTGGAGGAGGCCCTAAGGCGGGCGGCCCTGGCCTCTAAGGACCCGGATGCCCTCTTCCTCCTGGCCGAGCGCCTGGGGGAGGACCTCGAGGTCTGGGAGGCCCTCCTGGAGCTCCTTCCCCCGGAAGACCCCCGCCTTCCCATCGCCCAAGCCCGGGTGGAAAGGCTCAGGAAGGAATGGGGCCTCTAAGTACCCCACCGCGGCCAAAGCCGCGGTGAGGGCCCCAAAAGGCATTCCCACAGCCCCGGCTTGGGCACCCCAGGTTGCAAAGCCGAAGTGGCGCTTAGAGCCCAAGCCCCGGGGGCGGGCAGTGGGGGACGAGGCACTGGGGAAGGACCCCAGAGCCCCCGGGAAGGGCGAGGAGAAGCCACAGGAGCCGCTTTTCTAAAGGCTGCCCAGGTTAACATAGCCACAGCGTACCGCCCAGGGACATTTATGAGAGCTTCATGAGTTACGTGGGCGTTACCTTCCCCTTGCTACCCTAAGGTCAGTCTGAGGATGGCCGAGAGGGGTGAAAGGGCATGCGAGAGGGGATGCTGAAGAGATCGCCTGCTCCCGCTGCACCCGGCTTCCTACCTGCATGGGGGGGTGCCCCTTGAAGGTGGTCTTCCCCGAGGCCATGCCCGAGGGGAAGGTGGAGCTGGAGTGCACCACCTTCAAGTGGAACTGGAAGCGCACCTTTGCTTTGCTAGCTGAACGTGCGGGCGAGGCAGAGCCGACACCTCGCCTCTGCACGGGCTAGGGAAAGGAGGTGAGGAAGATGCGGTGGATTGTAAAGCCTTCCCGGGTGCAGCCCTTGGGTGACCCGGGTTGCGGTGGTAGGAGGCCGTGCCCAACAAAAAACCCGCCGGTGCTAACGTAGTTTAGGGCAGGGGCACTGGTGGAGGGCAGTGAGGGGTAACCCCCAAACTGCCTCCGCACTTTCACGGAGGCAAAGTGTTTTGGCAACTTTGGAGCGAGCTTCTCCTGGACTGGAACCTGACCAAGCGCTACTGGTTCAACCAGGTGGCGGGGCTTTTGGCCTCCGTCCTCTTCTTCTACTCCATGGTCCTGGGCCTGAGAAACCTGGCGCCCAAGGACTTATCCGCCCTCGGGCTGGACCTGGGCCCCCTGCTCCTCCTTTTCACCGCCTTTAGCCTGGTGGTGGCCACCTTCCAGTCCGTGGCGTACAACGTGCAGTCCGAGGCCGCCCGAGGTACCCTGGAGCACCTGGGCCTGGCCCGGGGAGGGCTTCTTCGGCAGCTCCTCCTGCGCGCCCTCGTGCAGGGTCTCGCCGGCATCACCTCTAGCCTCCTTACCCTTCTCCCCCTGGTCCTCCTCCTCGGGGTTAGGCTCACCCCCGCCGCCTGGTGGCCCCTGGGCCTTTTGCCCCTTTACCTGGCCGCCTTGGGCTTCGGCCTCCTCATGGGGGCCACTGCCTTGTACTTCAAGCAGGTGGACGCGTTTTTCACCATCGTCCAGTTCCTCTTCCTGCCCTACTTCTTCTCCCTGGTCCGGTTTGAGCCTTGGATGACCCCGCTGCCCTTTGCCCCGGGGGCCTACCTCCTCCGGCTCGCCTTCACGGGGGAGGAGGTTTCCCCGGGGCTTCTCCCCCTGGCCCTGGTCCAGGCCCTCCTCTTCCTCGGGGTGGGGCTTCTCGCCATGGCCTGGGTCTACGCTGGGGTGCGGCGGACGGGCCTATTAGGGAGGTACTGATGCGGCTTCTGGTGCAAAACGTCCATAAGCGCTTCGGGAAGCTGGAGGCCCTAAAGGGGGTGAGCCTGGAGCTTGGGGCCGGGGAGATCCTGGGCCTTTTGGGCCCCAACGGGGCGGGCAAGACCACCCTCATCAAGGTCGTCCTCGGCCTCCTCCTGCCCGATGGGGGGGAGGTGGTCCTGGAGGAGGGCGGGGCACGGCGCAGGCCCCAGGGCCACGAGTTCGGCGTCCTCCTGGAGGGAAGCCGCAACCTCTACGTCAACCTGAGCCTCCTGGTGAACGCCCTCTACTTCGGGGGCATCCGGGGGCTTCCCCCTAAGGAGGTCCGCCCCCGGTTTGAGGCCTGGCTGGAGCGCTTTGGCCTAAAGGACCGCCTCCACGCCCCTCTCGCCTCCCTCTCCCGGGGGATGCAGCAGAAGGCCGCCCTCGCCCTGGCCCTCGCCCTCAAGCCCCGCTTCCTCCTCCTGGACGAGCCCACCCTGGGCCTGGACCCCGTGAGCCGGAGGGAGTTTGAGGGGATTCTCCTGGAGCTCAAGGAGGAGGGGTGGGGCATCCTCCTCACCTCCCACGACCTCGAGGTGGTGGAGCGGGTAAGCGACCGGGTGGCCTTCCTCCACCGGGGGGAGGTGCGGCGGCAGGGCCCCACCCGGGCCCTCCTCCGGGAGTGGGCCGGGGAGGGGTACCGGGTGCGCCTCGCCGAGCCCAAGGCGGAGGCCCTCCAGAAGGCCCTGGGCCCCGGCTGGAGCGTGGAAGGCCCTGAGGTCCTCTTCTTCCTGGGGCCGTGGGAGGCGCTGCGGGAAGCCTTGGGGGCTTTCCCCGTGGAGGTCCTCGAGGTCTCCCGGGGAACGCCGAGCCTCGAGGCCCTCTTCCTCCACCTCTTCGGGGACCCCTCCCCACGGGCATAAAGTTGCGCTACCCTATCCCCATGCGCCTCCACCCCCGCACCCAAGCCGCCAAGGAGAGCATCTTCCCCAAGATGAGCCAGCTCGCCCAGCGCCTGGGCGCGGTGAACCTGGGCCAGGGCTTCCCCTCTAACCCCCCGCCCCCCTTCCTCCTGGAGGCGGTGCGGCGCGCCCTGGGCCGCTACGACCAGTACGCCCCCCCGGCGGGGCTTCCCGCCCTTAGGGAGGCCCTGGCCGAAGAGTTCGCCGTGGAGCCCGAAAGCGTGGTGGTCACCTCCGGGGCCACGGAGGCCCTTTACGTCCTCTTGCAGAGCCTCGTGGGCTCCGGGGACGAGGTGGTGGTGCTGGAGCCCTTCTTTGACGTCTACTTGCCGGACGCCTTCCTGGCAGGAGCCGAGGCCAGGCTTGTGCGCTTAGACCTCACCCCTGAGGGCTTCCGCCTGGACCTTTCCGCCCTGCAAGGGGCCCTCACCCAAAGGACCCGGGCCCTCCTTCTCAACACCCCCATGAACCCCACGGGCCTCGTCTTCAAGGAGAGGGAGCTAGAGGCCGTCGCCCGCCTTGCCAGGGAGCGCGACCTCTTCCTCATATCCGACGAGGTCTACGACGAGCTCTACTACGGGGAAAGGCTAAGGCGCCTAAGGGAGTTCGCCCCGGAGCGCACCTTCACCGTGGGGAGCGCGGGGAAGCGCCTCGAGGCCACGGGCTACCGGGTGGGCTGGATCGTGGGGCCCAAGGAGGCCATGCCCCTCCTTGCGGGGATGCGCCAGTGGACGAGCTTCTCCGCCCCCACGCCCCTGCAGGCCGGGGTGGCGGAGGCCCTAAGGGTGGCGAGGCGCGAGGGCTTCTACCAGGCCCTGCGGGAAAGCTACCGGAAAAGGCGGGACCTTCTCGCCGGGGGGCTTAGGGCGATGGGGCTTCGGGTCTACGTCCCCGAGGGCACCTACTTCCTCATGGCCGAGCTTCCCGGGTGGGACGCCTTCCGGCTCGTGGAGGAGGCCCGGGTGGCCCTGATCCCCGCCTCCGCCTTCTACCTTGAGGACCCTCCCAAGGACCTCTTCCGCTTCGCCTTCTGCAAGGCCGAGGAGGAGCTTCTCCTCGCCCTGGAGCGCCTGGGGCGTGTGGTAAACTCCCCCCGTGAAGCCGAAGGTGGTGCGGTATCTGGATAAAGGGGAGTTCCCCCTAGCGGAGGAAGAAGCCCTAAGGCTCTACCGGGCCATGCGCCGGGCTCGGTTTTTTGACGAGAAGGCCCTCACCCTCCAGCGCCAGGGACGGCTCGGGGTCTACGCTCCCTTCATGGGCCAGGAGGCGGCCCAGGTGGGGGTGGCCCTGGCCCTGGAGGAAAGGGACTGGGTCGTTCCTTCCTACCGGGAAAGCGCCATGCTCCTCGCCAAGGGGCTTCCCATCCACGTCCTCCTCCTCTACTGGCGGGCCCACCCTGCGGGCTGGGGTTTCCCCGAGGGGGTGCGGGCGGTGAACCCCTACATCCCCATCGCCACCCAGATCCCCCAGGCGGTGGGCCTGGCCCTGGCCGGGCGGTACCGGGGGGAGGACTGGGTGGTGGCCACCTCCATCGGGGACGGGGGCACCAGCGAGGGGGATTTCCACGAGGGGCTGAACTTCGCCGCGGTCTTGGGCGCTCCCGTGGTCTTCCTGGTGCAGAACAACGGCTACGCCATCAGCGTCCCCCGGAGCAAGCAGATGAAGGTGGACTACGTGGCCAGAAGGGCCGAGGGGTACGGGATGCCGGGGGTGGTGGTGGACGGGAACGACGCCTTCGCCGTGTACCTGGAGGCCAAGAAGGCGGTGGAAAGGGCCAGGAAGGGAGAAGGCCCCACCCTCCTCGAGGCCCTCACCTACCGCCTCGCCCCCCACACCACCTCCGACGACCCCTCCCGCTACCGCAGCAAAGAGGAAGAGGAGGCCTGGCGGGCCAAGGACCCGATCCTTCGCCTGAGGAAGGCCCTGGAGGGACGGGGCCTTTGGGACGAGGAGGCGGAAAAGGCGCTTCTCCTTGAGCTTGAGGAGGAGTTCCAGAAGGAGCTCGCCCTGGCCGACGAGGCCCCGGAGCCCAGGCCCGAGGAGATCGTGGAGCACGTCTACAAGGAGATGGGCCCCGACCAGAAGCGGGCCTGGGAAGCCTTAAGGCGGGGCCTCCACGTGGAGGAGGTGGGCTGATGCGCGTCCTCAACATGGTCCAAGCCATCAACGAGGCCCTGGACCTGGCCCTTTCCCGGGACGAGAGGGTCTTGGTCTTCGGGGAGGACGTGGGGCGGCTCGGGGGGGTCTTCCGGGTCACGGAGGGCCTGCAGGCCAAGCACGGGGAGAAGCGGGTCTTTGACACGCCTCTGGCGGAAAGCGGCATCCTGGGGATGGCCATCGGGCTCGCCATGGGGGGGATGCGGCCCGTGGCCGAGATCCAGTTCGCCGGGTTTTTGTACCCCGCCTTGGACCAGATCCTCTCCCACCTCGGCCGCTGGCGGCACCGCTCCCGGGGACGGGTGGGGCTTCCCGTGGTGGTGCGGGCCCCTTACGGCGGGGGCGTCCACACCCCGGAGCAGCACGCGGACTCCCCCGAGGCCATCCTCTGCCACACCCCGGGGGTCAAGGTGGTGATCCCCGCAAGCCCGGAGAGGGCCAAGGGGCTTCTCCTTTCCGCCATCGAAGACGAGGACCCCGTGTTCTTCCTCGAGGCCATCAAGCTCTACCGGGGCGCGAGGGCGGAGGTGCCGGAAGGGTACTACACCCTCCCCCTAGGCAAGGCCCGCGTCCTCCGAGAGGGGAAGGCGGCCACTTTAATCGGCTACGGGGGGATGGTGGAGGTGATGCTGGAGGCGGCGGAGGCGGCCCAGAAGGAGGGGGTGGAGGTGATGGTGGTGGACCTGGAGACCCTGGTCCCCCTGGACGAGGAGACCCTCCTCGAGGCCGTGCGGGAGACGGGCCGGGCCATCGTGGTCTACGAGGCCATGCGCACCGGGGGCTTCGGGGCCGAGATCGCCGCCCGCATCGCCGAGGGGGCCATAGACCACCTCCAGGCCCCGGTGTTCCGGGTGGCGGGCTACGACGCCCCCTATCCCCCCTTCAGCGCCATCGAGCACCTCTACCGGCCAAACGCCAAAAGGGTCCTCGCCGCCCTGAGGAAGGCGCTAACCTACTAGGGAGGCCCCATGGTCAAGACCCGCCTTAAGGCCGAGGAGTTCTTTGTCCTGCCTCTAAAGCGGGGGGAGCTTGTGGACGGGGAGGTCCGGGAGGAGAGGCCGCCCAGGCCGGAGCATGGAAGGATCGCTTTGCGGATCGGTTACCACCTGATGCGTTGGCTGGAGGAAACGGGGCTCGGCGTGGCCGGGGTGGAAGGGGGATTTATCCTGAGGCGGGACCCCGACCGGGTGCAAAGCCCCGATGTCTGGTTCCTCTCCCACGAAAGGCTCAAGGAGGTGGCCCGGGAGGGGTTTTACGAGGGGGCGCCGGACCTCGCCGTGGAGGTGGTCTCCCCGGGGGAGGAGGTCTTGGCCAAGGTGCTGGACTACCTGGGGGCGGGGGCCAAGGCGGTGTGGCTGGTCTACCCGGAGCTCCAGGCGGTGGAGGTCTACGGCCAGGGCGGGGCGGGGAGGCTTTTAAGGTCCCACGAGGCGCTGGAAGGGGGAGAGGCCCTGCCGGGCTTCCGGTTGCCCCTGGAGGCCCTTTTCTCCTAGTTGCCCAAGGGGATGAGGACTACCCCCGCCGCCCCCAGGGCGATGCGGGGCCAGAGACGGCCTCTTCCGAGGAAAAAGGCCCCGATGAGGGCGAGGGCTCCCCTCCCCACCCCGGCCCAGACGGCGTCCATCCCTCCGAGGCTACCCTTTCCCGGGGGAAAGCCGCTAGAGTGGGGGGCATGGAGCGGCCCATCTCCGAGGCTTACTTTCAGGAGGCCAAGCGGCACATCCCGGGCGGGGTGAGTAGCCCCGTCAGGGCCTTCAAGGCCGTGGGCGGCACCCCGCCCTTCCTGGTGCGGGGCGAGGGGGCCTACGTCTGGGACGTGGATGGGAACCGCTACCTGGACTACGTGATGAGCTGGGGGCCTTTGATCCTGGGCCACGCCCATCCCAGGGTCCTCGCCCGGGTGCGGGAGACCCTGGAAAGGGGCCTCACCTTCGGGGCGCCAAGCCCCCTGGAGGTGGCCCTGGCGAAGAAGGTCAAGCGGGCCTACCCCTTCGCGGACCTGGTGCGCTTCGTGAACTCGGGGACCGAGGCCACCATGTCGGCTCTCCGCCTTGCCCGGGGGTACACCCATAGGCCCTACATCGTCAAGTTCCGGGGGAACTACCACGGCCACGCGGACGGCCTTCTGGTGGAGGCAGGCTCAGGGGCCCTCACCCTGGGCGTCCCCTCCTCCGCCGGGGTGCCCGAGGAGTACGCCAGGCTCACCCTGGTCCTGGAGTACAACGACCCCGAGGGCCTGCGGGAGGTGCTGAAGCGGCGGGGGGAGGAGATCGCCGCCATCATCTTTGAGCCCGTGGTGGGGAACGCCGGGGTCCTGGTCCCCACGGAGGACTTCCTAAAGGCCCTCCACGAGGCCCGGGAGTTCGGCGTCCTCCTCATCGCCGACGAGGTGATGACGGGCTTCCGCCTGGCCTTTGGGGGGGCCACGGAGCTTCTCGGCCTCAAGCCCGACCTCGTCACCCTGGGGAAGGTCCTGGGCGGGGGGCTTCCCGCCGCGGCCTACGCCGGGAGGCGGGAGGTCATGGAGCAGGTGGCCCCCCTGGGCCCCGTTTACCAGGCGGGGACGCTTTCCGGGAACCCCTTGGCCATGGCCGCAGGGCTTGCCACCCTCGAGGTCCTGGAGGAGAACCCCGGCTATTACACCTACCTAGAGGCCCTGGGAGCCAGGCTGGAAAGGGGCCTAAAGGAGGTCCTCTGGGAGAAGGGTCTCCCCCACGCGGTGAACCGGGTGGGCTCCATGATCACCGTCTTCTTCACGGAGGGCCCCGTGGTCACCTTCCAGGACGCCAAGCGCACGGACACGGAGCTCTTCAAGCGCTTCTTCCACGGCCTCCTGGACCGGGGCATTTATTGGCCCCCCTCCAACTTTGAGGCGGCCTTCCTCTCCGTGGCCCATAAGGAGGAGGACGTGGAAAGGACCCTGGAGGCTCTAGAGGATGCCCTATAATGGGCGGGAGAGAGGAGCTTCTCGCCAGGGTCCGCGCCCGGGTCGCCAGGTGTTCCTGGGAAGACTTCCTGCGCCTGGCCGAGGCTTACGGCTTCTCCCTGCACGTGGGCAAGGGTAGCAGGAGGAGGTTTGTGCATCCCACCGGGTTAGTGGTCAGCGTCCACGAACCTCATCCGCGAAGCAAGCCCGTTCACCCCGAGGCCGTAAAGGTTTTGCTCAGGGCCATTGGGAGGCTTGAGGATGAGGCTTAAGGTGTTGGTGGAGTACCATCCCGAGCTGGAGGGCGAGCACGAGCCCTACGTGGCCCGGCTTTTGGACTATCCGGAGCTTCAAGGGTACGGGTTCACCCCGGAAGAAGCCCTTCAGGACGCGCTTGCTTTTTTGGAGGAGCACCTGGGCCGGCCCTTGAAGGTGATCCGGGAAGAGGTCCAGGTGGACGTGGCGTGAACCTCAAGGACCCCATCTGCGCCATCGCCACCCCGCCCGGGAAGGGGGCGGTGGGGGTGGTGCGCCTTTCGGGGGAGGGCGCCTTGGAGATCGCCGCAAGGGTCTGGCGGGGCAAGGACCCGAGGCGCCTTGGGGGCGGGCGCTTCACCCTGGGCGAGGTGGTGGACCCCAGGACAGGGGAGGCCATTGACCAGGCCCTCCTCCTCGTCTTCCGCGCTCCCCGCTCCTACACGGGAGAGGACCTGGTGGAGTTCCAGACCCACGGCTCTTTGGCGGTGCTCCGCCGGGTGATGGAGGTCCTGGTGGCGGAAGGGGTAAGGCCCGCCGGGCGCGGGGAGTTCACCTTTCGCGCCTACCTGAACGGCAAGCTGGACCTGGCCCAGGCGGAGGCCGTCTTGGCCCTCGTTGAGGCGGAAGGGGAGCTTGCGAGAAGGCAGGCCCTGAGGGCGCTGGAGGGGGCGCTCTCCCGGAGGATCGCCGGGCTCGAGGGGCGGCTTTTGGACCTCCTCGCCCACGTCCAGGCCCTTTTGGACTACCCGGAGGAAGGGGTGGAGCCCCTGGAGGCGGAAAGGACCCTGAGGGAGGTCCTCGCCGAGGTGGAGGCCCTCCTCGCCCAGGCCCGGGCCTCCCGCCTGGCGCAGAAAGGGGCGCGGCTTGCCCTCATCGGGGCCCCGAACGCCGGGAAAAGCTCCCTTCTAAATGCCCTCTTGGGCTACGAGCGGGCCCTCGTTTCCCCCATCCCCGGCACCAC
Source organism: Thermus sp. H19.2 (assembly GCF_054979525.1). Classification (NCBI taxonomy): domain Bacteria; kingdom Thermotogati; phylum Deinococcota; class Deinococci; order Thermales; family Thermaceae; genus Thermus; species Thermus sp. H19.2. The sequence goes on from NZ_CM143429.1 coordinate 995,280, forward strand.
CCGGGACTACCTCGAGGCCCCCCTGGAGCTTTTCGGCATCCCCCTGGTGGCCGTGGACACCGCCGGGGTGCGGGAGACGGAGGACCCCCTGGAAAGGATGGGGGTGGAGAGGGCCCTAAGGATCGCCGAGGAAGCCGACCTGGTCCTCTACGTGGTGGACCGCTCCCTGCCCAAGCCCGCCCCGCCCCCCTTACCCTGGGAGAGGACCCTGAAGGTGGCCACCAAGAGCGACCTCCCCCCGGCCTGGGAGGACCCGGAGTTCCTCCCCGTCTCCAGCCTCACGGGGGAGGGCTTAGACCGCCTCAAGGAGGCCCTGAAGGAGGCCCTTTTGGGGAGGGAAGGCGGAGAGGTGCTCCTCACCGAGCGCCAGGTGGAGGCCCTCCTCCGGGCCAAGGAGCGCCTGGAGGAGGCCCTCTCCCTCCCCGAGGACCTCATGGGCCTGGCCGTGGAGGAGGCGGCCAAAGCCCTCGCCCTCCTCACGGGCAAGGAGGTGGCGGAGGAGGTGGTGGCCCGGGTATTCCGGAACTTCTGCGTGGGGAAGTAATGCCATCCCCTGCTGGCTTGCGCTGGCATGGGGGCCCCGGCACCACGCGCTTGGGCGAAGGATTCACGCCAAAGGGGTATTAGGGGAGGAAGCCCTCCAGGATCTCCTCCACCTGGTCGGTCTCTATGAGGAAGGCGTCGTGCCCGTGGGGGCTCTTGATTTCCCGGTAGCGGGCCCCCGCCATTTTGGCCGCCTGCCGCACCTCCCAGGCGGGGTAGAGGAGGTCGGTGTCGATCCCCACGAAGAGGGTGGGGATGGACCTTAGGCGCTTCAGGGCCTCCTCCACCCCCCCCCGGCCCCGGCCCACGTCGTGGGTGTCCATGGCCCGGGAGAGGACGAGGTAGCTTTCGGCGTGGAAGCGCCGGAGGAACTTCTCCCCCTGGTAGTCCAGGTAGGTTTCCCCAAGCTCGGGCTCCGCGCCCCAGCGGGCCTCAAACCCCTCGGGGGCCCGGTAGCTCATCATGGCGATCCCCCGGGCCAGGGCCAGGCCCTTGGGGGCGGGGTTGCCCCTTTGGTACTCGGGATCTTGCAGGATGGCCTGGCGGGCCAGGTGGTTGAAGGCCCGGGCCCAGGGGCCGTGCCGGGCGGGGGCGGCGAGGACCACGAGTTTCCTCACCCTTTCCGGGTACATGAGGGCGAACTCCAGGGCCACCATCCCCCCGAGGCTTCCCCCAATGAGGGTGGCCTTCTCCACCCCCAGGTGGTCCAGAAGCCTGGCCTGGGCCCGGGCCAGGTCGCGGAGGGTGAGGGGGGGGAAGTCCTTCCCGTAGGGGCGGCCCGTGCGGGGGTTTAGGGAGAGGGGGCCGGTGGAGCCGTAGCAGCTTCCCAGGTGGTTGGCGCTGACCACGTAGTAGAGGGCGGGGTCCAGGATCCGCCCGGGCCCCACCAGGCCATCCCACCACCCTTCCCGCCCGAAGGCTTGTTCCAAGGGGGAGAGGCTTCTGAAGGTCTCCTCGTCGTAGGTCCCCGCCAGGTGGGCGCTCCCCGTGAGGGCGTGGAAGACCAGGACGGCGTTGTCCCGCTTGCGGGAGAGGGCCCCGTAGGTCTCAAAGCGGAGGCGCACCTCAGGGAGGTACCCGCCGAGCTCCGTGTAGAAGCCTTCCCGCCTGGGAAAGAGCACGGCGGTGCGGGGCTTGGGCGGGGGGATGGAGAGGGGGGAGCGGGGGGGCTTGAGGAGGAGGGCTTCGTGCTCTCCCCAGGCCTCCAGGGCGATCTCGCTCATGCCAGGGCCTCCTCCAGCTCGGCTTTTAGGTCCTCCACGTGCTCCAGGCCCACGCTAAGCCGCACCATCTCCGGTAGGACCCCGGCCTGGGCCTGCTCCTCGGGGGAGAGCTGGGAGTGGGTGGTGGAGGCGGGGTGGATGGCCAGGGTGCGGGTGTCCCCCACGTTGGCCAGGTGGGAGATGAGCTTGAGCCGGGAGATGAAGCGCTTGGCCGCCTCGTACCCGCCTTTTAGGCCGAAGGTGAGGACGGCACCCGGCTTTCCCTTGAAGTACTTCTGGGCCCTTTCGTAGTGGGGATGGCCCTCCAGCCCGGGGTAGTTTACCCAGGCCACCTGGGGCCGTTCCAGAAGCCAGTGGGCGAGGTGCAGGGTGTTTTCCACGTGGCGCTCGGCCCGCAAGGAGAGGGTTTCCATGCCCAGGAGGACCACCCAGGCCTCGAAGGGCCCCAGGGCCTGCCCCTGGTCGCGGAGGCCGTCCACCCGGGCCTTGACGATGAAGGCCAGCTCCCCGAAGGCCTCGGTGAGCCTTAGGCCGTGGTAGCCGGGCTGGGGCTCGGTGAGCAAGGGGTAGCGGCCGTTATCCCAGGGGAAGTTCCCCCCGTCCACGATGCCCCCGGCGATCACCGCCCCGTGCCCCCCCACCCACTTGGTGAGGGAGTGGGTGACCAAGGCGGCGCCCCACTCCAGGGGCCTTAGGAGGTAGCCCCCCATGCCGAAGGTGTTGTCCACGATGAGGGCCACCCCCTTGTCCCGGGCGGCCTGGGCCAGGGCCTCGAGGTCGGGGATGTTCAAGGCCGGGTTCCCGATGGACTCCACCCACCAGGCCTGGGTCCTCTCGTCGGTGAGGGCCAGGAACTCCTCGGGGCGCTCCTCGCGGGAGGTGAAGCGCACCTCTATGCCGAGCCTTTTTAGGGTTACCTTGAACTGGTTGAAGGTGCCCCCGTAGAGGTTGGGGGTGGAGACGAGGTTGTCCCCCGCCTGGGCCAGGGTGGTGAGGGCCAGGAACTGGGCGGCGTGGCCGCTAGAGGTGGCGAGGGCGGCCTTTCCCCCCTCCAGGGCCGCCAAGCGCTTCTCCAACACCTCCACCGTGGGGTTCATGATGCGGGAGTAGATGTTCCCGAACTCCTTGAGGGCGAAGAGGTTGGCGGCGTGCTCGGGGCTTTGGAAGACGTAGCTCGTGGTGGGGTAGATGGGGACCTGGCGGCTAAGGGTGGTGGGCTCGGGCTCGTAGCCCGCGTGGAGCTGTAGGGTCTCAAAACGCATACGGCCTCCTTTCCAAAGACCCGCCCTGGGGCGCTTGGCCTTGGAAGGGGCCGTAAAAAGCCCCTTCCCGGCAAGACCGTTCTCTCGCCAAGAAGGGGTTGGGCGTGGCGCTTACCCCCCTCTCTTATCGTCCCCGGGCGTTTCCCCCGCCCGGGCCGGCCTTGGCACCAGCCCCGCCCGCGTCCGGCCATGGAACGGAAGGGGCGGGAGGTTGCCGCGGTTTCACAGGGCCGTACCCTCCACCGCTCTGGATAAGAGAACGGGCTGGTTTTCGCCGCGCCCCGGCGCGGTTAGGAGCTAGTGTAGGAAAACCTCGGGAGGGTGTCAACCCCTTTGACCTTTGGGCCTTTCTCCCCTATACTGGACTCCGCTACGGGGAGTAGCGCAGCCCGGTAGCGCACCTCGTTCGGGACGAGGGGGTCGCTGGTTCAAATCCAGTCTCCCCGACCACCGGCCGGCCTTCGGGCCGGCTTCTCGTTATACTTTCCCCGTGCGCCTCCTTGCGGGCCTGGCCCTTTTCTTTCTGGGCCTCCACCTGGTCTCCGAGGCCCTTTCCGGCTGGAAGGGGCGCCGCCGTCTCCTGGCCCGGGTCTTGGGTTCGCCCGCGGCGGCGCTGGCCTACGGCCTTCTCCTGGGGGCCCTCTCGGGGAGCGGCTCGGGGCTTGGGCTTCTGGCCCTGGCCCTTCTGGAGGTGGGGGTGCTGGCCCACGCCCAGGCGGCCCTCCTCTCCTTGGCGGCCACCGCCGGGGCGGGGGTGTGGGTGGGGCTTCTGGCCTTGGCCAAGGAAGGGGTGCGGGAGGTTTTTCTGGCCCTGGGCCTTGTCCTTTACCTGGTGCCCGCCTGGTGCAGGGCGGGTTTCCTGGCCCTGGGCCTTGGCCTCCTCTTCCTGGGTTTCGGGGAGATGGCGGCGGGGGTGGAGCCCTGGCTAGCCCTGGGGGAAAGGGTGGCCACCCCCCTGGCCGCCTACGGGCTGGGCCTCCTCCTAGGGGGGGTTTTGGGCTCGGCCAACGCGGTGGCCGCCTTAGGCCTTCTTCTCTCGGGCCAGATGGGTACCGGGGTGGCCGTGGGCCTGGTGCTGGGGGCCGGGGTGGGCACCACCGCCACCCTGTTCTGGGCGGCTTTGGCGGGCCGGGAAGAGGCGCTCCGGCTTGCCCTTCCCCTCTTTGTGCATCGCCTTCTCCTTTCCCTCCTCCTCCTACCCCTGGCGGCCTACGGGGCCGGGAACGCCCTTCTTTGGCACCTCTTTAGCCACCTTCTCTATGCCCTTCTCTACTGGCCCCTGAGCGGGGTATACGCCGCCTTGGCCGAGGGCCTTTTTCCTCGGCGCAAGGTGGTTCCCAAGTACCTGCGCTGGGAGGCGCTGGACTCGCCCCTTCTGGCCCTGGCCCTGGCCCGGCGGGAGCTTGCCCGGGTGGCGGACGCCGTGCGGGGGATGCTGGTCCAGGCCATCCGGGTCCTGGCGCAGGAGGAGGGGGGTGAGGCCTCCTTGCAGGCCTTGGAGGAGAAGGTGGACGCCCTCACCCGGGAGTTGGTGCTTTACACCTCGGAACTCGCGAGCCGCACCCGGGAGGAGAAGGCGGTGAAGCTCTTCATGGCCGCCAGCGAGCTGGAACAGCTGGGGGACCTGGTGCGCCGGGTGGTGCGCCAGGGGGAAAGGCTTTGGGGCCAGGGCCTCCGCTTCAGCCAGGAGGGCAAGGAGGAGCTCCTCCAGGCCCTGGGCCGCCTCCTCGCCCGGATGGAGCGTTTGGGAGCGGCTCTGGCCACCGGGGAAAAGGCCCTGGCCGAGGAGGTGCTGAAGGAAGACCTGCGGGAGTACTTCCAAAGCCTGAGGCGGGCCCACCTGCACCGCCTCGAGGCCGGCCTCACGGAAAGCCGGGCCAGCACCCTGGCCCATCTGGACATCCTCCTTACCCTGGAGACCCTGGACCAGGGCCTCCTCCGCCTGGCCCAGCTGGTCCAGGAGCTTTAAGCTAAGAGGCGTGCTGAGGATCCTAGGCGGCAAGGCCAAGGGCGTGCCCTTGAAGGTTCCCGCCTCGGCGCGCCCTTCCCCGGTGCGCCTGCGGAAGGCCCTATTGGACTACCTCCGCCTCCGTTACCCGAGGCGGGGGCGGTTTTTGGACCTCTACGCCGGGAGCGGGGCGGTGGGGCTGGAGGCGGCCAGCGAGGGCTTTGAGACCACCCTGGTGGAGAAGGACCCCGAGGCCATCGCCCTCCTTAAGGAAAACGCCCGCCGTACCGGCCTTCCCGTGCGCATCCTTCCCCTGCCGGTGGAGGTCTTCCTTCCCGAGGCCCAGGCCAGGGGGGAGCGCTACACCGTGGCCTTCATGGCCCCCCCGTACTCCATGGACCTGGTGGCCGCCTTCCAGGCCCTTTTGCAAAGCGGCCTGGTGGAGAAGGGAGGGCTCTACATCCTGCAGCACCCCAAGGAGCTTTACCTGCCCTTGGGGGAGCGCCGGGTTTACGGGGAAAACGCCCTCACCCTGGTGGAGGTCTAGATGCACGTGGTCTATCCGGGAAGCTTTGACCCCCTCACCAACGGCCACCTGGACGTGATCCAGCGGGCGAGCCGCCTCTTTGACCGGGTCACGGTGGCCGTTCTGGAAAACCCCAACAAGCGGGGCCAGTACCTCTTTAGCGCCGAGGAGCGCCTCCAGATCATCCGCGAGGCCACGGCCCACCTCAAGAACGTGGAGGCCGCCACCTTTTCCGGCCTCCTGGTGGACTTCGTCAAGCGGGTGGGGGCCCAGGCCATCGTCAAGGGCCTCCGGGCGGTCTCCGACTACGAGTACGAGCTGCAGATGGCCCACCTGAACCGCCAGCTTCTTCCCGGACTGGAAACCCTCTTCATCCTGGCCGCCACCCGCTACTCTTTCGTCTCCAGCACCATGGTCAAGGAGATCGCCCGCTACGGGGGGGACGTGTCCAAGCTGGTGCCTCCTGCTACCCTCAGGGCCCTCAAGGCCAAGTTCGGTTGATGGGGGAGGGCCGGGGTAAAATCCCGGGTGGAGGTCGTCATGAAGGCTTTTGCCAGCAAGTACGGCAACGCCCTGGAGCTCGGCCACCTCATCGGCGGCGAGGAGGTCTTTGAGGGGAGGCCCCTGGAGCGCCGCAACCCCTCGGACCTCGAGGACCTGGTGGCCCGCTTTCCCGAGGGCACCAAGGACACCCTGCGCAAGGCGGCCCTGAAGGCCCGGGAGGCCTTCGCCGAGTGGAGCCGCACCCCCGCCCCGGTGCGGGGGCAGGTCCTCTTCAACCTGGCCAAGATCCTGGAGCGGGAGAAGCCCACCCTCACCCGCCTCATGGTGCGGGAGGTGGGGAAGACCTTCAAGGAGGCCGCGGGGGACGTGCAGGAAGCCATAGACACCGCCATCTTCTTCGCCTCGGAGGGGCGGAGGCTCTACGGCCAGACCGTGCCCAGCGAGATGCGGGATAAGGAGCTCTTCACCTTCCGCAGGCCCCTCGGGGTGGTGGGGATGATCACCGCCGGCAACTTCCCCATCGCCGTGCCCAGCTGGAAGCTCATCCCGGCCGTGCTCACCGGCAACGCGGTGGTGTGGAAGCCCTCCGACGACTCCCCGGCCCTCTCCTACATCTTCGTCAAGCTCTTTGAGGAGGCGGGTCTTCCCCCTGGGGTGATCAACCTGGTCTTCGGCGGGGGCAAGGACTCCACCGGGCAGTGGCTGGTGGAGCTCATGGACGAGGGGCTTTTCAACAAGTTCGCCTTCACCGGTTCCACCAAGGTGGGCCGCTGGATCGGGGAGGTGGCGGGGAGGAACCTCATCCGGCCCACCCTGGAGCTGGGCGGGAAGAACCCCCTGGTGGTCATGCGGGACGCCGACCTGGACCTCGCCGTGGAGGGGGCCTGGTGGAGCGCCTTTGCCACCGGGGGGCAGCGGTGCACCTCGGCGGGGAACATCCTGGTGGACGCCCCCATCTACGAGGAGTTCAAGCGCCGCTTCCTGGAGAGGGCGGAGGCCACCCGGGTAGGGAACCCCCTCCTCCATCCCGAGGTCACCTACGGTCCCTTCATCAACGAAAGGCTCTTCCAGCGCTGGCTAGAGCATTACGCCTGGGGGAAGGAGGACGGGGCCACCTTGCTTCTGGGCCGGGGGCGCATCGGCCGGGAGAACCCTTACCCCCATTTCCTGGGCGACCCCGAGGCGGGGCTATATGGCTGGCCCACGGTCTGGGAGGCCCGGCCCGGCATGCGCCAGTTCCAGGAGGAGATCTTCGGCCCCACCATCAACCTGGTGAAGGTGGACGGGATAGAGGAGGCCATAGAGGTGGCCAACAGCACCCCTTACGGCCTTTCCAGCGCCATCTACACCCACCACCGCCACTGGGCCTACCTCTTCAAGGTGGGCATCCGCGCCGGGATGACCAGCGTCAACAACACCACCGTGGGGGCGGAGGCCCACCTGCCCTTCGGCGGGGTGAAGGCCAGCGGCAACGGGGCCCGGGAGTCGGGGATCTGGGTGATCGAGGAGTACACCTACTGGCATGCGGTGAACGAGGAGTACTCGGGCCGCCTCCAGCTTGCCCAGATGGACACGGGCTACGTGACCCCCAAGGCGCCCACGCCTTGGGCCGAGGTCCTGGGGTTTTAATGCCTCTTTTGGCGTGAATCCTTCGCCCAAGCCCAAGTACAAAAGCCCTTCGGGCCTTTTTGGCCGGGGCCCCCATGCTGGCTTGGGCCAGCATGGGGTGGTATTATTGCGCGCTTTCCAGGTCCGGCCTTAACCGCACCGCCTCCCTCAGGTAGACGTGGCGCACCCGGTCCTGGGAGGTGTCGGTGTTCCAGAGGGCGAGGACGCGGATGACCCGGGGGAGGCTCCCCGGCACCGGCACCTCCCGGGCGGAGAGGAGGGGGACCCGGTGCATGCCGATTTGCCTTGCGGCCTCGGCGGGGAAGGCGGAGGTGAGGTCCTCGGTCACGGTGAAGATGACGGCGGCGAGCTCCTCGTAGCTTTGGATGCCATTGGCCTCCAACATCCTCAAGAGAAGCTCCCGGGTGGCCTGGTGAATGGCCTCCGGCGTGTCCTCCTCTACCGTGATGGCGCCGCGAATGCCGCGAACCATGGTTAGGCCCTATCCTAAAGGGTTCTCCCTCGGGGAGCAAGTTGGGTAGACTTGACGGCATGAACCTGATGGCGGTCTTCGCCCACCCCGACGACGAGATCGGCGCCGCGGGCACCCTGGCCTTGCACGCCCGCAAGGGGGACCGGGTGCTGCTGGTCTGGATGACAAAGGGGGAGTTTGCCAGCCAGTTCGGCGAGGCCTCCCCTCTGGAGGTGGCCCGGGTGCGGGAGGAGCATGGGGCCCACGTGGCGGGCCTCATCGGGGCCGAGCACCGTTTTCTTCCCTTCCAAGACACCTTCCTCACCGGCGGGCGGGAGGAGGCCCTGGCCCTGGCCCGGCTCATGGCCGAGTTCCGGCCCGATGCGGTGATCACCTGGGACCCCCTGGACGTCCACCCCGACCACCGGGCCACCCACCGGGCGGTCCTCTCCGCCATGAAGCTCTGCCGGATCCCCAAGCTGGTGGGGGAAGCCCACAGAAAGCCCCTTCGCCTCTACCACTACCCCAGGCGGGAGCTCCTTCGGCCTTGGGTCTACGTGAACGTCCAGGAGACGATGGAGGTGGCGGAGGCGGTGTTTGGCTTTTACCGAGCGTTTTACCGGTGGTCCTTCAGCCTCGAGGACTTCCGGGCTCGGCGCCGCCTTCTTGGGCAAGAGGCGGGGGTTCCCTTTGCGGAGGCGTTCCAGACGGATTCGCCTCCGGCGTGGCCAGGGCTTCCTTGAGGCCCTCCGTCCCGGGGTGGGAGGGGCTTAGGGCGTAGGCCAGGAGGACGGCGGGCAGGACCAGGGGCAGGGTGGCGTACCCCCCCCACTCGGCGGCCAGCACCGTGGCGGCGAAGGGAGCCCGGGCCACCCCGGCCAGAACCGCGCTTCCTCCGGCCAAGGCCAGGGCTTCCGGGGGTAGGGCCAAAGGCCCCGAGAGGCGGGCCAGGAAGGCCCCCAAAAGCCCTCCCAGGACCAGGGCCGGGGTGTAGGGCCCTCCGTAGGCCCGCGCCCCTTGGGCCAAGAGGAGGAGGAGAAGCTTGGCCCAGAGGAGGTAGAGGAGGGCCGGGGAGGAGAAGAGAGGGGTGGTGGCCACTGCCACCCAGCCGAGGCCCGTGCCCAGGGCCTCGGGCAGGAGGAGGAGGCTTAGGCCCAGGGCGAGACCGAGAAGCCCATGCCTGAGGGGAAAAGCCAGGGGTTTGAGCCACTTTTCCAAGAGGCGGCTTCCCTCCGTCAAGGAGGCGGCGAGGAGGGCCGCCAGGAGGCCGGTGAGCACGCCTGCGGGCAGGGCCTCGAGGCCCACCTCCACCCGGAAGGGGAGAAGGGGGACGTAGCCGAAGAAGGCCCCGTACACGGCGAACCCGGAAAGGGCTCCGATGAGGGCCGGGGTGAGGGCCCGGGCCTCCAGGAGGAGGCTGCGGTAGAGGATCTCCGTGGCCAGAAGGGCCCCCGCCACGGGGGCGTGGAAGGCGGCCCCTAGCCCGGCGGCCAGCCCGGCAAAGGCCAGCCCCCCGCCCACCCGGGGGAAGCGGCGGTCCAGGGCGCTCCCCAGCCAGAGGCCGAGGACGCCGAAGGGCCCCTCCCGCCCGAGGGGGGAATAGAGGGCGAGCTGCAGCACCCCTCCCAGGACCGCCCGGGGGTGGGCGAGCCTGGGGGCTTGCCGCCCTTCCCGGGCCAGAAGGAGGAGGGCGGAAAGCCCCTGGCCGGTGCCCAGGAGACTGGTCAGGGCGAAGAGGGGGGGAAGGAGGAAGGCCAGGGGCCAAAGGCCGGGCCCGGTGAAGGCCTGCAGAAGCCCCCCTTCCCCGGGGGCTTCCGGCGGCAGGTAGCCAAAGAGCAGCCCTAGAGGCTGGCCCAAGGCCCGGAGGGCCAGGTTGAGAAGGGCCACCCCAAACCCCGCCAGGGCCCCTGTGAAGGCGCTGTAGAGGATGAGGGGTCCCAGGTGGCGCATGCCCTCGTCCCAGAGGGTAGGGAAGGGGTTGGGCGGGCGGGGCCGCATCAGAGGGAGTGTACCAAAGAGACGGGGGTGCCCCGGGCGAGCCGGGGGGTGGGAAGGCCCAAGGCCCGGTACCCCCCCCGGGTAAGGGCCCGCACCAGGAGGCGGGGCTCCGCCCGGCCCCAGAGGAAGCGGGCCTCGTTCTTCACGTCCAGGTCAGGGCTTGAGCCCCGGGAGTCCGTGCCCAGGGCGAGTTCCACCCCGTGCTTGGCGTAGAGGGCGAGGGGAGCCTCCCCCACCTCCAGGTTCCGATTGGACCGGGGGCAGAGGACCACCTTGGTCCCCGTTTCCGCCAGAAGCCTCACCTCCTCCTCGTCCACCTGGACCCCGTGGACGAGGAGGGTGGTGGGTCCCAGGACCCCCAGGGCGTGGAGGTGGCGAAGGGGGGTGGTGCCCGGGGGGGTCCAGGGGGTCTTGGCGAAGCGGCGGTAAAGGGCCGCCAAGGGACCCCTTCCCTCCCGGAGAAAGGCCACCTCCTCGAGGCTTTCCGCCGCGTGGACCATGAGGGGGATTCCCTCGGCCTTGGCCCACCCGGCAAGCCGCTTGAGAAGGGGGGGGCTCACGGAGTAGGGGGCGTGGGGGGAGAGGCCCACCTTCACCCTGCCCTCCCGCCTCCGCCAGGCCTCCACCTTCCGCCGCACCGCCTGGAAGACCTCCTCCGCCAGGGAAGGCTCCGGGGCGAAGACCTCGTAGAAGGCCACCCCGGGGAGGGGGCTTTCCTCGAGGAGAAAGTCCATCACCTCGTCCTTGAAGACGATGTCGGCGAAGGCCCCTGTTCCCGAGGCCAAGAGCTCCTCCAGGCCCCTTCTCGCCCCCTCGAGGCCCCGCCTTTCCCGGTGGGCCACCACGTGGGACAAAAAGCCCGCGAAGGGCCCCTGGTAGAGGGGGAGGAGGGAGAGGTCCAGGTGGGTGTGGGCGTTCACCGGGGGCGGGAGGAGGGCAAGGCCCTTGTGGACCACCTCCGCCTGGGGAAAGCGGGCCCTTAGCTCCTCCAGGCTCCCCTGGCCCACCACGAATCCTCCCTGCACCGCCAAGGCCCCCCGGAGCATGGGGGTGCCGAAGCCGGTGTAGACCACCTCGGCGGTCCAGAGCTCAGTCCTTAGCCAGGACATACCGGTTGGGGTGGCGGAGGAAGTCCACCAGGCGAAAGCCCCGGGCGAAGTAGTGGGGGAGGACCAGGCGGCTGTGCTCCCGCCACTTTAGGGCGAGGGCGGGGTCTTCCCGGAGGATCCTTCCCCAGTCCTCGGGGATCTGGAAGAGGAGCCTCTCGGCCTCGAGGTCCAGCCTCGCCTCGAGGGGCACCTCCCCCTCCACCCGGTTCACCTGGGGGAGGCCCGCCGCCTCGGGCTCGGGCGGGGGGGCGTAGAGCCGGGCGTAGACCCGTTCGGAGAGGAGGTCCCACTCGGCGAGGAGCCGGTCCGAGGGGGCCCCGGCGTTGATGCCGGACATGGGGCCGTAGTGGTCGGGGAGGTAGGTCCTGGCCGTGGCCCCGAGCTTCCGCAGGTTGAAGTTGGCGTTCACCCCCCGCATGGGGTCAAAGGTCCAGACCACCTTGCGCACCCCGTGGCTCAAGCACCAGTCCCTTTGGAAGCGCTTGAGGAGGAGGGCCGCCCCCGTGCCCCTGTAGGCCTCCAGGACGCCCAGCATGTGGGAGTGGTGGAGGGCGGGGTCCTTGGTGGGGAAGCCGAAGACGAAGCCCACCATCCTCCCCTCCGCGAAGGCCCCGGCCACGAGCCCCCCCTCGTCCTGGACGGCGATGAGGAGGCCCCTGGGCACCAGGTCGCTTTCCGAGCGCCCCCAGACCTCCCGCTGGAGGGCCACCACCGCCTCCATCTCTTCCCAGCCCCTCAGCTCGCGGACATGTACCTCTGCCATAGCGTGACCCGCTCCACGAAGGCAAGCTTCAGGTGGACCCCGATGCCCACTCCTTCCGGCACGGGCATGAGGCCGTCCTTGGCCTCGAGGGCCTCCTCCACGATGTCCTCCTCCCAGTAGCGGCTCGCCGAGCTCACGTCCCCGGGCTTGGTGAAGCCGGGAAGGGTGGCCAGGTGGAGGTTGTGGGCCCTCCCCACCCCCGCCTCCAGCATCCCCCCCATCCAGAGGGGGATCCCGGCGCTTTGGGCCAGGGCGTGCACCCGGAGGCTTTCCCCGTGGCCGCCAAGGCGGGCGGGCTTGACGTTGAAGACCCGGCCCGCCCCAAGCTCAATGGCCTTCCTCGCCTTCTCCGCGGAAGTGAGGCTCTCGTCCAGGCAGATGGGGGTGGAGAGTTCCCTTTGGAGCTTGGCGTGGTCCAGGAGGTCGTCGTAGGCCAGGGGCTGCTCTATGTAGTCCAGCCGGAGCTCGTCCAGGCGCTTGAGCCGGGCGAGGTCGGCGAGGCGGTAGGCGCTGTTGGCGTCGGCGGTGAGGGTGGCCTCGGGGAAGGCCTCTCGCACCGCCTTCAGGACCTCGTAGTCCCAGCCCGGCTTGATCTTGAGCTTGATGCGGCGGTACCCCTCCTCGAGGTGCCTCTCCACCGCCCTTAGCGTGTCCTCCACCGAGGGCTGGATGCCTAGGGAGACCCCCACCTCCACCGCCCTTCTCACCCCGCCCAGGACCTGCCAGAGGGGTTTCCCCAAGGCCTTGGCCCAGAGGTCAAAGAAGGCCATCTCTAAGAGGGCCTTGGCCATGGGGTTGCCCCGGAAGGGGGAGAGGGCCTCCCTGAGGGCCTCGGGGTTGGGGAGGTCCCGCCCCAGGACCCTGGGCAGGAAGACCTCCTGGAGGAGGTACCGGGCGCCTTCCACGGTTTCTTCCCGGTAGAGGGGAAGGCGCTCCATCACCCCTTCCCCCAGGCCCTCCAGGCCTTCCCCGAAGAGCCTCAGGAGGAGGATGGTCCTCTTGGTCTGCACCCCGAAGCTCGTCTCAAAGCGGAACTTCAGGGGAAGCTCCAAAACCCTTAACTCCGCCGCCTCTATCCGCACGGTTCCAGCACCTCCTTGCCCATGTAGGGGATAAGGGCCTCGGGGACCCGCACCCGGCCGTCCGGGAGCTGGTGGTTTTCCAGGAGCATGGCGAGGATCCTGGGGGTGGCGAGGGCGGTGTTGTTCAGGGTGTAGGCGTAGCGCACCCGGCCTTCGGGGTCGCGGTAGCGGAGGTCCGCCCGCCTGGCCTGCCAGTCCAGAAGGGCCGAGCAGGAGTGGGTCTCCCGGTAGCGCCCCTCCGAGGGCAGGTAGACCTCGAGGTCCACCTGCCGCCACTTCCCCGGGCCCATGTCCCCCGTGGCCACCTCCACGAGGCGGTAGGGGAGTTCCAGAAGCCGCAGGATCTCCTCGGCGTTTTCCAGAAGTTCCTGGAAGGCCCGGTCGGAGGCCTGAAGGCTTGCCTCGGTGAGGACGTACTGCTCCACCTTGTGGAACTGGTGGACCCTAAGAAGCCCCCGCACGTCCTTGCCAAAGCTTCCCGCCTCCGAGCGGAAGGCCGGGGCGTAGCCGGCGTAGCGTAGGGGAAGGGCCTCATGGGGGAGGATCTCCCCGGAGTGGAGGGCGTTCAAGACCACCTCGGCGGTGCCCGTGAGGTAGAGGTCGGTTTCGGCGATGGCCCAGACCTGGTCCCGGGCGGCGGGGAAGTGGCCGGTGCCCACGAAGGCCTTCTCCCGGGCGTAGGAGGGGAGGGTCAGGGGGAGAAAGCCCCTTTTCGCCATGAAGTCCATGGCGAAGCGGAGGAGGGATAGCTCGTAAAGGGCCAGGTCCCCTCTTAGGGCGTAGGAGCGGCTTCCCGATACCTGGCTGATCCTGGGCTCCCACCAGCCGTTCTTCTCCATGAGGGCCACGTGGTCCAAAGGAGGGAAGGGGAAAGCGGGCGGGTCGCCCACCCGCTTGATCTCCCGGTTCGCCTCCTCGCCCCCCACGGGCGCCCCGGGCCAGGGGGGAAGGGGGACCTGGAGGAGCAGGTCCTGAAGCCGGGCCTCCTTTTCCCTCAGGGCCTCCTCCAGGCGTTTCGCTTCCTCCCCAAGGGCCTTCCCCCGGGCGATGAGGGCCTCCTTCTCCTCCGGGGGGGCCTTGGGGACCCGCTTGGCCACCTGGTTGCGCTCCGTCTGGACCTCCTGGAGGCGCTTCTTCAAGTCCTGGACCTCCCGGTCCAGGAGGAGGAGGGCCTTTAGGTCCAGGTCCACCCCCTTCAGGCGGATGGCCTCCTGGTAGACTTCGGGGTTTTGCCGGAGGGCTTTCAGGTCCACCATGGCTACTCCAGCACCGGGGGCACCCGGAAGAAGCCGTCCTCGGTCTCGGGGGCCGCAAAGAGGGCCTCGGCCTGGGAGAAGGAGGGCTTGGGCACGTCCTCCCGCAGGCGGCCTGAGGCCTCCTCCGCTTCCTCCGCCTCCACCCGGGGCAGGGCGTCCACGAAGTCCAGGAGGCGCCTTAGGTCCTCCAGGAGAAGGGCTTCCTCCTCTGGGGCCAGGGGGATCTGGGCCAGGGCCTCCAGCTTGCGCAAGAGCTCGGGCGAAAGCTCCATGGGGGCTATCTTAGCTCAGCCGGTCCGCCAAGACCCAGACCAGGGGGGCGAGGAGGAGGGCGGGGAGGAAGGAGGCCACCCGCACCCGCGTGAGGCCCAGGAGGTTGATCCCCACCCCCAGCACCATGAGCCCCCCCACCCCCGTGAGGAGGAGGACCCTGGGGTCCTGGGCGGGGTCGGGGAGGGCCTGGCTCAAGGCGCCGGCGAGGAGGGCCACCCCCCCCTGGTAGAGGAGGATCACCAGGACGCTGAAGCCCACCCCCACCCCGAAGGAGCTGGTGAGGGCGATGGAGGAGAGGCCGTCCAGGGTGGCCTTGAGGAGGAGGAGGCTGGCGTCCCCCGTGAGGCCGTTTTGGATGGAGCCCAAAAGGGTCATGGGCCCCACGCAGAAGAGGAGGCTCGCCGCCACGAAGCCCTCGGTGAAGCTCCCCCCGCCCCGCACCGCCTGTTTGATCTTCTCCCCGAGGGCCTCGAGGCCCTCCTCCAGCCGCCACCACTCTCCCAAAAGCCCCCCCAGCACCAGGGCCACGAGCCCCAGGACCACCCCGTCCACGACCCCCCCCTTGGCCTTCCCCAGGGCCTGGGCCATGGAGAGCCCGATGAAGAGGGTGGTGAGCCCCACCCCCTGCACCAGGATGCGGGCCATCCTCTCGGGAAGCCGGCCCCGAAGGAGGAGGCCAAGCCCCGTGCCCAGGGCCACGGTGGCGGCGTTCGCCAGGGTTCCCGAAAGCTTGTCCAAGAGGGTGAGCTCCATGGGGGGTATTCTAGCCAAAGATGGAGCTTCTTCTCACCCAAGACGGCACCCCCACCCTTGTCCACCCTGGGTATGGGGAGGCCTACCACCCGAGGCAGGGCGCCCTCCTCCAGGCCCGGAGGCTCTACCTGGAGAAGACCCTCACCCACCTTCACCCCGCCCCCAGGGTCTTGGAGGTGGGCTTTGGCCTCGGGGTGAACTTCCGGGTGGCCCTGGAAAGCGCCCTCTTGCGGGGGGTGCGGCTTTCCTACCTGGCGGTGGAGAAGGAGCCCTTGCCCAAGGAGGTCCTGGCGGGGATCGCCCTTCCCCTTCCCCGGGCGGAGAGGGTCTTCGCCCAGCTCCTCCGGGTCTGGCCTATTCCTCGCTTCCAAGGGCCCTGGGGAGAGCTTCGCCTCCTCTTCGCGGACGTGCGGGAGGTGGCCCTCCCCTCCCGCTGGGCCACGGCGGTCTACCTGGACCCCTTTAGCCCCAGGGCCAACCCCGAGGCCTGGTTCCTTCCCGTCCTCCTAAAGCTCCGGCAAAGCCTAAAGCCGGGCGGGAGGCTTGCCACCTACTCCGCCCAAAGCGCCTTCAGGCGGGCCCTTCGGGAGGCGGGCTTTGCCCTGCACCGGGTGCCAGGGGTGGGGAAGCGGGAGTGGACGGTGGGTATAGCGCGAGGAGCTCCTCCCGGCTGAGGTAGGCCATCCGGGCCGGGGGCCTTTTCCGCTTGGGAAGCTCCCCTTGGTACAGCCAAAGGAACCAGGCGCTGGCAAGCCCCGCCACGAGCCTCGGCCAGAAGGGGAGGTCCGCAGTCTTGAGGCCCAGGATCCTTCCCCCGTCCGCCAGGTAGGTGTACCCGTAGACCAGGCGCACCTCGGGGTCTTCGGCCACCTTCTCGGCCACCTTCCCCAGGCTTCGCCGCAGGTGGCGGACCGCCTCAAAGAGGGCGAGCTCCATGAGCCGCTGGCTTTCCAGGTGGAGCTCGAAGGCGGGCACGCCCCGGGGTAGGCCGGGGAGGTCGGGGCCCGGAAAGGGCTTTTTCTCCAGGCGGAAGAGGTCGAAGGGGCCGTAACCCGCCCGGGCCACCCGGCGCTTGGCGTTGTAGCGCTCCTCAAACCCCTGGAGGCCCCGGATGAGGGCCAGCCTGGGGGTGAGGGGCAAGGGGGCGAGGTCGTCCAAGGTGGTGGGCCGGTACCCCAAGCGCAGCATCTCCGGCAGGGCCCGCTCCAGGAGCCTCAGGGTGCGCTCTGGCCCGTCGTGGAGGAGGACGATGGACCCAGGGCGCAGGTAGTAAAGAAGCCGTTCCGCCAAGGCCTCAGGGGGCAGGGGAAGCCAGTCCTTGCCCTCCAGGTCCCAAAGGGCGAGGCGCTTCCCCAAAAGCCGGGCGAAAAGCCGGGTAAAGGGGGTGTGGAGGCCGTGGGGTGGGCGGTAGTAGCGGCCTGGGTTTTGCGCCATGTGGCGCCACTCCAGCCAGGGAAGGAGGAGCCTCCAGGGGGTGTGCCACTCCCCGTGGTCTTCCAACTGGTGCCCCTCTCTCCGGATGCGCTCCACCAGGTCCGGCCTGGCCTTGGCCTTTTCCCCGGTGAGGAAGAAGGTGGCCTTGACCCCGTGCCGCGCGAGGAGGGCAAGGAGGGCCTCCGTGCGTTCCGAGGGGCCGTCGTCAAAGGTGAGGGCCACCTTGGTCTCCCGCCTGGAACCGTGGGCGTAGGCTCCGAGGCCCAGGAAGCGGAAGAGAAGGTCGGCCAGGCCGTAGAGAAGGAGGATAAGGCCAAGGGCTAGTTCCATCTACCCCTCCCCAGGGAAAGGGCGTAGAAGAGGCTCAGGAGTAGGAAAATGGCCCCGCCTGCGAGGAAGGGGGCGTGGAGGCCGAAGCCTTCCCACAAAGCCCCTCCCGCCACAGGCCCCAAGGCTACCCCTAGGCCCTCCACGGTCATCAGGGTACCCCAGATGGCGCCGCGGTTTTCCTGGGGCAGGTTTTTGGCCAGGAAACCGTTCCAGCCGGGCATGAAGAGGCTGAAGCCCACCCCGGCCAAGAGGGCCAGGAGGGCCACCTCCCCCAAGGAGGGGGCGAAGGCCAGCCGCCCCATGGCCAGGCCCAAGAGGCCGAGCCCAGCCACCAGGGCCAGCCGGTAGCCCCTCCGGTCCACCAAGCGCCCGGTGAAGGGGAGGAGCCCGAAGGCGAGTCCCCCTCCTAAAAGGAGGATGGCGCCTAGCTGGAGGGGCTCGAGGCCCAACCTTTCCTTGGCGAAGCGGAGGAGGAAGAGGGAGACGAGCCCCGGGGCGAAGGTCTGGCCGAAGGCGGCGGGCAAAAAGAGGAGGAGGCGAAAGAGGGGGTAGCGCTCCCGGCTCGGCGGCGGCACGGGGATGCGGAAGCGGAAGAGGCTCAAGGTGAGGCCCAAGGCCAGGGCCTGGCCCCAAAGGAGGAGCTGGAGGCCCACCTCGGGATGGCGCTGGGCCACCTGGCCCACCCCCACGAGGCCGATCCCCACCCAGGGCATCACCAGGGTGAGGGTGAAGGAAAGGGCCCGGGCCTCCCGTCCCGGGAGGGCGATGCGGCTGGCGTAGGTCATGAGGCCCGGGTAGAGAGTGGACATGGACAGGCCCCAGAGGAGCCCCGTGGCCCACAGGAGCCAGGCCTCCTGGGCCATGGGGGTGAGGAGGAGGGCCAGAACTCCGGTGAAGGCGGCGAGGCTGGCGGTGAGCCCGAAGCCCACCCGCTCGGCCAGAAGCCCCCCGAGGCCTTTGGAGAGGTTTTCTGCCAGCTGGTGCAGGGTGTAGGCCAGGGTGAAGGCGGTGGGGCCCAGGTGGAGTCTTTCCGGGGCGTAAAAGGGCAGCAGGCCGGCGAAGTAGCCGCTCCGCACCCCTTCCATGAGGCCCACGGCCAGGAGGAGGCGGAGAAAGGCAGAAAGCCCCTCCCGGGCCCACGGCAGGTAGCGAAACACGCTAAAGTATACCCGTGCGCATCAGCGTGGTGATCCCCGCCCACAACGAGGAGACCTACCTACCTGGGGCCCTGGAAGCGGTCTTCGCCCAGACCCTGAAGCCCCTGGAGGTCATCGTGGTGGACAACGCTTCCACCGACCGCACAGGGGAGGTGGCGGAGGCTTGGGGGGCGCGGGTGGTCTTCTGCGGGAGGAAGGGGGTGGCCCACGCCCGGCAGGCGGGGCTCCTCGCCGCCCGGGGGGAGTGGGTGGCCATGACCGATGCCGATTCCCTGCCCACGCCCCGCTGGCTGGAAAGGCTCGCCCAGAAGGCCCCGGGGGCGGTGGCCGTCTACGGTCCTTTGCGCTTCTTCGGCGTCTCCCCCTTGGAGGCCGCCTTTTCCGAATGGGGTTACCGGGCCTTCCTGAACCTCATGGCCCTCCTGGGGCGGCCCAACCTGGCCGGGGCCAACCTGATGGTGCTAAAGGAGGCGGCCCTGAAGGTGGGGGGCTTCCCCGAGGTGGAGGCCAGGGAGGATGTCCTCCTGGGCTGGAAGCTCAAGGCCTTAGGCCCCGTGCGCTACGTCCCCGGGGCCTTGGTCCTCACCTCGGCCCGGAGGCTTAAGGGGGGGTGGGGGCGGTTCCTCCTGAGGCAGGCTAGAAACCTCCTGGGCGATCCTCGAGGCTATTTCGGGGAAGCCGGGGAAAGGGAAAGATGAGCCTCCGGGGCTCCGCCCTGAGGATCTCGCTGGCCTCGTCGTAGACGGCCACGATCCGCTCGGCGATGGCTTCTGCCGAGCGCTCCAGGGCCCATGCCCGGGCCTGGAGGCTGAAGCGCCGCCGCTTCTCCTCGTCCTTGAGGAGCTCCAAGGCCTTCTCTGCCAGGGCCTGGAAGTCTCCCGGCGGCACGAGGTGGCCCGTCTTTCCGTCCTCCACCCCCTCCAGAACCCCCTCCGCTCCCACGGCCACCACCGGCACCCCCATGGCCTGGGCCTCCCAGATCACCAGGCCTTGGGTTTCCGTCTCGCTGGCAAAAAGGAAAAGCTCCGCCAAGCGGTAGTACCCCCCGATCCTGCGGTAGGGCACGGGACCCAGGAAAAGGACCCGCTCGGCGATCCCCAGTTCCTGGGCCAGGGCCTGGAGGTGGGGGAGCTCCGGGCCTTCTCCGATGTGCACCAGGAAGACGTCCTCCTCCTGGGCGATCCTGGCCACCGCCTTTAGGACCACGTCAAAGCTCTTCTCCTTCCCCAGGCGCCCCACGGTGATGAGGCGCCTTTTGGCCTCGGGCCAGGGGGAGGGGGAGGGGAGGGGGGCCTCTTCCAGGAGGCGGTTGTCTATGCCGGTGGGGATGACCCGGATGGGGCGCTCTATGCCGTAGCTTTCCGCCAGGCGCTTCACGGGCTCCGTAGGGGCGATGACCACCTCCACCCGGTTGTAGAAGGCCTTGGCCAGCCGAGGGACGATGCCGGTGTACTTGTCCAAAAAAGCGAGGCCCGGCACGTAGTGGGCGTACTTCTCGTAGTGGGTGTGGAAGGTGGAGACGTGGGGGAGGTTTTTGCTCCGGGCGATCCTCAAGCCCCAAACCCCGAGGGTCAGGGGGGTGTGGGTGTGGACGAGCTCAAACTCCCTGGGCAGGTACCGGGCTGAGGGAAGGGCGATCTGCTGGCCCTCGTAGAAGGGGTAGGCCACGGAGGGGACCCGCACCACCCCCTCTTCCTTCTCTGGGGCCTCCGGGTGGGCCGGGGCCATGACCCAGGCCTCGTGCCCCATGCGCCTTAACTCCCTTAGGAGGAGGTAGACGCTGGTGGTGACCCCGTTGGGGTTGGGGAAGTAGACGTCGGTGAAGAGGCCTACGCGGTAGAGGCGCACGGTTCTATCCTAACGGGCACCGCAGCCCTTCCAGTCAGGAGAGGTGGCGAGCCCGGCCTTTACGCCTTCTTTGACCACGCGCCAACCTTTTCGCCACCCGGTGCGCCAGAGATAGTCTAGGGTGCTTCCCGCCAAATGCAGGAGCAAAAGCCCCTTTTCTAGAGGCCGGTAGGCGGGCCCCCTCACTGTCCAGATCCGGTTTCGCACCTCGTAAAAAAACCTCTCGGGGTGTGCGCTTGCGGGGGTGTACTTGGTGGGAGTCTTGTGGGTGGCGATGCTGTTTAATACCCAGAATCCTTTTTCGTAGCGTAGGATGCGGCCTGTGTGCTCCAAATCGTCCGCGCGAACGAAGAACTCCGGGCAGGGGTAGCCGTAGCGCTTCAGGGCCCAGGTAGCAACCAGTAGGGACGTGTAAGCGGCCCAGCGGACCGGTGGGATACCCTGTGAGCGGAAACGCAAATACTCGGAAAAAGGAATAAGCCTCGGCCAGGGGGTATTCATGGGGTGAAGGGAACCATCTTTCCAGACAACCCGGCTGGCCAGGATTACCGGACGCTCCGATTCAAGGCTATGGATAGCTTGGATCAGACGTTCCAACGCTGATGGTTTGGGGATAAGGTCATCGTCCATTACCCATAGCCAGTCGTACCCCTCCTCGCAACCCCTCTTCATGCCCTCGTGGAACCCCCCTGCTCCCCCTCGGTTCTCGGGAAGCCTAAGGACCTCCACCTCCGGGAACTCTTCCTTAAGCATCTCCCCCGTGCCGTCGGTGGAGGCGTTGTCCACCACCAGGACGTGGTCCGGGGGGCGGGTCTGGGAGAGGACGGCCTGGAGGCACTCCCTTAGAAGCTCCTTCCGGTTGTGGGTCACGATCACCGCGCAGACCTTCTCACCCATCGTTCAGCTCCTCAAAAAGCTTCAACGCTCTCGCCACCGCCTGGTCCATGTTGTAGTAGCGGTAGTCCCCGAGCCTTCCCGCGAAATAAACGCCCTTGAGCCGCTTTGCTTCCTCAAGATAGCTTTGGTAGCGTTCCTCGTTCTCTTCCCTGGGCACCGGGTAGTAGGGCTCGTTTTTGCCGGGCTCGTAGGCCTCCGGGTACTCGTAGCAGAGGGTGGAGTGGGGAAGGTAGTCCTGCCCCGTGAGGTGTTTGAACTCCGTGACCCGGGTATAGGGGTGCTCGTTGGGGTAGTTCACCGTGCCCACCTCCTGGGCCCAGGGGCCGGGGTGGAGCTCCATCCGGAAGCGGAGGGAGCGGTAGGGGAGGGGCCCGTGGAGGTAGCCGAAGAACTCGTCTATGGGGCCGGTGAAGATGAGCCGGTCAAACTTCACCTCGCCCTCCACCTCCCTCCAATCCGCCTGAAGGAGGACCTTGATGTTGGGGTGGGCGAGCATCCGGCGGAAGAGGGCGGTGTAGCCCTCCTTGGGCATGGCCTGGTAGGTGTCCTGGAAGTAGCGGGTGTCGTGGCTTATGAGGACCGGCACCCGTGCGGTGACGGAAGGGGAGAGCTCCTCGGGGCGCAGGCCCCACTGCTTGAGGGTGTAGCCCTCAAAGACGTTTTTGTAGACGTAGTCGGCGAGGAACTTGAGGTCCGGGTCCTCCTCCTCCTCCTCCCGGAGGCGGAGGATGGGCACCCGGGCCCCGTAGCCGAAGCGGGCGATGAGCTTCTCCTCCAGGCGGTCGGCGAGCCTTGGAGAAAAGAGGGCGCGGAGGGTGGCGAGGCTGAAGGGGAGGGGGACCTCCTTGCCCTCCACCACGGCGCGGACGCGGTGGTAGTAGGGGCGCCACTCGGTGAAGCGGGAGAGGTAGTCAAAGACCTTTTTGCTGTTGGTGTGGAAGATGTGGGGGCCGTAGCGGTGGACGAGGACCCCGTGGGGGTCCATCTCGTCGTAGGCGTTGCCCCCGATGTGGTCCCGCTTGTCCACCACCAGGACCCGCTTGCCCGCAGCGGCGAGCCTTTCCGCCAGGGTGGCCCCGGTGAAACCCGCGCCCACGATCAGGTAGTCAACCTTCATCCTTCCTCCCGGAGCTGTTTCAGGGTTGTTGCAAGCCTTTGGGCCGCCTGTTCCAGGGTGTGAACTTTTTCCACGAAGGCCCGCGCCCGCCTCCCCAGTTCCGGGCTCGCCTCCCGTAGGGCCTGGGCCAGGCGCCTTGGGCGAGGGGGGACGAGCCTGCCGGTTAGGCCGTCCTGGATAAGCTCCGCCTGGGCGGGGATGGGGGTGGTGACCACGGGGAGGGCCGAGGCCATGGCCTCGAGGGTGGCCAGGCTCTGGTTTTCCCCCAGGGTGGGGAGGAGGACGGCGTCCGCCGCCCGGTAGAGCTCCGGCATGTCCTCCCTCCGGCCCAAAAAGCGCACGTTCTTGAGTCGCAAAAGTCCTGCCGTATTCTGCCAAAGGCCAAGGAGTTCCCCGGTTCCCACCAGGAGAAAGTCTACCTGGGGGAGAAGCCTTGCGGTGAGGAGGACAGCGAGGTGGTTCTTCTCGGGGCTCATGCGGGCGGGGACCAAGACGGCGGGGCGCTCCAGGCCGTAGCGCTCCTTAAGGGTCTCCTTCTCCCCGGGAAGGGGAGGCCGGAAGCGTTCCACGTTCACCCCGTTGGGCACTGCCCGCACCTGCTTTATCCTGTGCACTTTTTCAAGCCACCGGGCTGCCCAGCGGGAGACGGTGAGCACCGCCTCCGCCCGCCGGAGGTTGGGCACTTGGAGGAGGCGGTAGCCCAGGCGGTAGAGGTAGCGCCCGCCCAAGGGGTAGAAGATCTCAATCTGGTCGTGGATCAGGAGGGTGAGCCTGGGGTAGCGGGCGAAGAAGCGGCGGTAGCTTTGAGGGTACCAAGCGGAGGCCACTACCCGGTCCACGGCCCGGGGGAGTTCACCCAGATCCCGGTAGGCGTGGACCGGGACCCCCTGGCCCGCCAAGGCTTCCCGGATGGGGCGGTTGCCCTCGGCCAAGGGCAGGGCGGCCTCGGCCTCGAGGCCCAGGCGCCTGAGCCGGGGGAGCATCTCCTTCAGGTAGACTTCGCTCCCGCCGATGCGCTGGGCATCCGTGAGGAAGAGAACCCTCACAAAGCCTCCAAGGCCATCCTCACCGCCCGTGCCTGCTCCTTTAGGGGCACGTAGCTCCCTCCTTTGGCCAGGGCTAAGGTTTCGTCCGGAGGTAGGTGGATAAACCCCACGGGGACGCTTTCAGGCAGGTGGTACAGGGAAAGGTAGAAGACCTGGTTGCAGAGGTAGCTCCCTGCGGAAAGGCTTTGCCTTCCGGGAATCCCCGCTTCCCGCCAGCGGGAAAGGATGCCCTTGAGGGGGAAGCGGGCCTCGATGGCCAAAGGTCCCCCGGGGACCACCGGGACATCCTGAAGCCTTTTTCCCCTGTTGTCGGGGCGCTCAAAGTCCAGAAGGTTGACCGCCAGGCGCTCCAGGGAAAGGAGAGGCCTCCCTTCGGCAAGCCCCAGGTGGAGCACCGCCCGGGGCTTTTCCGCGTACAGGGCCTGCAGGGCCTCCCCTACCTTCTCGGTGTCCACGGGGAGGAGGGCCTTGCGCAGGGGGACGCCTCCCAAGGCCTCGGGCAGGAGGGCGAGGAGGGCCTGGGAGGGGTTATGGGCCAGGCCCCCGAAGGGCTCAAAGCCGGTGACCAGAAGCATGCCTCCGCCATTATAGGGGAGGGTGTTTTGACCTGGTATAAGATGGGGGGCGTGGACCTAGGGCTGGTGACCGACACCGCTTCGGATCTCTCCCCGAAGGTGCTTCAGGAAGAGGCCGTGGGCCTGGTGCCCATCTACGTGCACCTGGCCGGACGCCGCTACAAGGACTGGCAGGAGCTCACCCCCGATGCCCTCTACCAGGCCATGCGCGCCGGGGCCGAGCCCGTGACCGAGCCTCCTAGCGTGGAGGACTTCGCCGAGGTCTACGAGCGCCACCTGCAGGTGTACGACCGCCTCCTTTCCCTCCACGTCTCCGGCGAGCTCTCCAAGACCGTGGAAAGGGCCCGGGAGGCGGCCTTAAGGGTGGCTCCCACCCGCATCCGGGTGGTGGACTCGGGAATGGTCTCCGCCGGGCTTGGGGCCATGGTCCTCCGTGCGGTGGAGATGCTGCGGCAAGGGGCGGAAGAGGAGGCGGTGGTGCGGGAGATGGAAAGGCTCAAGCGCTCCAGCCTCTACTTCAGCGTGGCCGACCTCTCCCACCTGGCCCGAAACGGCCGCCTGCCCCGTTTCGGCGAGGTGGTGGGGAACCTCCTGGGCTTGAGGCCCATCCTGCGCATCGAGAAGGGGCATATCCGCTTCCTCCGGGTGGCCCGGGAGAGCGCTGTCCCCCAGGCGCTCGCCCGGCTGGTCCTGGAAGAGTTCGGAGGCCGCGCCGCCCGCATCACTATCGCCCACACCGACGCCAAGGCCGAGTGGGTGGAGGGCCTGAAGCGCGCCCTCGAGGGGGCGTTACGCCTGGAGCGGGGTCGGATCACCCGCTCGGGGGCCACCATCGCCGCCAACGTGGGCCTGGGGGCTTTGGCGGTCCACGCCTACGCGGTAGAATAGCGGGTGGCCCTTCGGGGCCCTCGGCCCATGGAGATCGCCTTAGAAAGGATCTACGGCCACCGCTTGGCGCTTTCCCAGGTGGTGGCGGCCCTTCTTTTCGCCCAGGAGATGCCCCCGGCCCTCCTCCTGGCTCCCGAGGAGAGGGTAAGGCGCTACCGCGACCTCTCCGCCTTCGGGGCCAGGGTCTACGTGAACCCCGGCCTCGAGGCCCTGGAGGAAAAGGCCCTTTTCGTCTTCTCCTACGAGGAGGCCCTAAGCCCCTTTCCCGAGGACCCCGAGGCCTGGCGGCTTCCTCTGGAGGTGGGCCGCGCTTACCCCCGGGAGGCCCTCCTCTCCCGCCTCCTCAAGATGGGCTACGCCCGGGACGAGGACTACCGCGTCCTGGGCGAGGTGGTGGAGCTCGGCGAGGTGCGCCTGGAGTTCTTCGGGGACGAGCTGGAAAGGCTTCTCGTTGGGGGGGAGGAGAGGCGGCGCCACGTCCTCCTGCCCAAGCCGGGGAAGGCGGAGGGCTTCACCTCCAAGAAGGTCCTCCACTTCCCCGGGCCCGTCTACCTGGACACCCCCGCCCTCGCCCCCAAGGCGCTTTGGCCCCTCCTCGCGGGAAGGCCCTGGGTGGCCTTGGGAAGCGGGGTGGAGCTTCCCGCTATGGAGCTTGGGGTAAAGCCCCTTCCCCCTTACCGGGGAAGCCTCAAGGCCCTGGAGAAGGACCTCGCCCGCTGGCTCGCCGAGGGCAAGCGGGTCCACCTCTTCGTGGGCCACGCCCGCACCCTGGAGTACCTAAAAAGGCGCCTCCAGCCCTTCTCCCCCCTGGTCCTGGAACGCTTCCCCGGGCCCAAGGGGCGGCTTGCCCTTCTCCCCGGGGACTTTGAGGGCGGGGCGGAGTGGGGGGAGTGGGTCCTCCTCACCGAGGCCCTGGTCTTCGCCACCGGGGGGGCGCGGGCGCGGGTCCGGGTGGGGGAGGGGCTTGCTGACCCCGGGGCCCTTTCCCCAGGGGACTACCTCATCCACCCGGAGCACGGCGTGGGGCAGTACCTGGGCCTCGAGACCCGGGAGGTTTTGGGGGTCAAGCGGGACTACCTGGTCCTCCGCTACAAGGGGGAGGGGAGGCTCTACCTCCCCGTGGAGCAGCTTCCCCTCCTCAAGCGCCACCCCGGGACCACCGACGACCCCCCGGAGCTTTCCTCCCTGGGCAAGGGGGAGTGGCAGCGGGCCAAGGAAAGGGCCCGTAAGGACGTGGAGGAGCTGGCCGGGCGCCTCCTCGTCCTCCAGGCCAAGCGCAAGGCCACCCCGGGCCGGGCCTTCCCCCCTTTGCCCGAGTGGGACCCCCTGGTGGAGAAGGGCTTTCCCTACGAGCTCACCCCCGACCAGAAGCGGGCCTTGGAGGAGGTCCTCCGCGACCTGGAAAGCCCCCACCCCATGGACCGCCTGGTCTCGGGGGACGTGGGCTTCGGCAAGACGGAGGTGGCCTTAAGGGCCGCCCACCGGGTGGTGGGGCACGGGGCCCAGGTGGCCTTCCTCGTGCCCACCACCCTCCTCGCCGAGCAGCACGGGAAGACCTTTAGGGAGCGCTTCCAGGGGCTTCCCGTGAGGGTGGCGGTCCTCTCCCGCTTCACCCCGCCCAAGGAGGAGGAGGCCATCCTGAAGGGCCTCGCCGAGGGCACGGTGGACATCGTCATCGGCACCCACCGCCTCCTCCAGGAGGACGTGCGCTTTAAGGACCTCGGCCTCCTCATCGTGGACGAGGAGCACCGCTTCGGCGTGGCCCAGAAGGAGCGGATCCGGGAGCTCAAGGCGGAGGTGGACACCCTCTACCTCTCCGCCACCCCCATCCCCCGCACCCTCTACTCCGCCCTGGTGGGCCTGAAGGACCTCTCCAGCATCCAGACCCCGCCCCCGGGGCGCAAGCCCATCAAGACCTTCCTCGCCCCCTTTGACCCCCTCTTGGTGCGGGAGGCCATCCTCCTTGAGCTGGAGCGGGGGGGCAAGGTCTTCTACGTCCACGACCGGGTGGCCTCCATAGAGGCCAGGCGGCGCTTCCTGGAGGGGCTCGTCCCCGAGGCCCGCATCGGGGTGGTCCACGGCCAGATGCCCGAGGGCCTCATTGAGGAGGCCATGCTCCTCTTCGCCGAGGGGGCCTACGACGTCCTCCTCGCCACCACCATCATCGAGGCGGGCCTGGACGTGCCCGAGGCCAACACCATCCTCATAGAGCGGGCGGACCGCCTGGGCCTCGCCACCTTGTACCAGCTCCGGGGCCGGGTGGGGCGGAAGGACCTGGAGGCCTACGCCTACCTCTTCCACCCGCCCCGCCTCACCGAGGCCGCGGAGAAGCGCCTCGCCGCCATCGCCGACCTCTCCGACCTGGGTTCGGGCCACCTCCTGGCCGAAAGGGACATGGAGATCCGGGGCGTGGGGAACCTTTTGGGGCCGGAGCAACACGGGCACATCCGGGCGCTTTCCCTCGAGGTCTACACCGAGCTTCTGGAAGAGGCCATCCGCAGGCTCAAGGGGGAGGTCAAGGAGGAGCGGCGGCACGTGACCCTGGACCTCGCCCTCTCCGCCCGCCTGCCCGCGGAGTACGTGGGGAGCCTCGAGGCCAGGAGCCGCTACTACAGCCGCTTTGCCGAGGCGAAAAGCCTCGCCGAGCTTTCCCGCCTGGTGCGGGAGCTCAAGGAGCGCTACGGGCCTTTGCCTGAGGAGGCGGAGAACTTCGTGGCCCTCGCCCGGCTCCGCCTGGTGGCGGAGAGGAAGGGGGTGGTGTCCATCACGGAGGGCTTCACCCACCTGGAGGTGGTCTTCCCCCGCTACCCCCTGGACTACGATGCCCGCGGCCTCAAAGGGCTTCCCTACCGGGTGGAGCCCACGCAGTACCCGCCCGGCTTCCGCCTGGAGAAGAAAGGCCTTAGGCCCCGGGACTACCCCGAGGCCTTGATGGAGGCCCTCTACCTCTTCGCCGACCGCTAGGGGTTCGGGATCAGGTGGAAGAGCCTAAGGCGCAGGACCACCTCCGCCTGGTCCAGGGTGTAGCGCACCTGGTCGCCGCTACTCACCCGGACCCGGGCCCCCAGGCGGAAGGCCCCGGTCTTGATGAGGTCGTAGAGGGGGTCGCCGGGCTGGAGGTTAACGTCCACCTCCAGAAGGCCGCTTCCCCCGGGGTTCAGGCTTAAGGAAGCCTCCTTTACCTGGAAGTCGCCCCCGGTGCC
Organism: Thermus sp. H19.2; assembly: GCF_054979525.1. Taxonomy (NCBI): domain Bacteria; kingdom Thermotogati; phylum Deinococcota; class Deinococci; order Thermales; family Thermaceae; genus Thermus; species Thermus sp. H19.2. The sequence continues at coordinate 1,023,095 of NZ_CM143429.1, forward strand.
GTCGTAGAGGTCGGTGTCTTCCTGGGGGCCGGCCCGGACCTCGAGGGCGAGGTCCGCCGGGAGAGCCCCTGTGTTTTCCAGCTGAACCTGCACGGCGACCCGGCCCTCCTCCAGGGCCTCCGCTCCAGGTACGGGGATTTCCTGCCCGGCCGGGTCGTTGGGCAGGCGCACCTCGGCCTGGATGAGGCTCAAGGTGCCGGTGCGGCTTTCCTCGGGAACGAAGCTGCGAAGGTCCACCTCCACCCGGTGGACCGTGTGGCCGCTGCAGGCCGCGAGGACCAGGGAAAGGCTTGCCAGGAAGAACAGGCGCTTCACGAGACCACCTCCTAGAAGGTCACCGCCAAGGCGACGCCGTAAACCGTGCCCCCCACCAAGGGCGCCTGGTGGGCGGTGAGGGCGAGGTCCAGGGCCAGGGCCTCCAGGTCAAACCCCGCCCCCACCCCGAAGCGGAAGCCGCCCTCGAGGCCCACTCCCGCCCGCAGGGCCCAGGGCCCCAAGCCGTACTCCAGGCCCAGGTGGAAGGCGGGGGCCGTGCTCCCGAAGCGGGCGTCGGCGGCGAGAAGGAGGCTGCCCACCTCGAGGGGCAGGCGGTAGGCCCCGTTTAGGAGGAACTCGGGGGCGGAGAAGTCGCTTTCCCGGGTGGCGGGGGCGCGGGTCTCCCCGCTTTCCGTTCCCGAGACCTCCACCCCGCTCCACCGGGCGAAGCCGAGGAGGTTCCTCGCCCCAAGGCCCAGGGCCCACTCCCCCCCGTCCACCGCCACGCCCACATCGGCCCGGAGGCCGTAGCCCCCTCCTCCCGCCCCCTATCCCAGGCTTCCTTCCAAGAAGCTCGGGTAGCTCAGGAAGTAGCGGTAGCTGTAGCTGGCCCCGCTCACCTGGCCGTTTGGGTCAAAGGTGGGGCGGGCCTGGGCGCTGGCCTCGGCGTAGAGCAGGCCGTAAAACCCCTCGCCCCTCGCCCCCACGTAGACCCGCCCAAGTCCAGGCACCTCGGAAAGGGGCGCGGCGAAGCCCAGGGCCAGGCTGATCCCGGCGCCGTAGCTGCCGCTGGCCTCGAGGAAGCAGGGGGAAGGGTCCTGGCCCTTGCAGGAATCCAGGGTCCCGCTCGCCAGGGCCTGGGCCAGGGCAGGGCTCGGGCTCACCCTCACCCCCTGGGCCCCGGCGAAGGTCCCGAACCTCAGGTAGGTGCCGGGTCCCAGCTCCAGGGCGATGGGCAGAAGGGGGTCCGGGACGAGGGCCCGGGGCTTCCCCGGGTCGCTCCCCGCTTGGAAGGAGGGAAGGAGGGAGTTCCCCGAGCCGTCGGTGATGGAGATCCCATCGGCGCTCACCCGGAAGACCACCTCATCGGGGCTTCGGGCGGGGTTGAGGAGGAAGCTATTCGGGTGGGCGGCCTGGTCGTAGAAGCTCAGGAGGTCAAACCGGGTGCGGAAGGCCTGGGGGTCGGTGAAGTAGGCGAAGGGGCTGGTTTCCTGGAAGAAGGGGAGAAACCGGAGGAGGCCCAACGGTATCTGGAACCCTTCCTTATCCCAGCCTCCCGGGAAGGCGGCGTAGGCGGGGTTGGCCCAGGCCTGGGAGGGCCCCGGAAGGAGGACGCCCCCCATGCCCAGGCCCCGCGCCCCCTGGGCCAGCCCCAGGACCGAAAGCCCCATGGCCAAAAGAACGAGGGCTCGCTTCATAGGGCCTTCAGTTTACCAGGATTTCTTCCCCCTCAAGCTTTTGCGGGGGCCTGAAGGCCACCCCCTTTGACAGGCGGCCCTTGGCGGCGTAAACTTTGACTCAGTATAAGGAGGTGGCCATGATCAAGAAGGTAGGCGTGGTAGGCGCGGGGACCATGGGTAGCGGGATCGCCGCCCTGGTGGCCAGCGCCGGGATCCCGGTGGTGCTCTTGGACATCCCCGGGAAGGAGGACCGAAACGAACCTGCCAAGCGCGGCCTGGAGCGGGCGCTGAAGGCCAGGCCCGCGGCCTTCATGGACCCCGAGCGGGCCCGGCACATTGAGATCGGCAACACCGAGGACCACCTGGAGAAGCTGAAGGACTGCGACTGGGTGGTGGAGGCCATCATTGAGAAGCCCGAGCCCAAGCAGGCCCTCTACGCCCGCCTCGAGGGCCTCCTCAAGCCCACGGCCATCCTTAGCTCCAACACCAGCGGCATCCCCATGAAGGTGCTCCTGGAGGGGCGCTCCGAGGCCTTCCGCCGGCGCTTCCTGGGCACCCACTTCTTCAACCCGCCCCGCTACCTTCACCTCTTGGAGCTCATCCCCACCCCCGAGACCGACCCCAAGGTCCTGGAGGCGATCCGCCGCTTCGGGGAGCGCATTCTGGGCAAGGGGACCGTCCTCGCCAAGGACGCCCCCGGCTTCATCGCCAACCGTCTCGGGGTCTACGGGATGGTCCAGGCGGTGCGCCTCATGGAAAAGCACGGCCTCACCCTTGACGAGGTGGACGCCCTCACCGGGCCCCTCCTCGGCCGCCCCAACTCCGCCACCTTCCGCACCGCCGACCTCACGGGGCTGGACGTGCTCAAGCTCGTGACCGAGGAGCTCGCCCAGGCCACGGGGGAGGACTTCGCCCTCCCCGGGTGGGTCCACCGCCTGGTGGAGGAGGGCCGCCTCGGGGAGAAGGCGGGGGCTGGGTTCTACAAGCGGGTGAACGGGGAGATCTACACCCTGGACTACCGGACCCTGGATTACGCCCCCCGGACCAAGCTGGAGCTTCCCGAGCTTCGCGCCCTCCGGGACCTTCCCCTGAGGGAGCGCCTCGCCAAGGCCTTGGACCTTCCCGGCAAGTACGGGGCCTTCCTCCGGGAGCTCTTCGCCAAGACCGCCCACTACACCCTGAAGAAGGCCCCGGAGATCGCCTACGACCTCGTCTCCGTGGACCAGGCCCTGGAGTGGGGCTTCGGGTGGGAGGAGGGCCCCTTCAAGAACATGGACGCCGTGGGGCTTTCCCGGGTGGAGGCCCTTTTCGCCGAGCACGGCCTGGAGGCTCCCGAGCTCCTCAGGAAGGCCCAGGGCGCTTTCTACAAGGACGGGACCTATCTGGGCTTTGACGGGGCTTACCGCCCCTTGCCCAAGCGGGAGGGCGTCATCTCCCTGAAGGCCCTCAAGTCCGAGGGGAAGACCCTCTTGGAGGGCAAGGAGGCGGCCCTTCTGGACCTCGGGGACGGGGTGGCCCTTTTGGAGTTCCGCACCAAGATGAACGCCATCGGGGAGGGGGTCATCCGCATGCTCCAGAAGAGCCTGGAGTTCGTGGAGGAGAAGGGCTACCTGGGCCTCGTCATCGGCAACGAGGACCCGAGGGCCTTCTCCGCTGGGGCCAACCTGGCCCTCATCCTCTCCCTGGCCCAGGAGGGGGACTGGGACGAGCTCGCCCTGGCGGTGCGCCAGTTCCAGAAGGCCTCCATGTCCCTCCGCTATAGCCCCTTCCCCGTGGTGGTGGCGCCTTTTGGCCTGACCCTGGGGGGCGGGGCGGAGTTCACCCTCCACGCCGACCGGGTCCAGGCCCACGCCGAGCTCTACATGGGCCTGGTGGAGGCTGGGGTGGGGCTTTTGCCCGCGGGGGGCGGTACCAAGGAGATGCTCCTCCGCTTCACCGAGGAGCTCCGCCCTTACGAGGAGGCCGATCCCTTTGAGGCGGTGAAGCGGGCCTTCGGGCTCATCGCCATGGCCAGGACCTCCACCAGCGCCCTCGAGGCCCGCAAGATGGGCTTCCTCCGGGACGGGGACGGGATCAGCATGAACCGCGACTTCCTCATCGCCGACGCCAAGAGGGGGGTTCTGGAACTCGCCCCCGACTACCGCCCGCCCCTGCCCCCGAGGGTCCGGGTCTTGGGGAGCGAGGCCTTGGGCAACCTCCGCTACGCCGTCTGGTCCTTCCGGGAGGCGGGGGAGATCACGGACCACGACATGCGGATCGGCCTGGAGATCGCCTATGTCCTCTCCGGCGGGGAGGGCCCGGTGCGGGAGGTCTCCGAGTGGGACCTTCTGGACCTGGAGCGGGAGGCCTTCCTTAAGCTCCTCGGCACCCGGAAGACCCAGGAGCGCATCGCCTACACCCTGAAGACGGGGAAGCCGCTTAGGAACTAGGGGGGAAAAGATGCGGGAAGCGGTCATCGTGAGCGCGGTACGGAGCCCCGTGGCCCGGGGCAAGAAGGACGGGGCCTTGGCCACCCTCCACCCCGTGGACCTCTCCGCCCAGGTGATGCGGGCGGCGGTGGAGCGGGTGGGCCTGGACCCCAAGGAGCTTGAGGACGTCCTCTGGGGGTGCGCCATGCCCGAGGCGGCCCAGGGGCTGAACATCGCCCGCCTGGCCCTCCTCCGGGCGGGCTTCCCGGTGGAGGTGGCGGGGGCCACCGTCAACCGCTTCTGCTCCAGTGGCCTCCAGACCATCGCCATGGCCGCCCAGGCGGTGATGACGGGGATGGCGGACGCCGTCTTGGCGGGCGGGGTGGAGATGATGAGCCAGGTGCCCATGTCGGGCTTCCACACCCGGCTCCACCCCGACCTCACCCCCACGGAGTGGAGCCCCGAGACCTACTCCACCTACATCGGCATGGGCTTCACCGCCGAAAGGGTGGCGGAGCGCTTCGGCATAAGCCGCGAGGACCAGGACAGGTGGGCCCTCCGTAGCCACCAGAAGGCGGCCCAGGCCTGGGCCGAGGGGCGCTTCCCTGAAGTGGTCCCCATCCGGGTGCCCAAGGTGACCTACCGGGGGACCAAGAAGGAGGTGGAGGAGGTTCTCTTTGACCGGGACGAGACGGTCCGCCCCGACACCAGCCTCGAGGCCCTGGCCAAGCTCCGCCCCGCCTTTAAGAAGAACGGCACCGTCACCGCCGGCAACGCCAGCCCCTATTCCGACGGGGCGGCGGCGGTGGTGGTCATGAGCCGGGAGAAGGCGGAGGCCTTGGGCCTCAAGCCCTTGGCCCGCTTCCTGAGCTTCGCCGTGGCCGGGGTGGAGCCCGACGTGATGGGGATCGGTCCGGTGAAGGCGGTGCCCAAGGCGCTAAAGCGCGCGGGGCTCACCCTGGACCAGATCGCCCTCATCGAGTTCAACGAGGCCTTCGCCGCCCAGGTCCTGGCGGTGATGCGGGCCCTGGAGATGCCCGAGGAGAAAACGAACGTCAACGGCGGGGCCATCGCCCTGGGCCACCCCTTGGGGGCCACGGGGGCCAAGCTCACCGCCCAGCTCCTGAGCGAGCTTGCCCGGCGGGGCGGGGGGTACGGCTTGGTGACCATGTGCATCGGCGGTGGCATGGGGGCCGCGGGCGTGTTCGAGGTGTACCCGGCCTAAGGAGGAGAGCATGACCGAGGAAAAGAAGCTTTGGCAAAAAGGCGGCGGCTGGCTTCTTGAGGTCCCGGAGCGGGTCTACACCCCCGAGGACTTTGACGAGAGCGTCAAGGAGATCGCCCGCACCACCCGCACCTTCGTGGAGCGGGAGGTGCTTCCCCTTTTGGAGCGGATGGAGCACGGGGAGCTTGAGCTCAACGTGCCCCTCATGAAGAAGGCGGGGGAGCTCGGGCTTCTGGCCATTGAGATCCCCGAGGAGTACGGCGGCCTGGACCTGCCCAAGGTGGTCTCCACCGTGGTGGCGGAGGAGCTTTCCGGCACCGGGGGCTTCTCCGTCACCTACGGGGCCCACACCTCCATCGGCACCCTACCCCTGGTCTACTTCGGCACCGAGGAGCAGAAGCGCAAATACCTTCCCAAGCTCGCCAGCGGGGAGTGGATCGCCGCCTACTGCCTCACGGAGCCGGGCTCGGGCTCGGACGCCCTGGCCGCCAAGACCCGGGCCACCCTCTCCGAAGACGGCAAGCACTACGTCCTGAACGGGGTCAAGCAGTGGATCTCCAACGCCGGCTTCGCCCAGCTCTTCACCGTCTTCGCCAAGGTGGACGGGGAGCACTTCACCGCCTTCCTGGTGGAGCGGGGCACCCCGGGGCTTTCCTTCGGCCCCGAGGAGAAGAAGATGGGCATCAAGGCCTCCAGCACCCGCCAGGTGATCCTGGAGGACGTGAAGGTGCCCGTGGAGAACGTCCTCGGGGAGGTGGGCAAGGGGCACAAGATCGCCTTCAACGTCCTCAACGTGGGCCGCTACAAGCTGGGGGCGGGGGCCGTGGGGGGGGCCAAGAGGGCCTTGGAGCTTTCCGCCCAGTACGCCAACCAGAGGGTGCAGTTCGGCCGCCCCATCGGCCGCTTCGGCCTCATCCAGCAGAAGCTGGGGGAGATGGCGAGCCGCATCTACGCCGCCGAGAGCGCCGTCTACCGCACCGTGGGCCTCATCGACGAGGCCCTTTCCGGCAAAAAGGGCGCCGAGGCGGTGATGGCGGGCATCGAGGAGTACGCCGTGGAGGCCAGCATCATCAAGGTGCTGGGCTCCGAGGTCCTGGACTACGTGGTGGACGAGGGGGTGCAGATCCACGGGGGCTACGGCTACTCCCAGGAGTACCCCATTGAAAGGGCTTACCGCGACGCCCGCATCAACCGCATCTTTGAGGGGACCAACGAGATCAACCGCCTCCTCATCCCGGGCATGCTCCTCCGCCGGGCCCTGAAGGGGCAGCTTCCCCTCTTCCAGGCGGCCATGAAGCTCCAGAAGGAGCTTTTGGAGCCGAGCTTTGAGGAGCCCGAGGACCTCGAGCTCCATCAGGTCCAGAACCTCAAGAAGCTCGCCCTCATGGTGGCGGGCCTCGCTGCCCAGAAGTACGGGCAGGGAGTGGAGGAGGAGCAGGAGGTGCTGGGGGCGGTGGCCGACATCCTCATCGACGCCTACGCCGCAGAGAGCGCCCTCCTTCGGGCCAGGCGGCTTGGCGGGCTTCCCGAGGTCCTGGCCCGCATCTACCTGGCCCAGGCCCTGGACCGCGCTCAGGCGGGGGCGCTTTCCGCCCTGCCCCGCCTCGTGGAGGGGGACGAGGCCCGGGTGGTCTACTCCGCCGCCCGCAGGCTTACCAAGCGCGAGCCCGTGGACCTCGTGGCCCTAAGGCGCCAGGCGGCGGAGGCGGTGCTGGAAGCGGGGGGCTACCCCATACCTCGCTGATCCCACCCCATGCTGGCCCAAAGCCAGCATGGGGACCCTGGTAAAGGAGGCCCACAGAACCTTGGCGTGAGCGAAAGCGCACGCCAAATCATAAAAGTTCCAGGTGCCACCTCGGTCCCTCCTTGGTGTCCTCCACGATGACGCCGAGGGCTCTTAACCTTTCCCGGATGAGGTCGCTCTTGGCGTAGTCCTTGGCCCGCCGCGCCTCTTCCCTGAGCTCCAGGAGGAGGGCGATAAGCCCCTCCAAAAGGGGCCCCGAGACCCTTTCCTCCAGGACCCTCTCGGGAAAGAGGCCCAGGAGGCCTTCCCCCAGGGTGTGGAAGACCGCCTCGGTCCGGGCGAGGCTTTCCGCCTTGGCCTCGGGGAGGAGGCGGTTTAGCTCGGGGAGGAAGGTGAAGAGGGCGGCGATGGCCTCGGGGGTGGAGAGGTCGTCCTCTATCGCCTCCATGAAGGCCTTTTCCAGGGCGTCCAGGGCCCTTTCCAGCTCGGGGGTGGTGCCGGGGGGTGCGGTCTTCTTGCGCTCCCGCACCTCCCGGTAGGCGTGGAGGAGGCGGCCATACCCCCTTTTGGCGCCCTCCAGCCCCTCCCAGGTGAAGTCCATGGGGCTCCGGTAGTGGGTCTGGAGGAGGTAGAAGCGGAGGGCCATGGGCTCGTGGGCCTGGAGGAGGTCGTGGAGGAGGACAAGGTTGCCCGTGCTCTTGGCCATCTTCTCCCCCTCCAGGAGGACGTGGTTGTGGTGCATCCAGTGGCGGGCGAAGCGGAAGCCCGCGGCCTCCGCCTGGGCGATCTCGCACTCGTGGTGGGGGAACTGGAGGTCAATCCCTCCGGCGTGGAGGTCAAACCCCTCCCCCAGGTACTTGAGGCTCATGGCCGTGCACTCGATGTGCCAGCCGGGGTACCCCTCCCCCCAGGGGCTCTTCCAGCGCATGATGTGCCCCGGCTCGGCTGCCTTCCATAGGGCGAAGTCCAGGGGGTCTTCCTTCTCCTCCCGCACCTCCACCCGGGCCCCCGCCCTGAGCTCCTCCAGGCGTTTCCCGGATAGCTTTCCGTATTCCGGGAAAGAGCGCACCCGGAAGTAAACGCTCCCCTTGCGCTGGTAGGCGTGGCCCCGGGCGAGAAGCCTCTCCGTGAGCTCCAGCATCTCCGGGATGTGGCCGCTGGCCCTCGGGGCGATGGAGGGCCTGAGGACGTTCAGGGCCTGGATGGCGTCAAAGTAGCTCCAGGTGTACTTCTCCGCCACCTCCATGGGCTCCAGGCGCTCCAACTTGGCCCGCCGCACGATCTTGTCCTCGCCCTCGTCGGCGTCGTCGGTGAGGTGGCCCACGTCGGTGATGTTGGAGACGAAGCGGACCTTGTACCCCTTGTGGAGGAAGTAGCGCCTTAGGACGTCGTAGACCACGGGCCCCCGGGCGTGGCCCAGGTGGGGGTCGGCGTAGACCGTGGGGCCGCAGACGTAGATGCCCACGTGCCCGGGCACCGCCGGCTCAAAGGGCACCTTGCGCCGCGCCAGGGTGTCGTAGATCGCGAGGCCCATATGGGGGATTATAGGCCCGTGGCATAATGGCGGGGTATGGGACGGATCCTCAGGGGCCTCGCGGGAGGAGGGGATTTGCGGGTGGTGGCCGCCGAGACCACGGACGTGGTGGAGGAGGCAAGGCGCCGCCACGGCCTCTCCCCCACGGCCACCGCCGCTTTGGGCCGGGCCATGACCGGGGCCCTCCTTTTGGCCCAGCTTCTCCTCAAGACCCCCAAGGAGCGCCTTACCCTGCGCCTGGAGGGTGCGGGGCCCCTGGGAGGGCTTGTGGTGGAGGCGGACGTCCTGGGCAGCGTGCGGGGCTACGTGAAAAACCCCCAGGCCGAGGTGCCCCTCCGCGAGGACGGGAAGCTGAACGTGGGGGCGCTCGTGGGGGCCGGGGTCTTGCGGGTGGACCGGAGCCTGCCCAACGGGGAGGTCTACACGAGCACCGTGCCCTTGGTCTCGGGGGAGATCGCCGAGGACCTGGCCCACTACCTGTGGCAGTCGGAGCAGGTCCCTTCCGCCGTCCTCCTCGGCGTGCGGGTCAAGGGGGAAGGGGAGGTGGAGGTGGCGGGGGGCGTGGCTGTCCAGGTTCTTCCCGGGGCCAAGGAGGAGGTCTTGGGCCGCCTCGAGGCGAACCTCCAGGCTCTCCCCGGGATCACCCCCCTCCTCCGGGAAAGGGGCCTCGAGGGGGCCTTGGAGGCCCTTCTTGCGGGCCTGGGCTTTGAGCGCACCGACCTTCGCGCCCTGGGCTACTCTCAGAACGAGATCCCCGCCCGCTTCCGCTGCCGCTGCAACCGGGAGAAGGCCCTGGAGGCCCTGGTCTTCTTCACCCCGGAGGAGAGGGAGGAGATGATCGTGAAGGAGGGAGGGGCGGAGGTGGTCTGCCACTGGTGCGGGGAGGTCTACCGCTTCTCCCCCGAGGAGATGCGCTCCCTGGTGGCCGAGGTGCGCTGCCCCGACTGCGGGGCGCTTTGGTTCTACCCCAAGGGGGACGGCACCCTGGCCCGCATAGAGGGGGATACCTGCCGCTGCGGCCGCAGGGTGGGGCTTCCTTCGGAAACCCGGCCCAAGGCCTGATAAGCTTAGGGCATGTTCAGGGCCATCCTCCTGGCCTACGACGGCTCGGAGCACGCGAGGCGGGCGGCGGAGGTGGCCAAAGCCGAGGCCGAGGCCCACGGGGCGAGGCTCATCGTGGTCCACGCCTACGACCCCGTGCCCGACTACCTGGGGGAGCCCTTCTTTGAGGAGGCCCTGAAGCGCCGCCTGGAGCGGGCGGAGAGGGTCTTGGCGGAGGCGGTGGCCCTCACCGGGGTGCCCCAGGAGAACGCCCTTCTCCTGGAGGGCCGCCCGGCGGAGGCCATCCTCGAGGCCGCCAGGGCGGAAAAGGCCGACCTCATCGTCATGGGCACCCGGGGCTTGGGGGCGGTGGGAAGCCTCTTCCTGGGAAGCCAAAGCCAGAAGGTGGTGGCCGAGGCGCCCTGTCCCGTGCTTCTCGTGCGCTAGGGGGGAAGGATGAACTACGAGACCCTGGCGGTGCTTGCGGGGCTACCTGAAGACCCCCACGGGGCGGTGGGGCTTCCCATCTACGCCGTGGCCGCCTACGGCTTCAAGACCCTGGAGGAGGGGCAGGAGCGCTTCGCCACCGGGGAGGGCTACGTCTACGCCCGGCAGAAAGACCCCACCGGCAGGGCCTTGGAAGAGAGGCTAAGCGCCTTGGAGGGGGCCCTCGAGGCCGTGGCCTTGGCCTCGGGGCAGGCGGCCACCTTCGCCGCCCTCCTCGCCCTCCTCCGCCAGGGGGACGAGGTGGTGGCGGCCAAGGGGCTCTTCGGCCAGACCATCGGGCTTTTCCACCAGGTCTTTGGCCTCATGGGGGTGAGGGTGCGCTACGTGGACCCCGAGCCCGACGGGGTGCGGGAGGCCCTCACCGAGAGGACCCGGGCGGTCTTCGTGGAGACGGTGGCCAACCCCGCCCTTCTCGTGCCCGACCTCGAGGCCCTGGCCGCCCTGGCCGAGGAGGAGGGGGTGGCCCTGGTGGTGGACAACACCTTCGGGGCGGCGGGGGCGCTTTGTAAGCCCCTCAGGTGGGGGGCCCACGTGGTGGTGGAAAGCCTCACCAAGTGGGCCTCGGGGCACGGCTCCGTGCTGGGCGGGGCGGTGCTCTCCCGGGAGACGGCCCTTTGGGGGCGCTTTCCCCAGTTCCTGGAGCCCGACCTCAAGGGGCAGGTTCCCTGGGAGGCCTTGGGGCCCCGCGCCTACCCGGAGCGGGTCCGCGCTCTGGGGCTTTCCCTGGGGGGGATGGCCCTTTCCCCCTTCAACGCCTACCTCCTCTTCCAGGGCCTGGAGACCGTGGCCCTGAGGGTGGCGCGGATGGGGGAGACCGCCCGCTTCCTGGCGGAGCGCCTAAGGGCCCACCCCAAGGTGAGGGCCCTCCGCTATCCCGGCCTCCCCGAGGACCCGGCGTACGCCCACGCGCAAAAGTACCTGGCCTCGGGAGGGCCCATGCTCACCCTGGACCTGGGAAGCCAGGAGGCGGCGAGCCGCTTCCTCGGGACCATCCGCCTCCTCAAGGCGCCGAACCTCGGGGATGCCCGCACCCTCCTCGTTCATCCCTGGACCACCACCCACAGCCGCCTCAAGGAGGAGGCCAGGCTCCAGGCCGGGGTAACCCCGGGGCTGGTGCGGGTTTCCGTGGGCCTAGAAGACCCTGAGGATCTGCTGGCCCTTTTCCTGGAGGCCTTGGGGGCGGTGTAGCCGGGGACTTGTGGAGATTTATGGCACATGTGTGTTTTATCGTGAAAATAGTCGCTAATAAACCCCCTGCGGCCCGTCCTCCCCGGGGAACCCCCGAGCCCTAGACGGAAGCCGAGCACCGGGCTACCCTGAGGTCCTGGGGGAGCGTTTCCCCATTCTGGAGGCGACGTCAATGCCCTCTACCATTGGTTGGCTGGCCCGGGAGTTCGGCCTTTCCCCGGATGCCCTTCGCTACTACGAAAGGCTTGGCCTCCTTGCCCCGGAGGGGCGGACGGAAGGGGGGTACCGCCTCTACGGGGATGAGGCCCGGCGCCGTCTCCGCTTCATCAAAGAGGCCCAGGCGGCGGGGCTAAGGCTCGAGGACATCGCCGAAATCCTCCAGGTCATGGAGGCGGGCAAGCCGCCCTGCCGCCATGTGCGGGAGGCCCTGGGGCGCCGCCTTGAGGAGGTGAGGCGGCGCCTTCGGGAGCTAGAGGCTTTGGAGGAGGCCCTGGCCCGCCGCCTGGCCTACGCCGAGGCCCACCCCGACCCCGCCTGCGACGGGGAGGACCACTGCGTGTATCTGGACCCCCTTGACCCTGGAGCCCGCTCCAGGGTCTAGCCTGGGGGCATGGAGAAGAACCGGTACCGCATCAAGGTCCCGGGGATCCACTGCGCAGGGTGCATCCGCGCCGTGGAAACGGCTTTGAGCCAGGTGGTGGGCGTGGAGAAGGTGCGGGTGGACTACCTCAGGAAGGAGGCCCACGTCCTGGGGGAGGCCTCCTTGGGGGACCTTCTCGCCGCCCTGGAGCGGGTGGGCTACCCGGGGGAGGCCCTATGAGCCACGATCTCCTCATCGTAGGCTCGGGCTCCGCCGGGGTGGCGGCGGCCCTGGAGGCCGCCGCCCTGGGGGCGAAAGCCGCCCTGGTGGAGGCGGGGGTTTTGGGGGGGACCTGCGTCAACGTGGGGTGCGTTCCCTCCAAGTACCTCCTCCGGGCGGCGGACGCCTTCCACCGGGCGGGCCACCCCGCCTTCCCCGGCCCCCGCACGGGGGCCCTCGGGGTGGACTGGCCCGCTCTCCTCTCGGGCAAGGAGGCCCTGATCTCGGCCCTCAGGAAGGAGAAGTACCAGGAGGTTCTGGAGGCGGCCGGGGTCCCCGTGCTCCGGGGGAGGGCCCGCTTCCTGGACGGGGAAAGGATGGAGGTGGAGGGGCGGGAGGTCCTGGCCGGGCGGTACCTCCTCGCCACCGGGGCGAGGCCCTTCCTTCCACCCATCCCCGGCCTCCAGGAGAGCGCCCCTTGGACCTACCTCGAGGCCCTCTCCGCCCCCGCCCTCCCCGAAAGCCTCCTGGTGGTGGGGGGAGGGCCCATCGGGCTTGAGCTCGCCCAGGCCTTCGCTAGGCTTGGGAGCCGGGTGGTGGTCCTCGAGGCCCTGCCCGAGATCCTGCCCCAGGAGGACCGGGAGCTTGCCCAGCTCCTTCGGGGCTACCTGGAGGAGGAGGGCATAGAGGTCCACACCGGGGTCCGGGTGGAGGCCGTGGCCCGGGAAGGGCGGTTCCAGGTCAAGACCGACCAGGGGGTTTTTGAGGCGGAGCGCCTCCTCGTGGCCACGGGGAGGAGGCCGGCCCTGGAGGGGCTCGGCCTGGAGCGGGCGGGCCTAGCGCGGGACGAGCGGGGCTTCCTTCGGCTGGACCCCAGCTTGCGCACCACCAATCCCCGGGTCTACGCCGCCGGGGATGCGGCGGGGCTTCCCCAGTTCGTTTACGTGGCCGCCCAGTCGGGCCGGGTGGCGGCGCGGAACGCCTTGGGGCTAAAGACGCCCCTGGACCTCGCCGCCTTCCCCCGGGTCACCTTCACCGACCCCGCCCTGGCGGCGGTGGGGCTTACGGAGGAGGAAGCTAGGGAACGGTACGGCGAGGGAGTGCGGGCGGCGGTCCTTCCCCTTTCCCAGGTGCCCAAGGCCCTCACCGCCCGCGACACCCGGGGGGGGTTCAAGATCGTGGTGGACGAAGAGGGCACGGTCCTCGGCCTCCACGTCCTGGCCCACGAGGCGGGGGACGTCATCCAGGAGGGCATCCTGGCGGTGAAGTACGGCCTCGGCTACCGGGACCTGATGGACGCCTTCCACCCTTACCTGACCCTGGCCGAGGGGATAAGGCTCGTGGCCCAGGCCCTGGACACCGATCCCAAAAAGCTTTCCTGCTGCGCCTGAGGGGGTGGGATGGTATTAGAAGGTGATGAGCTGGTACCCTTCCTCAAGAAGGCCCCGCAGGCTCGGATGGTCGCGGTACTCCGAGAGGAAGGGGAAGCCCCGGGCCTCGAGGGCCTCCTTGACCCCGAAGGCGCGGGCGCAGTAGGCGCAGGCCCCCAGGATCTCGTCTTTGACCGCGAGGAGCACCGCGTGGGCCTTGTGCGTGGGGTCGGAGAGGGCGGCGAGGCCCTGGGTCCCGGCCCCGTCAAAGAGGATCCGTACCTCGTCCCCGGCGCCTTTAAGCTCTTGGGCCAGCATCAGGGCGTTTACCAGGCGGCCCAAGCCCTCATGGGTTTCCGTTCCCGCCAGCACGATAACGGCGACCTTGTGCATCCTGGCCTCCTTCTGCCCCGCAGGGCAGAGCCTAGGTTATCGGGGGGAGCGGGTTCCAGGGTATAAACTCCTTTACAGGATGGCCTTCTGGCAACCTCGCGCCCTGCTTCGCCTCCTGGGCCGGGGTGCGCCGGCCTGGAAGGGGGTTTTTGTCGTGCCGGAGGCCCGCTTCCCGGAGGGGCTCTCCCCGGAGGAGCGCCAAGAGGTGGAGGCCATCTGCCCGCCCCGCAGGCTTTCCCGGGGTGAGGCCATCTTCCGCCAAGGGGATGAGGCGGCGAGCCTCTACATCCTGGTAGAGGGACGGGTACGGCTTCTCTTGGAAACCCCTAGAGGGGAGCGCACCCTGGCCCTCCTGGGCCCGGGGGACCTTTTCGGGGAGTCCTTTCTCACCGAGCGTTCCCGCCAGGGCGTGACCGCTGTGGTGCAAAGCCCGGAAGCGGTGGTCTGCCCCGTTTCCCGGGAGCAGTTCCTGGCCCTTTGCCGTGAGGTCCCAGAGGCGGCGTTGAGGCTTTGCGCGGTGCTGGCGGACCGGGTCACCCTCCTCTCGGAGGAGCTGGCCCAAAGCGCCCTGCCCGCCCCTGTGCGGATGGGACGCCTGCTTCTGTCTCTGGCTCGGCGTTTCGGTGAGGTCCAAGGGGAAGGCAGGGTGCGGCTGGACCTGGGCCTGACGCAAGAGGAGCTGGGCTCCCTCTGCGGGGTGACCCGGGTGAGCGCGGCCTACGCCCTTCGGCTATTTCGGATGGAGGGGGCCTTGGAACGGGACGGGGCCGGGTACTTGGTGTACCCGGCCCGGCTAGAGCGCCTTCTGGAGGGCCTGGAATCCTAGCGAATAGGGGTGCTGAACACGAAGTCCTGGGCCTTTACCTGGGCGTGGCAGGCGGCGCACATGGCCACCTTGCCTGCCACGTCTACCCGCCCGTCGGGGAAGTACTTGACCCAGAACCAGTCTCCTCCCTCGGGGTAGTAGCCCTCGGGCATCTTCACCATGGCGGTGATGGCGTCCAGCTTGCCGTCGGGCATGTGGTTGTCCTTGACCAGGACGGCGTTTACGGGATATTTCCCCGCCTTGGCCCGGATGGCGTCGTAGGCGATGTCGTTGACAAAGGTGCGCAGGAGGGCCCCGTGGGGCTCCGTCCCCTTGTAGAAGCCCATGGGCTTGCCCGGGACGTAGTGCCAGGACAGGCGGTAGTCCTGGCCGGAGAAGCCGGCGAGGAGCCGCCAGAGGCGCTGCGCCAGGTCCCCTTCTTGTTGGGCGAGGGCCAAGAGGCCGAGGGCCAGAAGGCCGCCAAGCAAGAACCGCTTCATTGCCTCACCTCCGCCTCTAAGGCTAGGCGGGAGGGAGGAAGGGGGGAGTAAAGCCCTTTACACCACCCACCTTCCCCGGCGCATGAGGGGCACGCGGGTCCCGTCCTCGTGGAGCCCGTCCACGTCCATTTCCTCCGAACCGATCATCCAGTCCACGTGGATAAGGCTTTCGTTCCCGCCCCGGCGCCGAAACTCCTCCCCCGAGGGGCGGCCCTCGAGGTTTTCCGCGTAGGCCTGGCCGAAGGCGATGTGGCTGGCGGCGTTCTCGTCAAAGAGGGTGTCAAAGAAGACGAGGCCCGTCTTGGCGATGGGGTTGTCCGCGGGCACCAGGGCCACCTCCCCGAGGCGCCTCGCCCCTTCGTCCGTGTCCAAAAGCCGCCTCAGCACCTCCTCGCCCTTCTCCGCCCGCACCTCCACGGCGAGGCCCCCCTCAAACCGGGCAAAGATCCCCTCCACCAGGGTGCCCCCCAGGGCCAGGGGGCGGCTTGCCCGCACCACCCCCTCCACCCTTTCCCGGTGGGGAGCGGTGAAGACCTCCTCCGTGGGCAGGTTGGGGTTGCAGAGGCGGCCTCCTTTCGTGGCGGTGGCCCCGCCCTGCCAGAGGTGCCCCTCGGCGAGGCCCACCACGAGGTCGGTTCCCGGCCCCTTGAAGTGGAGGGCGTGGAAGCGGCGCGCGTTCAGGTAGGCCACCTTCTCGTGGAGGGCGCGGTTGTGGGCCTCCCAGGCGGCGATGGGGTCCTCCTGGTCGGCCCGGGTGGCCTGGAAGATGGCCTCCCAGAGCCTCCTCACCGCCTCCTCCTCGGGGAGGCCCGGGAAGACCGCCCTCGCCCAGCCGGGGTGGGCGAAGGGGACGATGGTCCAGTTGGTGACGAACTCGGTGATGGCCTCGAGGGCGGGCTTGTAGGCGCGGGCGCCCGCCTCCTGGGCCCTTCCCACCCTTTCCGGGGGAAGCCCCTCTAAGGCCTTGGGGTCGTTGCCGGAGACGGCAAGCCTCGCCGCCCCTTCCCGATAGGCCTTGGCCATGCCCTCGTAGAGCCAGGCCGGGGCCTTTTCCAAGGCCTCCTCCGGCACCAGGGAGAGGCGCTTGCGGGCAAGCTCCTGGTCCCCGTAGATCACGGTGAAAAGGCCCGCCCCCTCCCGGTAGGCCTTCTCCGCCAAGAGGCGCACGAAGTCCACCGCCTCAATGGGGGCGGTGGCGATGACCTCCTGTCCCCTTTCCAGGTTGAGCCCCACCCGGATGGCGAGCTCGGCCAGCCTCTCTAGGCGCTTCTGAAAAGCGTCCACGCCCCCAAGTCTTTCCCTCCCTGGGGCTTTCGTCAAGGCCTCGGGCAGGAGCGGGGCCGGGCGAGGAGGAGGGCGAGGCCCGCGAGGAGGAGGAGGAAGGGGCGGTAGGCCTCGAGGGCCACCCCCAAGGCGGCCAGGGCCAGGGCGAGGAGGTAGCGGAGCATGCCCCCATCTTACTCTCCGGGACATTCCTCACCCGGGGAAGGGGATAGGGTAGGGTAGAGGTGAAGCCCATGCGCCCCATCACCGTGGACGGCAACGAGGCGGTGGCCCGGGTGGCCTACCGCCTTTCCGAGGTCATCGCCATCTACCCCATCACCCCCAGCAGCCCCATGGCCGAGCTTTCCGACGAGTGGGCGGCCCGGGGGGAGCCCAACCTCTTCGGCCTCTCCCCCAGGGTGGTGGAGATGCAGTCGGAAGGGGGGGCGGCCGGGGCCTTGCATGGCGCCCTGCAGGAAGGGACCCTGGCCACCACCTTCACCGCCAGCCAGGGCCTCCTCCTCATGATTCCCGACATGTACAAGATCGCCGGCCAGGCCCTTCCCGGGGTCATCCACGTGGCCGCCCGGGCCCTGGCCACCCATGCCCTCTCCATCTTCGGGGACCACCAGGACCTCTACGCCGTCCGCCCCACGGGGTGGGCCATCTTGGTCTCGGACTCGGTCCAGGCGGCCCAGGACCTGGCGGCCATCGCCCACTTCTCGGCCCTCGAGGCCAGCCTCCCCTTCCTCCACGCCATGGACGGCTTCCGCACCTCCCACGAGGTGCAGAAGATCCTGCCCCTTTCGGACCGGGAGCTCAAGGCCCTGTTCCCCTACGAGGCCCTGGAGGCCTTCCGCAGGCGGGCCCTCACCCCCGAGGCCCCGGTGATCCGGGGCACGGCGCAAAACCCCGACCACTACTTCCAAAACCGCGAGGCCATCAACCCCTACTACCTCAGGCTCCCCCAGGTGGTGCAAAAGGCCATGGACCGCTTTGCCCAGGTGACGGGCCGCCGCTACCGCCCTTACGAGTACCTGGGCCACCCCCAGGCGGAGCGGGTGGTGGTGGTGATGGGCTCG
Organism: Thermus sp. H19.2; assembly: GCF_054979525.1. Lineage (NCBI taxonomy): Bacteria > Thermotogati > Deinococcota > Deinococci > Thermales > Thermaceae > Thermus > Thermus sp. H19.2. Next base: position 1,040,609 of record NZ_CM143429.1, read on the forward strand.
GCCTCCTGGAGCGTGGAGGAGGCGGTGGCCCACCTCCTCCGGCAGGGGGAGAAGGTGGGGATGGTGCGGGTGCGGCTTTACCGGCCCTTCCACGCCGAGGCGTTCCTCGAGGTCCTTCCCCCCACCCTGAAGAGGCTCGCCGTCTTGGACCGGGGGAAGGAGCCCGGGGCCGTGGGGGAGCCCCTCTTCCAGGAGGTGGCGGCGGCTTTGGCCCTTAAGGGGGGAGAGGTGCCCGTGGTGGTGGGAGGGCGGTACGGCCTCTCCTCCAAGGAGTTCACCCCCGCCATGGCCCTTGGGGTCTACGAGGAGCTCACGAAGGAGCGCCCTCGCCACGGCTTCACCGTGGGCATCGTGGACGACGTGACCGGCAAGAGCCTTTCCTACCCCGAGGTGGACTTTGAGGACCCGGACTCGGTGCGGGCGGTCTTCTTCGCCTTGGGCTCCGACGGCACCGTCTCCGCCAACAAGAACACCATCAAGATCATCGGAGAGGAGACCCCCCTCTACGCCCAGGGCTACTTCGTCTACGATTCCAAGAAGTCGGGCTCCCGCACCGTGAGCCACTTGCGCTTCGGCCCCAACCCCCTGAACAAGCCCTACCTCATCCGCAAGGCCAGCTTCGTAGGCATCCACCAGTGGGGATTCCTGGAACGCTTCCCCATGCTGGAGGTGGCCGAGGAGGGGGCCACGGTCCTCCTCAACAGCCCCTACCCCAAGGAGGAGGTCTGGGACCGCTTGCCGAAGCCCGTGCAGGAGGCCATCCTCCAGAAAAACCTCAAGGTCTACGTGGTGAACGCCTACGAGCTGGCCCGGAAAGTGGGTCTTCCGGGGCGCATCAACACCATCATGCAGGCGGCCTTCTTCAAGCTCTCCGGCGTCCTTCCCGAGGAGGAGGCCAAGGCCCGCATCAAGAAGGGCATCGAGAAGAGCTACGGCAAGCGGGGGCGCACCGTCTTGGAGCGGAACTTCCAGGCGGTGGACCTGGGCTTCCAAGCGGTGGAGGCCCTGCCCGTGCCTGGGCGGGTGACCTCCAGGGAGGGGCTCATCCCCCCCATGGTGGGGGACCCGCCCCCTTTCGTGCGGGAGGTGCTGGGCCCCATCGCCCTGGGCCTGGGGGATGCCCTGCCTGTTTCCGCCTTTCCCCCGGACGGCACCTACCCCACCGGCACGGCCCGGTACGAGAAGCGGGGGATCGCCGAGTTCGTGCCCACCTGGGACCCCGAGGTCTGCGTCCAGTGCGGGAAGTGCGTCCTGGTCTGCCCTCACGCCGTGATCCGGGCCAAGGTGGTGCAGGAGGAGGCCCTGCTTGGGGCGCCCGAGGGGTTCCCCCATCGCAAGGCCATGTGGAAGGAGCTTTCCGGGGAGTTCACCCTGGCCATCAGCCCCGACGACTGCACGGGGTGCTCCCTCTGCGTGGAGGCCTGCCCGGCCAAGGACAAGCGCAACCCCAGCCGCAAGGCCTTGAACCTGGCCCCTCGCCTCGAGGTCCGGGAGGCCATGAACGCCCACTGGGACTTCTTCCTCTCCCTCCCCGAAACCCCGAGGGCGGGCCTCAAGCTCCACGCGGTGAAGGACGTCCAGCTTCTCCCGCCCCTCTTTGAGTTTCCCGGGGCCTGCGCTGGGTGCGGGGAGACCCCTTACCTGCGCCTCCTCTCCCAGCTTTTCGGCGATCGCCTCATCGTGGCCAACGCCACTGGGTGCAGCTCCATCTACGGGGGAAACCTTCCCACTACCCCCTGGAGCAAAAACAAGGAGGGCCGGGGCCCTGCCTGGGCCAACTCCCTCTTTGAAGACAACGCCGAGTTTGGCCTCGGCATGCGCCTGGCCCTGGACAAGAAGGCGGAGTACGCCAGGAGGCTTCTTCCCGAGTTCCGGGAGGCTTTGGGAGAGGAACTTTTGGAACGGCTCCTCCAAGAGGTGGGCCCCGAGGAGGTGGAAAAGAGGCGGAAGGACGTGGCCCTCCTTCGGGAACGGCTTGCGGGCCTCGAGGACCCCCGGGCCAGGGACCTCTTGGCGGTGGCCGAGGCCCTCATCCCCCACTCCGTCTGGATCGTGGGTGGGGACGGCTGGGCCTACGATATCGGCTACGGGGGCCTGGACCACGTCTTGGCCAGCGGGGCCAACGTCAAGGTCCTGGTCCTGGACACCGAGGTCTACTCCAACACCGGCGGCCAGGCCTCCAAGGCCACGGGCTTGGGGGCGGTGGCCAAGTTCGCCATGGCGGGCAAGCCCACCCCCAAAAAGGACCTGGCCTTCATGGCCATGAGCTACGGCCACGTCTACGTGGCCCAGATCGCCATGGGGGCCAACGACGCCCACACGGTAAAGGCCTTCCTCGAGGCCGAGGCCCACAAGGGCCCTGCCCTCCTCATCGCCTACAGCCACTGCATCGCCCACGGCATCGATATGGCCAAGGGCATGGACCACCAGAAGCTGGCGGAGCGCACCGGTTACTGGCCCCTCTTCCGCTACCTGCCGGGGGAGGGCTTGAGGCTGGACTCCAAGCCCCCCACCCTGCCCCTCCGGGAGTACCTCTACGCCGAGAACCGCTACCGCCTCCTCCTGCAGACCCACCCCGAGGGGGCCGAGGCCTTCTTGCGCCTGGCCGAGGAGGCGGTGCGGGAGCGGTGGGAGCGGCTTTTGCGCCTGGCGGAGAAGGAAGCCTTGGCCTGAGGAGGTGACCATGGACCTGAGGACCACCTATCTGGGTTTAGAGCTGGCCCATCCCCTGGTGGCTTCCGCCTCCCCCTTCACGGAGAAGCTGGACGGCTTCCTCCGCCTGGAGGACGGGGGGGCGGCGGCCATCGTCATGCACTCCCTCTTTGAGGAGCAGGTGACCCTCGAGGAGGAGATGCTGGACCACTACCTCCACTACGGCCACGAAAGCTACGCCGAGGCCCTTTCCTACTTCCCCCGGGCCCACGAGTACCGCCTCACCCCGGAGCGCCACCTGGACCTCCTCGCCCGGGCCAAGGAGCGGGTCTCCGTCCCCATCATCGCCAGCCTCAACGGGGTGAGCCGGGGGGGGTGGGTGGAGTACGCCAGGCTCCTCCAGGAAGCCGGGGCCGACGCCCTGGAGCTCAACCTCTACTACATTCCCACCGACCCGGGTCTTTCCGGGGCCGAGGTGGAGGCCATGTACCTGGACACCATCCGGGCGGTGGTGGAAAGCGTGGAAATCCCCGTGGCGGTGAAGGTGGGCCACGCCTTCACCGCCTTCGCCCACTTCGCCAAGCGGGTGGAGGGGACCGGGGCCCGGGCCCTGGTGCTCTTCAACCGCTTCTACCAGCCGGACTTTGACCTGGAAACCCTCTCCGTGGTGCCTACCCTAAGCCTTTCCCGCCCCTACGAGGTCCTGCTCAGGCTCCACTGGGTGGCCCTGCTCTACGGCCGGGTGAACCTGGAACTGGCCCTCACGGGCGGGGTGCACTCGGGAAAGGAGGCGGCCAAGGCCCTCCTGGCGGGGGCCCAGGTGGCCATGATGACCTCCGCCGTCCTGGAAAAGGGCCCCCGCCACTTCCAGACCGTCCTTTCCGAGCTCAAGGCCTTCATGGAGGAGAAGGGCTACGAGAGCGTGGCCGAGATGCGGGGCGCCATGAGCTACGAGAGGGTGGCCGAGCCCGCCGCCTTGGAGCGGGCCAACTACCTCAAGGTGCTGGGTTCCTACCGTCTTCTTCCCTAAGGGCGTAAAAGCCCTTTCCCAGAGCCACCACCGGGCTTCGCGCCCACCTCGCCAGGGCGGAGAGCCGGATCTTGGCGATTTTCTCCGGCTCCTTCACCGCCTCCCAAAGCCCCATTTCCTTGAGGCGGCGGCCGATCTCGGTGTAGTGCAAAGGGCGGCCCTCAGCTTCTAGGAGGGCCACCACGGCTTTGCGGAAGCGGTCCGGCCTGGGCATGGCTTGGCTGCCAGTATACGCGTATAGTGGGGCCATGAGGAACCAGGAGCTCGCCCGGATCTTTGAGGAAATCGGGCTCATGAGCGAATTTCTGGGGGATAACCCCTTCCGGGTCCGGGCCTACTACCAGGCGGCCCGCACCCTCTACGACCTGGACACCCCCATAGAGGAGATGGCCAAAAGGGGCAAGGAGGCCCTTCTGGAGCTTCCCGGGGTGGGGGCGGACCTCGCGGACAAGATCCTAGAGTTCCTGAGCACGGGGAAGGTTAAGAAACACGAGGAGCTTTCCCAGAAGGTGCCCCGGGGGGTTCTTTCCGTCATGGAGGTCCCCGGCGTGGGCCCCAAGACCGCCCGTATGCTCTACGAGGCTCTGGGCATAGACTCCCTGGAGAAGCTCAAGGAGGCCCTGGACCGGGGGGACCTCACCCGGCTTAGGGGCTTCGGCCCTAAGAAGGCGGAAAGGATCCGGGAAGGCCTGGCCCTGGCCCAGGCGGCGGGGAAGCGGAGGCCCTTGGGGGCGGTGCTCTCCCTGGCGCGAAGCCTCCTCGAGGCCATAAGGGGGCTTCCCGGGGTGGAGCGAGCGGAGCTTTGCGGCTCGGCGAGGCGCTACAAGGACACCGTGGGGGACCTGGACTTCTTGGCGGTAGGCCCGGAAAGCGAGAGGGTAGTGGAGGGCTTCGTGCGCCTTCCCCAGGTGAAGGAGGTCTATGCGAGGGGGAAGGAAAGGGCCACGGTCTTCCTGAAAAACGGCCTCCAGGTGGACCTCAGGGTGGTCCCCCCGGAAAGCTTTGGCGCGGGCCTCCAGTACCTCACGGGGAGCAAGGCCCACTCCATCAAGCTCCGCGCCCTCGCCCAGGAAAAGGGCCTGAAGCTTTCCGAGTACGGGGTCTTCCGCGGGGAGGAGCGGCTTGCGGGGGAGACGGAGGAGGGGGTCTACGCCGCCTTGGGCCTTCCCTGGATCCCGCCCCCCCTCCGGGAGGACCAGGGGGAGATAGAAGCCGCCCTGGAAGGACGCCTGCCCAAACTGCTGGAGCTTTCCCAGGTCAAGGGGGACCTCCAGGTCCACTCCACCTATTCCGACGGGAAGAACTCCCTGGAGGAGCTCTGGGAGGCGGCCAAGGCCTTGGGCTACCGTTACCTGGCCGTCACCGACCACTCCCCGGCGGTGCGGGTGGCCGGGGGGCCTTCGCCGGAAGAAGCCCTGAGGCGTATAGAGGCCATCCGCCGCTTCAACGAGGCCCACGGGCCGCCCTACCTTCTGGCGGGGGCCGAGGTGGATATCCGTCCGGACGGCACCCTGGACTACCCGGACTGGGTCTTGCGGGAGCTGGACCTCGTTCTGGTCTCCATCCACTCCCAGTTCAAGCTCCCCAAGGCCCATCAGACCAAGCGCCTCCTCAAGGCCCTGGAGAACCCCTTCGTCCACGTCCTCGCCCACCCCACGGCAAGGCTTTTGGGCCGCCGCGCCCCCATTGAGGCCGACTGGGAGGCAGTCTTCAAGAAGGCCCTAGAGCGGAGGGTGGCCGTGGAGATCGACGGCTACTACGACCGCATGGACCTCCCCGACGACCTGGCCCGGATGGCCTACGGGATGGGGCTTTGGGTGAGCCTCTCCACCGACGCCCACCAGACCGACCACCTCCGCTTCATGGAGCTCGCCGTGGGCACGGCCCAAAGGGCCTGGATCGGCCCCGAGCGGGTGCTCAACACCCTGGACTACGAGGCGCTTTTGGCCTGGCTCAAAGCCCGGCGAGGCGCTTAGCCTCCTTCAGGACCTCCAGGAACATCTCCCGGGTGAGCCTCCCGGTTTGGGTGTTTTGCCGGGAAACGTGGTAGCTCGTGAGGAGGTGCCTTCCCCCGGGAAGGGGGTAGTGGGCCCCGTGGCGGAAGGGGTAGGCGCTTTTCCTCAGGCCGAAGTGGGCGAGGAGGGCCTCGAGGGCGATCCTCCCCAGGGCCACGTAGACCCGCACCTCGGGGAGGAGGCCGAGCTCCACCTCCGTCCAGCGGGCGCAGGTGCGGAGCTCCTCGGGGGTGGGCTTGTTCTTGGGCGGGGCGCAGCGCACCGCCGCGGTGAGGTAAACCCCGTAGAGCCTGAGGTCGTCCCCAGGGCGGCTTTCCGGCTTGCTGGAGAGGCCCGCCTCATGGAGCAGGGGGTAGAGGAAGGCCCCGGAGGCGTCCCCGGTGAAGGGGCGGCCCGTGCGGTTGGAGCCGTGGGCCCCGGGGGCGAGGCCGAAGAGGAGGATCTTGGCCTCGGGGTCGCCAAAGCCCGGAACCGGCCTCGCCCAGTAGGGCTCGCCCCGGAAGGCCCGCTTCCTCCCCACCACCTCCTCCCGCCAGGCCACGAGGCGGGGGCAGAGGCGGCAGGCGGTGAGGGCTTGGCGGAAGGCCTCGAGGTCCATCACAGGGGGATGTTGTCGTGCTTCTTCCTGGGCCTCTCCTCCTGCTTGTCCCAGAGCATCCTCAGGTGCTGGTAGAGGACGCGCCGGGTGTGGGTGGGGTCGATGACGTCGTCGATGTAGCCCCGCCCTGCCGCCACCCAGGGGTTGTCGAAGGCCCGGCGGTACTCCTCGATCTTCCTCCTCCGGGTCTCCTCGGGGCTGGGGGAGGACTGGATCTCCTTGCGGTAGATGATGTTCGCCGCCCCTTCCGCCCCCATCACCGCCACCGCCGCCGTGGGCCAGGCCAGGACCACGTCCGCCCCCATGTCCTTGGAGTTCATGGCGAGGTAGGCTCCCCCGTAGGCCTTGCGCACGATGAGGGTGATCTTGGGCACCATGGCCTCGGCGTAGGCGAAGAGCATCTTGGCCCCGTGGCGGATGATGCCCCCGTGCTCCTGGGCCACCCCGGGCAGGAAGCCGGTCACGTCCACCAGGGTGAGGAGGGGGATGTTGAAGGCGTCCATGGTGCGGATGAAGCGGGCCGCCTTGTCCGAGGCGTTGATGTCCAGGGCTCCGGCCATGAAGCGGGGGTTGTTGGCGATGACCCCCACGGGGTACCCCCCGAGCCGCCCCAGGCCCACGATGATGTTCCGGGCGTAGCGGGGCTGGATCTCCAGGAACTCCCCGTCGTCCAGGAGGGTGCGGATCACCTGGTGCATGTTGTAGGGCCTCTTGGCGTCGGGGTGGACGATCTCCAGAAGCTCCGGGGTGGGGCGGAAGGGGTCGTCCTTGGGCTCCAACACCGGGGGCTTTTCCCGGCTGTTTTGCGGCAGGTAGGAGAGGAGCTTCTTGACGAGGTCCAGGACCTCCTTGTCGTCCTTCCCCTCCAGGTGGGCCACGCCGCTTTTTTCCATGTGGACGTCGGCCCCCCCGAGCTCCTCAAAGGTCACCTCCTCCTTGGTGACGCTCTTGATCACCTCGGGCCCGGTGATGAACATGTAGCTCGTGCCCCGGCTCATGAGGACGAAGTCGGTCATGGCGGGGCTGTACACCGCCCCTCCGGCGCAGGGGCCCAGGATGGCGGAGATCTGGGGGACGACCCCGGAGTAGAGGGCGTTGCGGTAGAAGACCTCTCCGTAGCCCGAGAGGCTGTCCACCCCCTCTTGGATCCGGGCCCCGGCGGAGTCGTTCAGGCCCACGATGGGGGCCCCCACCTTGGCCGCGAGGTCCATGAGGCTGGCGATCTTGCGGCCGTGCATCTTGCCCAAGGAGCCTCCCAAGACGGTGAAGTCCTGGCTGAAGACGAAGACGGGCCTTCCCCCGAGGGTGCCGTAGCCCGTCACCACGCCGTCCGCGGGGGCCTCGAGGCCCTCCATGAGCCCGGTCTCCAGGTGCTCGGCGAAGGGCATGAGCTCCACAAAGCTTCCCGGGTCTAAGAGGTAGTCTATTCGCTCCCTCGCCGTGAGTTTGCCCTGCTGGTGCTGCTTCTTTATGCGCTCCTCGCCCCCTCCCAGGAGCACCTTCTTGCGCCTTTCCTCCAGCTCCGCCAAAAGCTCGTCCAGGATGAGACGGGCGTTGTCGGCCATAGGTGAGGGCATGATACAATGCCCTTGGGCCCAGAGGGAAGCCCGGGCCTTAAGAGAAAGGAGGTGTTCCATGAAAAGGTGGCTTTACGCCCTTATGGCCCTTGCGGTTCTGGTGCTCTTGGGCTGGGCGGGTTACCGGGCCTACGCCTCCTACCAAGGCCTGGCGGTCCGGGTGGCCCTTCTGGAGGCCAAGGTCCAGGCCCAAGAGGAAGCGTTGAAGGCGCTTTCCGATCGGCTTTCCCGGGTGGAGGGGGAGGTCTTCAAGGCCCCGAGCCCGCCCCTTTCCCTGCCCGAGGTGCCCCCGCCCCAGGGGGTCCCGGCCTGGCCCTATGCGGTGGGGCTTCTGGTGGTCCTGGTCCTCCTCTACCTGGTCTTCCGCTTGCTCCGGCAGGGGGGGCAGAGGCCGGGGAAGGGAGGGGAAGAAGCCGCTTCCCGGAGCCTCGAGGAGGCCCGGATGGAGGAGGAAGGCGGTCCGCCCCGGACCTGACCCGCGCTTCAACGGGGTGGCCCCGCCGAGGAATCTTCGGCGGGGCCAGATTCCCGGCGGGCCTTTTTGGCCGGGGCCCCCCAGCATGGGGTGGCATTAGTCCTTCAGCTTCTTGACGGCCTCAAGGAGGGCGGGCAGGACCTGGTGCACGTCCCCCACGATCCCGTAATCGGCGTGCTTGAAGATGGGGGCGTCGGGGTCCTTGTTCACGGCCACGATGTACTTGCTCTTGTTCATGCCCGCAAGGTGCTGCACGGCCCCGGAGACCCCTAGGGCGATGTAGAGGGAGGGCTGGACGGTCTTCCCGGTCTGGCCCACCTGCTCGGCGTAGGGGCGCCAGCCCGCGTCCACCACCGCCCGGGTGGCCCCCACGGCCCCCCCGAGGAGGGCGGCGAGCTCCTCCACCTTCTGGAAGGCCTCGGCGCTTCCCATGCCCCGGCCCCCCGTGACCACCACGTCCGCCTCGGTGAGGGAGACGCCCTTCTTCTCCTCCTGGAGGCGCTCCAGTACCTCCACCGTGGGGACCTGGGGCACGCTTAGGGCCACCACCTCGGCCTCCCCCGATAAGGGCTCGGCCAGGGGCGTGGTGTTGGGCTTCACCGTGAGGACCACGGGGAGGGGTGCCTTCACCTTTTGCGTCACCCGGTTCAGGTAGGCGTAGCGGGCGGCGTGGACCTCACTGCCTTCCCCGTGGGACTCGAGGGTGTCCTCCAAAAGCCCCGCCTTCAGGGCGTAGGCCACCCGGCCCAGATAGGCCCGGCTCTGCCTCGAGGAGGGGGCCACCACCGCCTTCGCCCCCACGGCCTCGGCGGCCTTGAGCACCCCCGCCGCCCACTTCTCGGCGGTGTAGGGGCCTAGGGTGGCGGTGTAGAGGGTCTCCACGTACCTCTGGGCTTCCTCCAGGGGGGCCTTCTCCTCGGCGAGGAGGACCCCGGCCACCTTCCCCCCGAGGGCCTCCGCCAGGGCCCGGGCCCGGGTGAGGGCCTCGAGGCTTCCCTTCTTGAGCCGGTTTCCGTCGTGGTCCAAGACAACGAGCACCATAGGTACCTCCTAGATGACCTTGGCCTCCTCGTGGAGGAGCCGCACCAGCTCTTCGGCCGCCGCCACGGGGTCCTTGCCGTCCAGGATCTTGCCGAGCCTGGACTTCTCCTGGATCTCCTCGGAGAGGAGGACCACCTTGGGGGTAAGGCTAGCCTGGACCTTCCGGACCTCCTTCTTCTTGGCCTTCATGATCCCGGGCAGGGTGGGGTAGCGGGGCTCGTTCAGGCCCTGCTGCGTGGTGAAGACGGCGGGAAGCCTGACCCTGACCCACTCCGCCCCCTCGTCCAGGTCGTGCTTGGCCTTGGCGGTGTCCCCTTCCAGCTCCAAGGCGGTGGTCCAGGCCACCACCGGCACCCCTAGGGCCTCGGCCAGGGCACCCCCAAGGGCTTGGCTGTCCCAGTCCGCCTGCTGCCCCCCGGTGAGGACCAGGGTGGGGGCCTCCTCCTTCAGCACCTCCGCCAGGGCCTCGGCCACGGCCACGGGGTCGGCAAAGCCCTCGTAGACCACGTGCACCCCCCGGTCCATCCCCATGGCCAAGGCGGTGCGGATGGCCTCCTCGGTGCGCTCGGGGCCGAACCCCACCACCACCGCCTCCCCGCCGTGCTTCTCCTTGAGGCGGATGGCCTCCTCCACCGCGTACTCGTCCATCTGGTCCAGGATCATCGTGGCCCCGGAGAGGTCCACGCGGTTCCCCTGGATCCGGAGCCTGCTCTCGCCGTCAGGTACCTGTCGGATGACCGCCACGAACTTCATCCCTCACCTCCTCACTCCGCCAGGATGTGCCTGGCGATGATGAGCCTCTGGATCTCGTTGGTCCCCTCGTAGATCTGGTTGAGCTTCACGTCCCTGAGGAGCTTTTCCACGGGGAACTCCCGCACGTAACCGTAGCCGCCGTGGATCTGGATGGCCTGGTTGGCCGCCTCAAAGGCGATCTCCGAGGCGTAGGCCTTGGCGATGGCGCTGGCGTGGGCGTGGGGAAGGCCTTGGTCCGCGAGCCAGGCGGCGTAGTAGGTGTACATGCGGGCGGTCTCAATCCCGATCATCATGTCCGCCAGCTTGAACTGGATGGCCTGGAAGCCCGCGATCTTCTGCCCGAAGGCCTCCCTCTCCAGGGCATACTTCCTGGCCTCGTCCAAGGCCCGCCTCGCCACCCCCACGCTGCCCGCGGCCACGGGGATGCGGGTCTTGTTCAGGGTCTGCATGGCGATTTTGAAGCCTTCCCCCTCCTCGCCCAGGCGGTTTTCCACGGGCACCTTCACCTCCTCAAAGACGAGCTCGTAGGTGCCGCTGGCCCTCTGGCCCATCTTCCCGTGGATCTTGACGGCCTTGAAGCCGGGGGTGCCCTTCTCCACCACCAGGGCCACCACCCCCTTGTGGCGGAGCTCGGGGTTCACCGTGGCGAAGACCACCACCCACTCCGCCTCCCCGCCGTTACTGATCCACATCTTGGTCCCGTTCAGGACGTAGTGGTCGCCCTGGCGAATGGCCCTGGTCTTCAAGGCGGCGGCGTCGGAGCCGTTTCCGGGCTCGCTTAAGGCGAAGGCGGCGAGGGCGGGCTTCTCGGTGAGGGGCCTCAGGAAGCGCTCCTTCTGCTCCTCCGTCCCCGCGAGGAGCACCGGGGTGATGCCTAAGTCGCTCGCCATGGGGATGGTGTAGATGCCCATGCAGGCGTAGGCCAGCTCCTCCCCCACGATGACCTCGTCCAGCGTCTTGAGCCCCATCCCCCCGTACTCCTCCGGGACGATGGCGTTCAGGAGGCCCACTTCATGAAGCCTTTCTATGACGGGCCAGGGAACCTCCTCCTTCTCGTCGTACTCCCGGGCCACGGGGAGGATGACCTCCCTGGCGAAGCGCCGGGCCAGGGCCTGAAGCTGCCTTTGCTCCTCCGTGAGGCTGAAGTCTATGGGCATCCCGGACCTCCTTACCGCCGGGGGCTTCCCCTTTGACCGAGTCTAAGATTTTTGGAAGCCCCTGGCAACCCCGGCCCCATGCTACCATTGGGGCAAGATGCGGCTTGTGGGGCAGATGGAGGTCCTGGCCCGCTTCCAGCGGGCGCTTCTAAAGGACCTCGAGCCCACCCAGATCCTCCGGAACCTCCTGGAGGTGGCCACGGAGGAGGGGGTGGAGCGGGCGGCCCTCTTCCTCTACCACCCCGAAAGGCGGGAGCTCGTGGGGGAGGTGGCCTCGGGAAGGGGGCGGCACTACACGGTCTCGGCCATCGCCCTGCCCCTTTACCAAAAGGGCCCGGTGCAGGAGGCCTTCTTCGCCGAGGGGCCCTTGAGGCGCAAGGAGGAGTGGCTTCTGCCGGTGGTGGGGGAGGAGGCCTCCTTCTGTTGGGCCGACCCCGAGGGGCGGTGCACGGAGCGCCCCCGGGCCACCCGGGAAAGCCGCCCCTTGGTCTGCCCCTCCTGCCCCCGCTTCGCCGCCAGAGGGGTCCTGACCCTGGAGGGCGTTCCCCCTCCCCTGGCGCCCCTCCTCCCCCTCCTGGCCCAGCTCACCGCCTTGGCCCTGAAAAACGGGGAGCTCTTCGCCCAAAGGAACGAGGCCCTGCAAAGGCTTTCCCGGCACGTGGAGGCCCTGGCCCACGTGAGCGCCCTTACCCGCGAGGTGGCCCGGGCCCTGGACCCCAACGCCGTGCTGGAGACCCTGGCCCGGGCCTTGGCGGAGCGCTTGGGCTTTTACCGCGTCACCGTGGCCTTGGTGCGGGGGGAGAGGCTCCTTGGCCACCTCACCGTGAAGGGGAAGGAGGTCTTCTGGACCGAGGGGAAAAGCGGCCTCCACCTGGCCCTGGCCTCCTCCCCTGACCCCATGGCCCGGGCGGCCCGGGAGCGGCGGAGCCTCCTGGTACCCAGGGAGGCCCTTCCCCCCGGGGTGGCCCAGGGGATGGGGCCCAAGGTGGCCTTCGTGCCCGTGGTGGCCGAGGAGACCGTCCTCGGGGTGTTGGCCGTGGACCACGGGCCCGGCGGCCCTGCGGTTTCCGAGGAGGAGGTGCGGTACCTGGAGCTTTTGGCGGGAGCGGCGGGGGTGGCCTTCCGCAACGCCGAGCTTTACCGTGAGAGGACGCGCCTTTCCCTGGCCCTGGCCGCCGAGAGAACCCGGCTTTCCCAGGTGCTGGAGGAGCTTCCCGACGGGGTGGTGGTCCTCTTCGGGGAGCGGGGCTTCGCCAACGGCCGGGCCCGGGAGGCCTTGGGCTTAGGGGTAGAGGTAGCCTTGGAGGACCTTCCCGCCGCCTTGGCCCCCGCTTTGGAAGGGGGCAGGCTGGAGCTCACCTTGGGCGGGACCACCTACAGCGTGCGGGGACGGCAGGTGGGGGAGGCCAGGATCCTGGTCCTCCACGACATCACCGAGCGCACCCGCATGGAAAGGGCCCTAAGGGACCAGGTGGCCTTCACCCAGGCCCTGGTGGACGTGGCCCAGGCGGCGCTGCGCCAGCGGGGCCTACCGGCTTTGGGCCGGGCCATCGTGGAGCGGCTCATGGCCCTCTTCGCCGCCCAGGAGGGCGTGCTCCTTGCGGAAAGCGGGGGAAAGGTGGAGGTGCTCCACAGCACCTGCTCCCTTCCCGAGGAGCTTCCCCGGCCCAACCTCCTGGAACGGGCCCTGGAGGAGGGGGGGCCCTTGGGCGTGGAGGCCCTGACGCCCCTAGACTGCGCCCTGGCGGGGGCCCTGGGCCTGGAAAGCGCCCTGGTGGTGCCCTTCCGCGCCGAGGGGTTTAGGGGCGCCCTCCTCCTGGGTTACCGGAAAGGGCGGCGCTTTTCCGAGAGGCTCCTTTCCCGCCTGGGGCAGGTGGCCACCCTTCTGGCTTTGGTCCTGGAGAAAGGGCGGTTTTTGGCCCTTTTGGAGGCGGAGGAGGACCGCCTCAAGGCCCTTCTGGAGAACTCCCAGGACGTGGTCTACGTGCTGGACCAGGAAGGAAGGGTCCGCTTCGTCAGCCCTAGCGTCCGGGGCCTCTTGGGCTACGAGCCCGAAGGGCACAAGGAGGCCCCGGTGCACGCCCTGGACTTCATCCACCCGGAGGACCGGCCCAAGGCCGAGGCCTTGCTTAGGGAGCTCCTTTCCCGGCCGGGCCACACCCTCACCGGGGAGTTTAGGGTCCTCCACAAAGACGGCACCCCCATCCCCATGGAGGCCTGGGGGCGGAACCTCCTCCAGGACCCCAGGGTGGGGGGGGTGGTGGTGGACCTCCGGGACCTCAGGCCCAGGCTCGAGGCCGACCGGGTCAAGGGGGAGTTCATCGCCGCCGTCTCCCACGAGCTCCGCACCCCCTTGGCGGTGATCATGGGCCTGGCGGAGCTCCTTAAGGAGGAGCCCCTCTCCCCTTCGGCCCAGGAGTCGGTGGACCTCATCCTGGAAAGCGCCTTCCGGCTCAAGACCATGGTGGACAACCTCCTGGACACCAGCCGCCTCGAGGCGGGCCGCTTTGAGATCTCCAAGCGCCCGGTGTCCCTGAAGCCCCTCCTCATGGACCTGGCCCGGAGCTTCCAGGGGGTGGCCCGGCTTTCCGGGGTGGCGTTCCAGGTGGAGGTGGAGGAGGCCCTGCTGGAGGCGGACCCCGAGCGCCTGGTGCAGGTGGTGGGGAACCTGCTCTCCAACGCCTTTAAGTTCACCCCTCCCGGGGGAAGGGTGGGCCTAAGGGCGAAGCGGCTCGGGGAAAACCTGGTCCTGGAGGTCCAGGACACCGGCCCCGGGATCTCCCAGGAGGAGCTTCCCAGGCTCTTCCAGCGCTACGCCCGGGCCAATAACGCCCGCACCCGGGGGGTCTTTGGCACCGGGCTTGGCCTTTTCATCTCCAAGCACATCGTGGAGGCCCACGGGGGACGGATAGAGGTGGAGAGCGAGGTAGGGAAGGGAAGCCTCTTCCGGGTTATCCTACCCCTATATGGCCCGCATCCTTCTGGTTGAGGACGAGCCCCTGGTGGCCCACATGGTGCGCCGCCTCCTGGAGCGGGCCGGCCACCAGGTGGACTGGGCCCCTTCGGGCCAAAAGGCCTTGGAGCGCTTCGGGGAGGGGTACGACCTCTTGATCTGCGATCTGGTGATGCCTGGCGTGCCGGGCCTCGAGGTGATCCGCCGGGTCCGGGCCAAAAGCCCCATCCCCATCCTGGCCCTTTCCGCCAGCGTCTCGGCCCGAAGCCAGGAGGAGGCCTTGGAGGCCGGGGCCCAGGCCTTCTTGGGCAAGCCCTTCGAGGCCCAGGCCCTTCTCGCCCAGGTGGAAAGGCTTGTGCAGGGTTAGCCCCATCCCCTATAGTGGGAGGCCAAAGGAGGCCTTATGGAGCGGCGGAGCTTTCTTAAGCGGGTGGGGGTGGGCCTTGCGGCGAGCCTTGCCTACACCGCCTTCGCCCAGGCGGCCCCCCAGGTGCGCTGGCGGCTGGTTTCCAGCTACCCCAAGAGCCTGGACACCCTCTTCGGCGGGGCCGAGGACCTGGCCAAGCGGGTGGCCGAGCTCACGGAGGGGCGCTTCCAGATCCGCGTCTTCCAGGCGGGGGAGATCGTGCCCGGGGGGCAGGTGCTGGACGCCGTCCAGGGGGGGACCGTGGAGGCGGGCCACACCTACGGGCCCTTCTACGTGGGGAAAAACCCCGCCCTGGCCTTTGACGGGGGTGTGCCCTTCGGCATGACCTACCGCCAGCACAACGCCTGGATGCTCTTCGGCGGGGGGCTGGAGCTTCTTAGGCAGGTCTACGCCGACTTCGGGGTGATCCAGTTCCCCGGGGGCAACACCGGGGCCCAGATGGGGGGCTGGTTCCGCAAGGAGATCAAGGCCCTTGGGGACCTCAAGGGCCTCAGGATGCGCATCCCCGGCCTGGGCGGGCTGGTGATGGGCCGGCTTGGGGTGGTGCCCCAGACCCTGGCGGCGGGGGACATCTACCCGGCCTTGGAGCGGGGGACCATTGACGCCACCGAGTTTTCCGGCCCCTACGACGACGAGAAGCTGGGCTTTTACAAGGTGGCCCGCTACTACTACTACCCCTCCTTCTGGGAGCCCAGCGCCCAGCTCTCCTTCCTGGTGGGGCAAAAGGCGTGGCAGGCCCTTCCCAAGGAGTTCCAGGAGGCCTTCCAGGTGGCGGCGGCCGAGGTCAACCTCACCATGATGGCCAAGTACGATGCCCAAAACCCCAAGGCCTTGGAGCGCCTCCTCAAGGCGGGGGTGCGCCTCAGGCGCTGGCCCGGCGAGATCATGAAGAAGGCCCTGGAGGAGGCCCAGGCCCTCTACGAGGAGCAGGCGGCCAAGGACGCCACCTACAAGAAGGTCTACACCGCCTACTGGGCCTTCCGGGGCGAGCTTTTCCGCTGGTTCGCCGTGGCGGAGCTGGGCTACGAGACCTTCGCCTTCCCCGCCGCTTAGTCGGCCTTTTCCAGGCGCACGGCGCTCACCTTGTACTCGGGGATGCGGCTTATGGGGTCCAGGGCGTCCAGGGTGAGGCGGTTGGCGGGAGCCTCGGCGAAGTGGAAGGGGGCGTAGACCACCCCTTCTGGGGTGCGGTCCGTGACCCAGGCCTTGGCCAGAATCCGCCCCCTCCGGCTTACCACGTAGACGGGCTCCCCGTCCCCTAGGCCCAGGCGCTTTGCGTCCAAGGGGTTCACCTCCACCCGCATCTCCGGATAGGCCTGGTTGAGCTGGCTGTTGCGGCTTAGGGTCCCCCCGTGCCAGTGGAAGAGGACCCGGCCCGTGGAGAGGGTGAGGGGGAAGTCCTGGGAGGGGGTTTCCGCGGGGGGCGTGTAGGGGGCGGGGAAGAAGCGGGCCCGGCCCGTGGGGGTGTTGAAGCGCTCCCGAAAGAGCACGTCCTCCCCGGGGTGGCCTTCCTCCGGGCAGGGCCAGCGTACCCCCTCGCCTTCCAGCCGGGGGTAGGAGATGCCCCCCATCATCTCCGGCACCGCCTGGCGGATCTCCTCCCAGACGCTTTCGGGGCCGGAGTGCGCCCGCCAGGGGCGGCCCAGGGCCCGGGCGAGGCGCTTCCCCAGCTCCTGGGTGATCCACCCGTCGGGGCGGGCCTCCCCTGGGGGGTCCAGGAGCTTCCGCACTCGCTGGACCCGGCGGTCGGTGTTGGTGAAGGTGCCGTCCTTTTCCAAAAAGCTGGCTGCCGGGAGCACCACGTCGGCGAAGGGGGTGGTCTCGTTCTCCAGGATGTCCTGGACCACCAGGAAGGGGAGGGCCTCGAGCTTCGCCTTCACGTGGTCCTGGTAGGGCTCGCTGGTCACGGGGTCCTCGCCGATGAGGTAGATGGCCCGGACCTGGGGGATGGCCTCAAAGACCTCGGTCATGCGGAGGCCGGGCTTTTCGGGTAGGGGAACTCCCCAGAGGGCTTCAAAGCGCCGCCTCGCCCCCTCCTCGGCCACCTTCAGGTAGCCCGGGTAGACGTCGGGCAGCCCCCCCATGTCCCCGGCCCCCTGGACGTTGTTCTGGCCCCGCAAGGGGTTGAGCCCCGCCCCCTCCTTCCCCACCTTCCCCGTGAGGAGGGCCAGGTTGACCAGGGCCTGGGCGGTGGCCGTGCCCTTGGTGTGCTGGGTCACCCCCATGGCCCAGTAGGCCCCGGCCCTCTCCGTGGTGGCGTAGAGGCGGGCGGCCTCGGCGATCTTCTCCTTGGGGACGCCCGTCACCTCCTGGGCGGCCTCGAGGGTGTACCCTTCCAGGGAGGCCCGCCACTCCGCGAACCCCTCGGTCCTGGCCTCCACGTAAGGGCGGTCCCATAAGCCTTCCTCCAGGATGTGGCGGGCCATGGCGTTCAAGAGGAAGACGTCGGTCCCCGGGCGCACCCTTAGCCAGAGGGTGGCGGCCTCGGCCATGCCCGTGTACCTCGGGTCCACCACGATCAGCCTGGCCCCCCGCCGCACCCGCTTCTTGATCATGGCGGCGATGACCGGGTGGGTCTCGGTGGTGTTGGAGCCCACCACCAGGAAGAGGTCCGTCTTGGGGATGTCCTCCAGGGGGTTGGTCATGCTGGCCCCGCCCAAGGAGCGGCTTAGGGCGGCGGTGGAGGAGGAGTGGCAGAGCCGGGAACAGTGGTCCACGTTGTGGGTGGAGAGGAGCGCGCGGGCGAGCTTTTGGGCCAGGTAGACCTCCTCGTTGGTGGTCTTGGCCGAGGGGAAGACGGCGATGGCCTCCGGCCCTGCTTCTTCCAGAACCTGAAGAAGCCTTTCCGCCACCAGGTCCAGGGCTTCCTCCCAGCTCGCCCGGCGCAAGGGAGCCCCCTTCCTTTCCCGCACCAGGGGGTAGAGGAGGCGCTTCCCCGAGAAGGGGAAGTCCAGGCCGAAGCGGCCCTTGACGCATAGGGCCCCGTGGTTGGGGGGGATGTCCGGGGCCAGGACCCGGACCACCCGGCCCTCCCGAACCTCGGGCTCCACCTGGCAGCCCACGCCGCAATAGGGGCACGTGGTGCGCATCATCCCACCTCCAGGGTCAGGGGCCTCAGGGCCCCCGTGGGGCAGACCTGGACGCAGTTGCCGCAAAAGACGCAAGGGGTTTCGGGAAGGGGGCGGTCCAAGGGGGTGGTGGGGTGGGCCAGGAGGCCCCGGCCCTCCAGGGTCAGGGCGTACACCCCCATGATCCCGTCCCCGCAGGCGTCCACGCAGCGGCGGCAGTTCACGCACTTGGCGTAGTCCCGAAGGAAAAAGGGGTTGTCCCGGAGGGCTTCCCGCCCCTTCCGCCCCGCCACCTCCCCCCAGCGCTCAGGCTTCGCCCCGTATGCTTCCATAAGGGCTTGGAGGTCCGGGGCCAAGGAGAGGTCGGTGGTGAGGGCGAGCCACTCCAGAAGGGTTTTGCGGTAGGCCCGAAGCGCCTCGGTTTCCGTGCGCACCTCCATGCCCTCCCGGGCCCGGGTGGCGCAGGCGGGCAGGAGGCGCCCGTCGGCCTCCACCAGGCAGAGGCGGCAAAGCCCCTGGGTTTCCGTGTGGGGGTGGTGGCAGAGGGTGGGGACTTCGGCCACCTCCAGAAGGAGGGCTCCCTCCCTGGCCTCCACTTCCTTCCCGTCCACCTTAAGCCGCACCTTCCACCTCCAAAAGGCTCTGGTAGGCCCAGTAGGCGCTCTGCCCTAGGCCGCAGAGGCTCCCCTTGAGGGTGCGGGCGAGGTCCTCCAAAAGCCCTAGGTTCCGCTCCTTGCGCCTTACCATCTCCACCTGCACCGCCGTGCCCAAGGGGCAGGGGAAGCACTTGCCGCAGGACTCCTCCTGGAAGAACTGGGCGAGGCCCAGGAGGACCTCCCAGAGGTCCGCCCCCTTCCCAAAGGCCACCACCGCCCCCGCCCCCAGGGGAAGCCTTTCCCTAAAGCGCAAGGGGAAGGCCCAGTCCCGGGTGAAGACCCCGGCGGCCCCGCCCAGAAGGACGGCCTTCAGGGCCATGGGCTCTCCTCCTGCCCGGCGCAAAGCCTCCCCCAAGGGGGTGCCCAAGGGGAGCTCGTAGAGGCCGGGCTCGGCCACCTCCCCGCTCAGGGAGAAGAGCTTGGGCTCCTCCCTTCGCCAGGCCTCGGGGCCTTCCTTGAGGATCAGGGGAAGGTTCGCCAGGGTCTCCACGTTCTGCACCAGGGTGGGCCTTCCCCAAAGCCCCCTTTCCACGGGGAAGGGGGGCTTGAGGCGGGGCTCGGCCCGCCTGCCCTCCATGGACTCCAAAAGGGCGGTCTCTTCCCCACAGATGTAAAGACCCCCGCTCCGGAAGACCTCGGTGGGGACGGGAAGAAGCCCCGACTCCTCCAGCTCCCCGATGGCCCTTTCCAGACCCTCTATGGCCGCCTCAAACTCCTCCCGCACGTAGAGGTAGACCCGGCTCGCCCCCACGGCCAGGGCCGCAAGGAGGGCCCCTTCCAGGACCAAGAAGGGATGGTGTTCCAGGAGGAAGCGGTCCTTGAAGTTGCCCGGCTCGGACTCGTCGGCGTTCACCACCAGGTATTTGGGGGGCTCTCCCTGGGCCACGGCCTCCATCTTCACGTGGGTGGGGAAGGCCGCCCCGCCCCGGCCCAAAAGCCCCGCCTCCTTCACCGCCTTTAGGACCCTTTCCGGGGCGAGCTGGCCCCTTTCCCAGGCCCCAAGCCAGGAGAACCCTCCCAGGGCCCGGTGCTGGGAGAGGCTCAGGATGGGCTCCGGGGGGATGAGCCGCCTCCCCCGGCCCAGGGCGAAGGGGAGGCGGAACTCCCGGAAGGGCACCCACCTGCCGCCCCACTCCAGGAAGCGCCCCTCGGGGGTGAAGCGGAGGTACACGGGGGAGAGGGCCTCGAGGCCCAAGGGGGGGTAGGTGCCGTCCGCCTCCCCCACAAGCCCGGGAAACCCCCGGGACCGGGCCACGGGGTCGTCCACCAGAAGCCTTCCCTGGGGCAGGCCCCGGTACCGGGGGTAGTAGCGCACCACCCCCCAGGCCTGGGCCAGGGGCACCCCCGCCAGGCGGGCGGCCTCCGCCACCTTCTCCTCCGTGAGGGGAAGGCGCGCGTCCAGGAGGGGGAGGAGGCTCGGCTTTTCCATGCCCCTAGCTTACCCCTAAAGGATGCGTAGCCCGGGGAAGCGGGAGAGGAGGGCCTCCCGGAAGGCCTCGTACCGGCCTTCCTCCAGGAGGGCCACCACCGCCCCCCCGAACCCCGCCCCCGTGAGCTTGGCCCCCAGGGCTCCGGCCCTTAGGGCCTCCTCCACCAGCCGGTCCAGCTCGGGAAGGCTTACCTCGTAGTCCTGGGCCAGGGAGCGGTGGCTCTGGGTCATGAGCTCCCCGAAGGCCCGGGCGTCTTTCCGCCTTAGGGCCTCTACCCCCCGGAGAACCCGCAGGTTCTCGCTCACCACGTGCCGGGCCCGCCGGTCCAGGGGCGGGGGGAGGCTTTCCACCAGGCAGAGGTCGGCCACGTCCCTTAGGGCCCTCACCCCCAGGCGTCTTGCCGCCTCCTCGGCTTCCTGGCGGCGCTGGTTGTACCCGGCCTCCGCCAGGCGACGCCCAAGCCCGAGGTCCAAGACGGCCACCCGCACCCCCGGGGGAAGGGGAAGGTTCTCGTAGACCAGGGTCCGGGTGTCCAGGAAGAGGGCCTTTCCCGGCTGGCCCAGGCTTGCCGCCATCTGGTCCATGATCCCGCACCGGACCCCCACGTACTCCACCTCCGCCTTCTGGGCCAGGCGGGCCACCTCCAGGTCGCTCAAGGGGAGGCGGTAAAGGAGCCTAAGGGCCTTGAGGGCGGCCACTTCCAGGGCCGCCGAGCTGGAGAGCCCAGCCCCCATAGGGACCTCGCCCTTCACGTAAAAGCGGGCCCCCGGCACCGGGTGGCCCGCCTCCCTGAGGGCGAGGACCACCCCCAGAAGGTAATCCAGAAAGTCCCCCTGGGGCGGGCTTTCCAGGGGCCTGGCCCGAAGCTCCCCCAGGTTTTCGCTGTAGGCCTCCACCCGCCCTTCCGCCCGCCCCGCCTCCACCCGGGTGAAGTAGGGAAGGGGGGTGGGGAGGACGTAGCCTTCCTGGTAGTCGGTGTGCTCGCCCAGAAGGTTCACCCGCCCGGGGGCCTGGGCGCTGGCCTCGGGCAGGGCGCCGAAGATCTCTTGGAAGCCCATGCCCCCATTATGGGCAAAGGGCCTTCAGGTTGTGGTCCAGGAGGTCCAGGTAGCTCCTGACCTTTTGGTCCAGGGTGTCGGTGTAGAGCACGGCCACCCGGGCCCCGAGGGCTTGGGCCAGGGTTTTTAGGGCCCGTCCTCCGAACTGGGGCTCGGCGAGGACGAGCCTCACCCCTTCCCGCTTGGCCTTTTCCAGGAGGGCCAGAAAGCTCTTGCTCCCCACCTCCTGGGCCCCGCCGTGGCTCAGGACCCCCACCACCTCGAGGCCGTACCGCCGGGCGAAGTAGCGGAAGGCGTCGTGCTGGACCACCACCTTCTTCCCCTTAAGCCCGCAGGCCCTAAAGGCCCGGTCCTGGGCCTCCACCTCCTTCTTGAAGCGCTCCAGGTTGGCCCGGTAGAAGTCCTGGCCTCCCGGGTCCAGGGCGGCGAGGGCCTCGAGGATCCGCTCGGCGTAGCGGAGGGCGTAGGTGGGGTCCAGCCAGAGGTGGGGGTCGCAGGGGCCGTGGCCGTGGTCCTCCCCTTCCTCGCAGATCAGGCCCGGCTGCCCCTCCCCCAGGAGGACCACCCGGGCTCCCCGGGGGAGGAGGGTCTGGAGCTTGGGCAGGTAGGGCTCGAGGCCGAGCCCGTTGGCGAAGAGCGCCCGCGCCTTGGTCAGGGCCTTGGCCACCGAGGGCGCGGGCTCAAAGGTGTGGGGGTCGGCCCCCGGGGGGACCACGGCCACCACCTCCACCCGGCTTCCCCCCACCTGCCGTACCAGGTCCGCCAGGATGGGGGTGGTGGCCACCAGCCGCACCTGGGCCAAGGCGGGGGCCAGGAGGAAGCCGAGGACCAAGGAGACGCGCCGGAGGTTCATGACAGTAGTGATAATGCATTTTCACATGTATGTCAAGCCCCGGCTCCGGGGGAAGAAGGGGCATATAATCGGGGCAAATGGACCTCAAAGCCCTCCACCGGAAGCACGTGCTCACGCCCTGGCTGGCCCAGAAGGACCTGGACCCTCCCCTGGTGGTGCGGGGGGAAGGGGTGTGGCTTTACGACGGGGAGGGGCGGCGGTACCTGGACCTCTCCAGTGGCCTCGTGGCGGTGAACCTGGGGCACGGCCACCCGAAGGTGGCCCGGGCCATCGCCGAGCAGGCGGCCACCCTGGCCTACGCCGCCCCGAGCCTCTTCCACGACAAACGGGCCCTCCTCGCCAAGGCCCTCTCCGACCTCGCCCCTTGGCCTGAGGGGGGGAGGGTCTTCTTCACCCCCTCGGGGGCCGAGGCCAACGAGGACGCCCTGAAGTTCGTGCGGCACCTCACGGGGCGCTTCAAGATGCTCGCCGCTTACCGCTCCTTCCACGGGGCCACCCACGGGGCGGCGGCGCTCACGGGGGAGAACCGCCGCTTCCCCGCCGAGCCGGCCATTCCCGGGGTGGTGCACTTTTTCGCTCCCTACCCCTACCGGAGCCCCTTTTACACGGAGGACCCCGAGGAGGAGACGAGGCGGGCTTTGGAGCACCTGGAGAGGGTCTTGCTCCACGAGGACCCGAGGCGGGTGGCGGCCATCTTTTTGGAGCCGGTGGTGGGCTCCAACGGGGTCATCGTCTACCCGGAGGGGTACCTAAGGGGGGTGCGGGAGATCTGCGACCGCCACGGCATCCTCCTGGTGTTTGACGAGGTGATGACGGGGTTTGGGCGGGTGGGGGAGGCCTTTGCCGCCCTGCGCTTTGGGGTGGTGCCGGACCTCCTCACCTTCGCCAAGGGGGTGACCTCGGGGTACGTGCCCCTGGGGGGGGTGCTGGTGCGGGAGGGGCTGGCCCGCTACTTTGACGAGACCCCCCTGCCCACGGGGCACACCTACTCGGGGCACCCCGTGGCGGTGGCGGCGGGGCTTGCGGCCCTGGAGGCCTACCGGGAGGAGGGGCTCTTCGCCCGGGTCCGGGCCATGGAGGGCCTCTTCCGCTCGGCCCTGGAGGAGCTCAAGGCCCACCCTTGGGTGGGGGAGGTGCGGGGCCTGGGGGCGTTTTACGGGGTGGAGCTGGTGCGGGACCGGGAGAGCCGGGAGCCCCTTTCCCCCTGGCACGCTCCCTTGAGCCCGGCCATGGGGGCGCTCATGAAGGCGCTATTCCGGGAGGGGGTGTACCTTCTGGCCAAGCACAACGTCCTCTTGGTGGCCCCGCCCCTCACCATCGGGGAGGAGGAGTTCCGGGAAGGGGTGGAGCGGCTTTTCCGGGCCCTCCGGCGGGTGGAGGTGGAGGTGGCCTAGGGTGCGGCGTTACGGGGAGCTTCTCGCCCTCCTGGCCTCCCTCGAGGGCCGCCCCTACCCCTTTCCCGCGCTGGACCGGCTACTCCTCCCGGGGGGAGGCCTCCGAGCTCGCCGCGGTGCGGCCTTTGGGGCTCGGGGGGCGGTACACTCAACCCGAGGCCAGCGGCCTGCCCAAGGCCTGGCTCTGGCCGGGCCACCGGGCGGACCTGGTGGTCTTTGACCGGGACCCTTTCCGCCACCCGGAGGAAGCCCGGGTGGTGCGCACGGAGGTGGACGGTGTGGCGGTCTTTGCGGGTTGACCTAGAGGCGAAAAAGGTCCACTGGCAGGAGGCTTCCCCGGAGGAGGTGGCCTTCGGCGGGCGCTGCCGCACGGGGAGGCTCCTTTTGGAGCGGGAAGCCTACCGCTTTGACCCCCTTTCCCCGGAGAACCCCCTGGTCTTCGCCGTGGGGCCCTTGGCGGGGACGGGGTTTTCCAACGCCAACCGCACCAGCGTGGGGGCGCGGAGCCCCTTGACCCTGGGCATCAAGGAGGCCAACGGCGGGGGCACCTTCGGCTACGCCCTGGGCCAGCTCAAGCTCGCCCACCTGGTGCTGGAAGGGGAAAGCCCCGAGTGGGTGGTCCTCCGCATTACCCGGTCCGGTGAGGTCCACTTTGACCCCGCCCAGGACCTCCTGGGCCTGGGGAACTTCCAGGCGGCGAGGCGGCTTTTCGCCGCCTACGGGCAGCGGATCGCCTTCGCCCTTTTGGGGCCCGTGGGGGAGTATCTGGGGCTCCTTTCCGGCATCGCCTTTTCCGACACCGAGGGCAGGCCCTCCCGCCTCGCCGCCCGGGGAGGCGTGGGGGCGGTGATGGGGCGCAAGCGGGTGAAGGCCATCGTGGTGGAGGTGCCGGGGAAGGCGGAGGTCTTTGACAAGCCCAAGGTGGCCGAGGCCATCCGCCGCTACGCCAAGCTCCTCCGGGAAGACCCCCTGGTCATGCAGTTCTACAACGCCGTCGGCACCATGGGCATGGCCGACTTCCAGAACGCTTTCGGGGGCCTTCCCGTGCGCAACTTCCGCGAGGGGCGCCTGGCACCCCCGGAGGCCTTCCGCATGGGCGGGCAGCACATCGCTCCCCTCAACAAGGCCCGGGGCGGCAAGCACACCCACGCCTGCATGCCGGGGTGCGTGATCCAGTGCTCCAACGTCATCGTGGACGAGAAGGGGGAGGAGGTGGTCTCCCCTTTGGAGTACGAGACCATCGGCCTCCTCGGCACCAACTGCGGCCTAAACGATCCCGACCAGCTCGCCTGGCTCAACCGCCTGGCCAACGACCTAGGGGTGGACACCATTGAGACCGGGGCCACCCTGGCCCTCCTCATGGAGAAGGGCCTCGCCCCCTGGGGGGACTACGCCTTCATGGAGGCGAAGCTGAAAGCCCTCTACACCCCTTCGGAGGAGGCCCGCTTCCTCGCCCAGGGCACGGCCCGGGTGGGGGAGGCCTTGGGGCTTAGGCGGGTCCCGGTGATCAAGCGCCAGGCCATCAGCGCCTACGACCCCCGGGTGGTGGAGGCCACGGGGATCACCATGATGGTCACCGCCCAGGGGGCGGACCACACGGCGGGGAACGCCCCCCGTTTGGAGACCCGGGCCATGAAGCCGGAGGAGATCCTGGAGGCCAGCTACACCGCCCAGGTGAACGCCGCCGCCAACGACAGCCTGGGCCTTTGCGTCTTCGGGGGAAGCGTCACCAACAAGGAGGTGGCCTTCGCGGTGGAGAGCGTGAACGCCGCCCTCGGCACTGCCCTCACCCCGGGTTTTTGGCGGGAGCTCGGGGAGGGGGTCTTGCGCCTGGAGCACCGCTTCAACCACCTGGCGGGCTTCACCCACGAGGAGGACCGCCTGCCCCCGTTCTTCTACGAGGAGCCTGTGCCCCCCAAGGGGTACACCGCCCGCTTCCGCCCCGAGGACTTAGGGCCCCTCTACGAGAGGCTCCACCAGGGGTCGTAAAGCTCGGGCTTGCGCGCCCAGGCGGGGAGGGCTTCCCCTTCCAGGAAGCGCCGGGCGTAGAGCTCGGCGAGCTCGGGAAAGGGGGCCTCCGGCACCTGCCCCAAGGCGTAGACCGCCGCGGCGTCGGCGAGCCGCCTTAAGGCCTCCTTGGCGTACCAGGGGCCTTCTTCTTGGAGGCGTTTTAGGGTTTTTCCCGCCGTCCCCAGGGCCCGGGGATTCTCCTGGAGCATTTCCAAGAAAGGCTCGTGGGCTTTCTTCTTGGCGATGGCCTCCAGCATGTCCAGGGCCTGGATGTTGGCCGGACCCTCCCAGATGGGGGTGATGAGGGCTTCCCGGTGGAAGCGGGCCACCCCGTAGTCCTCCAGGAAGCCGAGGCCCCCAAAGAGCTCCATGGCGAGGGCGGTGACCGCGGTCCCGTGCTCCGCGGTGCGCCCCTTAGCCAGGTGGGAGAGGAGGCGGGCCAGGTGGTAGGCGGGGGAGTAGGGCGGCCTCTCCTCCCAGGCCCGGTCAAACCGGGCCACGGCCAGGAAGGCCAGGGCCGTGCCCCCTACCTGCCTCAGGCGCATCTCCAGGAGGTCCTGGGCCACCAGCGCGTGGTCCAGGAGCCTCCGGCCGAAGGCGGTGCGGCGGCGCACCCGGAAGAGGGCCTCGAGGTGGGCCTTCTTGGCGAGGCCCATGGCGGCCACGGCGTTGGCCAGGCGGCTCACTGTGAGGTTTTCCAGGGTGTAGTAGATCCCCTCTTCCAGCCTGCCGATGGGGTAGGCCAGGCTCCCCTCCAGCTCCACCTCTCCCGAGGGCACGGCCCGGGTGGCCAGCTTCTCCTTGAAGCGGCGCACCCGGAAGTTGAGCCTTCCCTCCACCTCCCGAGGAAGCAGGAAGAGGGCGAGCCCTTTAGGGCCCTCGGGGGCGCCCTCGGGCCGGGCGGTGACGAGGGCGTAGTCGGCGAGGCCTGCCCCCGAGGCGAAGTACTTGTCCCCGGCGTACAGGCGGAAGGCCCCGCCCTCCCTCCTGGCCAGGGTGCGGTTGGCCCCTAGGTCGCTTCCCCCCTGGATCTCCGTCATCCAGGTGGCCCCGAAGGCCTTGCCGTACAGGAGTTCCCCCTTCACCCCTTCCCACTCGGGGGCGTACTTGTGCAGGGCGTAGGCCACCTGGTGGGTGATGGTGAGGACGCAGTAAAGCCCTCCGTCGGCGAGGAGGTAGCCCAGGGCGTAGTGCAGGGGCCAGCCCCGGCCCTCGTAGGGGGGGCGGACCATGGGGCGGAGCTTCTCCAAAAGGCTCCTCTCCGCCGGGGAGAGCAGGGCCCGGTCTATGCGGTTGCCGTCTAGGTCGTGCATCAAGAGGCGGGGAGGGGAGAGGGCGTCCACGTGGTGGGCCACCTCCAGGACCTCCTCCCCCACCAGCTTCCCGAAGGCGGAAAGCTCTTCTTGGGGAAGGCCCGGAGCAAAGGTGTCCAAGACCGCTTTCAGGTCCGGGTCCAGGGCGTAGTGGTCGTGGCCCTGGCTGTAGAACAGTTCTGGCATGGGCGCCTCCTTCCCCCGCACCCTATTCCCCTTCCCCCGGCCCCGTCAAGGGGGCCGGTGTAAGGTAGTTTACAGTTGAACTATTTGAGGGCAAATAAAATGCCCCCGTGGTCTGGACCCTCTTGGCCCGCATTTGGAGGCTCCAAAGAGCCCTCCGGGAGGAGACGGAGCCCGAGCTGGCCAAGCTTGGGCTTAGCAGCTTTTCCCCCTGGCTTCTCCGGGTGGTCCAGCGGCACCCCCACCCCATGGAGGCCGCCCGGGCCATGGGCCTGCCCGCGCCCACGGTGAGCCAGATGCTAAGGCGCCTCGAGGCCCAGGGCTTCCTGCGGCGGAGCCTGGACTCCAAAGACCTCCGCCGCTACCGCCTGGAGCTCACCCCCAAAGGGCAGGAGGCCCTGGCGCGGGCCGAGGGCCTCCTCGAGGCCGCCCTGGCCCGGCGCCTCGCCCGGCTCACCCCGGAGGAACAGGCCCTGTTGGTAGAGCTTCTTTCTCGGATGGAGGAACCATGAAAGACCCCACACCCCAAGAAGTCCGTTTCACCATGATCGGCATCTTCCTGGGCCTTTTCCTGGCGGCCCTGGACCAGACCATCGTCTCCACGGCCATGCCCCGCATCGTGGGGGAGCTTCGGGGAGCGGAATATTATGCCTGGGTCACCACCAGCTACCTCCTGGCCTCCACCGTGTCCGCTCCCATCTTCGGCCGTCTCACCGAGCTTTTCTCCCGCAAAAGCATCCTCTTGGTGGCCGTGCTCCTCTTCCTTCTGGGCTCGGCCCTTTCGGGTCTTTCCCAGAACATGGCCGAGCTCATCCTGTTCCGCGGCCTCCAGGGCTTAGGGGGCGGGGCCCTCTTCGCCCTGGCCCTCACCACCATCGCCGTGCTCTTCCCGCCCAGGGAGCGGGGGAAGCTCGCCGGGGTGTTCGGGGCCCTCTTTGGCCTCTCCTCGGCGGTGGGACCCTGGCTTGGGGGGCTTCTCACCGACCACCTCTCCTGGCGGTGGGTCTTCTACATCAACATGCCCGTGGGGGCCGTGGCCCTCTGGTTCATCCTGCGCTACATGCCCAGGCTCTCCCCGGGGCGCCGGGAGGGGTTTGATTTTCTGGGGGCCTTTCTCCTGGCGGGCTGGGCGGTGTCCCTGATGCTGGCCTTCTCCTGGGGCGGAAGCACCTACCCCTGGGGAAGCCCCGAGATCCTGGGCCTTTTCGCCTTGGCCGCTTTGGGCCTTTTCCTTTGGGTATGGGCCGAGCTTCGGGTGGAGCACCCCCTCTTTGACCTCTCCGTCTTCCGCATTCCCACCTTCACCTTCGCCGCCCTGGCCTCTTTCTTTTACGGGCCCGCCTTCCTGGGGGCGGTGGCCTTCCTGCCCCTTTACCTTCAGGTGGTGAAGGGGGTTTCCGCCAGCCAAAGCGGGGTGACGGTGCTGCCCCTGACCTTGGGCGTGGTCCTGGGCAGCGTGGGCGGCGGGCAGCTTTCCGCCCGCCTGGGCCGCTACAAGGCCCTTCTCCTGGGAAGCGCCGCCTTCCTCCTTGCCCTTTTCCTCGCCTTCCACTTCGTCCTCCGCGTGGACACGCCCCTTTGGCTTGCGGTCCTCCTCTTCTTCCTGGTGGGCCTGGGCCTGGGGCCCGCGCAAAGCCTCCTCAACATCGCCGCCCAGAACGACGTTCCCATGAACCGCATCGGGAGCGCCACCAGCGCCGTGCAGTTCATGCGGCAGATCGGCTCCACCATGGGCATCGCCCTGCTGGGCACGGTGCTGGCGGGAAGCCTCAGCAGCCACCTCTCCCAGGCCTTCCCCGGCGGCGCCGCCCCTTCGGCCATGACCCGGGCGGGGGAGGGGATGGCCTTGGACCTGGACCGGGAGTTCGCCCGCCTGGAAGACCTCTTGGTGCGGGCCTTACAGGGGGACGAGGCCGCCTACCGGGCCCTCCAGGGGGACCCCGCGCTTCCCGAGTCCTTCCGGAAGGAGCTCACCCCCGGGGGCCTTCCCGCCCGGTTTGCCCGTCTGCGGGACCTCGCCCTGAGGGCCCTCGCCGGGGACGAGGCCGCCTACCGGGTCCTTCAGGAGGACCCCCAGGTCCCTAAGGCGCTCAAAGGGCGCATCCCCCCAGGCGGCCTGGTCAAGGGCACCCTCGCCCTCTTGACCCGGGCCTGGGAGGGGGACCAGGAGGCCCGCGCCGCCCTCCTCGCTTCCCCATTCCTGGACTCGAGGCTCCGGGCGCTTCTGCAAAACCCCCCTCCCCCCGCCCTGCGCCCCCAGGTGCTCGCCCAGGTGGAAAGGGCCCTGAGGGAAGCCGAGGCCCAGGCGGCGCGCTCCCTCGAGGCCGCCCTGGCCCAGGCGCAGGCCCAGGCCCTGGAGGAGGTGCCCCGGCAGGTGGTGGCCCAGCTGGAGGCGGTCAAGGCCCGGCTCAAGGAGGCCCTGAGCCTGGGGATCACCGAGGCCTTGCGGAGGATCTTCCTCTATAGCGCTGCCTTCATCCTCATGGCCCTCCTCTTCCTCCTGCCCCTGCCCGACCGGGAGCTCAAGGGGCGGGCCATGCCGGGGGCGGTAGAGTAAGGGCGTGGGGGAAGGCCTTTACCTGCGCTTCGGAGAGGGGCTTTCCGAGGAGGCCAACCGCCGGGCCTTGGCCCTGGCCCAGGGCCTTCTCCAAAGCCCTCCCCCCGGTCTCTTGGAGGCGGTGCCCGCCTACGGCACGCTTTACCTGGAATACGATCCGAAAAAGATCTCCAAAGACCGCCTCCTTCGCCTCCTCCGTACCCTTCCCGAGGAGAGGAAGGAAGAGGAGAGGGTGGTGGAGATCCCCGTGCGCTACGACGGGGAGGACCTCCTGGAGGTGGCCCAGAGGACGGGGCTCACCCCGGAAAGGGTGAAGGCCCTCCACCAAAAGCCCCTTTACCGGGTCTACGCCCTGGGCTTTACCCCGGGCTTCCCCTTCATGGCCCCCGTGGAGCCTCCCTTGCGCCTTCCCCGCAAAGCCCACCCCAGACCCCAGGTACCGGCCCACAGCGTGGCCGTGGCCGGGGCGCAGACGGGCATCTACCCCCTGCCTTCCCCCGGGGGGTGGAACCTCCTGGGAAGGGCGCTTTTGGCCGTGTACGACCCCCACCGCCAGGAGCCCTTCCTCCTCCGGCCGGGGGACCGGGTGCGCTTTTGGGAGGCGGAAGGCCCCGTCCCTCCCGAGCCTAAGCCCCTGGAGCTTTTGCCCCCTGAGCCTGGCCTTCCCGCCTTCCGGGTGGAGGAGCCGGGCCTTTTGGACCTGGTGGTGGACGGGGGGCGGTTTCTTTCGGGGCATTTGGGCCTGGCCCGCTCGGGGCCTCTGGACCCCTACTCCGCCGGGGTCGCCAACCGCCTGGTGGGTAACCCCCAAGGGGCCCCGCTTCTGGAGATGGCCTACAGGGGCCCTGTTCTCACCGCCTTAAGGCCCCTGGTGGCGGCTTTCGCCGGGTACGGCCTGGTGGCCCTCCTGGAAGGGGAGGAGATCCCCCCGGGGCGTAGCTTTCTTTGGCGGGGGGGGAAGACCCTGCGTTTCCGGCCTCGAGGGCGGGGGGTGCGGGGGTATCTGGCGGTGGCGGGGGGTTTGGAGGCCGCCGCCTTTTTCGGCTCCGCGTCCCCGGACCTCCGGGGCCGGATCGGCCGCCCCTTGCGGGCGGGGGACGTCTTGGGGCTTGGGGCGGAACGCCCCGTTCGCCCTGGGAGGGCCTTTTCCATGCGGCCCCTGCCGGAGGTGTTCCGGGTGCGCCTCCGCCCGGGACCCCAGCACACCCTGGAGGCCTGGAGGGCCTTGACCTCGAGGCCTTTCCGGGTGGCGCGGGCGGACCGCATGGGGGTGGAGTTGCAGGGGGAGGAGGTGCCGGGAGGGGAGGGGCTTTCCGAGGCCACGCCCCTCGGTGGGGTCCAGGTGCCGCCCTCGGGAAGACCCCTGGTGCTTCTCGCCGACAAGGGGAGCCTCGGGGGGTACGCCAAGCCTGCGGTGGTGGAGGGGCGGGACCTGTGGCTTCTGGGGCAGGCGTGGCCCGGAGTGGAGCTTCTCTTCACGAGCGAGTAGAATCGTGAAATAACTCACTAGCTCAAGACCCCAACAAGAGCGGGGGAGACCCCACGGGAAGGGGGGCAGGGTCAAGTACCCCGCCGCGGCTTTCGCCGCAGTGGGGGCCCCAAAAAGCTTTTCCCCAGCCTTAGTTTGGGCACCTCATGTTGCGAAACCAACCGCGGCCTTCATCGCAGCGAGGGCCCCAAAATATTCGGCGTGAACCGGGGCCAACAGGGGGTGGTATTACCCCACCGCCTCCACCACCATGGCGATGCCCTGGCCCACGCCGATGCACATGGTGGCGAGGCCGAACTGGACCTTTCGCCGCCTCATCTCGTGGACCAGGGTGGTGAGGATCCGGGCCCCCGAGGCCCCCAAGGGGTGGCCCAGGGCGATGGCCCCGCCGTTGGGGTTGAGGCGAGGGTCCTCCATGGAAAGGCCCCACTCCCGGAGGACGGCGAGAGCCTGGGCGGCGAAGGCCTCGTTGAGCTCAATGAGGCCGAGGTCCGAGAGGCTTAGCCCCGCCCGCTCCAGGGCCTTCCTCGTGGCGGGCACCGGCCCGATGCCCATGATGCGGGGGGGCACCCCGGCCACGGCGATGGAGCGGATCCGGGCCAAGGGCTTGAGGCCGTGGGCCACGGCGTACTCGTCGGAGACGAGGAGGACGGCTGCCGCCCCGTCGTTTAGGGGGCTACTGTTCCCCGCGGTCACCGTGCCCCCTTCCCGGAAGACGGGCCGGAGAGCGGCCAGCCTCTCCAGGGAGGTGTCCCGCCTGGGGCCTTCGTCCACGGCTACCAGGGCTTCCTCCTTGCCCCGCCTCACCGGCACCGGGACCACCTCCTCCCGGAAGCGCCCCTCGTCCCAGGCCCGCACCGCCTTCTGGTGGGAGAGGAGGGCGAAGCGGTCCTGCTCCTCCCGGGGGATCCCGTACATCTCCGCCAGGTTCTCGGCGGTTTCCCCCATGCTCTCGGTGCCGTGGAGGGCCTGCATCCTGGGGTTGACGAAGCGCCAGCCCAGGGTGGTGTCGTACATGACCAGGTTCCCGGTGGGGAAGCCCCGTTCGGGCTTGGGCACGGCGTAGGGGGCGCGGGACATGGACTCCACCCCGCTTCCGATGTACACCCTGCCCTCCCCGGCCCAGATGGCCCTCGCCGCCTGGGCCACGGCCTCGAGGCCGGAGCCGCAGAGGCGGTTCACGGTGCACCCCGCCACCTCCACGGGGAAGCCGGCGAGGAGGAGGGCCATGCGGGCCACGTTGCGGTTGTCCTCGCCCGCCTGGTTGGCGCATCCGGCGTAGACGTCCTCCACCTCCTCCTTGGGGACGCCTGAGCGCTCCATGAGGGCGGAGAGGGCGTGGGCCAGAAGGTCGTCGGGGCGCACCGAGGCCAGCGCCCCCCCGTGCTTGCCGATGGGGGTTCTCACCGCTTCCACGATCCAGGCTTGGGGCATGGGACCTCCCTACCAAACGGTCGGTAGAAGCTTACGGGGGCGGGTTCCTCTCGTCAAGGGCCGGGCTTACCAAGGGGCCCCAACACCGGCGGGGCGGCGGCCGAGGTCCTGGGCACCTTCATCCTCCAGGCGGGCCGGGACGGGAAGCTGGTGGCCCTTTGGGTAGCCCTCGCCGTGGCCGCCGTGGGGTACGGGCTCGGGGGCCCTGGAGGCTTCGCCCTGAACCCTGCCCGAGACCTGGGCCCCCGGGCCTTCGCCTGGCTGTTGAGGGAGGGCCAGGGGATGAGCTTCCGGGGGCGGGTGGGGGTGTTCTCTTCCTTCGCGAAAGGTACATTTCGCGCATGTATAATGCCCCCATGGCCCCACCGGAAGGCTCCCACGTTATCTGGAAAACTATCGGCGTTAAAAGGCCCGAAAGGGCCCTTGGAGACCTGGCCCCTTACGCGGAGTACCTCCTCCTGGAGCGGGGCTACTCGGTCCGGGGGGTGCGGCGCTACCTCCAGGACCTCTCCCTCTGGCTCCGCTTCCTCGAGGAGGAGGGCTTTCCCCCAGGCCCCGAGGCGGTGCGGGCCCTGCTCCTCGCCAAGCGCTGGGCCCCCCGGCGGGTGCAGGGGTTCCTGGCTGCCCTCAGGAGCTACTACCGCTACCTGCGGGAGATCCGGGGAGAGGCGGCGGAAGACCCCACGGAGGGCATCGGCCGCCCCAAGGCGGGCCGGAGGCTTCCCCTGCACCCAAGCCCCGAGGAGCTCAAGCGCTTCCTCGAGGCCCTCTCCGAGGAGAAGGAGGCCCGGCTCCTCCTGGCCCTGGCCCGCTTCCTCTACGGCACGGGCCTGCGCATCTCCGAGGCCCTCTCCCTGAAGGGGCGAAACCTGGTCCTCGAGGGTGGCCATCCCGTGGCGGTGCGGGTGGTGGGCAAGGGCAACAAGGAAAGGCTGGTGCCCCTTTCCCGCACCGCCCAGGGGGCGCTTTTGGAGCTGGGCCCGCCCCAGGGGAATGTGCCTATTTTCACATTCCACGGGGGCAGGCGCAGGGGACAGGTTCCCTCGGCCCGCTGGGTGGAGGCCAAGTTCCGGGAGGGCGCCCTAAGGGCGGGTCTGGACCCCAGGCGCCTCACCCCCCACAAGCTTCGCCACGCCTACGCCACCCTCCTCGTGGAGCGGGGCGTGGAGCTGGACGCGGTGAAGGACCTCCTGGGGCACGAGTCCATCGCCACCACCCAGATCTACCTGCACGCCTCCCGGGAACGGCTTAAGGAGGCGGCCTCGAGGCTCCCCGACCTCTAACACCACCCCATGCTGGCTTGGGCCAGCATGGGGGCCCCGGTAAGGGGCTAAGCCCCCGCCGAAAGGTGAGGCAGGACACTTGTCCCTTCCCCTGGGGTGTGCGATACTAACAAACGACCGTTCGCCATGGACCGCCGCGAAGAGATCCTCCACATGGCCGGAAGGCTCTTCAGCCAGCGGGGCTACCACGCCACCAGCATGAGGGAGCTCGCCCGCCACCTGAACCTCCAGGGAGGAAGCCTTTACACCCACATCTCCTCCAAGGAGGAGCTCCTCCTGGAGGTGGTGCGCCAGGCGGCGGAGAGGTTCCAAAAGGTGCTGGAAAGCCTCCCCCAGGAGGGCCCCGTGGAGAGGATGCGGGCCCTGGTCAAGGGCCACCTCCGGGTCATCGCCGAGGAGCTTCCCCGGGCCACGGTCTTCTTCCACGAGTGGAAGCACCTCTCCCCTCCCCTCCTCGAGGAGGCCAAGGCCCTGAGGCGCCGCTACGAGGAGGGGGTACAGGCCCTGGTGGAGGAGGGGGCACGGGCGGGGGTCTTCCGGGTGGAGAACGTGCGGCTTGCGACCCTCTTCGTCCTCTCGGCCCTCAACTGGACCTACCAGTGGTACCGGCCCGATGGCCCCCTTTCCCTGGAGGAACTCTCGGAAGCCTACGCCAAGCTGGTCCTCAAGGCCCTTGGCGTGGCCCCTTCCCCGGAAGGGGAACACCGTGAGGAAGGAGGCGAGGATGGTGAGGCTTAGGATCGGCTACCCCGAGGACCCGGACTACGAGGAGAGGCTTCTGGAGTTTGAGGCCAGGATCGCCCGGGGGGAGAAGATCGAGCCCGGGGACTGGATGCCCGCGGAGTACCGCAGGCAACTGGTGCGCATGATCTCCCAGCACGCCCACAGCGAGTGGGTGGGCATGCTCCCCGAGGGGGCCTGGATCCCCCGGGCCCCCTCCTTGAGGCGCAAGCTCATCCTCCTGGCCAAGGTGCAGGACGAGGCGGGGCACGGCCAGTACCTCTACCACGCCGCCGAGACCCTGGGGGTAAGCCGGGAGGAGATGGTGGAGGCCCTGCTCTCGGGGAAGGCCAAGTACTCCAACATCTTCAACTACCCCACCCTCACCTGGGCGGACGTGGCCATCATCGGCTGGCTGGTGGACGGCATGGCCATCAAGAACCAGACCATGCTGGCCCAGTGCTCCTACGGCCCCTACTCCCGGGCCATGGTGCGCATCTGCGCCGAGGAGACCTTCCACCACAAGCAGGGGAAGGAGGCGGTCCTCCTCTACGCCAAGGGCTCCCGCAAGCAGCGGCGGATGGTCCAGGACGCCCTGAACCGCTGGTGGTGGCCCACCCTGATGATGGCCGGCCCCCACGACACCGACTCCCCCCACACCCCCCTCCTCCTCCGCTGGGGCATCAAGACCAAGACCAACGACCAGATCCGCCAGGAGTTCCTGAAAGAGCACGTCCCCGAGCTCCTGGAGGCGGGGCTCACCATCCCCGACCCAGAGCTCCGCTACGACGAGAAAACGGGGAACTGGACCCACGGCCCCATCCCTTGGGACGAGTTCCGGAAGGTGATCGGGGGGGAAGGCCCCATGAACCGGCACCGCCTCGAGGCCCGTCGCAAGGCCCACGAGGAAGGGCGCTGGGTGCGGGAGGCCATGGAGGCCTACGCCAAGAGGCGGCTCGCCCAGGCGGCGGACTAGGGAGGAGCCATGTGGGGAACGGAGTGGCCCCGGTTTGAGGTGATCAAGCAGGACACGGAAAGGAGCCTGCCCCAGATGGTGGGCTCGGTGCACGCCACGGACCCCGAGCACGCCCTCCTCCTGGCCCGGCACGTCTTCGTGCGGAGGCCTTCGGCCTACGCCCTCTTCGTGGCCCCGGCGGAGGCCTTCTTCCACGTGACCCAGGAGGGGCTAAGGGACCCCAAGGCCCTGGAAGGGCCCTTGGGGGAGGAGGATGCTTTCCCGCCAGGGAAACAGCTTGAGGCCTATTGGGTCTTCGCTAAGAAGAGCCACCGCCGGAGCATGGTCTATGGGGACCTGGTGGGCCGCTTCCTGGCAAGAAGCCCAGGGGAAGCGGTGAAAGAGGCCCTCCTCGAGGCCCAGGGGGTGGCCTTCTGGGCGGTTCCGGAGAGGCTCGTGGTGGGCACCGAGCCCACGCCCGAGGTGGTGGAGAGCTGGTTCGCCCCCGCCCGGGAGAAGACCTACCGCCTGCAGAGCTACTACGGGCTCGTCACCGCCAAGGAGGAGCGCCATGCTTGAGAAGCTCCTGGTGGAGAAGCTCACGGCCTTGGCCGACGACGAGGTGGTTCTCGCCCAACGCCTCTCGGAGTGGGTGGCCCACGCGCCCATCCTCGAGGAGGACATCGCCATCGCCAACCTGGCCCAGGACGAGCTGGGCCACGCCAAGCTCTACCTGGAGCTAAGGCAGGAGCTGGACGGGTCCGACCCCGACGAGCTGGTCTTCTTCCGCGACCCCCTGGAGTACCAAAACGCCATCCTGGTGGAGCTTCCCAAGGGGGACTGGGCCTTTACCATGGTCCGGCAGTACCTCTTTGACCTCTACGAGAACCTCTGGCTGGAGGAGGCGCGAAAGAGCGCCCACCCCCCCTTCGCGGAGGCGGCCGAGAGGATCCTCAAGGAGGAGCGCTTCCACCTCCGGCACTCCGCCCTCTGGGTAGAGCGCCTGGGCCTGGGCACGGAGGAGAGCCACGCCCGGGCCCAGAAGGCCCTGGAGACCCTCTTCCCCTACGCCAAGCAGCTCTTCGTGCCCTTGCCCGGGGAGGAGGAGCTAGTGGCGGCGGGGTACGTGCCGGACCTAAAGGCCCTTCGGGACCGGTACCTGGAGGAGGCCGCGCGCCACCTGGAGCGCTCGGGGCTCAAG
Organism: Thermus sp. H19.2; assembly: GCF_054979525.1. Taxonomy (NCBI): domain Bacteria; kingdom Thermotogati; phylum Deinococcota; class Deinococci; order Thermales; family Thermaceae; genus Thermus; species Thermus sp. H19.2. Next base: position 1,076,891 of record NZ_CM143429.1, read on the forward strand.
GCGCCGGAAGGGGGATACGTGCCCAAGAGCCGCAAGGAGCACACGGAATACCTATGGTCCCTCCTCGCGGAGATGCAGTCCGTGGCCCGGTGGGACCGGGAGGCGAAAGCGTGGTAGAGCGGTACTGGGAGGCCCTAAAGGGGGTGAAGGACCCGGAGATCCCCGTCCTCAACATCGTGGAGATGGGGATGGTCCTGGGGGTGGAGGCCGAGGGAAACCGGGTCAAGGTGCGCTTCCGCCCCACCTTCTCCGGCTGCCCGGCCCTTCAGCTCATCCGGGAGGAGATCGTCAAGGCCCTCAAGGGGGCGGGGGCTGAGGAAGTGGAGGTGGAGGAGGCCCGCACCCCCTGGAGCACCGAGGCCATGACCGAGGAGGCCCGGGAGAAGCTTCTCGGCTACGGCGTTGCCCCGCCCCTCCCCCTCCCCATGGCCGGGGAAGACCCTCCCTGCCCCCGGTGCGGGAGCCGGGAGGTGGTCCTCAAGAACCCCTTCGGGGCCACCCTGTGCAAGGCGCTCTACCAGTGCGCCGCCTGCGGCGAGGTCTTTGAGGCCTTTAAGGCCGTCTAGGGAAGGGACGCGCGATGAAGCTCCAAAGCTACCTCATGGGCGAGTGGCGGGAAGGCCAGGGCGAGGGCGTCCCCGTGCGGGACGCGAGCACGGGGGAGGTCCTCGCCCGGGTGACGGCGGAGGGCCTCCCCGTGAAGGAGGCCGTGGCCTGGGGCCGGGAGGTGGGCGGAAAGGCCCTTTTGGCCCTGGGCTTCCAGGAACGGGGGAGGCGGCTTAGGGCCCTGGCCCAGTACCTCTCCGAGCGGAAGGAGGCCCTCTACCGCCTCTACGCCACCACGGGGGGGACGAGGCGGGACGCCTGGTACGACGTGGACGGGGGGATCGGGGTCCTCTACGCCTACAGCTCCCTCGCCCGCAACCTCCCCGAGGGCAACCTCCTCCCCGAGGACGAGTTCCTTCCCCTCTCCAAGGACCTCTCCTTCCAAGGGAGGCACGTCCTCGCCCCCAAGGGGGGGGTCACCGTCCAGATCAACGCCTTCAACTTCCCCGTATGGGGGCTCTTGGAGAAGTTCGCCCCCGCCTTCCTCGCAGGGGTCCCCACCCTGGCGAAGCCCGCCACCCCCACGGCCCACGTGGCCGAGGCCCTGGTGCGAATGATGCTGGAGTCGGGCCTCCTCCCGGAAGGGAGCCTCCAGCTCCTGGTGGGGGGCGTGGGGGACCTCTTGGACGCCCTGGACCACCGGGACAGCGTCTATTTCACCGGGTCCAAGGCCACCGCCGACCGGCTCCGCCGCCACCCGGCCTTCCTGGAGCGGGGGGCCCTCTTCAACGCCGAGGCCGACTCCCTAAACCCCGCCCTCCTGGGGGAGGCGGCCACGGAGGAGGAGCTTTTGCGCCTCGCCCAGGAGATCGCCCAGGAGCTCGCCATCAAGACGGGGCAGCGCTGCACCGCCATCCGCCGGGTCTTTGCGCCAAAGGACCGCCTCGAGGCCCTCCTACAGGCCACCCGGGAACGCCTCGCCGGCCTCCGCCTGGGGGACCCCCGGGAGGAGGGCGTGGACCTCGGGCCCCTGGCCTCCCTGGAGCAGAAGGGGGAGGTGGAGCGAGCGGTGGCGGCCCTCCTGGAGGCCGGGGCCCGGGTCTACTGGAGGCACCCGGGGAGAGGGGATGGGGCCTTCTTTCCCCCCACCCTCCTCCTCGCCGAGGACCCCTGGTCCGAGGCCCTCCACCAGGTGGAGCCCTTCGGCCCCGTGGCCACCTTCTTCCCCTACGAGACCCGGGAGGAGGCGGCGAGGCTTGCCGCTTTGGGCGGGGGAAGCCTCGTGGCCACCCTCGCCACCTCCGACCCCGAGGAGGCGCGCTTTTACCTCTTGGCCCTCGCCCCCCACGTGGGGCGGCTCCATATTCTAAACGCCCGCACCGCGGCCTCCTCCACGGGGCACGGCTCCCCCCTTCCCCGCCTCCTCCACGGCGGGCCGGGGCGGGCGGGGGGCGGGGAGGAACTGGGCGGCCTCCTCTCCGTGAGGCGCCACCTTCAGCGGGTCGCCCTCCAGGCCGACCCTGGGCTCCTCTCCGCCCTCACCGGGGAGTACGCCAAGGGGGCGGAGAGGCCCGCGGGGGTCCACCCCTTCCGCAAGCCCTACGAGGACCTCGAGGTGGGCGAGACCCTCACCACCCACCGCCGCACCGTCACCGAGGCGGACATCGCCCTCTTCTCCGCCCTCTCCTGGGACCACTTCTACGCCCACACGGACGAGCTCGCCGCCAAGGAGAGCCTCTTCGGGAGGCGGGTGGCCCACGGCTACTTCGTCCTCTCGGCGGCGGCGGGGCTTTTCGTGGACCCGGCCCCGGGCCCCGTGCTCGCCAACTACGGCCTCGAGGGCCTGCGCTTCCTGGAGCCCGTGGGGGCCGGGGACACCCTCCAGGCCCGCCTCACGGTGAAGCGCAAGCGCCCCCGGGACGAGAAGACGGGCGTGGTGGAGTGGGCCGCAGAGGTGGTGAACCAGGAGGGGAAGCCGGTCGCCACCTACACCCTCCTCACCCTGGTGGCCCGCAAGGGCGCCTAGGCCCGTGCTACCATGGGGGTATGGGCGAGCACGGCGCCTTCTGCCCCGTCTACGCCGCCTTGAACCTTCTCCAGGAAAAGTGGACGCTGCACATCATCCGCGCCCTCCTGGAGGGTCCTAAGGGCTTCAACGAGCTGGCCCGGGCTGTGGGCGGGGTGAACCCCGCCACCCTCTCCCAGAGGCTGGAGCACCTGGTGGAGGTGGGGGTGGTGGAGAAACGGGTGGAATCCTACATGCCCCCCAGAACCCGCTACACCCTCACCGAGGCGGGCCGGGAGCTGGAGGCGGTCATCGCCGCCATCGACCGCTGGGCCCGCAAGCACCTCCAGGCCCCGGTGGCCTAGCCCATCCCCCTCCGGGCCCCCGGGCGGGCAGGGGGTGGGATCACTCCGCTTCCCCGGCCAGGTACTGGAGGTAGTTCGCCAGGCCCATCTGCTGGAGGAGTTCCCGCTGGGTTTCCAGCCAGTCCACGTGGCCTTCCTCGTCCTTGAGGATCTCCGCCACCAGGTCGCGGGTGCCGTTGTCCCCGAGGCTTTGGGCCAGGTTCATGGTCTCGTTGTAGCCCTTCACCGCTTGGAGCTCGCCCTCGTAGTCCTTAAAAAGGATTTCCTCCACGGTCTTGCCGATCCTGATCTCGGCGATGCGGCTCACCTCGGGGAAGCCCTCCAGGAAGAGAATCCTTTCGATGTGCTTCTCGGCGTGGCGCATCTCGGTGATGGCGTGGGCCTTGAGGTGGCGGGCCAGGGCCTTGAAGCCCCAGTTCTCGGCCATCTCAGCGTGGACCATGTACTGGAGGACGGCGGCGAGCTCCTCGGAAAGCCTTGCCTGCAAGCTCTGGATCACCTCGGGGTGGCCTTTCATAGGACCTCCTCCCCTACTCTACACCCACGGGGAGGAAGGCGAGGCGCCACCCCTGGAAGAGGCTGTGCCTGGGGCGATCTTCCTGGGGGAAGTCCTCCCGGAAGTGGGCGCCCCGGCTCTCCTCCCGGGCCAGGGCCGCCCGGGCGAGGAGGCGCATGAGGAGGAGCAGGCTTCCCGCCTCGAGCCGGTCCCTGCTGGCCTGTTCCACCTCCTCCAGGGGCACGGCCTCCGCCCGGCGGAGGAAGGCGAGGAGGGGCTCTTTGCGCCGCACCACCCCGAGGGCTTCCCCCGCTTCCTCCCTCAGGGAGGCCACCGCCTCGGGGGAAGCGGCGAGGGCGGGCAGGGGGGTGGGCCCGGGCGGGAGGGCCAGGTCCTCCAGGGCCCTCAGGGCGGCCCGCCACCCCACCACCAGGCCCTCGAGGAGGCTGTTGGAGGCCAAGCGGTTCGCTCCGTGGAAGCCGGTGGAGGCCACCTCCCCCGCGGCGAAGAGCCCGGGGATTCCCGTGTGGCCGAAGGCGTCGGTCCGCACCCCGCCCATGGCGTAGTGGGCCGCCGGGGCCACGGGAAGGGGCTCCCTCAAGGGGTCCAGGCCTAGGGCCCGGGCCTGGGCCACCACCGTGGGGAAGCGTTCCTCCAGGCGGGGGATGGGCCGGAGGTCCAGGTAGACGGCGCCCGTCCTTCTCCGCTCTTGAAAAACCGCCCGGGCCACCACGTCCCGGGGGGCGAGCTCCGCCAGGGGGTCGTAGCGGGGCATGAACCGCTCCCCGTGGGCGCTCAGGAGGAGGGCCCCCTCCCCCCGGCAGGCCTCGGAGACCAGGGCCCCGCCCGGAAGGGCTGTGGGGTGGAACTGGACGAACTCCAGGTCCCGTAGCGCCGCCCCTGCCCGCCAGGCCAGGGCCATCCCGTCCCCCGAGGTTGAGGGCGAGTCTCTCCCCAGAGAGGATGCCCCGCAAGGGCCCCCGGATCCGGGCCACCTCCGTGCCCTCCGCCACCCCAAGCCCCGTGAGGACGCCCCCCTCCTTGGCGAGGATCACGGCCTCGCCCCAAAGGTCCTCCGGGACCACCAAAAGGCTCGTGAGGTCCCCGTGCCCCAGGTCCTCCCGAAGCCAGGCCCTCAAGGCCTCCTCCAAGCCGCCTTGCCAAAGCGCCTCCCCGACCACGCCCCCCATTGTAAGGAGAGGGCCTTTCTCCCGTGGCCCTCCGCCCTAACCTGGAGGGGATGGGAAACCGCCTAAAGGCCGCCCTCAGCCCCTACCTTCTCGCCCACGCCGAGGACCCCGTGGACTGGTACCCCTTTGGCGAGGAGGCCTTCCGGAAGGCCCAAAGGGAAGACAAGCCCATCTTCCTCTCCGTGGGCTACTCCAGCTGCCACTGGTGCCACGTGATGCACCGGGAAAGCTTCCAGGACGAGGAGGTGGCCCGCCTCCTCAACGCCCACTTCGTGGCCGTGAAGGTGGACCGGGAGGAGCGCCCCGACGTGGACGCCGCCTACATGCAGGCCCTCGTGAGCCTCACCGGCCAGGGTGGCTGGCCCATGAGCCTCTTCCTCACCCCCGAGGGCAAGCCCTTCTTTGGGGGCACCTATTTCCCTAAGGAAGACCGCGGCGGCCTGCCCGGGTTTAAGCGGGTGCTTCTGGCCGTGGAGCGGGCCTGGCGGGAGGAGCGGGAAAAGCTAGAAGGGGAGGCCAAGAAGCTGGCCAAGGCCCTCTGGCGAAGCCTGGCCCCGCCTCCGGGCCCCGTCCCTCCGGATGTGGAGGAGAGGGCCCTGGAAGCCCTTGCCCAAAGCTTCGACCCCGAGTGGGGCGGCTTCCTCCCCGCCCCCAAGTTCCCCCAGGGCCCCCTTCTCCTCTACCTCCTGGCCGTGGCCTGGAGGGGGGAGGAGAGGGCCAGGGCCATCCTCCCCCGAACCCTGCGGGCCATGGCCTTGGGGGGCCTCTACGACCAGGTGGGGGGTGGGTTCCACCGCTACAGCGTGGACCGCTTCTGGAGGCTACCCCACTTTGAGAAGATGCTTTACGACAACGCCCTCCTCGCCCGGGTCTACCTTGGGGCCTATAAGCTTTTTGGGAAGCCCCTTTTCTTGCGGGTGGCGCGCGAAACCTTAAGCTGGCTCCTTTCCATGCAACACCGCGAAGGAGGCTTTTTTACCGCTCTGGACGCCGAGAGCGAGGGAGAGGAAGGGCGGTACTACACCTGGACGGAAGGTGAGGTTAAGGAAGCCCTGGCCGAGGACTTTCCTCTGGCCCGCCGCTACTTCGCCCTGGGGAAGGATCTGGGGGAGCGCTCGGTGCTCACCGCCTGGGGGGAGGAGGAGGTGGCCCAGGCCCTGGGGGAAACCTTTCCCCTGTGGAGGGAGGAGGTGCGGGGGAGGCTCCTCGCCGCCCGTAGGAAGCGCTACCCCCCTTCCCTGGACGATAAGGTTCTGGCGGATGGGTCGGCCCTGGCGGTCCGGGCCTTGGCGGAAGGAAGCAGGCTTCTAAGGGAGAGAAGTTACCTGGGGGCCGCCCGAAGGGGAGCGCATTTTCTCCTGGAGAAGATGCAAAGAAAGGGCCTTCTCCGCCACACCTGGTGGAGGGGTGCCCTGGGGAAGGAGGCCTTTCTCGCGGACCAGGCCTTTGCTGCCTTGGCCCTTCTGGAAATCTACGGGGCCACGGGGGAATGGCCTTATCTGGAACAGGCCAGGGTTTTGGCGGAGAAGGCCCGAGTAGAGTTTAGCCCCGGCCATGCGCCCCTACCCCTTCCTGCCATCGGGGTGGAGGAGGGGGCCATTCCCACGGGGGAAAGCGCCCTGGCCGAGGCCTTTTGGCGCCTGGGAGGAATTTTGGCCGAGGAGCGCTACCGAGCGTGGGCGCGGGAACTTTTGGCGGCCAGGGCCCTTTGGCTTGGCCGCTACCCCCATGCCCTGCCGGGCTTCCTCCTGGTCCACCGCCTTCTGGGGGAGGGGTCGGAGCTCGCCCTTCCTCTTCCCTCCCCCCTGGCAGAGGAAGCCCTGGGCCTTTACCTGCCCCTTACCCAAGCCATTCTGGGGCCGGAGGAGGCCCTCCCCTCTCTGAGGGGGAAGGAGGCGGGGAAAGGGTATCTCTGTACCCGTGGGGCCTGCCGGAGGCCTGTGGGGGACTTGGGGGAGCTTTTGCGGGAGGTGGAGGAGGTGTATGGGAGGTGAGCCATTTGTGCTTATATTCACGATTACACCAGCTTGTGCCTTTTATCTCCCTACAGCCCTGAGTCCGAGGGCCCTAGCCAGGGCGAACCGGTCCGCTGGGTCTGGGTGGCAGGTGTACAACAAGTGGCCCCTCCGGGTGGAGCGAAACCCCGACGGCACCTACACCTGCCTCAACTTCTCCCGGGAAACGGGAAAGCCTGAACGCCTACAAGGGGCCTTTCACCCTGGAGGAGCTCAGGGCCCAGTACTTCGACCCGGAAAACCCCCCCACCGCAGCCCTCTGGCCGAGGTAGGCGGGGCGCCACCTTCCCAGGGCCCTCCTCTCCCTTAGAGTTTAGCCAACCGCTTCCAGTCTATTTCACCTCCCTAGGGAGTCACGACCACGTCACGCGTCAGCGTATCTTGGGGCCACTTCCTGCTTCCACGACCCATAGCTCGTAGATCGGTCCCGGCAAGCCGGGGCCTGGACGGCCTTCTCCCCATCGCTGAGGTCGCTGGGGTAAGATCGCCTAAGAGCCACCCTCCGAGCATACCAAACTTTTACGACAGCCTCTTAAAACAGTATCGATAGGTTATCATGCTCTATCTCTGCGAGGAAGCCAAACGGCTTTTGCGCCTGGGGTTCTTACCGGGTCTGGTGGGAGGAGGACTTGCCGTAGCCTTCCGTACCGTTGTGGAACTTTTGAACGAGGTGCCCGCGTTGTTTCTTCCCCTCACCGGAGCCGCTGTGGGTTTTCTTAGCCTGTGGCTTTACCGCCGGGCACCCTACCTGAGAGGGGGCGGGGTAGACCAGGTGCTCTTTCTCTACCATCGAGGCCGGGACCAGGTTTCCCCGAGCCTCGGTTTGCTTAAGGCCCTGCTCACGGCCCTCACTTTGGGCCTAGGGGGAAGCGGAGGGCAAGAAGGTCCGCTCCTCTTCGCCGCCGGAGCCTTAGCCCAGATTCTCCGACCTAGGAATGCCATAGAAGCGCAGACCCTCCTCCTGGCAGGGGGAGCGGGAAGCGTGGCCGCACTCTTCCACACCCCCCTAGGTGCGGCCTTCTTCGCCGCTGAGGTCCTCTACCGGGGCGCAGCCCTAGAGGGTCACCTCCTGGCTTACCTGACCGTAGCCGCTATCTCGGGATACGGCCTCCAGAGCCTTTTCTTTGGCACGGCTCCTCTCCTGCCGGTGCCCGAGGTTCGGCCGCTCCCCCTCTGGCCCGGCCTCCTCCTTGCGCCGGTGGCGGCCGTGGCCGCCACGGCCTGGACTCGAGGCCTGGCCTGGACCAGAAAGCGCTGGCAACCCCGCGTTCTACCCTTCTCTCTGGCGCTCTCTGGGGTCTTAACCTTGGCCTTCTCCTGGGTGCGAGGGACGAGCTACGAGGCGCTCGGCCACCTCCTGGCAGGCTCGGGCCCCGACCCTCTCCTTTTCATCCCCCTCAAGGCCCTCGCCGTGCTCCTCTCGGCGGGGACTGGGGCGAGCGTGGGCCTCTTCGGGCCCTCCGTGGTCCTAGGGGGCGCTTTGGGAACCCTCATGGGCCACCTCCTCCACATCCCAGGGCCCGAGGCTGCGCTCCTAGGCATGGCCGCTCTGGTGAGCGCCACCGCCCGCACGCCCTTTGCTGCCGTGGTGCAAATGGTGGAGATCACCGGAGCCTACACCCTCCTCGTGCCGGGCTTGGCGGTGGCTTTCGGCGCCTTCCTTCTCACCCGGGAAACCCTCTTTCCCTTGCAACCCCGAGGTCCGGAGGCCAGCCCCGCCCACGCCGAGAACCTCCTCGCCCACCTGAACGAACTGCCTCCCAACCATCCTATCCTTACAGGAAAACTCGGCGCGGTTTTGATTGCCCTGGAAACGGAGCATCCTTGGGCAAACAAGGTCTTGAGAGATCTCCCCCTACCCCCAGGGGTGCGGGTTGGCCTCGTCTTCCGCCTGGACGACGCTTTCGCCCCGGTTGGGGAAGACCGGCTTATGGCGGGGGACCGCATCCTCTTCTTCGGCCCCAGAGAAACCATCTTGCAGCTGACAGGGAAGCTCATGGAGAAGTAAAAAATCCTAGGGAAGTAAGGGCTTTTCAAGCGGCATATCCAAGAGTTTCTCCAGCCCAGGTAAGCCAAACCCGTCCGATTCCCTAACGCTTAGGACTTTAGTCCCTGGACGCCATACCGGCGCCGGGTATATAAAGCTATGAGAAAGGGAGGTAAACCATGCTAACGCGCAGGCGCTTTCTAGGTACCGCCGGCATTTTAGCTGGCGGGGCGGCGCTTTGGCAGCGAGGCCTCGCCCGAGAGCCTAGGCCCATCCTCCACAAGCCCATAGGGGAAAAACCTCTCATCTGCCCCTACTGCGCCACGGGGTGCGGGATGATCGCCGCAGTGCAAGAGGGCAAGCTGGTCAACCTGGAAGGCGACCCCGATCACCCCATCAACCAAGGCGCCCTCTGCGCCAAGGGACAGGCCGCCAGGGGGTTCGTGGAAAGCCCCTTCCGGGTTACCAAGGTCCTCTACCGCGCCCCTGGATCGGACCGCTGGGAAGAAAAGGACTGGGGCTGGGCTCTGGACCGCATCGCCCGCCTCATCAAGGAGACCCGCGATGCCGAGTGGGTGGAGACCGACGATCAGGGCCAAGTAGTGCGCCGGAGCGAGTCCATCGCCACCTTGGGAACCAGCGTGGGCTCTAACGAAGAGGCCTACGCCATGTCCAAGCTCTTTCGCGCTCTCGGCATCATTTACATAGAACACCAAGCCCGCATTTGCCATTCTTCCACCGTGCCCGCCTTGGGGGAGAGCTTCGGCCGCGGGGCCATGACCAACCACCCCATCGATTTCAAGAACGCTGATGTCATCCTGGTGCAAGGCGGGAACCCAGCAGAGCAACACCCCCTTACCTTCCGCTGGATCCTCGAGGCCAAGGAACGCGGGGCCAAGCTGATCGTGGTGGACCCTCGCTTCAATCGCACCGCCTCCAAGGCCAACCTCTTCGCCCAGATCCGCCCGGGCACCGATATCGCCTTCATGGGAGGCTTGATCCGCTACATCCTGGAAAACAAGCGCTACGATGAGTTCTACGTAAAAAACTACACCAACGCCCCCTTCCTCGTACATCCGGATTTCAAGACCGCCACCGACCTAGACGGCCTCTTCTCGGGGTACGACCCGGAAAAGAAAACCTACGACACCAGCACGTGGGTCTACCAGCTTGATGAGAACGGGATGGTGAAGAAGGACCCAACTCTCTCCCATCCCCAAAGCGTCTTCCAGCTTCTGAAACGCCAGTACGAGCGCTACACGCCGGAGGTGGTGTCCAAGATCACCGGGATCCCCGTGGAAAAGCTTCTGGCCATTTACGAGCTCTACAGTTCCACCGGGCGCCCCGACCGGGCCGGAACCATCACCTACGCCATGGGGGCCACGCAACACACCTACGGCACCCAGCATATCCGCACCTATGCCATTGTCCAGCTCTTGCTGGGTAACGTAGGCCTCCCCGGGGGTGGGGTCAACGCCCTTCGGGGGCACTCTAACGTCCAGGGAAGCACGGATTTCGCCCTCCTCTACCACGACCTTCCCGGTTATTTAGGCCTTCCCACCGGGGACAAAGCTACCCTCAAGGACTGGCTGGCCTCCAAAACGCCCAAGGCCCTGAATACCCCCTCTGCCAACTGGTGGCAGAACTACCCAAAGTACTTTGTAAGCTTGCTCAAGGCCTGGTGGCCCAAGGTAGACCCCGAGACCGCTTACGGGTTCCTGCCCAAGCTTTCCCCCCATAAGGAGGGCATTCCCGATAAGAGCGCCGACTACTCCCACTACGCCATCTTCCACGCCATGCTGGCAGGCCGCATTAAAGGGCTTATCGCCATCGGGCAGAACCCCGCGGTCTCGGCCGCCAACGCCAACCTGGCCCGGCGCGCCCTGGACTCGCTTCGGTGGTTAGTGGTGGTGGACCCGATGGAAACGGAAACCGCCGCCCATTGGAAGCGGCCTGGGGTTAACCCCAAGGACATCCAAACGGAGGTCTTTCTCCTCCCCTCGGCGGTGTGGGCGGAGAAGTCGGGAAGCATCACCAATACCGGCCGCTGGGCCCAGTGGTACGACAAGGCCTTGGAGCCGCCCGGCGAGGCCCGGGATGAGCTCTGGATCCTCACCGAGCTGGTTCAGCGCTTGAAGAAGCTTTACGCAGAAGAAGGCGGCCCCAACAAGGAAGCCATCCTGGAACTTTCCTGGTGGAGCCACTCGGAGAAGCTTGCGGAAGAGGTGGCCAAGGAGTACAACGGCTACGACCTCACCACCGGCAAGCTCATGGCCAAGTTCGCCGACTTGCGGGACGACGGCACCACAGCCTGCGGCAACTGGCTTTACTGCGGCGCCTTCACCGAGGAGGGCAACAAGATGGCCCGCCGGGACAACCGGGACACCCACCCCCTGGGCCTGGGGCTTTTCCACAACTGGGCCTATTCCTGGCCGGCCAACCGACGCATCCTTTACAACCGGGCCTCCACCGACCTCCAGGGGCAGCCCCGCAACCCCGCCAAGTGGCTGGTACGCTGGAACCCCAAGGAGGAGAGGTGGGAGGGGGACGTTCCCGACGGCGCCTCTCCCCCGGACAAGGCCCTCCCCTTCATCATGCAAGCGGATGGCGTGGGCCACCTCTTCGGACTCAAGCTCAAAGACGGCCCCTTCCCCGAACATTACGAGCCCTGGGAGAGCGCCCTAGCCAACCTCCTATCTGGGCAGGACAAAAACCCTGTGTGCAAGGTCTGGGTAGGGGACCTGGACCTCTACGGCACCCCCGACGAGTACCCCATCGTAGCCACCACCTACCGCCTTACCGAGCACTGGCACACGGGCATGATGAGCCGCAACGTGCCTTGGCTCCTCGAGCTCCAGCCTAACCCCTTTGTGGAAATGGACGTCGAGCTGGCCCAAAGCCTCGGGGTCAAAAACGGCGAGTGGGTGCGGATTAAGAGCGCCCGCGGCGAAATGCGGGCCGTGGCCCTGGTGACTCCGAGGGTCCAGCCCGTCAAGGTGGGGGACAAGACGCTACACCAGGTAGGCATCGTTATCCACTGGGGCTACCAGGGGGGTAACCCAGGGGACTCGGCCAACCTCCTCACTCCCGAGGCCCTGGACCCCAACAGCCTCATCCAGGAAACCAAGGCCTTTTTGGTACGCATAGAGAAGCTCTCTTAAGGAGGTAGGGGATGCCCAGCGCCAGCGATTACGCGATACTTTTTGACGCCAGCCGGTGCATCGGCTGCAAGGCCTGCCAGGTGGCCTGCAAGCAGTGGAACGACCTCCCTGCGGAAGAAACCGCCAACGTGGGGAGCTACGCCAACCCCCTTAAACTCTCCGGGCACACCTGGCTGAAGATGAACTTCTTTGAGGGCCTGCGCCCCAACGGAGAACCTTACTTCGACTTCGTGCGCGGGTCCTGCATGCACTGCACCCACGCCCCTTGCGTGACCGCATGCCCCACGGGAGCCATGGCCCATCGGGAAGGGGGCGTGGTAACCGTGGACGAGGCCACGTGCATCGGGTGCCGTTCCTGCGTGCAGGCGTGCCCTTACGGGGCCGTTCACTTCGACAAGGCCAAAGGGGTAGTCCACAAGTGCACCCTCTGCTATGACCGGATCTCCAACGGCGACCAGCCCGCCTGCGTCAAGGCCTGCCCCGTGGACGCCCTCACCTTCGGGCGATACGGGGAGATCCGCGCCGTGGCCGAGGAACGGGTAAAGGCCCTCAAAGAGCGGGGCTACCCCAGGGCCAGCCTTTACGGCCTTCACGAGCTGGGCGGCACCCACGTCCTTTACGTTCTCACGGAGCATCCGAGCCAGTACAACCTCCCTACTGCCGTGGCGGAAGCGGAAAAGCGGGCCGCTGGCGGATGGCTTTCCGCTGGCATCGCCGCCGCAGTGGTGGGCGCGGGCCTCAAGTTCATCATTGAGCGGCGGGAGGCCCTGAAAGGAGGTTCCCAATGATCACCCTCAACTGGCCTAATCCCATAAGCGAGGAGCACTGGGGCATTTGGATTGCCCTTTACTTCTTTCTGGCAGGCATGGGAGGTGGAGCTTATCTGTTAAGCGTCCTTTACTGCCACCCACACCGGGTGCGGCAGACAGCCTTCTGGGCCTTGCTTACGGTGGTGCTAGGATCAGCCCTCTTGGTGCTCGACCTTGGACAGCCCTTGCGCTTCTTGAATCTGCTTCTGTCTGGGTGGCGTCCAGGTTCAGTCATGTGGCTGGGGAGCTGGTTCCTCGTGCTCTCCGGCTTGGGCCTCTTGTTGGTGTGGTTGCGGCCTACCCCGCGTTGGTTCCAACAAGTGGTGGCCTTCTTGGTAGCGCTGGTGGTAGGGTATACGGCCGTGCTCCTGAGCTCCACCAGCAAGCCTTTCTGGAACGCCTCTCCCCTGCTTCCCTGGCTCTTCCTGGCTTCCGCCGCCACCGCTGGGGGGGCGCTTTTGCAACTCTTAGAGCCTAACGAGCGCTTGCGCCGAATTGTGACGGCTATGGGGGTGGTGGAGGGCCTGGTTCTCCTGGCCCACCTCCTCTGGGTCTACCCGGTGGCCACCTCTTCGGTGCTGGTCTTGGTGGGTGGGACCTTGGCCTGGGCCTTTTGGGGCTTTCTCTTGGTGGGGCTTCTTTTGCCCTTGTACTTGGAGCATCGCCACGGCAACGTGGCCATGGCCGCCCTTCTAACCCTCTTGGGCGCTTTCCTTCTGCGCTATTTCGTGGTCTTCGCCGCCCAGATGTAGGCCTCTGGTGGAGCTGGAGGCGAGGTAAGGTTAACCATGCTGGAACGACTGGAACTTCTCCACCGCAGACTGGCCGAGCTCCCGCGAACCGAGGAGGAACCCAAGACAGGGCTCCTCTCCTCCCTAGAACGGGTACGGCAGGTTGTTTCTGAGATCTTCCCTGAGCTGATCTCTGGCACCTCCCTTCCACCGCTACCCCAAGTCCTTCGGGATGCGGAGGCCTTGAAAAGGGGTCAACTCCCCGAGGATCCCGCCTACGCCTTCTGGCTCCACCAGGCCTTACGCCTCCTCCATCAACCCAAACCAGCCTCTGGAGAGCTCTCCGATGCCTGCCCTGCTTGTGGTGGCTTCCCTGACGCCGCCTACCTGGACAGCGAGGGGCGCCGCTACTACGTGTGCGCCTTCTGCGATACCCCCTGGCGGGCCCCTCGCCTAGCCTGCCCCGCCTGTGGGGAGGACCGCGCGGAGGCTCTGGCCTACTACGCCCTCGAGCCCTACCGCATTTACGTATGCCACACCTGCGGCAACCGCTTTGCCGCCCAGGACCTTAGGCTTAAGGAAGAACTGGACCTTCCCGCCCTCCGGGCCCTCACCGCCTGGTACGCCGGAGCAGAAGCAGAAGAAGATGTGGCGCTTTGAGCGGGGTACCTTCACCCCGGAGGACTTCCCCCTTCCCGAGGAGGGAAGCCTCCTGCTCGTGGTGAACGGTAGGCCCTGGACGGTCCTGGCCTACACCCCCGGGGAGGAGGCGTATTTGGCGGTGGGCCACCTCTTCCTGAGCGGGGTTCTGCGGGGCCTGGAGGGGGTACGGCTCAGGGTAGGGGAGGGGATGGTCCTTCTGGACCTTCCCTACGAGCCCGAGAAGGCCCTGGGGGTGCGGGACAGCGGCTGTGCCGCCGGCCTCCGCCACGGGGAGCCCAGGCTTTCCCCCCTTCCCCCCGTTGCCCTGGACCCTGCCCTTCCCCTCCGGCTTCTGGCCACCTTACAGGCGGAGGCCCGGGCCTACCGGAAGAGCCGGGGCATCCATGGGGCTGCCCTTTTTGACCTGGAGGGGCGGCTTCTTTACCTGAACGAGGACATCGGGCGACACAACGCCGTGGACCGGTTGGCGGGGTACATGCTTTTGGAGGGGGTGAGGCCGCCGGTGCTTTTGGCCAGCACGGGGCGGGCGAGCCGGGAGATGGTGGCCAAGGCCATTGGGATGGGGGCGGTGCTTTTGGCGACCCGGACGGGGGCCACGGCCCAGGCGGTGGCCCTGGCCCAGGCGTACGGCCTGGCCCTGGCGGCCTACGTGCGCCCCACGGGCTACCGACTCTACGCCCACGGGGGGATGCCGGTAGGAGCCCCCATCCCCCAACCTACGTAGGCGCTTTATACCCCAGCGTGGTACCGGGGCCCCCATGCTGGCGAAAGCCAGCATGGGGTGGTATTAAGCCCAGACGTCCTCGGGATGCCGCAGGCCCTGGGGCCTGGCCTTCAGGACCTCCAAGGCCTCCTCCTCGGACATCACCGGGTTCTGGTAACGGATCCCCAGGGCCTCCCCCATGAGGCGGAAGACGTGGGTGTTGTCCACAAGGCCTAGGTTCAGGGAGCGGAGGCCCTGGCCGTAGAGGAGAAGCACCACGGGGCTTGCCGTGTGCTGGCCGGAAGCCCAGCCGATGTTGGGACGGTCGGGCTTCTGGGGGTTCCTCTGCCCCATGGCCCAGGCCAGGGTGTTGTCGGGCTGGACGCCGTGGCGCACGCCCTCGGGCCAGTAGACCTTCTCCCGGATGGCCCGCACCACCGTCTCCGCCTCCTGGTCCTGGAGGGCCACCCCCTTCATGGCCCGGAAGGCCTCCTTCACCTGGTTGGCGTCGGGGCTATTCCCCAGGACCCGCCGCATGTGTTCAAAGCTGGCCCGCTGGGGCTCCAGGAGGTCAATTCCGGCGGAGCTTTCCAGGTAGCTGCGGCCCGCCCCGTAGAGGCCGCCCACCCCGGTGGCGTGGTCGGAGACCAGGAGAAGAAGGGTGTCCGGGTGCTGGTCCACAAAGCCCACCAGGAGGTCCAGGGTCTCGTCGGCGGCCAGGACGTCCCATAGGGTGGTCCCGGCGTCGTTTAGGTGGTTGGCGTGGTCGATGCGGCCTGCTTCCACCTGGAGGACGAAGCCCTGGCGGCTTGCGGCGAGGCGGGGCAGGGCGGCCTGCACCATCTCCTTGAGGCTCGGCACCCTTAGCCCCTGGAAGCGGCGGTCTATCTCGTAGGGCACGTGGCCATCCCAGAAGACCCCGAGGAGCTTGCTGGCGTTGGACCGGGAAAGCTCCTCAGGGGTGCGCACCACCCCGTAGCCCCTCTGGGCGAAGAGGGCGTAGAGGTCCCTCTTGTCCTTACGCTTTTCCGGGTGGAAGAAGCGGTCCCCACCCCCCAGGTACACCTCGGCCCCGAACTCCAGGTACTGTTCAGCGATCCGCTCCTCGGCGTTGCGGTCGGGGTTGGAGACCACGAAGCTCGCCGGGGTGGCGTGGGTAACGGTGGTGGTGGTCACCAGGCCCACCGCCTTCCCCGCCTCCTTGGCGGCGGCGAAGAAGGGCTTGAGGGGGGTGCCGTCGGCGTGGATGGCCAGGCCCCCGTTCACCGTCTTCACCCCGCAGGAGAAGGCGTTGCCCGCGGCGCTGGACTCGGTGACGTAGCTGGTCAGGCTGTAGGTGTTCACCAAGCCCGTGGGGTAGCGGGAAAGGAGCCTTTCCAGGGTCAGAACCCGGCCCTGGCGCCTGCGGGCGAAGGCCTGGGCGATGGCGTAGTCCTCCCAGGAAAAGCCGTCGTAAACGAAGACGATGAGGTTGCGGTACCTCCGGCCGAGGGCGGGCTGGTTCTGCGGGGCTCCCTGGGCCATGCCCCGGGGCAAGAGGGCCAGGGCCCCGGCCGCCAAACCGCCTTTCAGGATGTCCCTGCGCTTCATCCTTAACCTCCCCAGGACCAGTCTGGGGGAGTCCCGTCAGGGAAGTGTCAGGAACCTAGGGCCTTCTTTAGGAGCCGCTCCGCCCCCTCGGGCCTCGCGGGGAGGTACAGGTGGACGAAGCTCGCCAGCACCCGCCCGTCGGTGAAGCCCTCCACCTCCTTCCCCCCTACCCGGCGCCAGGCGGGGCTTGGGGAGGCGGGAAGCCTGGCGTAGTGGAACTCGTGCCCCTTGAAAGCCTGGCCCCTTCGGGCCACGGGGCTATCCCTCAAGGCCTCCACCTCCCGGTAGCCGAGGACGGGCCTCTCCGCCATGCGGGCCTCCCCCGGGACCAGGCCCACCATGGGGAAGAAGCGCTCCCCTACCCAGAGGCCCTGGGCGAGGTACATGTACCCCCCGCACTCGGCCACCACGGGGCCGGGGAAGCGGCGGATGGCCTCCCGCAGGGCCCGGTTCTTAGAGAGCCTCTCGGCGAAGAGCTCCGGGTAGCCGCCCCCGAGGAGGAGGGCGTGGGCTTGGGGGAGGGTCTCGTCCTCGAGGGGGCTGAAGGGGACGAGCTCCGCCCCCAGGGCCTCCAGAAGCTCCAGGGCCTCGGGGTAGTAGAAGGCGAAGGCCCGGTCCCAGGCGTAGGCGAGCCGGACCCGGGGCGGGCGCCTTTCCGGCAGAAAGGGTGGGACCTCGGGAAGGGGCGGGGCGGTGGCGGCGAGGGCCAAGACCCTTTCCAGGTCCACGCGGAAGGCCCGCCTCAGGGCCTCGAGGGGCGGGGCCTTTTCCCCGGCGAGGACCAGGCCCAGGTGCCGCTCGGGGAGGGCAAGGTCCGGGTCTTGGGGAAGCCAGCCGAGGAGGGGGAGGCCCACGGCCTCCAGGGCCTCCTTCAGGATCTCGGCGTGCCTTTCCGAGCCCACCCGGTTGGCGAAGACCCCCACCACCCGCACCCCGGGTTGGAAGTCCCGGAAGCCCAGGGCGAGGGGGGCGATGGAGCCCGCCATCCCCTTGGCGTCCACCACCAGGGCCACGGGGGCCTTGAGGAGCCTCGCCACCTGGGCGGTGGAGCCCACCTCTCCCCGGGGGTCCTTCCCGTCAAAGAGGCCCATCACCCCTTCAATCAGGGCGAAGTCCGCCCCCCTCGCCCCGTGGCGGAAGAGGGCGAGGAGGCCCGTCTCATCCAAGAAGAAGCCGTCCAGGTTGTAGGGCCTGCGGCCCGCGGCCTTCTCCAGGTGGGTGGGGTCAAGGTAGTCCGGCCCCACCTTGAAGGGCTGCACCCTTAGGCCCCGCTCCCTCAGGGCCAAAAGGAGGGCCAGGGAGACGGTGGTCTTCCCGGCGCCCGAGTGGGGGGCGGCGAGGAGGAGGCGCATCGCATCATCGGGGGGTCAGGGTCTGCAGGAGCCTGGTGGCCTCCGCCTGGGCGAGGTGCCGGAAGCCCATAGGGTCTTTCCCTAAGGCCTCCGCCAAGGCCTCCAGGTAGGCGTCCAGGTACTCCTCCGAGATGAGGGCGGTCACGGTGAAGGCGAGCCGCCGCCAGGCCCCTTCCAGGGCCCGGGCCTCCTCCGGGGGCAGGGCCTCGTGGGCCCTTTGGGCCACCTGCTCGGTGAGCCAGTTCCACATGCTGGCCATCATGGCGTTGGTCACCCCACGGCGCACGTGGACCAGCCCCACCAAGGCCTGCCAGGCGAAGTATTGCCCATTGAAGGGCCCCGCCACGGTGCGGAGGTACCAGTCCCTCAAGGTCTTCTCCCTGAGGGGCCTCTCTCCTTCCCTAAAAACGGCACGGGTAGGCGGATGGGCGAAGAGGGTGTCGTAGAAGCCCCGGACCAAGCCCTCGGTGAAGCCCTCCAGGAAGGCGCGGTGGCGGGCTAGGACCTTTCCGTCCTCCACGGGACGGAAGCGGGCTTGGGGCGGGAGTTGGGCCCAGATCTCCTGGGCTATGCCGTAAAAGCGGGCCAGGTTCTTCTCCGTCATGGCCTAAAGCATACCTCCAAGGAAGCCCCTAGTGCTCTATTCCCCTCTGGGCGGGGACGCCCTGGTCAAAGGCGTGCTTCACCTTCCGCATCTCCGTCACCGTGTCGGCGAGGGCCAGGAGGGCCTCGGGGGCGCCCCGCCCCGTCACCACCACGTGGACGTGGGCAGGCCTTGCCCTAAGGGTCTCCAGGAACTCTTCCAGGGGAATCCAGCCGTAGCGCAAGGGGTAGGTGGCCTCGTCCAGGACCACCAGGTCGTAGGCCCCGGAGAGGAGGGCCTCTTTCGCCCGCGCCCACCCCTCTTGGGCGAGGAGGGCGGAGCGGGCGAGGTCCCGGCTCTTCCAGGTGAACCCGTCCCCCAGGCCCTCTATGGGGATGCCCAAAAGGGCGAAGGCCCGGTGCTCCCCAAAGCGGGCGGTCTCGTGCTTGAGGAACTGGAAGACCCGCACCTTTAGCCCCCGGCCGAAGGCGCGGAGGGCAAGGCCGAAGGCGGCGGTGCTTTTGCCCTTGCCGTCCCCGGTGTAGACCAGGAGGAGGCCCCGCCTCTCCCCCCTGGGCTTCTCGTAGGGCTTCACCCGGTTAGGCTCCTCCACAAGGCATAGCCTAGCAGGCTGGCGACCTCGCAAAGGGCGATCATGGCCCCGAGGGCGTCCCCGTTCAGCCCCCCGAGGCGGGCCCAGGCCAGGCGGGCCACCCCCCAGGCGGCGAGGAGGGCGAGGAGGGCGGGGAGGGGGTAGAGGAGGGGGAAGGGCAGGGCGAGGAGGAAGGGGGCAAGGAGGGGCCCTCCCCGCACCAGCCCCGCCATCCCGGGGTGGAGAAGGGAATAGCGGTGGAGGAAGGGGAGGAAGGCGAAGCGGGCCCACCCGGGAAAGAGGAGGAGGAAGAGGGGGTCCCGCACCAGGGTTAGGGCCTGGAAGAGGAGGAGGAGGTAGACGCCCCCCACCCCGAAGGCGAAGGCTCCCAGGTGGGGGTCCTTGAGGATTCGGAGGCGCTCCTCTTTGGGCCTGGCCCCAAGGAGGGCGTCCGCCAGGTCCAAAAGGCCGTCCAGGTGCAAGAACCCCGTGAGGCCGAGGAGGAGGGCGACCCCCAGGGCGGCGGAAAGCCCCGGGGGCAGGGGCGAAAGGGCGAGGAGGGCCAGGGGGAGCCCCAGGAGGTAGCCCGCCAGGGGGAAGAAGGCCACGCTCGCCTTGAACTCCCTCTCCCCCACCCCTTCAGGGGCCAGGGGCAAGACCGTGAGGAGGGCGAGGGCGAGGCGGAGGGCCTTCACGTTCCCTGAGAAACCCCCGCCTCCTGGAAGGTGGCCATGTGGAGGATGCGGGCGGCGGCCCGGAGAAGGGGCATGGCGAGGACTGCCCCGGTCCCCTCCCCGAGGGCCAGGTCCAGGTCCAAAAGGGGCCTCAGGCCCAGGGCCTCCAGCTGGCGGCGGTGGCCGGGCTCCCGGGAGAGGTGGCCGGCGAAGAGGTGGTCCTTCAGCTGAGGCTCCAGCTTCCAGGCCAAAAGGGCCCCCGCGGTCACGGGAAAGCCGTCCAGGACCAGGGGAAGCCCGGCCTCGTACCCCTCGAGGTAAACCCCGGCGATGGCCACAAGCTCAAGCCCCCCCACCTCGGCCGCCACCTCGAGGGGGTCCATGCCCGGGCGGAGGCGGGCGAGGGCCCGGGCCACCGCTTGGCGCTTCCGCCTCAGGCCCTCCTCCCCCACCCCCGTTCCCCGGCCCACCACGGCCTCAGGAGAGAGGCCCAGGAGGGCGGCGGTGAGGGCGGCCGCCGCCGTGGTGTTGCCGATGCCCATGTCCCCGGCGGCGAGGAGGGTGGCCCCTTCCGCGATGGCCCGCCTCGCCGCCTCGCGGCCCGCCAGGAGGGCCCTTTCCGCCTCCTCCGGGGTCATGGCGGGGCCCTGGGCCAGGTTTCCCGTCCCTTCCCGCACCTTGCGCTTAAGGAGCCCCGGGTGGTCGGGAAGCTCCCCCACCACCCCCACGTCCAGGACGTAGACGGCGCAGTCCGCCGCCAGGGCGAACTGGTTGACGGCGGCGCCCCCCTGGAGGAAGTTCAGGACCATCTGCCGGGTGACCTCCTGGGGGTAGGCCGAGACCCCCTCGGCCACCACCCCGTGGTCGGCGGCGGCCACCACCACCGCCCCCCGGCCGAGCTCCGGCTTCACCCGGCCCTGGAGGGCGGCGAGGCGCACCGCCACCTCCTCCAGGTAGCCCAGGGAGCGAGGGGGCTTGGTGAGCTGGCCCATGCGGAGCTGGGCTTGGGCCAATGCCTCGCGGTCCACCATGGAGGAAAGCTTACCCTAAGGGCATGGAGCTCTGGCTCGTGCGCCACGGGGAGACCCTCTGGAACCGGGAGGGAAGGCTTCTGGGCTGGACGGACCTCCCCCTCACGGAGGAGGGGGAGGCCCAGGCGAGGAGGCTCAAGGGGAGGCTTCCCCCCCTTCCCGCCTACAGCTCGGACCTCCTGCGGGCGAGGCGGACGGCGGAGCTTGCGGGCTTCACCCCCTTGCTGGCCTCAGAGCTTAGGGAGATCCACTTCGGGGCCCTGGAGGGGGCGCTTTGGGAGGACCTGGACCCCGTCCCCAAGGAAGCCCTCCTCCGCTTCCAGGGCTTCCACCCCCCGGGAGGGGAGAGCCTCCTGGCCTTCCAGGAGCGGGTCTTCCGCTTCCTGGAGGGGCTTAGGACCCCTGCGGTCCTCTTCACCCACGGAGGGGTGGTGCGGGCGGTGCTCAGGGCCTTGGGGGAGGACGGCCTCGTGCCCCCGGGGAGCGCGGTGGCGGTGGACTGGCCCAAGAGGGTGCTCGCCCGCCTCTCCCTTGACGGGACGGGACCGGGGAGGTAAAACAGGGGCGAGAGCGGCCGGGGTGCCCCAGGGCCCGGATGTCCTGGGGCGCAAAAGGGGGAAGACCGGTGAAAGTCCGGCGCTGTGCCGCAACGGTAACCGGCCCAACCCATAGGCCCATCGTCTAGGCCGGAAGCCCGAATACCCGCCCCGGTGCGCGCCTCACCTGCCCCCGAGCAGGGGCGAAAGGAGGCAAGCATGGGAAAAACCTTCGGTTTCCGGTTTAAGCCCCTTGTTCCCACCCCTAAGGAAGGTTCCACGTGACGGGCCTCGAGCTCTTGGCCGTGGCCTTGGGGATGCGCCACGGCGTGGACCCCGACCACCTGGCGGCGGTGGACGGACTCTCCCGGGTGAGGCCCTCTCCCCTTAACGGCGCCCTCTTCGCCCTGGGGCACGGGGGGATCGTCACCCTTTTGGCCTTCCCGGCGGCAAGCCTCCTCGGGCGGGTGGACCTCGAGGCCCTCCACCTCCCCGCCCTTCTCCTCCTCCTGGTGGCGGCCCTGAACCTCTACCGGCTCCTAAAGCCCACCCCTCCCACCTCCCCGAAGGGGCTTCCCCTCCTCAACCCCCTCCTCCTCGGAGCCCTCTTCGGCCTGGGGTTTGAAACGGCGAGCCAGCTTTCCGCCCTGGCCCTCTCCGCCGAGCTCTCCCCTTTGCGCCTCGGGGCCTTCTTCACCCTGGGGATGCTCCTCGTGGACGGGGTGGACGGGCTTCTGGCGAGCCGCCTGCAGAACCTGGCCAAGGACTCCCGAAGGGCGGAAAGGGCGAGCCGCCTCCTCGGGTGGGCGGTGGTGGCCGTGGCCCTGCTTCTGGCCTTGGCGGAGCTAGGGGGGGTGGACCTCGAGGCCATCGCCTTGCCCCTTGGCCTTGGGCTTTTCGGCCTCCTGGTCTCCTTAAGGCTCTACGCCCTAAGCCCCGCATGAGCCACCCCTACCCCCCGCCCCGGGACAAGAAGGGAAGCCGCATCGGCTTCACCACGGGGGCGAACGCCGCCGCGGCGGCCAAGGCCGCGGCCCTGGCCCTCCTCGGGGAAACCCCGGAGGAGGTGGACATCTGGCTCCCCGCGGGGTGGCGGCAGACCTTCAAGGTCTTCCGCCTGGAACGGAAGGGAGAAGGGGTCCTCGTGGGGATGATCAAGGACGCCGGGGACGACCCCGACGTGACCCACGGGGCGGAGATCCAGGCCCTGGTGCGCTTCGCCAGCGCCGACCGCTTGGAGGGCGGGGAAGGCGTGGGGGTGGTGACCAAGCCCGGCCTCGGGGTGCCCGTGGGGGAGCCCGCCATTAACCCCGTGCCCAGGCGGATGATCTGGGAGGCCGTGCGGGAGGTGACGGAAAGGCCCCTCGCCGTCACCATCGCCATCCCTGGCGGGGAGGAGCTCGCCAAGAAGACCTTAAACCCCAGGCTCGGGATCCTCGGGGGGCTTTCCGTCCTCGGGACCACGGGGGTGGTGAAGCCCTACTCCACCAGCGCCTTCCGCATGAGCGTGGTCCAGGCGGTGGGGGTGGCGCGGGCCAATGGCCTTTTGGAAATCGCCGCCACCACGGGGGGTAAGAGCGAGCGCTTCGCCCAAAGGTTCCTCCCCCACCTCCCCGAGATGGCCTTCATAGAGATGGGGGACTTCGTGGGGGATGTCCTCCGGGCCGCCCGGAAAGTGGGCGTCGAGGTAGTACGCATCGTGGGGATGATCGGGAAGATCTCCAAGATGGCCGACGGCAAGACCATGACCCACGCCGCCGGGGGGGAGGTGAACCTCGCTCTCCTCCTATCCCTCCTCAAGGAAGCGGGGGCAAGCCCCAGGGCCCTCAAGGAGGCGGAAGGGGCCGCCACGGCGAGGCGCTTCCTAGAGCTTGCCCTGGAGGAGGGGCTGGAGCTCTTCTTCCTGAACCTCGTCCGCCTCGCCCGGGAGAGGCTCCAGGCCTACATCGGGGAAAGGCCCTTTGTGAGCGTGGCCCTCACGGACTTTGACCAGGGGCGGTGCCTCGCCGCCTGGCCCGACAGGGAGGTGTACCGTGGATGACCTGATCAAGGCGCAGAAAAACCCCGCCCACCAGATGACGGAGAAGGGGCGGGCCATAGAGGAGGAGAGCTTCCGCATCGTGGACCTGGAGGCCGGGCCCCACGGGTTTTCTCCCCTGGAGTGGCCCATCGTGCGCCGGATGATCCACGCCACCGCCGACTTTGAGTACAAGGAGCTCACCCGCTTCAGCCCGGGGGCGGTGGAGGCGGGGCTAAAGGCCGTCCAAGAGGGGGCGCGGATCCTGGTGGACGCCCGGATGATCGCCTGCGGCCTGAACCCGGAAAGGCTCAGGCTCTTCGGCAACGAGGTGGTGGAGCTCCTCTCCCACCCCGAGGTGGTGGCGCGGGCCAAGGCCACGGGGGGCACCCGGGCCGAGGCGGCGGTGGCCTACGCCTGGGAGAAGGGGCTCTTGGAGGGGGCCATCGTGGGGGTGGGGAACGCCCCCACCTTCCTCCTCGCCCTGGTGGAAGCCATCGGGCAGGGAGCGAGGCCCGCCTTGGTCCTGGGGATGCCCGTGGGGTTCGTGAACGTCCTGGAGGCCAAGCGGGCCCTCATGGAGGCCCCGGTGCCCTGGATCGTCACGGAGGGCCGGAAGGGGGGGAGCACCCTGGTGGTGGCCGCCCTCCACGCCCTGATCCGCCTCGCGGCGGACGGGGGGGTGGACACCTCCCGGGCCTTCAGGGAGGGGTAGATGGCGGTTTACGTGATCGGGATGGGGGCGAGGGGCCGGGAGGGCTTAAGCCTCGAGGCCCTAAGGCGCTTGGAAGAGGCGGGGGTCCTGATCGGCGGGAGGCGCCACCTCGCCCACTTCCCCGACCACCCCGGGGAGAAGGTGCCCGTCCAAGGCCCCTTGGAGGCCCTTCTGGACCTGGCGGAGGAACGGGTCAAGGTGGGGAAGAAGGTGGCCTTCCTGGCCTCAGGAGACCCCCTCTTCTTCGGCTTCGGCAAAAGGGTTCTGGAGCGCTTTCCCGAAGCCGAGGTCCACCCCGCCCCCACCGCCTTCCAGGAGGCCTTCGCCAGGCTTAAGCTCCCCTGGGACCAGGCCCGCTTCTTCTCCTTTCACGGAAGGCCCCTGGGCGGAGCGCTTTTAGAGCTCAGCCTGTCTCCCCTTTCCGTGGTCTACACCGACCCGAAGAACACCCCGGCGCGGATCGCCCAGGCCCTTTTGGAGATGGGCGTAGACGCCCGGGCCCACGTGGCGGAGAGGCTCGGGGAGGAGGACGAAAGGGTGCGGAGCTTCGCGGGCCTAAAGGAGGTGGCCCGGGAGACCTTCCTAGACCCCAACGTCCTCATCCTGGAGGCCAAAAGGCCACTTCCCCCAAGGCTCGGCTTCTTCCCCGACGAGGCCTTTGAAAAGAGGATGCCCAAGAAGGGGCTCATCACCAAGCGGGAGGTCCGCCTCCTCGCCCTGGGCCTCCTCGCCCTCCCCCCGGACGGGGTCCTCTGGGACATCGGCGCCGGGACGGGGAGCGTGGGGATTGAGGCGGCGAGGCTCGCCCCTTGGGGGGAGGTCTACGCCGTGGAGAAAAACCCCGAGTCCTGGCCCCACATAGAGGAAAACGCCCGCCGCTTCGGGGCCTTGAACCTCGTCCTGGTCAAGGGGGAGGCCCCAAAGGCCCTAGAGGGCCTTCCCGCCCCCCATGCCGTCTTCGTGGGGGGAAGCGGGGGGGAGCTGGAGGAGATCCTCAGGGTAAGCCTGGAGGCCCTAAGGCCCGGGGGGAGGCTGGTGGTGGCCGCCATCACCCTGGAGAACCTCCTCGCGGCCTACGGCTTCCTGAAGGGGACGGGGCTTCCCATGGAGGGCTTCCAGGTCCAGGCGAGCCGGGTGGTGCCCCTTGCCCGCTACCACCGCCTCGAGGCGCAAAACCCCATCGCCCTTCTCGCGGTGCGCAAGGAGGGAGCATGAAGCTCTACCTCATCGGCCTAGGCCCGGGGGACCCGGAACTCCTCACCCTCAAGGCCCTAAGGCTCCTCCAAAGGCTCCCCGTCCTCTTCTACCCCCAGGAGGAGGGGAGGGAGCCCATCGCCCTGGGCATCGCCCGGCCCTTCCTCCCCGAGGGCAAGCCCCTCCTCCCCCTGCCCCTCTTCACCGGGGGGGACCCCGTGGAAGCGGAAAGGGCGCGGAGGGAGGCGGCCCGAAGGGTCCGGGAGGCCCTTGCCCGCCATGGGGAAGGGGGGTACCTCGTCCTGGGGGACAGCCTCCTCTACGCCTCCCCCGTGAACCTCCTCCCCCACCTCGAGGGGGTAGAGGTGGAGGCCGTCCCCGGGATCAGCGCCCACCAGCTGGCGGCGGCCCGCGTGTTGAAGCCCTTGGCCATGGGGGAGGAGGGCTTCGCCGTGGTGACGGGCCTTAAGCCCCCAGACCCCACGGGCCTGGAGCGCTTCCGGGCAGTCTTCGTCTACAAGGCCAAGGACCTGAAGGCCCTGGAAAAGGCCTTCCCCGAGCGGAAGGGTTGGGCCTTCCTGCGGCTTGGGATGCCCGGGGAGAAGGTCCTCCCCCTGGGGGAGGCTAGGAGGGAGGACTACTGGACCCTGGTGGGGCTTTGGCGGGTGGATTCCCCGATGCAGGAGGGAGAAGGATGAGGCCTTTGGTGCACGTGGTGGGCGGGGGGCCCGGGGACCCGGAGCTCCTCACGGTGAAGGGGGCGAGGCTCCTAAAGGAGGCCCGCTTCGTCCTCTACACGGGAAGCCTTTTCCCCGAGGAGACCCTTAAGGCGCTCGCTCCACAGGCGGCCCTCCAAGACTCCAAGGGGATGGTCCTGGAGGAGATCATGAGGAGGCTCGCCGAGGAGGCCCGGAAGGGCGGGGTGGTGGTCCGGCTCCACTCGGGGGACCCGGGGCTTTACGGGACGCTTCTTGAGGAGAAGGAGGGCCTCGAGGCCTTAGGGGTGGGGGTGGAGGTGGTCCCCGGGGTCACGGCGGCCTTCGCCCTGGCGGCGAGGGCGGGCTTATCCCTCACCGCCCCGGAGGTGGCCCAGGCGGTGGCCTTCACCCGGCTTGGGGTGCGGACGCCCGTGCCCGAGGGGCAGGACCCGAAAGCCCTGGCGCGAAAGGGCCTCACCCTGGCGGTCTACCTCTCGGGGATGCACCCCAAGAGGCTTTCCCGGGAGCTTATGGAGGCGGGGCTTCCCGGGGACACCCCGGTGCTCTACGGCCACAGGGTGGGCCAGGCGGGGGAGGAGGTAGGGCTTACGGACCTTAAGGGCCTCGCCCGCCTTCCTCCCCGGGACACCACGGTCTACCTGGTGGGGGAGGCCTTGAGGGCGAAGGGGGCAAGGAGCCGGCTTTACGACCCGAACTTTAAACACCGCTACAGGAGGTGAGGGCATGGGAGAGCTCTTTCTGGTGGGCATGGGCCCCGGGGACCTCGGGGGGCTCACCCAGAGGGCCCGGGAGGTCCTGGAAGGGGCGGAAGTGGTGATCGGCTACAGCACCTACGTGAAGCTCCTGGAGGAGATGGGGCTTCTTGCGGGGAAGGAGGTGGTCCGGAAGGGCATGACCGAGGAGCTGGACCGGGCGGAGGAAGCCTTGGAGCGGGCCCTTTCCGGCCAGAAGGTGGCCCTGGTTTCCGGAGGGGACCCCGGGGTCTACGGGATGGCGGCCCCGGTCTTGGAGCTCATGGAGGAGCGGGGCTTCCTCCGGGTGGACGGGGGGGTGGGCCTTCCCGGGCGGTTCGCCCTGGGGGGAAAGGAGGTGGCCCTGGAGGTGGTCCCCGGGGTCACGGCGGCCAACGCCGTGGCGAGCCTCCTGGGAAGCCCCCTGGCCCACGACACCTGCCTCATCAGCCTCTCCGACCTCCTCACCCCCTGGCCCCTCATAGAGCGGAGGCTCCACGCCGCGGGGCAAGGGGACTTCGTGGTGGTCCTCTACAACCCCCAGAGCAAAAGGCGGGACTGGCAGTTTAGAAAAAGCGCGGAGATCCTCCTAGAGTACCGCCCCAAGGAAACCCCGGCCGCCTTGGTGAAGAGCGCCTACCGGAAGCGCCAGGAGGTGACCCTCACCACCCTGGAGGGGCTAAGGGAGGCAGAGGCGGGCATGCTCACCACCGTGGTGATCGGCAACCGCCAAAGCCGCTTCTACCAGGGCACCTTCCTCACCCCCAGGGGCTACGCCCTGAAGTACGACCTGGACACCAAGGAAGCCCTCCCCGGGGAAACCCCAGGGCTTTCCCTAAGGAGGCGGGATGCCTGAGCTTGGGCCCTTGCGCCCCGAGAGGGTGGCCGTCTACACCCTCACCCTCCCTGGCCTCGCCGTGGCGGAGAGGATCCGAGGGGCCCTCCCCGGGAGCACCCTCTACGCCTCCGCCAAGTACCGGGGTCTTTCGGAAGGGGCGGTCTACTTTGAGGAGCCCGTCAAGGAACTCCTCCTCAAGACCTGGCCCCTCCACGACGGCCACGTCTTCGTCATGGCCTCGGGGATCGTCCTCAGGGCCATCGCTCCCCTCGTCCTGGACAAGCGGGTGGACCCGGCCGTGCTGGTGGTGGACCTCAAGGGGCGCTACTTCGTCCCCCTCCTCGCGGGGCACCTGGGCGGGGCGAACCCCCTCGCCCGCTACCTCGCCGAAGCCCTAGGGGGCGAGGCCGTCCTCACCACGGGGACGGACAGCCTCGGCGTCCCCGCCCCCGACCTCTTGGCGAAGGCCCTGGAGGCCCGGGTCCCCGACTGGGGCCCCCTCAAGGAGGTCTCCGCCCTCCTGGTGGACGGGAGGCCCGTGGGGTTTTGGTCGGACTGCGTGGACCTTAGCCCCCTTTTGCGCTACCCCATGGTGCGGCTCCTTCAGGCCCCGGAAGCGGAAGGGGTGGAAGGGATGGTCCTCTTCACCGTGAGAAAGCCCTTCCCTCTCCCCGTCCCCGCCCTCTTCGCCCACCCGCCCGCCCTGGTCCTGGGGATCGGGTGCAACCGGGGGACCCCCTTGGAGGAGGTCCGGCGGGAGGTCTTCGGCTTTTTGGAGGAAAGGGGCTTCGCCCGGGAAAGCCTGAGGGCCCTGGCCACCGCCGAGCTCAAGCGGGACGAGGCCGGGCTTCTGGCCTTCGCTGAGGAATCGGGCCTCCCCTTGCGCTTCCACCCCAAGGAGGTCCTGAACGCCCAAAGGATCCCCAACCCCTCGGAGGCGGTCTTCCGCCACACGGGGCTATGGGGGGTGGCGGAGGCGGCGGTCTTGGCGGAAGGGGCCTGGCTTCTCGTGGAGAAGACCAAGCGAGGGAACCTCACCCTTGCCCTGGGGGTCCTGTCCTTAGAAGTCCCCGAGGAGGCCCTGCCGTGATCCTCCTCGCCGCCCACGGCTCCCCCGACCCCAGGGCCCAGGCCCTGGCCCAGGGGCTCAAAAAGGGCCTGGAAAGAAGGCTTGGGGAGGAGGTGCTTTTGGGCTTCATAGAGCACCAAAGCCCCACCCTCCTCGAGGCCGCCCTGGAGCTCGCCAGAGGAGGGGGCGGGGTGGTCCTCCCCCTCCTCCTCCTCGGGGCGGGGCACTTGAAGGCCGACCTGCCCCTGGCCCTGGAGGCGGCGCAGGCCCGGTACCCCAAAGCCCGCTTCCTCCTCGCCCGCCCCCTCGGCACCCACCCCGCCCTGGTGGCCCTCTGGGCGGAGCGGCTTGAGCGCAGGGGAGCCACGCCCAAGGACGGGGCGGTCCTGGTCCTGAGGGGGGGCACCGACCCCGGGGCGAACGCGGAAGGGGCGGCCCTCGCCCGGCTCATAGAGGAGAAAACCGGGGTGCCCACGGTCCCCGCCTACGCCGCCAAGGCGAGGCCCACGCCCAGGGAGGCCCTTCTGCGCCTTGCCGCCCTCAGGCCCAAAAGGGTCTACCTCCTCCCCCACCTCTTCTTCCGGGGGGTGGTGGAGGAGAGGCTGAGGGGCCGGGTGGCGGGCCTGGACCTCGAGGCCCTCCCGCCCCTCATGGGCCACCCCGCCCTCCTCAAGGCCCTCGAGGACCGCTACCGGGAGGCCCTGGAGGGCGGGTACGCCCCCTGCGACACCTGCCGCTACCGCCATCCCGTGGGGCGCTTCGCCCCGAGGCGGGAGGCCCAGATCGCGGGGCTAAGGGCCCTCCGCCACGCCCTCTTCGCCCCGGGCCGCCACCCCCACGGGCCCTTCACCCACCTCCTCCTCTGCACCGGGGAGGACTGCCGGGAAAGGGGGGCCCTGGGGCTTCTGCGCCGCCTGGAGGAGGACCTGAGGGACCTGGAATCCTGGGTCCAGCTCACCCCTACCCCCTGCCTCAGCCGCTGCGGCAAGGGGCCCGTCCTCATCGCCTACCCCGAGGGGGTGGTCTACGGGGGGCTCTCCCCGGAGGACGCCCTCCCCCTGCGGAAGGCCCACCTGGAGGGGGGGGAGGTCTATCGGGAAAAGCTTTTGGAGGTGATCTAGATGGCGTGCCACGAGCTTTCGGCCCTGAGGATCGCGATCGGCGAGCTTTTGGAGAAGGAGGCCCACGACCTCCTCCACGAGCGGGAGGAGCTTGCCCCCGTGCTCGGGGAAAGGCCCGAACTTAAGCGCCTCGCCGAGGCCAAGACCTTCCCCGCCCTGGAGGCGGCCTTAAGGGAAGCCCTCCTTCACTTGGAGGAGAAGGCCGCCCAGGAGCCCGAAGAGCCCTACTGGCGGGGGCTTCTCCTGGCGGTGGAGGCTATGGAGGGGCGCCTGAAGGCCCTGAGAGCGGAGGCCGAGGCCCTCTACCAGGACCTGGACGCCCTCCACCGGAGGCTCCACCGCCTCTTCCCGAGGAGGCGATGAGGGGAAAGGTCTACCTGGTGGGGGCGGGGTTCGGGGGGCCGGAGCACCTCACCCTCAAGGCCCTGAGGGTCTTGGAGGTGGCCGAGGTGGTCCTCCACGACCGGTTGGTCCACCCCGGCGTCCTCGCCCTGGCCAAGGGGAGGCTCGTCCCCGTGGGCAAGGAGGGCTACGGGGAAAAGACCCCCCAGGAGGCCATCACGCAAAAGCTCATCGCCCTGGCCCGGGAGGGGCGGGTGGTGGCCCGGCTCAAGGGGGGAGACCCCATGGTCTTCGGGCGCGGCGGGGAGGAGGCCTTGGCCCTGAAGCGGGCGGGCATCCCCTTTGAGGTGGTCCCCGGGGTGACGAGCGCCGTGGGGGCCCTTTCCGCCCTGGGCCTCCCCCTCACCCACCGGGGGCTTGCCCGGAGCTTCGCCGTGGCCACCGGGCACGACCCCACCCTTCCCCTCCCCCAGGCGGACACCCTGGTCCTCCTCATGCCCCTCCACGCCCTGGGAGGGCTTAAGGAAAGGCTCCTGGAACGGTTCCCCCCGGAAACCCCCCTCGCCCTCCTCGCCCGGGTGGGCTGGCCGGGGGAGGCGGTGCGGCTGGGTCGGTTGGGGGACCTTCCGGGCCTCGGGGAAGGGCTTCCCTCCCCGGCCCTTTTGGTGGTGGGGGAGGTGGTGGGACTTTATGGCGAACTCCTGGGAAGCAGCGGCCTTTAGCGAGGCGGAAAAGGAGGCTGTCTACCGGGCCCTCCTTACCCGCCGGGACATCCGCCACTTCCGGCCCGACCCCATTCCGGAGGAGGTCCTGGAAAGACTCTACCAAGCCTTCCACGCCGCGCCGAACGTGGGGCTCACCCAACCCTGGGCCATCGTGGAGATCCGGGAAAGGGCGACCAAGGAAAAGGTCTTCGCTTCCTACCAGAAGGCCCGGGCCAGGGAAAGGGCGCTTTTTGAGGGCAAGGCATGGCAAGTCTACGACCGCCTGCGCCTCGAGGGCCTCCTCGAGGCCCCCCTGCACCTCGCGGTCTTCCAAAGGCCCGTCGCGAGGAGCCTCGGCCACCACACCATGCCCGAGACCCTCGCCTACTCCGTGGTGCTGGCCGTGGGCAACCTCTGGATCGCGGCCCGGGCCGAGGGGATCGGGGTGGGGTGGGTGAGCCTCCTGCATCCGGAAGAGGTGGAAAGGCTCCTAGGGGCTCCGCCGGGCTACCGGCTTTTGGCCTACCTCTGCCTGGGATACCCCAGGGCCTGGCCGGAGGAGCCCCTTCTGCAACGCGCAGGCTGGCGCTCGGGAGGACCTCTTCTCCGCTACCAGGAGCGTTTCCCGTGAGCCTCCTCCTCGCCCTCCTCCTGGACGCCCTCTTCGGGGAGCCCCCCTCGAGGCTCCACCCCGTGGTCTGGATGGGGCGGTACCTCGCCTGGGCCTGGCCCCGGGTGCGGGGCTTCTGGTCCGGAGCCTTCTACTGGACTTTGGGGGCCCTTCTCTTCGCCCTCCCCGCCTTCCTCCTGGACCTCCTCCTGAGGCCTTTGGCCTGGGGCTGGGTGGCCTTGGGCCTCCTCCTCAAGCCCCTCTTCAGCCTGAGGATGCTCCTCTTGGAGGTCTTTGAGGTGGAGAAGGCCCTGGGAGAGGGCCTCGAGGCGGCTAGAAGCCGCCTTTCCCGCATCGTGAGCCGGCATACGGAAGGGCTCTCCGAGGAGGAGGTGCGGGAAGCCGCCCTGGAGAGCCTCGCAGAGAACCTCTCGGATAGCCTGGTAGCCCCCCTCCTCTACTACGCCCTCCTGGGCCTCGGGGGGGCCGCCCTCTACCGCTACGCCAACACCGCCGACGCCATGTGGGGCTACCCGGAGCATGGGGCAAAGGGCGCCTTCGCCGCCCGGATGGACGACCTCCTAAACCTCCTCCCCGCACGCCTGGCCGGGCTTCTCCTCTGCCCCCCCGGGCTTTGGGGAAGGCTCTTCCGGGAGGCCCGCAAGACCCCTTCCCCCAACGCGGGCTTCCCCATGGCCGCCCTGGCCTTGAGGCTCGGGGTGCGCCTGAGGAAGCGAGGCGCCTACGCCCTGAACCCCCTCGCCCCCTCTCCCGAGGCAAAGCACACCCGGAAAGCCCTCTGGCTCGTGGGGGGCCTGGGCTACGGGGTGGGCCTCCTCCTCGCGGGGGCCACGGGGCTTCGGTAGCCTTTGAAAGTGGGCGGCCTTCGCGGCGCGGCCAGGGGCGGAAAAGGCGGTGAAGGCCGTCTTCCAGAGGCTCGGGGCCGTGGCCTGGGGCCACTCGGTGGCGGGCCTCCTCGAGGAGCTGGCCCAAAAGTTCCCCGTGCCCGAGGCGTTGCTGGACGCCGCCAGCGAGCTGGACAAGGCCTACATCCCAAGCCGGTACCCCGACGCCTTGCCGGAGGGCGCCCCTTTTCAGCGCTACCGGCGGAGCGAGGCCGAGCGCCTTTTGGGACACGCGGAGGCGGTGTATGCCTACTGTGAAGGTGTTCTATCCCAGATGGACGAGGGAGGAGCTCCTCCTCCGCCTCGAGGAGGGGCTTAAGGCCCTGGAGGAGGAGGTCCCCCTCCTCGAGGCCTGGCTCTTCGGCTCCTGGGCCCGGGGAAGGGCCTCGGTGGGAAGCGACGTGGACCTCCTCCTCCTCTACCGGGGGCCCCGCCGGGAGGACCTTCCCCGCCTGGCCCGAAAGGCCTTCCCCGGCCTTCCCCTGGAGCTCCACGCCTACACCGAGGAGGAGGCGGCCCGCCTCGAGGCCGTCCTCGCCCGGATGCGGGAGGGGGCCCTCCGCCTCCGTCCTTAGCCTGGGCCCCACTCGGCCTAGCGCGGCTTCCCTACCATGGAAGGCATGCTGGACGACGTCCTCCGCCCCATCCACGGGGGCACCGACGAGGGCCCCGAGCCCCTCTACGACTTCTCCACCAACGCCAACGCCCTAGGCCCCAACCCCGTGGCCCTGGCCTACCTCCGCCGGGCCGACCCGAGCCGCTACCCCGACCCCCTCTACCGCAGGCTGCGGAAGGCCCTGGCCGAGGCCCACGGGGTGGCCCCGGAGCAGGTGGCCGTGGGCACGGGGACGAGCGAGCTCATCCACCGCCTGGCCCGCTGGACCTACCTGCGGGGGCCCATCCTCCTCCTCCCCCCCACCTTCAGCGAGTACGCCCGGGCCGCCCGGGCCCTGGACCTCCCCTTGTGGGAGGCGGAAAGCCCCGAGGCCTTCCTGGAACTCCTGCCCAAAAGTTCCCTGGCCTTCCTCTGCGTGCCCAACAACCCCACGGGGGAGGTCTACCCCTTTTTGGAGGAGGTGGCGAGGCGGGCGGGCGGGGCCCTGGTCCTGGACCTGGCCTACTACGACCTCATGGAATCCCCTCCGCCCCTCCCCCAAAAGGCCTTCCGCCTCTATAGCCCCAACAAGGCCCACGGCCTCACGGGGGTCAGGGCGGGGTACCTCCTGGCCCCCCTGGACCTCACCCACTTCCAGAACCTGGCGCCGAGCTGGCCCCTTTCCGTCTACGGAGAGGCCCTCCTCCAAGCCCACCTGGACCCGGAGGCCCGGGCCTGGCTGGAGAAGAGCAAAAGGGAGCTTTTCCGCTTGAGGCGCCTCCTCGCCGAGGGGCTTAGGGAGCTTGGCCTAAGGGTGCGGGAAAGCCCCGCCAACTTCCTCCTGGTGCGGGTGGGAAGGGCCACGGAGGTGGCGAGGGCCCTTAGGGAAAAGGGCATACGGGTACGGGATGCCACAAGCTTCGGCCTCCCCGAGTGGCTCAGGCTTTCCGCCCAGAAGGAGGAGGCCATAAGGGCCCTCCTCCTCGCCCTGGAGGAGGTCCTGGCGGGTAAACTCAGGACATGAGCCCGGAGCTCGCCCGCTACCTGGAGGAAGCGGTGAGGCGCCTGCAGAAAGCCCTGGACCTCGAGGCCCTCTACCTCTTCGGCTCCCACGCCCGGGGGACGGCAGACCGGAGGTCGGATCTGGACCTCCTGGTGGTGGCCCGCACCGCCCTTCCTCCCCTTGAGCGCATCGGGCTCGTCCTGGAGCTCCTAAGGGACGCCCCCCTCCCCGTGGAGGCCATCGTCCTCACCCCTGAGGAGTTCCAAGAACGCCGGGACCTCCCCTTCCTCCAGGGGGTCCTACGGGAGGCGAAACCGCTTTATGAGCGTGGAAAAGCGCCGGCTTGAGGCCCACCGCTGGCTCGCCCAGGCCTGGGACGACTGGGAGGCGGGAAAGGCCCTCCTGGAGAAGGGCAAGCACGCCCAGGCCGCCTTCCTCGCCCAGCAGGCCGGGGAAAAAGCCCTGAAGGCCCTCTGGATCGCCCTGGGCCTGGACCCCTGGGGCCACAGCCTCGCCCGGCTCCTCCGGGACCTCCCGCCGGAGGAAGCCTCCGCCTTCCATCCCCTTCTGCCCCAAGCCCTGGCTCTGGACAAGCTCTACATCCCCACCCGCTACCCCGACGCCCTCCCGGGGCTCACGCCCAAGGAGGCGTACACGGAGGGGGAGGCCAGGAAGGCCCTGGAGGACGCCCAGACCATCCTGAAGGCCGTGGAGGTGCGCCTTGGCCAGGGCTAAGGCCCTCATCGTCTGGGGCACGGGAAGCGGGGTGGGGAAAAGCCTCTTCGCCGCAGGGCTTCTCCGCCACTTCAAAAGGCTTGGCCTAAGGGCCGCCCCCTTCAAGGCCCAGAACATGGCGAACCACGCCCGGGTGGTCCGGGGCGGGGAGGTGGCGAGCGCCCAGTGGCTCCAGGCCCTGGCGGCGGGGGTAGAGCCCGAGGTGCGCATGAACCCCGTCCTGGTGAAGCCCTTCGGGGAAAGGGGCGCCCAGGTGGTGGTGTGGGGGAAGGTGGACCCCTTCCTCTCGGGGCTTCCCTGGAAGGAAAGGAGGCCCCACCTCGAGGCCCCCATTCGCGAGGCCCTGGAAGGCCTCCTCGCCAAATACGACCTCCTGGTGCTGGAGGGGGCGGGAAGCCCGGTGGAGCGGAACCTCTGGCCCGACCTGCCGAACCTAAGCGTGGCCGAGTGGGCGGACGCTAGGGCCCTCCTGGTGGCCGACGTGGACCAGGGCGGGGCCCTGGGGGCGCTCTACGGCACCTGGGCCCTTTTGGGGGAGCACCGGAGGAGGCTCCTCGGCTTCGCCTTCAACAAGTTCCGGGGGGACCTGGAGCTCCTGAAGCCCGCCTACGGCCTCCTGGAGGGCTGGACCGGCCTCCCCGTCCTCGGCACCCTCCCCCTCCTTCCCCTCGCCCTCCCCGAGGAGGACGGGTTCCGCTACCGCCAGCCCGCCGGGAATGGCCCCAAGGTGGCCATCCTCCGCTACCCCCACGCCGCCAACCTGGACGAGTTCTGGCCTCTCTCCGAGCTCGCCCGCCCGGTCCACGCCACCTCCCCCGAGGAGGCGGAAGGGGCGGACCTCCTCGTCCTCCCGGGAAGCCGCCTCCCAGCGCGGGACCTCCCCTGGCTTCGCGCCTTCCTTCCCCTGATTCAAAGGCACCTGGAGGCGGGCAAGCCCGTCCTCGCCGTCTGCGGCGGGGCGGAGATGCTTTCCGAAGCCCTCGTGGACGAGGAGGGGGTAGAGGAAAGAGGCCAGTTCCCGGGCCTCGGCCTCCTCCCCTACCGGGTGCGGATGGCGCGGGAGAAGACGGTGGAAAGGAGGCGGGTAAGGCTTCAGGGGCTTTCCGGGTACTGGGGGAGGCTAAATGGCCTCGAGGTGGAGGGGTACGAGATCCACCACGGCCAGGGCCTCCCCCTCGTCCACCAGGAAGGCCCCCTCCTCGCCACCTGGCTCCACGGCCTCCTGGAAAACCCTGGGGTGCAGAAGGCCCTCTTTGGCCGGGAGGCGAAGGGCCTGGAGGAGGCCCTGGACCTCCTGGCGGACGCCCTGGAAGCCCACCTGGACCTAGGGGCCCTCCACCGGGCCCTGGGGCTTAGGGGGAGGTCCTTCCCCGCAGCAAGCCCCCTTGGGGCCCCCACCGAGGCGAAAGCTTCGGCAGGGTACCTGGACCCGCCCCCGCCCCCTGGCCTCCTCCTCCTCCTGGGCGGGGCAAGGAGCGGGAAAAGCCGCTTCGCCCAGAGGCTCGCCGGGCCCTTCGCCACCCTGATCGCCACCGCCGAGGCCCGGGACGAGGAGATGGCGGAGAGGATCCGCCGCCACCGGGAGGAGCGCCCCCCCACCTGGGAGACCCTGGAGGAGCCCCTAGACCTTCCGGGGGCCCTGCAGAAGGCCCGCCACCCCACCGTGGTGGTGGACTGCCTCACCCTCTGGGTCTCCAACCTGATGGAAAGGGGCCTGGACCCCCTGGAGGAGGCACAGCGCTTCCTAAGCGCGGTGGAGGAAAGCGGCAAGCGGGTCATCGCTGTCTCCAACGAGGTGGGGATGGGGATCGTCCCGGCCAATCCCCTCGCCCGCCGCTACCGGGACCTCCTGGGCCAGGTGAACGCCCTTTTGGCCGAGGCGGCCCAGGAGGCCTACCTCCTGGTGGCGAGGCAGCCCCTGCCCTTGAAGCCTGGGCGGGCCAAAACCTAAAGATCCCCCGTAAGCTTTCAGCGCACCTGGAAGAAGGTTATGGACTCAAGGTTGTAACGGGTAAAGGGGTTATCGCTCTCCCGAACTGCCGCCAGATAGTGGTACTTGAGAACCCCGGCGGCGTCGAAAGCGATCAGCTCCACGCTCCCCGAAGTGAATGCCCGCCCTCCCGTCCCGCCGACGCGCGCATACCCTTCCTCGGGCTGGCCGTCTCCGTCAGGATCGTCCTGGTATCGCCCGGCCAGGTATAGGGCGCCGCTTGGAGGAAACTCCGGGGAAGGCGGGGGAAACAGCACCATGAGGTAGGGTTTCCTCGGATTTAAGGGGCAAAACTGTCCATCCATGGCAGGCATTCCTTTGGCATCCAGGATCTCGCAGTTGGGTGTCACCCAGTAGGTGGTCACCGGGGTGCCCCCTTTATCGTAGGTGATCCCTTTGTAAATCCCGTGGGAGGTGCGCTCCAGGGTGTAAAGCAACCTGGGAGCGAGGCGCTCTTCTTTGAGGATTTGTCCCGTACCCGGGTCCCGTTCCCGTGACACACCTCCCCGAATCTCTACCCGATAAGCAGAGCGGGTAAGCACGGCCTTGCCGGGAGCCGGATAGCCAGCGGAAGCCGCTGCGGTACAGAACATAAAGCTCATAGGGTCCATGCGGGGGCTCGAGGGGCCTCCACAGGTTGCGGCCGCCACTTGGGTTAAGCAGGCAGCGTAAGCTTGGCCCGCCCGGGTAAGGTTATCTTGGGAAAGGTACCCTTGGCAATAGGCGTGGGCTCGCTGCCGAACCGCCTCGTAAGGACCAAAATCCGGCGGGTAGAAAACCTGCTGGGCCAAGGCGTATAGGCCCAGGGCCAAGGCCAAGGGTTTTAAAAGAGCCTCAGACGCCTTCTTCACCCATTCCCCCCTTTGTCTTAGCCAGCTTTTCGAACTCCGGGTCCAAGGGGTTGTACCGCCCCCCGCCTCCCCTTAGGCGCACCAGGTCGTGGGGAAAGGATAGGAGCCACCAGAGGGCAAAGCCCGACCCCAGGGCGAAAAGGGCGATGCCCAAGCCCTCGGCCAAGGAGAGGAGGGAAAACCCCACCCCCGCCAGGGCCAGGGCACCGTAGATCTTGAGGAAGTGCCGCCGGTAGACGCCGAGGGCCCACCGGTGGACCCCCTCGGCCTCCCGGGGAGGGTAGAGGCCCCCCAGGAACCAGACCCGCCCCCGCTGGCCCAGGAGGTGGTCCTCCAGCCCCTCCACCTGCCGCCAGTCCACCCCCAGGTGGGCCAAGGCCTCGTCCTAGCCGGGAAGCCCCAGGAAAAGGGGAAGCCTTTCCCCGCCGAAGTCCAACCAGAGCCGCCCCCATAGGGGGTCGAGCCCCACCGCCCTCAGGGCCTCCCTGGGGTAAAGCCTTCCCCCGTGGCGGAGGCCCTCGGGCTCCAGGGCGAGGGCGTAAGCAGTGCGGCGGAGGTGGAGGGCGAAAGCCCCAAGGAGAAGAGCCCCCAGGAGGAGGCCCCAAAGCTCCCGCGCCCAAAGCCCAAAGGCCAGGAGGAAAGCCCCGAGAAGCAGGGCCCACCAAAGCCGAAAGCGCGTCCACGCAGGAAAGGTCAGCTCCTTCACAGCGCCCCCTACTCCCACCCGATCCAGGCCGCGAAGGCCCGGAGGCTTGCCTCAAAGAGGTCCAGGAAGGCCCTTATGGCCTCGTCCGCCACCCCGCCCGCGAGGTCCAGGTCCGCCTCCAGGACTGGGTCCCCGTCCTCGTCCAGGTAGGCCCGGGAAAAGCGCCTCTTCTGGTTCCACTCGTTGACCCGCTCCAAGCTGGGGGGATCGCCCATGGTAAACCCCGCGTAGAGCTGGAGGCTCTCGCACCGCCCTTTCTGGCAGTCCAGGAGGTAAAGGACGGCTTTA
The DNA here is from genome assembly GCF_054979525.1 of Thermus sp. H19.2. Classification (NCBI taxonomy): domain Bacteria; kingdom Thermotogati; phylum Deinococcota; class Deinococci; order Thermales; family Thermaceae; genus Thermus; species Thermus sp. H19.2. The sequence continues at coordinate 1,115,053 of NZ_CM143429.1, forward strand.
AGCCCCGCAAGCCGCAAGCGGAAGTAGACCTCCCCCTTCTCCTCCACCCGCTCGTACCGGTAGGACCAGGCCTTGAGGAGGGGCTCCATCTCCTGGGGGGTGACCCCCGTGCGCACCCCTTGGCCCAGGGCCGGGGCCAACAGGAAAAGCCAGGCCAAAGCCAGGCGCATCACCGCACCTCCTTGAGGGCGTAGCGCACGCAGGGGTTGGCCTTTTTGTTGGGATCGCAGTAGACGTAGTAGGCGAGCCACCCGTCCTGCCGGTAGGCGAACTCCAGGCGCATCTCCTGGTCCTGGTAGCGGTAGACCACCAGGCCCCCCCGGCTTTCCCGGGAAAGCTTCAGGCCCCCCACCTCGCCTCGCCCGGTGTGCCACACCGGAGGCAGGAGGACGTCCTCGCCCTCCTGGAGGCCGAGGGCGTCCAAAAGGTAGGTTTCCTCCTCCTCCCCCTCGGCGTCCGCCACCACCTCCGTCACCTGCCACCGCCCCGGCCCCTTGGGCACGATGCGGTAGCGGAGGCCGCCCACGGCCACAGCGAAGCGGTTGCCGTCCCCCACCTCCTTGCCGTAGCGGAGCTCCACCGGGCGGTCGGCAGGGGGGGTGAAGGCGGGACGCGGCCCCTGGGCCACGCCGTTCCCCGAAGAGGGAGATGGCGGAAAAGGCGAAGGTTGCGGGGGCAACGGGCCGTAGCCTCCCCCGTCCCCACCCGGCCCCGGGGGAAAGGGAGAAGGAGAAGGCGGAAAAGGCGAAGGTTGGAAGGGCCCCGGGGCCTGCACCCCCACGAGCTGGACCTGGCCGAGAAGGGCCTGGTAGGTTCCCTGAAACTGGGGAAAGACCTGTGCGGGGGCGGTGAGCTGGAGGCCGTAGACCCGCCCTCCCTCCACGGTGTACACCGCCACGTCCAGGAAGGCCTGGCCCTGGAAGTTCACCTGAGTGTAGACCCCGAGGGCGGGCCGGCCCCCGAGGTTCAGGCCCGAGAGGGGCTGGCGGGAAACCTGGGCTCCCTGGGCCCGAAGCTGGGCGTCCAGCTGAACCAGGCGCTGGAGGTTCTGCTGGTGGAAGGCCTGCAGGTCCCCCTGGAAGGGGTGGGAGATGGCGTAAAGCTCAGCTCCCGAGGGGTGGAAGAAGATCGCCACCATCCCCCCCTCGTAGGGCATCTCCTGCGCCCTCTGGAACCCCGCCGGAACGGGGAAGCGCATCCCCAGAGATGGGTTCTGGTAGATCTCCTGCGGAGGCCCTTGCCCCATGGGCCCCGTCAGGGGGCCCAACTGGGCCAGGGCAACCGCCATCAAGCCGCCAACCGCTACGCCTATCCTCCTCACGGAACACCTCCCCTAGGGCGCGAACCCAGGCCGCCTTCATGGGTCCTTCCTCCTTGGCCACCCGGCTGGGCGGAGAGGTCAGGGCCTGCGCCCCGCCCTCTACCTTCCATGGTGGTCCGGGGGGCTTACAGATTCCTTAACGGGCGCCCCGGGCCTCAGCGCCGCCGGAGGAGGGTGAGGCCCAAGAGGGCCAGGAGGGTGGTGTAGAGGAGGAGGCTGGCCACGGCGCTCGCCGCCCGGAAGTCCTCCCTAAGGCTCTGGAAGAGGAGCAGGGGCAGGGTTACGGTGCCGAACCCCGCCACCATGCTGGTGACCTCGAACTCCCCCATGGAGATGGCGAAGGCCACCAGGCTCCCCGAGAGGACCGCAGGCAGGAGGTTGGGCAGGAGGACGTGGCGTAGCCGCGCCCAAAGCCCCGCCCCCGAGGCCTGGGCCGCCTCCATGAGAAGGCGGACCTCGAGGCCCGAAAGGCCGGCGTAGACCGTGCGGAAGAAGAAGGGGAAGCCCAAAGCGGCGTGGCCGAAGACCACGATCCAGAAGGTGCCGGAAAGGGCCAGGGGCGGGCGGTTGAAGGCGAGGAGGAAGCCCAGCCCCACCACGAGGGGCGGTACCAGCAGGGGAAGGACCTGGAGAAGCCGCCTCAGCCCCTCCCCCACCCTCCCCGTCCAGGTGTGGGCCACATAGGCCGTGGGCACCCCCACCAAGACGTTGAGGGCCACCGCCAGAAGGGCCACGCGCAGGGAGAGGAGGGCCCCTTCCAGATACTTGGGGTCGGTGAAGACCTTGCGGTACCAGGCCAGGGTGAGGCCCTCGGGCAAGAGGCCCAGCCACACCTGGCTGAAGGAGTAGACCACCGGGGCCAGCATGGGCAGGACCAGGTAAAGGAGGAAGAGACCAAAGAGGAGCCACCCTAGGGTCCTCACCGCCGCCACCTCCTTTCCCAAAGGGCGAGGAGGTAGAGGCCCACCCCGGTGGTGGCCATGAGGACCACCGCCAAGGCGGCGGCCTGGGGGAGGTCAAAGGTGCTCTCGGCCACCAGGCTGTAGATTTGCAAGGAAAAGAGGTTCTTCGCGAAGCCGGTGAGGGCCAAGGCGGTGCCGAAGGCCCCCATCATCCCGGCAAAGACGATGGCGCTTCCCGCCAGAACGCCGGGCATGAGGTTGGGGAAGAGGACCCGCACCCAGGCCTGGAAGGGCGTGGCCCCCGAGGCCCGGGCCGCCTCCAGGAGCTCCCTCCCCAGGCTTTCCAGAAGGGGCATGAGGGCCAGGGCGAAGAGGGGGACGTTGTAAAAGGGGAAGACCAAAAGGAGCCCGGTCCAGGTGTAGAGGTCAAAGCGGGGAAGGCCAAGGGCGTTAAGGAACTGGTTCACCACCCCGTTACGCCCCAGAAGCACGATGAAACCAAAGGCCACCACCAGCCCGGAGAGGGAGACGGGGATGGCGTAGAGGGAAAGGAGAAAGCGCTTGGGCCTGAGGGGCAGCCCGCTCGTCCAGTAGGCCACGAAGACCCCGCCAAGGGCGGCAAGGAGGGTGGAGGCGGTGGCGAAGAGGAGGGAGTTGCGCCAGGCCTCGAGGTAGGCGGGGGCGGTGAGGGCCTTGAGGTAGCGGGCAAGGGTGAGGCCCTCCGGAGAGGAAAGGCTCCGCTCCAGGATGGCCCATAGGGGATGGGCGAAGAAGAGGGCCAGAAAAAGAAGCCCCGGGAGAATCAGGAAGCGTTCGCTGCGCATGAGAGAAGGGGGGCGGGGAAGCCCCGCCCCCAAGGGGCTTAACGGATGGTTTCCCCGTAGTACTTCTGCAGGGCCTCGGAGACCGCCTCCTCTTTCCTGTAGTCCACGAACTTCACCTTGGTGTAGGCGCTCTTGGGCGGGAACTTGGCCGCCACCTCCTTGGGAAGCTCCACGTCGGGGCGGATGGGGGAAACGAAGGTCTTGGCGAAGAGGCTCTGGCCGTACTTGGAGAAGATGAACTCCAGGAAGAGCTTAGCGGTGTTGGGGTGGGGGGCGTTGCGGGCGGCCACGATGCCCCCGCCGTTGGCCAGGGTGCCGTCCTGAGGGATCACCACCTCCGTGGGGAAGGGGAAGCGCTCCTTCCAGGCCAGAAGGTTGTAGTCGTAGTTGATGAAGATGCCCACCTCCCCCCGCTCAAACTTGGCCGTGGTCACCTTGGGCTCCACCGCCCCGATGACCCCCAGCTTGTGGAGGCGGGCGAAGAAGTCCACCCCGGCCTTGTAGTTGTAGGGGTCCCCCGTGAGGGCGTAGGCCGCGGCCATGATGGTGGCCACCCCGGTGCCCGTGGCCCGCGGGTCCTGGTACTGGATGAGGCCCTTGTACTCAGGGTTTTCCAGGTCCTTCCAGGTCCTGGGCACCTTCTTCACCAGGCGGGTGTTCACGATCCAGCCCAGGGTGCCCTTGTAGCCCGCGTACCAGGCGGAACCCTCCTTCCCCTCCCCCTTTTGCCCCTCCGGGAGGGCGGCCCAGGAGGTAACCCGGTAGGGCAGGGTGAGCCCCTCCTCGGCCAGGGTCATGGCGAAGGCGGGCTTGAGGTCGGCGATGTCGTTCTTGCTGGCCTTTTCCTCCCGCATCCTGGCCAGGACCACGGCGCTTCCCATGTCGATGTCCTGCTGGCGGATGCCGAAGAGGCGCTGGAACTCGGCGAAGATCTCCCCGTAGTTGGCCCAGTCGTTGGGCATGCCGTAGGAGTTGATGACCCCGCCCTCGGTCTTGGCCTTGGCCGCCAGATCCCGGATGTAGGCGTTGTCCAGCTCCGGGGGAAGCTTCGCCCCGGCCTGGGCCAGGCTGCCGAGCCCCTTCAGGCCGAGGCCCAAAGCCAAAAGCGCCGGAAGGACCGCCAGATACCGCGTCCAAACCCTTGCCTTCATGCTTCCTCACCTCCTGTTGCCTCGGGGACAAGCCCCGCTGAGGCCAAGCTCCGGTGCACTTCCAGGTACTCCTCCACGCTCCTCGGGGGGAGCTCCACTAAGAGGGTGCAGGGGCGGCCCCGGAAGGGGGCCATCTCCTCGAGGCGGGGGGGCAGGTGGAGGTCGTAACGGCCGTCGTTGGTGTGGGCGTGGACGTGGACGAGCCTCCCCCCGAGCACCTCCAAAAACCCCTCCGGGGCCTCCCCTGCCATGCGGGCGTGGCCCAGGTCCAGGCAGAAGTAGAGGTCCGGGACCTCCAGGAAGCGGGCCATCTCCCCTGGGGTGCGGGGGATCTCCTGAGGAGCGGGGAGGTTTTCCAAGACGAGGCGCACCCCCAGGTCCAGGGCGAGCCGGGTAAGGCGGGCGAAGGACTCCAGGGCCCGCTCCATAGCCTCCTCCCTTAGCCTCCTCTCCGCCTCCCTCAGGGCCTCGTGGGCCGGGGAGAGGCCGGGAGAGGGGTAGTCCGTCCAGGGTATGTTCCCCGCATGGAGGTTCAAAAGCTCCGCCCCCATGCGGGCGGCCCGGGCCAGGTCCTCCTCCAAGATCCGCAGGGAAGCCTGGCGGATGGCGGGCTCCGGGGAGGCAGGGTAAACGTCCAGGTAGCGGGCGTGGAGGGTGAGGCGGAAGCCCATGGCGCGGGCCTCGAGGGCTGCTCCCTCCAGGGCCTCCGCCGCGCTCCCCGGGACCTCTATGAAGGCGTAGCGTCCCCTTAGCCTCCTGGCGTACGCTAGGAAGCCCTCGGGTTCCTTGGGGGGACGGAAGCCTAAGGTCATGCCTCCTCCCCCACAAAAGGCGCAGCCTCAGGTAGGGCCAGGCCCACCTGCGCTCCCATCTCCGGCGCCCCCTCCGGGGAGGTGTCCACCTTAAGGAAGAGGCCCTCCGCCTCCACCTCCAGGCGCACCAGGTTCCCCAAGTAGGTGGCGAGGACCACCCGCCCCTCCAGAAACCCCTCCTGGGAAACCCGGAGGGCCTCCGGCCGCAGGAGAAGGTACCCCCTCCCCTCCCCCTCCACCCGCACGGGCCAGGGGCGGCCCCGGTGGAAAACCCCGCCTCGAGCCTCCCCCGGCACCAGGGTCCCCTGGCCCACGAAGCGGGCCACGAAGGGCGTCCGGGGGCGCCCATAGATACCCTGGGGGGTGTCCACCTGCTCTACCCGCCCCTCCCGCATCACGGCGATGCGGTCGGAAAGGGCCAGGGCCTCCTCCTGGTCGTGGGTGACATAGAGGGCGGTGAGACCCGTTTCCCGTTGCAGGCGCTTGAGTTCCCCCCTCAACTCCTCCCGGATCTTGGCATCCAGGGCGGAGAGGGGCTCGTCCAGGAGAAGGACCTTGGGCTCCCGGGCCAGGGCCCGGGCCAGGGCCACCCGCTGCTGTTGCCCCCCGGAAAGCTCCTTGGGGTAGCGGCCCTCCAGCCCCGTGAGATGGACCATCTCCAGGAGCTCTAGAACCCGTCTCTTCACCCTTTCCTCCGGGATGCGCTTAAGCCGCATGGGAAAGGCCACGTTGCCGTAGACCGTCATGTTAGGGAAGAGGGCGTAGCTTTGGAAGACCATGCCGATGGGCCGCCGCTCGGGGGGCAGGTGGTCCACCCGCTCCCCGGAAAGCCACACCTCCCCCCCGTCGGGCCGCTCAAACCCCGCCACCAGGCGCAGGGTGGTGGTCTTGCCGCAGCCCGAGGGCCCAAGGAGGCTGAAGAACTCCCCTTCCTGGACCCGAAGGCTCACCCGGTCCACGGCCAAGACCCGTCCGTAGCGCTTGCTCACCGTCCGTAGCTCCACCACGGGAAATCTTCACCCCCTCCTGTCAGGCGCGCGTCAGCTGCCGATAGTAGAGGGCCACCAGGGCCAGGGTGAAGAGGAGGAGCAGGTAGCCCATGGCGCTCGCCCCTGAAAGGTCCAGGCCCAGGAAGGCCTTACGGTAGATGTAGTAGCTCACCAGGTCGGTGGCGGTACCGGGGCCTCCCCGGGTGAGCACATAGACCAGATCGTAGGTGCGCACCTCGGCCACGGTCTGGAGCACCAGGAGCACCCCGAGGACGGGAAGAAGTAGAGGGAAGGTCACCCGCCAGAAGGCCTGCCAGGGCGTGGCCCCGTCCACGTAGGCTGCCTCCAAAGGCTCCTTGGGCAGGTTCCTCAGGCCCGCAAGGAGGACGAGGGCAGCGAAGGAAACCTGTTGCCAGACGTCCACCAGGGCCAGGGTGAGGAGGGCGTAGCGGGCATCCCCCAGGAAGTCCCGCCCCCCGAAGAGGTAGGCCAGGACGCCCAGCTCGGGGTGGAGGATCATCTTCCAGATGAGCCCTACCCCCACCGGGGCGATGAGCATGGGGAGGCTCACGGCGAAGTAGTGGAAGGCCTGGAAGGGGAGGCGCTGGTGCAGAAGGACGGCGAGGAGGAGGCCCAAGGCCAAGGTAAGCCCCACGGTGAGGACCACGTAGAGCGCGGTGAGGCCCAAGGCGGAGAGGAAGTAAGGGTCCTGGAAAGCGTCCAGGTACCGCTGGAGGCCCACGAAGGCCGCCTCCCGCCTCAAGAAGGTGTAGTCCGTGAGGGAGAGGCGCAAGGCGTAGAGGAGGGGCAGGCCCACCACCCCCAGGAGGAGGAGAAGCCCCGGAAGAGCGAGGAGGAGGCCTGTCCCCTGTCCTCTCACCGCAAAAGCCCCGCCTTCCTAAGGAGGTCCTCCAGGCCCTTGGCCGCATCCTGGAGAGCCTGCTTCACGGGCTTTTGCCCCGAGGCCGCCAGGCTGATCTCCCGGCCCACCACGTCCTCCATCTCCGCGGTGTAGGCGAAAATGGGCACCTTCTTGGCCCCGGCGATGACGTGCTCCGCCTCCTTGTAGTAGGGGTACTTCCTCAGCACCTCGGGGTCCTGGAAGGCGTCCTTGCGGGTGGGGGCGTGGCCTCTAAGGGCCCGCTCCTTCACGATGGGCTTGGACTCCACCCAGCTGATGAAGCGCCAGGCCGCCTCCTTTTGGGCGCTGTTCTTGGGGATGGCCCAGCCCCAACCCCCGTTCACCCCGGCCCCGCCCGGCATGGGGCTTAAGGCCACCTTGCCCGCCACCTTGGGGCACTGCTTGGGGTCGTCCAGCTGGGGGAGCATCCACCAGTAGGTGATCATGCTGAAGGCCCCGCCCTGGCACATGACCCGGAAGGTGTCGTCCAGGTTGGCGTTCAAAGCACCCTTCTGGGCCCCTTGGCGGAGGTTGCGCACGTAGAGGGTGAGGGCCTTTTCCCCCTGGGGGCTATTCAGGGTCACCCGCCAGCTCTTGTCCACGTAGTCCCCTCCAGCGGCGAAGAGGTAGTTGGAGAACTCCATGAAGTTGGGGTCCCCCCGCTGCCCCTGCATGGCCGCCCCCGCTACCCCGGCGTTTTTGGCCATGAAGAGGGAAAGGTCCACGTACTCCTCCAGGGTCTTGGGAAGGGCCAAGGCCCGGCGGTACTGGGCCCGGAACTTCTCTTGGAGGTCCTTCCGGGCTAGGAGGTCCTTGCGGTAGATGAGGCCCATGGCGTAGTTGTACATGGGGATCATGTAGAGGGTCCCCCGGTAGTAGCCCACCAGGTCCAGCATGGAGGGGAAATAGGGGGAGAGGTCAAACCCGCTCCGCTTCACGTAGGGCTCCAGGGGTTCAAGCCACCCCGCCGCCGGGAACTCCCCCGCCCAGAGGAAGTCCACCTGCAGGAAGTCGTAGGCGCTTTGGGGGGCGAGGAGCTGGGCCACCAGCTTGTCGTGCATGGCGGAGTACTGGACCTTCTCAAACTCCACCCGGATGCCCGTCTCCCTTTCAAACTGGGGGAGGAGCTCCTCGATGATCCGGGTCTCGGGCACGTCCTCCATGAGGGCCCGGAGGACCACCCCCTGGGCCAGGGAGAGGCCCAGGGCCACCAAAACCGCAAGAAGCCGCTTCACTGCCATCACCTCCTTTACTTCACCGCCCCCAGGGTGAGACCCTCCACCAGGTACCGGTCCACCGTGCGGGCGAGAAGGGCCACGGGAAGCACCGAGAGCACCACCCCCGCCGCCACCTGAGCGAAGAGGACCCCCCGCTGGGTGACGAGGGTGGAAAGGGCCACGGGGATGGTCTGGGTCTCCCGCCCGGAGAGGAGGAGGGCGAAGAGGAACTCGTTCCAGGAGAGGAGGAACCCCAAGACCCCGGCGGCGAAGAGTCCGGGGGCCGATAGGGGCAGGACCACCCGGAAGAAGGCGGAAAGGGGAGTGGCCCCGTCCACCTGGGCGGCCTCCTCCAGCTCCCGGGGGAACCCCTGGAAGAAGCCCATGAGAAGCCAGGCCATGAAGGGAAGGGCGAAGGCCAGGTAGGCCAAGACCAAGGCCGCCAGGGTGCCCGCCAGGGCAAGCTCCCGAAAGAGGGCAAAGAGGGGCAGGGCCAGGACGACGGGGGGAAGCATCTGGGTAGCCAGGACGGCGAAGCGAAGCCCATGCCCCCCCAGGCGGTAACGGGCGAGGGCATACCCCAGCCCCGCCGCCAGGGGCAGGCCCAGGAGGACCACCAGGGAGGCCACCAGGAAGCTGTTGCGGAAAGCGCGTCCCAAAGGACCCTCCAGGACCCTGGTGAAGTTCTCCAGGGTCCAGGGGCCGAAGGCGGGGGGAAGGGCGTAGGCCAGCCCCTCGGGGAGGAGGGCGCTTCGCAGGGTCCAGAGGAGGGGGAGGAGGAAGGCCAAGGAGAAGGCAAAGAGCAGGGCGCTCGCCAAAAAGCGGAGCCCCCTAGAAGATCCAGGCGCCACCGTTCACCTCCAGGGCCTCCCCGGTGATGAAGTCGGAGTCCGGCCCCGCCAGGAAGGCCACCACCCCCGCCACGTCCTCCGGGGTCTCCAGCCGCCCCAAGGGGGTTTGACGCACATAATCTTCCAGGACCTCCTCGAGGGTCAGGCCCCGCAAGGCTGCCTCCCACCTCACCTCCCGCTCCTGCATGGAGGTCCGGACGAACCCGGGGTTCACCGCGTTCACCGTGATGCGGTAAGGAGCGAGCTCCTTGGCCGCCGCCTGCACCAGGCCCAAGACGGCGAACTTGCTGGCGGAGTAGTGGGCAAGAAGGGGAGCGGCCTGGCGGGCGGCCATGGAGGCGGTGGCGACGATCTTGCCCCGAAGCTCCCGGCCCGGCATGAGGTCCTGGCGCACCATGGCCCGGGCGAAGGTCTGCAGGGTGAGGAAGGTGCCCTTGGCGTTCACCCGGAAGTTGAAGTCCCACTCCTCCTCCGTGAGGTCTAGGAAGCGGTTCATGGTGGACACGCCGGCGTTGGCCACCAGGACGTCCAGCCGCCCGTCCTCGGCGTAGACCCGCTCCCGGGCGGCCTCCAGGGCCTTTCGGTCTGTCACGTCCAGCCCCAGGTGGGGCATGCCGAGGGGCTCGGCCACCTTCCGGGCCGCCTCCGGGTCCAGGTCCGTAACCCAGACCCTGAAGCCGTCCCGGGCGAGCCTTTCGGCGATGGCCCGGCCGATCCCCGTTCCCGCTCCCGTCACCAAGGCGTTAGGCATAACCACCTCTGAGCCTGGGGTAAAGGTCCTTCAGGCGCAGGTAGACCTCCCGGTAGAGGGGATAGAGGGCCCGGTAGGCGGGCACCCACCCGGGCTCGGGCTCCGTCACCCCCGCCACCTCCCGCTTGAGGTCCCTAAACCCCCAAAGCCCCACGGCCACCCCTGCCAGGAAGGCCACCCCGTAGGCGCTTCCCCTCTCGCCCCCCAGAAGGTGCTCCACCGGGGCCTCGAGGACGCTGGCCAAGATCCTCCGCCAAAGGGGGCTCCTTGCCCCGCCGTCCACGGCGAAGTACCGGTCCACCCGGTACCCCCTCCCCCCCAGCACCTCCACGTGGTGCCGGTAGGCGTAGGCCACCCCTTCCAAAAGGGCCCGCCAGAGGTGGGCGGGGGTGTGGCTTAAGGTAAGGCCCACCACGGTGCCCCGGGCCTCCGGGTCGTGGATAGGGGTCTTCTCCCCCAAGAAGTAGGGGAGGACCAAAAGCCCCTCGCTCCCCGCAGGCAGGGCCTCGGCCTCCCGGTCCAGCTCGGGGAAGCCCGCCCCGGGGCGGAAGGCGTCCCGGAACCAGCGGAGGAGGCTTCCCGTGGTGGCCATGCACCCGTTGAGGACGTAAAGACCGGGAACATCGTGGAAGTCGATGAAGAGCTCCGGCACGGGGTCAAAGCGCTCCACGGCGTAGAGGAAGTCCCCGGCCCCCCCGAGCTTCAGCACCGCCTCCCCCGGGGAAAGGAGCCCGGCGGCCAGGGCGGCGGCGATGTGGTCGGCGCTCCCCGCCACCACGGGAAGCCCCTGGGGAAGCCCCGTGGCCAAGGAGGCCTCCGGGGTTAGCCCCCCCACCACCTCCGTGGGCCAGCGCACCGGCCCGAAGAGGTCCTCCGGGACCCCCAGCGCATCCAGCACCTCCTTGAGCCAGGCCCCCTCCCTAGGGTCCCAAAGCCCCGACTCCAGGGCCCAGTTCGCCTCCTGGTAGCGGACGCCCGTGAGGCGGAAGGCCACGTGCTCATAGGAGCCCGAGACCCAGCGTACCCGCGCCCACACCTCCGGGAGGTGGCGGCGGAACCAGAGGAGCTTGGGGGCCACCACCTGCTGGTTCCAGGTGGCCCCGGTGCGGGCGAAGAGCCAGTCGTCTCCGAAGCGCTCCCTGAGCTCCCGGATCTCCTCTACCGCACGGGCGTCGTTCTGGAGGGGGGCGGGGGCGAGGGGCCTGCCCTCCCCGTCGTGGAGGACCACTGCGGGGACCATCCCCGAGACCCCCAGGGCCCGCACCCCCTTGGGGTCCAGGCCCATGAGGACCTCCCGGATACCCTCCACCGCCCCCCGCCACCAGGCCTCGGGGTCCTCCTCGGCGAAGCCTGGGTGGGGGGTAAGGAGGGGGTGGGTGCGCTCCGCCGCCCGAAGGAGCCTCGCCTCCTCGTCCAGGAGGAGGACCTTCACCGCGGTGGTGCCCACGTCCACGCCCAGGACCACGCCTACCCCCTTGCGCTACGAACGATTTCCATAAAGCTTCGGGCCCGGTCAGGGTCCACCTCGTTCCAGGTGACCCCGTCCCGTTTAAGGGCCGTGCCCACGATGACCCCGTCCGCCACCTCCAGGATCTCGGCCACCGTCTCGTGGCGCACCCCGGTGTTGGCGAGGACGGGGACCTGGGGCAGGGCTTCCTTCACCGCCCGGAGGTGCTCTAGGGCCACCCCCTCCCCCGTCATGGGACCCGAGACCAAGACGGCGTCCGCCAGGCTGGAGAAGACGGCGCTTTTTGCCCGCTCGGGAAGGGGCCTCCCGTCCAGGGGGGAGGCGAACTCGGCGGAAACGTTGTAGAGGAGGAAGAGGTCGTCCCGCAGAAGGCGCTTCCGGTAGCGCAGGGCCTCGGCCGCCCTCCCTTCCCAAAGCCCCATGTCCGAGCCGTAAAGCCCGGTGAAGATCTCCCGGGCGAACCGGGCCCCGGTGGCCGCCGCCAGGGCCATGGTGGCCAGGGGGTCCCAGAGGACGTCCACCCCGAAGGGCACCCGGAGGAGGGGCTTAAGCCGCCCGATGACGTAGGCCATGGCGGCCACGCTGGCCCGGTCCACGGAGAGCTCGTAGGGGCGGTCGTTCTCGTTGCCGAACATCACCGCCTCCACCCCGGCCTCCTGCAGGGCCAGGAGGTCCTTTCGGGCCGCCTCCACGATGGCCTCCAGGTCCCCGTCGTAAAGGGGGGTACCCGGGAGGGCCTTCAGGTGCACCATGGCGATGACGGGCTTCCTGCCGAAAAGGGCCTCAAAACGCTCCATCCACCACCTCCACCCTCACCCGCTCCCGGAGGGCAGGCTCCTTCAGGTCGGTGATCACCAGGTCCAGGGCCCCCAGGGGGGCCACGAAGGCCGGGGCCCTCTTCCCCCATTTGCTCCCGTCGGTGAGGAGGACGGTCTTTCGGCTCACCTCCACGGCCTTCCGCTTGACCGCCGCCTCCTCAAAGGTGTGGTTGGTGACCCCTTCCAGGTCAAAGGCGTCCGCCCCCAAGAAGAAAAGGTCGGCCCGCACCCGGGCCAAAAGCTCCTCTGCCCAGGAGCCCACCAGGCTGAAGAAACCGTTGCGCACGCTTCCCCCAGGCAAGAGGACCTCCGTCCGCCCTTGGGCCAGGGCCTGGGCCACGGGGAGGTCCAGGGCCACCACCCGGATGGGCCTCCCCGCCAGGAGACGGGCCAGGGCCAAGGCGGTGGTCCCCGAGTCCAGGACCACGGTGGCCCCATCGGGCACCAGAAGGGCCGCCCTCTTGGCGATGGCCTCCTTGGCCCTCTGGTTCCGCTGGAGCTTCTCGGCGTAAGGGGGTTCGGCTTCCGGAAGCAGGGCCCCCCCGTGTTCCCGCCGGAGGAGGCCCCTCTGGGCCAAAAGGGCCAGGTCCCGGCGCACCGTGGCCTCGGAAACCCCCAGGTGCTCCGCAAGCTCCCGGGTGCTGAGGGCCCCGTGGTTCCTAAGGAGGGCGAGAAGCCGATCCCTTCGCTCGGCCGCCAGAGGCATGGTTGCTCATATTTAAGCGATTTTGAGCGAAGTTGTCAAGGGCCGCCCTCAGGGGTAGAATCCCTCCATGCGCCTTATCGGCGTGGCCACCCAGCGCAAGGCCCTCGAGGGCCGATCCTCCTTTGGCCTCTGGGAAGCCTACCTCGAGGCCCTAACCTCCCAGGGCTTGGCCTACGTCCTGATTCCCCCTCAGCCCGAAACCGCCCTAGAGAGGCTCCTTCGGCACCTGGACGGAATCCTCCTGCCGGGAGGCGGGGACGTGGACCCCGCCCTCTACGGGGAGGAGCCCCTCCCCGAGCTTGGGGAAGTGGACCCGAAGCGGGACGGTCTCGAGGTCTTCCTGGCCCGCTACGCTGCGGAAAGAGGGCTTCCCCTCCTCGGGGTGTGCCGGGGAGTCCAGGTCCTCAACGTGGCCCTGGGAGGAAGCCTCCACCAGGACCTGGGCCGGGCGGGCTTTCCCCTGCAACACTACCAGAAAAGCCCCCCCGCCTGGGGAGCCCTGGGGCACGGGGTAGAGCTCGTGGGGGAAAGCCCCTTGGGCCACCTATTTCCCCCCCGCTTCCGGGTCAACTCCTACCACCACCAGGGCCTGAAGGCCCTGGGGAAGGGCCTTAGGCCCGCGGCCCTGGCCAAAGACGGCCTGGTGGAGGCCGTGGTCCTGGAGGGCCACCCCCTCTACCTGGGGGTGCAGTGGCATCCGGAGCTTCTGGTGGCCCACTGGCCCCTCTTCGGCCTCTTCAAGACGGTCTAGCCCTCCTCCGCCCACAGGGCCTCCAGGGGCTCCCTCCTCCGCAGGACCTCCCACCCTTCCCCTGTCCAGAGGAGCTCCAGGGGCCGGGGGGTATCCAGGTAGGTGAGGGCCATGCTGGAACCGTAGGCCCCGGCCTCGAGGACCGCCACCGCGTCCCCCTCCTTGGGCCTGGGCAGGCGCACCCCCCGGGCGAGCACGTCCCCCGCCTCGCAGGCGGGGCCCGCCAGGTCGTAGACCTCCTCCTCCCCCCCCTCGTAGAGGGGCAGGACGGGGTGAACCGCCCCGTAGAGGGCAGGGCGGAGGAGGCTGGTCATCCCCGCCTCCAGGAGGAGGTAGTTCCGCCGGGTGCGCTTCCGGCCCACCACCCGGGCCACCAACACCCCGGCCTCGGCCACCAGGTAGCGGCCGGGCTCCAGGAAGACCTCCGCCCCGTAAAGCCCGGCCAGGGCCTCCACGGGCTCCCGTAGGGCCTCGAGGTCCAGCCCAAGCCCAAACCCGCCCCCGAGGTCCAGAACCTCCATGGGGCCTACCCTGGGGAAGAGCGCCTCCAGCACCCGGTACCCCGCGAGAAAGTCCCCGGGGTCCTCCAGCTTGGAGCCCAGGTGCAGGTGGAGGCCGAGTACCCTGAGGCCCCGTTCTCGGGCGAGGGCAACCAACTCCGGCACCCCCTCCGGCAGAACCCCGAACTGGCTCTCCCCCCTCCCCGTGGCCAGGTGGGGGTGGGTGGCCACGGGAAGATCCGGGTTTACCCGGAGAAGGACCCTGGCCCCCGGAAGAAGACGGGCCACCCGCAGGAGGTCCTCCTCCGAGTCCAGGACCACCCAGGGAGGCCGCTCCTTCAGGGCCCAAAGGGCCTCCTCTGTCTTCACGGGGCCGTTCCACAGGACCTCCTCGGGGGCGAAGCCCGCCCGGTAGGCCCTCTGGACCTCCCCTAAGGAGACCGCCTCGGCCCCGAAGCCCAGGACGCGCAGGCGGCGGAGGAGGCCCAGGCGGGGGTTGGCCTTCAGGGCGTAGAAGAAGCGGGCTTTGGGAAAGGCTCGCCTGAGCCTCTCCACTTGCTCCCGGATCCGGCTCCAGTCGTAGGCGTAGAAGGGAGTGGGGTAAAGGGCGAGGGCTTCCTTTAAAGCTCGGAGAAAACCAGGGTTGAGGGCAGGCACGGCATACCCCTTTCGCAGGCTCAACGTCCCCTAGGGTCCAGCACGTCCCGGAGCCCGTCCCCCAGGAGGTTGAAGGCCAAGACGGTGAGGAGGATGGCCACCGCCGGGGCCGTGGCCGCCCAGGGGGCCTCGGCCATGTAGTTGCGGGTCTCGGCCACCATGGCCCCCCACTCCGGGGTGGGGGGCTGGGCCCCGAAGCCGATAAAGGAAAGCCCCGCCGCCGTGAGGATAGCCCCGCCCACCTCGTAGCTCGCCTGCACCAGCACGGGGGTGAGGCTGTTGGGAAGGAGGTGGCGTAGGAGAATCCTGCCCCACCCCGCCCCCAAGGCCCGCGCCGCCTCCACGAACTCCCGTTCCCTCAGGGCCAGGACCTGGGCCCGCACCAGCCTGGCGTAGATGGGCCAGGTGACCAGGGCCACGGCCAAGACGGTGTTCGTTAGGTTAGGCCCCAGGGCGGCGGCGATGGCCATGGCCAGGATCAGGGACGGAAAGGCGAAGAAGATGTCGGTGAGGCGCATGAGGAGGTTGTCCCAGCCCCCCCCGAGCCCCCCGGCCAGGAGGCCCACCCCCACCCCGATGGCCGAGGCCAGGAGGACCACCCCGAACCCCACCCCCAGGCTGATCCGGGCCCCGTGGACCACCCGGGCCAGGACGTCCCGGCCCAGCTGGTCGGTGCCCAGGGGGTGGGCGGGACTTGGGGGCTTCAGCCTTTCCAGGAGGTTCTGCTCCAAGGGGTCCCCCACCAGGGCGGGCCCCAAGGCCGCCACCAGGAAAAGCCCGGCGAGGAGGAGGAGGCCCAAAACCGCCCCGGGGTTGCGGAGGAAGCGGCGGAGGAGCTTAGGCATAGCGGATCCTCGGGTCCAAGAGAGCGTAGAGGAGGTCCACCAGCAGGTTCAAGAGGGAGTAGACCACCCCCACCAGGAGGGTGACCCCCATGACGGCGGGAAAGTCCAGGCTGGTGGCGGACTGGGTCACGTAGCGGCCGAGGCCGGGCCAGGAGAAGATGGTCTCCGTGAGGACCGCCCCGGAGAGGAGGCTTCCAAGAAGCCCCCCAAGAAGGGTAAGCACGGGCAGGGCGGCGTTCTTGAGGGCGTGGCGCAGGACCACCTGCCCCTCGGAAAGCCCCTTGGCCCAGGCGGTGCGGATGTAGTCCTGGGAGAGGACCTCCAGCATGGCCGCCCGCACCATGCGGGCGAGGAGGGCTGCCGAGGCCGAGCCCAGCACCAGGGCGGGGAGGACCAGGTGGGCCAGGGCGTCCCGAAAGGCCACCCAGTCCCCCGCCAGGAGGGCGTCCAGGCTCACCACGCCCGTGATCCTAGGGGGAGGCAGGAGGAAGGGGTCCAGCCGTCCGGGGCCCGGCAGCAGGCCCAGCCTGCGGTGGAGGAGGTCCAAGAGGAGGATGGCCAGGAAGAAGACGGGGGTAGAGCCGAGAAGAAGGGCGAAGAGGCGCACCAGGAGGTCGGGGGGGCGGTTTTGCCGGAGGGCCGCCCATATCCCCGCGGGAAGGCCCAGGAGAAGGGCCACCAAGAAGGCGCTCAAGGCGAGCTCCAAGGTGGCGGGAAAGAACTCCATGAGGTCCTCGGCCACGGGCCTTCCCGTGCGCAAGGAGCGGCCTAGGTCCAGCTCTAGAAGGCGCTTCAGGTAGAGGCCGTACTGGACCAGGAGGGGCCGGTCCAGGCCGTAGCGCTCCCGGAACTCCCGGATCTGCTCCTCGCGGGCGTTCTCCCCCAGGGCGGCCACGGCGGGGTCTATGGGGATCACCTGGGAGACGAAGAAGGTGACGAAGGTGATCCCCAGGCCCACCAGGAGCACGTAGGCGAGGCGCTTGAGGAGGTAGGAGGCCATGGGGAGGGCCTGGAAAAGGGAGCTACGGTTGCTTGCTCACCTGCCACAGGGGGGAGGACATCATGGGGTTCTTGAGGAACCCTTCCACCTTGGCGGAGAGGGCGATGGGCTGGGCCGGCTGGTAGAGGACGGCGTAAGGCCCCTGGTGGAGCACCCGCTCGGTGAGGACCTTGTAAAGGGCCTTGCGCTTATTAGTGTCCGCCTCCAAGGCCGCCTGCCGGGCGAGACGGGCGGCCACCTCGTCCTGGTAGCTGTTCCGCCAGGCCAAGGAGCGGGCGCCATAGTCCGCCCAAGGGGTGGCGTTCCCGTCGGGGTCAGGGAAGTCGGGGCTCCAGCCCGCCAGGACCATCTGGTGGTTCTGGGCCCGGTAGGTGGCGAGGAGCTCGGCGTTGGCGATGGCCCGGATCCGGGCCCTCAAGCCCGCCTTGGCCATGTCCGCCTGAAGCTTGGCGGCCACGTCGGGGCAGGGTACCCCGCCGCCGCAGATCCCGGTGCTCACCAGAAGCTCAAACTCCAGCCCCTGGGGGTAGCCCGCCTCGGCCAGGAGCTTCCTGGCCCGGGCAGGGTCGTAGGCGTAGGGGGTGGCGGGGTTGTAGCCCAGAAGCCCCTTGGGGATGAAGGTCTGGATCTTGAGGGCGTTCCCCTGGAGGAGGCCCTGGATGAGCTCGTCTTGGTTCACCGCATAGCGCACCGCCTCCCGCACCTTGGGGTTGGCGAAGGGGCTTCCCGGTTTCATGTTCATGCCCAGGTACTGGAGCCTCAGGGTTTCCGCCCGCAGGACTTTAAAGCGGGGGTTGGCGGCGATGGCCCTCAGGGCCTCGGGGGTAAGCCCCTCGGCGATATCGATCTCCCCGGACTCCAAGGCGGTGCGGAGCACGGCGGGCTCCTGGATGTAGCGCAGGATGACCCGCTGGACCTTGGGCTTGACGCGGGCGTAGGGGTTGGCCTCGAGGATCACCTGGCTCCCCCGGTCCCAGCGCACCAGGCGGTAGGGCCCAGACCCCGCCGAGTTGTTGCTCAAGAAGTCCTTGCCGTAGTCGCCCCCCTTGGCGTTCCTCTGCGCCTCCTCCGAGTCCACCACCCCGCCGATGGTGAAGGTGAGGATGGAGAGGAAGGACTGGGGCGAAGCGCTCTTGGGAAGGCGCACCTCCACGGTGTAGGGGTCCAGAGCCCGGTAGGCCCCCGGCTTGAGCCCGGCGATCTCGGTGTAGAGGAAGGAACCGGGGCCCTTCAGGGCCAAGGCGCGGTCAAAGCTAAAGACCACGTCCTTGGCCGTGACTTCCCGGCCCGTGGAGAAGCGGCTCCCCTTGCGCAAGGTGAAGGTGAGGACCCACTCGTCCTTGCCCCGCTCCACCTTCCAGCTTTCCGCAAGCCCCGGGCGGAGGGTGGAGAGGTCGTTCCCCTCAAAGCGCACCAGGGTCTCGTAGAGGTTGTCGGCGATCAAGACCCCGCTGAACTCGTAGACCACCTGGGGGTCCAGGGTGATGAGGTCGGTGAAGTCCCCGCCGTAGACCAGGACCTGGGTCCGGTCTTGGGCGTAGCCCATAGCCGCCAAAACCGTAAGTACCAGCCAAAACCCGCGCTTCATTCCTTGACCTCCTTGTACCGCCCCATTCTAACCTTTCAGGCTGCCCAGGGTAAGCCCCTGGATGAAGTAGCGCTGGGCCAGGAGGAAGACCAGGATGGGGGGAAGGGTGCCCAGGGTGAGGCCCGCCATGAGCACCGTCCACTCGGTGGAGAACTGGTTCTGGAAAACCGCCAGCCCCACGGTAAGGGGGCGCATTTCCAGGGAGTGGGTGACGATCAGGGGCCAGAGAAAGCTGTTCCACCCCGCCAGGAAGGTGAAGGTGCCCAGGGTGGCCAAGGCGGGGGCCGCCAAAGGCAGGGCCACCTTCCAGTAGACCTGCCAGGGGGTGGCCCCGTCCACGATGGCCGCCTCCTCCAGCTCCCGGGGAAGCTGCAGGAAGTGCTGGCGCATGAGGAAGATGGCGAAGGCGTCAAAGAGCCCCGGGAGGACGAGGGCGTAATAGGTGTCCACCCACCCCAGGTTCCGCATGAGGATGAAAAGGGGAATGATGAGGACGTGCACGGGGATCATCAGGGTGGCGAGGAAGAGGAGGAAGAGGGCTCCTTGCCCGGGAAAGCGGAAGCGGGCGAAGGCGTAGCCCGCCATGGCCCCGCTGGTGAGGTTAAGGAAGGCAAGCCCTAGGGCCACCAGGAGAGAGTTCAGGTACCAGCGGCCGAAGGGGACGGCGGTGAGCACCCTCTGGTAGTTCTCCAGGTGAAGCTCCCGGGGCCACACCTCCACGGGCAGGTCAAAGACCGCCCCCGGGGCCTTGAGGCTGGTGAAGACCATCCAGAAGAAGGGGACGAGCATGGTGAGCCCCCCCAGGAGGAGAAGTAGATAGACTAGAGCGTCCCAGAGCTTGCCCAAAAGCTTCTTCACGCTTCCTCCAGAACCCAGCGGCGCCTCAGGACCCACTGCAGGTAGGTGAGGGCGAAGAGGATGAGGAAGAGGACCCAGGCGATGGCCGAGGCGTACCCCATCTCAAAGGGAAAAGTCCCAAAAGCCTTCCGGTAAAGGTAGAGCATGAGGACGTTGGTGCTGTCCAAGGGGCCCCCCCCGGTCATGGTGTAGACCAGGCCGAAGACCTGGAAGCCCCCGATCATGGCGAGAAGGGCGTTGAGGAAGACCGTGGGAGAAAGGAGGGGGAGGACCACGTAGAAGAAGCGCTGGAGGCCATTCGCCCCATCCAGGCTCGCCGCCTCCAGGTACTCCCGGTTGATATTTTGCAACCCTGCCAGGAAGATCAGCATCCTGAGGCCCACCCCCGCCCAGACCGAGGCCAGGATGACCCCCCACATGGCCCAATTGGGGTCGGAAAGCCAGCCGGGGCCCTCCCGGGCCAGCCAGGCCAAAAAGGCGGGAGGCTCGGCCCCGAAGAGGCGCCATAAGGCGGAAAGCTTCTCCCCCACGAAGCGGAGAAAGAGGTTCACGGGGCCCACCGTGGGGTTCAAGACCCAGCGCCACAGGAGCCCCACCGCCACCACGCTGGTCACCGTGGGCAGGAGGTAAAGGGTGCGGAGCACCTTCACCCCCCGCCAAGGCCGGTTGAGGCCCAGGGCGAGGAGCAGGGCGAGGACCATTTCCAAGGGCACCGCCACCCCCACGTAAAAGAGGGTGTTCCAGAAGGCCTTGCGAAAGACGGGGTCCTCTAGAAGGCGGCGGTAGTTTTCCAGGCCTACCCACTTCTCCTGGAAGGTCATTAGGGTAAGGAGCCTGAGCCCGTCGTAGTCCACGAAGGAAAGGAGGAGGCTGGTGAGGATAGGCCCCAGGTTAAAGGCCAGGAAGCCCGCCAGAGAGGGCAGGAGGAAAAGGAGAGGAAAGCGGTGGTAGATGCGCACGGGGCCTCCTGGCCTCCTAGGCTAGCGCTTCCTGGCCGCCTGGACCTCGTCCAGGATCTTCTGCACCTGTGGGGCCACGCCGTCCAGAGCGGCCTTCAGGTCGGCCTTGCCCTGCCAGACGGGCTCCAAGGCCTTGTTGATGAGCTGCAGGGCTTCGTTCCACCGCTCAAAGGTCTCCGTGGGCCGGGCGGTGCGGTTCACCGTGAGGAAGTGCTGTTGGTTCTTGGGAGGCGGGGGAACGAAGAAGTCCTTGAGGCCTTGAATGCTCTTTTCCACGTTCCTCACGTCCACCCCCCGAGCCGGGATGATGAGGCCCGTCTTGGTGAAGATCCGGCTCGCCTCGGGGCCTGCCAGGAAGGCGAGGAGCTTCCAGGCGGCCTCGGGGTTCTTGGTGCCCGCGGCCATCACCCAACCAGAGCCGTCTATGTCCACGATGCTCCCCGCCTTGCCCCGGGGGAAGGGAACCACGTCGAAGTCAAACTTGGCCCGGGCCTTCAGGGTAGGCACCCGCCAGCGGCCGTCCACGATCATGCCCGTCTGGCCGTTGAGGAACATGGTAAAGGCCCCCCGGTCCTGGGCTTCCTCGGGGGTGGGGGCCACGTGGTGCTTGTAGCGGAGGTCCAGGTAGAACTGGAGGCCCTCCAGGGAAGCGGGGCCATTCAGGAGGAACTTGCTGTGGTCGGGGCTGTAGAAGCGTCCCCCCGCCGACCAGACCCAAGGCTGCCAGAAGAGGTAGAAGGTCTGGAAAGAAACCCCCCACTGGACCCGGCGGCCGTCCTTTTCCAGGGTCAGGGCCTTGGCGTAGCGCAGGAAGTCCTCCCAGGTCCAGTCGGGCTTGGGGTCGGGGAGGCCTGCCTTGCGCAGGAGGTCGCGGTTGTAGAAGACCACCAGGTTAGAGACGTCCCGAGGCAGACCGTACTGGGCCCCTTCCCACTGGAAAGCCTTGAGGATGCCCGGGAAGATGTCCCCCGTGGGGTAGCGGTCCCGCTTCAGGAAGGGGTCCAGAGGCTTCAGGACCCCCCTCGAGGCCATCCCGGGGAAGTCTATGTTGTTGAGGAAGAAGACGTCCGGCGGGGTCCCGGCGGCCATCATGGCGGTGATCTTGGCCAGGTACTCGTTGGAGGGGATGTTGATGTACTCCACCTGGATCCCCGGATTCCTCTCCTGGAAAAGGCGCAGGACCTGCTGGTAGGCCTGGATCTCCTCCTGGCTTCCCCAGCTGGCCAGGACCAGCTTCTGGGCCGAAGCCAGACCCAAAAGGAGCAACAGGGCACCGAACAGCTTTCTCATGGCTCACCTCCAAACACCCATTGCCCGGTGGGGGTGTACACCCCCGCCAGGGCTTCCAACGCGGCCCGCACCTGGACCGCGCGGTAGCCGTGGGTCGCCAGGTAGCCTTGGGGCCTCCCCTCCAGGTGGCGGAGGTCGTCGGGGTTGCCCAAGGCCACGAGGAAAAGGGGCTTGCCCAGAGCCAGAAGAGCCCGCTAAAGGGCCTTCTGGCCTTCCTTGAAGGCCCCAAGCCAGTGGAAGGTGGAGAGGACCACCCGCTCCGCTCCCTTGGCCTCGGCCACCGCCCGGGCCACCTCCTGGGGAGAAGGGTCCTCGGAAAGGACCAGGCCCCGGCTTCCCCGGAGGTAGATGGGGGCCAGGTCCGCCAAGGTGGGCTCCGCCCCGTAGCGGTCCGTGACCTCGAGGCCCACCACCAGGGTCCCCGGGCCCGGGATGGGCAAGGGCCCGAAGAGGTGGACCACCCCCCGGCGGGCGGCCTCCAGGGCCAAGGCCTCCTCCTCCTTAGGGCCGAAGGGGCACTCCCCTCTTTGGGCCAAGAGGGCCAGGGCCCGCCTTTTGGCCTCCTCCGGCCGGGACCTGGGGATCTCCTTGCCCAGAGCTTTCTGCAAACGGGTGTGGACCTCGAGGATGGCCCCCTCGTCGGGCTCCAAAAGGAGGAGGTCCGCCCCCGCGCGCACCGCCAGGAGGGCGGCCTCGGGAGCCCCGTAGTTCCGCTTGATGGCCCCCATGGCCATGTCGTCGGTAAGGATCGCCCCCTTAAACCTCATCTCCCTTCGCAAAAGCCCCGTCAGGATGCCCTCCGAGAGGGTGGCGGGGAGCTTCGGGTCCAAGGCGGGAAAGAGAATGTGGGCGGTCATGAGGGCGGGCATCCCCGCGGCCACGTAGCGACGGAAGGGAAGGAGCTCCACCCTTTCCAGGGCATCCCGGGGCTTGTCCACCCGAGGAAGGTCCAGGTGGGAGTCGGTGGCGGTGTCCCCGTGGCCCGGGAAGTGCTTGCCCACGGGCCTGGCCCCCGAGCGCAGGACCCCCCGGGCGAAGGCCAGGCCTAGGCGGGCCACCCGCTCGGGGTCAGCCCCGAAGGAACGGAGGCCGATGATGGGGTTTTGCGGGTTGACGTTCACGTCCAAAACCGGGGCCAGGTTCACGTCCGCTCCCAGGCGGCGCACCTGGCACCCCAGGGCCCAGCCCACCCGCTCCACCAAGGCCTCGTCTCCGCTGGCCGAAAGGGCCATGGCCGAGGGGAAGCGCACCACCCCCTCCCGGTAGGAGGTGAAGGGTCCCCCCTCCTGGTCCACGAAGAGCACCAGCTTGGGGTCAAAGGCCTTGAGGCGGCGGACCAGGCCCTCCGGGTCTTGGCGCAGGTTGGAGGGGTAGAGGATCACCCCGGCGGGACGGACCCGCCTTAGGAGGTCCCAGGGGGGCTCGCTTCCCTTGAAGCTCACCACCAGGAAGCTCCCCGCCTGCGCCGCCGCCACCCCGAGTCCCAGGACCATGGCCAAAAGCCTCACCTCCCCACCTCCTTGAGCGCCTCCCGGACCCCCCTCTCCTCCAGGAGGGCTTCCGCCCTTTCCGGGGAAAGCCCCAAGGCCACCAGGGCGGCGAGGGCGGGTTCGGGGTGGACCCGGAGGAGGTCCATGGCCTCCCTCTCCCCTACCCCGGCCATTTCCTCCACCATGGCGGCGCCCCGCCTTAGGAGCTTGGCGTTGCCCACCCGCATCCGGGCCATGCGGTTCCCGTAGACCCGGCCCAAGAGGACCATGACCAAGGTGGAGAAGAGGTTCAAGGCCGCTTTCTGGGCCGTCCCCGCCCCCAAGCGGGTGCTCCCCGCCACCACCTCGGGGCCCGTGTCCAGGAGGACCGGGTGGTGGGCCTCCTCTAAAAGGGGGGCACCGGGGACGTTGGCCAGGGCCACGGTGAGGGCCCCCACCCCCTTCGCCCCCCGCAGGGCCCCCAGGGTAAAGGGGGTGGCACCGCTGGCCGCCACCGCCACCAGGACGTCTTCCGGGGCAAGGGCCCGCCCCTGGGCGAGGCCCTCCTCCAGGTCGTCCTCCGCCCCTTCCGCCGCCTTCAGAAAGGCCCCTTCCCCTCCCGCCAGGAGGAAACGCACCCTGGAGAAGCCGAAGGTGGGCCAGAGCTCTACCCCGTCCAGAACGGCCAACCTGCCGCTGGTCCCCGCCCCGGCGTAGACCAGGTGCCCCCCTTCCCTAAGCCTTCCCGCCGCAGCCAAAGCGGCTTGCTCCAGGGCGGGCAGGGCGGCCTTCAGGGCGGAGAGGGCCCGGAGCTGTCCCTCGTAGAGGACCTCCAAAACCTCCCTAGGAGGCCAGAGGTCCAGGTCCCGGTAGCGCTTGGCCACGTCCTCCGTCATGCCACCTCCGCGGCCAGGGCGTTGGCCACCGCCCGGCGCAGGGGAGCGATGGAGGGGCGGTGGCGGGTGGGGTGGACGGCGTTGGTGAGGAGGGCCCAGGCGTAGCCCCGGAGAGGGTCCACCCACACCCCCACCCCGGTGAAGCCCGTGTGCCCAAAGGCCCGCTCCGAAGCGAGGCTTCCCCCGTGCCAGCCCGGGCGCTTCCGCTCCCAAGAAAGGAGCCTCTCCCCGTGGGGACGGAGCATCTCCTCCAAGGCCGCCCGGGAAAGCCAGCGCCCCTCCAGGATGGCCAGGAGCTCCTCCAGCACCCCCTCCAGGGTGCCGAAGAGGCCCGCATGCCCCGCCGCGCCCCCCAGGGCGAAGGCGTTCTCGTCGTGGACCTCCCCCCTGAGCACCTTTTCCCGCCAGGGGCACTTCTCGGTGGCGGCGGTGCGCTCCGGAGGAGGGCTAAAGGTGAGGCCGGGAGGGAGGGGGAAGTCCTTTAGGGGCCTGCCCCGCACCCTTTCCAAAAGGATGCCGAGGAGCATGTAGCCGATATCAGAATAGGCGGGCTCCCCAAGGGGCCAAGGGTGCTGGAGGAGACGGGCCTTTAGGGCCTCGCCCAAGCCCCAGGTGTAGACCGCCTCCCAGGCGGGAAGTCCCGAGGTGTGGGCCAGAAGCTCCCGCACGGTCTTGGCCTTCAGGGGGTGGTCCTTGAGCCAGAGGAGCTCGGGAAGGTGCTGCCCAAGGGGATCGTCTAGGTCCAGGAGACCTTCCTCCACCGCCTTCAGGGTCTCCTTGAGGGTGAAGAGGGGCTTGGTGAGGCTGGCCAGGTCAAAGTAGAAGCCGGCCTCGAGGGGCACGGGCTCGGGCACGAGCTGGGCGAAGCCCAGGTGGAAGCTCTCCCGGCGCCCGTCGGCGTGGACCACGCCGAAGGCCGCCCCGGGCACCACGCCCCGGGCCACCGCCTCCTCCAGGATGCCCCTGGCCCGCATGCCCCTGAGTTTAAACTGGTAGGGGATTGGTAGGCAAGTGGTATGCTTAGGGGGATGGCCCCGGGGGAAGGGGGACCCAAGTACCTGGCCCTGGCGGAGCGGCTCAAGCTCGCCCTTCTTAGGGGGGAGTACGGCTCAAGCCTTCCCCCGGAGCGGGCCTTGGCCCAGGGCCTTGGGGTTTCCCGGGACACCCTGCGCCGCGCCTTGGACCTGCTTGCGGAGGAGGGGCTTCTTGTGCGCAGGCGGGGAAGCGGCACCTACGTGGCCCGGCGGGCCACCTTCCGGGCCAAGCTCCTCGGCTTCAGCGAGGAGATGCGCGCCCTGGGGCTTACCCCCGCCACCCGCCTCCTCCGGTGGGAAAAGGGCCCGGCCACGGCAGAGGAGGCCTTTCACCTCCGCCTCTCCCCCGGGGAAAAGGTCTTGCGCCTGGAACGCCTCCGGATCGCCGATGGGGAGCCCATGGCCCTGGAGCGGGCCACCCTCCCCGCCTGGGCCCTGGAGGGACCGCCGGAAGGCTCCTTGTACCGGGCCCTCGAGGCCAAGGGTCTCCGCCCGGCCCGAGCCCTCCAGCGCCTCCGGGCCGTGGCCGCTCGGGAGGAGGACCGGCTTTTAGGGGTGGAACCGGGAAGCCCTCTCCTCTATCTGGAAAGGGTGAGCTTCCTCCCAGATGGTAGCCCTATTGAGTTCGTGAAGAGCCGCTACCGGGGGGACCGGTACGAGCTTCTGGTGGAGCTCCTATGAGGGTTCTGGGGATCATGTCCGGCACCAGCGCCGACGGGGCCGACCTGGTCCTGGCGGAGTTCTTTGGGGGACCCAAGGACCTCCGGCACCGGGTCTTAGCCCACCGAGAGGTGCCCTACCCGGAGGACCTCAGACGGCGTGTCCTGGGGGCCATGCGGGAGGCCTCTACCCGGGAGGTGGCCCTTCTGCACCACGACCTGGGCCGCTTCTACGCCGAGGCCGCCCTCCCCTTCCGGGGGGAGGCGGAACTGGTGGGCCTCTCGGGGCAGACCCTCTGGCACGAGCCCCCCCGGGCCACCTTCCAGATCGGAGAGGCGAGCTACCTGGCCCAGGCCCTAGGGGTACCGGTGGTCTTCGGCTTCCGAGCGGTGGACCTGGCGGCGGGAGGAGAGGGGGCCCCCTTGGTGGCTTACCCGGACCTCCTCCTCTTCGGGGAGGAGGGGCTTTTCCAAAGCGTCCACAACCTGGGAGGGATCTCCAACCTCACCGCCTTCCGGGGCCGCGACCCCAACACCCTCTTGGCCCTGGACACCGGCCCTGGGGTCTGCCTTTTTGACGAGGCGGCCCAAGGGCTCGGCCTCTCCCCGGAAAAGGCCGTGGACCTGGCGGAAAGGGGCAGGGTGGAGGAGGAGGCCCTGGCCCTCTGGCTCCAACACCCTTATTTCCAAAGACCCCCGCCCAAGACCACGGGGCGCGAGGTGTGGCGCCTCCAGGCCCTCCCCCGCCTTCCCGGGGACCCCGCCACCCTCCTCAAGACCCTCCTGGCCTTCACCGCGCGGAGCATCGTCCTGGCTTACCACCGCTTCGTGGGCCCCGTGGACCGGGTCCTCCTGGCGGGGGGCGGGGCCCGGAACCGGGTGCTGGTGGCCCTCCTAAAGGAAGCCCTGCCCGTGGAGGTCATGGAGAACCCCAAGGTGCGGGAGCCCTTGGCCTTCGCCCTCCTGGCCTACCTCCACGCCCGGGGGGAGGCGAACGTCCTGGGCCGGGCCACAGGGGGGAGGGACGTGCGGGCGGGGCAGGTGGTGGAGCCCTTCTGAAGGAGGAAGCATGGTGCTGGAAGGAAGGATCCTGACCGAAAGGGGCTTCGTGGAAGGAAGGCTCTTCTTCTCCGAGCGGATAGAGGCCCTCGAGGAGACCAGGGTGGAAGGCCCCTATATCCTCCCCGGCTTCCTAGACCTGCACGTCCACGGGGGCCTAGGGGCGGACGCCATGGAGGGGAAGGAGGCCGTGCTCAGGATGGCCCGCCTCCACCTTCAGCGGGGCACCACGGGCCTCCTCCCCACCACCGTCACTGCGCCCCCGGAGGCCATAGAAAAGGCCCTTCGGGGCATCGGCGAGGCCATGGCGGAATGCGAGGCCCTCCTGGGCGCCCACCTGGAAGGCCCCTTCATCAGCCCCAAGCGCCTCGGGGCCCAGCCCCCCTTCCCCCGGCTCCCCGACCCGCACCTCGCGGAGAGGTGGCTTTCCCTGGCCCCCGTCCGGGTGGTCACCCTGGCCCCCGAGCTCCCGGGGGCCTTGGAGCTGGTGCGCCTTTTGGCCGAGCGGGGGGTGCGGGTCCAGATGGGCCACACCGCCGCAAGTTACGCCGAGGCCCTGGCCGCCCTGGAGGCGGGGGCGGTGGGCTTCACCCACCTCTACAACGCCATGACCCCCCTCCACCACCGCGCCCCAGGGGTGGTGGGCCTGGCCCTGGAGCGAGGCCTTTGGGCCGAGCTCATCCCGGACGGCCTCCACGTCCACCCCGCCGCCCTGCGCCTAGCCTTAAAGAGCATCCCCGGCCTCTATTTCGTCACCGACGCCGTGGCGGCGGCGGGGATGCCGGACGGGGTCTACCCCTTGGGGGCCCACCGGGTGGAGAAGCGGGGGGAGGGGGTGTGGCTCGGGGAGAGCCTGGCGGGGAGCGCCCTCACCATGGACCAGGCCCTCCGCAACCTGGTGGCCTTCGGGCTTTCCCTCGAGGAGGCCGCAAGGAGGCTTTCCACCCTCCCCGCCCGCTACCTGGGCCTTTCCGACCGGGGGGAGATCGCCCCCGGCAAGCGGGCCGACCTGGTGGTGCTTGACGAGGGCCTCCGGGTGGAAGCCGTCTACCTGGGGGGCAGGCGGGCGGCCCCTGCGCTCCTTGAAGAGAGCACCAAGCAAAGGCGGGAAGGCTCCTAAGTACCCCGCCGCGGCGGGGACCCCAAAAGAGCCTCATCCCAGCCCTGGTCCGGGCAACCCATGTTGCGAAACGGACGTGCGGGCATTTAGCCCTCGAGGCCCACCTGGGCTTCGGCGAGCTTCAGCACCGCCGTCCAGTCCTCCTCCCCCATCCCCCGGGCCATCCCCTCAAGAAAGCGGTCTAGGAGGAGGTGCCCGAGGGGCAGGGGCGTGTGGGTGGTGTCCGCCGCCTGGTGGATGAGGCGCACGTCCTTAAGCCCCAGGCGCAGGGCGAAACCCGGGGGCGTAAAGCGCCTCTCCAGGAGGATACGGCCGTAGTTCTCGTAAACGGGGGAGCGGAAAAAGGCCCGCACCACCTCGTAAAAGGCCTCCCGCCTCACCCCGTTCCTCTCCACCAGCACGTAGGCCTCGGAGAGGGCCTCGAGCATGCTGGCGATGAGGAAGTTCCCCCCGAGCTTCACCGCGTGGGCCAGGTGGGGGGCGTCCCCCACCTCGTAGACCTCCACCCCCAGGGCCTTCAGGAGGGACCTCGCTTCCTCCACGTCCGAGGGCGCTCCCGCCACCACGATCCTGAGCTCCCCCTTGGCCGCCGCTTCGGGACGGCCGAAGACGGGGGCTGCCAGGTAGCGCCTCCCCGCGCGCCTATGCCGTTCCCAGAGGGCGCGGGAGTAAGGCACCCCCAGGGTGCTCATGGCGATGTGGAGGCCCCCCTGGGGAAGTCCCTCCAGGATCTCCCCTAGAACCGCCTCCGTAGCGACGTCGTCCGCCAGCATGGTGATGACCAGGCCCGTTCCCGCCGCCTCCTTGGGGCTTCCCACCAGGGTGAGGCCCCCCGCCTCCTTGGGCGTGCGGTTCCAGGCCAGGACCTCGTACCCCGCCCGGGCCAAGCTCTTGGCCATGGGCAGGCCCATGCGCCCCAGTCCGACAAAACCTACCCTGCGCATGCCCCCATGCTACCCCAGCCCGGCCTTGGCTTCAGGGGCCATTCCAGATGGCGATGTTGCTCCAGGCAGAGGAAACGTTGAAGGGAAAGGCCAACTCGCTCTTTAGATTAGGAAAATCCCAGACATTGGCGCTCAGGGCGAAGACCCGGGCCCGGTACTCTCCTGGTAAGAGGCCCAGGCTTCCGAGCCCAAGCCTCACCTCGGTGGCCCGGGTGCCCATGAGGGGGTAGAGGGTCTTGGGGGTCCCCGAGCTGTCCAGGAGCCAAAGCTCCAGGTAGTAAACCCGGGCTTCCTCCACGCCCTGCCAGCTCAGGGCAAGCTCCTCCCCGAAGCTCAGGGAGGGGGTGCCCACGGGATCCAGGAGGAAGGCGGGGTCCACCGCCAACTCCCGGGAAACGTAGAGCCCGCCGGGAAAGAGGGCCTCCAAGCGGTACCCCCCCGGCCTCGGCCGAAGAGCGTCCACCCACCAGCCCGAGACGGGCTGGGGACCGAAAAGGGCTTGCACGGGAAAGCTGCGCTGGAGGACCGTCCCCTCCGGCGTGGTCAAGGCCACCGAAACGGTTCCGCTCTTCACGGGAGAAGCGGCCACCGCGAAGGCCAGGCCCTTCTCCCCGGCCCCCTGGTTCCACGTACCCACCGAGCCGACGACGAGACGGGGCACCACGGGTCCCTCGGCACAGGCCGCAAAGAGGAGAAGCGCAACCCCTAGCCTTGCCCAGAAGGCTGACGTGGCCACCTCGTCCCCATTCTACTCCTTCCAGGCCGTTCCCCCGGGAATAGAGTGAAGGGCATGGGACGCTGGTTCCTCAGCCTGGGCCTTTTCCTCCTGGGCCTCTGGGCCTTAGCCCGCCTCTACTCCCTTCTCCTCTGGGTCTTCCTGGCCTTCACCCTGGCCGCCGCCCTGGACCCGGCGGCGAGGCTTTTGGGGCGCCGTCTCCCCCACCCCAGCGCGGTTATCCTGGCCTACCTCCTGGTCCTGGGGGTGGTGGCCCTGGGGGGCTTCCTGGCAGCGCCTTTGCTCGCCGCCCAGTTCCGCCACCTGGCCGAGCTTCTTCCTCAGACAGTCTCATGGATGGAGTCCAACCTCGGTCTGGTGTCGGGCGACCTCACCGCCTCTCTGGCCGCCTCGGTGCGGGTGGCGGGAGGGCTTCTTGCCCGCGCGGCCGAGACGGTCTCCGAGCTGGTCCTCGCCCTGGTGCTGGCGGTGATGATCAGCCTCGAGCCCCACCTGGTGCAGCGGGCCGCCCCCTACTTGCCCGGACAGGGTTGGGACCGGGTTCTGGAGGACACCTGGCGCCGCATGGGCTACTGGGCCCGGGCCCAGTTCCTCATCGCCCTCTCCTTCGCCCTCCTCTTCGGGAACTGGCTCCTCCTCCTAGGGGTGCCGAGCCCCCTGGCCCTGGGGGTCATGGGCGGGGTGCTGGAGGTGGTACCCTTCGTGGGAGGCCTCACCACCGCCTTGCTCGCCACCCTCTTGGCCCTCTCCGCCAAGGGGCCCCTGGCCGCTCTTTTGGTCCTCCTGGGCTACGGGGTCATCGCCCTTCTGGAAGGCAAGGTGCTCATCCCCCTCATCTACGGGCGCACCCTGGGCTTCCACCCCGCCTTGGTGCTCCTGGCCATCTTCGCCTTTGGGAAGCTCTTTGGCTTCCTGGGCATCTTCTTGGCGGTGCCCATGACCATCCTGGCGGCGGGCCTTTTGCGCCACTGGCGAGGCTAGCCCCCCACGTGGACCAGGGGCCTCCGTCCCAGGTCCGGCTCCACCCGCCTTAGGACCTCGTGGGTCAGGGTGGGCACGTCCCCCTCGCCGAAAAGGAGGAAGTCCAAGGCCGCCTGCAGGGGGCTTTCCTCGGGCCACTCAAAGTAGATGTGGGGCCGCTTGCCCGTGCGGTCTCGGAGATAGAGGAGGAAGGCGGCCAGGGTGTTGGGGGCCGAGGTGCCGATGATGCGGAAGACCCTGTACTGGGGGTGATCCACCCCCCAGACCCGGGCCTCGGCGCTGAACTCCGAAGGGTCTTGCACGTAGACCTCCACGAAGTAGACGGGATCGGTGGAAGGGATGTGGCCGATCTCGCGGATACGCCGTTCCTTCTCCAGGTAGGCGTAGGGGCTCGGCCGCTCGGGGCGGTGGGCCACCAAGCGGATCGGCCCCGTCCCCTCCCCCAAGCGGGCGATGAGGCGCTCGGCCTCCTCGTCGGGAAGGAAGCGCTCCACCCGGAGCTCAAAGGAGCGGAGGGCCCGCGAGGTGAAGGACACGAGAAGGGTGGCGGCGATGAAGAAGGAGGCGATCTTGACCCCGTCCGGGCGCTCGAGGACGTTGGCCACCAAAACGTAGAGGAAGACCAGGAGCAAGCCCCCGTGGTACAGAGCCCGGGGGCTTTGCGCCCGGCGGTCCAGCCAGTAGGCGGCGAAGGCCGCCGAGGCCATGACCACCAGAACTCCGGTGGCGTAGGCCGCTGCCTGGGCTTCCACCCGGGCCCGGAAGGCCAGGGTAACGGCAAAGGCGATGACGGTGAAGAAGACCACCAGGGGGCGCTCCTGCCGGGCCCACTCCGGGGCCATGCCGAAGCGGGGCAGGTAGCGGGGCACGATGGTGAGAAGGCCGGCCATGGCGCTGGCCCCGGCGAACCAAAGGATGAGGATGGAGGCCAGGTCGTAGAGGCTTCCCACCCCCTCCCCCAGGTAGCGGTGGGCCAGGTAGCTGATGGCCCGGCCCGAGACCTCCTCGCTCCCCCAGAGGTCCGGGGGGATGAGAAGGGCGGTGGTCAGGCTGCTGGTCAAAAGAAGCACCCCCATGATGAGGGCGGCCGCGGTGAGCAAGCGCTGGGTGTTGCGGATCCGGCCCCAGGGCCTCTGGGGGTCGTCCCCGGGGGCACCCCTGATAAGGGGCATGACCGCCACACCGGTCTCAAAGCCGGAAAGCCCCAGGGCCAGCTTGGGAAAGGCCAAGGCCACCCCTAGGAGGAGGGGCAGGGGGTCGGGGTACTGGCGGAAGAGGGCCTCGAGGTAACGGGTAAGATGAGCCCCCTCCAGGTGGGGCAGGGCAGCCAGGAGGGCCCAGACGTTCAGGGCCAGGTAACCCAAGGTGAGGACCACCGCCGTCCCGATGGCCTCCCGGAAGCCCAGGTAGAAGACGAAGCCCAAAAGGGCGATGAGAAATAGGGTGAGGCCCACTTGGTGCCCCTGAAGCCAGGGGGGAGCCAGGGGATTGCCCAGGAGGTGAACGGCGGCGTCGGCGGCGGAGAGGGTGATGGTGAGGGTGAAGTCCGTGGCCATAAAGCCCAGGACCACCAACACCAGGAGCTTCCCCCGCCAGCCGGGGAAAAGGCGGCTTAGGATGGCCACCGAGCCCTCCCCGTGAGGGCTTTCCTCCGCCACCCGGCGGTAAACGGGCAGGGCCCCGAAAAGGGTGAAGAGCACCAAGGCCAAGGTGGCCAGGGGGGAAAGGAGCCCCGCCGCCAGAAGGGCGATGCCCGGCTGGTAGCCCAGGGTGGAAAAGTAGTCCACCCCGGTGAGGCACATCACCTGCCACCAGGGGTAGCGGCCTTCCTCCTTGGGGGAAGGGGGGGCGGCCATGCCCTAAGGGAGGCCCAGGGCCCGCCGCGGCCCCTCGGGGACGTGGCCGAAGGCCCGGTAGAGGCGGAAGGCCGCCTCCAACTCCACCTGCCCTCCCCGGTGGAGCTTCCTTTTGGTGAGCCCCAGGACGTAAAGGGCCAGGGGGTTCTTGAGGTCCAGGGCCACGGCCCGCTCCAGCATGCCTAAGGAGCGCTCCAGGCCTTGGCGGGTAGGGGGTTTGGCGAAGACCCCTCCCCTCGCCTGCTCCCCCCGGTAGTAGTAGAACTGGGAGCGGAGGAAGGCAAAGGGTAAGGGCCGGACCTCTTCCGGCCTCAAGACCCTGCCCTGAAAACGGTAGCCCACGATACCACCCCCATCTGTGTAAACCGGTTCCACAAAGCGGTACCCCATTGCGGTGTCCAGGAAAAGGCCCCGGTGGCGGGCGAAGGGCTCGGGTTCAGAGGGGTCCACCAGGTAGTCCCTGCCCCCAAGGCGTAGGACCGCCACCGCATGGCCCAGGTTGCTCTCCTTCCCCTCCGGGTTCCGCCAGACCATGTAGACCCCGGCCTCGTAACCCATCTCCTGCAAAAGCCCCTGGACCAGAACCGCCTGCAACAAGCACTGCCTCTCCCCCTTGAGGGCGGCGTAGGCGAACTCGTACCCCTCCTCCAGGCTGAAGTGGGGAAGGAGGCGCTTCACCAAGAGGAAGGCGAAGCGGGCCGCCTCGAGGCCCCCCCTTCTCCCCTCCTCCTTCAGGGCCTGCTCCAGGGAGCCGCCAAAAGCCCGGGCGTAAGCCCCTTCCAGCCAGGGGAGGAAGGGAGGGGCCCCCCTCACCTCCCGGTAGGAGTCCTGGACCAGGGTGGAGAACTCCTGGCCGCGGAGGGGAAAGGCTAAAGCCGGAAGAAAAAGCGCCAGCGGTAAAACCCGAAGAATACGAGCCACCACCCGAGAATATACCCCGCCGTCCAGGCCCAGCCCCCAAGAACGCCAAACCGGGCGGTGAGAAGGGCAAGGAGGGCCGCCAGGGGAGCCTTGAGAAGGGTGAGCTTGAGGGCTACGGGAAGGATATAGGCCAGAAGGGGGTTGGCCCCCAGGGGCCGCAAGGGAACCTGGGCCCAGGGGGGAAGCCCTTCCAGGAGCAAGAGGAGAAAGGCTCCCACCCCCAGGGCCAGGAAGAGGTAAGGGGGGGTCCAGTAGGTCTTGTCGGGGGGGAGAAGGGACTGCCCCAAGAGGCCAAGGAGGAGGCCCCAAAGGCTCAGGGCCAGGATCCTCCCCCGCCGCCCTTCCAAGAGGGCCTCCCCCAGAAAGGTGGCCAGAAGGGCAAACCCTCCTGTGGGCACCGCCGAGGGGAGCCCCCGGAGGCCCAGGGGAGCCAGGTAGGTGCGGTTCAGGTGGAGGGGGAGGTTGGCGTCCTCACGGTACACCCCCGCCCCCACCCCGGGCACGGGCACCAAGAGGAGGGCCGCCCCGTAGCCCAGGAGGAAGAGGAGGGCGAGGAGAAGGCGCCGGAGGGGCGGGAGGTCGTAAAGCCAGGCGGCCCAGAGGTAGGCCAGGGCGATGAGCTGGAGCACGTCCAGGGCAAAAACGGGACGGCCCACCTGGAGGCTGGTCAGGCCAAGGCCCAGGAGGAAGAGAAGGAGGGCGCGGCGGAGAAGGCGCGCCTCGTAGCGCCATCCCGGAAGACCCCGCCGAAGAAAGCCTCTCCGGCTCATGGGAATAGCCGCGCCCATGGCGAGAAGGAACCAGGGGAAGACCCAGTCCGCCAGGTAGTAGCTGTGGCCGAAGGGGCCGTGGCCCATCCACGAGGGGGCGCCCGGGGGCAGGTTGTTCACCAGGAGCATAAGGAGGACCGTGAGCCCCCGAAAGGCGTCCAGGGCAGGGTTTCTCATCTCTTGGCCTGCTGAAGGCCGGAAACGGGGCCCAGGGCCAGGCCCCGGGCTTTGGCCAGGCGGAGGAAGAGGGGGAGGACCTCGAGGGTGGCCCTCACGTTGTCGTGGAGGAGGACGATTCCCCCAGGGCGGAGGTGGGCCTGGAGGCGGGCTTCCAGGGTCTGGGGGGAAAGACCGGCGTAATCCCCAGGGTCATCGGTCCAGAAGACCGTGGTGAGGCCGAGCTCCCGGGCCACCCGGAGCACGGTGCGGTCAAAGCGGCCCCCCGGGGGACGGAAGTAGCGGGGAGGCGCGCCCGTGAGGTCCTCCAGAACCTCGTTGCACCGGAGGATCTCCTCCCGGATGGCCTCCTGGGAAAGGCCCGGCAGGCGCACGTGGTGGTAGGTGTGGTTGCCGAGCTCGTGGCCCGCCGCCACCAGGTCGCGAACGAAGTAAGGGTAGGCCTCGGCGTTGCGGCCGATGACGAAGAAGGTGGCCTTCACCCCAAGCCGCCTCAGGGTGTCCAGGAGAAGGGGAGCGAAGAGGGGGTGGGGGGCGTCGTCAAAGGTGAGGGCGGCGTAGGGGTAGGCCGGGCTCCCGTGGTAGAGGACGCCTCCCCGGGGCCCTGCGCGGCTTTGCAGGAGCTGGAGGGCCTTCTCCCGGCCCTGGAAGGGAGCGGGCTCCTCCAGGCGGGGACGATCCTCCAACACCGGCTCAGGGGAGCGCCCCGGCACAAGCCCCGGGTTGAGCCAAAGCCGCTCATACCCGGAAGGCTCCTTTAGACCCAAGAACTCCCTGGCCCGTTCCCTGGGCACGCTGACGGTGAAAAGGGGGAAGTCCCCCGGCCCCCGGTAAGGGCTTGCGTAGAGGGAAAGATCCACCTCGCCGAGGCCCGAGCGGGCGGAGAGGGCCAGCTCCAGGGCCCGCTGGGCCAAGCCCAAAAGGCGGGACGGGGTGGCCCCCTCCCTGGGCACCTGCAGCACCACGTGGGCCACCTCCAGGTGGCCGTTGGAGAGGTAGACCGCCCGCACCGCTTCGGGCAGGGGGAGGTGGAGAGCGGGCAGGGACTCGTGGGGCAGGGGCTTGGCGGGGCCGAAACCCTCCACGTAGGGCAGGGGGGCGAGGGCGAGGAGAAGGAAGAGCATGAGGGGGATTTTACCGGAGGAGGTCCAGCCCGTCGGGGAAGCGAAGGAGGCCGGGGGTGTCGGTCCTGCCGTACTGGAAGACCACCTTGTTCGTCTTGCGGTCCACCACCAGCACCCGGTGGCGGCGGTCGTCGGTGAGGACCACCAGGCCCGAGGGGAGGCCCACGGCCACCGAGGGGTGGTCCAGGCGGTCCTTGGGGGAGGCGGGGGCGTAACGCCAAAGGACGCGGCCCGCAAGGTCCAGCTCGTACACCGCCCCCGGGGAGGACCAGTCCGCCACCAGGAGGGTGCCCCAGGGGGTGAGGTTGGTGTCGGAGGGGTAACGGGCGGGGAGGGGGAGGGTCTTGAGGCGGCGCCCCTGGAGGTCCACGACGGCCACGTCCCCGCCCACGATCTCCGTCACCAGGAGGCGGTCCTGGCCCAAGGGAAAGGCTCCATTGGGTTTGTTGAAGTAGCCATCGGCGTTGCGGCAGACCCCGGTATGGCCCAGAACCCGCTCGAGCTGGCCCTCCTGGGTGAGGAGGAGGACCCGGCAGTTGCGGATGTCGGCCACGGCAAGGAGCCCCGAGGGCAGGGGCACCAGGTCGTCGGGGTTATCCAGCTGGCCCGGGCCCTTACCCGGGCGGCCGGGCTTTCCGTAAACCCAAAGGAGCCTCCCCTCCGGGTAGCTCACCGCCGCCACCGCATCCACCTCGGGGTCGGTGATGTAGGCCACCTTCCCCCCGGGGGCGAAGAAGACGTCGTCGGTGTAACGGAAGGGGGGCGGGAGGGGAACCGTTCGCACCAGGCGGCCCTCGCCCGAAAGCTCCACCAGGCGGTGGTTGCCGGCGTCCGCCACCACCAGGCCCTTCCCCAAGGGACCCTGGGCGAGGGCAAGGACGCCCCAAAAGCTTAGGAGCAAGGCAGGGATAGACCTTCTCATCGGGGACAGTCTAAGCTTGCCTCCTGAATCCAGGCTGAAGCCTAGCCCACAAGGCCTTGCCACAGGAGAAAAGCGTTGAGCCCCAGGACCAAGAGGGCTCCCGCCCAGGCCAGGGCCCGCACCCAGGGGGGGTTGACCAGGGAACCCATCACCCCCGGGTCCTCGGTAAGCCGGACTAGGGGAAAAAGGGCGAAGGGAAGCTGGAAGGAGAGGACCACCTGGGAGAGGACGATGAGGGCCATAGGGGAGGCCCCCAGGGTGAGGGCGAAAGAGGCGGGCAGGACGGCGAAGAGCCGGGTGAGGAGGCGGAGCCTCGCCGGGTGGCTCCTCGCCCTTAGGAACCCCTCCACCACCACCTGGGCGGCAAGGGTGCCCGTGGTGGTGCTGGAAAGGCCGCTGGCCAGGAGGCCCACCCCGAAGGCCAGGGCCGCCAGGGGGCCCAGGAGGGGAGCCAGGGTGTGGTAGGCCTGGGCCAGGTCGGCGATGACCAAGCCCCTCTGGTGGAAGACCGCCGCCGCCACCACCAGGATGGCCCCGTTCACCAGCCAAGCCCCCGAGAGCGCCAGCACCGTGTCCAGGAGGAGGAGGCGGTAGACCCTCTTGCGGGCCTCCCCCAGCCTCGTCTTCACCTGGGCCGAGTGCAGGAAAAGGTTGTGGGGCATGACCGTGGCCCCCAGGATGCCCAGGGCCACGTAGAGGCCCCCGGGGTCCAGGAGGTTTCCGTCGGGGAGGAAGGCATGGCGCAAGAGCCCAGGGAGGGCAGGCTTGGCCAGGAAGAGCTCCGCCACGTAGGCCAGGCCGATGACCCCTACCAAGAAGGCGATGGCCCCCTCCACCGCCCGGAAGCCGAACCGCTCCAGGCGAAGGATCAGGAAGACGTCCAAAACGGTGAGCCAGGCAGCGAGGACCAAGGGTAGGCCGAAGAGGAGGTTCAGGGCCACGGCCATACCCATGAACTCGGCCAGGTCGGTGGCCACCATGGCCAGGAGGGCGGTGAGGAAGAGGAGGCGGCCGAAGCGGCCGGGGTAGCGGGCCCTAAGGTGCTCCGCCAAATCCCGCCCTGTGGCCACCCCCAGCTTGGCCGCCAGGGCCTGGAAGAGGACGGCCATGGCGCTGGCCAGGGTGACCACGAAGAGGAGGCTGTAGCCGTAGCGGCTTCCCGCCTCGAGGCTCGTGGCCCAGTTCCCGGGGTCCATGTAGCCCACGGAAACCAGGAACCCCGGGCCCAAGTACCACCACCAGGGTCGGGATTTAGGTAAGCCTAATCCCATAGCGCCCAGTATACACCCCCATCTTGGGAAGGAGCTTCAGCCTCTTTTCAGGTGCGGTGGCATACTAAAAGCCTGGAGGTGAAGCATGGGCAAGCGGAAGTGGGCGTATGCGGTCCTGGCCCTCGGCCTAGGCCTGGCCCTGGCCCAAAACGGCCAGGCCCTCTACGGGCAGCACTGCGCCACCTGCCACCAGGCAAACGGCCAGGGCCTCCCCGGGGCCTTCCCCCCTTTGGCGGGGCACGTGCCGGAGATCCTGGCCAAGAAGGAGGGGCGCACCTACCTTCTGGACCTGATCCTCTTCGGGCTCCAGGGCCAGATCCGGGTGAAGGGCCAGGCCTACAACGGGGCCATGCCCGCCTGGGGTCCACAACTTAAGGACGCCGAGGTGGCCGCCATCCTGAACTACGTGACCCAGGCCTTTGGCAACAAGCCCCCTAAGGGGTTCAAGCCCTACGAGGCCAGCGAGGTGGCCAAGGAACGGGCCAAGAGGCTGACCCCGGAGAAGGTCCTGGCCCTTAGGAAGTCCCTCGGGCTCTAGTATGGCGCGCCTTCTCCTCCTCGAGGACGACCCCGTCCTGGGCCAGGCGGTGGCGGAGGCTTTGGAGCAGCACGGCTTCCGCGTCCTTTGGGCCAGAGGGGAAGAGGAGGCCTGGGGCCTAGTCCTCGGTGAACCCCTGGACGCCCTGGTCCTGGACGTGAGGCTCCCCGAGGGGGATGAGGCGGGCCTTCGCTTCGCCCGCGACCTCCGCCAGGCGGGCATCCAAAGCCCCATCCTCTTCCTCACCGCCAAGGACGCCTTGGAGGACCGCCTGCGCGGGCTGGAGGTGGGGGAGGACTACCTCACCAAGCCCTTCCACCTCCCGGAACTCATCGCCCGGGTCCGGGCCCTACTGAGGCGTGGGGAGGTGCGGCCCACCCGGGTGGAAGCGGGGGACGTGGTCCTAGAGGTGGAGGCGCGCCGGGTGCTCAGAGGGGGGACCCCCGTCACCCTCACCGCCAAGGAATACCAGGTGCTGGAGCTCCTCCTCCTGAACCGGGGCCGGCTCTTCGCCAAGGAAGAGATCCTGGAAAGGGTGTGGGGGCCGGGGTACGAGGGGGAGTCCAACCTCGTAGAGGTCTACGTGAAGAACCTGCGCAAGAAGCTGGGAGAGGAGCTGATAGAAACGGTGCGGGGACTCGGCTACCGCATCCCGGGATGAGCCTCCGGGGCCGCATCGCCCTCCTCACGGGACTGGTGGCCCTCTTGGGGTTGGGTTTGGGCCTTTTCCTTTCTAGCCTCCTCCTCTCCCGCCTGGCCCTCGCCGAGATGGACCGCACCCTGCGCCTTCAGGCCCACACCCTGTTGCAGGAGGCCCTGACCGAGCCCGACCGCCAGGTGCCTCCAGAGGAGGAGGCGGATCTGCTCTTCGGCGACTTCCCCGCCGCCGCCTGGATCTACCAGGGGGAGAGGTCTGTCTGGCAGGGGGGGCTTCCCGGGGCGCCCACCCTGGTGAAGAGCGTGGCCCCGGGAAAGGCCGTGAGCGTGGCGGGCTGGAGGGCCTTGGCCCTCCAACGGGAGGACCTGAAGGTGGTGGTGGCCCAGCCCCTGGGAGTGGTGGAGCGCCTGGCCCTCATCTACCTCCGCCTGGGCCTTCCCCTTCTCCTCCTGGCGGGCCTTTTCTCCGGGGGCCTGGCCTACCTCCTCCTGGGCCCCGCCCTGGCCCCCCTCAAGCGCCTGGCCGAGGCGGCCTCCCGCTTCCAACCCCCCGGCCCCACCCCCGGGCGGGACGAGGTGGCCCGCCTGGCCCAGGCCTTTGCCCGCCTCCTGGCCACCCTCAAGGAGGAGCGGACCCGGGAACAGGCTTTTTTAGCCTTGGCCAGCCACGAGCTGAAGACCCCGGTGGCGGCCTTCCGCGTGGGGCTGGAAAGCCTTTTGGCCCAGGAGCGGGTGGACCGGGAGGCCCTAAGGCGCCTCAAGGCCCAGGCCGAGCGCCTCGAGGCCCTGGCGGAAAACCTCCTCGCCCTTTCCCGGGCCGGGGCCCAGGACCTGAGGCTCGCCGAGGTGGACCTCTACGCCCTTCTCTCTGAAGCCTTTGACCGCTTCCAGCCCCTGGCCGTGGCCCGGGGGAGGGAGATTGGCCTCGAGGGGGAGTCCACGCGGGTGTGGGCCGATCCCAGGCTCTTAGAGCGGGCCCTGAACAACCTGGTGCAAAACGCCCTTCTCCACGGCCAGGGACCCATCCGCCTCCGGGTGGGCCGGGAAGAGGAAGGGGTGTACCTGGAGGTGGAGGACCAAGGCCGGGGGCCGAGGGCCCCAACGCAGGAGGGCCTAGGCCTCCGGGTGGCCCGCCAGGTGGCGGAGGCCCTGGGAGGGGCCCTCCAGCTCCTCCCAGGGCCTCCTTTCCGCGCCCGCCTCCTCTTCAGGCCCGATTCAGGCAAAGGGCCTAGGCTCCCTTCCGGAGCGGGAAGCTCCGGAGGTGAAGGATGAAGAGGATGGTCTGGCTCCTCATGGCATCGGCGATGGCCCTAGCCGCCCCGGCCACCCAGGGGAAGATTCACGTGAGCTTGGTCTTCCCCCCGAGGGTGCTCCCTGCGGGCACGGTGCTGGTTCTGGAGGACGCCCATGGAATGGCCCTTTGGGAAGGGGGCAAGGGCACCCTTCCTGGGCCGGAGGCCCTGGAAAAGGTGGCCTACGTGGTCTTCAAGCTCCCCAAGGCCAGTTACCGCTACCCGGTGGTGCAGAAGGCCACCTCCCTGGAAGAACTGGTAGTGAAGGTGGGCAAGAAGGACTACACCCTGGGCACCCTCCTCAAGAACCGGCATGTGGCCCTGGGCAAGGACGGAAACCTGGTCCCCGTAAAGGCGGCCTCCGCGCCGGCCCCCAAGAAGCCCTAGACAAGGGAGGCGCCCTTTGCTAGGCTGGGTGTAGGGCGATGGAGTCCGCCTGAACCGCCCACCGGGGCTGATGACTCCTACCGGCGAACCCGGTAGGGGTCTCCCTTTTGGAGGAGCCATGGAGAAGGCGGAAGGGGTTTCGCCAAGCCTGCTAGGCTCCGCCCAGGGGCCCGAAGAGGCTCCGGCCCACCTCAAGGACCTCCTGTTGGACGAGCTGGAAAAAGAGCTCTTCGCCGCCCATCTAGGGATGAGCCTGGAGGAGGTCTTCCGTAGGCCCCTGAGGGAGCGGGAAGGCGTCCTCCACCGGCAGCAGGTGGCTCGGGATTTGGAGGGAAAGGGGCTCTCGGCAGCCTTCCACCACTACTTCCGGGCCGTGGAGGGGGTAAGGGCGCGGCTCAAACGGGCGGCCCAGGCCCGTCACCCCTGGCAGGCCCGCCTTTATTTCCTCCAGGCCGCCTCGGCCTATCTGGAAGGGGTGGAGGCCTTGGCGGAAGGCCTCGTCCGCCATCCCTTGCGCTCGGAAGGGCTTCGCGCCTACCGGGATTACCTGGAAGCCTACCGCAAGGGAGTGGGTTTCCTCCGGCTTAAGGAGGACCTGGAAACGACCCAGGGGGCCCTGCGCCAACTCCGCTATGTCCTCCACGTGCACGAGGGACGCCTGGCCCTCAGAGCCTACGGAGGCGAGGAAGACTACGGCGAGCGGGTACAGGCCATCTTCCGGCCCTTCTTCGGCGGGGAACCCGTCTCCTTCCGGGAAGAAACCCTTCCCCCGGGACCCTGGCTCAACCACGTGGAGGAGTGGATCTTGGACCACCTCGCCCTCCTCTTTCCCGAAGCTTTCCGCCGCCTCGAGGCCTTCTTTCGGGAACACCAGGGCTTCCTGGACCCCACCCTTGCCCGGCTGGAGCGAGAGGCCCGCTTCTTCCTGGCCTATCTGGACTTCGTGGCCCCGCTGCGGGCCGTGGGCCTTCCCTTCACCTACCCCGAGCTGGCGGAGGCCCCGCCCTTCCTCGCCGAGGAAGGCTACGACCTGGTCCTGGCCGCCAGGCTCCTCGCCCAAGGGAAGCGGCCCGTGGGCAACAGCTTCCGCTTCCAGGAGGCGAGGGTCCTGGTGGTCACCGGGCCCAACCAGGGGGGCAAGACCACCTTTGCCCGGATGGTGGGGCAGCTCCACCACCTGGCCGCCCTGGGCCTCCCGGTGCCGGCCAGGCGGGCCCGGCTCTCCCTGCCCAGTGCCGTCCTCACCCACTTTGAGGCCCGGGAGAACCCGGAGGAGCTGAAGAGCAAGCTGGAGAAGGACCTCTACCGGCTCAAGGCCCTATTGGAGCGGGCCGATGGGCGCTCCCTCCTCATCCTCAACGAACCCTTGGCCTCGGCCGCCCTCCTGGACGCCCGCCTTATAGGGCACTTCCTCCTGGAAAAGATCCGGGCCAAAGGAAGCCTGGCGGTGGTGGTGACCTTCCTGGACGAGCTCGCCCGCCTGCCCGGCACCCTTAGCCTGGTGGCGGAGGTGGACCCCCAGGACCCTGCCAGGCGAACCTTCCGCATCCTTGAGAGGCCGGCGGACGGTAAGGCCTACGCCCTGGCCTTGGCGGCAAAGCACGGCCTCACCTACCCCCTCCTCAAGGAGCGCCTCGGAGGTAGGCCATGAGGGTAGGCCTCCTCTACCCCGACCGTGACCTGGACCTAGGCCATCCCCTCCCCTTCGGCTGGGAGGACCTGGAGCATGACTTGGGGCTGGGAACGCTCCTGGAGGTTATGGCCGAAGGGGACGCCTACCTGGTGGAGGTGGCGCGGAAGGTCTTGGCCCAAGGCCTCCGCACCGATATCCCCACCCTCTTCCACCGCCAGGAGGCGGTGCGGGAGGCCTTGGAGCGGCCGGGGCTCGCGGAGGGGCTCTACCGTCTGGCCGACGAGACCCTGAGGGCCAAACGCCGGGAGAGCTATGGCCTCTACCGCAGGGACCGGCCCGATCTCTACGGGGCCATCAAGGGGATGGAAGCCCTGCTCCGAGGCCTACGGGGGCTCCTGGACCTCCTTGACCGCACCCCCCTCGCCCACACCCCCTTCCTGGACCTCCGGGCAAGGCTTTCCGCTGTCCTCACCCCTGACTTCTTCCGGGAGGCCAAGGCCCACCTCGAGGCCCTTCGCTTTCCCCAGGGTATCTGGATGGCCGCCAGCCTCGGTCCGGAAGGGCGGGGCGAGGGGTACGCCCTTCTTCCCCCCGAGGGCCGGAGGCTTCCCTGGCCCTTCGCCCGTAGGCCCAGGACCTACCTCCTCACCCTTCACCCCCGGGACGAGTCCGGGGCGAGGATCCTGGGGGAGATCCGGGAGCAGGGCGCCTGGGCCGCAGCCAAGGCCTTGGCCACAGCGGTGGAAGAGGTGGCCCGCTTCTTTGAGGCTTTGCGGGCAGAAGCAGGATTTCTCCTCGGAGCCTCCCGCCTGGCTTCGAGGCTTAAGGCCCTGGGCCTCCCCCTGGCCTTTCCCACCCCCAGGGAGGGCCTCCACCTGGCTTTTAAAGGCCTCTATGACGTGGGGCTGGCCCTCCGGCAAGGGAGCGCCATGGGCAACGACCTCGAGGCCCACGGGAAAAACCCCATCCTCATTACCGGGGCCAACCGGGGGGGCAAGACCACCTTCCTGCGTAGCCTGGGCCTCGCCCAGCTCCTCATGCAGGCCGGGCTTTTCGTGGGAGCGAAGGCCTTTGAGAGCGGTCTCGTGGACGGGATATTCACCCACTTCAAGCGCGAGGAGGACCGGGAGCTTGCGGCGGGGAAGTTTGAGGAGGAGCTCAGGCGGCTCAAAGGCTCGGTGGACCACCTCACGGCGCGGCCCCTCTTCCTCTTCAACGAGAGCTTCGCCGCCACCAGCGAACCCGAGGGCTCGGAGCTTGGGAGCCAGGTGGTGCGGGCGCTAACGGAGGCCGGGGTACGGGTGATCTTCGTCACCCACTTCTACTCCCTGGCGGCGGCCTTCCTGAAGGACCCCAAAACGCTTTTTCTCAAGGCGGAGCGGCTTCCCGACGGCACCCGCACCTTCCGCCTCCTGCCCGCGCCTCCCGAGCCCACGGCCTACGGCGAGGACCTATTGCGCCAGGTCTTCGGCGAGAAGTGAGGGCCCTTTCATACCGGCTTCAGGGTTTTCGTGGTATATTTGCTCC
Organism: Thermus sp. H19.2; assembly: GCF_054979525.1. Classification (NCBI taxonomy): domain Bacteria; kingdom Thermotogati; phylum Deinococcota; class Deinococci; order Thermales; family Thermaceae; genus Thermus; species Thermus sp. H19.2. Next base: position 1,158,185 of record NZ_CM143429.1, read on the forward strand.
AAAGGCGATGGGGCCCGCCTAAACTGCCCCCTGGGGCTGATGGCTCCTACCCAAAAGGGGTGGGGGCTTTTTCCTTCCACCCGGAAAGGAGGGAAGCGATGGACTGGGGTGTGGCGGCCTTTTGGCTCGGTCTTGCGGTACCGGCGACCCTGTTTTCCCTTGCCTCCGGGCTATCCGTGACCTGGACATAGGCCGTGGGGGACGGAGGATGCTCCGTAAGCTCCTCTTAGGGTCCAATGGCTCAGAGGCGGCGAAAAAGCCCCTAGCGGTGGTGCAGCTCCCGGAGTTCGCCGAGATCGGCGTGGAGCTGGAAGGGGTCCTGAAGGAGGGCCAAGACCTACCGGCGGAGGCCTTCCGCTACGCCCACCAAGAGGCGGAGCGCCGGCGCATGCTCCTCCGGGGGAAACTCTGCTCCGCTACGCCCACTGCGCAGTCATGGTGGTCCACTGAGGTCCACATGGACGGCTGGCCTCCCTGCCCCTACCGGCACGAAGGGCTTTGCGGCGCCGAAGAGGACCGGCTCGTGACCCCGGAGGTGTGCCGCGCCTGCCCCATCCCCGAGGCCCTCGCCCACCCCCGAGCGTGCCTGTACCTGGTCCCTCTGCGGGTAGCGGGGGAGGCCCGCTTTGCCTGCGAGCCCTGGCGGAGTGGGGTGGGGTGCTGGGCCTTTGGGACTACGAGGAGCGGAGGGAGGAGATAAGGCGATGCGTGTCCTGATCCTGAGCGACCTTCACGGGAACGTCTGGGCCCTGAGGGCCATCGTGGCGGCGGTGGGGCGGGTGGACGCCGTCCTCTTCGCGGGGGATGCGGTGAACTACGGGCCAAGTCCCCGGGGGGTCCTCTCCTGGCTCAAGCGGACCGGAGCGGTAGCGGTGCGGGGCAACCACGACCACGCCGCCGCCTTCGGCGCCGACCCCAAGGCCACCCCCCGCAAGGCCCACCTGGCGCGGGCCCTCCTGGAGTGGACGCGAAAGGAGCTGCGCCCGGAGGACCTCGCCTACCTGCGTAGCCTGCCCCTTTACGCCGCGTGGGCCGCCGACGGCACCCGCTTCGCCCTGGTCCACGGAAGCCTCCAGGACCCCCTTTACGACTACCGCCTGGACCCCAAGGCGGGAGAGGAGGCCCTACTGGAAGCGGCGGAGAGCCTCCGGGCGGAGGTGGTGGTCTTCGGCCACACCCATCTGCCCTTTGTGCGCACCGTTGGGGGAAAGCTCTTCGTCAACCCGGGCTCGGCGGGCCAGCCCCTGGACGGGGACCAAAGGGCTAGTTTCGCCCTCTACGAGGATGGCCGGATCCACCTCCACCGGGTGGCCTACCCCATGGATGAGCTCTTCCACGCCCTGGAGGGGCTCCCCCTAGATCCGGAGACCAAGGCGGAGCTCCTGGAGCTTTACCGGAAGGCGAGGTGAAAGGGATGCGGCTTGCAGGCGAGGCCAAGCTCCCACGGGTTTTCGTGGGGGAGTCGGACCGGTACGAGGGTAGACCCCTTTACGAGGCCATCGTCCTCGAGGCCCAGCGCTTCGGCTTGGCCGGAGCCAGCGTCTTCAAAGGCTTCATGGGCTACGGGGCCCACTCCCGCATCCACACCGCCAAGATCCTCCAGCTCTCGGAGGACCTGCCGGTCATGGTGGAGATCGTGGACGAAGAGGAGAAGATCCGGGCCTTCCTTCCCACCTTGGACCGGATGGTGCTAGAGGGGCTCGTCACCCTGGAGCGGGTAGAGGTGGTCCGCTACCTGCCCAAGGAGGAGCGGTGAGCTCGGCTTGGCGTTTCGTGTTGGCCATCGGCCTGGTGAGCCTCCTGGCCGACTTCACCTACGAGGGAGGCCGGGGCATCTCCGGGGCCTTCCTGGGAACCTTGGGGGCTACGAGCCTCCTGGTGGGGGCGGTCTCGGGGGTAGGGGAGTTTCTGGGCTATGCCGTCCGCCTGCTCTCGGGGCAGTTGGGGGAGGGGCGCCGGGCCTGGCCGCTTCTCTACCTGGGGTACAGCCTCAACCTCCTTGCCCTCCCCGCTCTGGCCTGGGTAGGGAGCCCCTACGCCGCGAGCCTCCTTCTCTTCCTGGAAAGGCTGGGCAAGGGGCTGAGGACTCCCGTGCGCGACGCCCTCTTGGCTCGGGTGGGCAAAGAGGTGGGCCTGGGCCGGGCCTTTGGTGTTCACGAGCTCATGGACCAGGGAGGGGCCTTCCTCGGTCCGCTTTTCGTAGCCCTGGCCGTGGCCCAAGGGGGGTACCGGCTGGGCTTCGCGGCTCTACTGGTGCCGGCTCTTTTAGCCTTGCTCCTCCTTTGGCGGGTCCGGGGGCTCGAGCCCGAGGATCCTTCCCGTTCTATACGGGAACCCCTTCCTCGGACTTTCTTCCTCTACCTGGCCTCTGCCCTCCTCTTCGCCTTGGGCTTCGCTCACTTCCAGATCTTGGCCTTCCACCTGGAGCGGTTGGGGGCACCCCCGGCAGGGATCCCCCTCCTCTTTGCCCTGGCTATGGGGACCGATGCCCTCCTCGCCCTCCTGGGGGGCCTGGCTTTTGAACGGGTGGGGTTTAAAACCCTTTTCCTCGTGCCCGTCTTGGCCGCCTTGGCCACACCCCTTGTCCTGATGGGGAAGGGTCCCTGGGCCTGGGCCCTGGGGTGCGCCCTTTGGGGAGGGGCCTTGGGCTTACAGGAGAGCGTGATGCGGGCTGGGGTAGGCTACCTCTCCCAGGGTTCGGCCTGGGCCTACGGCCTCTTTGACGGGGCCTTTGGCGTCGCCTGGCTCCTGGGGAGCCTTCTCATGGGCTACCTCTACGCCCTTTCCCCCGCCCACGCCGCTTGGGCCGCCCTGGCCCTAGAGGCCCTGGCCCTCCTTTCCCTCGTCCCCTTGGCCCGAAGGGGGGTGGGTTAGGATGGCCTTCTTCCGCCGCAAGAGCCCGAGGGGGCCCAAAGAGGGTCTGGAAACCGAGATAGACCTTTTGAGGGAGAAGGTGGCCCGCCTCGAGGCGGACTTGGCGTTGTTGCGCCAGAAAAACGCCGAGTTGGTCCGGGAGGCCTCCCCTGCCCTTAAGGAGAACGCCGTCCTCCGCTACGAGCTCTTCAAGTGCCAGCAGGACCGCCAGGTGCTGGAGTTCCACCTCTCAGGGCTTCGGGCGGAGCTCCGGGGCACCCTAAGCCTCCTCCAGCGCCACGCCCCCGGGGAGCCGCCCAAGGGAGAGCCCGCCCTCGCCGCCCTCCTGGACCTTCTGGAGGTAGGGCGGCGGCTTGGGTTGGAGGTAGGGGCTTTCCGGGAGGCGGAGGAAGCGGCCCGCACCGCCTTAGGAGGAAGGGCTTTCGCCCCCGAACGGTTCCTCGCCCTGCGCCTCTCGGCCCTTCTCGCCGCGCTGGAGCATCTCCTGGACGAAGAGCTCCGCCGGGCGGAGAGGCCGGGAGAAGGGCTTAAGGCCTACCCGGAAGCGCTGGAGCGGGTGCGGGAGGCTTTGGCCAGGGCCCTGGCAGGAGGGAGCGCCGAGGGATGAAGGTTAGGGAACCAGGACCAAGGGCCTGTGCAGGTGGAGGGCCGCCCGCACCGAGGTGTCGGGGAAGACCACCTCTTCCCAAAGCGCCTGGGGGTGGTGAGGGACCACCAAGAGGCCCAGCCTGGCCTCTTCTTCCTTGAGAAGGGCGAAGGGCCGCTCCCGTAGGAACAAGGGTTCTGCCACCACTCCCTCGGTCCGGGCACGAGCGGCGAGGCGTTCCAGTAAACTCCGCTCCTCGGTGACTTCGCCCGCCTCGAGGGCCGCCTCCTCCAAAACCAGCTCGGGAGGAGTCTCCGCCAGGGGAACATGGGGTACCGCGCCCAGAAGGCGGAGGGAACGGCCCAAGGCCCGGGCCAAGTCCAGGGCCAGGGCAAAAGCCCGTTCCCCAGCCTCTCCCTCCTCTACCAGGAGACCCACGGGCCCCTCCTCCAGCTCCCCTCGGGCCAGGAAGAGGGGCCGATCCAGGTGGTGCACCAGGTAAAGGGCCACCGAACCCAGGAGGAGGGCCCCTAAGAGGGTGTGGTCCCGGGCACCCGCCAGGAGGGCATCGTATTCGCGCGCGGCCTGGAGCAGGGCGGGGCCCACGGGGCCCTCTAGGTAGAGGGTCTCCGCCTCGAGGCCCATCCCCCGGGCCCGCTCCTGCACCTTAGCCAGGTAGGCCCGCCCTGCCTGGCGGAAGGCCTCCCTCACCTCCTCCGGGTCCAGGCCCTCGAGGCCCAAGACCGCAGGGGCCACGTCGGCCACGTGGGCCAGGGTAACCCTCGCTCCCCAACCGCTTAAGGTGCGAGCGAGGGCCAAGACAAGCACCTCTCCCCGCCCCGGGGACACCGCCACCAGAAGACGCCGTGGAAACATGGCCTTAACTTTCCTCTCCAAGGGTGAAGAGGAATGAAATCCTTGTGAGCTCCGTGAAGAAGGGTTTCAGCTCCGCTTTAGCCCCTGGGAGCAGGATGCCGGATGGAGGTGATGAAGGATGCGCAAGTACCTCTGGCTCACCGCCCTCGGCGCAGGCCTCGCCCTGGCCCAACCGGTCCAGGCCCCTGACCCCGCCCAGCACGGCTTCCCCCAAGTGGTGGCCTCCATCGTCCTGAACCCTTGGGACTACCTGCGCCTGGGCCTGGGCCGCCTGATCCTCACCGCGCCCGACCAGGCCTTCGGCCAAGACCCCGTGCGGCTGGAGCTCCTTTTGGGGGACCCCGCCTTCTGGCAGGCCTACGCCCCCAAGGGGGAACGGGTGGTCTACGCCTTCGCCCTCAGGGTGACCGACCTCAAGACGGGGGAGCGAGTCCTGCGTTTCAGCAAGCCCCTCCACCTGAGCTTCTACGGCGAGGGGATCAACGAGAAGGCGGGCTACTACGACGTGGCCCTCACCGACCCGCCCCAGGTAAGCCCGAACCCCGTGAAGCCCGTCGTCCGGGTCTACCACCTGGGCGCGCGGCACCAGACGGGGTGGCTCTCCCACCCCCTGGCCGGGGCCGCCGTGGGCTGGCTCATCACCGTGCCCGCCCCTTAAGGAGGGGGTAGCGGCGGGGAGGGAAAGGGGCTAACATAGGGTAGGGCTCCGAGAGAGAAAGGAGGCAACAGTATGCTTCGCAAACTAGGCGTTACGGGAACCCTGGCAGCGCTTCTCTTGGCGGGGGTCCTGGTCTGGTGGGGGCTGGACCGGGTGGACGGCCAGGGGCAGGGAACCCCGGTCGCCCCTTCTTCCCAGGGCCTCCTCCCCGACGAGGCCAACACCGTGGAGATCGCCGCCAAGTACGGCCCCGGGGTGGTGTTGGTGGAAAGCCTCATCCCCGGGCAGACCCTTCCCCCCAACGTCCCGCCGCAGTTCGCCCCCTTCCTGGAACCCTTCCTCCGGCCCCCCCAGGTGGGGACGGGCTCGGGCTTCTTCATCGACCCGGAGGGCCACATCCTCACCAACTACCACGTGGTCCAGGGGGCGAGCGAGGTCCGGGTGCGGCTCTACGGGGACCCCAAGCGCTATTCCGCCAAGGTGGTGGGGGCGGTGCCCGCCCTGGACCTGGCCCTCCTGAAGGTGGGGGTCCGGCCCAAGGTGGTGCTTCCCCTGGGGGACTCGGACCGGGTCTTGGTAGGCCAGAAGGCCATCGCCATCGGCAACCCCTTCGGCCTGGAGTTCACCGTGACCACGGGGGTGGTGTCCGCCATCCGCCAGAACCCGGGGGCGGTGGACCCCCTGGTGCCCAAGCTCATCCAAACCGACGCCCCCATCAACCCGGGAAACTCCGGGGGGCCCCTTTTGAACTCCCGGGGCGAGGTCATCGGGGTCAACACCGCCATCCTCTCCCCTTCAGGCCAGGTGGGGGCCCCCCAGTACTCGGGGATCGGCTTCGCCATCCCCATCAACCTGGTGAAGGCGTGGCTCCCCGAGATGCGGGCGGGCAAGCAGGTGACGGAGGCCGAGATCCTGGCCCGGAGGCCCCGGCTCGGGGTCCAGGTCTTCCCCTTGGCCGCGCTTCCCCCGGAGGTGCTCAGCCAGTACGGCCTTCCCCCGGAGGGCCTGATGGTGGAGAAGGTGGACCCGGGCTCCCCCGCGGCCAAGGCCGGGCTCCGGGGGGCCACCCGGTTCGTCGCCCTGATGGGCCCCGGGGGGCAGGAGGCCCAGGTGGGGGTGGACGGGGACGTGCTCCTCGAGGCCAACGGCAACCCCCTGGTGGCCCCCCCGGACCTCGCCAACCTCATCGCCAACCTCAAGCCGGGGCAGGCGGTGACCCTTAAGGTGTGGCGGCAGGGAAAGACCTTGGAGGTGCGGGTGGTCCCGGAAGGGGGCAAGCCATGAGCCCGGGAGAGCTTCTCAACGGCCTCTTCTGGCTCTTCCTCATCTTTACCTTCCTGAGCCCCTACCTCCAGCGCCAGGCCTTGGAGGCCGCCCGGACCCGGACGCTCCTCGCCTTGGAAAAAAAGCGGCAAAGCCGGGTCATCACCCTCATCCACCGGCAGGAGGCCATTAGCCTCCTGGGGGTCCCCGTGGTGCGCTACATCGACGTGGACGACTCCGAGGAGGTCTTGAGGGCCATCCGCCTCACCGATCCCCAGGTTCCCATCGACCTCATCCTCCACACTCCGGGCGGGCTCGTCCTGGCGGCGGAGCAGATCGCCCTGGCCCTCCTCCGCCACCCCGCCAAGGTCACGGTCTTCGTCCCCCACTATGCCATGTCCGGAGGGACCCTCATCGCCCTGGCCGCCGACGAGATCGTCATGGACGAAAACGCCGTCTTAGGGCCCATTGACCCCCAGATCGGGGAGTACCCGGCGGCGAGCCTCCTCGCCCTGGTACAGACCAAGCCCTTGGACAAGATAGAAGACGCCACCCTCCTCAAGGCGGACATCGCCGCCAAGGCCATGAAGCAGGTGGCGGAGGTGGCAGAGAAGCTCCTCGCCAAGCACATGGACCCCGACAAGGCCCGCACCACCGCCCGGCTCCTCTCCCAGGGCACCTGGACCCACGACTACCCCATCACCGTGGAGGAGGCCCGGGGCCTGGGCCTCCCCGTGTCCACGGCGATGCCTCGGGAAGTCTACCAGCTCATGGAGCTCTACCCCCAGGCCCAGATGCGTAGGCCCAGCGTCCAGTACGTCCCTATGCCCTACGGCCGCGGAGGTGCGCGGTGAAGCGAGGTTACGACACCCTCCTCACCCTGATGACGGTGGTCCTGGTGGGCCTAGGGTTCACCAGCTTCTACTTCGCCCTGGCCTACCTGCGGGCGAAGGAGGGGGCGGGACCCACGCCCCAGGCCGCAGGCGCCCAGCCCGGATCCTACCCCGCCCTGCCCGCGGACTTCCCCGAGCCCCTGGATCAGGTGGTAGCCCTGGGGAAGGAAATCTTCCTCCATACCAAGGACCATCCCCTATCCAAGCCCTACGTGGGGAATGCCCTCAACTGCACCTCCTGCCACCTGGACGGGGGCACCAACCTCAAGGCCCTGCCCTTGGTGGGCACGGCCACCGCCTTCCCTGCCTACTCTCCCCGGGAGAAGGCGGTCATTAGCTTGCAAAACCGCATCGGCGACTGCTTCATGCGGAGCATGAACGGGACGCTACCCCCCTTGGGAAGCGCCCCCATGGTGGCCCTGGAAGCCTACATCGCCTCCCTCTCCCAGGGCATGCCCCTGAAGATGAACCCCAAGAGCCCCACGGGGCCCAACGCCTTGAAGCCCCTCCAGGTGGACTGGACCCGAGCCGATCCCAACCGAGGCCAGGCCCTATATGCCCAGAAGTGCGCCGTCTGCCACGGGCAGAAGGGGGAGGGCCAGGTGGGACCCCCGCTCTGGGGCCCCCGCTCCTACAACGCCGGGGCGGGGATGGCCAACTGGAAGAACCTGGCCGCCTTCCTCCACGGGGCCATGCCCCTGGGCAACCCCAACCTGACCCCGGAGGAGGCGAGGGACATCGCCGCCTTCGTGGACAGCCAGCCTCGGCCCGACTTCGTCCTTAAGGACCACCTGCCCCCGCCTGCGGGCCTGGGCGCCTACACTTCCAAGGTGCTGGACGAGACCAAGAGGGTGGAACCGGTGAAGCCATGAAGCTGGTGATCTTTGGGTTCACGGGGGATCTGGCCCGCAGGCTCCTGGTCCCCGCCCTCCTCCGCCTTTGGGCCCGGGGGGAGGTGGGGGACCTCGAGGTCCTCGGCCTCGGCAAGGAGGCCTGGAAAGAGGAGGAAGCCCTAGACCGGATGGAGGCCTTTCTCAAGACCCTACCGGGCGTGGCGCTGGAAGCCTGGCCCGCACTCCGCAAAAGGACCCGTTACCTTCAGGCGGAGCTCACCCCGGAGGGGCTTCGGGGCCTACAGGGCCTCGAGGGGGACGCCGTCTTCTACCTCGCACTCCCCCCTGCCCTCTTCGCCCAAGCGGCGGAGGCCCTGGGGGCACTGGGCCTGGCCGAGGAGAGAACCGGCTTCCGCAGGCTGGTGGTGGAAAAACCCTTCGGCACCGATCTGGCCTCGGCCCAGGCCCTGAACCGGGCCCTCCACCGCCACTTTGGGGAGGAGCAGATCTTTCGCATGGACCACTTCCTGGGCAAATGGGCGGTGGAAAACCTCCTGGCCACCCGCTTCGGCAACCGTTTCCTGGAACCCCTGTGGCGAAGCTGCCACGTGGAGTGGGTGGAGATCACCTACGCCGAGACCTTGGGCCTGGAGGGACGGGCCGCCTACTACGACGGGGCCGGGGCCTTAAGGGACATGCTCCAGAACCACCTGATGCAGGTCTTCGCCCTCACCGCCATGGAGCCGCCCGCCCGCCTGTCCGCTGAATCGTTACGGGCGCGGAAGGTGGAAATCCTCCGGGCGGTCCGCCCCATCCCCGACGGGGCCCAGGGCTTCGCCGCCCGCGGCCAGTACCGGGGCTACCGGGAGGAGGAGGGGGTTCCCAGGGAAAGCCGCACCGAAACCTACGCTGCCTTGAAGCTTTACGTGGACGACTGGCGCTTCCAAGGGGTGCCCTTCTACCTGCGAAGCGGTAAGCGCCTGGCCAAGGACGCAGGCTACGTGGCCCTGGCCCTGCGGGCCGTGCCCCCAGGGTGCTTCGGGGAGGTGGACCGGGGGTACCTGGTCTTCTGGCTGGGCCCCGGCGTGGGCCTGGACCTCACCCTCTTCGGCAGGGCTCTGGGCGGGAAGGGCCTGGAGCCCCACACCCTCCGCTTCCGCCCCGAGGGGACCCCGGAACACACAGCTTATGAAGAGGAGCTCCTCGCCGTCCTCCAAGGCGACCTGAGCCACTTCCCCTCGGAGGAGGAGGTGGAGGCGGCCTGGGCCATCGTGGACCCGGTGCTTAGGGCCTGGCGGGAGGGGAAGCCGGAGATCTACGAGGAGGGAAGCGAGGGCCCGGCCTCGGCCCAGGGCCTCCTGGAGCCCGGGCACCGCTGGCTTCCCTTGGGAGGTGGGGCATGATGCGCTTGATCGGATTGGGCAGGATGGGCCTCGGCATGGCCCGCCGCTGGCACCGGAAGGGCCTGAAGGTGGTGGGCTACGACCCCGACCCTAGAGCCCGGGAGCGGGCAGAGGCCTCGGGGGTGTGGGTTCGGGAAGACCTCCAGGCCCTGACGGAGGGGGCTCCGCCGCGGCTCTTCTGGCTCATGGTCCCCCACCCGGCGGTGGAGGAGGTCCTCGAGGTCCTGTTCCCCTTCCTACGGCCGGGGGACTTAGTGGCAGACGGGGGGAACAGCTTCTACAAGGACTCCCTCCGCCGAAGCCGCGCCCTGGCGGGAAAGGGCGTGGGCTTCGTGGACGTGGGCGTCTCCGGGGGGGTGCGGGGGGAAGAGGAGGGCTATGGGCTCATGGTGGGAGGGGAAGGGGCCCACGTGGAAGCCTTCTGGCCCTACCTGGAGGCCCTGGCCCCGGAGGGGGGCGGCCTGGTCCACGCCGGAGGACCAGGGGCTGGCCACTACGCCAAGATGGTGCACAACGCCGTGGAATACGGCCTCATGGAGGCCTACGCCGAGGGGGTGGAGCTCCTCGCCGCCGGGAAGGAGCTGGGCCTGGACCCCGCCCAAGTGGTGGCCGCCTGGCGCCAGGGCACCATCGTCCGCGGCTTCCTCCTGGACCTTCTGGCCGAGGTGCTGCGGGAGGGGGTGGAGGGCATTGCCCCGGTGGTGGCCGAGACGGGGGAGGCCCGCTGGGCCCTCATGGAGGCCCTGGAAAGACGCGTGAGCCTCCCCGTCATCGCCCAGGCCCTCTTCGCCCGGCTGGAAAGCCAGGACCGGGAGGGGCTACGCTACCGGGTCCTCGCCGCCCTCCGACACGCCTTCGGTGGCCACGGGGTGGTGCGGGAAGGAGGGGAAGGGTGAGGGCAAGGCAAGCCAGCATGGTGCACATGACCGTGGAAGCTTATCCCACCCGTCTCCAGGCCCTCGAGGCCGCCCTGGCTTGGCTTTTAGACCGCCTGGCCCACGCCGCCACCGGGGTGCTGGCCGGGGGCGAGACCCCCCTCCCCCTCTACCGGGCCCTCCGGGGGCTCCGCTTCCACACCACCTTCGTGCTTTCCGACGAGCGCTGGCTCTCCCCCGAGGACCGGAACACCAACCTCGCCCGGGTGGCCGAGGCCCTGGGCCCCCAGGCGGACCACCTCCTCCCCTTCCCCCTGGGCCTCCCTCCGGAGGAAGCCCAAAGGCGGATGGAGGCCCGGGTGCAGGCGCTTCTTCCCTTAGGCTTCGCCCTCTTGGGCCTGGGGGAAGACGGGCACACCGCAAGCCTCTTTCCGGGCCACCCCGCCCTGGAAAGCCCCCGCCTGGTGGAGGTGGTGCGGAACAGCCCCAAGCCCCCTCCCTTACGCCTCACCCTCACCCCCAAGGCCCTCTCCACGGCAGGTGAAGTGGTCTTTCTGGCCCTGGGGGAAGCCAAGCGAGAGGCCGTGCGCCGACTAAAGGCCGGAGAAGACCTCCCGCCGCGGCGGATCCTGGCCCCCAGGGTGCGCCTCATCACCGATCAGGAGGTCTAAATGGAAGCTTTTGGAAAACCCGGCATCCCTCCCACCTGGGCCACGAGCGACAAGGACCGGGTGGGCACCGCCCTGGGCACGAGCCGCCTCTGGTTCACCCTGGGGCACGGCATCCTGAACGAGGTCTTCTGGCCGAGCGTGGGCCGCCCCCAGATCCGCGACCTGGGGTTCATCGTGGCCCGGGAAGGCTTCTGGGCGGAGGTGAAGCGGGTGGCCCGCTACCGGATCCTGGAGGAGGACCCCGCCTTCCCCCTGGTGGAGGTGGTGCACGAGGAGGAGGGGTACCGCCTCCACCTGGCCTTCGTCCCCGACCCCAGAAGGGACGCCCTCCTCATCGGCTTCCGCCTCGAGGGAGAGGGCTTCCGCCTCTACCCGCTCCTGGCCCCGCACCTGGGGGGAAACGGATGGGGCAACACCGCCTGGGTGGAGGCGGGGGCCCTGCTGGCAGCGAAGGAGGAGGAGGCCCTGGCCCTCGTGGGCCCCTTCGCCCGGGGAAGCGCCGGGTACGTGGGCTTCTCCGACGGCTGGCAGGACTTCGCCCAAAACGGGGCCATGACCTGGACCTTCCCCCGGGCCGAGGACGGGAACGTGGCCCTCATGGGGGAGGTGCTGGAGGCCAAGGGGACCCTGGCCCTGGCCTTCGCCACCACGCCGGAAGGGGCCAAGACCCTGGCGAAAAGCGCCCTCGCCGAGGGGCTCGAGACGGTGCGGGCGAGGGTACGCGCCCTCTGGCAGGGGGTTCTGGAAGGGCTGGACCTCGAGGGTCCCGACCCTGAACTCCAGGCCCTCGCCCGCCGCTCCTTCCTGGTCCTGAAGGCCCACGAGGACCGCACCTACCCCGGTGCCCTGGTGGCGAGCCTCTCGGTCCCCTGGGGCAACACCCGGGACGACCCCGGGGGATACCACCTGGTCTGGACCCGGGACGCGGTGGAGGCGGCCTTCGCCTACCTGACCCTAGGGCGGGAAGAGGAGGTCCGCACCGTCCTCGCCTATCTGGCGGCCACTCAGGAGCAAGACGGGCACTGGCCCCAGAACTTCTTCCCGGAAGGCCGTCCTTACTGGCAGGGAATCCAGCTGGACGAGACGGCCCTGCCCGTTCTCTTGGTGGCGGCCTTAAAGGAGCGGGGCGGGCTGAACGGGGCCTTTCCCCTAGAGACCGCTCGCACCCTGGTGCGGCGGGCGGCAGGCTTCCTGGCCCGGGAAGGACCGGTGAGCCCCCAGGACCGCTGGGAGGAGAACCCGGGGCTTTCCCCCTTCACCCTGGCCACCACCATCGCCGCCCTGGCGGCGGCCGCCCTCTACGGCTTTCTGGAGGGGGAGGAGGCGGAGTACGCCCTCTCCCTGGCGGACTGCTGGAACGCCCGCGTGGAGGAGTGGACCTATGTGGAGGGCACCGCGCTGGATCGCTCCCACGGCACTCGAGGCCACTACGTGAGGATCGCCCCTCCCGGACCCCTGGGTCCCCGGGGCCGGGTAGAGGTCAAGAACCGGACGGGGGTGAGCCTCGAGCCCGCCGCCCTGGTGGGGCTGGAGTTCCTGGCCCTCCTCCGCCTGGGCCTGAGGCCTCCCCAGGACCCCAGGGTCCTGGACTCCCTACGCCTCGCCGACGCCCTCCTCCGGGTGGAAACCCCCACGGGGCTTTTCTACCACCGCTACCCGGAGGACGGGTACGGAGAACACGAGGACGGCCACCCCTTTGACAGCACGGGGAAGGGCCGGGCCTGGCCCCTCCTTACCGGGGAGCGGGGGATGGCCGCCTTCCTCCTGGGCGAGGACCTCCTTCCTTACCTCCGCTCCATGGCGGGGGGGACGGGGAGAGGAGGGCTCATCCCCGAGCAGGTGTGGGACGACGCTCCCATCCCCGAGCGGAACCTCTTCCCAGGAAAGCCCACGGGAAGCGCCCAGCCTTTGGTCTGGGCCCACGCGGAGTACCTGAAGCTCTACCTGGCCTGGGCGAGGGGCAAAGGCCCCCCCGAACGCCTGGGCCGCGTGGCCGCCCGCTACTTGGAGGGCAGGCCGAAGCCCCGGGTACGCCACTTCCGGCGGGAGGTGCCCCTCGAGGCCCTGGCCCCCGGGGAGCGCCTCCTGGTGGAGGAGCGACGTCCCTTCCTCCTCCACCTGGGCTTTGACGGCTGGAAGGAGGTGCGGGATGTAGAGAGCGAGCCCCTGCCCTTTGGCCTCCACGGGGTGCTTCTGGACCTGGAGGGCCACGGAAGCCTGGAGTTCACCCTCTATTACCCGGAGGAGGGCCGCTGGGAGGGGCGGGACTATCGGATAAGGAGGGCATAGACATGGAGCAAGAGGATCCCAAACTCAGACAGGAAAGGCGCTTTATGCTCGCCCTGATGGGCACCAGCATCGGCTTTGCCACCCTGTCGGCCCTTCTGGTGGCCAAGGACCTCATCCCCAAGCCAAGCCAAAGCCCCGACCGGCTCCCTCCCCAGGTGGGGGACATCCTGGTGCACGCCACCGGACACACCCAGGGGCAGCCCCTGGACCCCACCGCCTTACCCCTGGGAGGGCCGCCCCTCCTGGCCTACCCCATGGACCCCAAGACCGGGGTGGTGCGGAGCGGCGACCCCAAGGGCACCCTCCTGGTGCTCCGCCTGGACCGGAAGCGTATGGCCCCGGAGGTGGCCCGGTACGCGGCGGGGGACGTGGTGGTCTACTCGGCGGTCTGCACCCACCTGGGGTGCATCGTGAGCCTCTGGCACCAGCAGGGGATCATGCAGTGCCCCTGCCACGGGGGGGAGTACAACCCCTACACCGACCAGGTGGTGGGAGGACCACCCCCTAGGCCCCTCCCCCTCCTCCCCGTGAAAGCCGAGGGCGGCAAGCTCGTGGTTTCGGGGCCTTTCAGCGGCCCCGTGGGGGTCCTGGGGTAGATTCAGGGCATGAGCTATCTGGACTTCGCCCTCCTCCTGCTTTTAGGAAGCGCTGGGGCAGGGCTGGTGGGGGCCTTGACGGGGTTGGGAGGCGGGGTGGTCCTGGTGCCCATGCTCACCCTCCTCTTCGGTGTGGACCTGAAGCTGGCCCTGGGAGCTTCCTTGGTTTCGGTCATCGCCACCAGCAGCGGAGCGGCGGCGGCCTACGTGCGGGAAGGGTTCACCAACCTGCGGGTGGGCATGCTCCTGGAGGTGGCCACCACCCTGGGAGCGGTGGCGGGGGCCACCCTCACCGCCCTCCTGCCCCACCGGGCGGTGGCCACCCTCTTTGGTTTGGTCCTCCTCCACGCCGCCTACACGGGGCTTAGGCACCGGGAGCGGGAGGGGCATCCCGACCCCAGCCCCTCCGACCCCTTAGCGGTGCGCCTGCGCCTTCCCAGCACTTACCCGGGCCCCCGGGGACCCGTTCCTTACCCCGTGCGCCGGGTCCTCCCCGGCTTCCTCCTCATGGGGCTTGCAGGGGTTCTCTCGGGGCTCCTCGGCATTGGCTCGGGAGCGGTGAAGGTTCTGGCCATGGACCGGGTCATGGGGCTCCCTTACAAGGTCTCCACCACCACCTCCAACTTCATGATCGGGGTCACCGCCGCCGCCAGCGCCGGCATCTACGTAAAAAACGGCTTCATCCATCCGGACCTGGCTTTCCCCGTGGTCCTGGGGGTGCTGGCAGGCGCCCTTCTGGGCGCCCGGATCCTTCCAGGAGCCAAAGTGGCTAGGCTCAGGCTCCTCTTCACCGGGGTCATCGTCCTCCTGGGCCTGGAGATGGTGGCCCAAGGGCTTCGGGGGTGAAGGATGGCCCTCCTCTTAAGCCTGGCGCTGCGGGGAGGGGTCCTCCTGGCGGCCCTCCTTGTTCTCGCCGGGGGCCTTTGGGAACTCGTTGCTCGGGGAACGGAACCCGCGACCCAGATTTTGGCCAGTCCCCCCGGTCCGTGGGTCTGGAACCCTCTGGACCTGGCCTCCCGGGGGATTCGGGGGGAAGCCCTCGCCCTGGTGCAGCTTGGCCTCGAGGTCCTCATCCTGACCCCCGTGGTTCGCGTGGCCCTTTCCCTCGCGCTCTTTGCCCTGGAAAAGGACTGGGTCTACGCGGGGGTGGCCTTGTGGGTGCTCGGACTCTTGGGGCTCAGCCTCATGGGTATTCTTTGATAACAATAACTACTTGCAATATAGGCTGCGGCCTGCCAAAATGGTTCCATGCGGCTGTCCCGCCTCCTCCCAAAGGACCAAAGGTTCGTCCTGCAGGTGGTCCAGCCTGCCCTTCTCGGCCTCATGGACGGCTCCGTTTCCACCCTGGCCCCCATCTTCGCCGCTGCGGGCCTCACCCAGCGCTCCCACGATGCCTTCCTGGTAGGCCTGGCGGCCTCCCTGGGGGCCGCCCTGTCCATGGGCTTGGCCGAGGCCCTCTCCGATGACGGCAAGGTCACGGGGCGCGGTCACCCCGTCCTGCGGGGTGGGGTCACGGGTCTGGCCACCTTCCTGGGCGGCATGTTTCACACCCTCCCCTTCCTGATCCCCCAGGTCCGGACCGCCCTCTTCCTGGCCTCGGCGGTGGTGGCGGTGGAGCTTCTGGCCATCGCCTACATCCGCTACCACTTCATGGGAAGCCCTCTCCTCCGCACGGTGGTCCAGGTGGTGCTAGGAGGGGGTCTGGTCTTTTTGGTGGGGCTAACCTTGGGCCGCCTGGGAGGCGGGTAGGCTCCGAAGCCAGGCGAGGACGCCGTCCAGTTGCTCCTCCCCAAGGTACAGGGTGCCTTGAAGGCCTTCTACGCCGAGGCTGGAGGGCTCAAAACGCACGGCAAAGGCCTGCTCCAAGGCCTTCCACGCCGCCCTGGAGGGCAGGGTGACCTGGAGGGCCAGACGCCCTTCCCGAACCAAGACCGAGTCCATAAAACGGGCGTTGGGCACCCGCACCTCCCCCTGGGGCCCCTCCAGGACGGTGTGCACCAGGGTAATGTCCTTCACACGTCCCCGGTACTCCACCCCCCCGTAAGCCCAGGAACGGGCCCGGACGGGGTCCCCGAGCCTGATGGCCCCGGAAAGCATAAGGACCACGCCCGAAAGAATGTTGGAAAGGGTTGCCTGGGCCGCCAGGCCGGCCACCGCGCCCACCACGGCGCCTCCGGCCAGGAAGGCCGTGGGGTGGTACCCCGCGGTGGAAAGGCCCAAGGCCAGGACCACCACATACCCCAAGGCCTCCAGCACCCTGACCCCGGGGGACAGGTGGGCTAGGCCCACCCTGGCCAGGGCCCTCCTGCCCAGGCCCGAGAGGGCGTACACCAGAAGACCACCCGCCAGCACGAAGATCAGGCCCAAATAGCGGGCGAGGCCCTTGACCCCCAGGTCCTCGAGGATGGGGGGCAGGACGGAAAGAAGCCCGAGTCCTAAAGCCAGATAGGCGAGGTACCGGCGCATGCTCCCAGTATGCGGCCCAGCCCGCAGACCCCGCTACCCTCGCCCATAGGGAACGCCCCAAGGCCTCACGGGGAAGGCCCGCTTGGGCCACGCCGGTTTCGGGGCGCCTTTTACCTCCGTGTTACCTTCCCACCCTACCCTAAGGGCGCCTAAGGGGGAAAGCCCCAAGGCAGAAGGAGGAAACCATGAGGAAGCTCACCACGATCGGTCTTGCGGCAACGGCGCTGGCGGCTTTCGGTCTAAGCCTGGCGGGGAAGACGCAACAGGGGGCCCAGAGCCCGAGCTACCAGGGGTCCATCCCCGTGCAGGAGGATAGGAGCGAGGACCAGGAGGCCGCCCTCTACCAGAACCTGGCCAAGGTGACCCGCGACCAGGCGGTGACCGCCGCCCAGCAGGCCCTCGGCACCCAGGCCGCCCCCACCAAGGTCCAGCTTGGGGTGGAGAACGGCTACCTGGTCTGGGAGGTGGTGATCGGAGACCAAGAGGTGAAGGTGGACGCGGGGACGGGGCAGGTCCTGCACCGGGAGGCCTACGGCCAGGAGGAAAAGGGCGCCGCCCACGAGGAGCACGAAGCCCAGGGCGAGCAGGAGAACGCGGAGGAGGGCAACTAGCCCCCTGGACCCCCCGGGAAGCGCCCCTCCCGGGGGGTTCTTTTGAGGACGCCTATGAGAAACCTTCTCCTCACCCCGCTTCTCTTCCTGGGACTGGCCCTGGCCCAAACCTGGCCCACCCTTGGGCCCATGGAAGCGGCGCAGATAGCCAAGCAGCATCTGGGCGCTCCAACCCCGCCGGAAGAGGTCTCCCTCTCCTGGCGCAGGGACAAGCCGGTCTACGCCGTGGACCTGGCCCGGGGAAGAACCCTGGTCCAAGTCCGCGTGGACGGCCTTTCCGGAAGGGTCCTCGAGGCCGTGCCCCTCAAAGAAAGGGCCCTGGGCAGAAAGGCTTGGCTTCTAAACCCACCCAAGGTGTCCTTCCAAAAAGCGGCCACCCTGGCGAAAAAAGCCCTCAAGGCTCGAGGTCCCGTGGCCGAGGTAGCCTACCAGGTGTGGCGGGGCCGCCCCGTCCTCCGGGTAGACATCGGCCCACGCCAGGCGGTGCTGGACGACAGGACCGGGACCCTCCTGGGCCTTGGGCCCGCGGGGCAGTAAAGGACCATGAAGGCCAAGGCCCTCCGCCCCTGGACACGGCCCCTCGCTTTGTACGGGGGGCTGGTTCTTGCCCTCGGGGTCTTTGTGGAGCTTGCCGAGGACGTGTACCGCCGGGAAGGGTTTCCCTGGGACCAAGCCCTCCTCGCCTGGCTCCACGCCCTACGCTCCCCCCTTCTGGACGGCCTGGCCCACCTCCTCACCCAAAGCGCCTCCCTCCCCGTCATGGCCCTGGCCGTGGCGGGGGTGACGCTCTGGGCCCTCCGAGCAAGCCTTCCTTGGCCCCGATTCGTTCTCCTCCTCGGGGGGAGCGAGGCCCTGAACCTTGCCGGGAAGTACTTCTTCGCCCGTCCCCGGCCCCACCTCTTCCCCCAGCTCGCTCCCGAACACGACTTCAGCTTCCCCTCGGGCCACACCATGGCGAGCCTGGCCCTGGTGCTGGGGCTTTTCTGGCTGCTGGAGGAGAACCCCAAGGCCTCGCGCCTCGTCCTCCTCCTGGGGCTTCCCTGGGCTTTGGGGGTGGCCCTCTCCCGGCTCTACCTCCAGGTGCACTACCCCTCGGACGTCCTGGCGGGCTGGGCCCTGACCCTGGCCTGGTTCTTTGGCCTCCGCCTTATTCTGGGGAGAGGGGATGCGGCTCCTTCTGGTGGAGGATGACCCCCGGGTGGGGGAGCTGGTGAAGGAGGCCCTCGAGGCCGAGGGGTACGCCGTGGACTGGGCGGAAAGCGCCGAGGAGGCCTTGGGGCTTCTGGAGGCCTTTCCCTACGACCTCGCCATCCTGGACGTGATGCTCCCCGGCATGGACGGCTTCGCCCTCCTCAGGCGCCTTCGGCAGAGATGGCGCCTTCCCGTCCTTATGCTCACCGCCCGGGGGGAGGTGGAAGACCGGGTGGAGGGCCTGGAGGGGGGAGCGGACGACTACCTGGTGAAGCCCTTCCACCTCAAGGAGCTCCGTGCCCGGGTGCGGGCCCTGCTCCGCCGGGCCCACGGGGAGGCGGAAAACCTGGTGCGGCGGGGGCGGCTCGCTCTGGACCTGGAGGCCAAGCGGGCCTACTGGGAGGGCCAGGAGGTGCGGCTTTCGGGCCGGGAGTTCGCCCTTTTGGCCTTTTTGGCCCTGAACGCCGGAGGGCACTACCCGCGGGAGGTGCTGTTGGAAAAGGTCTGGGCCGGGGAGGAGGGGGTGGACCCCAAGGCGGTGGACGTCTACGTCTACCGCCTCCGGAAGAAGCTTTCCGAGGACGCCATCCGCACCGAGCGGGGGCTGGGCTACACCTTCCTGGGATGAGCCTGCGCCTCCGCCTCACCCTCTTCTACGCCCTCCTCCTGGGCCTGGTCCTGGGAGGGCTTGGCCTCTTCCTGCGCTACGCCCTGAAGAGCGCCCTCTACGGGGCCCTGGACGCCACCCTCCAAGACGCCCTCCTCCTCGCCCGCCCCCTGGTGAGCGAGGAAAACGGTCACCTTCGCCTGGAACAGGAGCCCGAGGCCTTCCCCCGGGACCTCGCCCTTTTTCTGGTGGCAGGAAGCCGCGTGGTGGCGGCTGAAGGCCCCCCCTTTCCCCCGCCTTCCTCGGTGCGGGAGGGCTGCTTCAGCCAGGGCGAGGTGCGCTACTGCGCCCTCTGGGGAGAGGGCTACCTCCTGGTGGCCGCCCGCTCCCTGGAATGGGCCGACCGGGCCATGGACCGGGTGGAACGGGTTCTCCTCCTGGCCTTTTCCGGGGCTGTGGCCCTGGCCTTTCTCCTGGGCTACCTCCTCACGGGAAGGGCCCTGGCCCCCCTGGACCGCATGGCCCGGAGAGCCTTAGAGCTCGCCCAAACCCCCGACCCCAAGGGAAGGCTTCCCGAGCCTCCGCGCCTGGACGAGGTGGGCCGCCTGGCCCGGGCGCAAAACCTCCTCCTAGGGGCCCTAGAGAGGCTTCTGGAGGCGGAAAGGGGATTCGTCCGCCACGCCGCCCACGAGCTCCGCACCCCCCTCACGGCCCTCATCGGCCGCCTGGAGCAGGCCCTGGAAGCCGAGCCCCCCACCCGTCGCCCCCTGGAGCGGGCCCTGGAGGCGGCCCTCCACCTCAAGGCCCTCTCCGAAAGGCTCCTCCTCCTGGCTCGGGCCGAAGCCCCCTTGCGGCGCGAGCCCCTGGACCTGGTGGGGGTGGTCCTCGAAGCCCTGGAGGACCTGCCCAAGGAGGGGAAGGCCCTGGAGTTGGACCTCCCTCCTTCCCTCCCCTACCGGGGAGACCCCGACCTCCTCAAGGCCCTGGTGCGCAACCTTTTGGAAAACGCCCTCCGCCACGCCCGAAGCCGGGTGGTCGTCCGCCTCGCCCCGGGGCCCATCCTTTCCGTGGAAGACGACGGTCCTGGCATCCCCATAGAGGAACGGGAGGCTATCTTCCGGCCCTTCTTCCGGCGGACCCGAGGCCAAGGGAGCGGGCTCGGCCTCACCCTGGTGCGCCGGGTGGCCGAGGCCCACGGGGGGGTTGTGCGGGTGGAGGAAAGCCCCCTGGGCGGGGCGGCCTTCCGGGTGGGCCTCTAGTGGGGTAACCTTAAGGGGAGACGCATGCGGGATGGCGGGAGGGGAAGGCGGCGCATGATCTACTGGGCCCTGGGGCTCGGCCTCCTCCTCGTTCTCTTCATCAACGCTCCCTGGATCGTGCAGCAGGGGTACGCCCTCTACTACCGCTCTGCGGTGAGCCGCCTGCCCGCCTTCCCCGTGCCGGCCCACGCCCGCCTCCTCGTCCTCGCCCCCCACCCCGACGACGAGAGCCTGTGCTGCGCCGGGCTCATCCAGAAGGTGCTCCAAACCGGAGGCCAGGTCTACGTGGCCTGGATGACCCTAGGGGACGGCTTCCAGTGGGACGCCGCCCTCCTAGACCGCACCCTTAGGCCCACCCCCAAGGACCTCCAGGCCCTGGCCCTGCGCCGGGAGGCCGAGGCCAGGGCGGCGGCCCGCGCCCTGGGGATTCCCGAAGGCCACCTTTACTTCCTCGGCTACCCCGACCGGGGCCTCCTCCCCATGTTCTTGGAGTACTTCTATACGCCTTACCGCTCCCGGGCCACGGGGCTTTCCCGGGTGGTCTACAAAGGGGCCCTGTCCCCGGGTGCCCCCTACACAGGAGAGGCCTGGGAGGAGGACCTCCGCCGGGTCCTTAAGGAAACCGCCCCTACCTTGGTCCTGGCCCCCGCCCCTGAGGACGCCCACCCCGACCACCGGGCCACGGGGTACATGGCCTTGAGGCTCCTGGGGGAGATGGGGGCCCTGGATCGGCTCCTCTACTACGTGATCCACGGGGGCCTGGAGTGGCCCCTGCCCAAAGGCCTCCACCCCACCCTCCCCCTGGAGCCCCCGCCCCGGGGCCGCCACCTCCCCTGGCGCCGCCTGGACCTGAGCCCCGAAGAGGAGAGAACCAAGCTTCAGGCCCTGAGGGCCCACCGGAGCCAGATGGAGCTCCTGGGGCGCTTCATGGAGGCCTTCGTCCGCAAAAACGAGCTCTTCGCCCCCTACGCCCCCTAACGGTTGCGGCTGGAGCGCACCTTGCGCACCCGCTTGGGCACCAGGTGGTCCTTGGGGATGACGCTTATGGTGCCGTCCACCTCCAAGACCGCCGCCAGCACGTCCTTGAGCTCCATGACCCCGTGCTCTCTGAGGGCGGCCATGAGTTCCTCCAGGTCCACCCCCTCCCGCTTCAGGTGCTCGAGGATGGGCAGGCCGTCGTGCACCAACAGGGTGGGCTCCCCCCTTATGCGCCGCGCCCAAGGGCTTCGGGAGAAAAAGCGGTCCAAGAGGAGGAGCGCCCCCGCCCCCGAAAGCCCCCCCACCAAACTGTTGTCGGGCCCGATCATGGCGTTCTGCACGGCGTTGGAAAGGAGAAGCAAGGTGAGCAGGTCCAAAGGGGTCATCTGGCCCAGGAGCCGCTTTCCACTCCAATGGAGAAGGACGAGGAGCACCCCATACACCACCAGAACCCGGAACAGGGTGAATAGGATCGTGAGGGGGTCGCCAAGAGCCTCGCGAAGGTGGGCATCCATGGGCCCATTTTGAGGGCCGCGAAGGCCAGCGCGCCAGGGCACCCAGAGGGCTGTAGCCAGCGCCGTCCCCCTAGAGAGGTCCCGGCTAAGTGCCCACACGTGGGTTTCGCAACACGCGATGCCCGAGCTAGGGCTGGAAGAAGACCCTTTTGGGGCCCCCACCGCGGTGAAAGCCGCAGTGGGGTACTTAGACTTGGGCAAAGGGGAGGGGTTCAGGGGACCTGGCCCATGACCAGGAAACCGGAGCCCTTCCTAAAGCCCCGGCCAGGCCCTCAGCGCCCGTGGCCCCATCCACGCCCGGCCGGGCTGGCCTTTCCTTGGTCCTCCCGGTGGCCTCCCCCGTCCTCCGACGGCCCCTTCTCTGGCTTAATACGGACCAGATGGCCGTCCTCCAGGGCGAACCCCCTGGCGCGCAGGAGTTCGGGCAGGGGCACAAGCTTACCCTCCACCGAAAGCTTCACCTCGCCAAGCCCCTTCCCCTTGCCTTCCACCACCACGGGCACCTGGTAGGCGGTGCCATCCGGCAGGGTGACGAGCAAGAAAGCGGCTTGTTGCAGAGCCTTCGGGGCGAGGTCCCCCCCCGGCTGCCAGACCACGTGGCCCTCGGCGTCCACCAGGGCGAAGGCGGTTCCCTCCGGCCAGGTGGCAGGGAGGGAAGGGGACACAGAAACGGCCGCCCAGGCCAGGCCCAAAATCACCAGGAACAGCATGGGTATCCTCATACGCCCACCCCCTTCACCCTCATCTTAGCGCCCCACCTGAAACCAGACGGAAACCCCTAGGCCTCCGAGGCCTCTTCCTCGGGCGGGAAGAGGAGGCGGGCCCGCTCGTCGTAGGCCAAAAGCCCAGCGAAGCGGCCCCACTCCAGGAGCCTGCGCCACACCCGCCTGGCCTCCCCGGGGGGAAGGCGCATCTCCAACCTGTCCAGCACCTCCTCCTCCCGCACCCGCCCCCGGGCCAACACCTCCCGGTGCAGGTCGGCTACCAGGGGAACGTGGCGCAAGAGGTGCTCGGCGAAGATCTCCTTTTGCCGGGGAAGTTCGGCCTCGGCCAGGGCGAATCCCGCGGCGGAAAGCTCCACGTCCCCCTCCGCCACCCTGGCGAAGCCGAGGAGCTCCAAGGCCTCGAGGAGGGGCAGAAGGTCGTCCACCTCCAACCCCTCCTCCTCCGCCAACACCGGCAGGTCGGCCCGTCCCCCAAGCCGTCCCAGGGTCTCCACCAGGGCCAAAAGGGCCCCCACCGGGGCCTCGGGCAGGCGGTAGGCCACCTCCTCCACCCGGCGCTCCACCTCCTCCCGGTGGGTGAGCTCCACGTAGAGGCGGTCGGTGAGGGCCAAAAAGCGCGGGTCCTTGGGGTCCCGGGGATGGGGAAGGCGGATGGGCACCTCCGCCGCCACCCTGGCCGGGCTACCCTGCAGGACCAGGGCCCGGTTCGCCAAGGCCACCGCTTCCTCCATGTTGTGGGTGACGAGGAGGATGGCCTTGGTGCCGAGCTTCCCCGCTTCCCAGAGGTCCAGGAGGTCCTCCCTCAGGCCCTCGGCGGTCAGGGGGTCCAGGGCGGAGAAGGGCTCGTCCATGAAGAGGATCTCGGGCTCCACCACCAAGGCCCTGGCGAAGCCCACCCGTTGGCGCATCCCCCCGGAGAGCTCCTTGGGAAGGGCCCCCTCAAAGCCCTCCAGGCCGACCAAGGCGATGGCCTCCCGGGCCTTCCTCTCCCTTTCCTCCTTGGGAAGCCCCCGGGCCTCGAGGCCCAAGGCCACGTTCTCCAACACGGTGAGCCACGGGAAGAGGGCGAAGCTCTGGAAGACCATGGCCATCCCCTCCACAGGGCCCTCCACCCGCCTCCCCTTGAAGCGCACCTCCCCCTCGTCCGGGGGGATAAGCCCGGCGAGAACCCTCAAGAGGGTGCTCTTCCCGCCCCCGGACCGCCCCAGAAGGGCCACGATCTCCCCCTCCCGCACCTCCAGGCTCACCCCGGCCAGGACCCGGTGCACCCCGTCTCCCGCCCGGAAGAACTTGCCCACGTTTTTGGCCTCTAGCAGGACCACGCCCACCCCCTAGAGCCTAAACCGCTCCTCCGCCAGGCGATAGAGCCTGCGCCAGAGAAAGCGGTTCAAGAGGAGCACAAAGCCGCTCATGACCACGATGCCCAAAAGAAGCCTCCCCTCGTCCCCCGCCTCCGTGGCCTTGGCGATGTAGGCCCCAAGGCCCGTGGCCTCCAGGGTCCTCCCGTGCCAGGAGACAACCTCGGCCACAATGGAGGCGTTCCAGGTGCCTCCGCTTGCGGTGATGAGCCCCGTGACCAGGTAGGGAAAGACCCCGGGGAGGAGAAGCCGCCGCCAAAGGAGGAGCCCCCTCAAGCCGTAGGCCTTGGCGGCCTCCTTGAGGTCCGAGGGCAGGGCCATGGCCCCCGCCACCACGTTGAAGAGGAGGTACCACTGGGTCCCCAAGGCCATGAGGAGGGCGGAGAAGACCTCGAGGGATAGCCCGTGGCGCAAGAGGAGGTAGGCGGCGAAGGGGTAGAGGAGGTTGGCGGGAAAGGCGGCAAGAAACTGCAGCAGGGCCTGGACCCGCACCGCCAAAGCGGGCCTTCCCCCCAGGACCACCCCCACGGGCACCCAGACCAAGGCGGCGAGGACCAGGATCCCCAGAACCCTAAGAAGGGTGAGAAACCCCAGGCCAAGCGCCCTCGGCCACTCCCCCGGGCCCAGGGCGAAAAGGGAGGCCAAAAGGCCATAGGCCCCGTAGAGGCCTGCCAGGGTGAGGAGAAAGGGTAGGAGAAACCCCGGGAGGTGAACCCTCCCCACCGGTGCCCCCTTCCAGGCCACGGCCCGCCGCAGGAGGGCCTCCGCCAAGACCTCCCCCAGGGCCCGCGCCACCCGGGTGCGCCGCAAGAGGTCCAAGACCCAGCTCCTCGCCGGGGCCTTCCCAGGGCGCTCCTCGTACTTAAAGCGCTCGCTCCAGGCCACCAGGGGCCGGAAGAGGAGCTGGTCATAAAGGAGGATGGTGAGGAGCATGGCCAACGTGGCGTAGCCCACGGCGGGGAGGTTACCCTCTTGCAGCGCCCGGGCCAGGTAGGAGCCCACCCCCGGGAGGTCCACCTCCGTCTTCCCCACGCTGATGGCCTCGGAGGCCACCACGAAGAACCAGCCTCCCGACATGGACATCATGGCGTTCCACACTAGGCCCGGGAGGGCAAAGGGAAGCTCCAGCCTGAGAAAGCGCTGGAGAGGCCGCAAGCGGTAGAGCCTTGCGGCCTCGTCCAGGTCCCGAGGTAGGGTCTTCAAGGACTGGTAGAAGCTAAAGGCCATGTTCCAGGCTTGGGAGGTGAAGACCGCGAAGACCGCCGCCAGCTCGTACCCCAGGGCCTTCCCCGGGAAGAGGGCCGCCAGGGCCCCCACGCTGGCCGCCAGGAAACCCAGGATGGGCACCGACTGCAGGATGTCCAGAAGGGCCACCAAGAAGGGCTCCAAGCGGGTTTTGGCGGCGAGAGGGGCGTAAACCAGGGCGAAGAGGGTGGAGAGGAGGAGGGCAAGCCCCATGCGAAAGCCGGTCCTTAGAGCGTACTCGGGAAGCCGCCAGGGGTCCAGGGAGATGGGCTCGGGCCTTAAGGGCTCCGCAACCTCCCTCGAGGCCGCCAAGAAAGCGGCGAGGAGGGCTACGGCCACCAAGAAGGCCAGGAGATCGTAACGGTTAGGCCGGGAAAACTCGCCAGAACGCACGCCGCCCTCCCTTCAGCCCAGCGTAGGAGCGCCCCCAACCCGGGGCCAGGGCAAAAGGGGTGGCGCCCAGCCCCTTTTGATTTTCCGCCGCGAAGACCGCCATGCCTTCCCGAGTTTAATCCCGCACCCCAGCGCAACCGCACCCAACCCCTGCCCCAAAGGGGGAGCGGTCTTTCCGGACTTAGGCTCCCGCCTGGCCCCCCATGACGGGAGGGGTTATCCGCCTGTCCGTTGGGACCAGGCCACCCCAAAGGCGATGAGGAGAAGCCCCGGCAGGTCCCCTGGACCCGGGGCTTCCCCCAGGAGGAGGGCGGCGAAAAGGAGGGCGAGGGCGGGAGTTAAGTACCCCACCGCGGCTTTCGCCGCGGCGGGGGCCCCAAAAGGGCCTTCTTCTCACCCTGTTTCGGGCGTCCCATGTTGCGGAAACAACGTGCGGGCACTTAGGTTCATGAAAGGAGCCACCCGGCTTGCGGAATGACGCCGGAGCACCTCGCCCCACAGGGTGAAGGCGAGAAAAACCCCACCCGCCGCCGTGTAGAGGAGGGCCAACCAAGCCCCGGAGCCCACCTCAGGCCAGGACTTTAGAAGGGCCACAGGCAGAAGGAGGAGGCTCCCGAGGAGCATGCTGGCCGCCGTCACCTCCAAGGGAGCCCTCTTCCTCACCGCCAGGGTGACCCCCACGCTGTAGACACCCCCCATGAGGGCGGCGAGGACCAGCAGGGCGTCCCCCCAAAGCCTCGCCCCGCCGCCGCATCCGAGGCCGGGGCCAGGCGCATACCGGTGAAAAACACCAAGTTGAACAGGGCTATCCCTGAGAGGGCCAGGAAGAGGGTTTCCCCCAGGGGCGTAAGCCCTGGGAGCCTCCGCAAGAGGAGGAGAAAGAGGGGCAGGGCCAGGGCGAAGCGGAGAAAGGAACCCCACTCGGGCGGGATCTCCCTCATGGCCACCCTCGAGGCCACCACGTTCAGGCCCCAAAGGAAAGGCGGTAAGTAGACCAGAGGGTCCTGCCAGGGAGGCCGCCCGCCCAGGCCTTCTACTCCCCTTCCTCTTCCCGGCGCTCCTCCCACAGGAAAACCCTAAGCCTTCCCTTAGGCGTCCCCAAGACCTCCTGGAAGATAGCCTCGGCCTCCCGCTTCAGGGCTTCCTTCTCCTCCCGGGTGAGGGGCCTCTCCCGGGAGACCAAAACCTCCAGCATGGGCACGGATCACCTCCTAGACGAACCTCAGGGTGAGGGCCCGCCCCCCGGTGCCCACCAGGGTGAAGAGGTCGCCCTTAGAGGCGGGCTGCACCGGGGCCCAGGCCCCGGACATCACGATGTCCCCGGGCTCCAGGGCCACCCCGAAGGCGGCGAGGGCGTTGGCGAGCCAGGCCACGGCCCTTGCCGGGTGCCCAAGGCAAGCCGCCCCCGCCCCCTGGGCCACGGGCTCCCCGTTCTTGTAGAGGACCAGGCCCAAGGCAGAGAGGTCCTCCTCCAGGAGGGCCCGCTCCCAAGGGGCTACCAGAAAGCCCCCGAAGGAGGCGTTGTCCGCCACCGTGTCCTCAATGCGGATACGCCAGTCCCGGATGCGGGAGTCCACGATCTCTATGGCGAAGGCCACGGCCTCCGTGGCGGCCAGGACCTCCTGGGGGGTGACCCCGGGGCCCTCCAGCCTCCTCCCCATGAGGAAGGCGAGCTCCCCCTCCACCCGGGGCTGGAGGAAGCGCTCGGCCTCCACCTCCACCCGCTCCCCCACCCCGAAGAAGCAGCTAGCCCAGAGGTTCCCGAAGTCGGGCTGGTCCACCCCCAGCTGCTCCTGCACCGCCTTGGAGGTGAGGCCGATCTTCCGCCCCACCACCCGGTCCCCCTTCCTTAGGCGCAGGGCGTTCCAAGCCTCCTGCACCCGGTAGGCGGCCTCTATCCCCTTTAGGCCCCGGTCCGAAAGGGGCTCTATGGGCCTCCTCTCCTCCCAGGCCCGTTCCAGTTCCTCGGCGAAGGCTTCTGGACTCACAGCACCCCCTCGTACACCTCGTTCAGGGAAAAGCGCACCGGAGGGCAGGCGAGGTCCACCAGATCCCCCTCCCGGTAGACCCAGGCCTCCCCCTCCCGGAAGTACCCCTCGGCCCGCCGCTCCCGGCTGTCCAGGAGGAGGTAGGCCTTGAGGGAAGGAAGCTTAAGGTAGCTCCGAAGCTTCCGCCCCCGGTCCATGGCCTCGGTGCTCTCCGAGAGGATCTCCACGATGAGGCAGGGGCGTTCCTCGTACCGGGGGTCGGCAGAGGGCTCGCAGACCACCATGAGGTCGGGGTAGAACACGTCCTCGCCCACCCTAAGCCGCATGTCCGCCACGTAGGCCTCGCACCCCGCATCTAGGGCCGCGGGGGCGAGGCGCAGAAAGAGGCGGGTAAGGAGGCGGTTATGCTCCCTCCCCGCCCCGGCCATGGCCAGGAGGCGCCCCTGGACGAGCTCGTGCTTCTCCTGAGAAGCCTCCTCCAGGGCGAGGTAGGCCTCCAGGTCCCACGCCTTCTCCCTTAAGGCCATGGCCTCATTCTAGCGGTTGGCGATGCAGACGTTCTTGATCTCGTAGTAGAACTCGTAGCCGTAGTGGCCCCCCTCCCGGCCGATCCCCGACTGTTTGGCCCCGCCAAAGGGCACCCGGAGGTCGCGCACGAACCAGTCGTTCACCCAAACCGTGCCCACCTCCAGGGCCTCGGAGACCCGCACCGCCTGGCCCACGTCCCGGGTTTGGAGAATGGCATTGAGGCCGTAGGGGGTGTTGTTGGCCAGCTCTATGGCCTCCTCCTCGGTGTCAAAGGGCAGAACCACCACCATGGGCCCGAAGATCTCCTCCTGGCAGACCTTGTCCGAGGGCTTCACGTCCACCACCACCGTGGGCTCCAGGAAGTAGCCCTTGTCAAAGGGGTGGGGAAGCTCGGGGCGCTTGCCCCCGGTGAGGATGGTGGCGGTCTTTCGGGCAATCTCCACGTAGGACATCACCTTGTTCAGGTGCTCCTCGGCGATCAGGGCCCCCATGCGGGTCTCGGGGTCCAGGGGGTCCCCCACCTTGAGGGCCTTGGCCGCGGCCACCAGCTTGTCCACGAAGGGCTCGTAGATGGAGCGCTGGACCAGAAGCCTCGAGCCCGCCAAGCACACCTCCCCCTGGTTGAAAAAGCTCGCCCGCAGGGTCACCTCCACCGCCCGGTCCAGGTCGGCGCTCTCAAAGATGAGGTTGGGCGCCTTACCCCCAAGCTCCATGGAGAGCCTTTTCAGGGTGTCGGAGGCGTTTTTCATGATGATCTTCCCCGTGGTGGTCTCCCCGGTGAAGGAGATGAGGCGGACGTCGGGGTGGCGGGTGAGGAGCTCCCCGGCGGAGTTGGGGCCGAAGCCGTGGACCACGTTGAAGACCCCGGGGGGAAGCCCGGCCTCGTGGGCGCACCGGGCGAGGAGCCAGGCCCCGAGGGGGGTGAACTCCGCGGGCTTGAGGACGGCGGTGTTGCCGAAGGCCAGGGTGGGGCCGATCTTCCAGGTGGCGAGCATGGAGGGCATGTTCCAGGGGGTGATGAGGGCCGCCACCCCCACGGGAAAGCGGAGGACGTAGTTGATGTAGCCGTTTTCCATGGGGTAGGCCTCGGAGCCGTGGGTCACGGCGAAGTCGGCGAAGAACTCGATGTTGTTGGCCATGCGGTCCACGTAGCCCAGGCGGTTCTCGTGGATGGGTCGGCCCACGTCCAGGCTCTCCAGCACCTCAAAGACGGGCTTGTACTCCCGGATCTTCTCCGCGAAGCGGCGGAGGTAGGGCCGCCGTTGGCTTGGGGGCATCTTGCTCCACCCCTTGAAGGCCTCCTTGGCCGCGGCCACCGCCATCTCCACCTCTTCCTCCCGCCCTTCCGGGGCGGTGCCGATCACCTCCCCCGTGGCCGGGTAGATCACGGGGAAGAAGTCCTTGCCCCGCACGAACTCCCCCCCGATGTAGTGGGTGACCTCGAGGGGAAGCTCAAAGGGAAAGCCCAAAGCCTTAAGCCGCTCCACCGTTTCCCTGTAGATTTTGGGTTCCACCATGGCGCACCTCCTACACCACCCGGGCGAGGAGAACGTCCCCCTCGCCCCAGACCTCGAGCACGCCCCGCACGAGGGGCACCGCCTGGGCCGGAGAACCCAAGAAGACCACCTGGCCCGCCTGGAGGCCCCCGACCCTTTCCGCAAGCCAAAGGAGCCGCCTTCCCGGGTCCCCCAGGGCCTCCACGGGGCCTTCCCCGACCTTCTCCCCGTTGAGGTAGAGGCGGAGGGCCCCCCGGGGAAGCCGGGAAAACCGCTTCCTCCCTAGGAGAAACCCGCCCCCGGAGGTGTTGTCGGCCACCACCTCGGGCAGGGTGAAGCGGTACCCCTCCCACACCGAGTCCAGCACGTCCACCGCCAGGAAGAAGCCCCCGATGGCCCGGTAGGCGCGACCCGGGGAGGCCCCCGGGGGCAGGTCCTCCTTCAGGACCGCCGCCACCTCGGGCTCGAGGCGGGGCTGGATAAAGGCCCCCGGGACCACCCGCTCCAGGAGCATCCCCGGGAGCACCCGGCCGAAGATGGGCTCGGGGATCCCCATCTGCCGCTGCTTGGCCTCGGAAACCAGGCCCAGCTTGTAGCCCTTGAGGGGCCCGGGGAAGAGGGCCTCCTGGATGCGGTAAGCCTCCTCCAGGCCCACCCCCCAGTCCCGCCCACCGGGAAGGGTCCTCCTCTCCACGCGGGCCTCCTTTACTGCCTCAAGAAGCGTCATGCCCCCTCCTTGTCCGCAAAGAGCACGCCCCCCGCCACCCACTGGTCCCGGCGCACCTCGTAGAGGACCACCCGCACTTCCTCGTAGGGCTCCCCCAGGACGCGGGAGACCATCTCCGTAAGCCTCCGCACCAGCTCCCGCTTTTTCTCCGGAGGACGGCCTTCCAGAAGGGTCACCTTGAGAACCACCACCTAGTACCTCCGAACGAGCAAAACCCCCATCACCAGAAGCAAGGCGCCCAAAAGGCGGGGAAGGTTAACCGGGTGCTCGGGATAAAGGAGCCCAACAAAGGCCAGAGCGCTCCCCCGTAGCGGCCCGCCTCCCTCAAAAGGCCGTGCATCCTGGCCCTCCGGTCCACCGAGACCCGAGACCAGGACCAAAGGCGGGTCCAGGGAAACCGACAGGAAGGCGTTGGCCGTCATCCCGTGAACCTTATCCCCTAGCCGCGCCGTCACCACCGTCACCCCCGTGGCGAAGCGGCCCAGGGTCTTGCGGAACTCCATGGGATCCACCCGCTACCCCCTAGTCCGCCAGGGCCCCCGCCTCCTTCTCCTTCAGCTCCAGGGCCACCCGCAGGATCCAGTCCTCCTGCCCCGCCACCGCTTGGCGGCGGCCCAGCTCCAGGAGGATGGCCAAGGGGTCCACCCCGAGCTCCTTCCCGATCCTTTTGGCGTGGAGGAGGAAGGTGGAGTAGACCCCGGCGTACCCGATGGCGATGGAGTCCCGGTCCGGGTAGGGCTGGAAGTGAAGAAGGGGGCCCATCACGTACTCGGCGGCGTCCAAAAGCTTGAAAACGTCCAGCCCCGGGTTGAGCCCCGCCTTGTCCAAGACGGCGGCCAAGACCTCCAAGGAGGCGTTCCCCGCCCCCGCCCCGTAGCCCCTAAGGGTGGCGTCCACCCAGTCCGCCCCCGCCGCCAGGGCCGCCAGGGTGTTCCCGATGGCGAGGCCCAGGTTGTTGTGGGCGTGGAAGCCCGCCTTGGCCCGGGAAAGGGCCTCTTTTAGGGCCTTCACCCGGGCGTAGGCGTCTTGGGGAAGCATGGCCCCCGCAGAGTCCACGATGTAGACCACGTCCGCCCCGTAGCTCTCCATTAAGAGGGCCTGCTCCGCCAAAAACTCGGGGGGGCGCATGTGGCTCATCATGAGGAAGCCCACCGCCAAAAGGCCCATCTCCTTGGCCATCCCGAAGTGCTGCTCGGAGATGTCCGCCTCGGTGCACTGGGTGGCGATGCGCACCATCTGGATCCCCGCCTCCACCGCCTCCTTCAGCTCCTTCCGGGTGCCGATCCCGGGGAGGAGCAGGGCCGCCACCTTGGCCCGCTTGACCGTCTCGCGCACCGCGCGGATGAGTTCCATCTCCTCCGCGCGGGAGAAGCCGTACTGGAGGGAGCTTCCCCCAAGCCCGTCCCCGTGGGAGACCTCTATGGCGTACACGCCCCCCTCGTCCAGGGCCTGGGCGATGGCCTTCGCCTCCGCCACCGTGTACTGGTGCCGGTGGGCGTGGGAGCCGTCCCGCAGGGTGGTGTCCACCACCACCGGGGGCTTGGCCGTGGATAGGTCCCAGCTCACGCCACCACCTCCTCCACGGGCTTCCCCAGGAGGTGCTGGGCGAAGACCTCCCCCACCCTCCGGGCCGAAGCCGTCATGATGTCCAGGTTGCCGGCGTACTTGGGCAGGTAGTCCCCCGCCCCCTCCACCTCCAGGAGCATGGAAACCACCGTCCGCTCACCCCAAGGGGTGGGAAGCCTCTCAAACACCGGGTCCGCCTTCAGGCGGTAGCCCGGCACGTAGGCCTGCACCTCCCGCTCCATGGCCCGCACGCTCGCCACGATGGCCTCCCGGTCCAAGGCCTCCCCTTCCGGGATGCAGCGCACGGTGTTGGTCATGAGGATGGGGGGTTCCGCCGGGTTCAGGATGATGATGGCCTTCCCCCGCTGGGCCCCGCCGATGGCCTCCAGCCCCCGGGCCGTGGTGAAGGTGAACTCGTCGATGTTCTGCCGGGTGCCGGGGCCCGCAGAGCGGGAGGCCACCGTGGAAACCATCTCCGCGTAGAGCACGGGGGCCACCCGGTGCACGGCGTACACCAGGGGAATGGTGGCCTGCCCCCCGCAGGTGATCAGGTTCACGTTGTCCTTGTCCAGGTGGGCCTTCAGGTTCACCGGGGGCACCACGTAGGGGCCCCGGGCCGCCGGGGTCAGGTCGATGGCGATCTTGCCCGCCTCCCTCAGAAGTTTAGCGTGGCGCACGTGGGCCTTGGCGCTGGTGGCGTCAAAGACAATCCGGATCTCGGGCCTCTCCAAGATGTAGGCTATCCCCTCGGGGCTCGCCTCCAGCCCCAAAGCCCGTGCCCGGGCCAACCCCTCCGACTTGAGGTCTATCCCCACCACCGCCACCAGCTCCATGTGCCCCGGGTCCTTGAGGAGCTTGTACATCAGGTCCGTGCCGATGTTGCCGGAACCCAGGATGGCTACCTTGACCTTGTCCATGGTTCCCCCATGTAGCCCAGCCTCTCGGAAACAGCACGGGTGGCCTCGAGAACCGCCCTCCGGTACTCCTCCTTCATCTGCTGGAAGCGGTAGAAGGGCACAGAAAGGCTCATGGCCGCAATGACCTCACCGGTGTGGTCTCGGATGGGAGCGGCCACGCAGCAAAGCTCGGGCACCGCCTCTTCTATGTCATAGGCGTACCCCCTTTCCCTCACCGCCTGGAGTTCCGTCCTCAGCTCGTCCAAGGTGGTGATGGTGTTGGGGGTGAGGGCAGGAAGCCCCCGCGCCTCGACGATCCGCACCACCTCCTCCCAGGGACGGAAGGCGAGAAGGACCTTGCCCACCCCGCTGCAGTGGGCGGGAAGCTCCACCCCCACCCCGGTGGTGGCCACCTTCACGGCCCGGGTGCCCTCCAGCTTCTCCACGTAGATCACCCGCCCGCACTCCAAGACGGCCAGGTGCGTGGTTTCGCCGTAGCGGGCCACCAGGTCTTGCATGACGCGGCGGGCCTCCTCTCTCCAGGAGCTCGTGGAAAGAAGAACCTGGGAGAGGGCCAAGACGCGCCAGCCGATCCGGTAGCGCCCTTCCCGGTTTCGCTTGAGGAGACCGATGTGGCTCAAGGTTGCCAGGAGGGCGTGGGCGCTGGACTTGGGAATCCCCAGGGCTCTAGCCACCTCGCTCACCCCCCACTCCGGGCGTTCCCGGGTGAAGAGCTCCAAGACCTCGCCGACCTTCTGTACCGTTCCGAGCATGGGCCTTACCTCTGAGCTTAGGCCAGGTGCCGCACCCTAAGGAGAGGTGGATTCAGAATAGCCGAAAAGAGTGTCCTGTATACACGAACAAGCCCCTTGTCTGGGCTTCCCTAGGCCCGTAGCGTAGGGGCGAGAACCCCAGTAAGCCCACGCCCGTGGGTGGAGCAAAGGGAGGCTTCTAGATGGCGAGACCCGAGTTAAAGATGCCCCTCGAGGAGCTGGAAAGGCTTCGGGACCCCTACCGTGAGCTCATCGGCTTCGTGCCCCCGAGGATCCAAGCCCGGACCGATCTCCTGGCCCGCCTGGATCCGGAAACCCTGAGGAAGCAGGAGGAGCTAAGGGCCTGGCTCATGTACCCGTCTTGCTTCGACGTGAAGACGGCCCAGCTCATGCTTTTTGGCATGCTCCTCATGGACCTCTCCGACGCCGCCAGGCTCCACGCCATCGCCGCCAGGAGAGCCGGGGCCAGCTACGAAGAACTCAACGCCGTGGTGGGGCTTGCGTTCCTTTTCCGAGGTCTGCCCGCGGCCAACCGCGGGGCCGAGGTCATCCAGGAGATCCTTCGCCTAGAGGAGGAAGGGAGGCTTTAGATGGAAGGGCTTGATGTGGTGCAGCTGGCGCACGCGGAAATCTACACGCCGAACCCCGAGGGGACACTCTGGTTCTTCAAAGAGGTGCTGGGCCTCGAGGAAACCGCCCGCCAAGGCCAATCCGTTTATCTCCGGGCCTACGAGGACTGGTACCACCACACCCTGAAGGTCACCGAGGCCAAGGAGGCAGGGCTTGGCCACATCGCCTGGCGCACCGCCTCCCCGGAGGCCTTACAGCGCCGGGTGAAGGCCCTGGAGGCCTCGGGCCTAGGGGAAGGTTGGACCGACGGCGACCTGGGCCACGGCCCCGCCTACCGCTTCCGCACCCCGGACGGCCACAGGATGGAGCTCCTCTTTGAGGTAGAATACTACGAGGCCCCACCCGAAAAGCGGAGCAAGCTAAAAAACCGTCCTTCCAAAAGGCCTCTACGGGGGGTGCCCGTGCGACGGATTGACCATGTGAACTGCCTTTGCTCCGAGGTCACCCCCAACCGCCGCTTCTTTGAGGAGGTCTTGGGCTTCAAGCTCAGGGAGCAGAAGGTCCGCGGCGAAGGTGAGGAACTCGGGGCCTGGCTCTCCGTAAGCCCCCTGGTCCACGAGATTGGCCTCATGAAAGACGCCACCGGGGCCAAGAGCCGCTTCCACCACATCGCCTTCTGGTACGGCTACCCCCAGCACCTCTTGGACCTGGCGGACGTCCTGGTGGAGTACGACATCCGGATCGAGGCCGGCCCCGGCAAGCACGGCACCACCCAGGCCTACTTCATGTACGTTTTTGAACCCGGGGGCACGCGGGTAGAGCTCTTCGGGGACACGGGCTACCTCATCTTTGACCCCACCTGGAAGACCGTGGTCTGGGACGTGACCAACGTGAACGACCTGGAAAAGAGCACCATCTGGTTCGGCGGGCAGCTGCCCAAGACCTTCTACACCTACGGAACGCCGCCGGTGCGGGAAGGGGTTAAGGAAGAAGTGAACAAGTAGACGTCTACCTTTGATCACCTCAGCACGGTAAAAACCGCAAACCAGGGAGGGCAGGATGCGCAGGATTAGCCGCAGGCAAGCAGTCAAAGCCGGTCTAAGCCTTCTGGGCGCCATGGCTTCCAGCCCCTTCACCAACGTCTACGCCCAGTCTCGCACCTACACGTTCCGTTTGGCCAACTACTTCCCCGCTCCCGCAGCCCAAAGCAAGCTCCTGGACCAGTTCGCCGCCGACGTGCAGCGCCTCACTGAAGGGCGGGTCCGCATTGAAACCTATCACGGAGGCACCCTCCTTGGACCCGCTGCCATCTACGATGGGGTGGTCCAGGGGGTGGCCCAGCTGGGGTTCACCAACCTGGCCTACAACTTCGGGCGCTTCCTGGAAACGGAGATCCTGGACCTGCCCTTGGGCTTCCCTAACGCTTGGGTGGCCACCCACGTGGCTCACGAGTTTTACGAGCGCTACCGGCCCAAGGAATGGAACGACACCGTGGTCCTCACCCTCCACACCTCTCCGGTCAACCAAATCTTCACAGCTCAAAAGCCCGTGCGGCGCCTCGAGGACCTGCGTGGCCTTACGCTCCGGGGCACCGGGTACATCGGCCGCTTCGTGGAAGCCCTGGGCACCACCCCTAGGCCCATTCCCATGCCGGAGGCCTACGACAACGTCTCCAAGCGGGTCATTGACGGCCTCATGATCCCCTACGAGACCCTTCTCACCTTCCGCCTGGGCGAGGTGATCCGTTACGTGACCGAGGTGTGGCAGGTAGGCCAGGTCTACACCTTCTACCTGGTGGCCAACCGCCAGGCCTGGAACGGCCTCCCACAAGAGCTTCGGCAGGTTATCGCCGACTACGTAAAGAACGAGTTTGTGGAAAAACTGGCCAAAATGTGGAACCAGGTAGACGTGGACGGTTACCGCTACGCCCTCAAGGACAGCAAGATTGAGGTCTTGCAACTCTCCCCTGAAGAGCTTCGCCGCTTCAGCCAGGTAGCCAATCGGGTGATCCAGGACTACACCCGCAACCTGGCCGCCAAGGGGGTGAGCGAGGCGGAGGTGCAGGCCCGCCTGAGCTTTATCCGGTCCCGTATCGCCTACTGGCTCAAAGAACAGGAGCGGCGGGGCATCAAGTCCTCCACGGGTCCCGCCTCGGTGCGCATCCAGCTTTAACCCCAAGGAAGGCTCCGGTTGGAAAACGTTTCCCCGGGGCCTTCCCGGGTAAGGAAGGGGTTCCATGGCGCTCAAGGAGCGGATATTGCTTCTGGCGAAGTGGGCCGAGGGCGTAGGGGTGGTGGGACTTTGGCTAATGCTGGGCACCACCCTTTGGGACGTGGTGGGGGCCAAAGTTTTCAAGGCCCCCTTGAGCGGGGCCATAGAACTGGTAAGCCTGGTCCAGCTCTTGGCGGTGGGAGCGGGCATGGCCATGACCCTGATACTTAGGAGGCACATCCAGGTGGAGTTTCTCCAAGCCCGCCTTCCCTTCCCTTTCAGACGGGGGGTAGGCGTTCTGAGCGGGCTTTTTATCGCCGCCTTCTTCGCCCTCATGGCCCAGTACACCTGGCACTATGCCCAGATGCTGTCCCAGACAGGGGAGATGCTCCCCGGGCTCCGCCAACCCCTCCACCCCTTCGCCTATGCCTTCGCCGCCCTCTTGGCCCTCAACGCCCTCTACGGCCTGTACCTTTGTCTGGAGACGCTGCGCAACAAGGAGCGAAGATGAGCCCTACGGAAGTGGGTCTCGTAGGTATCGGCGCCCTCTTCCTCCTCTTCGCCCTAGGGGTTCCCGTGGCCTTCGCCATGGCGGTGGTGGGGCTAGCGGGTATGGCCTACTTGATCCCCTTGGATGCCGCCGCCAGTCTCGCCGCCCGGGACCTTTTCAACCAGTTTGGAAGCTATGGGCTAAGCGCCATAGCCCTTTTCGTCCTCATGGGTTACTACGCCTCCATGGCCGGCCTGGGGGAGGTCCTCTATCGGGCTTTCCACGCCTTGGTGGGCTCGCTAAAGGGAGGGCTCGGCGTGGCCACCATCCTGGCCTGTGCCGGCTTCGCCTCGGTTTCGGGATCCAGTGCCGCTACCGCCGCAGCCATGGGCCGGATGGCCCTTCCGGAGATGCGCCGCTACGGCTACGACCCCGCCCTCTCGGGGGCCATGGTGGCAGCCGGAGGGGCTTTGGGCATCCTGATCCCCCCAAGCACAGTGTTCCTGGTTTACGCCTTCCTCACCACCCAGCCCGTGGGGCACCTCTTCCTGGCCGGGGTCCTCCCGGGGATTCTCCTCACGCTGCTCCTGGCCGCCACCGCCTACGGGGTGGCCCTTCTCCGACCCAAGGCCACCCCGCCAGCAGAAAGCCGGAGCTGGGGGGAGCGGCTCCGGGCCCTTTTGGGGGCCTGGCAGGTGCCGGTTCTTTTCGTGCTGGTGGTGGGGGGGCTTTTCTGGGGTTGGTTTAGCCCCACACAGGCGGGAGCCATCGGGGCTGCGGGCTCCCTCCTTTTCGCCCTACTCAATCGCCGCTTCACCTGGAAAGGGTTCGTGGCCGCCACGGCGGAAAGCCTGCGCACCTCCATCATGATCCTCACCCTTATCGTCGGAGCCACCCTCTTTGGCCGCTTCCTGGTCCTCACCAGGATTCCCTTCCAACTGGCCGACTGGGTAGAGGGACTTCCCTTAAGTCCAGGCATGATCCTCTTCGCCATCGTGCTCATCTTTTTCCTAGGGGGCTTCTTTATGGACTCCATGGCTCTGGTGACCCTTTTGGTACCGGTCTTCTACCCCGTAGTCCAAAAGCTGGGGTTTGACCCCATCTGGTTCGGGGTGCTCATCGTCCTCACCGCCGAGATGGGAGTGATCACCCCGCCCGTAGGGGTCAACGTCTACGTGGTGAAGGCCATGCTCCCTGAGGTACCTTTGGAGACCATTTTCCGCTGGGTCATGCTTTTCGTGATTCCCATCTTCGCCCTGGTGGGGCTTCTTTTCGCTTTTCCAGGACTTGCTCTGTGGCTTCCCAACCTAGGTGGGTAAGGAGGACAACGATGAAAAAAACTCGCGTAGCAGTAATCGGCGCAGGGCCTGCAGGGTTTCTTTTGGCCCATTTCCTCCATCGGGAGGGGATAAGCGTGGTGGTTCTGGAAGCCAAAAGCCGAGCGTACCTGGAAAAAAGCCCTCACCGAATCCGGGCCGGGGTAATGGAGTGGGGCACGAAGGAGATCTTGGTCCAGGCGGGCCTAGGGGAAGGGCTCTTAAGGGACGGCTACGAACACCGGGGGATCTACCTGGCCTTCGGGAAAGAGCTCCACCGCATAGACTTTCCCAGCCTGGCCGAAGGCTGGCGGATATGGGTCTACGGCCAGCAGTACCTGGTCCGGGACATGATAGCCCGCTTTTTGGCCGAAGGCGGAGAGATTCGCTTTGAGCACGAGGTGGTGGGCCTTTCCGACCTGGAGACCGCCCCCAAAGTCCGCTTTCGCACCCCAGAAGGGAAGGAAGAGGAGCTGGAGGCGGAGTTCGTGGTAGGATCGGATGGCTCCCACAGCCGCACCCGGGGCTTCATCCCGGATCTTGTCCTCAAGGAGAAGACCTACCCCTTCGCCTGGCTCGGTATCCTGGCGGAAACTGCCCCAGCTGCGGAGGAACTCATCTACGCTAGCCACAAGCGGGGCTTCGCCCTCTTCTCCATGCGCTCCCCCACCCTAGCCCGGAACTACCTCCAGGTGCGCCCCGACGAAAACCTTGACGAGTGGCCCGAGGAAAGGATCTGGGAGGAACTTAACCTAAGGCTTGGCGGCGTGGCCCAGGTAAAGCCCGGACCCCTCCTGGAAAAAAGCCTCACCCCCCACCGGGCCTACGTGGCCGAGCCCATGCAGCACGGCCGCCTCTTTCTGGTGGGGGACGCTGCCCACGTGATCCCCCCAACGGGGGCCAAGGGGATGAACCTGGCGGTGGCGGACGCTGTGGCCCTTTTCAAGGCCCTTTGGGCCTTCTACCGCAAAGGAGAAGAAACAGGGCTAAAGCGCCACACGGAGACCTGCCGGGAGCACGTGTGGCAGGGAGAGTTCTTCTCCTACTGGATGACCAGCCTCCTCCACATCCAGCCCGATCCCTTCCTCGAGGGCCTCCGCCAGGCGGAGCTAAAGCAGGTCCTGGCCTCGGAGGCCCTAAAGCGCTTCCTGGCAGAAAACTACACGGGACGGCATACCACGGGGCGGTGGGTGAGCCTTTGGGCCTAATGTTCGGGCATCCAGACCAAATTGTTCGGTTATGATGAACCCCGGGCTTGCTCTTAGGAAGGGTCCGGAGTAGCCTTTTCCCTAAAGGCAACCAGGAGGTGGCATATGTATCCACGCAGGAAGGTCCTCAAGTGGCTCGTCGGCACTGCGGGCGTTTTAGTGGCAGAGGGGGCTTTGGCCCAGAGATACCCCTCGAGGCCCATCACCCTCATCGTCCCGTGGTCTCCGGGGGGCAGCACCGATGTGACCGCACGGGCTCTGGCCCCCAAGCTGGAGAAAATCCTCGGGGTTCCGGTCCAGGTGGTCAACCGGACCGGAGGTGGCGGAGCCGTGGGCCACGGGGCCATTGCTCAGGCCCGCCCCGACGGCTACACCATCGGCATCATCACCTTGGAGGTGGTCCTCCCTCCGTGGGTGGCCCAGACCAAGATCAGCGCCGATCTCTTCGCCCCCATCTCCCTCCTGGTGCTTAACCCGGTGGCGGTGGTGGTCCGGCAAGACGCTCCTTGGAAGAGCATCCAAGAGCTGATTCAAGACCTAAAGCAGAATCCCGGGAAGTACAAGGCCTCGGGGACCGCCAAGTGGGGTTCCTACGACTTCGCACGGTTAGGCTTCTTGTGGAAGTTGGGCCTTAAGGATGAGGCCCTACCTTGGGTCCCGGCCCAAGGCGCCGCCGCCGCCTTGCAAGAGCTTGTGGCGGGGGGGGTCAACGTGGCCTTCGTGGCCATTGGGGAAGCAGCCAATCTCGTGCGGGCAGGCCAGGCCCGCTACCTGGCTTTCATGACCGAAGCCCGCTACCCCGGGTTCCCTGAGATTCCCACCCTCAAAGAAGTCGGTGTGGACTGGACCTTTGCCTCCTTCCTCATGGCAGCAGCCCCCAAGTTCACCCTCCCCTCGGTGGCAGACGTTTTGGCCAAGGCTTTCGCCCAGGCAGTCCAGGACCCCGAGTTCGTCCAGTTCATGCAGAACGCCAACCTGGTCATCCGCCACCTTGACCGTAAGCAAAGCCTTGCCTTCCTGCAGGAGCGCAAGCAGGCCATGGAGCAGATCGTCCAGGCGTTGAATCTCAAGTTCTGACCGCCATGGCCTTTGAGCGGATCAACGCCCTCCTCGCCCTTGGGCTAGGCCTTTTGGCCTGGGGGCTGAGTTTTGGCCTGCCCCGGGCGGAAGGGCCAGGTCCCGAACTCTTCCCCCGCATCCTGGGCACGGCCCTGATGGGTGGCGGGCTTGGGCTTCTGTTCACTCCAGTCTCCACCCATCCTGGGGCTCTTCCCGGTTGGCCCCGCGCCGTCATCCTCCTAGCCCTCACCCTGGCCAGTCCTATTCTCCTCACCCACATGGGGCTTGCCCTCACTGCGGCCTTCCTCGCTGGAATCGGGACCCTCCTGGCCCAAGAAGGGGTGCGCCGGGCTCTTTGGGCGGCCCTTGTTCTTTACCTCTTCGTGGTGTTGGTCTTCGGGCGCCTCCTGGGGGTCCCCCTATGAGCGTCCTGTCGCCCGAGGTCCTCCTGGCCCTATTCCTTGGTAGCCTCTACGGAGCGGTCTTCGGTGCCCTCCCGGGGTTGACCGCCACCCTGGCCCTGAGCCTCTTTGTCCCTTTCGCCCTCTTCCTGCCCCCGGAGGTGGGACTTGCCGCCATAATCGGCTTGACCGCCACCGCTATCTTCGCCGGAGACGCCGGCGCCGTCATGGCCCGGATTCCCGGAACCCCCGCCTCCGCCGCCTATACCGAGGAGATCCACGAGGTAGCCCAGGAGCGAGGCCCTGCCTACGCCCTGGGCCTCTCTGCTTTAGCCTCGGCCCTGGGCAGCCTGGTGGGCACTGGCCTCCTGGTGGTAGGCTCCATAGCTATGGCGGCTATAGCCCGGCAGTTTTCCTCCTTTGAGTACTTCTGGCTGGTGCTCCTAGGGGTCACCAGCGGCGTTCTGGCCTCGCCCAACGTGGTGAAGGGCTTGGTCGCCTTCACCTTGGGAATGCTCCTTGCCACCGTGGGGTACGATCCCGCCCTGGGCCACCCCCGCTTCACCTTCGGCAACGTCAACCTCCTCGGGGGCATCAACTTCATCGTGGCCCTCATTGGGCTCTTCGGCCTGAGCGAGGTCCTCTACCAACTTCTTAGGGGAACCACCCCCAGGGCCCAAGCATCCCACCTCCCCCCCTCTACCGCCCGGAACTTTTTCCTAGAGCCCCTAGGCCAGATTCTCAGGGAACGCTGGCTCTTCCTTCGCTCTGCCCTGCTTGGCACCTTCATCGGGTTCCTTCCCGGTGCCGGGTCGGACTTCGCTGCCTGGGTAGCCAGCAACCTTCAGCGTGTGGCCCAGGCGGGCAAGGCGGAAGTAGTCCTGGCGGGCACCGCGGCCAACAACGCCGCTGTGGCGGGCACCTGGATCCCTGCCCTCTCTCTCGGGCTTCCAGGGGATACCCTCACCGCCATCATCCTGGGGCTATTCCTCACCCTGGGGATCCGTCCCGGTCCGGAGCTTTTCAGCCAACACCTGGCCCTAGTAGTGGAAATCTACGTGGTCTTCCTCGTGGCCAGCGTCTTGGTCATGCCCCTGGTAGGGTACCTGGGAGCCCTCTTGGCGGGCCTGGCGCTCAGGCTACCTCGGGGCACCCTTCTCGGGATCATCGCCGGACTCAGCGTGACCGGAGCCTACGCCATCAACAACAATCCCTTTGACCTCTACGTCCTGGGAGCCCTTGGCCTCCTGGGGCTGCTGCTCCGCCTTGGTGACTTCCCCCTGGGCCAAGTGGTCCTCGGCCTGGTGTTGGGGCCCCTTTTGGAACAGCACCTTATGGTGAGCATGATCAAGACCCACTGGGACCTCTTGAGCTTTTTCGAAAGACCCGTAGCCCTGCTTCTGGCCCTGGTGAACATCGCTTTTCTACTGGGTCTCGCTTGGGCCCGGCTGCGGCAAGCGCAAAGGCTACGCTCTCTCCAGGCCTTGGCCAAAAAGGAGGAGGGATGAGGGTTTGGGTCCTGGAAGACTACGGCCGCCTGGCCCTGGTGGAACGCCCGCTCCCGGAAGGGGAGGGCCTCCTTCTACGGGTACTGGCCGCCGGCGTTTGCGGAAGCGATCTGAGCGTGTACCAGGGCACCCCGGCCATGCGAAGCCGCTGGCGCCCCCCCCTCATCCTGGGCCACGAGGTGGCGGCGGTGGTGGAGGAAGGCCCAAAGGAGCTTTTGGGACGGACAGTGGCCCTCTACCCGGCCCTTTCTTGTGGCTCGTGCCCGGCCTGTATGAAGGGTAGACCTCATCTCTGTTCCCAGCGACACCATCTGGGCTTCCACTATCCGGGAGGGCTGGCCCAATGGATCCGGGTGCCCGAGCGTTTGGCCCATCCCCTTCCGGAGGAGCTTCCCCCCTGGAAGGGAGCTTTGGCTGAACCCCTGGCCGTAGCCCTTCACGGGGTGCGGCGCAGCGCCCCACGGGAAAAGGCGCTGGTCCTGGGGGGTGGGGCCATGGGAAGCCTGGCCGCCTGGCTGCTGGCCCGGGAGGGGTGCCAGGTCCACGTGCTGGAGCCCAACCCTAGGCGGGCCACCCACTTGGCAGGCCTAGGGTTTTCCATCTGGAAAGAAAGGACCCCGGGACTGTTTCCCCTAGTTCTGGACACCGTGGGGCAGGGCGAAACCTTACGTCTGGCCCTCGAGGTCGCCGAACCGGGAGGGCAGGTGGTGGTGCTTGGCCTAGGAGGCATGGACGGGTCTCTAGATCTCCAATCCCTGGTTCTTCAGGAAAAAGCGGTCCTGGGGAGCTACCTCTTCACCCCGGGGGAGTTCCAAGAGGCCATAGGCCTCCTCGCCGAGCTGCCGGATGGCTTGGTGTGCAGGTGGCCAGCCTCAGAGGCCCTCGAGGCCTTCCGGGCCCTTCTGGAGGGCAGGGTGCCCGAGCCCAAGCTGGTCCTGGTGTGGTGAACCATGGAATGGGCCATCGCCACCTGCGCCCTCGGCGGTCTTTTGGAGGAAAAGCTTCTGGCCATTGCCCAAGCGGGCTTCCGGGCAGTGGAGATCTTTGAGGAAGACCTGGCCGGTTTCCGAGGAACCCCTCGAGAACTCAAAATCCTGGCCGAGGATCTGGGCCTGAGGATCGTAGCCCTTCAACCCCTTAGGGACTTTGAGGCTATGCCCGAACCCCACCGCACCCGCAACCTGGACCGGGTGGAGCGCTGGTTTGATCTTATGCAGGAGCTGGGGGTAGAGCTCACCTATGTCTGCTCCAACACCTCGCCTCTAGCCCTGGAGGACCCCGAACGGGCCGCCGCCGACCTCTTCGACCTGGCCGAGCGGGCGGCCAAGAGGGGTCTTCGCGTGGGGTACGAGGCTTTGGCTTGGGG
This sequence comes from Thermus sp. H19.2, assembly GCF_054979525.1. Lineage (NCBI taxonomy): Bacteria > Thermotogati > Deinococcota > Deinococci > Thermales > Thermaceae > Thermus > Thermus sp. H19.2. Next base: position 1,201,453 of record NZ_CM143429.1, read on the forward strand.
AAAACACGTGAGGGACTGGCCCCAGGCCTGGGCGCTAGTGCATCGGGCCGACCACCCCCACCTGGGCCTTGTTCTGGACAGCTTCCACTGCTTCGTGCGCCAAAACTCCCTGGCTCCCCTTGCCGAGGTCCCGGGGGAGAAGATCTTCCTCGTGCAGCTTTCGGACGCCCCTAACCTGCTCATGGACCCCCTGGCCCTAAGCCGGCACCACCGGGCCATGCCGGGCCAAGGGGACTGGCCCATTGAGGCCTTCCTTAGAGCCGTGCTGGCCACAGGCTACCGTGGCCCGGTGTCCCTAGAGATCTTCAACGAGTGGTTCCGGACGGCTCCCCCGGAACACGTAGCTCAGGATGGACTTCGCGCCCTTAAGCACCTCTTTGACCGGCTTGGGCTCCTCTTGCCTCCCCTTCCGCAAGGAAGCCAGGTCCTGGGTGTGGAGTTCGTGGAGATCGCCGCCCAGGAGGAGGATCTCGAGGCCCTCCATGCCCTCCTCCAGGGCCTCGGTTTCCGGCCTCAAGCCCGCCACCCGGCCCTAGAGCTCACCCTATACCGGGCAGGCCAGGCCCAAATTCTCCTCCACCTACCCGAGGAGGAAAGACCCCGGGAGCTTCCTGCTGTCCAGGGGGTGGGCCTTAAGGTGGGCAAGGCTGCTCCTTTAGCCGCAAGGGCCCGGGAGCTCGGACTTTCCCTCTGGCCAAGGCCTCCAGAGGGCTTAGGCTTCCCCGCTATCCAGGGGGTGGGCGGCACCCGGCTTTACCTGGTGGACGGCCCCCTCCTCGAGGCTTACGGTCTTAGGCCCCTAGAAACCCAGCCCGAAGCCTCCCTGAAGGTAGACCACTTTACCAACGCGGTCCAGAGGTGGGAGCTCTACAGCTGGCTCCTGATCTACAAAGCCCTCTTTGGTTTCCTCGTGGACCCGGCGGTGGAGGTCTTTGACCCCTACGGGATGTTCTACAGCCGCTCCATGCGGAGCCCCGACGGAGAGGTCCGGATCCCTCTCAACACCTCGGAAGGCTGGGGTACCCTGGTCCTGCGCTTTCTCAAGAGCCTAGGACACGGAGGGATCCAACACGTGGCCTTCCGCACCCAGGACCTTTTCACCTTCGCCCAACAGGCCTTGACGAGGGGCCTCCCTTCTTTGCGCATACCCGCCTCGTACTACAAAGCTCTAACCGCTCGGCATGGCCTCCGCCCGGAGGAAGCAGAAAGGCTCCAAGCCCTTAATCTCCTCTACGACCGGACCCTGGAGGGTGCGGAGTTTCTCCACCTCTATACCCCCATCTTCCGGGGGCGCTTTTTCTTTGAGGTGGTGGAGAGGCGGGGGGGGTACGAGCTTTACGGGGCCGCCAACGCAGGCATCCGCCTACAGGCCCAGGCCTACGCCCTCGAGGCCCAGGGAAGGCCTCCGCAGAACCGAGAAGGGCTTCCCTAGGACTCCCCGGCAACCGTCTTGCAAAGTTATGCGGGAGCGTGGTAAGGTCTTGCCAGAAAAGGAGGTAACCATGTGCGCACCCCTGGTGATGGAGCAGGTGGCCCGCTCCCTTTCCCGCCGGAGCTTCCTGGCCTCGAGCCTCGCCGCCCTCGCGGGGGCGGCCTTGGCCCAGGCCCAAGTCCCGGGGAAGGCCTTCAGCCGCGCGGTGGACCTCACCCACGAGCTCACCCCGGAGATCCCCCTCTTCCCCGGGGCCGAGCCCATGCGCATCACCACCCTGGTCACCGTGCGGCAAAACGGCTACTACGGGAACCGCCTGGACCTTTGGGAGCACTCCGGCACCCACATGGACGCCCCCGCCCACTTCGTGGAGGGGGCCCCCACGGCGGAAAAGCTCCCCATAAGCGCCCTCATCGCCCCCCTGGCGGTGGTCCACATCCACGAGAAGGCGGCCAAGGACCCCGACGCCCAGGTGACGGTGGACGACCTCCTGGCCTACGAGAGGCGGTACGGCCGCCTGCCCAAGGGGGCCTTCGTGGCCATGCACTCGGGCTGGGAGAACCGGTGGCAGGACCCCAAGGCCTTCCTCAACCAGGACGCCTCGGGGACCCTCCACTTCCCGGGCTTCTCCCCCGAGGCGGCGGAGTTTCTGGTGCGGGAGCGGGAGGTCGTGGGCATCGGGGTGGACACCCTCTCCCTGGACTTCGGCCCCTCCAAGGACTTCAAGACCCACGTCACCGTCCTCGGGGCGGGGAAGTACGGCCTGGAGAACCTGGCCAACCTGGCCCAGGTGCCCCCTTCGGGCGCCCTCCTCTTCGTGGGAGGCCCTAAACACAAGAACGCCTCCGGCGGCCCGGTGCGGGCGGTAGCCGTATGGTGATCTCCTGGCTCCGGGTGCCGGAGGAAGGGGAGCTTTCCGAGGAGGTGCGGGAGCTCTTCGCGAAGCTTCGGGAGAAGACGGGCTTCGTGCCCAACGTGGCCCGGGCCTTCGCCCTAAGCCCCCGCTTCCTCCTCTGGTTCCGCTACTACGACGCCCTGATGCGGGGGGAAGGCCTCCTGAGCCGGGAGGAGAAGGAGGCCATGGCGGTGGCCATCAGCGGGGAGAACCGCTGCGAGTACTGCGTGGCGAGCCACAAGCGCTACCTGAGAGACCTCACCGGGGACCCCGTCCTCCCGGAGGTCCTGGCCGCCAACCCCCGCCGGGCGGAGCTTCCCCCGAGGACGCGGGCCCTGGTGGACTTCGCCCTCAAGGTCACCCACCGCCACCACGAGATGACCGAGGAGGACCTGAAGCCCCTTAGGGAGGCGGGGCTTTCCGACGAGGCCATCCTCGAGGCCGCCGAGGTGGCCGCCATGTTCAACTTCACCAACCGCCTCCTAAACGCCCTGGGGTTCAAGCCCAACCCGGAGTACTACGGATGAGCTTCCTGGAGTTCCGCAGGCTGAGCGTGGCCTTTGGGGACTACGTGGCCGTGGAGGGGGTAGGGCTTTCCGTGAGGGAAGGGGAGTTCGTGAGCCTGGTGGGGCCCACGGGGTGCGGCAAGAGCACCCTTTTAAACGTGGCGGCGGGCCTGCTTCCCCCGAGCCAAGGGGAGGTGTGGGTGGCCGGAAAGCCCCTTAAAGGGCTCAACCCCCTGGCGGGCTACCTCTTCCAGCAGGACGCCATCCTCCCCTGGAAGACCGCCCTGGACAACGTGGCCCTGCCCCTGGTCTTCCGGGGCACCCCTTGGCGGGAGGCGCGGGAAAGGGCCCGGGCCTGGCTTGCCAAGGTGGGGCTGGAGCGCTTCGCCCAGCGCTTCCCCCACCAGCTTTCCGGGGGGCAGAGGAAGCGGGTGGGCCTCGCCCAGGTGCTCATCACCGACCCGAAGCTCCTCCTCATGGACGAGCCCTTCTCCGCCTTGGACGTGCAGACGCGGCAGCTCATGGAGAACGAACTCCTGAAGCTCTGGCAGGAGGACCGGAAGACCGTCCTCTTCGTCACCCACGACCTGGAGGAGGCCATCGCCCTCTCCGACCGGGTGGTGGTGATGGCCGCGGGGCCCCGCTCCCGGCCCATCGGGGAGTTCCCCATCCCCCTCCCGAGGCCGAGGGACGTGGCCGAGGTCCGGCTCACCCCGGAGTTCCTGAGGCTCCACCGGGAGATCTGGGAGCTTTTGCGAGGGGAGGTGATGCGGGCCCATGCGGGGGCTTAGGGTGAGGCTCTGGCAGGGGGGGCTTCTTTTGGGCTTCCTCCTCCTCTGGGAGTGGGCCTCGAGGACGGGCCGCATGGACCCCTTCTTCTTCTCCTACCCCTCGGAGATCGCCTCCAGGGTCTTCCGCTGGTTCGCCACCGGGGAGGTCTACCCCCACCTCTACGTGACCACGGTGGAGATGCTCCTGGCCTTCGCCCTGGGCACCCTCCTGGGCGTGGCCCTGGGGCTTTGGCTGGCCCTGGCCCCGGGGGTGGCGGCGGTCCTAGACCCCTACGTCAAGGCGTTGAACGCCATCCCCCGGGTGGTCCTCGCCCCCATCTTCACCCTCTGGTTCGGCCTCGGGATCCTCTCCAAGGTGGCCCTGGGCGTCACCCTGGTCTTCTTCGTGGCCTTCTTCAACACCTACCAGGGGGTGAAGGAGGTGCCCCCCGTGGTCCTGCAGAACGCCAGGCTCCTCGGGGCAAGGCCTTCCCATCTCCTGCGCCACGTCTACGTCCCCGCGGCGGCGAGCTGGATCTTCAGTTCCTTGAGGACCTCCATCGGCTTCGCCGTCATCGGGGCCGTGGTGGGGGAGTACCTGGGGAGCGCCGCCGGGCTCGGCTACCTCATCGCCCAGGCGGAGGGGGTTTTTGACACCACCGGGGTCTTCGCCGGGATGGTGGTCCTCATGGCCTTCGTCCTGGTGCTGGACGCCCTGGTGGGAGCGGTGGAAAGGCGGCTTTTGGTGTGGCGGCCCAAAGAACGGGAAGGAGGTACGGCATGAAGCGGATCGGGATCGGGCTTTTGCTGGTGCTCTTGGCCTTCGGCTTTGCCCAGAAGCGGGTGGTCCTGGGCGTGGGCGGGAAGACCGCGGTGGTCTACCTGCCCCTCACCGTGGTGGAGCGCCTGGGCTACTTCAAGGACGAGGGCCTGGACGTGGTGATCCAGGACCTCCAGGCAGGAAGCCGCGCCCTCCAGGCCCTGGTGGGAGGGAGCGTGGAGGTGGTCATGGGCTTCTACGACCACACCATCCAGATGCAGGCCCAGGGCCGGGACATCGTGGCCTTCGTGGAGGTGGGGCGCTACCCGGCCATCGTCCTTGGGGTGCGGGCGGACCTGGCGGACCAAGTGAAGAGCGTGGCCGACCTGAAGGGGAAAAAGGTCGGGGTCACCGCCCCCGGAAGCTCCACCCACTTCTTCCTCAACTACCTCCTGGTCAAAAACGGCCTCAAGCCCACGGACGTCTCCGTCATCGGCGTCTCCGTGGGCGCCCAGGCGGTGGCCGCGGTGCAGAACAAGCAGGTGGACGCCATCTCCAACGTGGAGCCCGCCATCACCCTCCTGGAGGAACGGGGCCTCCTCAAGGTCCTGGCGGACACCCGCACCACCAAGGGCACCCGGGAGGTCCTGGGGGGCGAGTATCCGGCCGCCGTCCTCTACACCACCAGGGCTTGGCTGGAGAAGAACCCCGACACCGCCCAAAGGCTGGTGAACGCCATGGTGCGGGGCCTCCGCTGGATGCAGGGGAAAACCCCCGAGGAGATCGCCCGGGTCCTTCCCGAGGAGTACTTCCTGGGCGACCGGGAGCTCTACCTGAAGGTGCTCCGCAACTCCCTGGAGTCCTTCTCCCCCACGGGGCGCTTCAGCGAGACCGCGCCCTTAAGGCCCCTCACCGTGCTCTCCGCCTTTGACGAGCGGGTGAAGCGGGCCAAGATCGACCTCAAGCGCACCTACACCAACGAGTTCGTGGACCGGGCCCTGCAAAACCTCAGGTAAGATCGCGAAGGAGAAAGGAGGTCGGGAATGAAGCGGCTCGTGACGGCTTTATCCCTTTTGGCCCTGGGCGCCCTGGCCCAGACCTGGAACATGGCCACCCCCTACCCCCCCGGGAACTTCCACACCCAAAACATCCTGCAGTTCGTCAAGGAGGTGGAGGAGGCCACGGGGGGCAGGGTCAAGATCACCGTCCACCCCGGGGGCTCCCTCTTCCCCCACCCCCAGATCCTCCCCGCGGTGCGCAACGGCCAGGTGCAGATGGGGGAGGTGCTCATGTCCCTCCTCGCCAACGAGAACCCCCTCTTCAACCTGGACTCCATCCCCTTCGTGGTCTCGGGGTACGAGGACGCTTGGCGGCTCTACCAGGCCCAGCGGCCGGAGGTGGAGAAGTGGCTCGCCCAAAGGGGCGTGGTCTTCCTCTACGCCGTGCCCTGGCCCCCCCAGGGGCTTTACACCAAGAAGCCCGTGAACTCGGCCCAGGACCTCAAGGGCCTCCGCTTCCGCGCCTACAACCCCGCCACGGCCCGGCTGGCGGAGCTTTTGGGCATGACCCCGGTCCAGGTGGAGGCCGCCGACATCCCCCAGGCCTTCGCCACCGGGATCGTGGAGGCCATGATCACCTCCCCCACCACGGGGGTGGACAGCCAGGCCTGGGACTTCGCCCGCTACTTCTACGACGTGAAGGCCTGGATCCCCAAGAACATGGTGGTGATCGGGCGCCGGGCCTTTGAGAGCCTCTCCCCCCAGGACCGGGAGGCCCTCCTGCAGGCGGCCAAGCGGGCGGAGGAGCGGGGCTGGAAGATGTCGCAGGAGGAGGAGGCCAAGGCCCTCAAAACCCTGGCGCAGAGGGGAATGCAGGTGGTGAAGCCCTCGCCCCAGCTCATGGCCGACCTTAAGAAGGCGGGCGAGACCATGATCCTGGAGTGGCAACGCCAGGCAGGGGCCACGGGGGTCAGGGTCTACCGCCAGTACCTGGGCCGGTGATGCTCAAGGGGCTCTACCGGCTTTCGGAGCTCATGGCCCTCCTCCTCGGGCTTTTCGTCCTCCTCGTGATCCTCGCCCAGGTGGTGGGCCGCTTTCTGGGCTTCGTGGTCCCCTCGGCCCTGGAGCTCGCGGGGTTCGCCACGGCGGGCCTCATCTTCCTGGGCCTCGGGCCCACCCTCAGGGCCGGGGGCCACATCCGGGTGGAACTCCTCCTCAGGCGGCTCCCCCCTAAGGCCAGGGCCCCCCTTGGGCGAACGGCCCTGGGGCTTGGGGCCGCCGCGAGCCTTTACGCCGCGTTCCACCTCTGGGCCAAAACCCTGGAGAGCCTCCGTTTCGGTGACCTGGCCCCGGGGCTCCTTCCCCTACCCCTCTGGATCCCCTTGGCGGTGGTGGCCTTCGGGATGAGCGTCTTCGCCGTGGCCCTCCTCGAGGCCCTCCTCCGGGAGGCGCCGTGAGCCTCCTCGCCGCCGGCCTCGTCCTCGTTGCCCTCCTCTTCCTCCTTTTGGCCCTGGGGGTGTACGTGGGCCTCGCCCTCCTCCTCGTGGGGACGGCGGGCCTCGCCCTCTTCACCACCGCCCCCCCGGGACCCAACGTGGCCACGGCGCTTTGGACCAGCACCTCCAGCTTTAGCCTCGCCGCCCTGCCCCTCTTCGTCTGGATGGGGGAGATCCTCTACCGCTCCCGGCTTGCCCAGGAGCTCTTCCAGGGGCTCGCCCCGCTCCTCGGCAGGCTTCCCGGGGGACTGCTCCACGTGAACGTGGTAGCGAGCGCCCTCTTCGCCGCGGTCATCGGCTCCTCCGCCGCCACCACGGCCACCGTGGGGCGCTTCACGCTACCGGAGCTTCTGCGGCAGGGCTACCCCAAGGCCCTGGCCCTGGGCTCCCTGGCGGGCGCCGGGACCCTCGGGTTCCTCATCCCCCCGAGCATCGTCATGATCGTCTACGGGGTCATGGCCGAGGTCTCGGTGGCCCGGCTCTTCATGGCGGGGGTGGTGCCCGGCCTCCTCCTCACCCTGCTTTTCATGCTCACCGTGGCCCTCCTCGCCCACCGCCACCGGAAAGCCCTTCCCCGCGTGCCCTCCCTGGGCCTCCGCCAGGCCCTCAAGGGGCTCCTCAGCGTCCTGCCCGTCCTCTTCCTCATCCTCCTGGTCCTCGGGTCCATCTACCTGGGGGTGGCCACGCCCACGGAGGCGGCGGCCATCGGGGTGGCGGGGGCCTTCCTCCTCACCGTCCTAAGGCGGGAGTTCGGCCTCGAGCTCTTCCGGGAAAGCCTCCTGGGGGCGGTGCGCACCACGAGCATGATCGGGCTCATCCTCGCCGGGGCGGGGGTCCTCACCCTGGCCATGGGGTTCACGGGGATCCCACGGGCCCTGGCCACCTGGGCGGTGGAGGCGGGGATCACCCCCACCGCCCTCGTCCTTTTCCTCACCCTGGTCTACGTCCTCCTCGGCTGGTTCCTGGACGGGATCTCCATCGTGGTCCTCACCATCAGCGTCATCCTTCCCGTGGTCAAAGCCCTCGGCCTGGACCCCTTGTGGTTCGGGGTGTACCTGGTGCTCATGGTGGAGCTCGCCCAGATCACCCCGCCCGTGGGGTTCAACCTCTTCGTCCTCCAGTCGTTGAGCGGGGAGGACCTCTTCCGCATCGCCCGCTACAGCCTGCCCTTCATGGGGGTGCTCCTCCTCATGGTGGCCCTCTTGGTGGCCTTCCCGGGGATCGCCACTTGGCTTCCCCGGACGATGACGGGGGGGTAGCGTGGAAGTGGTCCCCGTCTACACCGGGTTTCCGGGCAGGAGCCACCGGGGCTACCTGGGGCTTTCCGGCGCCTACCTGGTGGTGGGGCCCAGGCTCCTCCTCTACGACACCCTGGGCTTCGGGGAGCGGGAGAGCCTTTACGCCCGCCTCGAGGCCCTGGGCTTCTCCCCCCTGGACGTGACCGGAGTGGTCCTGAGCCACCTCCACTTCGACCACGCGGCCAACGCCGACCTCTTCCCCTGGGCCGAGGTCTACGTCCACGAAGCCGAGCTCCGCCACGCCGAGAGGGTGGCCAAGGACCCCAGGCTGGACCCCGCCTGCCTCGCCCACCTGCCCAAGGCCCTTCCCCGGCTTACGGCCGTCCCGGAGGAGCCTCTGACGGAGGGGCTTTCCCTGCTCCACCTTCCCGGCCACACCCCTGGGCTTTTGGGCCTCGCCGTGGAGGGGGTGGGGGTCTTGGCCAGCGACGCGGTGAAGAGCCGCTTTGACCTCGAGGGCCCGCCGGCCCCTCCCTGTCTGGACCCGGAGAGGGCCCTAAAGAGCCGGGAGCGCCTTTGGGGCTTCCCCAGGCTCTTTCCGGGCCACGACGTCCCCTTGCGGCGGGAGGGGGACCGCTTCCTTCCCGAAGGCGAGGCCTGCCTGGAGGTCGCCCTCCCCCACGGGGCCAAGGTGACGCTTAAACTTTGATAAGGAGGCCGCATGAAGGTGGACCTGAACGCGGACGCGGGCGAGTCCTACGGGGCCTTCACCTACGGGCACGACCGGGAGATCTTCCCCCTGGTGACCTCGGCGAACCTGGCCTGCGGCTTCCACGGGGGAAGCCCAGGTCGGATCCTGGAGGCGGTGCGCCTGGCCAAGGCCCACGGCGTGGCCGTGGGGGCCCACCCGGGCTTTCCCGACCTCGTGGGCTTCGGCCGAAGGGAGATGGCCCTGAGCCCCGAGGAGGTCTACGCCGACGTGCTCTACCAGATCGGGGCCCTCTCCGCCTTCCTCAAGGCGGAGGGCCTCCCCCTCCACCACGTCAAGCCCCACGGGGCGCTTTACCTCAAGGCCTGCCGGGACCGGGAGACGGCGAGGGCCATCGCCCTGGCGGTGAAGGCCTTTGACCCGGGGCTTCCCCTGGTGGTCCTTCCGGGGACGGTGTACGAGGAGGAGGCCAGGGAGGCGGGGCTAAGGGTGGTCCTCGAGGCCTTCCCCGAAAGGGCCTACCTGCGAAACGGCCAGCTCGCCCCCCGCTCCATGTCAGGCTCCTGGATCACCGACCCCCAGGAGGCGGCCCGGAGGGCCCTGCGCATGGTGCTCGAGGGAAAGGTGGAGGCCTTGGATGGGGGGGAGGTGGAGGTCAGGGCCGAAACCCTTTGCATCCACGGGGACAACCCCAAGGCCCCCGAGGTGGCACAGGCGGTGCGGCGGGCCCTGGAGGAAGCCGGGGTGAGGGTGCAGGCTTTCTGAAGGAGGACCAGATCACGCCCCGTGGTCCAAGGGCCCGTGGCCGTGGCCCAGGGGCGGCGCCCCCTGAAGGGCCCGGGTGAGGTAGGCCTTGGCCTCGGCCACCGCCTCTTCCAGAGGCCTCCCCAGGGCGAGGAGGGCGGCGATGGCGGCGGCAAGGGTGCAGCCCGTGCCGTGGGTGTTCCGGGTATAGACCCGGGGGGCAGAGAACCGCAAGACCCCTTCCCGGGTGGCGAGGAGGTCCACCGCCTCCTCCCCCTCCAGATGCCCCCCCTTGAGGAGGACGGCCTTGGGGCCTAAGGCGAGGAGGGCCCGGGCGGCCTCCTCCGCCTCCTCCAGGGTGCGGATGGGATGCCCTAGGAGGGCTTCGGCCTCGAGGCGGTTCGGGGTGACCAGGGCCGCCAAGGGAAAAAGCCTCTCCTTGAGGGCGGCCGCCGCCTCCGGGGCGAGGAGGGGGTCCCCGCCCTTCGCCACCATCACCGGGTCCACCACCAAGGGCCGGACCCCGAAGCGCCGCACCGCCTCGGCCACGGCCTCCACGATGGCCGCGTCCCCCAAGGCCCCCGTCTTGGCGGCGTGAAGGGGGAAGTCCTGGGCCACGCTCTTTACCTGGGCGTAGACCACCTCGGGAGGAAGGAGGTGCACCCGCTGCACCCCCAGGGTGTTCTGGGCGGTGACCAGGGTGAGGGCGCTCGTCCCGTAGACCCCGAAGCGGAAGAAGACCTTGAGGTCCGCCTGCACCCCCGCCCCGCCCCCCGAGTCGGAGCCCGCGATGGTCAGGGCTACCCTCACGTCCTTTCCTCCTCCCATTCCCTAGCCTCCAGGAAACTTCTGTCCCCATGCCGGCTTGGGCCGGCACGGGGTGGCCTCACAGGTCTTCCAAGGGCCGCCCCCGGGTCTCCACCCCCACGGCGAAGGCGAAGACCCCGGCGAGGAGGAGAAGCCCCCCGTGGAGGGCCAAGACCCCGCCCGGGCCCCAGAGGGGAAGGAGGGCCCCGGTGGCGTAGGGGGCGAGGATCCCCCCCACCCGGCCCACCGCCGCCACGAAGCCCGCCCCGCTTCCCCTAAGGGCCGTGGGGAAGAGCTCCGGGGTGTAGGCGTAGACCGCCCCCCAGGCCCCCAGGTTGAAGAAGGAGAGGAGGGCCCCGAAAAGGAGCACCTCCCCGGGGGAAGCGGCCCGGGAGAGGAGCCAGGCAAAGAGGGCGGAAAGGCCTAAAAACCCCACGAGGACGGGCCGCCTCCCCCAGCGCTCCACCAAAAAAGCCGCCACGAGGTAGCCCGGCACCTGGGCCAAGGTGATGAGGAGGACGTACTCCAAGGAGCGCACCAGGGTGTAGCCCTGGGCCACGAGGAGGGAGGGGAGCCAGATGAAGGCCCCGTAGTAGCCCGCGTTCAGGGCAAACCAGGCGAGGGCGAGGAAGAGGGTGCGCCGGAGGAAGGGCGGGCGGAAGAGGGCCCCGTAGGGGAGGGGGCGCGGGGCGGGCTCAGGGCGAGGCTCGGGAAGGGGCCCGGGAAAGGCCCGCTCCCAGGAGGCCACCAGGGCCTCCGCCTCCGCCGCCCGGCCCCGGGCCACGAGCCAGCGGGGGGACTCGGGGAGGGAAAGCCTCAGGTAGGCGGCGTAAAGGGCGGGAAGGGCCCCGGCGAGGAAGGCCCCCCGCCAGCCGAAGGCGGGCACCAGGAGGTAGCCCATGAGGGCGGCCAAAAGCCACCCCACGGCCCAGAAGGCCTCGAGGAGGACCACCATCCGCCCCCGGTGGGCCTTGGGGCTCCACTCCCCCATGAGGCTTGCCGCCACGGGAAGCTCCGCGCCCAGCCCCAGCCCCGTGAGGAAGCGGAAGAGGAAAACCCAAGAAAGGCTTGGGGCCAGGGCGGTAAGGAGGCTTCCCAGCCCGGCGAGGAAGAGGCTATACCCCACCACCGCCTTCCGGCCGAACCGGTCGGCGAGCCGCCCCCCGAGGAGGGCCCCAAAGAGCATCCCCAGAAGCCCCACGCTCCCCAAAAGCCCCGCCCCCACCGGGTCCAGGCCGAAGTCCCGGGAAAGGGCGGGCAGGGTGAAGCTGATGAGCCCCACGTCCATGGCGTCCAGGGCCCAGCCGAATCCGAGGAGCAGGAGGAGGCGGTGGTGGGGCCTGCCCAAGGGCAGGCGTTCCAGACGGGCGAGGGCGTCCATGGCTTCAGGCTACCGGAAGCTCCAGGCGCCCCTTCCCCTTGAGCACCGCCTCCACCAGGTTCATGGGGCAGAAGGGGCCGCACATGCTGCAGGCCTTGGTCTTGGAGCCCCGTTCCTCCTTGAGGCGCCTCGCCTCCTCGGGAAAGAGGGCGAGGGCGAACTGGCCCTCCCAGTCCAACCGGTAGCGGGCCTCGGACATCCTCCGGTTCCGCTCCAGCGCCCCCTTGTTCCCCCGGGCCACGTCGGCGGCGTGGGCGGCGATCTTAAAGGCGATCACCCCTTGCTTCACGTGCTCCACCGTGGGCAGGCCCAGGTGCTCCGCCGGGGTCAGGTAGCAGAGCATGTCCGCACCCCACCACCCCGCCAAGGCCCCGCCGATGGCCCCGGCGATGTGGTCAAACCCCGCGGCGGTGTCCACGGGAAGCATCCCCAGGATGTAGAAGGGCGCGTGCCCCGTGAGCTTCTTCTGGATCTGGACGTTGGCCGCCACCTCGTTCAAGGGGATGTGCCCGGGGCCTTCCACCATGGCCTGGACCCCGGCCCTTCTGGCCCTTTCCACGAGCTCGCCGATGGTGAGGAGCTCGGCGATCTGGGCCCGGTCGGTGCTGTCGGCGAGGGAGCCAGGGCGGAGGCCGTCCCCCAGGGAGAGGGTCATGTCGTAGGTGCGGGCGATGTCCAAAAGGTCGTCAAAGCGGGCGTAGAGGGGGTTTTCCTCGCCCCGGTGGAGCATCCAGGCGGCCATGAGCCCCCCGCCCCGGCTCACGATGCCCGTGGTGCGGGGGCTATTCCGGTAGACCTCGAGGTTCCTCAGGGTCACCCCCACGTGCACGGTGATGTAGTCCACCCCCTCCTTGCCGTGCTCCTCAATCACCTGGAAGAGCTCGTCCGCCGACATGTCAAAGAAGTTCTTGCGCCTGGCCGCCCGAAACTCCGCCTCGTAGATGGGCACGGTGCCTAGGGGGACGGTGGCCACCTCCAGGATCCGCTTGCGGATCGCCTTGAGGTCTCCCCCGGTGGAGAGGTCCATGATGGTGTCCGCCCCATACTGGATGGCCACCTTGGCCTTCTCCACCTCCTCCTCCACGTCCACGTAATCGTAGGAGGTGCCCAGGTTGGCGTTCACCTTGACGGAAAGCCCCTCCCCGATGCCCTTGAAATCCCGAAGGGCCTTGTGGTTCGGGTTCCTGGGGATGACGATCCGGCCTGCCGCCACTCCCTCCCGCACGAACTCGGGGGAAACCCCTTCCTTCTCGGCCACGTAGGCCATCTCCTCGGTGATCTTCCCTTTCCTTGCCGCCTCAAGCTGCGTCATCTTCCACCCCCAAAAGCCCTAAGAGCCTCTTTGCCGTCCAAGGGGCGAGGAGAACGCCGTTCCTCCCGTGCCCCACCGCCGCGTACACGCCTTCCTCCACCTCGCCCACGAAGAGCTCACCCGCGGGCCTAAACCCGAAGGCCGCTCCCCTAAAGCGGGCCCCTTCCAAGAGGGGAAAGCGCTCGTGGGCGTAGTCCGCAAGCCAGCGGAGGCCATAGAGGTCCACCCCTTCCTTCCACCCCTCCCTTCCCGTGGCCCCCACGTAGACCCCGCCCTCCCGGGGCAGGAGGTACCCCTCCCCGGCGAAAAGGGGCCCGGGCGGGGCCTCCCCCCAAAGGAGAAGGGCCTCCCCCTTGAGGGGCCTGACCCTTAGGCCAAACCGCTCCCCCCAGGCCCCCACGCAAAGGAGGACGAAGCGGGCCCTAAGGGCCCCTTCCCGCCAATGGACCCTTCCCCCCTCCACCCCCTCCACCTCGGCCCGGAGGTAGGTGCCCCCGAGGTCCCGGAAGGCCTCGAGGAGGGCCTCCCGGAGCTTCCTGGGGTGGACGTACCCCCCGGGAAAGCGCCTCGCCCCCAAGGCCCCCCGGACCGGGTAGGGGGAGGGGGCCTCCGCCGCCCAGGCCTCCTTTTCCGAAGGGGTGAGGGCCGCCACCCAGGTGCCGGAAAACCCCGCCTCCACCTCCTGGCCCCTTTCCTTGAGCTCGGCGAGGAGCTCGGGGTAGCGGGCAAGGCCGTATAGCCCCGCCTCCAGAAGCTCCCCCGAAAGCCCCTCGGGGTAAGGGGCGAGCATCCCCGCGCTCGCCAGGGTGGCGGCCCCTTCCTTCTCCGCGTCCAGGAGGGCCACGGCCACCCCCCGCTTGGCGAGCTCGTAGGCGGCGAGGGCCCCGATGATCCCCGCCCCCACCACGGCCACGTCCGCCCTCATGGCCCTTCCTGGCTACTGGGGCCCCCGACCGGGCTTGCGCCCGGTCGGGGTAAGAGGCACCCCCTCCACCGGACTGGAGGGGCTCGCCGCCTCCCTGGGCCGCATGGGCCCTGCGAGGTAGGCCTTCCTCCCCGCCTCCACCGCAAGCCGGAAGGCCTCGGCCATGGCGGGGGGGTCTTGGGCCTCGGCGATGGCGGTGTTCACCAAGACGGCGTCCAGGCCCAGCTCCATCACCTCCGCCGCGTGGGAAGGGAGGCCGAGCCCCGCGTCCACCACCACCGGGGGAAGGGAGGCCTTCTCCCGGGCGAAGAGCTCCAGAAGGGCCCTCGTCCGCACCCCCCAGCCCGAACCGATGGGGGCGGCGAGGGGCATCACCGTGGCCGCGCCTAGGGCGGCAAGCCTTTTGGCCAGGACCAGGTCGGGCCCCATGTAGGGGAGGACGAGGAAGCCCTCCTCCAAAAGGCGCTCCGCCGCCTTCAGGGTCTCCAGGGGATCGGGGAGGAGGTAGGTGGGGTCGGGGATGACCTCCAGCTTCACCCACCGCTCCCCGGTGAGGAGGCGGCCCAGGCGGGCGAGGCGCACCGCCTCCTCGGCCGTTTTGGCCCCTGCGGTGTTGGGGAGAAGCCTAACCCCCTGCAAAGCCTCCAGAAGCCCCACGTGCCCCGGGGCCTTGAGCTCCACCCGCCGGATGGAGACCGTGACCACCTCGGCCCCCGCGGCGGCGAGGGCCTCCCGCATCACCCCGAAGTCCTTGTACTTGCCGGACCCCAGGATGAGGCGGCTTTTCAGCTCCACATCCCCTACCTTCCAGGTGTCCATCTAGCCTCCCTGCATCAGGGCCACCACCTCCACCACGTCCCCGTCCTTTAGAACCCGGTCCGGGACCTCGAGGCCCAAGAAGGCCTCCTCGTTGAGGAGGACGGCGACCCCCTTAAGCTCCACGCCGAGCTCCTCCAAGACCTCCTTGAGGGTCTTGCCCTCCAAGGGCTTGGGCTCCCCGTTAAGCCACACCATAAAGCCTCTCCCTAAGGGCGCGGGCCGCCCGCTCGGGGTCTTCCGCGTCCAGGATGGCCCGGACCACCACGACGCGCCTGGCCCCGGCCTCTAGGACCTGGTCCAGGTTCCCTAGGTCAATCCCCCCGATGGCGTACCAGGGCCTCTCCCCCAGGTGCTCCGCCGCCCAGCGCACGTAAGCGAGCCCCGCCGCGGGCCTGCCCGGCTTCGTGGGGGTCTCCCAGACGGGGCCCACGGAGAGGTAGTCCACCCCCTCCTCTAAGGCCCGCAAAGCCTGCTCGGGGGCGTGGGTGGAGCGGCCCACCATCCCCCGGAAAAAGCGCCGCGCCTCCTCCGGGGTGAGGTCGTTCTGCCCCAGGTGGACCCCGTCCGCCCCCAGGAGGGCGGCGAGGTCGGGGCGGTCGTTCAGGAAGAAGGGCACCCCGTAGCGCCGGGCGAGGGCGAGCATCCGCTCCCCGAGCTCCAGGGTGGGCCGCGCCTCCCAGTCCTTGGCCCTTAGCTGCACGACCTCCACGCCGCCCGCCAAGGCCCTTTCCGTGCGGTCCAGGGCTTCCTCCAAAGACCAGCCGGGCCTTGGGGTCACCACCAGGTAGAGCCTTCCGAGCAACCTTTCACCCCCTTCAGGCGGGCGGGAAAGGCCCACGCGGCCCGAAGGGAGTTGGGTTGTGGGGGACTGGGGTCTTCCGCATAGGCTTCCCTCCGCCGGCATTACCCGGATCAGGTTCCAAGGGTTGCTGGGAGAAACCCAGCTCTCAGCCCCTCCATTAGGGCACCCCTAGCCTGCCCTCCCACTATAGCACGCCCTCGCCCGGGGAAAAGAGGGCGGGCTACACTGGAGGGGAAACCATGCGCCCCTACCTGGCCCTCGCGAGCCTCCTCTGGGGCCTCCACCTGGGCGCGGCGGCGGTGGCCGCCCTGGGCCTTCCCGCCCCCGTCCTCGGCCTCGCCGCCTTCTCGGCGGGGGCCTGCTTAGGGCTCGGCTTAAGCCTCCTCGCCCGGCGCCTGCCCCTACCCCACCTCCTTCTCGCCGCCCTCCTCCTCAACCCCTCCGCCTGGGTAGCCGTCTTCCTCCTCCGCCCCGAGCCCGACCCCATGAACCTGGGCCTGGCCGTGGCCGCGGCGGCCTTCGCCCTCCTCCTCCTCGGGGCCCTTCTCCTCCTCCTCGCCGCCCTCCTCCCCCCCTGGCTCGCCCCCTGGCCCACGGGCCTCTCCGGCCTCCTCCTCGTCCCCCTCTTCGCCCTCCTGGGGGACGCCCTGGGCCAGGCCCTCCCCCTCTGGGCCCGGTGGGGGGCGCTCCTCCTGGGAGCCTTCCTCACCGCCTTTGGCCTCGCCGGCGGGATCCGGGGCCAGGGGGCCACATACCCTTGACTTTCATAGGCTCAATGGTATATCATCCCCGCCAACCCCCGGGACCGGGGGTCGGAGGTGAGGGATGGCAGGGCTTGTGGACAGGGTAAGCGGCGCGCGCCTGGACCCGGCGGCGGAGGCGGAGATCCGGTACCTGGAGGCCACGATCGCCCGCCTCGAGGCCGGGGAGGAAGACCCCGAGGACTTCCGGGTCTACCGGCTTAAAAACGGCATCTACGGCATCCGGGGCCGACCCGAGCACCACATGATCCGCATCAAGCTCCCCGTGGGGCGGATCACCCCCGAGGGCCTCAGGGTTCTCGCGGACGTGGCCGAGCGCTACGCGGAAAACCGCCTCGCCCACGTGACCACCCGCCAGGCGGTCCAGCTCCACCACGTCCACCGCCGGGACGTGCCCAAGGTCCTGAGGGCGGTGAACGCCGCAGGCCTCACCACACGGGAGGCCTGCGGCCACTCCATCCGGGCCATCACCTGCTGTCCCTACGCCGGGGTCTCCCCCGAGGAGCCCTTTGACGTGACCCCCTACGCCGAGGCCGCCTACCGCTACTTCCTCCGCCACCCCGTGGGGCAGAACCTCCCCCGGAAGTTCAAGATCGCCTTTGAGGGGTGCGCCACGGACCACGCCCGCACCCCCATCCACGACATCGGGGTGGTGGCGGCTTTGGAAGGGGGGAAAAGGGGCTTCCGCGTCTACGTGGGCGGGGGCTTAGGGGCCGCCCCCATGAGCGCCGAGCTTTTGGAGCCCTTCACCCCCGAGGAGGACCTCCTCCCCACCATGCTGGCCATCGTCCGCCTCTTTGACCGCTACGGAAACCGCAAGGTCTTAACCCAGGCCCGGCTCAAGTTCCTGGCGAAGAAGTGGGGAATCGCCGCCTTCCGGGAGGCGGTGCGGGAGGAGAGGCGCCTCGTGAAGCTCACGGCGAGCGGCGAGGACCTGAAGGCCTGGGCCCCGCCCCCAGAGCCCGAACCCCCGGGGCTTCCCAGCCCGCCCCAAAAGCCCTTCTCCTTTGCCCCCGGCTTTAACGCCTGGCGGCGCACCAACCTCTACCGGCAGAAGCAGGAAGGCTTCTACACCGTCACCGTCCGCCTCCCCTTGGGAGACATCACCCCGGAGGGGCTCAGGGCCCTGGCGGCCATCGCCGAGACCTACGCCGCCGAGATCCGGAGCGCCATCAGCCAGAACCTCCTCCTCCGCTTCGTCCCCGAGGAGGCCCTGGGGGGGCTTTACGAGGCCCTTTTGGAGGCGGGGCTCGCCTGGCCTGAAGCCCACACCCTCCTGGACATCACCCGCTGCCCCGGGGCCGACACCTGCAACCTGGCCCTCACCCGCTCCCGGGGGCTCGCCCAGGCCCTCGAGGCCCACCTCTCCGCCCTCCCCCTGGCCCAGGACCCGGGGGCCAAGGCCCTCAGCCTAAAGATCTCCGGCTGCCCCAACTCCTGCGGCCAGCACCACATCGCCGACATCGGCTTCTACGGCTCAAGCCGCAAGGTGGGAGAAAGGGAGGTGCCCCACTACGTCCTCCTCCTGGGCGGGCGCACCCGGGAGGGGGAGGCCCGCTTCGGCCAGGTGGTGGGGAGGCTTCCCGCCCGCCGGGTCCCCGAGGCGGTGGAGAGGATCCTCAGGCGCTACCTGGAGGAGCGGCAAAACGGGGAGAGCTTCCAGACTTACCTGGACCGGGTGGGGGCAGCCTCCTTCAAGCCCCTCTTCCAGGACCTCCAGGAGGTCCCCCCCTACGAGGAGGCCCCCGAGTTCTACCAGGACCTGGGGGCGGAGGGGGAGGCCTTCAGCGTCCAGCTCGGGCGCGGGGAGTGCGCCGGCTAACGCCCCTAGGAGGAGGACACCATGCGCGTGGCCTACGCGGGACTCAGGCGCAAAGAAGCCTTCAAGGCCCTGGCGGAAAAGCTCGGCTTCACCCCTCTCCTCTTCCCCGTCCAGGCCACGGAGAAGGTCCCCGTCCCCGAGTACCGGGACCAGGTCCGGGAACTCGCCCAAGGGGTGGACCTCTTCCTCGCCACCACCGGGGTGGGGGTGAGGGACCTCCTGGAGGCGGGAAAGGCCCTGGGCCTGGACCTGAGGAGGCCCCTGGCCGGGGCCCACCGCCTGGCCCGGGAGGTCAAGGCGGCGAGGGCCCTAAAGGAAGCGGGCCTTCCCCCCCACGCCGTGGGGGACGGTACCTCCAAAAGCCTCCTCCCCCTCCTTCCCCAAGGCGGGGGCGTGGCCGCCCTCCAGCTCTACGGCAAGCCCCTCCCCCTCCTGGAAGGGGCCCTAGTGGAAAGGGGCTACCGGGTCCTCCCCCTCCTGCCCTACCGCCACCTCCCCGACCCCGAGGGCGTCCGGCGCCTCGAGGCGGCCGTCCTGGGAGGGGAGGTGGACGCCCTCGCCTTCGTGGCCGCCATCCAGGTGGAGTTCCTCTTTGAGGGGGCGAAGGACCCCAAGGCCCTGAGGGTGGCCCTCAACACCCGGGTCAAGGCCCTGGCCGTGGGCCGGGTGACCGCCGACGCCTTGAGGGAGTGGGGGGTGAGGCCCTTCTACGTGGACGAGACCGAGCGGCTGGGAAGCCTGCTTCAGGGCTTCAAAAGCGCCCTGCAGAAGGAGGTGGCGTGACCTACTTCCCCCTGATGCTGGACCTAAAGGGCCGCCCCGTCCTCCTCATCGCCGGGGGGCCCGAGACGCCCATGAAGCTCAAGGCCCTCCTCGAGGCGGAAGCCCGGGTCACCGTCCTCGCCGAGGAGGACCGCTTCGGCCTAGAAAAGCTGGAACAAAAGGGCAAAATCCGCTGGCTCAGGCGGGGCTACCGGGAGGGGGACCTGGAGGGCTACTTCCTGGTGGTGAGCCACCCCCTAGACAAGGGAATCCACCCGCGGGTCAAGGCGGAGGCGGAGCGAAGGCGGGTCTTCCTGGTGGCCGTGGACGACCCGCAAAACGCGAGCGCCATCCTCCCCGCCGTCCTAAGGCGCGGGGAGCTTTTGGTGGCCCTCTCCACCTCGGGGGCCGCCCCCGCCCTCGCCGTAAGGCTCAAGGAGCGCCTGGCCCGGCTCTTCCCTGAGGCCTACGGGGAGCTCGTGGCCTTCCTCCGCACCCTAAGGCCCAGGATCGCCCAAATCCCCAGCTTTGAGGAGAGGAAGCGCCTCTGGTACCGCATCGTGGACCAGGCCCTGGAGGAGCTGGACCTAGACCCCAAGGAGGGCCTGGGAAGGGCCAAGGAGAAGGCCGAGGAGGCCCTAAAGGAGGTGGCGGCATGGACAAGGTGAAGGCGGCCCGCAGCCTTATCCGAGAAGCCCTGGCCCAAAGCCGAAACCCCTGCTTCACCTGCAGCTTCCAGGCGGAGGACGTGGTGGTCCTTCACCTCCTCCTCAAGGAAAAGCCCGACATCCCCGTCCTCTTCCTGGACACGGGCTACCACTTCCCCGAGGTCTACGCCTACCGGGACGAGCTGCAAAAACACCTGGGTTTCCGCCTCGTGAACCTCAGTCCAAGCCTCTCCCGGGAGGAGCAGGAGAGGCTCTACGGCAAGCTCTACGAGACCGACCCCGGCCGCTGCTGCGCCCTCCGCAAGGTGGAGCCCCTCTTCGCCGCCCTACAGGCCTACGACACCTGGTTCACGGGGCTTAGGCGGGAGCAGTCCCCCACCCGCAGAACCCTCGAGCCCCGGGAGGAGGCCCGTCTCCCCTCGGGCCACCGCTTGAGGAAGGTGAATCCCCTTTACGACTGGACGCTCAATGAGGTGTTCGCCTACCTGGCGGTGGAGGACCTCCCCTACCTCCCCCTTTACGACCAAGGTTACCTCTCCATCGGCTGCGCTCCCTGCACGGCGAAGCCCTTAGACCCCTCGGACCCCCGCTCGGGCCGCTGGGCGGGCAAGGGCAAGCTGGAGTGCGGCATCCACCTGCACGGCAAGGAGGGGTAGATGGCCTTTCTTCTGGGCTTTCTCATCGCCTTCGCCATCGGGGTCACGGGGGTGGGGGCGGGCACCATCACCGCTCCCCTCCTCATCCTCGCCCTGGGGCTTCCCCCGCAGGTGGCCGTGGGCACGGCGCTCCTCTTCGGCTTCTTGGTGAAGGTGCCGGCGGGGGCCGTCTACCTCTTAAGGCGGCAGGTGGACGCCCGGGCCCTCCTCCGCCTCCTCCTCGGGGGGGTGCCGGGGGTGCTTCTGGGAAGCCTCCTCCTCGCCCAGCTCAAGGGGGCGAAGGACCTCGTCCTCCTCCTCGTGGGGCTTACCGTGGTCTTTTCCGCCGGGCTTGGGCTTTGGCGGGGCCTGAAGGGGTCCGCCCGGGGAAAGGAAAGGCCCTACCTCCTCCCCCCGGCGGCCTTCGGGATCGGCCTCGAGGTGGGCTTCTCCTCCGCCGGGGCCGGGGCCTTGGGGACCCTCCTCCTCCTCCACGCCACCCGGCTTTCCCCCCAGAAGGTGGTGGGTACCGACCTCCTCTTCGGCCTCGCCCTGGCCCTCTTGGGGGGCGGGGTCCACCTCGCCTTCGGCCAAGTGGCCCCAAGCCTCCTTTTCGCCCTGGCCTCGGGCGGCGTCCTGGGGGCCTTGGCGGGGGCCCTCTTCGCCACCCGCCTTCCCAAGGAGCCCTTAAGGCTCGCCCTCCTCTTCTGGCTCCTCCTCGTCGGAGGCCAGCTCATCTACCGGGGGGTGGCCCATGGGTAGGGTCTATTTGGTGGGGGCGGGCCCCGGGGACCCGGAGCTTCTGACCCTGAAGGCCTACCGCCTCCTCAAGGAGGCCCCCGTGGTCCTCTACGACCGGCTCGTGGACGAGAGGGTCCTCGCCCTCGCCCCGGGGGAAAAGGTCTACGTGGGCAAGGAGGAGGGGGAAAGCGAAAAGCAGGAGGAAATCCACCGCCTCCTCCTCCGCTACGCCCAAGCCCACCCCTTCGTGGTCCGCCTCAAAGGGGGCGACCCCATGGTCTTCGGCCGGGGCGGGGAGGAGGTGCTTTTCCTCCTCCGGCGCGGCGTGCCCGTGGAGGTGGTCCCCGGGGTGACGAGCCTCCTCGCCTCCGGGCTTCCCCTCACCCACCGGGGCCTTGCCCACGGCTTCGCCGCCGTTTCCGGCGTCTTGGAGGGAGGAGGCTATCCGGACCTCGAGCCCTTCGCCCAGATCCCCACCCTGGTGGTCCTCATGGGGGCGAAGCGCAGGGTCTGGATCGCCAAGGAGCTCCTCCGCCTGGGGCGAAACCCCCTGGAGCCCACCCTCTTCGTGGAGCGGGCCTCCACCCCCAGGGAGCGCCGCGTCTTGGCCGCCCTCGAGGAGGTGGCGGAAGGCAGGGTGGAGGTGCGCCCCCCCGCCCTCTGGATCCTGGGCGAGGTGGTGCGGATCTTTGCCGAAGCCAAAGCGCCTAGGGACGCTTTGGCCCTGGGAGGTTAGCCGTGGTGGAGACCCTTCCCGCTTTGGAGATCGGCGAGGACGAGAGGCTGGACCTGGAGAACCTGGCCACGGGGGCCTTCCTCCCCGTGAGGGGCTTCATGACCCGGGAGGAGGCCCTCGCCGTGGCCCACGAGATGCGCCTCCCCACGGGGGAGGTCTGGACGATCCCCATCCTCCTCCAGTTCCGGGAAAGGCCCGGGGTAGGCCCGGGGGACACCGTGGCCCTCCTCCACGGGGGCGAACGGGTCGCCCTCCTCCACGTGGCCGAGGCCTACGAGCTGGACCTAAGGGCCCTTGCCCGGGCCGTCTTCGGCACGGAAAGCGAGGCCCACCCGGGGGTGGCCCGGCTCTACGCCAAGGGGCCCCACGCCCTAGCGGGCCGGGTGGAGGTCCTAAGGCCCAGGCCCCGCACCCCCCTGGAGAAGACCCCGGAGGAGGTGCGGGCCTTCTTCCGGGAACGGGGCTGGAAGCGGGTGGTGGCCTTCCAGACCCGCAACGCCCCCCACCGGGCCCACGAGTACCTGATAAGGCTCGGCCTGGAGCTTGCGGACGGGGTCCTGGTCCACCCCATCCTCGGGGCCAAGAAGCAGGACGACTTCCCCACGGAGGTCATCGTGGAGGCCTACCGGGCCCTGATCAGGGACTTCCTCCCCGAAAAGCGGGTGGCCCTCTTCGGCCTCGCCACCCCCATGCGCTACGCCGGGCCCAAGGAGGCGGTCTTCCACGCCCTGGTGCGGAAGAACTTCGGGGCCACCCACTTCCTGGTGGGCCGGGACCACGCCGGGGTGGGGGACTTCTACGACCCCTACGCCGCCCACCGGATCTTTGACCGGCTTCCCCCCTTGGGGATTGAGGTCGTCAAGGTTGGGGCGGTCTTCCACTGCTCCCTCTGCGGCGGCCTCGCCTCGGAGAGGACCTGCCCGGAGGCCCACCGGGAGAAGCGCACGGCCATCAGCATGACCAAGGTCCGGGCCCTCCTAAGGGAGGGAAAGGCCCCACCCCCCGAGCTCGTGCGGCCGGAGCTTCTCCCTATCCTGCGGCGGGGGGTCTGAGGGCCCGCTCCACCCGGGGCAGGACCTCAGCACTCGCCCCATGGCTACCCCCTTGGGAAACCGCTCCCAGTCTACCCCTTAGCTAAACTCCTTTTCCAGCTCCATGAGCCGTTCGGCGATGCCCGTGTACTCCAGCTCCTCCATGGGGAGCATGGCGGGGCCGTAGAAACCTTGCCGCCGCATCTCCTGGGCCTTCTCCACCACCCGGGCGCGCACGGCGTCCCAGACAGGGTCGGCGAAGAGGTCCACGGGCTCGGAAAGGTGGCCCTCCTTGAGGGAAAAGGCCAGGCCGCACACCATGGGTACGCAGAAGAAGCTCGAGGCCGGGGCGTTGGCCTTCACCGGCATCAGGGGCAGGTGGTGGCTTCCCCGGGTATCCCCGGCCACGAAAGGGGCCAGGGCAAAGGGCGGTCCAAACTCCTCCGTGGCGGGGAAGATCTTCTGGGTGCGGATGACGGCCACGGGGTCGTCCTTGCCCACGTAGCGCCCGGCGATGTTGCGGAGGCGGGTGGTGCTCACCACGGCGGCCTGCTCCCCGTGCTTGCGGGACCAGATGGAGGCGATGGCAAAGCGGTGAGGGTCGCGAAGCAGGGCAGCGATGTCGTAAAGGCGCTCGGGAGCCTCGAGGTCAAGGTAGCTGTCCCGCTCCGTCTGGGCCAGGTCCAGGATGCGAAAACGGAAGCCGGGGCGAAGCTCCGGGGAAAGGAGAAGCCCCGAGGAGTACATGGGGTCGGCGAAGGCCAGGTAAAGGGGAAGGTTAAAGGCCCCGGGCTCGGTCTTGTCGGCGGCCAGGACCATGAAGGGCTCCGAGGGCCTTTCCTCAAACTCCATCTCCGCTACCTGAGGCCCGAGGCCGTGGAGGTTTCCGGTGAAGGCGTCTTTTAAAAGGTCCTGGCCCGCCCCATAGAGGCCCTCCTCCTTGGCCACCTCGGTGCCTTCCCGGAAGGCCTTCCAAGCCAGGGCGTGCACTTCTTGGTTCCCCACCCCGCGGGTGTGGGATAGAAGGAGGACGATGTCGTCGCCGATGTGGAAGGTGTAGGCGTCCAGAAGAAGACGCCCCCTGGCCTCCTCCACCACCTCCCTTACCCGGGCAAGCACCCGGGCGCTGGGTAAGGTGTGCCCGCCCACAGAGCCGATATCCGCCTTGAGCACGCTCAAGGTGATCCTCATAGGGACCTCCTTTTCCATGCTTCCACGGCGGGGCCCCGTACGGCAAGCCCCGAAGGGGGCTAGCGAGGGAGGAGGGCGGCAAGCCCCGCCTGGGCGGCGGCGAGGCGGGCGGTGAGGACCCGGAAGGGGCTCGCCGAGGTGTAGTCCAAGAGGTCCGCCACGAACCGGACGCTTCTCGCCTCCCCCCCGTGCTCCCCGCAGAGGCCGAGCTTGAGCCTAGGGTTCGCCTTCCTCCCCTCCTCCGCCGCCATCCGCAGAAGCCGCCCTACCCCCTTCTCGTCCAGGCGCTCCGTGGGGTCAAAGGGGAAGAGGCCCTCCTCCACGTACCGGGGCAGGAACTTCCCAGCATCGTCCCGGGAGAGGCCGAAGGCCATCTGGGTGAGGTCGTTGGTGCCGAAGCTGAAGAAGTCCACCAGGGGGGCGATCTCGGAGGCGAGGAGGGCCGCCCTGGGGGTCTCGATCATGGTGCCGAAGGGGATGGGGCCGTACTCAAGGAAGAGCTCCTCGGCGAGGGCCCGCGCCCTTTCCACCTCCTTGGGGTCGGCCACCAGGGGGACCATGACCTCGGGCCTGGGGTCGTGCCCCGCCTCCTTTAGCTCTCGCGCGGCCTCGAGGAGGGCCTTGAGCTGCATGCGGAAGATGCCGGGCCTGAGAAGAAGGAGCCTTACCCCCCGGAAACCCAGCATGGGGTTCGCCTCTTTTAGGGCCTCCGCCCGCCTGAGAAGGCGCCCCGCCTCCTCGTCCCCCTCCTCGGCCCGGCGGGCGAGCTCCTCCAAGGGGGGCAGGAACTCGTGGAGGGGCGGGTCCAGAAGGCGCACCGTGACGGGGAGGCCGTCCATGGCCCGGAGGATCTCCTTGAAGTCCTCCTTCTGGAAGCGGAAGAGGCGCTCCAGGGCCTCCGCTTCCTCCTCGGGGGTCTCCGCCAGGATTAGGCGGCGCACCCAAGGGATCCGGTCCTCCTGGAAGAACATGTGCTCCGTGCGGCATAGCCCAATCCCCTCGGCCCCGAAGGCCCTGGCCCTTCGGGCATCCTCGGGGGTGTCGGCGTTGGCCCTGACCCCAAGGCGCCTATGGGGCTCGGCCCAGGAGAGAAGCTTCTCCAAAAGGGCCTCCCCCGCGGCCTCCACCAGGGGCACCGCCCCCAAATAGACCTCCCCCGTGCCCCCGTCCAGGGTGAGGAGGTCCCCCTCCCGGACCTCCACCCCGTCCACCAGGGCCTTACCCTCCTCCGGGAAGACCCGCATGGCCTCCGCCCCCACCACCGCGGGCACCCCAAGGCCCCGGGCCACCACCGCCGCGTGGGAGGTGAGGCCGCCCCGGGCGGTGAGGATCCCCTTGGCCAGGTACATCCCGGTGATGTCCTCGGGGGTGGTCTCGGGGCGGACGAGAACGGCGGGAAGCCCCTCTGCGTGGAAGCGCTCCACGGCCTCGTTGGTGAAGGCGGCGTGGCCCACCGCGGCCCCGGGGCTCGCGGGGAGGCCCTTGAGGAAGGGCTTTGGGGCCTTGTCCCGGTCCACGCTGGGCCGGAGGAGGCCGGGGAGGGCGTTGGCCTCCACCCTCATGACCGCCTCCTCCCGGGAGATGAGGCCCTCCTCGGCCATCTCCACGGCGATCCGCACCGCCGCCTGGGCCGTGCGCTTGCCGGAGCGGGTCTGGAGGAGGAAGAGCCTCCCCCTTTCCACGGTGAACTCAAAGTCCTGCATGTCCCGGAAGTGCCTTTCCAGGCGCTCCGCCACCTGGAGGAGCTCCTCGTAAAGCCCGGGGGCGTAGTCCTTCAGGCGCGCCAAGGGTTCAGGGGTCCTCACGCCCGCCACCACGTCCTCCCCCTGGGCGTTCCTCAGGTACTCCCCGTAGAGGCCCTTCTCCCCGGTGGCGGGGTTGCGGGTAAAGCCCACCCCGGTGCCCGAGTCCTCCCCCAGGTTGCCGAAGACCATGGCCTGGACCACCACCGCCGTGCCCAGGTCCTCGGGGATGCCGTAGATGCGGCGGTAGGTCCGGGCCCTGGGGTTCTGCCAGCTTTTGAAGACGGCCTCTATGGCCCCTTGGAGCTGGGCCCAGGGGTCCATGGGGAAGGGGGTGCCGCGGGCCTCGAGGTGGCGGAGGTAGCGGTAGGCGAGCTCCTCCAGGTCCTCAGGCCCAAGCTCGGCGTCCGTCCCGGCCCCCCTTTCCTCCTTGAGGGCGGAGAGCATCCCCTCAAAGACCTCGGCCCGCTCCCCCAAGACCACCTCCCCGTACATGGCAAGGAGCCGGCGGAAGCTGTCCCAGGCGAAGCGGGGGTTTCCCGTGGCCCGGGCCAGGGCCTCCACCCCTTCCAGGGTGAGGCCCAGGTTGAGGATGGTGTCCATCATGCCGGGCATGGAGACCGGGGCCCCGCTCCGCACGGAAACCAGAAGGGGAAGGGTCTTCCCCTCCCCCCGGCCGAAGGGCTTGCCCACTAGGCCCTCGAGGGCCGCCATCCCCGCCCGCACCTCCTCCCAAAGCCCCGGCACCTCCCCCGTCCTCAGGTACTGGCGGCAGGCCTCCGTGGTGACGATGAAGGCCGGGGGGACGGGCAGGCCCGCCGCCGCCATCTCCGCCAGGTCATAGCCTTTGCCGCCCAAGAGGTCCCGGGAAAGCCCCCGGGCCTCCGAAAGGAAAAAGACCCGCGTGTCCACGCCCCCAGTCTGGGGCCGGGTGTGGAAACGTGGAAAAGTGTAGTCCCGGAAGACCTACACCGCTTCCCTATGGGGAAAGGAGGGCCTCCCACTCGGCCAGCATGGCCTCGGCGAAGCGGGGGAAGGCCTCGTGGTAAAGCCGGAGAACCGCCCCTGGGGAAGCTCCCTGCGCCTTCTTCTCCCGGAGGAAGGCCCGGGCCGCCTCCGGGGGCCCGTGCCAGCGGGCAAGCTCGCGGAAGGCCTCGTCCAGGAAGACCACGGTGGGCACGATGCGCTTCCCCTCCTTGGCGTAGGCCTCGGCGAGGTCGGGGTTCTCGTCCCGGAAGAAGAAGCGGACCTCGAGGGGAAGCCGGGCGAGAACGGGGATGGCCTGGACGGAGTCCGGGCACCAGTCCTCCACCAGGGCGAGGGCCCTCACCGCCCGGGGCAGGGGCTTAAGGGGAGGAAGCGCCGCGTGGAAAGCCTCCACCCGGTCCCGGTTCCTCAAGAGGCGGGAAAGGAGCCCCTCGTAGGTGAGCCCCTCCAGGTAGCGGGTCTCGAGCACGGCCCCATCCTCGCAGGCGGAACGGGAAGGCGCAAGGAGAACCCTCACCCTGAAAGGTCTAGACTGGCCCTCATGGACCGGAGGCTTCTCGCCCTCCTCTCCGGCGTCCTCCTCGGCACCATAAGCGAAAGCAGCCTGGCCCCGGCCCTCCCCGTCCTGGAGCGGGCCTTCGCCGTGGGGCCGGAGGCGGCCCAGGGGGTGGTCTCCTTAGGGCTTCTGGGGGCGGCCCTGGCCTACCTCCCCCTGGCGGGCCTCGCCGGGCGGGTGGGGGCGGGAAGGCTCTTTAGGGCGGGGCTCTTCCTCCACGCCCTCTCCGCCCTCCTCCTCGCCCTGGCCCCGGGGCTTTCCTGGCTCTACCTCCTCCGCCTCCTCCAGGGGGTGGCCACGGCCATGGTGGTGGGCCTGGTGCCGGGCCTGGCGGCGAGCGCCTTCCCCGAGGCCCGGGGCTACGCCCTGGGGATGGTGGCGAGCACCGTGGCCACGGGCACCCTCCTGGGCCCGGCCCTCGGGGGGTTCGCCGCGGGATGGGGGCTTCCCTACGTCTTCCTCCTCCCCCTCCCCGCGGCCCTCCTCGCCCTCCTCCTCTCGGGGAACCTCCCCGAGCTCCCCAGGCAGGAGGGCACCCTCCTAAACCTCCTCCGGGCCCCCGGGTTCCTCCCCGCCCTCCTCGCCACGGGCCTCTACTTCCTCCACACCCTGGGGACCACCGTGGCCCTCGCCTTCCACCTGGGGAAGGAGGGCTTCCCCCCCAGGGCCATCGGGGGCCTCCTCCTCCTCGGGCCCTTGGAGCTCCTCCTCCTCGGGGCCTGGGCGGGGCGGAGGGCGGACCGGATGGGCTATCACCGGGTGGCCCTCCTCGGGGCCTACCTCCTCGTGGCCGCGGGCCTCGCCTTCGCCCTCCTCCCTCTCCTGCACCCTCTTTGGGGCACCGCCCTCGCCCTCCTCCTCCTCGGGGTGGGGCGGGCCCTCTTCCAGGCGGCGAACAACGCCCTCGTCCTCTCCCTAGCTCCCCAGGGAACGGAAGGCCTCGCCTCGGGGGCCCTCTCCGTGGCCCGCGCCCTGGGCCAAGCCCTGGGGAGCGCTTTTGCCGGGGGAAGCCTCGGCCTCTTCTACCGCCTCTTCCCAAGCCACGGCCTGGCCTTCGCCGCCACCGCCCTTCTTCTCACCGCCCTGATGGGTCTTTCCGCCCTCCTCGTCCGGGTCCGGGAGGAGTCAGGTTAGGAGGTGGGCCATCCGTCGCTGTACGAGCCGGGTGGCGTAAAGGGGGCTAAGGCGGTAAAGGAGGTCCATGGTCCGGGCGTCTTTCCCCAAGAGCACCCGGAAGGCGTTCCGTTCCACGGCGTCCAACAGGGTCCTCGCCGCCTCCTCGGGCTCGTCTGGGCAGGAAGGCTTGGGTCATGTAGAGGGTGCCCCAAAAGTTCACCCGCAGGACCCGCTTTATGGCGGCCTCGTCCAGGTCCAGGAGGCGCTTAAAGGGTTGGATGATCCCGGCGTTGTTGATGAGGCCGTCCACCTGGCCGTGAGCCTTCTCTACCCCCTCGGGCAGGGCCGCCACACGTTCCTTATCGGCGATGTCCAGGGCGTGGAGGCTAAGGCCCGCCCCCAGGCTTCCCGCCTTGGCCTGGGTCTCCCCCAGGCCCTCCTCCCTAAGGTCCACCGCCGCCACCCTCGCCCCTCGCTTGAGAAGCTCCAGAACAAGGGCCCGGCCCAGGCCGCTTCCCGCGCCAGTCACCACCACAACCTTCCCCGCTAAGCGCATGGCCTCAGTCTACGAGCGCGTGGCCTCCCAGCGCTCCTTGAGCCGCCGGAAGAGGGCCTCCACCTTGGCCTTGGGAAGGATCACCTGTTCCGTGCGCCCCACCCCGATGAGGTCCCCGAGCTCATTGAAGGCTTCCATGGTGGCATGAACCCGGTTCCCCTCGGTCTTCTCGTGGCGGGCCACGATCCTCACCCGCATCCCCGGGAGGGCGGAGGCCAGGTGGCGCACCTCCACGTAGCTCCCGATCCCCTCCTCCCCCTCCTCCAGGAAGGGGAGGATGATCTTGCGCCCGGCGAGCTCCATGTGCTTGGCCATCCAGTAGGTGGCGTAGACCGGGTGGACGGGGCCCAGCTCCTCAAAGTCCACCGTCATCCCGGGGGTGACCACGGTCTCAAAGACCGCCTCGTAGCCTTCGGGAATGGGGCGCACGGCTACTTTCTGAGGTCCAAAACCCGCCTAAGCTTCCCCCCCTCGCTCCTCGGGGCCTGGCCCGGAGGGAGGAGGGTGACCTTCATGGTGACGCCGATGTTGTCCTTGATCTTGCGGGCGATCCGCTCCCTTAGGGCGTGGAGCCGATGGTCCGCCTCCACCACTTCATCGGAAAGGACCTCCTGGCCGATCTCTCGGAAGAAGGGCTCGGAGACCTCCACCTTGAGCTCGGCCTCGTCCAGGGTGCCCTCCCGCCGCACCACGATCTGGTAGTAGGGCACCACCTCGGGGATGCCCAAAAGCACCGCCTCCACCTGGGTGGGGTAGAGGTTCACGCCCCGGATGATGAGCATGTCGTCGGTACGCCCCAGGATGGGCCCCATGCGCACGTGGGTGCGGCCGCAGGTGCAGGCCTCGTAGGTGAGGAAGGTGAGGTCCCCGGTCCAGTAGCGCAGGAGGGGCATGGCCTCCTTGGTGAGGGTGGTGAAGACCAAAACCCCCACCTTCCCCTCGGGGAGGGGCTCCCCGGTGTCGGGGTCCACCACCTCGGGCAGGAAGTGGTCCTCCCAGATGTGGCTTCCTTGGCGCTCCTCCACGCACTCGTTGGAAACCCCGGGGCCGATGATCTCGGAGAGGCCATAAATATTGGTGCTCCTTACCCCAAGCCCCTCGTCCACC
The DNA here is from genome assembly GCF_054979525.1 of Thermus sp. H19.2. Classification (NCBI taxonomy): domain Bacteria; kingdom Thermotogati; phylum Deinococcota; class Deinococci; order Thermales; family Thermaceae; genus Thermus; species Thermus sp. H19.2. The sequence goes on from NZ_CM143429.1 coordinate 1,231,458, forward strand.
TGCCTGCGGATGGCCTCGGTCCAGGGCTCGGCACCCAGGACAGCGTACTCCAGGGAAAGCTCCTCCGGGGAAACCCCCCGCTTCCTGAACTCCTCCGCCAGGGTCTGGGCGTAGGAGGGGGTGCAGGAGAGCACCTCGGGCCGGAAGTCCTGGATGAGCATGACCTGCCTTTCCGTCATTCCCCCGGAGACCGGCACCACCGTCATCCCCAAGGCCTCCGCCCCGGCGTGGAGGCCGAGGCCCCCGGTGAAGAGGCCGTAGCCGTAGGCGTTGTGGAGCATCATCCCGGGCCGGGCCCCGGCCGCGGCCAAGGAGCGGGCCACCACCTCGGCAAATACCTTGAGGTCGTTTTTGGTGTAGCCCACCACGGTGGGCTTGCCGGTGGTGCCGCTAGAGGCGTGGACCCTGGCCACCTCCTCCCTCGGCACGGCGAAGAGGCCGAAGGGGTAGTGGTCGCGGAGGTCGGTCTTCTTGGTGAAGGGGAGCTTGGGGAGGTCCTGAAGACCCCTAAACCTCTTGGGGTCCACACCGGCCTCGTCAAGAAGCCTTCGGTAGAAGGGAACCCGCTCGTAGACGTAGGCCACCACCCGCTTCAGCCGTTCTTCCTGAAGCGCCCTAAGCTTCTCCCTTGGCAGGGTTTCCAGTTCCGGCTGGTACATCATCCCCATCACCTCCCAAGCGAAAGACCGTTCCCGTGAAGAGGGCCACGAGCTTGCCTTCGGAGACCACCTCCACCCGGTAGGTGGCCGTGCGCCGGGAGAGGTTCACCTCCTTTGCCCTGGCCTCCACCTCCGCCCCCAAGGGGAGGGGCCGGAAGTAGTCCATGCGGCAGGAGAGGGCCACGGCAGGCCCCCGGGAGTTAGAGGCCAAGGCGAAGGCGCTATCCGCCAGGACGTAGAGAAAGCCCCCGTGGGCGGTGCCGTGGAGGTTCAGGTGGTGCGCCTCCACCCGCCCCGCCACCACCGCCTCCCCAGGACCCAGGGAAAGCACCCGGAGCCCCAGGGCCTCCCTGAAGGGGTCCCTCATCCCCCCTCCACCTCCCGCGCCGCCCCCAGGTAGGCCTCCACCACCCGGGGGTTCTGCCTCAGTTCCTCCGCCCCCCCCGAAAGGACCACCTCCCCCGCCTCCAGCACCACCCCCCGGTCCGCCAGGGAAAGGGCCATCTTGGCGTTCTGCTCCACGAGGAGAAGGGTCACCCCCTCCCCCTTGAGGGCGGCCAGGATGCGGAAGATCTCCTGGACGATGAGGGGGGCGAGGCCTAAGGAAGGCTCGTCCAGAAGGAGGAGGCGGGGCCGGGCCATGAGGGCGCGGCCGATGGCCAGCATCTGCTGCTCCCCCCCGGAGAGGGTGCCCGCGGGCTGGCGCCGCCTTTCCTCCAGGCGGGGGAAGAGGGCGTAGACCCGCTTGAGGTCGGCCCTGAGGTCCTCTCCCCTCCTGAAGCGGGCGAAGCCCCCGAGGAGGAGGTTGTCCTCCACGGAAAGCCCCGGGAAGAGGGCCCGCCCCTCGGGCACGAGGACCACCCCCCGCCGGAGGAGGGCCTCGGGGGTCCTCTGGGGGAGGGCTTCCCCCAGGAGGCGCACCTCCCCCTCGGCCCGGGCGAGGCCGAGAAGCCCCCGGAGGACGCTCGTCTTCCCCGCCCCGTTGGGGCCGATGAGGGCCAGGGCCTCCCCCTCCTCTAAGGCGAAGGAAACCCCGCGCGCGGCCTCCAGGGCCCCGTAGCGCACCGTGAGGTCCCGCACCGCCAGGAGGCTCATGCCGCCTCCACCTCCCCCAGGTAGGCCGCCCGCACCAAGGGGTTCCGTTGCACCTCCTTGGGGGTGCCCTCGGCGATCTTCTCCCCGTAGTTCATCACCACCACCCGGTCGGCAAGCCCCATGACGAGGTCCATGTCGTGGTCCACCAGGAGGACGCTGTACCCCTCCCGGGCCAGGGCCTTGAGGAGGTGGGCAAGCTCCCGCTTCTCCCCGGCCCTCAAGCCCGCCCCGGGTTCGTCCAGGAGGAGGATCTCCGCTCCCGAGCCCAGAAGGCGGGCGATCTCCAAAAGGCGCTGTTGCCCCGCGGTAAGCCGGGAAGCGGCCTCCAGGGCAAGGTCCTCCAAACCCACCCGCTTGAGGGCCCGGTAGGCGGTGGCCAGGGCCCGCGCCTCCTCCTCCCGGTGGAGGCCGAAGAGGACCCGCAAGAACCCCGCCCGGGTGCGGGCGTAGGTGGCCAGGGCCGCGTTCTCCAGGACCGTCATCTCGGGGAAGATGTGGGGGTGCTGGAAGGTGCGGCCCAGGCCCAAGGGATGGATGCGGTAGGGGGGAAGCCCGGTGACCTCCTTGCCGAAGAGGAAGACCTGCCCCCCGTCCGGAGGGAGGGCCCCGGTGACGAGGTGGAAGGTGGTGCTCTTCCCCGCCCCGTTGGGGCCGATGAGGGCCAGGATCTCCCCGCGCCTTAAGGCGAAGGAGACCCCGTTCACCGCTAAAAGCCCCCCAAAGGCCTTCCTCAGCTCCTTGGCCTCCAAAACCACCTCCCCCCGCCCGCCCGAGGGAGCCCTCAGGGGGAGGGGCTCCGCCTTGGGGGGGCCCGCCTTCCTCGGGGGCAGCCTCCGGGCCAGGAGGGGCCAGAGGCCCTGGGGAGCGAAGAGGAGGATCCCCGCCAGGACGAGGCCGTAGGCCACCGTCTCGTAGTTCCCCTGCCGTCCTAAAAGCAGGGGCAGGAGGTCCTTGAGCCAGTCCTCCAGGCCCGTGAAGAGGGCGGCCCCCAGCAAAACCCCAGGGATCGTCCCCACCCCCCCGGCCACGGCCATCACCAGGTACTTGATGGAGGCCTCGAGGGAGAAGGGCGTGGGGTTCACGAAGCGGAGGAAGTGGGCGTAGAGGAACCCCGCAAGCCCCGCGATCCCCCCCGCGAGGAGGAAGGCCTTAAGCCGGAGGGCCGCCGGGTCCACCCCGAAGCTCGCCGCGGTGAGGGCGTCCCCCCGGAGGGCGAGGAGGGCCCGGCCCAGGCGGCTTTCCCGGAGGTTGTGGAGGGCGAGGACGAGGAGGGCGAGGAGGAAGAGGCTCAAGAAGGCGTAGCGGAAGGGGGTGTCCAGGGGGAGGCCGAAGAGGGCGAGGGCCGGGAGGTCGGTGAGCCCCGTGTGCCCTCCGGTAAGCCCCACCAGGTTTCCGGCGAGGATGTAAAGGGCCACCTGCCAGGCGATGGTGGAAAGGGGGAGGAAGTGCCCTTTAAGCCGCACGGTGAGGAGGCCCAGCACCAAGGCGAAGGCCAGGGTGAGGCCGAGGCCCAGGGCAAGCCCCGCCCAGGGGGAAACCCCCGCCCGCGTGGTGAGGAGGGCGGTGGCGTAGGCTGCCACCCCCATGAAGGCCGCCTGGGCGAAGCTCGTCATCCCGCCAAGCCCCGTGAGGACGTAGAGGGAGAGGGCCACCAAAGCGGCGATGGCGAAGAAGTTGAGGAGGGTGAGGTAAAAGGGGAAGGGGGAGAGGATGAAGGGAAGAAGGAGCAGGGCAAACCAGAGGTACCGCCTCACTCCTCCACCCCCTTCGCCCGGAGGCTCTGGTAGAAGAGGGCCGGCACCAAAAGGAGGAACACCAGGGCCTCCTTGTAGGCGCTCGCGTAGAAGCTGGTGAAGCTTTCAAAAAGCCCCACCAGGACCGCGCCCAAAAAGGCCACCGGGTAGCTCACGAGCCCACCCAGGATGGCCGCCACGAAGGCCTTGAGCCCCAGCATAAAGCCCATGAAGTAGGCGGCGTTGATGAGGGGCGCGAGGAGAAGCCCCGAAAGGGCCGCCATGAGGCCTGCGATGGCGAAGGCCACCATCCCCGCCTCCTCCGGGCGGATCCCGCAAAGCCTCGCCCCAAGCCGGTTCTCCGCCGCCGCCAAGAGGGCTTTCCCGAAGAGGGAGCGGCGGAAGAAGAGGTAGAGGGCGGCCGCGCTGACCAGGGCGAAGACCAGGACCAAGACGCCCTGCCAGGTGAGGCCCACCACCACCTCCCCCTGGAGAAGGGGGTCGGGGCGGAACTGCTCCGGGCCAAAGAAGACGAGGCCCAGGCCCTGGTAGGCCACGTGGAGCCCCACGGCCATGATGAGGAGGGCGAGGACCGTGGCTTCCCGCATGGGCTGGAAGAAGACCCGGTAGGTGGCCACCCCCAGGTAGACCACGAGGAGGAGGGCCGCCAGGTAGGCGAGGGCCGGGCTTCCCCGGGCGAGGAGGAAGAGGAGAAGAAGCCCCACCCCTCCCAGGAGGGGGAGCCCCCGGCCCCTTCCCCGCTCCAAAAGGGCCCAAAGGGCCCCCAGGGCGAGGGCGAGCCACAGGGTCCCGGGGAGCTTCCCCCCTTGGAGCCAGACGAGGGAGAGGGGGGCGAACATCATGAGCTCCCCGATGGGCACCAGGATCACCCGGGTCACGGCGAAGACGAGGACCATGGCCAGGGCCAGGAGGCCGTAGACCACCCCGTTCTGCAGGGCGTCCAGGAAGAGAAGGCCGAGGATGGTGGCGTCCATGGCCTAGCGGAAGGTGCGGATGAGCTTCCAGCGGCCCCCTTCCACCTGCACCATCACCGCGGCGTCCTCAAAGCGGAGGCCCAGGTGGTCCTCCTTGCTGAAGGTGAAGACCCCGTGGGTGGCCACCAGGCCCTTGGTGGCCTCGATCTCGTCCCGGAGGGCGGAGCGGAAGGCGGCGAGGTCCTTTTCGGGGTCCGCCTTCTTGAGGGCCCGCTCCAGGGCGGGCTTCAGGATGAGCCAGGCGTCCCAGGCATGCGCCCCGAAGGTGGAGTAGCTGCCGATGCCGTACCGGGCCTCGTAGCGCTGGATGTAGTCCAGGGCCACCCGCTTGGAGGGGAAGGCGCCGGGAAGCTGCTCCGCCACTAGGATGGGCCCGGCGGGGAGAAGGGTCCCCTCCACGTCCTTACCCCCTACCCGCAGGAAGTCGGGGTTCGCCACCCCGTGGGTCTGGTAGATGAGGCCCGCATAGCCCCGCTCCTTCAGGGTGCGCTGGGGAAGCACCGCTGGGGTACCGCTGGCCCCCACCAGCACGGCGTCGGGCCTGCGGGCGAGGATCCTCAAGGCCTGACCAGTGACGCTGGTGTCCGTGCGGTTGTACCGCTCCGAGACCACCAGCTGGAGGCCCTTGGCCTTGAGCTCAGCCTCAAAGAAGCGGGCCCAGCCCTCCCCGTAGGCATCGTTGAAGCCGATGTAGCCCACGGCCTTCACCCCGCGGGCCACCATGTCCGCCACGATGGCCCGGGCCATGAGCTCCTCCGTCTGCGGGGTCTTGAAGACCCAGAAGCGCTGGGCGTCCACGGGGTAGATGATGTCCTTGCTGGCCGCCAGGGAGATCATGGGCGTCTTGGCCTCGGCCACCACGTCAATCATGGCCAGGGAGTTCGGGGTGATGGTGGAGCCGATGACGGCCACCGCCCCCTCCTCCACCAGGCGCCTGGTGTTGCGCACCGCCTGGGTGGTGTCGGAGGCGTCGTCCAGGATGACGAACTCCACCTTCCTTCCCGCCACGCCTCCCGTGCGGGCCAGAAGCTCTTGCAGGAGGAGGAAGGTGTTCCGCTCGGGGATGCCCAAGGAGGCGGCGGGTCCCGTGGCCGAGACCACCACTCCCACCTTCAAGGCGCCTTGAGCCCACGCGGAGAGGGCCAACGCCAAAAGGGGTACCAACCAACGCTTCATCTTTTCCTCCTTTTCCCACCGGGCTTGGGCCCGGAGTGGGGGCGAACAAACACCCGTTCGGTTCGGATTCCAGTGTAAGAAGGGACCTTTGTCCCGTCAAGGCCCGGGCTGGAACCGGGCCCTGGCCTCAGGTCACGTGCTCTGGGAGGCCGGCAAGTGCCGAAGGCTCCGTGGGTACGGGCCTTCCGTCAAGATCCAAAAGGAGGCTCCCCTCCAGGAACCAGCTCTTGGGCGTGCGGTGCCCCCAGAGGGTCTGCCGCCTGGGATCGTTCAGGCTCCAGCGCACCGGGGGCAGGTCGGGGTCCACGGTGAGGTAGTCGGAGGTGTAAAGCTCTAGGCGATGCCCGTCGGGGTCCCGTAAGTAGAGGAACATGGCGTTGGAGATCCCGTGCCGCCCGGGGCCCCGCTCAATCCGGTCGGTGCGCATGGCCCCCGCCAGGATGTCCGCCGCCTTCAGCACGGCGAGGGGGTCAGGGAGCCAATAGGCGAAGTGGTGGAGCCTGGGGCCTTCCCCGTTGGTGAAGGCGATGTCGTGGACGTTGCCCTTGCGGTGGAGCCAGCTCGCCCAAAGCCTCCCCTCCTCGTCCTCCGTGTACTCGGTGAGGCGGAAGCCGAAGACCTCCTGGTAAAGCCGCGTGGCCTCCCCCACCGCGGGGGAGAAGACGTTGAGGTGGTCTATGCGCAGGATTCCGGGCCCCCGGTGCTCGTGGTAGCGCTGGAGGACCCGGGGAAGCTTCTCCGCCTTGAAGTAGAAGGCCAACGGGTAGCCGAAGGGGTCCTGCACCTTTAGGACCTCGGGCCTTCCCCAGTCCGCCTCGAGGCGGTGGGGCCACCCCTCCTTGGCGGCGAGGTCCTGGAGGGCCCTGACGCCCTCTTCCGCGTCCACCTTGAAGCCCAGGGTACGCACCGCGGGGAAGGGGGCCTCGGTGAGCTTGAGGCTCCACTCCAGCTCCTCGTAGCCCCGGAGGTAGGCCGCCTTCTTCTCCCGGTGCTCCAGGCGGAAGCCCAGAAGCCCCTGGTAGAACTCCAGGCTCTTCTCCAGGTCCCGCACCCAAAGTTCCACAAACCCCACCCTCACGATGGCCATACCAACCTCCTGTAGCCCCTTTGGAAGTAAACCAAGGGAGGCCCCTCCTCCCCGAGCTCCACCCCCTCCACCCGGCCCACCACGATCCGGTGGTCCCCCCCGGGGTAGAGGGCGTGGAGGCGGCAGCGGAGGACGGCGAGGGCCCCCTTCACCCTCCCCTCCTCCAGGGCGATCCCCTCCCTGGGCCTTCCCGCGAAGTGCTCGGAGACCGCCTCTTGCCCCTCGCGGAGGAGGCTCACGGTGAAGGCCCCCGCCCCCTCGAGGACGGGGAGGAGCTTGGCCCGCTCGCTCACCGCCAGGGCCACGAGGGGGGGCTCGAGGCTCAAGGACATGAAGGCGGTGGCCGTCATCCCCCTTTCCTCCTCCCCAAGCCTCGCCGCCACCACCGTGACCCCGCTGGCGAAGCGGGCGAGGGCCTCCTTGAAGGCGTCCTTCATGCCTGGACCTCCGCAAAGACCTCGAGGCTCCCCTTGAGGAAGGCGCGGATCCGCTCCTTGTAGGGCTCCTTGTCGTAGACCTGGTAGAGGGTCTGGTACATGCGCACGGGGTCGCCGAAGAAGAAGCGCTCGTAGAGCTCCTGCCGGGCCCCGAAGCCGGAGAGGGTCATGTCCCAGGCCAGGCGGAAGAGGGCCACCCGCTCCTTGGCCTCGAGGGTGGCCCCCTGCAGGTACTTCTCCAAAAAGGGCCCGAGGGGCCCCTTGAAATCCCTCTCCGAGGGCAGGGTGATGAGGCCGCTGGCCCCGATTTGCTCCAGGATCTCCCGGATCCTGGGGTAAAGCCTCGGGTAGAGGTTCCTGGCCCCGTCCAAGGCCCTGCGGTCCGGGCAGAGAAGCCCGTAGGCGTTCTCCTTGGCTTCCTCCTCGGCCCGGGTCCAGAAGGCCTTCATGGCCTCGAGGTAGACGATGATCTCGGCGATCTTCTCCTGGACGTGGCCGTAGACGTCCGCGCCGATGCCCTCGGCCATGAGGGCGGCCACCCCCAAAAAGGCCTCGGTCTTCGCCGTCTTCAGGGCCACCACCTGGTGGGCCATGTGGTGGAGGGCCCCCGTGGCGGCGTAGGCGTTGTTGCAAAGCTCCACGTTCCCCAGGATGAAGACCCTCTCCCAAGGGACCAGGACGTCGTCAAAGACCACCAGGCAGTCCATCTCCTCGAGGCGGCTGGAGAGGGGGTGGTCAAAGGGGCTCTCCCCGCCCACCAGGGCCTCCCGGCAGACGAAGTGGAGGCCCGGGGTGGAGGTGGGAAGGGCGAAGGCGACGGCGTACTTCTCGCTTCCCGGCCCCTCCTTGAGGAGGGTGGAGGGGAAGATGAGGACCTCGTCCGCCAGGGGGAAGGTGGCCGTCATCCGGGCTCCCCGGACCACGATCCCCTTCTCCGTCTGCTTCACTACCCCCACGGGGATGTAGGGGTCGGGCTGGGCGGAAGGGGGCTTGGCCCGGTTCACCTGGGGGTTGGTGAGGGCGTGGGTGGTGGCGAGGTCCTGGTCCCGGAGGTAGCGGTAGTAGTTCCGGACGTTCTCGGCGAACTCCCCGAAGTAGTCGGCGCTCGCCGCGTAGGCCATGACCACGGCGTTGAGGTAGTCGGGGCTCCGCCCCATCATCCCCAGGTTCTGGTCGGCCCAGAGCTTGTAGGCCTGCCCCCTCCGCTTCAGGTCCTCCTTGGTCTTGGGGATGAGGAAGCTCATTCCGTGCCGCTTCCCGTCCTCCTCGTAGGTGAGGACCTCCCGGTGGCGGGGGTCGTGCTGCAGGTCATAAAGGGCGGCCATGGTGCGCACGATCCCCCGGAAGACGGGGTGGGTGGTGGGGTCCAGCACCTTCTCCCCCTTGTACCAGAGGTTGGGGGGACGGGTCTTCAAGGCCTCCATGTACTCCGCTCCGGTCCTTGCCATCTTCTCCCTCCCTCACTTCCCGAACTTGGGCACGTGCGGGGGGCGGAGGGGAAGGGCGACGGTCTTGAGGTCGGTGTAGAAGTCCAGGGCGTAGGTGCCGCCCTCCCTCCGGTCCCCGCTTCCCTTCACCCCGCCGAAGGGCGTGGGCAGGTGGCGGACATTGTGGCTGTTTAGGTAGACCATCCCCGCCTCGAGCTCCAGGGCGAGCCGGTGGGCCCTTTCCAGGTCCCGGGTGAAGACGTAGGCGGCGAGGCCGTACTTGGTGTCGTTCGCCTTTCTCAAAGCCTCCTCCTCGTCCTTGAAGGGGATAGCCACGAGGACGGGCCCGAAGATCTCCTCCTGGGCGATTTTCATGTGGTTCTCCCCCACGAAGACCGTGGGGAGGAGGTAGTTCCCCCGGGAGAGGTCCTCCCCCCGGAAGGAGGCCTTGGCCCTCTCCCCGCCCACGAGGAGCCTCGCCCCCTCCCGCCTCCCCGCCTCCACGTAGCCCAGGACCCTTTGAAGGTGCTCGGGGTGGATCAGGGGCCCCACCTCGGTCTCGGGGTCCAGGGGGTGGCCCACCCGGATGGCCCTGGCCCTTTCCGCCACCTTCCCCACGAACTCCTCAAAGATCTTCTCCTCCACGAGGAGCCTGGAGCTTGCCGTGCACCTTTCCCCGTTGAAGGAGAAGATCTGGAAGACCACGGCGTCCAGGGCCCTCTCCAGGTCGGCGTCGGCGAAGACCAGGGCGGGGCTTTTGCCGCCGAGCTCCGGGGAGAGGCGCTTGAGGTGCTCCGCGGCGTTTCGCATGACGATCTTCCCCGTCTCCGTCTCCCCGGTGAGGGTGAGGAGGGGGACCAGGGGGTGGGCCACCAGGGCCGCCCCCGCCTCCTCGCCGTAGCCCTGGACCAGGTTGAAGACCCCCGGGGGGAGGTCCGCCTCCTTTAGGATCTCCGCCAGCTTCGTGGCGGTGAAGGGGCTCCACTCCGCGGGCTTCAGGACCACGGTGTTCCCGAAGGCCAAGGCGGGGGCGATGCGCCAGGTGGAGAGCATCAGGGGGGCGTTCCAGGGGGTGATGATCCCCACGGGGCCCGCGGGAACCCGCACGGTGTAGTAGAACCAGTCCCGGTCCACGGGGAAGGTGCGGTCCTCCATGGCGTGCTCGGCGTACTCGGCGTAGAAGGCGAAGTTCTCCGCCGCCCGGGCCACCTGGGCCCGGACGATCCTCAAGACCTGCCCCGCGTCCAGGCACTCCATCACGGCGAGCTCGTCGGCGTGCTTCTCTATGAGCTCGGCGATCCTTAAGAGGTAGCGCTTCCTCTCCTTGGCCTGGGTGCGGCTCCACCGGGGAAAGGCCTCGTGGGCCGCCTTGGCGGCGCGGTCCACCTCCCTTGCCCCGCCCCAGGCCGCATAGCCCAAGACCTCGTTCGTGGCGGGGTCCAAGGAGGGAAAGGTCTCCCCGCTTTCCGAGGGGACGAACTCCCCGGCGATGAAGTGGAGGGCGGGCCTTTCCTTGAGGCGCCGGCGCACCTCCTCAATCGTTTCCCAGGAAATCCCGGCCACCCGGTCCGCGTACCTCATGGCTCCTCCTCTATGGGGTTCTCCAGGGCCCCAAGCCCCTCAATCTCCAAACGCATCACGTCCCCGGGCCGCACCTGGCTGATCCCCTTGGGGGTGCCGGTGAGGAGGACGTCGTAGGGCTCCAGGGTCATGAACTCAGAGATGAACTCCAGAAGCTCCGCCACGGAGTAGAGCATCCTCGAGGTGTGCCCCTCCTGCCGGAGTTCCCCGTTCACGTAGGCCTTTAGCCAGAGGTCCTGGGGGTCTTCCACCTCCTCCACCACGAGGAAGGGCCCCAAGGGGAGGAAGGTGTCCCGCCCCTTGGCCCGGATGGGGGGGCGGAAGGTGTTCGTCACGTAGTCCCGGGCCACGAGGTCGTTGGCGATGGTGTAGCCCAGGACGTAGTCCAGGGCGTCCTTGGCCTTGACCCGCTTCATGGGGCGGCCCACCACCACGGCGAGCTCCACCTCGTAGTGGACGAACCTGGCCCCCCTGGGGTAGAGGACCACCCCTTTGTGGGGGAGAAGGCTGGAGTTGGGCTTCCAGAAGAGGGCGGGCTCCTCAGGGCGGGAGAGGCCGAGCTCCTCGGCGTGGTCAGGGTAGTTCAGGGCCACGCCCAGGATCTTCCCCGGGGTGAAGGGGAGGAGCCAGGTGACGTCCTCGGGCCTGTGGGCCTCCCCCGCCTCGTCCAGGAGGAGGCCTTCCCGGTAGACCCCCTGGTGGACCCTTCCCTTGGCGAGAAACCGGGCGAGCTTCACGCCACCTCCTTCTCCTTGGGGAGGAGGCCGTAGCGCTCGGCCATCCGCCTAAGCCTCTCCTCCACCTCCGGGGTGGTGGGGCCCAAGGGGGGGCGCCACTCCTTTTCCAAAAGCCCCATCCAGGAGAGAACGGTCTTCAGGGGAATGGGGTTCGTGTCCCAGAAGATGGCCTCGTTGGCCTCGAGGAGATAGAAGTGGAGTTCCCGCGCCCCCTGGTAGTCCCCGGCGAGGGCCTTTTCGCAGAGGAGGGCCACCTCCTTGGGGAGCCAGTTGGCGGTGGCGGCGATGGTCCCCACCGCCCCCAGGCTCATCATGGGGAGGGTGAGGCTTTCCAGGCCGCAGAAGACGAGGAAGTCCCGCCCCGCCTCCAAAAAGAGGTGGGAGAGGTACTCCAGGTCCTTGGAGGAGTGCTTGAGGCCCACGATGTTGGGGAAGTCCCGCCTTAAGCGCCCCACGGTCTTGGGGGTGATCTCCACCCCGGCCCTTCCCGGGATGTTGTAGATGAGGAGGGGGAAGTCGGGGACGGCCCTCGCCACCTCGGCGAAGTAGCGGTAAAGCCCCTCCTGGTTGGGCTTGACGTAGTAGGGGACGATGACCATGGCCCCCTGGGCCCCGGCCTCCTGGGCGAAGCGGGTGAGCTCCAGGGTCTCCTCCAGGCGAAGCGCCCCGGTCCCCGGGATCACGGGGACCCGGCCCGCCACCTGGTCCAGGACCACCTCTATGGCCCGCTTCCTCTCCTCCAGGGTCTGGGTGCCGGGCTCGCCCGTGGTGCCCCCCACGCTCACGCCGTGGGAGCCCCCCTGGACGACCCGCTCCACGAGGCGCCTTAGGGCCTCCTCGTCCAACCGGCCTCGCCGAAAGGGTGTGGGTAGGGGCGGTATGGAACCGCGGAACATGCTGGGCTCCTTTCGCCTCCCAGGGTGCCCTGGGCGCGGGAAGGGGGCAATTGGGACTTTAGACAACCCTTTCAATATCTTTGTTAACAAAAACAAACTCGGCCCCGCTTGCCGGGGAGAAAAGGGGAAGTTATTGTGGGATTAAACGATGCAAGAGATGCTCTTTGGAGAAAACCCCATAGGCTTCACGGCCCTCTGCCGGGACCTGGGCCTGAGGATCCGGGTGCCCTCGGAGAGGCCCGTCCTCTACCTGCTCCCCGAGCCCAGGCCCCTCCTCCCTCAAGAGGGGGCCCTGCTCCTCTTCCGCCCCGAGGGTAGCCTCTTCCGCCACCGCGCGGCCTCGGGCTTCCTCCTCCCCGAGCCCTACCCGGAGGTGGAGGCCTTCTGCCAGAGGGAAGGCCTGGGCCTGGCCCTCTACCCGCCCTGGCTACAGAAGGAGGAGGTGGAGCGGGCCCTGGCCTCGAGGCTCTTCGCCCTGGGCCCTGGGCTGGCCCTGGCCGGGCTCCTGGACCTCCTTTTGAAGCTTCCCCAAAGGCCCCTCCTGGAGGTCCTCCACCAGGCCACAGGTCTGGCCCTGGCCCAGGTGGCCCCTTGGGGGGAGGTTCTGGCCTTCGCCGGACCCGTGCCCCCCCAGCATCCCAAGGAAGCGGGGGAAGGCCGGGGGTACCTGGCGCTGGAGGCGGGGGAGGGGGTCCTGGTGGCTTACGGGGAAGAAGCCCTTCTGCGGCGGGCCCTAGGGCTTTTGCAGGTGGCCTCCCGTCTCCTCCGCCTCAGGGCCCTGGAGCGGAGCTTGGAGAGGATGCAGGAGGAGTCCCTGGGTGGGGCTCTGCTGGAAGGCCTCATCCTAGGGGAGGCCGAGCCCGAGCGCCTCTTCGCCTTCGGCTTTACCGAAGGGGTGGAATGGGTTTTGGCCCTGGGGGAGCCCCCCGCCGTCCCGGGGCGGCATCGGCTAGCGGAGGAAAGGCGGCGGGAGGCCACCTTGGAGCTGCGCCGCCGCACCGGGGCCTACCTGGACCGGCTCGGGGTCCCCTACCTCCTCACGGCCCGGGGGAACCGGGTGGCCGCCATGTGGCAGGTGCACAACCCCAAGAAGGAGGCGGAAAACCTCCTCGCCGCCCTCCCTTCGGGAAGCCGCCTAGGCTACTCGGCGGTGCACGCCGGAGGCGGGGTGCAGGAGGCTTACCGGGAGGCCCTCATCGCCCTTAAGGCCGCCCGCCCCGGGGAGGCCCTTTCCTTCACCGGCCTGGACCCCGTGGCCTTCGTCCTCCTGCAGCAGTCCCCGGAGGACCTCAAGGCCCTGGTGGAGCGGTACCTACCCCTGCCCCCCAAGCTTATCCGGACCCTCGAGGCCTACCTGCAGGCCCGCACCCTGCAGGAGGCGGCCTCCCGCCTCAACGTCCATCCCAACACCCTGCGCTACCGCTTGAAACGCATGGAGGCCCTCCTCGGCCCCCTCTCCCACCCCGAGACCCTGGCCCGGGTGCACCTGGCCTTAAGGGCGCGGGAACTCCTCCTGGGCTAAGGGCCCGCACAGTACAATGGGGGCATGAAAAAGCTGGTGAGCCTGCTGCTGGTCCTCGCCGTGGGCGCCTGGGCCCAGACCCTGGTGGAGGTGACGGCGGTGGCCGCTTGGGCCTCGAGCCTGGACCCCGCCGTGCGCCTGCCCCAGGGCACCTACAAGGCCAGAAGCCCCGAGCCCATCCTGGCCCGCTTCCCCGAAGCCAAGGGCTACGCCCTGGAGGCTTTCGCCGCCAAGGGCCTAGCCAGCCGCCTCCACGCCGTTTTCATCCAGCAGGTCCTCACCGCCTTCGCCGCCGCAGGGTACTTCCTGGAGGGCCAGGAGGAGAGGACGATAGCCGGGGAGGTGCGGACCAAATACCTGCTCAAAGACTCCTTAGGGCGGTCCGCCCTCCTTTTGGTGGTGCGGAAGGGGGACGAGCTGGTGTACGCCTTTGGGAAGCGCAAGTGATTTAGTTCACGATTTCTTGCGCTTGCACCATTATTCTCCTCACAACACCCTCCCCCAGGAAGCCCCGCGAAGCCCCACCACCCCTCACCCTAAAGAGGGCTTCGCCAGGCCCCCATGTCGGCCCGCACCAGCGGGGCGGTATTAATTGCCCGCGCTTTGGTTTCGCAACATGAGGTGCCCAAACTAAGGCTGGGGAAAAGTTTTTTGGGGCCCCCGCCGCGGCGAAGGCCGCGGTGGGGTACTTAGAGCTCCGCCACGTCCACCCGTTCCAGCACCGGCAGGGCCCTAAGGGCCTCCAGGACCTCCGGGGAGGGCTTCTGGTCCACGGTGAGCACGAAAAGGGCCCGCCCTCCCGGCACGTCCCGCCCGAGCTGCATTCCGGCGATGTTCACCCCAGCCTCCCCCAAAAGGGTCCCCACCTGGCCCACCACCCCGGGGCGGTCGTAGTTGACGCAGACCAGCATGTACCCCTCGGGCACCACCTCGAGGGCGTAGTCATCAATGCCCACCAGGCGGGGCTTCCCCCCGATCACCACCCCCCGGGCCCGGCGCTCCTCCTGGTCCGTGGAAAGCCTGGCCTCCAAAAGCCTCGTGTACTCCCCCGCCTCCTCGGAGCGCAGGGTGGTGAGGTGGATGCCCCGGTCCTTGAGGAGGGGCCTCGCCGAGACCAGGTTCACCGCCCCTTCCCCCAGAACCCGGGAGAGAAGCCCCTTGGCCACGGCGCTGGCCACGGGCTCGGGATCCTTCTCAAACTGGCCCAGGAAGCGCACCTCCAAGGCCTGGGGGCGGCCCCGGGTGATCTGGGCGAGAAGCCTCCCCAAGGCCTCTCCCAGGGGGAGGAAGCCCTTCAGGGCCTCCAGGGCCTCGGGGTCAAACCCGGTGTTCAAGGCGTAGGAGAGGTCCCCCTCCAGGGTGCGCACCACCCTTTCCAGGATGGCCTCCCCCACCCTTTCTTGAGCCTCAAAGGTGTTCGCCCCCAGGTGGGCGGTGTGGACCACCCGGGGGTGGTGGACCAAGGGGTGGTCCTTGGGGGGCGGCTCCTCGCCGAAGACGTCCAGGCCGGCGGCGAAGAGGTGGCCTTCCTCCAGGACCTCGAGGAGGGCCTTCTCGTCTACGATCCCGCCCCGGGCGGCGTTCACCACCACCGCCCCCCGGGGCAGAAGGTAGAGCTCCCTCCGGCCGATCATCCCCCGGGTCTCCTCGGTGAGGGGGGTGTGGACGGTGAGGAAGTGGCTCTGCCTGAGGAGGTCCTCGAGGCTCTCCAAAAGCTCCACCCCCAGGCTTTCCGCCCGGGTCTTGGGGATGTAGGGGTCGTAGGCCAGAACCCGCATCTCAAACCCCTTGGCGAAGCGGGCCACCTGGCTTCCAATCCGGCCCAGGCCCACGATCCCCAGGGTCTTCCCCCTTAGCTCAAGACCCAGGAACTTCCGGTCCCACTCCCCCTGGCGCACCTTACGGTCGGAGAGGGCGATGCCCCGGGCGGCGGCGAGGAGGAGGCCGAAGGCGAGCTCGGCCGCGGAGCGGGTGTTGGCCTCGGGGACGTTCACCACCAGGATCCCCAGGCGGCTTGCCGCCTCGAGGTCCACGTTGTCCACCCCCACCCCGCCCCGACCCACCACCCTAAGCCGCTTCCCCCGCCTAAGCAGCTCGGCGTCCACCTGGGTGCGGCTTCGGGTGATGAGGGCATCGTAGGCCGGGATAACCTCCAGGAGCTCCTCCCGGCCGATGCCCGGGCGGTAGTCCAGAAGAACCCCGGGGTACTTGGTGTCCCCCAGCCGCATCTCGTCGGAAACCAGCACCCGCCACATATACCCTTGACCCTAGCACGGGGAAAGCCTTCGGGGCAAGGCTTCCGGTACACTACACCGGGCCCCTGTGGTATCCTTAGCCGGAGCAAAGGGAGGTCTATGAAGGTAGCCTTGGTAACCGACTCCACCGCCGACCTGCCCAGGCCCCTTCGGGAGCGCCTGGGCATCCGGGCGGTGCCCCTTTACGTGAACCTGGGCGGCCGGGTGTACCGGGACTGGGAGGAGATCACCCCCGAGGAGATCTTCCAAAGGGTGCGCTCCGGCGAGGCCTTTCCCAGCACCAGCCAGCCCTCCCCCGAGGACTTCGCCAAGGCGTACGCCGAGGCCCTCCAGGAAGCGGACCACGTCCTTTCCATCCACATCTCCAGCAAGCTTTCCGGGACCCTGCAGTCGGCGGAGTTGGCGGCAAGCCAGTTCCCCGGGAGGATCACCCTCTTTGACAGCCAGGCCGCCTCCTTGGGCACCGGCATGATGGTTCTCAGGGCCAAGGAGCTCCTGGACGGAGGCCAGGACCTCCAAGGGGTGGTGGCGGAGCTGGACAGGATCCGGCAGGACCACTTCGTCCGCTTCACCGTGGCCACCCTGGAGTTCCTCAAGCGAGGCGGGCGCATCGGCGGGGCCCAGGCCCTCCTGGGCACCCTCCTCAACATCAAGCCCATCCTCACCCTCCAGGAGGGCCGGGTGGAAACCGCAGGCCGGGTCCGGGGGGAGAGGAAGGCCCGGGAGGCGATCCTCGAGGACTTCCGCAGCTGGGGGAAGGACCGGCCCAAGATCCGGGCCTTCTTCCTCTACAGCGCTGAAAGGGAAGCGGTCAAGGAGCTCCAAGAGATGGTTCTCTCCTCGGGGCTTCCCGTGGAGGAAGCCCTGGTGAGCGAGCTAGGAGCGGTGATCGCCAGCCACACCGGACCCGGCACCTACGGCTTCTATGCCTACAGCCTCTAGCGTGGCCTTCGTGGCCGACTCCACCTTGGGCCTCTCCCCGGAGGAGGCCCTGGCCCACGGCGTCCACCTGGTGCCTCAACAGGTCATCCACCGGGGAAGGAGCTACCGCGACCTCTTGGAGATCACCCCCGAGGAGGTGCTGGCCCTGCTGGAGCAGGAGGAAAAGCTTTCCACCAGCCAGGTAGCCCCAGAGGACCTGCGCCAAGCCTACGAGACCCTCCTCCACGCCCACGGACGGGTGCTCTCGGTGCACGTCTCCGGCAAGCTTTCGGGAACCGTGGCCACGGCCTTGGCTGTGGCCCGGGAGTTCGGTGGGCGGGTGCGGGTCCTGGACTCCTGGTCCTTGAACGGGGGGCTGTGGCTGGTACTGGAGGAGGCCCGTCGCCTCCTCCAGGAGGGGGTGGCCTGGGAGGCTCTAGAGGCGGCGGTGGCCCCCTACCGCTCCCGGGTCCTAGGCTACGTGCTCCCCAAGACCCTCACCTACCTCCACCGCTCGGGGCGCATCGGCGGCCTGCAGCGCTTCGTGGGTAGCCTCCTCCGCATCCTGCCCGTGCTCTTGGTGGAGGAAGGGGCGGTGAAGGCGGGACCTCGAGCGCGGGGCTTCGGGGAAGGGCTCGGCAAGGTGGCGGCCCTCTTCCACCGGGACTACCCAGAGGGGGCCCGGGTCTACCTGGCCCACGCGGGGAACCCCGAAGGGGCCAAGGCCTTGGGCGAGGTCTTGAAGGCCGAGGGGGTTGAGGTCCTGGGGGTCCTCCCCGCCGGGGCGGCGGTGAGCGTGCACACGGGGCCCGGCACGGTGGCGGCCTTCGCCGGGCCCAGGAGGTAGCCGTGCGGGCGGTGGTGCAGCGGGTCTCCGAGGCCTTCGTGGAGGTGGAGGGCGAGGTGGTGGGGAGGATCGGGCTGGGCCTCCTCGTCCTCCTGGGGGTGGGGCAGAAGGACACCCCGGAGGACGCCCTCTACCTGGCCCGCAAGATCGTGAACCTGAGGGTCTTCCCCGACCTCGCGGGCAAGATGAACCTCTCCTTGAAGGACGTGGGGGGGGAGGTGCTCCTGGTGAGCCAGTTCACCCTCTACGCCGACACCCGTAAGGGCAACCGCCCCTCCTTCGCCAAGGCCGCCCCGCCCGACCAGGGCAAGCGGCTCTACGAGGCGGCCGTAGAGGCCTTCTTGGAACAGGGGGTGCACGTGGAAACCGGGGTCTACGGGGCCCACATGCGGGTCCACCTGGTGAACGAGGGCCCCGTGACCCTCCTTTTGGACTCGGAGGAGCGCCTTAGGCCCCGCTAAGCGCCCGCACGTTGGTTTCGCAACACGGGATGCCCGAAATGGGGCTAGGAGAGGGCTTTTTTGGGGCCCCCACCGCGGCTTTCGCCGCGGTGGGGTACTTAACCCAACCTCTCACATCCCTCATGAGGCGAAAGCCTACCATGAGGTGCGCTTCCCAAAAAGCGCGGGATGGCGATGAAAAAAGTAGAGCCCAAGGACTGGATCCCCCTCATCAAGCCTTATACCAAGCCCCACACGGCCCGAAGCCTCCGCCAGGTGGCGGACACCCTCCTTCCCCTCCTCGCCCTCTTCTACCTGGCCCACAAAGCCCTCTCCTACTCCCTCCTCCTCGCCCTGGCCCTAGACTTCGTCGCGGCCCTCTTCCTGGTGCGCCTCTTCATCCTCCAGCACGACGCCGGGCACGGCTCCTTCTTCCCCAAGAAGTGGATGAACGACCTCCTGGGCTTCTTCGCCGGGGTCCTTACCTTGGTTCCCTACCATCACTGGCAACTCTCCCACGCCCGGCACCACGCCACCAGCGGCAACCTGGACAAAAGGGGCGTGGGGGACATCTACACCATGACCCTGGAGGAGTACTTGAAGGCCACTCCCTGGGAGCGGTTCAAGTACCGGGTCTACCGGAATCCCTTCGTCATGTTCTTCATAGGGCCCATCTACGTCTTCCTGCTCTCCTACCGCCTGCCTCTGGGCTACGGCGCAGACAAGCCCTCGGTGCGCAACTCCGTGGCCCTCACCAACCTCTTCCTGGTCCTCCTCTGGGTGGGGATCTACCTGGGCTTCGGCCTTAAGACCCTCCTCCTCGTCTACCTCCCCATCCAGTACTTCGCCGGAATGGTGGGCATCTTCCTCTTTTACGTGCAGCACCAGTTTGAGGACGCCTACTGGGAGCACGACCCCCGCTGGGAGCACCTCAAGGCCGCCATGGAGGGGAGCACCTACCTGAAGCTTCCCAAGGTCCTGCAGTGGCTTACGGGGAACATCGGTTTCCACCACATCCACCACCTGGCTCCCAAGATCCCCAACTACCTCCTGCCCAAGGTGCAGGAGGAAGTGGACCTGGTGAAGGTGGCCCCCACGGTGACCCTGAAAGACGCCTTCCGCATCGCCTTCGCCGACATGCACCTCCACGACGAGGAAAGCCGGAAGCTCGTGGGCTTCAAGGAGGCCCACCGCCGTCTGCGCCAAGCGGAAAGGCTGGCTAGTGGCGGAAGTGGCGCACGCCCGTAAAGACCATGGCCACCCCCGTCTCGTCCGCCGCCCTTATGGACTCCTCGTCCCGCAGGCTTCCCCCAGGCTGGATGATGGCGGCGATGCCGTAGGAGGCGGCCAGGCGCACCACGTCGTCAAAGGGGAAGAAGGCGTCGGAGGCGAGAACGGCGCCCTTCGCCCTCTCCCCTGCGGCCTCTAGGGCGTGCCTCGCCGCCCAGAGCCGGTTGGTCTGACCCACGCCGATGCCCAGGGTCATCCCTCCCTTGGCCACCACGATGGCGTTGGAGCGCACGTGCTTCACCACCTTCCAGGCGAAGTGGAGGTCCTGCCACTCCGCCTCGGTGGGGGTTTTTCGCGTGACCACCCGTAGGGCCACCGGGTCCTCCGTGTCGGCGTCCTGGAGGAGCACCCCACCCCGAAGACGCCTTAGGTCCAGGTAGGGCCCGTGGGCGGGGAAGGGGACCTCTAGAAGCCGAAGGTTCTTCTTGCGGGATAGGACCTCCCGGGCCTCTGGGCTGAAGGAAGGGGCCAGGACCACCTCCAGGAAAACCCCCGCCATGGCCTCCGCCGTGGGACCGTCCACCTGGCGGTTAAAAGCCACGATGCCGCCGAATATGGAAACGGGATCGGCCTCGTAGGCCTTCTGGTAGGCGTCTAAAGGGGTCTTGCCCAAGGCCACCCCGCAAGGGTTCTGGTGCTTCACCGCCACGCAAGAGGGCTCGGCGAACTCCGAGACCAGGTTCCAGGCGGCCTCGGCGTCCAGGTAGTTGTTGAAGCTCATGGCCTTGCCCTGGAGGACCCGGGCCTCCAGGAGGGGCCCCCTCTCCCCTAAGACCCGGTACAAGGACGCCTCTTGGTGAGGGTTCTCCCCGTAGCGCAAGGAGGCCTCCCGCTTGAGGACCAAGAACTTTTCCTCAGGGAACTTCTCCCCGGCAAGCCACTCGGCGATGGCGGCGTCGTAGCCCGCCGTGTGGGCGAAGGCCTTGCGGGCAAGCTCCCGGCGGAACTCCGAAGAGGGCCCCGCCCTCAAAGCCTCCAGGACCCTCGGGTAGTCCTCGGGGTCACAGACCGGAAGCACCGCCTGGTGGTTCTTGGCCGCCGCCCGGAGCATGGCGGGCCCGCCGACGTCTATCTGCTCCAGGGCCTCGAGGAAGGAGGCCCCCCGGGCCACCGTCTCCCGGAAGGGGTAGAGGTTCACCGCCAAGACCCCGATCCTTTCCAGGCCCAAGGCCCTAAGCTCCTCCTCCTGATCGGGGCGGGCGAGGAGGGCGGCGTGGACCTTGGGGTGAAGGGTCTTGACCCGCCCCTCCAGCACCTCGGGGAAGCCCGTGAACTCGGAGATGTAGGTTACGGGAAGCCCGGCCTCACCAAGGGCCCTATAGGTCCCCCCGGTGGCGAGGAGCCGGAAGCCCAGCTCCAGAAGCCCCCGGGCGAAGTCCAAAAGGCCCCTTTTGTCGGAAACGGAAAGGAGCGCCCACATAGAAGGGATTGTACCGGCTAGACTAAGGGGGATGACCATCTACGAGGCCATCAAGGAGACCATCAAGGAGGCCATGAAGGCCCGGGACCAAAAGACCCTGGACTTCGCCCGGGTGGTGAAGGCCGAACTGGACCGCAAGGGGGACGGCAAACCCCTTCCCGACGAGGAGGCGGTGAAGGTGCTGCGGGCCCTCAAGGAGATCGCCCTGGAGCAGGGAAACGCCTTCGAGGTGGCCTTTCTGGACCGCTTCCTTCCAAAGGAGATGAGCGAGGAGGAAATAGAGGCCTGGATCCGGGAACACGTGGACTTCTCCCGGTTCAAGACCCCCCTGGCGGCCATCGGGGCGGTGACCAAGGCCTTAGGCCCCAAAGCCCCCGGGGAAAAGGTGCGGCGGGTGATCGAGCGGATGACGCGATGAGCCCCTGGGAGCGGCTGGCCCTCGAGGAGATCCTCTCCGAGCCCGTGCGTTTGGTACGGGAGCGGCTCAGGACCCACACCGGCAAGGAGCTCACCTACATCTACCGCCCGGGACCGGTGGCGGCGAGCTTCGTCCTGCCGGTCACCCAGGAGGGCACCGCCCTCCTCATCCGCCAGTACCGCCACCCCACGGGGAAGTTCCTTTTAGAGGTTCCCGCGGGCAAGGTGGACGCCGGGGAGACCCCCGAGGAGGCGGCGCGAAGGGAGCTCTTGGAAGAGGTGGGGGCGGTGGCCAAGGCCCTTCTTCCCCTGCCCTCCTTCCATCCCCAGCCCTCCTTTACCGCGGTGGTCTTCCATCCCTTTCTGGCCCTAGAGGCCAAGGTGGTGGCCGAGCCCCGCCTCGAGGACGGGGAGCTTTTGGAGCCCGTGGAACTCTCCCTAAGCGAGCTCTACGCCCTCCTGGAGGAGGGCAGCATCCAGGACGCCTCCACCGCCCTCACCCTTTTCTACGCCCGGCCCCACCTGGAAGGGTTGGGCCTCCTGTAATACCCCTTGGTGTGAATCCTTCGCCCAAGCCAAGGCGTGGAAGACTTGCGGGCTTTTTTACCAGGACCCCCATGCCAGCATGGGGTGGTATAAAAACCCGCAAAGGGGCGCATAAAGTTCGCCTGGGAAAGGGCCGGAGGGCCTGGTAGACTGGCGGCGTATGAAACCCATGGTAAGAACGCCCCTGCCGGGGCCCAAGGCCAAGGAGCTCCTCGCGCGGGGGGAAAGGGTCCTCTCCCCCTCCTACATAAGGCCCTACCCCTTCGTCCCCGCCCGGGGCCAGGGGGTCTTCCTGGAGGACGTGGACGGAAACGTGTTTTTGGACTTCATGGCGGGCATCGCCGTGAACACCACGGGCTACGCCCACCCCAAGGTGGTGGAGGCGGTTCGGGCCCAGGCGGAGCGCTTCGCCCACGTCTGCTTCTCCGACTTCACCCACGAGCCCACCCTCTCCCTGGCGGAGCGCCTTGTGGCGAGGCTCGGGGGAAAGTACCGGGTCTTCTTCGGAAACTCGGGCACGGAGGGGATTGAGGCCGCCATCAAGCTCGTCCGCCACCACACGGGGCGCCCCTACCTCCTGGCCTTCGCCGGAGCCTTCCACGGAAGAAGCCTGGGGGCCCTTTCCCTTACCGCCAGCAGGAGCGCCTACCGGAAAGGCTTCGGCCCCCTCCTGCCCGGCGTCTTCCACATCCCCTTCCCCAACCCCTTCCGCCCGCCCCTGGGGGCCTCTCCAAAGGACGTGGGCGACGCAGTTCTGGAACACCTAGAAGGTCTCTTCCGCACCGTGGTCCCGCCGGAAGAGGTGGCGGCCTTCTTTGTGGAACCCATCCAGGGCGAAGGGGGGTACGTGGTGCCCCCGGCGGGCTTCCTCCAAAGGCTCAAGGCCCTCCTGGAGCGCCACGGCATCCTCCTGGTGGCGGACGAGGTGCAGACCGGGGCGGGCCGCACCGGGCGGTTCTTCGCCCTGGAGCACGAGGGAGTGGAGGCGGACGTCTACGTCCTGGCCAAGGGGCTGGCCTCGGGGTACCCCTTGAGCGCCCTCCTCTTCCGGGAGGAGCTGGGAAGCTGGCGCCCCGCCGCCCACGGCACCACCTTTGGCGGCCAGGCGGTGGCGGCGGCGGCGGCCCAGGCCACCCTGGACCTCTTGGAAGGGGGCCTTATGGAAAACGCCGCCCGGGTGGGGGAGTTCCTCCTCGAGGAGCTCAAGGCCCTGCAGGCCCGCTTCCCCTTCCTGGGAGACGTGCGGGGCAGGGGGCTCATGATCGGCCTGGACTTCGGCAGCGCCGAGGAGGAACGCCCCGACCTCCGGGACAAGGCCCAAAGGCTCGCCTTTGAAAAGGGCCTCCTTACCCTGGCCGCAGGGCCCTCCGCCTTGCGCCTGGCCCCGCCCCTGGTCCTCTCCCGGGAGGAGGCGGCCATGGGGCTGGAGATCCTGGAGGAGGTCTTCCGGAGCCTGTAGTACCACCCCATGCTGGCTTACGCCAGCATGGGGGCCCCGGTAAAAAACCCACAGGACTTCCCCGCCTGGACTTAGGCGAAGGATTCACGCAAAGGGGTACAAGAACGCCCCGCCCTGGTACCCCCAGGGCGGGGGATTCGGGAAGCCCTACTTGGGCTCCCCTGGCCAGTCCCCCACCACCCCGGAAGCGGCCCATTCCATGGTGAGGAGCTCCTCCAGGCTGGCCTTCCTCCCGGCGGGGATTCGCACCACGCCCTTGCGGTCCCGGATGGGCCCGGTGAAAGGGTCAAAGGTGGGCTTGGGGCTGGACATGTCCTTTAGGAGGGCCATGATGCGGTCGTAGACCGCCACCTTTTTGCCGCCCACGCTCATCTGGGCCTTCTGCAAGAGGGGCACGTGCTTGGGGTTGATGGGCACCCCGTAGTCCGCCCCCATCTCCACCGCCCCATGCTGCAGGAGCCAGAAGTAGTCCACGTTCTGCAGGTTCTTGGGGGTGTAGACCCCTTCCTTCACCTTCTTAAGGAAATCGGTGTAGATGACCTCCCAGTGGACGATCTGCCCTGAGACCACGTGGTCGGGGGCGAACCTCAGCATGGGGGTGTAGTGGCCGAAGGAGTAGGCCCCCTTTCTGGCCGCCGTCTGGATCACCGTGGGGGTGTCCTCGGTGAAGGCGAAGACGTCCGCCCCTTGGGAAAGCAAGGCCTCCGTGGCCTCCCGGGCCTTGGCCGGGTCGTACCAGGCGTTGATCCAGCGCACCAGAACCTGGGCCTTGGGGTTCACCGCCCGCACCCCCAGGGCGAAGGCGTTGATGTGCCGCTTCACCTCAGGGATGGGGAAGGCCGCCACGTACCCCACCTTGCCCGTCTTGCTGAGGGCCCCGGCAGCGAGGCCGTTCAGGTAGTAGACCTGGTAGAAGTCGGCCATGTAGGTGGCCACGTTGGGGGCCCGCTTGATGCCCGTGGCGTGGGCGAAGAGGACGTTCGGGTACTTCTTGGCGGCCTCGAGGACCGCCTCCCCGTACCCGAAGCTGGTGGCGAAGATCACCTGGCACCCCTCCCTCACGAAGCGGTCTATGACCGGAAGGGCCTGGGCCTCGGGAACGCTTTCCACGTAGCGGGTCTCCAGCCAGGGGAGGGCGGCCTCCGCCTTCTTGCGGCCCACGTCGTGGGCGTAGGTCCAGCCCGCGTCCCCCACGGGCCCCACGTAGATGAAGCAGGCCTTGAGCTTGTCCTCCTGGGCAAACCCTAGGCCCAGGACCAGAAGAAGCGCCAAAAGTCTCCGCATCCTCCTCACCTCCCTCGCTCAAAGGGCACCCCCAGGGCCTTGGGGGCCCGGGCGCGCCCCGAGAGGGCCAGGACCAGGATAACCAGCAGGTAGGGCATGGCGGCGAAGGCCTCGCTCGGTATAGGTACACTGCCCTGCAGGCGGAACTGGAGGAAGAAGAGGAGGCCAAAGAAGTAGGCCCCAAGGACCGCCCGCAAAGGCTCCCAGGCGGCGAGGATCACCAGGGCGATGGCCACGAAGCCGAGCCCCCCCGTCATGCCATCTGTCCAGGAGGGGCGGTAGGCCAAGGAGAGGTAGGCCCCCGCCATCCCGATGAGCCCGCCCCCCAAGGCCAGGGCCCCGTAGCGCACCCGGTCCACGTCCACCCCGAAGAGGTCCGCCGCCTTGGGGTTCTCCCCCACGCTCCTCAGGTAAAGGCCAAAACGGGTGCGGTAAAGGAGGAGGTGGACGAGAAAGGCGAGGGCCAGGGCAAGGAGGGCCAAGCCCCCCTCGGGAAGGGGGTTTTCCAAGGGAACCCCCTCGTAGCGCTTCCCCAAAAGCCCCGAGGCCCCAAGCCCCAAAGCGGCCACAGCGAGCCCCGCCACAAACTGGTTAGCCCTCAAGGAGACGGCGAAAACCCCCAGGAACACCCCGCCCAGGACCCCCACCCCCACCCCCGCCAGGAGGCCCAAGAGGGGGGAGGCCTCGAGGGCCAGGGCGAAGGCGGAAAGGGCGCTTAGGGCCATCATCCCCTCCACCCCCAGGTTCACCACCCCGCTCCTCTCGGCGAGGAGGGCTCCCAGGGAGGCCAAGAGGATGGGGGTACCGAAGAAAACCGCGCGCAAAAGGGCCTCTTCCATCAACGCCTCCAGACTACCCGGTGCCGGCTAAGGGCCTCGGCGCCGATGAGGGCCAGGAGGAAAAGCCCCGAGACCACGTCCACCACCCGGAAGGGCATGGAAAGGGCGAGCTTTAGGGCGTCCCCCCCCGCCAGGATAAGGCCCAGGAGGAAGGCGGTGAGGAGCACCCAAAGGGGGCGCCCCCGGGCCAGCCAGGCGGCGAGGATGGCGGTGAAGCCGTACCCCAAGGAGATCTGGGCGGGCTCCAGGAGGCGGTGGTGGACCCCCGCCACCTCCCCCACCCCCGCGAGGCCCGAAAGCAGGCCGGAAACCCCCCCCACAAAGAGGAGAAGCCCCCCCACGGGCAGGCCCAGGTAGCGGGCCGCGGAGGGGTTTTCCCCAAAGACCCTTAGGGCAAAGCCCAAGGGGGTGCGGAAAAGAAGCCCCTGCAAGGCCAGGGCCGCCCCCACCCCCAGGAGGAGGGTGGGCCAGTGGACCAAGGTGTCCCCCAGGCGGGGCAGGTCCGCCGCCTGGGGGAAGCGGTCGGTGTAGAGGAAGCCGAAAACCTGCTGCCCCTTCCAGGGCCCCGCCACCAGGTAGACCACCAGGTAGTAGGCCAGGTAGTTCTGCATGAGGGTGGTGAGGATCTCGCTGGCCCCGAAGCGCACCCGGAGCCAGGCGGCCAGCCCCCCCCACAAGGCGCCCAAGAGGCCCCCCAGGAGAAACATGAGGGGCAGGGTCCAAGGCCCCGGGGGGAGGAAGAGGGCCGCGTAGGCCGCCCCCACCGCCCCCAGGAGGAGCTGCCCCTCGGCCCCGATGTTGAAGAAGCCCACGCGGAAGGCAAAGGCCAGGCCGGAGCCGATGAGAAGCAGGGGTATGGCCCGCCGGGCGATCTCCGAAAGCCCCAAGGGATCGGCCAAGGGGGAAAGGAGGATCCCGAAGGCCCGCAAGGGGGAAACCCCGTAGGCGAGGAAGAGGAGGGCCAGGAAGAAGAGGGCCAGGAGCACGAAGAAGGCGTAGGTCAAGGCCACCTTCCGCAAGGAAGGCGCGGGGTCCAGCTCCAGCCTCATGCTCGCCCCTCCGTCATCATCCGGCCCAAGCGCTCCCGGCTCGCCTCCTCCCGGGGAATGGGCCCCACCAGGCGGCCGTGGTACAGGGCCGCCACCCGGTGGGCGAGGGCCAGGATCTCGTCTAGGTCCTCGCTCACGAGGAGGATGGCAGCCCCCTCCCGTGCCAGGTCCAGAAGCCTTCTGTGGACCTCCTCCGCCGCCCCCACGTCCACCCCGTAGGTGGGGTGCATGGCCAGGACAAGCCGGGGGCCCTCCTTGAGCTCCCGGGCCAGGATCACCTTCTGCACGTTTCCCCCGGAGAGAAACCGCACGGGGGCGCGGGGAGAGGGGGCCTGGATCCGGTAGCGGCGCATGAGGTCCTCGGCCTCCCGCTCCATGCGCCCGTAGTCCAGAAGGCCCCGCCGGGCGTAGCGGGGGTAGGTGCGCAGGGCCAGGTTTTCCGCCACGCTCATCCCCGCCACCACGCCCGTGCTCCGTTCCTCGGGGATGTGGGCCACCCCCAGGGCGAAGAGCCGGGCCGGGTGGGGGGGAAGGGGGTTTCCCAGAAAGCGCACCTGGCCCCGGTAGGGGCGGAGCCCGGCCAGGGCCTCGAGGAGCTCCTTCTGCCCGCTTCCCGCCACCCCGGCGATGCCTAGGATCTCCCCGGCCCGCAGGGCGAAGGCGATCCCCTGCAGGGGAAAGCCGTGCCGGGGAACCAGGAGGTTTTCCACCTCCAGAACCACCTCCTCCCGAGGGGGCGGGGCCTTGGGGGGCGGGGCCACCCCCCGGCCCACCATGAGGCGCACCAGGAGGTCCTTGTCCGCCTCCTCCCGCCGCACCTCCCCCACCTTTTCCCCGGCCCGGAGGACGGCGATGCGGTCGGCGATGGCCAGGACCTCGTCCAGCTTGTGGCTGATGAAGAGGATGGCGAGGCCCCTCTCCTTGAGCCGCCGCACCTCCTGGAAGAGGTCCTCGGCTTCCTTGGGGGTAAGGACGCTGGTGGGCTCGTCCAGGATGAGCACCCTGGGCCGGGCAAGGAGGGCCCGGAGGAGCTCCACCCGTTGCTTCTCCCCGGCGGAGAGGCGGTGGACGGGGGCCTTTAGGTCCACCCCCAGGGGGTGGTCCTGGAGGAGGGCTTGAAGCCTCAGGAGAAGGGCCCGGCGGGAGAAGAAGGGGGGGAGCTCCAGGCCCAAGGCCAGGTTCTCCGCCACTGAATGGGCCTCTATGAGCTCGGGGTGTTGGGGCACCAGGGCGATGCCAAGCCGCTGGGCCGCCCTGGGGGAGGGGATGACCACCTCCTGGCCCTCCAGGAGGATGCGCCCCTCGTCGGGGGCGTAAAGGCCGTAAAGGAGGCTCACCAGGGTGGTCTTCCCCGCCCCGTTTTCCCCCAGGAGGGCCAGGACCTCTCCCCTTTTCACCTCGAGGCTCACCCCGCGGTTGGCCACCACGGGACCGAAGCGTTTGGTGATGTTCTCCAACCTCAGCATGGGAAGGCCCGCAGGCCCGGCCCTGAGGATACCACGGGAGGGAAACCGCCCCACGGCTGGTATACAATGCCCCCAAGCCCCCGATGGGTCCGAAGCGGCTCAAAGCGCGGGGCGAGGAGGTAGCCATGGCTAAGGTAAAGCTGGAGCACGTGTGGAAGCGCTTCGGCAAGGTGGTGGCGGTCAAGGACTTCAACCTGGAGACGGAAGAGGGGGAGTTCGTGGTCTTCGTGGGGCCCTCGGGCTGCGGCAAGACCACCACCCTCCGCATGATCGCCGGGCTGGAGGAGGTCTCCGAGGGCAAGATCTACATCGGCGACCGCTTGGTGAACGACGTCCCCCCCAAGGACCGGGACATCGCCATGGTCTTCCAGAACTACGCCCTTTACCCCCACATGAACGTCTACGAGAACATGGCCTTCGGGCTCCGCCTTAGGCGCTACCCCAAGGACGAGATTGACCGGCGGGTCAAGGAGGCCGCCCGCATCCTCAAGATTGAACACCTCCTTAACCGCAAGCCCCGGGAGCTCTCGGGCGGGCAGCGCCAGCGGGTGGCCATGGGAAGGGCCATCGTGCGGGAGCCCAAGGTCTTCCTCATGGACGAGCCCCTCTCCAACCTGGACGCCAAGCTCCGGGTGGAGATGCGGGCCGAGATCGCCAAGCTGCAGAGGCGCCTTGGGGTCACCACCATCTACGTCACCCACGACCAGGTGGAGGCCATGACCTTGGGCCACCGCATCGTGGTCATGAAGGACGGGGAGGTCCAGCAGGTGGACACCCCCCTCCGCCTTTACGACTTCCCCGCCAACCGCTTCGTGGCAGGCTTCATCGGAAGCCCCTCCATGAACTTCATCAAGGCCTCCGTGGAAGTGCAGGGAGAAAAGGTTTACCTTAGCGCCCCGGGCTTCCGCATCCGCACCAACCCCATCCTGGCGCAAAGCCTCCGGCCCTACGCCGGCAAGGAGGTCTGGATGGGCCTCCGCCCCGAGCACCTGGGCCTCAAGGGCTTCACGGTGATCCCCGAGGAGGAGAACGCCATCCGGGGCGAGGTGGAAGTGGTGGAGCCTTTGGGAGCGGAGACCGAGCTCCACGTGAGCGTGGACGGCACCGTTCTCGTGGCCAAGGTGGACGGCCACGCCCCCGTGAAGCCTGGGGACCGGGTGGAGCTTCTGGCGGACACGGGCCGCCTCCACGCCTTTGACCCGGAAACCGAGAAGGCCATCGGCCACTCCCAGGAACCCGCGGCCGTGGCCCGCTGAAGCCGCCCCTTATCATGGAGGGGTGAGCGCCGCCAAGCCTTTCGTCATCGGCATCGCTGGGGGTAGCGCCAGCGGCAAGACCACCCTGGCCCGGGCCCTGGCCCAGACTCTGGGCCAGCGGGTGGCCCTTCTGCCCATGGACCACTACTACCGGGACCTCTCCCACCTGCCTTTTCCCCAGCGCCTGCAGGTGAACTACGACCACCCTGAGGCCTTTGACCTGGACCTGTACGTGGCCCACGCCGAGGCCCTCCTCCTGATCCTGCCCCGGGGCGGCCAGAACCCCGTGGCCCTGGAGATGCTGGTGGCCAAGGCCCTCGCCCGCATGGGGGAGGTGGGGGCGGCATGAAGCGGCTTCTGCACCTTCTCCTCTTCCTGGCCCTCGTGCCCTCCCTCCTGGCCCTTTTCCCTAGGCTCCGGGCGGAAAGGCCGGGGCCTGTGGCCCTGGTCCTAGACGCCGAAGCGGTGCGCGCCCAGGCCAGGGCCCAAGGGCAAAGCCTCCTCGAGGCCCTGGCGCAATACCGGGCCCAAGGGGTGAACGGGGTGGCTTTCCCCGAGCGCCTGGTCAAGGACTGGATCGCCGAAGGCGCCCTCCTCTACCGCCAGGGGCGGGAGCTTCAGGAGGAGGGGCTTCCCGCCCGGGCGGGCTGGTACTACCTCAAAGGGGAAGCTTGGCTTCTGGACCTTCTGCAAGGGGCCTACCGCCTCCCCACGGAAAGGCTTGGGTCGTGGCTGGGCTTTCCCGTGGACGTCCAGGCCTTCCCCGCCTTCTACGCCTTTTCGGAAATCCAAAGGGCCAAGGAAAGGGGCTTTTACGTGGTGGTCCGGCCCATCAACCACCCCCTGCGCCGCCTGGAGCCTGGGCTTCCTCTGGTGCCCAAGGAGTCGGACGCCGTGGTCTTCCAAGGCCTGGAGGCCCTGGGCCATCCTTACCGGCTGGAGGCGGCTAAGGCCTTGGTCCCGGTCCCCGTGGCCCTCATCGAGGGAACCCCCCAGCCGGGCCTCCAGGCCTTCCGGGAGCGGGGTGTCCTCAGGCTTTTCGGCCTGCGTTACGAGTGGCAACTCACCCTAAGCCCCGAGGAGGCGGCGGATAAGTACACCCTCGCCGCCCGGGAGCGGGGGCACCAGCTCCTCTACCTCAGGCCCTATCCCCACCCTGAGGACACCGCCCGCCTCCTCGCCCGCCTGCAGGAGGGCCTGAAGGCCAGCCACATCGCTCTAGGGGCACCCAAGCCCCGCGGGTTCGCCCCAAGCCCTTGGCGCCACGCCGCCTGGGTGGGGGTAGGGGCAGGCCTTGGCCTTTTGGCCCTGGGGCTTCCCGTGTACGGGCCCGGGGTGGCCTTGATCCTCCTCCTCTTGGCCCTGGGGTACGCCGGGAGCCAGGCGGGAGCGCTGCTCGCCGCCTTGGTCTTCCCCGTCCTCGGCTTCCTGGGCCCGAGGAACGGGATGTGGATGTGGGCGCGGAGCCTAGGGTACGCCCTTATGGGAGCGGTCTTCCTCAGCGCCTTGGGCTCGAGCCCGGCCACGGTACTAGGCCTCGCCCCCTTCAAAGGGGTTTCCCTCACCCTGCTGGTCCCGCCCCTCCTGGTGGCCTTTAGCTTCCTGGATCGGAACTTCAAAGAAACCCTCGCCCGCCTCTACGCCCACCCCCTGCGCCTGGGGGAGGTGGCCCTGGGGGCATTGGCCCTGGGCCTTCTGGCCTTCGCCCTCCTGCGCCGGGGCAACGACGCCCCCTTGGTGCCCGAGCTGGAGCTGAAGCTGAGAAGCCTTCTCCAGGACCTCATGGTGCGCCCCCGCTTCAAGGAGGTCTTCGGGCACGCCCTCTTTCCCCTGGCCCTCCTCCTCCCCTGGCCGCCCCATTTGCGAAACGGCCTCCTCTTCCTGGCCTCCCTCGGCATGGCCTCCATCCTCAACACCTTCAGCCACTTCCACACGCCCCTTCCCATCTCCTTCTTCCGGGTGCTGAACGGCGCCCTCCTCGGCCTATCCCTGGGCTTTATCGGGGTTATGCTGGTAAGGAGGCTACGGGCATGGTGGTTGGGGTAGCGGGGTACTACGGGTTCAGAAACGCCGGGGACGAGGCCATCCTGGAAGCCATCGCCCGGGAACTCAAAGCGCGGGGGCACCAGGTGGTGGCCCTCTCCGGGGACCCCCGGCGCACCCGGGAGGAGCATGGCCTTAAGGCCTTCCACCGCCTCAATCCCCTGGCCCTTCTGGGGGCCGACCTCTGGCTTTTGGGGGGCGGGGGGCTTTTGCAGGACGCTACCAGCGCCCTGAGCCTCACCTACTACCTCTCCGTACTGCGCCTCGCCCGCCTCTTCAAGAAGCGGGTCGTGGTGTTCAACCAGTCCCTGGGACCCCTTTCCCCCTCCGGGGAGAAGCGGGTGCAAAGGGCCCTAAAGGGCGTGCCGGTGATCCTCAGGGACCAGGACTCCCTGGAGTACGCCCGGCGTCTGGGGATCCCCGCCGAGCTTGGGGCCGACCCCGCCCTTCTCCTCACCCCACCCCCCGTGCAGCGGGAGGAAGACCTGGTCCTGGTCATCCCGCGGGCGGGGGTGAGCCGGGAGGCCCTGCAAAACCTGTACATCACCGCCAACCACCTCTTCCACGAGGGGAAGCAGGTCCTCGTCCTCCTCCTGCAGCCGGGCTACGACGAGGAGGTCCTGGAAAGCTTCCCCCACCACCGGGTGGAGAAGACCTCGGACCCCAGGCGGGTCCTCTACCTGGCGGCCCAGGCGGGGTACGTGATCTCTATGCGCCTACACGGCCTCATCCTGGCGGCGGCCGCCGGCACCCCCTTCGCCGCCCTCTCCTACGATCCCAAGGTGGCCGCCTTTGCCAAGGAAACCGGGGCCTACTACCAGGAGCTCCCCGGAGACCCCATCAAGCTCTCCAAGGCGGCCATGTACGGCCGCTTCCCCGACTGGGAAAAGGTGGAAGCCCTCAAGGAGCGTGCGCGGCGGAGCTTTGACCTGGCTTTGGGGGAGGCCATCCCCGTCAAGCGCCCCCACGGACGCGGCTGAGGCGCTCCAGAACCCCTTCGGCGAAAGCCCTTAAGTCCTTCAGGGCCTCCTCCACCTCCTGCCTCAGAAGGAACTCCCCTGGGGAAAGCCTTTTTAGGAGGAGGAAGGGAGGCTGGGCAAAAAGCTCCACCCCCTGGCGCACCACCTCGGGGATGAGGCCTTCCTCCAAGGCCTCGGCCTCGAGGTCCGAGAGCAAAAACACCTCCCCAAGGCGCTTGCGGGCCAGAAGGAAGAGGAGGGCAGCCAGGGCACCCCGCTCGGAAAGCTCGGCCACCAGGCGGTCTTCCAAGGCCTCCACCGCCTCCAGGTCCACCCGGCCCTGGCGGAGGAGGTCCTCCAGGTCCAAAGCCGAGAGGGGAAAGCGCCCCTTGAGGCGCACCAGGCGGTTCACCGCCTCCGGGGAGAGGTGGGCGATTCCCCGGGGCACCGCCTCCTTCTCGGACTCCGGGGCCAAAAGGGCCACGTGCGCCCCCTGGGCGCGGTAGGGCTTGAGGTCCTCCGCCTTCCCTTCCCCCAGGCGGAGAAGGGCCAGCACCACCTGCCGCCGCCCCAGGGGAGCCTTGTAGAGCCAGGGGGGGCCTCCCTCCAGGAGAAAGCCCAACCGCCTGAGGTCCTCGGTGACGCCCGGGGGCTCCAGGGCCTTGGGCTCGTGGGGGAAAAGCACCTCCTTGGGGTAGGGGGTAACCCGGACCCGGCGCTTCTCCCCCTTCGGGACCTCCTCCTTCGCCTCCTTGGGGTCCTCCCGCGGCTTCTCCAGGCGGGGGAGGGAACGGGGGAGGGCCTTGAGTTCCACCTCCTCTCCCCGGAAGTGCAGGAGGATCACCTCGTTCACCGCCAGGCGGCGCTTGGCGTAGTAGGGCCCGAGGCCCGTAAGGAGGCCCCCCTTCCAGTCCACCTTCACCTCGTAAACCTCCCCGTCCTCGTCCACAAAGCGCACGCGCTCCTTGCCCAGAAGGCGCTGGCGCAAGGAGGCGGTGAGGGCCATGGTGCCCGATTGAATACAGGCGCTGGTCAAAACGTAGCGGGCGGTCATACTACCTCCCTAGCTCTACCAGGGAACGGGGACTCCCTGAAGTGAGCATATAATACACCTCGTAAACCAAGGCAAGGGTCCTTTCCACATCGGCTAAAGCCCGGTGCTCCCTCCTGGGAGGAAGCTCCAGGGCCTCCGAAAGGGCATCTAGGCCGTAGCGGCGAAGCCCCCGAAGGGCCCTTTTGGCCAGGCGGATGGAGTCCACCACCGGGTTCTCCAGCTCCAACCCCATGCCCTCCAAGGCCGGGCGCAAGAAGGAGAGGTCAAAGGAAGCGTTGTGGATGACCAGGGTGGCCCCTCGCAAAAGGGGGTAGGCCTTGGCCAAGACCTCCTCTAAGGGCGGGGCCTTTTCCAGCTCAAAGGCCCGGATCCCGGTGAGGTTTTGGATGAAAGGGCTCGGCGGGCGGGAGGGGCGCACCAAGCTCTGGAAAGCCTGGCGCCTCTTCCCCTCCAGCCGCACCAGGGCGAGCTCGATGATCTCGCTCACCCCCGGAGCCAGGCCGGTGGTCTCCAGGTCCAGAAGGACCACCGGCTCCTCCGGGTGGGGAAAGGGATAGCGCCACTCCCATAGCCCCACCTCCTCCCCGGGGATGAAGCGCCCGTCCAATAGAGGCCGCACCACCGGGGCCACGGGGCCCCGAAGCCCCAAGGCTTCCCCCAGGAGGGGGAGGGGAAGGGGCTTTCCCTCGGCCCTAAGGCGCCGGGCAAGGCGGGTGGCGAGGCGGAAGCGAAGAGCGGGGTCCATCCCTTCCCCCTAGAGGGCCTCTCCCCAAGGCGTGCGCAGGAAGGCGCGGCCCGTGGCCTCCTCAAAAGCCAAGGCCGCCCGCAAGAGGCGCTCGTCCCCGCCCCAGGGACCCAGGAGCTGGAGCCCCACCGGCAGGTGGCCCTCAAACCCCGCAGGAAAGGAAAGGGCGGGCAGGCCCGTGAGGTTGGCCCCCACGGTGTAGAGGTCCTCCCGGTACATGGAAAGGGGATCGCGCCGGGCCCCGAAGGGGAAGGCGGGGTGGGGGGTGGTGGGCAGGAGGAGAAGGTCTACTTCCTGGAAGAGGGCCTTGGCCTCGGCCTTGAGGCGGCGGCGGAAGGCCTGGGCGCGGCCGTAATAGGCCTCGTAGTAGCCACTACTGAGGACAAAGGTGCCCATGAGGACCCGCCGTTTGACCTCCAGACCGAAGCGGGCCCGGGTAGCCATCCTCATCTCCTCCACCCCCTCCCCCTCGGCCCGGACCCCGTACAGGGTGCCGTCGTAGCGGGCCAGGTTGGAGCTGGCCTCCGCCGGGGCCAGGATGTAGTAGGCGGCGAGGGCCTGGGGGAGGGAGGGCCAGGAGACCTCGCGCACGGAAAACCCCAGCCCCCGGAAGACCGCCAAGGCCCCCTCCAGGGCCCTTTCTACCCCGGGGCTATTCCCGGAGAGGGCCTCCCGCACCACCCCGAGGCGCAAGGGGGGAAGGGGCCCCTCCAGGGCCTCCTGGAAGCGGGGGGGGAGGTCCAGGCTGGTGGCGTCCAAGGGGTCGGGGCCCGCCACGGCGTCCATGAGGAGGGCGAGGTCCCGCACCGAGCGGGCCATGGGGCCGATCTGGTCCAGGCTCGAGGCGTAGGCGATGAGGCCAAAGCGGCTCACCCGGCCGTAGGTGGGCTTAAGGCCGTAGACGCCGCAGAAGGCCGCGGGCTGGCGCACGCTTCCCCCCGTGTCCGAGCCCAGGGCGAGGGGGGCGAGGTCCGCGGCCACCGCCGCGGCGCTCCCCCCGCTACTCCCCCCGGGGACCCTTTCCGGATCAAAGGGGTTCCTGGTGGGAAAGAAGGCGGAGTGCTCCGTGGAGGAGCCCATGCCGAACTCGTCCAGGTTGGTCTTTCCCAGGACCAGGGCGCCCAGGGCCTTTAGCCTCGCCACCGCCGTGGCCTCGTAGGGGGGAAGGAAGTTTTCCAGAAGGCGGCTTCCCGCCGTGGTGCGGAGGCCCCGGGTGGCGATGTTGTCCTTTACCGCCACCACGAGGCCCGCCAAAGGCCGCCCAGGATCCACCGCCTCCGCTTCCTCAAGAAGCCTTTCGTTCAGGGTAAGGAACGCCCCGAGGCTCGGGTCCAGGGCCTGGACCCGCTTCAGGTAGGCCTCGGCCACCTCCCTGGGGGAAACCTCCCCCCGGACTACCCGGGCGCGGATCTCGTGGGCCAACATGCCCCCACTATAGCCCGAAGTGAAGGCGAAGCCAGTCCCGGAAGCCCACGTACGCCCCCCCGCCCCCCCGGGGCAGGTAGGTAACGTCCCCCGGCTCGTGGCGGAACCAGGTGTACTGCCTCTTGGCGTAGGCCTTTACCGCCCGGATGTCCCGCCTCAAGGCCTCTTCCAGGCCATACGCTCCCCGAAGGTAACCCACCACCTCCTTGTAGCCGATGGCCTGGAGGGCGGTGGGCATCCTGGGGTAGCGTTCAAGGAGCCCCCGCACCTCCTCCACAAGCCCCCGGGCGAACTGGGCTTTGGCCCTCTCCTCCAACTTGGGGAAAAGCCAGGCCCTTTCGGGCCAGAGGACGAGCTTCTTGTAGCAGAAGCGGGGAGGCCTTTTGGGAAACCGGGCCGGGGGGGTGCCCGTGCGCCGCAGGACCTCCAGGGCCCGGACGAGCCTTCTCGGGTTCCGCCCCACCCGGCGGGCGTCCTCGAGGCTCGCCTGGGCGAGTTCCGAAAGGAGGGCCTCGAGGCCCCGCTCCTCAAGTTCCGCCCACAGGGCCCCCTGGACCCCGGGGTCGGGCGGGGGAAGTTGGTGAAGCCCCTCGGAGAGGGCGCGGATGTAGTAGCCCGTCCCCCCCACCACCAAGGGAAGACGCCCCCTGGCCAGCACCCCGGCGATGGCCTCCTCCGCCAGGTCTAGGTAGCGGGCCACGCTCATGGCCTCGTGGGGCTCGAGGACGTCCACCAGGTGGTGGGGCACCCGGGCCCGCTCCTCGGGGGAGGGCTTGTCCGTGCCGATGTCCAGGCCCTGGTAGACCATGGTGGCGTCGGCGGAGATGACCTCTAGGGGCAGCTCCTCCCCAAGCCTCAGGGCAAGGAGGGTCTTCCCGCTACCCGTGGGCCCAGCGAGAACGGGGATGGCCTCCACATCCCTTATGCTAAGGGCATGTTAGAGCGCCTGGACCGCTTGGAGACCCTGCGGAAGCTCAAAGAACTGCAGGAGCGCATCGCCGAGCTGGCCTACCAGCTCACCGGCGAGGAGCCCGCCGCCTGGGCCCCGAGGGTGGACCTTTTAGAAGACGAGGACCACTACATCCTCCTGGTGGATCTCCCGGGAGTTCGGCCCGAGGACCTGGAGCTTTTGGAGGAGGGAAGCCGCGTGACCCTGGCGGGGGTGCGCCATCCCCTTCCCGGAACCTACCTCCTGGAGGAGCGGCCCATGGGCACCTTCCGCCGCACCCTGGACCTGCCGGGGCCCATCGAAGAGGGCACGGCCCAGGCGAGCCTGCGCCACGGCGTGCTGGAGGTGCGCTTCCGGAAGCGCACGGGCACCCCCCTCCCCGTGGCTCAGTAGCGCACTTGGTGGCAGGCCCGGCACCGGGGCTCGTAGTGCTCCTCCGCTCCCACCAGGATCACGGGGTCGGTGTAGCGGGCCGGTTGGCCGTTCACCAAGCGCTGGGTCCGGGTGGCGGGGGCACCGCACCGGGGACAGATGGCGGTGAGCTTCTCCACGAACTCCGCCCGGGCCAAAAGCTCGGGCATGAGGCCAAAGGGCTCCCCGCGGAAGTCCAGGTCCAGCCCCGCCAGGATCACCCGTACCCCCCTTTGGGCCAGGCGTTCCACCAAGGGAAGGAGCCCCTCGTCCAGAAACTGGACCTCGTCCACCGCTACCACGTCGGGCAGGGGGTCCAGGTGGGCTTCCATCTCCTGGGCGCGCCCCACGGGGATGGCCTCCACCCTCTCCCCATCGTGGCTTACCACATAGGCCGGGTGGTACCGGTTGTCCAAGCGAGGCTTGAAGACCACCACCCGCTGCCTTGCGATGAGGGCCCGCCTGACGCGGCGGATGAGCTCCTCGCTTTTCCCGGAAAACATGGGGCCGGCGATCACCTCAATCCAACCCTGGTGGTGGAGTACAGGGGGCATGGGGTCCTCCTGATAAAGAAGCTTAAACGCAACCTGGGGGCCCTAGGGCCCCCAGGTCCAGCGAGCCCCTACCGCCCCTTGCGGTAGGAATCCCCGTAGCGGCGCTGGAAGCGCTCTACCCTACCCTCCGTGTCCACGAACCGCTGCTGGCCCGTGTAGAAGGGGTGGCACTTGCTGCAGACCTCCACGTGGATCTCGGGCTTTACCGAGTAGGTATGGATGACGTTGCCGCAACCGCAGATGATGCGGGCGGGAACCAGCTGAGGGTGGATGCCTTCTTTCACGCTCGCCTCCTCTCGCACGGTCTTGGCCGTGCGAAAACCATCTTCCAGTCTAAGGGCGGAGGGCCTAAGAAGCAAGGCCTACCGGGGCGGGGGAAGGCGCCGCCAAGTAGGGCCCCAAAGCCGCCGCTTAAGCCCCTGCCAGGCCCCATACCCCAGGCCGACCACCAGGGCCACCGCCGCCAAAAGCCAGACCACGCCCAGCACCGCTAGGCCCAGGAGGGCAAGGAAGAGTAGCCAAGGCGCATACGGAGGAATCCGCACCCCTTTATGCTAGCCGGGGTTCGTGCTAGAATGGTGAGTGCCCCAGGGCAGGGGTGCGGTCGCGCCCGGAGGCCTAAACCTCCTGGGTGAGGAAAGTCCGGGCACCATAGGGCAGGGTGCCAGCTAACGGCTGGGCGGGGTAACCCGACGGAAAGTGCCACAGAGAAGAGACCGCCAGCGGCCGGGGATTCCCCCGGTGCGGGCAAGGGTGAAACGGTGGGGTAAGAGCCCACCGCCTGGCCTGGCAACAGGCTGGGGCACGGCAAACCCCACCCGGTGCAAGGCCCGGTAGGCAGGAAGGGCTTGCCCGGCCCGTGAGAACCTGCGGGATGGGCCGCTTGAGGCCGGTGGCGACACCGGTCCCAGAGAGATGACCGCGTAAAACAGAACCCGGCTTACGCCCTGCCCTGGACCCCCTCGAGGCCCGCCTCGAGGGGGTTGCTTTTATGGGGAGAAGCACCACATACGGGAACAGGAAAACCGGTCCATCCCCACGTGCGTGGGGACTACTTCACGACGCGGCGCGTGCGGCCTCCCTGGACGGTCCATCCCCACGTGCGTGGGGACTACGGGATGGGGACGGAGCGGTAGCCCGAGGAGGTCGGTCCATCCCCACGTGCGTGGGGACTACGGCCACGGATTACTCGGAGCTGAGGGCATAGGTGGTCCATCCCCACGTGCGTGGGGACTACATCTTCCAGCGCAAGGACGGGCGCTGGGCGGGCGGTCCATCCCCACGTGCGTGGGGACTACGGCAAGCGTGGAAACCTGGGTCCACGAGGCTCCGGTCCATCCCCACGTGCGTGGGGACTACGGGCCCCCGGGGAGCGCGAAGAGCACCCTCGTCGGTCCATCCCCACGTGCGTGGGGACTACACATGACCAGGACGGCAAAAACATTCTGTTGTTAGGCGTCACGCTCTAAGACAAAAAGCGATTGTGCTAAGGGATATTTTGACTAAGTGCAGTCATGTTGTTGGACAGCAATATGAGCATTTATGCAAAGGATATCTGAGCGCTAAAAGCTAAGCTGTTAACTTGGCGGCTCCGGCCAGGGGATGGCCCCTCGCCCCTGGTACCAGGCTAGGACCTCTTCATCCGTGGGGGTATCGGGAAGGTCCCGGAGCGCCTGGCGATATTGCGCCTGCGTACTGGGGGTTATAACGTCTGTTCTGCTACCCACGCCTGGTACGCTTGGATCAGCTCCTCTGCCGCCAGATTCTCCGCTATGTCTTGGGCGTGGGCTTCCATCGCCGCCTGGACGTTCTCCGAGGTGAGCGTCCCCGGTGCCAGTCCAGGCGTTTCCGGGGCGTAGGGGGAGTCCATGAACTGGAATATTACCGCCCCGTTGGGGGCGAGGATGATGTAGCTCGCCCCCGGCACGGCCTCGGCGGGGGCGGGCCTCCCGGTAGGAAGAATCTCCCCCTGCCACACGTACGCCTGGATGGACTGCCGGGCCGCTTGCACCCGCTCAGCCCAAAACTCCTCCCAGCTCTGGGACCCCATGAGCCGGGCCAGGAACGCAGATGGGCGGATGTCGGGGGTCAAAGCCAGCCCGGTGTCTCTTAGCCTGCTAGCCATTGCCGTCAATGCCTGTACCTTTTCCATCTTATCCTCCCCAGTCCGAAGCTATAGGCCGTATGTTTCGTTCGTAGATACACGAAGCCCACTAGCGCTTTGCCCACCCAGAGCCGCAATAAGTCCGGTTTGCAACTGAGCCGCTGCTAAAAGGTGCCTAGCGGTAGGCATAGGCGCTTTGGAAGACCAAGCGTTGGTCGCGAAGTCGTAAACCTCGTTTGTGGGGAGAGTGGAGCTAGTGACATTGTTGTATCCACCCACAGCCGTTATGACGTTGGCTTGCAACTGGGCAGCCGCCAAGTTGTGCCTAGCGGTAGGCATAGGCGCTTTGGAAGACCAAGTGTTGGTCGTGAAGTCGTAAACCTCGTTTGTGGAGAGACTACCACCATTGCCCCCACCCACGGCTGCCATGACGTTATTTTGCAACTGAGCCGCTGCTAAAAGGTGCCTAGCGGTAGGCATAGGCGCTTTGGAAGACCAAGTGTTGGTCGTGAAGTCGTAAACCTCGTTTGTGGGGAGAATACCACCATTGCCCCCACCCACGGCTGCCATGACGTTATTTTGCAACTGAGCGGCTGCCAGGTGGGACCTAGCGGTAGGCATAGGCGCTTTGGAAGACCAAGCGTTGGTCGCGAAGTCGTAAACCTCGTTTGTGGGGAGAGTGGAGCTAGTGACATTGTTGTATCCACCCACAGCCGTTATGACGTTATTTTGCAACTGAGCCGCTGCTAAAAGGTGCCTAGCGGTAGGCATAGGCGCTTTGGAAGACCAAGTGTTGGTCGTGAAGTCGTAAACCTCGTTTGTGGAGAGATAACTGCTACTACTAGTGGACCCACCTACAGCCGCTAAGAGGTTTTCCTTTAATCGGGCGACAGCCAAGGCGTACCTGGCTGTAGGCATGGGAGCGGGCTTGAACGAGGGGTCCCCCTCGCCTACCTCGCTAGAAAACCAGGTGTTGGGAGGGAACCCCCTCCTAGCCGGGATAATCACCAGGCACGGCATCACACCACCCCCTGGAAAGCTATAGAGATATCCCTTATGACCGCATCCGTCGTGGCGGGTCCTACTATGCGAAGGAGTTCCCCTGCCGCAAATGGAGTCGGGGTGGTGTTGAGCGACACGGACCCAGTTGTTTGCCCAGCTGGGACAGAAATAGTCCCGACAGCAGTCCCGCCTTTGTAAATGGTAGCCGTCCAGTCAGCGGCGGGGGCGGTACCTACAGTAACGCCGCCACCAGTCAGGGAAAAAATCCTGGGGACCCTGAGGGAGGCTATGAGAGCGCCATTGGAAGGCGTCCCTGGGTAGAAAATGGCTAGGTCATAGGGTACGGCTCCCGATGCCAGTTTGGTCGCGGTCACGCTCCCGTCGGCCAGCTTCGTCGCGGTCACGCTCCCATCGGCCAACTTCGCCGTGGTCACGCTCCCGTCCGGGTGGTCCAGCACCGGGGCCGTGCGGTGGGTGGGGAGAGTGATCCCGCTCTGGGCGGCCTCGAGGGCCCCCACCCGCTCCGCGAGCCCGGCCAGGGTGTCCGGCGGCGTGGCGTCCCAGGGCAAGCCCAGGAGCTCGGCGATGCGGCCCTTCAGCCGCTCGGTGCGGTTGAGGAGCCTCTGAAACAGGGCCTCCAGCGGCCCGATGTTCCGGGGCTCCCCCGGAAGGGGCACCTGAAACTCGGTTTCCCATTGGTCCTGTGGCGTCAGGTTTTTCGGCATATCCTCCTCCTACGCGATCTGAACGGGCTCGGGGTTCCACACGCCCCCGTCGTCCCACGTTCCGCCGTCGTCCCAGGCGTCCCTCGGCCCGGCGATGTAGTGGACCGAGCGCACCCGGGCGTGGGCGGGTTTCACCTCCCTCAGAACGGCCGGAATGCGGTAGAGCTCCGTGGCGGCTAGAGCATAGTCCCATGGGGTTCCGTCATCCCACGCCCCCACCCCGTCGTCCCAGCGGTCGGAGATGTAGGACGCGACCTTGGGCCAGAGCCAGACGGAGAACTCCGCCCAGATGGAAGGGTCATCGCGGAAGTGCTCGTAGACGTAGGCGTCATAACCCGCCGCTTCCAGCCAGAGGAGGACGCCGGGGAGGGTGCCGCCCAGGCGCCAGAACTGGAGGGCATGGGTGACCCGGTTGCGGAAGGCCACCTCCAGCTCTCCCTGAAGGGGGAATAGCCCCCGCGCCCGGCCGATGCGCTCCAGGGGCTCCCATTCCGCCTGCTGGGGAAAGGCCTGGAGGAAGGCCTCCAGGGTCTCCCGGATGAGGTCCGCCTCCTCTCGGGCCAGGGCGCGCACCATCCCGTCCGCGGCCCCGCCCGCCCGGGGGTGGCGCCCCGGGGGGGGAAGGGCGAGGAGGTGGCGGTAAAGGGCCTCGGCGAGCTCATTCATAGACCGTCACCTCCCCGGGGACGATGAGCTCGTCAGGGGCCACGGCCACGGGCCCCGCGGGGGCGAGGACCTCCACCGCCTCGAGGCCTCCCCGGTCGTGCAGGTGGTCCATGAGGCGGGAGGGCCAGAAGGTCTCCCCGATGTTCAGGCCGTTCAGGAAGTCCAGGGCGAAGCCCCGCCAGGCCTCCAGAGGTGGGCTCCCCGGGAGGCGGTGGAGGCGCAGGGTGAGGGAAAGGGGTCTCGGGGCGGGGGCCCTCACCAGGGCGTTCACGGTGAGGGGCCGCCGCTCGTCCACCACCCTCTGGACCCGGGCGAGGAGCTCGGGGGAAGGGAGGCCCCGGGCGGGGGCTATGACCACGTCCACGGTGCCCTGCCCCCGGGGGTGGTCGTCTATGACCTGGACCTTCCGCACCTCGGGGTCCTCCAGGGCCCAGCTCATGTAGGCGTGGTAGGTGCTCCCCCGCCCCAGGGCGGGCCAGGCGAGGATGAGGCGGGCCCGGAGCTCCTCGTCCGTCTCCCGGTCCAAGCCGGGCTCCAGGACCTCCTCCACCTCCAGGGCCTCGAGGCCCCCCACCACGGTGACGGGGAGGAGGCGGGTCCCCGGGGGGAGGTTGTAGCGGCTCCCCACCCCCTCGCTCCACACCTCCACGGGGGCGTCCGGGGCGAAGGGGCCCTCGGCCCGGTAGCGGAGTTCCCCCACCCCTAGGAGGGCCCCCGGGGGGAAGGCGCCGGGGGCGGTAGCGAGGGCGCGGCAGCGGAGCCTGGCCCCCCGGGCCTCCTTGCGGGCGAGGCCCAGGCCCCGGGCGTGCTCGTCCAGCCAGGCCCCGGTGGCGGTGACCACGAAGAGCTGGGGGACGAGCTCCCGGGTGAAGGCGCGGGCCTCGAGGGCCGCCTGGGCCGCGAGGCGCAGGTAGGTGCCGAAGGCGCTGAAGCTGTCGGGGTTCCGCACGGGGAAGCCCTCGGGGAGAAAGCCGAGGAGCCTCTGGGTCTCCTCCTCCAGGGTGGGGAGAGGGGGAAGCTCAGGCACCCTTCACCTCCAAAGGCCAGGGGAGGAGGAGCCTCAGGGCCTCCCCCGAGAGGCGCAAGATGAGGCGGAGGCCTCCTTCCGTCCACTCCCCCTGGGCCTCCTCCACCCGGGCGTCCTCGAGGCAGGTCCTCTCCGCCTCCTGCAGGACCTCCACCCGGGTGAGCTCGTCCAGCGCCGCCTGCACGTAGTCGGGAAGGGCGCTTCCCTCCTGGGGGAAGGCCCAGTGGCTTCCCCGGGGGGAGACGAGGCGGGCGAGGAGGTCCTGGCGCACCACCTGCAGGCCCTCCGCCAGGGCCGCGTCCCCCCTGGGGGTGAAGCGGAAGTCCCCGTCGTCCCACTTCCAGTCCCGGTACACGGCTCACCCCGAAAAGACCTTGCTGGACCCGCTCAC
The DNA here is from genome assembly GCF_054979525.1 of Thermus sp. H19.2. Classification (NCBI taxonomy): domain Bacteria; kingdom Thermotogati; phylum Deinococcota; class Deinococci; order Thermales; family Thermaceae; genus Thermus; species Thermus sp. H19.2. The sequence goes on from NZ_CM143429.1 coordinate 1,274,347, forward strand.
GATCGTCCCCGTCCCCGCGGGGCAGACCACGGTGTCCCCCACCCTCGCCACGGGAGGGCCTCCCCCCGCAAGCTCCACCCGGGGGGCGTCCACCCGCACCACCGCAGTCCCGTAGAGCTCCACGGTCCCGTCCGGCTTCAGGCGGAGGACCACCCCGGGGGCGGCCTGGGCCTCAATCTCCCCGTCGGGCTTGAGGCGCACCCAGGTGTCGGCGTCCTTCTGCACCAGGTACTCCCCGGGCTCCACCCGGACCACGGCCTTCCCCTCGGAGAGGACCCCGTCCACGTAGGGATAGGCGGGGTTCCCCTCGTAGTAGGCCACCCGCACGATGGCCCCCACCTCGGGAAGGGCGTAGACCCCGCGCCCCCCGCCGATCCAGGGCACGTCCAGGGGGACGTCTTCCAAGAATGGGCGGGTAGGGTCAGGCTGACCGTCCACGGTGAGGGGCTCCAGGTCCACGCTGTAGAGGCACTCCCCCGGAGGGCCCGCCACCCCCGGCTTGGAGCGAACCTTCACCACCCTGGCCTTGTGCGGAGTGTGGGTACGGTGGTGTAGCTCGGGCCAAAAGGCCTCCACCAGTCGCCGGATAGCTCCCTTAAGTCCGTCAGCCCGCACGGCCGATCACCTCGTGGTAAGCCTCCTTGGGGGTGAGGACCAGGCGGTGCTCCTCCACCCTGAGCCCCCCCCGGTAGGCAGGGTGGTCCACCCGCAGCAGGTGGAGGACCCTGAGGGCGGGGAGAGGGGCCATGCGAAGCCCGTAGCGGCCCGGGGACAACGGCCGCACCCAGGCCACCTCCTCCCCCACCCAGTGGACCACCCCATAGTGGGGGCTTCGCTCCGCGGGCCCGGCGTAGAGGCTCCCCCCGTCCAGCTCGTGCATCACCGCCTTCACCCCCCAGGCCTTGAGGACCATGAGGACCCCCTCCCAGGCCCGCACGCGGGGGAGGGCGTAGTGGCGCTTGGGCTCGGTCTGGAAGCCCCAGAGGGCCTTCCCCCCCACCTGGCCTTTGACCCACTCGGCCACCTCCTCGGCCTTCACGTCCTGGAAGCCCTGGGGGCCCACCTCCCGCCGCCACTCGGGGAGGCCCCAGGCCACCCCCTCCGTGGCCGAGAGGAGGCCCTGAAGGGCGCCCTGGAAGAGGGGGCCCTCGAGGGTGAGCCGCACCGCCTCCCCAGGCTGGAAGGGTTTAGTGGCCTCGTCGGAGGGGCGGGCCGTGCCCTCGAGGTAGACGTGCCCCTGGAGGTGCAGGGTGCGCCAGGGCACGTGCAGGCTCTCGTGGAAGACGAGGCCCGCGGGGGTGCCCTTCTGGGTCTCGGGTTTGGGAACGTGGACGAGGTTCATCGCCTGAAGAGTCCTAGACCGGTCATGCCGGTCTCAAAGCCCTTGTGCTCGCCATCCAAAACGCCCTGTAGCATCGCCGGGGGCTTGGGCGGGGCCTGCCCCCCCTTCCCCTCGTTCCGCCTCTGCTGGGCGCTCCCCGGCGGGGGGCCCGCCTGGGGGCCGGGGGCCGCGGCCAGGGCCTGGGCCTCCCGGGCGTTGGCCTCGGCCAGGGCCTCCCGGGGCTCCACCTGGGTGAGCTCCAGCACGGCCGTGAGCCCGTCCTCCCCGCCCTCTTCCCGGGTGGTGAGCCGGGCGAAGAGGGCCTTCTCTATCCCCCGGGCCGCCAGGTGGGGGTGGACCACCCGCAGGGGCTCGGTCTTGCTCTTGGCGAACTTGGCGTGAAGCCGCCTGGCCTCCGCCAGGGGGTCCTTCCCCGCCAGGCGAAGGGTGATGCGCACCCGGAAGTCCCGGTAGCCCCTGAGGACGTGCACGTCCCCGGTGCGGCCCTCCCGGGGGAGGCTCTCCACGGAGTTCTCCCCCTCCACCTCCACGGCCACCACCACCCCGGGCATCTCCTCCCCGTCCAGCTTCAGGCGGTCTCCGGTGGCGAAGCGCAGGTAAGGCACCGCTACACCTCCTCCACGTAGGGCAGGAAAAGCCGCTTTAAGGCCTCCACGAACTCCTCCGCGTCCCGCACCCCGGGAAGCTCCACCCGCTCGATCCGCACCTGGACCACGGGCCTCTCCCCTCTCCGCCCGGGGGCGGGGGAAGGGGCGGGCGGCTCGGGGGCCGTGAGGGCGGGCGCTTCCAGAGTGGGGGCTTGGGGCACTGCCACCACGGGAACCCGCGGAAGCTCCGGCATCCGAGGAGCAGGCACTTCCAGGGCGGGGACCAGGGCTCGGGCCGCCTCCCGCACCGCCGGGGCCATGTTCTGGAGCCCCACGGCGAGGCCCAGGGCGGTCATGGCCCCGAGGCCCATGAAGACCCGGGAGGGGGACCGGATGCCGAGGAGGCGCTTCAGGGTGGCCAGGGCCTGGCCACCGATCTCCCTCACGGCGTTCACCGGGGCCAGGGCGAGGCCCCTGATCCCCGCGGCGAGGCCCTGGACAATGGCCTTCCCCGCCTCCAGGAAGGAGCCCACCAGCCCCCGCACGAAGGCCAGGGCCTGGCCCAAGGCCGCCTTTAGGGCGTCCCAGACCACGCCCCCCAGGCGCAGGGGCAAGGAGAGCAGGGCCTTGAGAGCCTGCCACCCCCTCTCGGCAAAGGCCAGGGCCAGGCGGAAATCCCCCTGGAGGAGGGCCCGCAGGGCCCCGATGCCGGAGAGGACCACGGTCTGGAGGAGCCGGAAGACCGCCTCGGCCCCCGTCACCAGACCCCGCCAAGCGGCCCCCAACCCCTCTCCCAGCCGGGCCAGGGCGGGAAAACGCTCGCTGGCCACCTGCCAGAGGCGGGCCAGGGCGTTGAGGGCGGTATCCACCAGAACGCCCCCCACCCGGATGGGCACGGAGAGGACAGCCCGGAGCCCCTCCCACACCCGCAAGGCCCCCTGGCGGGCCCGGTCCAGGTCCAGGGTGAAGAGCCCCACCACCACGTCCACAAAGCCCCGCAGGATGCGGATGAGGCCAGCGAGGCCGTCGGCGAAGATGGGGGCGAGGCGGACGACGAGGGCTTCCAGGAGGCCGAAGAGGAAGCCGATGCCATACCCCAGGGCGTAGCCGAAGCGGTCCCAGGCAGCCTGGGCGGAGGCCAGGGAGGCCTGGATGGCCCCCCCGAGGGGGCGGAAGAGCCCGGCCAGAGCCTCCCCCAGGCCCCGGAACTCGGCGAGGACCGGGGCGAAGGCGCTCCGCACCGCCTGGAGGGTGCCGAGAACGCTCTTGCGGAAGCTCTCGCTCGCCCCCCAGGCCTGGCGGAAGAGGTAGACGAGCCCGGCGAGGGCGCCAAGGACCAGCCCCACCGGGTTGAGGAGGAGGGCCCGCCCCAAGAAGAGCACCGCCTGCCCGGCCCGGAAGGCCCCCTGGGCGAGGAGGCCGAAGGCCCCCCGGAGGAGCCCCACCGCCCCCAGCCGGGCCATCTCCCCCCGCAGGAGGGCGAGGCCCAGGGAGAGGAGGCGCGCCTGCCTCAGGGTGGCCGAGAGGCCCCCCTGAAGGGCCAGGAGGCCCAGCCGGGCCTGGGCGGCGGCGAAGCCGAGGGCGGCGAGGCCCGTGACCAGGAGGCCCCCCACCACCAGAAGCCCCCCGAGGGTGGCCGTGACGGCCACGAGGGCCCCCCGGAGGAGGGGGAAGCGGTCCAGGAGGTCGGAGACGCGGTTCATGAGGTCGGTGAGGCGGGCCACCACCGGGGTCACCACGGGCAGGAGGGCGTTGCCGAGGGTGATCCAGATGCGCTCCAGGGCGTTCCGGAACAGGATGAGCTGGTTCCTCAGGGTGGCGGAGCGGTTCTGGAACTCGGCGAGGACGCTCCCCGTGTAGGCGGCCGGACTTCGCACCAGGCTGAAGGCCTTCTCCAAGGTGCCCAAGGAGCCCACCAGCTTGGCGATGTCGTCGGCGTACTCCATGCCGAAGAGGTCGGAAAGCACGGTGAGCTGGTCGGGAGCGGCCTTCACCCGCCGCAGGAAGTCCATGAGGGCCCCGGCGGCGTCCTGCCTCAGGGCCTGCTGGAGGCCCGTGGCCGTGAGCCCCAGGCGGGCCAGGGCCTCCTGGAAGGCCTTGGGCTGGGCCGGGGCGGTGGCCAGGCGCTGGAAGAGGGCGTTGAGGCCGGTGGCGGCCACCTCGGGGGCGGTGCCGAGGGCGAGGAGGCTTGCGGAGAAGGCCGCCACCTGCTGCCCGGTGAGGCCCAGGAGCTTCCCCGTCCCCCCTACCCGGCGGAGGACCTCCAGGATCTCCGGGGCGGTGGCCGCCATGTTGTTGGAGAGGTAGTTCACGGCGTCCGCCAAGCGCATGACCCCCTCCTGGCTGAGCTCCAGGACGTTCCTGAGCTTCGCCAGGGCGTCTCCCGCCTGGCCCGCGGAGATGCCGAAGGCCACCCCCACCCGGGCCGCGTCCTGGGTAAAGCGGACCAGCTCCTGCATGGGGATGCCCGCCTGGCCCGCGGCGGCGGCGATCTCCGTGAGCTCCCTGGCGGTCATGGGGATGACCCGGGTGAGGCCCAAAAGCTCCCGCTGGAGGGCCATGAGGGCGGGGGCTGGGGCGTCCACCACCTTGCGCACGTCGGCGAAGGCGTCCTCAAAGTCCATCGCCGCCCGGGTGGCGAGGACCAGGGGCGCGGCGAGGGCCGCCCCGGCCCCGGCCACGGAAAGCCCCGCTCCCAAGCGTTGCAGGGCGAGGTCCGCCCGGCGGGAAAGCTCCTCCACCTTACGCAGGCCCTCCCCCACCCGGCCCAGGGGACCGGTCATGCGGTCCACGAGGTCCAGCATCACCTGGAGGCGGAAGAGGGCGTTCACAGCTTCCTCATCGCCACCTGAACCCGGTCGGGTTCCTCCAGGTTCACGACCACGCCCTCCACCTCCTGCCGGGCCGGGGTCCAGAAGACCCCCCGCACCCGGTAGAAGCGGCGGGCGGGGGCGTAGTGGACCTTTAGGAAGGCCTCGGGGTCCAGGTACTTCTCCCGGATGAGGTCCACGTTGCTCCCGGGCCAGAAGTCGGCCTCCAGGGGGGCCCGCCGCACCTCAAAGTGGAGGTGGGCGAGGTACGGCCTGGCCGGGTCCCCCTTGCCGATGGCCCCCACGGGCTCGCCCGCGAAGAGGTAGTCCCCCTCCCGGGCCGTCCGGAAGAGGAGGTGGGCGTACTGGGTCCAGAAGCGCCCGAGGCCGGGGAGGTCGTGCTCCAGCAGGACCACGTGGCCCCAAACCCGGTGGAAGGCGCTGTGGACCACCCGCCCCTCAGCCACGGCCACCACCGGGTAGCCCAGGTCGGCGTCCCCAGAGGTGCCGGAGAGGTTGAGGTCCACCCCGGGGTGCTGGTGAGGGGCGAGGCCCTGGGCCTTCCGCCACTCGGGGTAGCGCGGGTCCAGGAACCCCGCGTCCACACGGTTCTTTTCGGGAGAAGGGGGCAAAGGCCAGAGGAGGCGCATAAACGTTTTGCCCCCGGGTTTCCCCGGGGGCAGTTATCCCACCTTAGCCCTATCTTACCCCGGAGGGTGGGGGGGTGGCAAGAAGGCGAAGGGCAAAAGGGAACTACTTCTTTTCACCGGGCTCACCCCGAGACGAGCCTTTCTCCAGCGGTTCCCCTCTATCAAGGCGCTCCAACATTTCTCGCTTTTCCCGACGCTCTTTGGCAGATTGTTGGCTCCCTTGGATGTAGCTAACCAAAAGGCTGGTCAGCGTAGAGCCAAAGGTGAGGAGGCCCTCTACGCTTTTCCCGGTAAAAATAAGCCAAATGCTGCCCAAAACGGAAGCTAGGGCAATCACAAGAACAATGTTAAGGGCTTTATGATCCCTGCGCTCCAAATGCGTTAACAACCGCTCTTCAAGCCTTCGGCGATGCTCGGATTGCTTTTCAAACTGGTCAAAAATGCCTCGGGCTGCCCCCGGTACCACTTGGTCATAGCCCTCTAAGACCTCCGGCGGCGGAAGGGGACCACGCCAAAATACGCCCAGTAGCTTACCAAAAGAGGGCTTCTCAAGAAGAACCCGGAGGACCTCCGGGTTCTTCTCCAAAAACTCTTTGAGCAACTGTTGAGGGGCTTGATCCGCCGAGCCCGAAGAATCAGAGTTCGGCCTATCAGGCAGTTGACTCATCTCCCTCCTTCAGTTCGTCAACCAAAAGTTTGAGCAGGGCCAAAATGAGCGCGTTCAAGCGCTCTTCCTTCCCAAGTGGCACCTCGTCCAACACCGCCCTGAGGTCCTCGCCGATCGCCGCCCAGTCAGCCGCTAGGGCCAGCCGATCTGTATGCTCGCCCAGAAAGTTCAGCTGGCTGGTCGCCCCCGCAAGGTCCAACGGGCGGCCAATAGACTCCGCCAGGCCTGGCAGCGAGAAGAGAAAGGTGCTGTACCTGGTTGCGTTACTCACGGGGCACCTCCCAAGGCACAAGTAAGTATAACCCCAAACCGCTAGAGCAAAGGTTCCATCCCCCCCTTTGGCCGTGCCGTCCGCACTTCCTTGCGCTCGTAGCTCACGTTGAGGCTTCCCGCGGGAAACTCGGGGCGCTTTCCGGCGAGGAGCTCTTCTACGGTGAAGATCTGGAGCCTGGGATAGGACCGGCTCCCCCAGGAATAGACACCCGCCTTCGCGGCCTCTTCCCGCATACCTTTCGTGGGAGCCTCGAGGACGATGAGAACACCAAAGGCCGCCTTCTCCCGCTCCATCACGCCCCGCAGGTCCCTCACCACGCTGGGCCCCAGGTTCTTCCCCCCTTTGACCTGGACCACCACCTTCTCCAGCCTTCCCCCATCCGGGGTGCGGAAGTAGAGGAAGCCGTCTATGCCCGTGTCCTTGCCCTTCTTTCCCTTTTGCGGGTCCCCGTATGGCTGGGCCCCGATCAGGCCCAAGGCCCAGAGCTGAAACTGGTGGGGGTCTTTCTCAAAGAGAAAGCGGGCACTCTCCACATCCTTAGGCGTGCCCAGGACCTCGTAGTCCTTACCCGGCTCCAGGCCGAAGTCCCGCCTCAGCCGCGCCTGGATGAGGGTGATGGCCAGGTGGGTGATGTCTATGCCTATCCATCCGCGCCCCAGCTTCTCAGCGGCGGCGAGGGCCGTGCCGCACCCGCAGAAGGGGTCCAGGACCACGTCCCCGGGGTTGGAACTGGCCTGGATGATGCGCTCCAGTAGGGCAAGGGGCTTCTGGGTGGGGTAGCCAAGACGCTCCTTGGAGTTGTGGCTCAGTGGAGGAATGTCGGTGATGACGTCCCGAATGGGAACCCCCTTGGCCACGTCCAGGTACCTCTTGAAGCGGGGCATCACCCCGCGCGGAGGCCAATAAATCAGTCCCGCCTGGTCCAGAAAGTCCAACCGCTCCTGCACGGAAAGGTCGTCCCAGTCGTCCGGGAGGGTCAGCCACGAGGGAAGCTTGTCCCTTGACGGCACGGCCCAGTGGCGGCCTTTCTCCCCAGGGGCTATCCCTCGCCAAGGCTTGCCTGAATCGCCCTCGCTAACTCCTGCTCCTGTCAAGTCCTTGAGGGCATATCTACCCCTGTCGTCCTTGCGAGCGTACTCATCTTCCACGTACTGCTCTTCATAACTTTCGTAAAGCGTGTTCCAGGTGTATTCCTCGTCTTTGGTGTAGAAAAGAAGCGTATCGTGCACAGGCCCCCACCTCTTGGCGGAGCTGTGGGCACTTGTCCGCTTCCAGATGATCTCGTTACGAAAGTTTTTGGGCCCGAATATCTGGTCCAGGATGACCTTCAGGTAGTGGCTCGCGGTGGGGTCGCAGTGGAGGTAGAGGCTCCCCGTGGGCTTGAGGACCCGGTGAAGCTCCAAGAGGCGCACCGCCATCATCACCAGGTAGGCGGAGAGGTCGTTCTTGCCCAGGAAGCGCACCAGGAAGTCCAAGAACTCCCCGAGCCTCCCGTGCTTGGCCACCACCTCTTGGAGGGCCTTTTCACTCTCCACCCCCCAGCTCCAGGTGTCCTCAAAGGCCTTGATCTGGGCCCCAGGGCCCTTGCCCGTGTGCTCCCGGAAAATGACGTTGTAGTCCGCCTTGGAGTTGAAGGGAGGGTCCAGGTAGATGAGGTCCACGCTTTCGTCGGGGATGTGCTTCCGTAGGACCTCGAGGTTGTCTCCGAAATAAAGTTCCCTTTTCACAAGCGCCCTCCGGAACCTATTTCCCACGAACGGGGAGAAGGTTTACCAGCCAACTCAGCAACCCGGACAAAAGGTTGAAGCTCTTCTCCGGAATGGAGAGAAAGGCAGACACCCCAAGGGGAAGAAGGGCCCTTTCCAAGGGCACCCAACCCATAAAGTATGCGCCTATAATGATCACCATAAAAACGGGGCCTAGCACAGAAAACACGAAGTACACTGGTAGCCGCCTGCGATCTAACTCTGCTTGGGCCTTAAGCCGCTGATTTTCAATCTCGATTTGCTCAGCTCTTCGTTCTTTCTCCTTGGCGCAGGCCTCAATGTAAGAGGCGTTAGCCTGTTTAAGGGCGTTCTCGGCACGGATACCCTCCAGCAAGGCCCCCGCGAGTTCTTTTGGCTCAAAAGAAAACGCCGATAAGAAGGCCACGATTTCTGTGGCGGAAGCCTGTTGGAGGCTTCCGGGATTCAGCGTGACAGGGGAAGCGTTTTGGATCGCAGCCTCGTCCTGCGGACCAACGTCCGAGTAAGCCTCGGCCAAAAGCCCCTCGGTTTCTGGAACACTTGGCACAGAAGCCGAATCCGGGCTTTCAGGGGACGGTGGGGTATGAGAATCCCGCTTTTCTTCGGGGTTATCCCGGGGCATCGCTCAAAACAGGGGCACCTCGAGGCCTAACTCTTTAGCCCTAACGACCGCCGCATTAACTGAAACCCCAAACAGGGCCGCGACGTAGTGAACACCCCGTTGAGCAAAGGCCTCCCAAACTTCACGAAAAGCCTTTTCTGGCATAAGAAGCGTGGCGGCGAACAAGTTGGCTTCTCGTTCCGCCTGGGGGTCATAAGGAAGCCCCTGACCCCTAAACAGATCCGTCCGGAGCCCCTTATCGTCCACATGCCCCAAGACCACGTGGCCGAGCTCGTGGGCAATGGTGAACGCTTTCCGGGGCGGATACTCGTTCTTAGCTACAAATATGGTGGCTTTTTCCCCAGGAACTACGCCCTTCGGCACCCGCTTCGGGTCGGTAATGACCATACCGGAAATGTTGGGGTTCTTAAACTCGGCATCGTAGACCCTTACCCCAAGGGCGAGGGCAAGGCCCACAATGTCCACGGGGTACTGATCTGGGGGAATGTCCAAAGACTCCTTGAGCTTGCGAACCCGCTCTTCCATCTCCATAACACCTGGAGATGCGTGGCTACCCCTGATCATAACTCCACCCCCTTCCCCATTCCGGGGACCCCGGGACGGGGCGTAAGCCGGGTTCTGTTTTCCGCGGTCATCTCTCTGGGACCGGTGTCGCCACCGGCCTCTAGCGGCCCATCCCGCAGGTTCTAACGGGCCGGGCAAGCCCTTCCTGCCTACCGGGCCTTGCACCGGGTGGGGTTTGCCGTGCCGCCCCTGTTTCCAGGAGGCGCGGTGGGCTCTTACCCCACCGTTTCACCCTTGCCCGCACCGGGGGAGGCCCCGGCCGCTGGCGGTCTCTTCTCTGTGGCACTTTCCGTCGGGTTACCCCGCCCAGGCGTTACCTGGCACCCCGCCCTATGGTGCCCGGACTTTCCTCACCCAAGGGGGTTGGCCCTTGGGCGCGACCGCGCCCCCGTCCCGGGGCACCCCTATTCTACCACAGGCGAAAGCATTGAGGAAATCGCTCACGCTCCAGGACAGAAACCCGCCTGAGCGCCCTCCCGGAGAGGGAAAGACGCTGTGCACAGGAGGGAGGAAACCCGGCCTGAAAGGCCCAAAAAGGCGGGGGGAGGCCGGGGCTAAGGGGAAGGCCAGGCCACCCCCTTCCCGGGCCTTCCAGGGGGGTTACAGGGCCGTGTAAGCGCTTTCAAATCGGGGGGTGGGATGGCGGAAGAAGGGGGGCCGGGGAGAACCCCCGGCCCCCCTGGGCCTGCCGCCCTCAGGGCTCCAGTCCCACCCGGGCGAGGAAGGCCTCCCAGGTATCGGGAAGGGGGAAGCCGTGGGCCCGAAGCCTGGGCCCTTCAGCGAAGACCTCCCGGGCCAGGGCGAGAGCGGCCTCCCGGTCCTCCCGCGCGGCGTCCCTCAGGTACCCCCGGAAGGGGGTCCACTCCTCCACAGCGTCCAGGAGCTCGTCCGGGTCGGCCTCCTCCCCCCGGTCCAGGAGCTCCCTCACCCAGGCCACGTAGGCCCGGGCTAGGGCGAGGGGGGCGTAAGCCAGGGAGGTCTTTTGAGCCATACCACCTTGTCCCAAGGGACGTCCAGCTCGCTCAGGTCCCGCACGCTGTAGCCGGTGGCCAGCGTCCCGCTGTGGAAGGAGTATACCACGAACCAGAGGGCCTTGAGCCTGGGCCCCCGGGCCTCCTCAGGGATGAAGGAGGCGGGGGCCAGGGCGGCCAGCACCGGGCCCTGGTCCCGGGCGTAGGCGAAGAGGGCGGCCTCGGGGTGGGCCGGGGCCTCGCGGCACAGGCCCTCGTAGACCTCGGGAGGGGTGCCCGGGGCCAGGTGCCCGTCCATGACCCGCTGGGCCACGTGGAGCTCCAGGCTGGTGGCCCGCTCCCGGCCGAGAAGGGGCCTCAGCTCCTCGGGAACGGAGCGCCCCCGGCGGTTGAAGGGGGCCCGCACCATCTCCCCGGCGGCGAAGAGCCAGTCCCGAGGGGCGGGCCTCCCCTGGCCCCGGCTCTCCGCCAGGCCCCTGAGGTGGGCCCGGGCCTCGGGGAGGGCGGCGAGGGCCCGCAGGAAGGCCCGCCAGAGCTCAGGGTGGTAGCCCCGGGGGTCGGGGCTCCACTCCTCCGCCGTGGGGGGGCGGCCGAAGCCCTCCTGGGGCTCGTGGGGAGGGGGCTCCTTCCAGGCCCGCCTCTCCCCTTCCTCCCGGGTGTAGGTGACCAGGGCGGTGCGGCAGTTGTGGTGGAGGGGCGGGACGTGGGTGCGCCAGAACGGGTGGTCGGCGGGGAGGACGATCCCCGCGAGGGGCCGGCAGATCTTTGAGGTGCGCCCGTCCAGGACCACGGAGAGGCCCCAGTAGGGCCTGAGCTCCCGGGCGGAGACCGCCTCCTTCCACCGCCCCGCCCCGTAGGCCAGCTGGAGGTTGGTGCGGAAGACGGTCTCCAGGCGGTGGCGGCTCCCCTCGCCCCAGGCGTTCTTGACCCGGTCGGAAAGCTCCCTTTGGAAGTCCTCAAAGGGCCTCCCCTCTTCCAGGGCCCGGGCGAGGGCGTCCATCGTCTCCTGCACCATGTCCAGCGCGGCGAGGCCCGCCACGAAGAAGGCCCGGCGCCTCGCCTCCTCCCCCAGGGCGCGGAACTCGGGATCGGGGAGGGGAAGGCGGGCCCGGAACCAGCGGAGGGCCTCCTCGGGCCGCAGGGGGTCAGGCTCAACCGTCCAGGCCACTGTCCTGCCGCTGGGCCCATCTCCCCGCGAGCTCGGAGAGGGTGAGGGCCGCCTCCAGGAGCTGGGCGAGCTCGGCGAAGGAGATCCCGGGGAAGAGAGCGAGGAGGCGCCGCCTCAGGTCCTCGTACCCCTCGGCCTCCCCGATGGCCTGGAGGAGGGTGGAAAGCCCGGGCATGGGGGCCTTTTCCAGGAGCCTGTCCCCCAGGCCGTCCACGAAGGCCTGACCCGCCACCAGGCCCCGCTCTCGCCGCTCCTGGGGGGCGAGGGCGAGGACGGGGCCCTGGGGGTCGGGGGCGGGGACGCCGAACTCCTCCCGGAGCCAGGCCTCGGGGATGGAGAGGCCCATGCCCAGGAGGGTCTGGAGCACCCGGGCCCGGCTCTCCAGGTCCTTCTCCTCCTCCACCTCGGGCACCACGAAGGGGGCGAGGTCCAGGAACTCGGGGCCGAAGTTGAAGGCCACGAAGGGCTTGAGGAGGCCCTCCCGGAGGGTCTTGGCCAGGGCGCGGGCGTCGGCCCGGAGGAGGTCTATGCGCACCCGCTCGTGCACCTTGGCCAGGGCGTAGCTCCCCCCGTCCCCCTCGCTGGAGGTGAGGGTCTGGCCCAGGACGGCCTGGGCCATCTCCCGGTTGCAGAGCCGGATCAGGCGCTCGTAGACGTCCGGCCCCTGGCCCTTGGCCGCCTCGAGGATCTCGATCTCCGTGTCCTTGGAGATGACCCCGGCGGCGTCGGCCCCGAGGCTGCGCACCGCCTCCTCCAGGCGCCGCCTCTCCTCCTCCCCGGCGGCCGGATCGTACTTGCCGATGCGGTAGGGCTGGCCGTAGACCTCGGCGAAGACCACCCAGTCCTTGAGGGCGTAGTGCTTGAAGAGGTAGAGCCAGGCCACGCTGCGCATGAGCCCGGCCCGGGTGGGGAGGCCCGAGCGGGCCTTGTAGCGGTGCTCTATGGCCCCGCCGTAGGGGATGGCCTCCCCTTCCGGCCGCTCCTGGGAGGCGAGGTAGAAGCGGTCCTCCTCGGAACGGTAGACCAGGCTCCCCGGGTGCACCCAGCGGAAGGCCTTGGGCCGCCAGAGGAGGCCGTCCCACTCCCAGGCCACGGCCACCAGGCTCACCCCCTGGGGAATGGCGGAGAGGAGGTCCAGCATGAGGTCCTCCAGGGGGAGGTCCCACCACACCTCCTCCACGGCCCGGAGAATCCGGCGGGCGTCCCGGCCCTCCTCCGCGGGCTCCAGGCGCCAGTCCAGGCCGATGACGGCGAGCTTGCGGGTCTGGAGGAGGGAGAAGAGGAGGGCGTCCCGTTCCTCCATCTCCTCAAAGAGCTCGGCCTGGAGGGCGAGGTCCCCCTCGTCGGCGAGGCGGAGGATGCGGGCCAGGCGCTCGGGGGTGAGGCCCCGGGCGGGGTAGACGCGGTAGGGGGAGTCCAGGGGGAGGCGGCGCGCGGAAGGCGGTGGGCTTTTGGGGATGGGGCGGCCGTAGGGGTCCAGGATGGGCATCTAGAACGCTCCTTTCCACCCGGCGAAGGCCCGGCGGAGGACCGACCTGTACTCCACGGGGCCCCTCGGGGTCTCGGCGGCGTGGAGGGCGAGGGCCAGGGCCCAGAAGCGGTCGGCGTGGCCGCGCTCGCCCCGTTCCGCGTCGTAGCGGACGTTCCCGGAAGGGGTGATGACCCGCCGCACGGCGTGGAGGTCCTCCCGGAGGGCCCGGTCCTCGGGGATGCGCACCTTGCGGTCCTCAAAGGCGAGGCGGAGGCGCTGGGCCAGGTCGGCCTTGACCTCGAGGGTGAACTTCACCGGCTCCACCTTGTAGCCGAAGGCCCGGCGGGCGTTCTCGGCCAGCATCTCCCCGAGGCCCGTGGCGTCCAGGCAGGCCCGGCGCACCCGGGGGAGGAGGGCGTGGAGGCGGGCCTCCTGCTCGGCGAAGGGGGCCCGGTGGAGGGCCTCCACGAGGCGCGCCCAGTACACGTCCCCCACCCGCTCCAGGACCACGAAGACCGTGAGGTCCCGGTGGCGGCCCACGTCCATCCCCAGGTAGGCCCGCTCGGGGTCCCACCCCCCCCGAGGGTCCTCCCTGGCCTCGGCGGCGAGGATGAGGCTCCAGGGGAGGAAGGCCTCCTCCTCGGAGACGAACTCGCAGAGGTACTCCTGCTGCCAGATGAAGTCGTCGGCGAGGCCCGCCCGGAGTTCGTCCGGATCCACGGGCAGACCCTCGGCCACCGCGTCCAGGATGGTCACCCGGTGCCTGCTCCAGACCTCTCCCCCCTTCTCCCAGAGCTCGTAGAACTTGCCCCGGGGGCCGTTGGGGGTGCTCATGACCCGGACCTTCAGGTCCGGCCTGCGGGTGACGATGGGGAACATGGCCGCCCAGATGGCCTCGGAGTCCTGGTGGAAGGCGAACTCGTCCAGGAAGACGTTCCCGGTGTAGCCGCGGGCGGTGCGGGGGTTGGCGGGGAGGAAGACGAGCCTGGACGTGTTGGGCAAGCGGATCTCCAGCTGGGTCACCTCCTCCCCCGCCTCAAAAAAGCGGCTCTCCAGGGTCTCCGCCGCCTGCTTCAGGGCCGCGAGGTGGCGCTTGGCCTTCTCCGCCAGCTCCCGGCTCTGCCTCTCGCCGGCGGAGAGGAGGACCCAGAGGGTGCCGGGGCGCTCCACCGCGTCCAGGACCACCTCCAGCGTCCCGGCGAAGCTCTTCCCCGTCTGCCTCGCCCAGAGGCCGATCTTGAAGCGGGATTGGTCCCGCACCCAGCGGCGCTGGTAGGGGAGGAGGAGGCGCTCAGAGTCCATAGATGTCCCGCTTGATGGCCTCTATGACCTCGGGCTCAATCTGCCGGGCGCGGAGGCTCTCCTCCACCTTCTGGGCCGCCTCCTCCCTTAGGGAGCGGTCCAGCCGTTCCAGGCTCAGGGCCACCCGGGCGGCCTCGAGGCCGAGCCGCACCACCTTCTCCGGATCCACCTCCTCCCCGAGCTCCAGGTCCTGGAGGTAGCGGAGAGCTTTGTGCACCACGATGTTGGCCAAGGCGGCGGCGTAGGAGAGGCGCTTGCCCGTGGCCTCCTCTACCGCCTCCACCAGGCGCTCCATCTGCAGGACCTGGTCCAAGGCAGGGGCCAGGTGGCGGGCGTGGCGGCGCACGCTGGAGGGGCTCACCTCGTGCCCCTGGGCCCTGAGCCAGAGGGCGATCCCCTCCATGCTGTAGGGCCTGCCGTCCTCCTCCGTCTCCTCCCCCAGGAGCATGGCGTCCACCCGGTCGCGAAGCTCCTCCGGGAGGGCGCAGACCTTGCAGAGGCGGTGGCGCTTGTAGCCCTTCACGGCCGCACCCAGCCGATGAGGGCCGCCACCAGGGCCAGGGCCAGAAGCCCCTGCTCCCAGTAGCGGGCCCGGCGCTCCCGCTCCAGCTCCTCCCGGAGGAGGCGGAGCTCAGCTAAGACCTCCTCGTGGTGGCGGCGGAAGGCCACGGCGAGGGCGTGGATCTCCTCCCTCAACTCCACGGCCTACCTCCTGGGCAGGAGGACCCCGGGGTCCTTCAGGTTCCCCTCCACCAGGTCCATGCCCTGGGTGGTGAGGCGGACCAGGGTGAACTCCCCGTCCTCGTCCCACACCGCCTCCACGTAGCCCTTCTGCTGCAGGTAGCGCACGGCGGCGTTCATCTCGGAGCGGGCGGGGAGGACGTGGGAGAGCTCCAGGACCCGGGCCAGGACCCCTCTCGGCATGGCGTAGGGGTCTTGGATGTTGACGGGGGCGTCCACCCCGAAGGCGTTCAGGTACAGGGCCTGGAGGATCGTGCCTCGGATCAAGCGCTGGCGGTTCGGATCCCTGAACATGGCGCTCCTTTCACGGGAAGAGCTTGTGGACGGGGAGGCCCAGGAGGCTGGCCACGATGCCGAGGAGGAGGGCCAGAACCGTCCAGAAGAGGGGGCGGCTCCAGAGGGAGGGGGGCTGGGGCTTGGGCATCATGCGGAAAAGGCGCAGGGCCCAGAGGCGCTCACGCAAGGGGCGGAGCTCCTCCTCCGGAGCCCCCATGCGGGCGAGGAGGTCCAGGGCCCCCGCCCAGAGCTCCAGCTCCAGATCGCGCTCATCCACGGCACCCCCAAAAGCTTGGCCCCCCGGAGCCTTCCGGGGGGCAGGTTTCCCACCTTAGGCCTATTCTACCCCGGGGGGTGGGGGGGTGTCTACCTCGGCCCGGCGGGCGAGGCGCACGAAGAGGTCCAGGAGGTCCAGGGGGGCGTGGGTCTGGAGCCGCCCCGCCGAGGGGTTGAAGCTCACCAGGGTCTGGGGCTTCCCCTTGCCCAGGTAGGCCTCCAGGAGCTGGCGCTCCCCGTACCCCAGCCCCCGGACGAAGGCCCGGGCGTCGTGCCGCCACAGGCGCAGGTTGTGCCCCTCTATGCCGAGGGGCGGGACCGGGGGGACGTAGACGGGCAGGAAGGCCGGGGCCTCGGGGGGGCGGGCGTGGAGGTCGGCGCGGCCCCCGAAGGCCCCGGGCCTGGGGTCCTGGGGGTGGACCGGGACCCAGCGGGCCTCCCCGTGTTCCACCCGCCAGAGGGCCAGGGCCACCCAGGCCGCCCGCCAGAGGTCCAGGGGCTCATGCATGGCGGCCCTCCCCGTTCAGGGTCCACCCCTGTTCCGTACGAACGACCAGCCCGGCCTCCGCCAGGCCGTTCAGCTTCCCGGCCAGGGTGGACTTGGGAATGCCCGTTCGCCGGGAGAGTTCGGACAGAGAGAGGGCTCCGCCCGCAGAACGCAAGGCGTTCACAATGGCCAGCCCCCGTTCGTCCAGGTCCACCTCCAGGGTGCGCTCCCTTTCCACCTGACGCTCCCGGTACCGGACGCCGGAAGGGACCGAACGAGCTCCCTCCCCTTGTTCGGCTTCCGGGACTCCCCCCTGAACGACCGCTCTAAGTTCCTGAACGGAAGGCTGAACAAGGGGGGGCCCATGTTCAGGCTTGGGCCGAACAGCGAGGGGGGTCATCCGGGACTGTTCGGCCGCTCCCTGAACACCCCTTCCCCCGGGCTGAACGGCCACCATCTCCCCCACCACCTTCCCCACCACGTAGGTCCCCACGGGGACGAAGAGGCTCATGGCCAGGGTCTCCCAGAGGGCCACCCCGGGGGCGGCCCGGTGCATGGAGAGGGCGTTGCCGAGCCACACCAGGGCCAGGGCGGCTACCGCCCCACCCCCCGCCCAGGCCGAGCCCCGAAGGAGGGAGTTGGAGAGGAGGGAGAGGAGGAAGGCGGTGAACTCCAGGCTCGCCGCCAGGCCCCAGGCGAGCCAGGGGGGGAGCCCCCCCAGGGAAAGGGCGTACCACTGGGCCAAATGTCCGGTGCTCATGGAAAGGGTGCTCAGATAGGCCAGGATCAGCAGGGACACCAAAAACGCCTTCATCATGCTTTCCTCCCGCGCAAAAGGTCCGCCGCCTCCAGGAGGGCGAGGAGGGCCCGGCTTTGGGCGGCCTCCAGCTCCCGGAGGCGGGCCTCGAGGGTCCGGTGGCGGGCCTCGAGGCTCTCGTGGGCCCCCTCGAGGGCCTTCAGCCGCGAGAGGGCCCGGGAAAGAACCTCTTCCGCCTCGTAGACCCGGTAGATCGCCCCGCCAGGGGCCCCTTCCAGGGCCAGCTGGGCGAGGAGGGCGAGGGCTTCCTGAGGCTCCATCACTCCCCCGGAGGCAGGGGCTGCCACATCCAGTAGGCCTCGCCCCTCACCTTCGCCCACCACACCATCCCCCCGGGCACCCGGAAGGCCTCCGTGAGCCGCCCCACCCCGGGGCAGTAGGGCCACCCCTGGGCGGTGATCCCCTGGAAGACGGGCCGCGAGGCGGTCTGCCTCCGGACCAGGAGGCCTAAGAGCTCCTGAGTCTCCCAGAAGGGCACGAAGTGCCCATGCGCCGTCATGCCCACCTCCACGCCAGGGCCAGGAGGACCCCGAGAAGGCCGAAGAGGGCGGCGAGGAGGAGGAGGCCCACGGAGGCCCCCTCGGGGAGAGCCCCCCGGCGGGAGAGGCCCAGGTAGGCGAGGAGGAGGAGAAGCCCCACCTGGGCCACCGTCACGTAGATCAGCACGAGCTTGAGTAGCGCCGCCACAGGGCCTCCTCTACCGCCTCGAGGTCGTAGCCCCAGTCCAGCTCCAAAAGGTCCTCCCCCCGGAAGAGGGCCAGCGTCCAGCGCCCCTCCTCGTCCAGGAAGGCCCACACCAGAAGCCCCCCGCGCTCGCGCGGGTAGCGCGCCACCAGCCCCTCCAGGACGGCCAGGACCTCATCGCCCTCCTCCATCGGCCACCTCAAACAGGCCGGGCTGGGCCCAGCGGGGGGAGCGGTGGGCCTTCCAGTGCCGCCAGGCCAGGTCCAGACCCCGCACCGCCGCGTGCAGCTCCTCTATGCGGGAGAGGAGGCTCTGGCGGTAAGCGCGAAGCTCCTCCTCCGAGTCCGCCACCTTGTAGACCTCGTCCCCGGCGGGGGACTCGGCCACCACCACGGGGAGCACCCCGCGCTTGCGGAGCTCGGCGATGATGGCCCGGCCCCGGCGATCCCCGCCGAAGTGGCGCCCAAACTCCTCCCGCGGCACCCCCCACGCCCCCCGCATGAGCAGGAGGTCCACCGCGGCCCTAAGCTCCCCGTCCGTGATCTTGGGAACCTTCATGCCTCCTCCTCCTTCGCCAAGGCCTCGGCCAGGGCGAGGAGGGCCTCCTCGGGGGAGACCCCAAGGGCCTCCTTCCCCCCGGCCGAAGCGCGGAAGCCACCCTTTGGGTCCGTGAAAAGCTCCACCCGCAGGCCCGCCCGCTCCATGAGGCGGAGGGCGAGCCAGGCGGCCTGGGCCGCGGGCACACCCCCCTCCACCAGGCGCTCCAGGCTGGCGGCGGTGATGTAGACTTTGCGCCCCACGCGCACGGTGCGGACCCGCCCCTCCCTAATGAGGCGCTCCACGGTGGGCCGCCCCACTTCCAGCACCGCCGCCGCCTGGGCGGGGGTGAGGAGGGGGCGGTCCAGGCCCACCTCTTTAAGCCGCTCCCGGATCATACGTCCTCCCCCTTGCAGGCCCCACGACGGTCAAGTGCGGCGTGCGCCCGTACTCGGGCGGCCCCCCGTAGGTCCACGTGAGCCGGAGCCGCACGGCCAGGCAGACGCAAAGCCCCACCGCCCCGTCAGGGGCCAGGGCTGGAACGGTGAGGGTCCTCTCGCACCCTTCCACCGGGCAGGGCACGAGCACCGGTCCCTTAGACCGCTCCCCCATCCTCCCCCTCCACGCGGGCCTCCAGGATCCGCCACGGCTCCATGACGCGAAGGGCCTCGGGCTCGGCCCTGGGGTCGTCCCACAGGTCCCAGGGGCGGATGTAGAACCGCACCCCGCCTCCTTCCCACTTGATCCGGACCACCCCCCGCCCCGTCTGGCCGACGATGGTGAGGCGGACGGGGGTCCCGGGGTTGGCCCGGGCCAGGCGGATCACGGCCTCAGGCGTCACGGCGCACCTCCACCCAGGCCCGGGAGAGCCCGGGGTCGCACCGCCAGCAGGGGATGTCGTCGGCGACGCGCCCCGTGCCCCCGCAGAGGCCGCAGGGGCGGAGCCTCAGGACCACCTCCTGGGCCTCGGCCTCGTCCAGGTAGAGCTGGGCCAGGAAGGTCTGGCCGTGGGCGTAGGCCAGGCGGGCCCGCTCCCGGAGCTCCGCCGGGGTGAGGCCGTGGCCCCGGATGGTGTCCAGGACGCTACGGAACGGCCGGGGCCTCATGGACAGGCCACCCCCTTCATGCGGTGCGGGTGGGAGAGGAGCTCCCGGGCCTTCTGGTCGTTCTCCGCCTGGGCCGCCAGGACCACGGCCAGGGCCCGCCGGGCCAGGCGCTCCAGCTCGGCCTGGTCCACCGCCTCCGTGTCCCGGGCCTCGTTGGCGGCCCGCACCATGTCCCGGGCCAGGTCGTAGAGGGCGTAGGCCACCCGCATGTGCCGGGGAAGCCCCTCCTCCGCCAGCTCGTCCACCAACTCCTCCAGCTTGGTCCGCTTACCCTTCACGGCGCACCTCCTCGTGCCGGGCCAGCCACTCCCGCTCGGCCTCGGCAAGGACGGCTTGGATGCCCCTTCCCGCCTCCTCCAGGGGGCGGGGGCGCGCCCCCCGGAGGGCTTCCACAAGGGCGGCCCGGACCTCCGGGTCCTCCCTGAGGAGCCGAATGAGCTCTTCCCGCGTCATCAGTTCCCTCCCCGGGGCGCCGGGGGCTTCGCCCCGAAGAGCCCCGCCGCGAGGGCCGCCTCCAGGGCCTCCGCGTGCCGGGCCACCAGCGCCCCGTAGACCGCCTTTCGCTCGTGCTCCAGGACCTCAAGCTCCGCCTGGAGCTTGTCCAGCTGGACCAGGATCTGCTGCAGGCGCTTCTCCGCCTTCTGCCACTCCGGGTCCTGGGCGAGGAGCACCCTGGCGCGGGCCTGGCGCTCCCGCTCCGTCTTGCCGGAGACCTCCAGGTAGGCCTGGGCCTCCCGGGCCTCCATCCACCGCTCCAGCCCCCGCCTCTCCGCCCGGAGCGCCGTCATCTGCCGCTTCGCCTCCCCGATGAGCCCGGGGAGCTCCAGGATGCGCATGACCAGGCGGGGGCCCTCGAGGGGGAGGTCAATCCGGTTCATGAAGGGCCTCCGCGATTTCGTTGACTTCTTCCGGGGACGGAACAGGCATCACCAAGACGCGCCGAACTATTTGGCTATAGCGGCCTGTGCTCAGGTGAACCTCCGCCCTCACCTCTAGCACCCTCACGTGAGTAACGTGACCCATCTGCCCTTTGGGGCGCAGATCCCGGATGGCCAGAAAGCTGTCTTCCACAAGCCAATCCAGGTCCTTTGGGATGATGGTCATCGGGCGTTGGGGCCACGTCCCATCGTGTGTGAGGTAAATGTACGTAGCCTCGTAACGAACAGGCGGTATGCCTTCCTGAATCTCAGGAAAGCGCTTCTTCACCGCGCACCCCCCGCGAGGTTCAGGCGGCTGGCCACCCGGCGCACGTGGGCCGGGCCGAAGGCCGCCTTGGTGAGGCCCCTATCGGCGTTGAACTCCACCACCCGGTCCATCTGGCGCACGAGGCGCACGATGTCCCGCAGGATGCCCCCCGTGAGGGTGTGCACCTCGGCCAGGGTCTCCGGGGTGTACCCCGAGCCCTGGTAGATGGCCTGCGTCTCCTGGAGGGAGATGGGGCCTATCCGGGCGATGGTGCCGATGCGGCTCTCAATGTCCCGGTGGCGCCGGATGGTGCCCTCAAACTCCTCGGAGGTGATGAGCACGAACGAGCTCCCGGTCTCGTCGGCCAGGTACTTCACCGTCTCCAGGGTGGGGCGGTCCATGAGCTGGGCCTCGTCCACGAAGACCACCCTGGGCGTGAGGAGGAGGGCGTCCCGCACCATGCTCAGGAGGACGCGGAAGGTCTTGGTGCGGGTGATGCGGAGCTCCACCGCCAGGTCCTCCAGGAGGGCCGCCGGGCTGTAGCTGGGCTGGGCCCGCACCCAGGGGGCCTCGTGCTCCCGGGCCCAGTACCTGCAGGTGAGGGTCTTCCCCACCCCCGCCGGGCCCACCACCAGGGCCAGGGGGAAGGCCTCCTGGGCCACCAGGTTGAGGTGCCCGAGGAGGGCCTTGGCCCCTTCCGTGGGGATGAACCCGTCCCGGGGGTCCTTCCAGAGTTCCGCCTCCCCCATGACGATGCCCAGGGCCTCGTCAATGAGGGCCGTCCAGTCGCCGTTTCCGCCGTTCCGCTTCGCCATGCGCTACCTCCTATTCCTCCTCGCCCGGGAAGCGGTGGCCCCGCTCGCGCAGCCACTGCTCCCCCAGGGCGATGGGGTCCAGAATCAGGTCGTCCTCCAGCTCGGCCTCCAGCTCCGCCGCGGCCCGGGCCACCTCCTCCGGGGAGGGGGCGGGCAGGCCCTCCTGGGCCCGCAGGACCACGCGCTCCCGCCGGGCGGGCAGGGGGGCGAGCCCGGAAAGCCGCTCCAGGATCTCCTCCATCCGCACGGCGGGGGAAAGCTCCTCTACGAGCGTCCTCGCTTCCTCTCGGAGGGCCAGGATGGCGGCCTTGTCCGCCGCCCGCTTGGCGCGGGCCTCGAGGCTGTCCGCCCGCAGGGGCTCGGGCAGGAGCTCCCCGAGGACTCTGAGGGTGCCGTCCGGGTTCTTGAGGGCCACCCGCAGGGGCTGGCCGGGAAGGACCTGCACGTCCAGGACCACCACCTTCTGCCCCTGCCAGGGGATGAGGCTCCCGTGGCGGGGGTCCAGGTACCAGGTGCGGCCCCGGTACTGCACGGTGCCGTTCCCCCGCACCACCCGCTCCACCTGGTAGGCCGCGGCGAGGTAGAGGTCCTCCAGGCGGAAGTCCGCGAGCCGGTGCCGGGGGACGAAGGCCCGGAAGAGGTCCAAACGGCTCAGCCCGTCCTCAAGGGGCTCCCGGTGCCAGGTGCCGAGGAGCCACTGCAGGGCGCGGCCCTTGTACTCCTCCTCCAGGAGGAGGCGGTCGGGGTAGGGGTCCCGCTCGGGGGGCATCCCCTCCAGGACCCAGCGCCGGGTGTTCTGGAAGAGGCGCTTGAGCTCCGAGGAGTCCCGCTCCGTGGCGTCCCGCCCGGCGTAGCCCGGGAGGAGGGCCTCAAAGGTTTGGTGGAAAGCCCCGAAAAACCGCTCCACCTTACCCCGGGTGTGGGAGACCCGGGGGCGGGAGTAGACCAGCTCCACGCCCAGAGCCCTGGCCCAGCGATCGCTTTTCTCCGAGCGGTAGACCTTGCCGTTGTCCCAGTAGATTTTCTCGGGCACCCCGCGCACGTCCCAGTCGGGCACCAGGAGGGTCTTGTCCTGGGTCATGAGGATGAGGAGCTGGTCCGTGGGCACCTGCCCCTCTTCCCGGCTGAACACGAGGGAGGGCACCGCCCCGGAGAACACGTCTATGGCGGCGTGGATGCGTAGGCGCACCATCCGGTCCTCTTCGGGGACGTAGACGAAGGTGTCGCACCGGGTCATGTCCACCATGACCATCTGCATGGGGTACTCGGCCAGCACGTGCCCTGCCCAGGTGCGGGCGAACTCCCGCCTGCCCTCCTCGGAGAGAAGGGCGTAGCGGAAGGCGGGGTTTTCCTCCGCCTTCCGCAGGATGCGCCGTACCGTGGCCTCGGAGAGCCGGAACAGGGTCTCGGTGGAGTAGGGCCGGTAGAGGAGGAGGCCCGGGTCGTTGGCCTCCACGATGCGCAGGATCCTCCGGGCGCTCGCCCGGGGGTGGGCGAGCTTCAGGCCCACCACGAGCTTCCTGAGCTCTGCGGGCACGCGGTGCGAGCCCTTATCCCGCCTGCTTCGCGGGGCCAGGGCCTTCCCCCCCTCGTTCAGGTAGCGGCGCACCAGTCGTGAAAGGTAGTTGGGCGTCACGCCCAGGCGCTCCGCCTCGGTCTTGATGAGGTCCCACCGGAGGCCCGGGGGCAGATCCCGGTACTCCTGGGCGATGCGCGCGATGCGCGGGAGGCCCGGCCTCTCTCCGTGACCATCGGGGAGGGACGGGAGGCGGGGCGGAGCTGGGTCCTTCTCCTTTCCCGAGGAGTTCTGACCCAGCACCAGGGCGAGAGCGTCGGTGTCTACGAGGGTGCGGTAGGTTCGGCCCACCTTCTCCTTTTGCGTGGGGATGCGGTAGCGAGCGATAAAGTTGTAAACAGATCTCCGCGAAATGCCCAGTTCCTTTGCCGCCTCTTCAACGGGAAGCCAGGGCATCGGTGTCCTCCATGTCGTCTAGGCTCTCCAAAATATCCTCCACGGCCACACCGAGAGCGCGACTCAAACGCAAGACCGTGGTTATTCTTGGTGTCGGCCGCCTACCTGAAAGCAGCATGGCCAGGTGCCCGGTAGAAATACCCGCTAGGCGTGCGAGCTCGGCCTGGGTAACTCCCCTTTGTGACATTAGCTGTCGCACCTTATTAGGGTTTAGGCGGCTCTTTACTCTCATCTGAGAGTAAGGTACCATCTCACTCGTGAGAAAGTCAAGGGGCAGCCCTTGACCGGATGTGAGATAACGTCGGGGACGCTCCTCCCCTGGAAGGCCCTAAAGGCCAGGAGGCAAGGATGGGCAGGAAACATACTGCAGAGCTTGAAGGCCCTTTTGCTAAAGAAATCCTTGAAAAAATGCGCCAAATGGGCATGCGCAAACTGGAGGAGTTTGCGGATCACTTTGGTATTGGGAGGACCACGGTCTACAGCTTAGTCATCGGAAGAAAGATTGGAGATAGATACATCAAGCCATCCTTGGACACTTTAACCCGACTCTCCCTTGCCTTAGAAATCCCCGTAGAGAACCTGATTGAGCGTCTCTACCCAGAGGGAGCCTTTCTAACACGCAAAGAAGTGGGAGTCCCCATCCTCGGCTACGTGGGCGCTGGCCCCTCCCAAGCGGAGGAGATTGAGGAGCGCACCGTCCCCGTGCGGGTCAAGGGGGACGCCCGGCACCTCGCGGCCTTCAAGGTGCGGGGCAACTCCATGTGCGCCGGGAAGCGGCCCATCTGCGATGGGGACATCGTCATCGTCAACACCGAGGACAAGGGCCACCCGGGGGCCATCGTGGTGGCCCGGCTGGAGAACGGGGAGTACGTGGTGAAGCTCCTCAAGAACGGGGCCCTCTACTCCACCAACCCCGAGGAGAACGGGCCTCCCGTCATCCCCCTGGACCAGGTGGCGGAGATCGTGGGCCGGGTGGTGGAGGTGCGGAGCAGGCTCTAGGTTTGACACCCCCCCACCCCCTGGGTTAAACTGGGGCTAAGGTGGGAAACGTGCCCCCGGGGAAGCCCGGGGGCAAAACCTTTTGGAGGGAAGGATGCTCAAGGTCATCCGTATCGCCTACTTCGCCCTCGGGCTCGTGGTCCTGGTGGTGGAGGACCTCATGGACGGGGTCCCGGGCCTCCAGAAGAAGGAGGAGGCCATGAAGCGGGTCAAGGAGGTGGTGACCGCCATCCTCGGCTTCTGGCCCGCCTGGATCCCGGACACCGTCCTGGGGTGGGCCATTGACCAGATCGTGGCCCTCTTCAACCGGGACGGCACCTTTCGCAAGGGCGCGGGCGCTCAGCCTCAGGGGGCCGGGGCCTAGCTGGCCCCTCTCCCCGGAGACCGCGAGGGCAGAGAACCGCGCCTACTGGGGGGTGGTGCTGAGGCGGCCCTATGACGAGTTTGACCGGCTTCCCCAAGAATACCGATACCTCCACCCCGACCTTTTCCGGCACGCTGCGCGCCGCCTTGGCCGAGGCGCCTGACCGCATCCCCCTCCATCCCTTCGGGGAGTTCGTGGGGAACGGGACGGTCTTCCTCTACGACGAGGAGAGCCTCCAGGCCGCCCTGGAGGACCTGCGGGCCCGGGGCGTGCCCTGGGTCCTGGACTTCCACCACCAGACGGTGCGGGTGGAGGAGGGCCAGGCCCAGGAGGCCCCCGCGGCGGGGTTCATCACCGGGCTGGTGGTGGGGGAGGACGGCTTCGTCTACGGCCTGGTGGAGTGGTCGGAGACGGGGCGGGAGCGGGTGAGCCGGGGGGAGTACGCCTACGTCTCCCCGGTCTTCTACTACGACCCCACCCCGGACGAGCTAGGCAGGCACCGGGTGCTGGGCTACCACTCCTTCGCCCTCACCAACAACCCCGGCATCCGGTTCCAAAAGCGCATAGAAGCGGAGGCGGACATGCTGGAAAAGCTCAGGCAGGCCCTAGGACTGGACCCGGAGGCCACCGAGGAGGCGGCCCTCCAGGCCCTGGAGGACCTCAAGCGAGAGGCCGCCGTGGGCCGGGTGGTCCTGGAGGTGGGGCTCGGGGCCGAGGACCCCACGGAGCTCAAGGCCAAGCTCCTGCGCCTCCTGGCCGCGCAGGACGCCCTGGAGGAGCTGGAGCGCACCCGGAAGGAGCTGGAAGCCATCAAGGTCCAGACCCGGGAAGAGAAGGCCCAGGCCCTGGTGCGTAAGGCCCTGGAGGAAGGGCGCATCCTCCCCCACCAGCGGGAGTTCTGGCTCGCCCAGGCCCGGGCCGACCTCGAGGCCGCCCGCAAGGCCCTGGAGGGGATGCCCCGGCTGGTGCCCGTGGAGCTGCCCAAGGCGGAGCGGAAGGCCTTGGAGGAGGACGAGCCTCTGCGCAGGCTCGCCCAGGTCTTCAGGGTTTCCGAGGAGGCCCTGAAGCGGTTTGGAGGTGAGTGATGTTTGACACCGAGCGCTGGGCGGACGAGTACCTCATCCCCCTCCCGGTGAAGGCGAACGCCGTCATCCGGCAGGGAGCCCTGGTGATGGTGAGCGGGGGCTACGCCGAGGAGGCGGGCCCGGGTACCGGGAAGGTCGCCCTCGGGGTGGCCCAGGAGTCCGTGGACAACACCGGGGGGGGCGACGGGGCGAAGACGGTTCTGGTGCGCCGGGGGGTCTTCCGCCTTGAGAACGACCCCGCCGACCCCGTGGGCCCCACGGAGCTGGGAAAGGACGTTTATGCCACCGGGCCCAACACCGTGGGCAAAACGGGCACGGACCGCTCCAAGGCGGGCCGGGCCCTGAAGGTGGAACCGGACTACGTCTGGGTGGAGGTGTGGTAGATGATCCTGAACCGCGAGAACCTGAGCGCCCTCAGCCGGACCCTCAAGGCCCTGGTCTTTGAGGCCAAGGAGGGGTACACCCCCCTCTGGCCGAAGCTGGCCCTGGAGGTCCAGTCCAACGGCCGGGCCAACTACTACGCCTGGATGGAGAACATGCCCACCATGCGCCTCTGGGAGGGGGAGCGGCAGGTCCAGAACCTCACCGCCGAGACCTTCGCCATCGCCAACGCCGACTGGGAGGCCACCTTCGCCGTGTCCCGCACGGACGCGGAGGACGACCAGATGGACCTCATCCGCATCACCGCCCTCCAGTACGCCCGGAGGTGGGCCGAGCACGACGACCTCCTCATCGCCGACCTCCTGCGCAAGGGGTTCCAGCAGAAGGGCTACGACGGCCGCCCCTTCTTCGGCTCCCACACGGTGGGGAAGCGGACCTTCCAGAACGCGAGCAACGCCCCCCTGACCCGGGAGACCTTCCGCCAAGCCCTGAGCCAGATGAGGCAGCTCACCGACGCCCGAGGCTACCCGCTGGGCTTCTTCCTGCAAAAGCCCATCTACCTGGTGGTGGGCCCCGGGCTGGAGAGCACCGCCTACGAGATCGTGGGGGTGCCTACCCTACCCTCGGGCGGGGCCAACCCTGACTACGGGAAGGCCGAGATCCTGGTCAGCCCCTGGCTGGTGGAGGAGTACGAGACCTACTGGTTCCTGGTGGACGGGAGCCAGGCCATCCGCCCCTTCGTCCTCCAGCGGCGGAGCCGCCCCGAGTGGGTGGCGAAGGACGACCCCGAGACCTCCGACGAGGTCTTCAAGCGCAACGTCTTCATCTACGGGGTCTACGAGCGTAAAGCGGCGGGCTACCTCTTCTGGCAGCTGGCCTACGGCTCCACCGGCACCGGCACCGGCGCATGATCACCCTCGAGGACCTCCGCCAAGCCCTCCCTCTAGACGCCCTCCTCTACCTCGTGGACGAGGAGGGGGCGGGGGTCCTCACCCCCGAAGGCGAAGCCCGGGCCGAGGCCGCCCTCAGGGAGGCCTGGGCCGAGGTGGAAAGCTACCTCGCCCAGCGCTACGCCCTCCCCCTCCCCTCCCTCCCCGAGGTGCTGAAGGCCAAGGCGGTGGACATCGCCGTCTACCGCCTCATGCTCCGCCGGGGCATCCGGCCCGGCACCGCCGACGAGGCCGCCCTCACCCGCTACCGGGACGCCGTGGCCTTCCTTCGGGACGTGGCCGTGGGCAAGGCCTCCCTGCCCCTCCCCCCCACGGGGGAGCCCGCGAGGCCCAAGGGCGGGGCCGCCGTCCGGGGGAAGCGGGTCTTCTCCCGGGAGAGCCTGGAGGACTTCTGATGGGCGTGCGCCTCAAAGGGGACTGGCGGGAGCTAAACGAGGCCCTGAGAAAGCTCGGGCGGGGCGTCCCCCAGAAGGTCAAGGAGGCCATCGCCGAGGGGATCCTCGCCCGCACCCACCGCCGCTTTGAGGAGAGCCGGGCCCCGGACGGCTCCCCCTGGCCGCCCCTCTCCCCCGCCACCCTGGCGAAGGAGGTGCGGCCCAGGGACCGGCTCAAGCGGGGCGGGATCTCCGCCGCCGCCCAGAGGCGCGTGGCCCTGCGCAAGCCCCTGGTCGTCACGGCCCGCCTGAAGAACTCCATCTCCTGGAAGGTGGCGGGAAGCCGCATCTACGTGGGCACTAACCTGGAGTACGCCCGCATCCACCAGTTCGGGGGCTACGCCGGGAGGGGGCGGAAGGTCCGCATCCCCGCCCGGCCCTACCTGGGCCTCACCGAGGAGGACCGCGAGGAGGCCGAGGCCCTCCTCCGGGAGTGGGTGAGGAGGGCAACGTGATCGCCCCGGTGGTGGCGTACCTCAAGGCAGCCTGCGGCCACGCGGGCCTTCCCCCCGCCCGGGTCCTGGTGGGCCGGAGCCGGGAGGAGGCCTACCGGGTGGCCCCCGCCGCCCTGATCCAGCCCCTCACCGGCGCCCTCAAGCGGGACGGGAGCCGGGTAGTGGCCGGGCCCGTCAAGACCCGGCGCAGGCTCTATGGAGGCACCTTACGTATCCGCCTGGAGCTTTATGCCCGCTCCAGCGAGGAGCTGGACCAGCTCCTCGCCGGGGTTCTCCTCTATATGTGGGACACCCCCCTGCACGTGGGGGAGGACTATCACGCCAAGCTGAACGATATCGCCCTCTCCTATCTGGACGAGGAAGGCCTCCTGGTGGGGGAAAACGCCCTGGCCCTGGAAGTCCCCGTGGAGATTGCCCTCTACGAGGACACCGCCTGGGTGCCCATCGCCGTGGAGGTGGAGGAGGCGGTCCTGGAAGAGGAGGTATAGCATGCCCAAGGAAGAGGAAAAGGCCCAAGCGCAAGAAGCCCTTCCCACGATAGAAGAGCACGCCGAGGCCCTGGGGGTGCCCCCGTGGGCCTTCGCGGGGCTCAAGGTCTACGCGGGCTGGGCCGAGGGGACCCGGGTCTCCCGCGCCCAGTTTGAGAAGGCCCTGAAGGAGTTTCTCCAGGGGCCCACCCACAGGTAGGAGGTAGAGGATGGCAAGGCTACCCGGCGTCTACCCAGAGATCCAAGACGGGGGCCTGGGCATCGTGGCCCCGAGCGGCGAGGGCCAGCGGGTGGTGGTGGGCGTCTCCAGCCAGGGGCCGGTGAACCAGGTCCTGGCCTTCAGCGACCTCGCCGCCGTCCCCGGCGTCCTGGGCACCGGGCCCCTGGCCCGGGCCGTGGCCGACCAGCTGGCCTACGGGGGCGGCCAGGTCTACGCGGTGCGGGCGCAAGCCGACATCGCGGGGAGCGTGGCCGCCGACAGCGCCAACCCCTCTTCCCCCGCGGTCACCGTCACGGGAAGCCCCTTAGACGCCTACGAGATCGTGGTGAGGATCGTCAAGGGAGGGGCCCTGGGCACGGCCACCTTCACCTACAGCCTGGACGGCGGGGACACCACCAGCCAGGAGATCGCCACCGCCGCCACCTACACCCTGCCGGGAACGGGGCTCACCTTGAACTTCGCCACCGGCACCTACGCCGCGGGGGCCACCTACCGCTTCCAGGCCACCGCCCCCCAGGCCAGCGTCTCCAGCGTCCAAGCGGCTGTCCGGGCCGCCCTCAACACCAACCTGCAGTACGAGTACATCCAGGTGGCCCAGCCCACCGGCCCCGCCATGTGGGCCGCCCTGGGCGCCCTGGCCGACGAGGCCGAGGCGAACTTCCGCTACATCTTCTTCCTCACGGAAACCGTCCCGCCGGGCCAGGACCCCGACGCCTGGGTCAACGCCCGCCTGAGCGAGAAGGCGAGCTTCAGCCACAAGCGGGTGATGATCGTGGCCACCTGGGCGGAGGTGGTGGACACCCTCACGGGAAGGCTTGAGGTGCAGAGCCTCGCCTCCCGCGTGGGGGCCCGCATCTCCAGCCAGCGGGTCCACGTCTCCCCCGCCTGGGTCCAGCTCGGGCCCCTGAGCGGGGTGGTCCAGGTGGCCCCCTTCGTGGACACCCCCTTCGGCAAACAGAGCCTCTTCAACAACGCCCACGCCCTGGCCTTGGACACCGCGGGCTTCACCACCGTCTACCGCCTCATCGGCCGGGACGGCTGGTTCATCGTGGAAGGCCGCACCGCCGCCGCCCCCACCAGCGACTACAAGCTGGTGCAGAACCGCCGGGTCATGGACAAGGCCACCTACCAGGTGCGCCAGGCCCTCCTGGACTTCGTGCAGTGGCACGTGGACCCCACCGACCTCAAGGCGAGCCTGGCGAGCCTCCTGGCCCGGGCCAACACCCCCCTCCGCCTCATGCAGGCCGCCGGGGAGATCGCCCGGGGCCGCGTGGTGGCCCCTCCCGGCCAGGACATCCTGGCCTCCCAGACCCTTCGCCTCCAGATCCGCATCGTCCCTCTGGGCTATCTGCGGGAGATCGTCATGGACATCGGCTTTGAAAACCCCTTCCTGGTGGGGTGAGGAGGTGAAGCATGCCCATTAACGGCCGCTACTACGACTGGGAGCACATCAGCATCCAGGTGAAGGGCGTGCCCCTGGCGGACGTCCTCTCCATTGACTACGAGGACTCCGAGAAGGTCAACGCCATCTACGGCAAGGGCCGCACCCCCAGGGGCTACACCAAGGGCAACTGGGAGGCCTCGGGAAAGCTCACCCTCCTCCGGGAGGAGTACGACCGCCTCCGGGCCGCCGCCCCCGAGGGAAACGTCTACAAGCTGGACCCCTTTGACATCGTCATCTCCTACGACAAGGGGACGGGCACCGCCGTCACCGACACCCTGAAGGACTGCCTCTTCACCAAGCGCTCCTTCGGCGGGGTGGAGCAGGACACGGAGCGGATCACCGTGGAGCTAGAGTTCGTGGTGCTCGGGGAGATCCAGCACGGCTAGGAGGCTAGATGGAACGGGAAAAGCCCTTCTACACCTTCACCCACGGCGAGAGCACCTTCGCCTTCCGCAGGCCCGACATCGCCCAGGTGGACCGCTTCACCAGCCGCATGGCCCGGGCGCCCTTGAGCGCCGCCCTGGACTTCACCCGTGAGCTCGCCCTGGACCAGGAGGCCTGGGCCCGCGCCACCGCGGAGAAGCCCGGCCTCGCCCTCACCGCCGCCAACGGCATCCTGGAGGCCCTGGGTTTCCAGGCCGGTTAGCGGAGCTGGAGCGTGACCCTCCACCCCTCGCCCAGCTCTCCGCCCTCATCCGCCACTGGCTCCACCGCGAGCCTCCCGAGGACCCGGAAGACTTCCTAGAGCTCGCCCGCCAGGCCGTCTGGCTGGAAAAGCGTTACCTCCAAGCCAAGGCCCCCGGGTAACGGCCCGGGGGCCGGGGCTTTTGGGGCCTCGGGCTTGGGCCCCCTCGAGGGCCGGGGCGAAGCCCTTTACCACACCCGCCGCCTTTTGTCCAGGACACGAAGGGGGGAACCCGTGTCCAGTTTTGTGAGAGTGCCATGAGAGGCACGGCCTGCCATCCTGGCCCTCGAGGGTGGAAGGCCCGGCAAGAAGTGGAAAGCTTGGGTCAATGTATTCTACGGGCTTATATGAGATTTGGATTAGCATACAGGCTAATAGCCTTTACTTTTAGGCTTGCACACCGTCACGCTGTGCACGCGTATACAACCAATGAATAATCCCCTTGGGGAGGGAGCAAAGTCACGGTGTGCAACGCTGTGCACGGTGTGCAAATCAACCCCCAAAACTACCCACGCTGTGCACGTGCACACCGTCAACTTGCATAAACGCCCTTTTCTCCCTCTAGAAGCCCACTTGTGCCTCTCATCAACCTTGCGCCCGCTATTGTAAAGCCAACGGCCCTTTTCCCCACCAGGAGCCAACTCCTTCCACTTACCTGGAGCATGACTGACTCTGCGGTCAAGCATAACTCAACCGAGTTTATACTTTTATCGGTCAGTCGCTCCTGCACGCAAAAACAAGGGGTTCACCTCGTGCTTTCCCGCTCCTCATCGGCATGACCGCCCATTACTGTCCAAAAGCATGACGCACCCCCCTCGCCGGGTGCCGCCGCTTTTCGCCACCTCGCCGCCGCCTTTTTTCGCCTTCTTTATCGCCTTCCTTCGCCTTCCTTCGCCTTTAGTCGGGCCCGCCCCAACTAACAACAAGCGCGCTCCATTACACCAAAGCGGCGCAAAGTGGGCGAAGTTCCCTCCGCTCGAGCCACCGGAATGGCCTCCCCAGCCAGGTGGGGGAAAGGTGGGACACAAGTGGGAGGGAGTGGAAATCTGTGGGAAATGTGTGGTATACTCCCAGCGAAAAGCCTCGCTTGGGTAAGGCCCGCACCTCCTCTAACCCAAGGGGCGGACCCCAGCGAAGGTGGGAGCGGGTGGGAAATGCCCTTCGGTGAGTACCAGTACAGCCTGGACGACAAGGGGCGGGTGGTCATCCCCGCCCCCTTCCGGGACTTCCTGGAAGACGGCCTGGTGCTCACCCGTGGGATGGAGGGATGCCTCTACGTCTTCCCTTCCGACCGTTGGCGCAAGATCGAAGAGCAGCTGGTCAACCTCCCCCTCACCGACGCCGAGGCTCGCGCCTTTGTCCGCTTTTTCTACTCGGGGGCCCACAAGACCCGGATGGACAACGCCAGCCGGGTCCTGATCCCTCCACCGCTGCGCCAGTTCGCTGGGCTCCAGGAAGGGGGCGAGGTGGTGGTAGCCGGAGCCCCGGGCAGGCTGGAGATCTGGAGCCAGGAACGCTGGTGGAAGACCATTGAAGAAATCATGCGCCACCCACCGGCCCCCGAGGCGCTCAAGGGACTCATTGGGTAGGTATTTATGGAGACCATTACCCAGCACATTCCCGTCTTGTACCAGGAAGCCCTGGACTTCCTGAGGGTAGAACCCGGCAAGGTGTATGTGGACGCCACCTTGGGAGGCGCTGGCCACGCCCGGGGCATTCTGGAACGGGGGGGGCTGGTCCTGGGGCTGGACCAGGACCCCGAGGCCGTAGCCCGGGCCCAGGCCTTGGGTTTGCCAGGCCTACAGGTGTACCAGGCGAACTTCCGCCGCCTGGCGGAAGTGCTGCGCCAAGCCGGGGTAGAAGAGGTGGCGGGAATCCTGGCGGACCTCGGGGTTTCCAGCTTCCACTTAGAAGACCCCAGGCGGGGCTTCAGCTACCAGAAGGAAGGCCCCCTGGACATGCGCATGGGGGAAGAGGGCCCCAGGGCCGCCGAGGTGGTCAACACCCTTTCCTTGGAAGAGCTTTACCGCATCCTGCGGGACCTGGGAGAGGAAAAGCAAGCTTGGCGCATCGCCAAGGCCATCGTGGAGGCCAGGAGGAAAAAGCCCATCCAGACCACCACGGAACTGGCGGAAATCGTCCGCCAGGCGGTGGGCTTCCGCAAGGCCGGGCACCCCGCCCGCAAGACCTTCCAGGCCCTGCGCATGTACGTGAACGACGAGCTTAGCGCTCTGGAGGAGTTTCTCGCCCAGGCCGCCCAGGCCCTCGCCCCTGGGGGGCGGCTTGTGGTCATCACCTTCCACTCCCTCGAGGACCGGCTGGTGAAGCGGTTTCTCAAGGCGAGCGGCCTAAAGGTGCTCACGAAAAAGCCCGTGCTCCCTTCCCCGGAAGAGGTGGCGCAAAACCCCCGCGCCCGGAGCGCCAAGCTGCGGGCCGCGGAGAAGGAGGCCTTGTGAGGAGCGTCTGGCGCTTCGGTCTCCTCTACCTTTTGGCCCTCCTCCTCCTCTTCGCCGCAGGCCACCGCAACCAGCTGGAAAAGGCCCGCCTAGCCCAGGTGGAGGGGCGCATAGAACGCCTCAAGGCCGAGGAGGAAGCCCTCCTCAAGGAAACCTGGCGCCTAAGCCAGCCTCACCGGGTGCTGGAGTGGGCGGAGAAGGAAGGGTTTGTGCCCATGAGCCAGGGGAGGTGGGAGCGGTGACCGCGGGCGCCAACCGGGTGCCCCTGGTCTTCCTGGGGATGGGCCTCTACCTGGTCCTTTTGGCCCTGGGGGTCTACGCCCTGGTAAGCCGGGGGCCGCGGCCAGCCCCTCTGCCCCCATCCCCACCCCCCCTGCGGGGCAACCTCTACGCCGCCGACGGCACCCCGTTGGCGGTGAGCCTCCAGGGGGGGCGGTACTACCCATTGGGGAAGAGCGCAAGCCAGCTTCTGGGCTTCGGAGAGCGGGCCTCCGGACGGGGTCTGGAGGGGCTGGAGAGGGACCTGAACGCCGCCCTCTCGGAAGGGCGCTCCTTCACCCTCACCTTGGACCCCTGGGTCCAGGCCATGGCGGAACGGGCCCTCTGGAAGGGGCTGGAACGAAGCCGGGGAACCTTCGCCACCCTTCTCGTCCTGGACCGGGAAGGAAGGCTTTTGGCCGTGGCCAACGCTCCGGCCTTTGACCCCATGGCCCCGCGCAAAGACCCGGAAAAAGACCTCTCCTGGCGCAACCACGCCTTCTTGGTGGCGTTGGAGCCGGGCT
Source organism: Thermus sp. H19.2 (assembly GCF_054979525.1). Taxonomy (NCBI): domain Bacteria; kingdom Thermotogati; phylum Deinococcota; class Deinococci; order Thermales; family Thermaceae; genus Thermus; species Thermus sp. H19.2. The sequence goes on from NZ_CM143429.1 coordinate 1,308,159, forward strand.
CCACCATGAAGGCCCTCACCGCCGCCGTGCTCTTGGAAGAGGGAGCGGCCCGCCTTTCCACCCCGGTGGAGGCCCCCATGTGGCGGCAGGTAGAAGGCTGGGTCATCCGCGATGCCGTTCCCCACCCCCCTAGGCTCACCTTGGCCGAGGTGCTCAAGTACTCCTCCAATGTGGGGATCAGCCTTCTCGGCGAGAACGTCTCCAAGGAAACCTTCTACCGCTACATGGTGAAGCTCCACCTCACCGACCCCAGGCCCCTCCCCGGGGTGCGCACCGCCCCTCCCTTGGTCAAGCCCCCGGAGGAGTGGAGCCGGGCGGGCTACGCCAACCACACCTTCGGCCAAGGCTTCCTCATCACCCCGCTCCACCTGGCGGTGGCCTTCGCCACCCTGGTGGACGGGGTCTACCGCACCCCCCGCCTCTTCCAGGGCCAGGAGGCCAGGGGGGAGCGGGTCTTCTCCCCGGAAACGGCGAGGGCCATCCGTCAAGCCCTGAAGGAGGCCCTGGCCCCCAGGGCCGCCCTTCCCGGATACCCCCTGGCGGGGAAGACCGGAACCGCCCAGGTGGTGGTCCAGGGCCGCTACTCCCAGGAGGTCTTCACCGCCTGGTTCGCCGGCTTCGTCCCCGGGGACGCCCCCCGGTACACCGTGGTGGTGGCCGTCCATCACCCCAAAGGCGAGATCCACGGAAGCCTGGTGGCCGCCCCCATCTTCCGGGAGGTGGCCGCCGGCCTCTTGGCCTATGCGGGTCTTCCCCCCTATGCTGAGGAGCGGTGAGGCAGTGGTGCAAGATGCGCATGTTAGGGAAATAACGCCGGAATGGGTGGCCGCGTCCACGGGGGGGAGGCTTCACCCAGGCGGCCGGCCCGCCTTTGACCTTCACTGGGACAGCCGGGCCGTGGGACCGGGGTTCCTCTTCGTGGCCCTCCCCGGAAGCCGCACCCACGGGCGTACCTACGTAAAGGAGGCCCTGGCCAAGGGAGCCCACCTGGTCCTCTCCGACCGCCCGGGGGAGGCCACGGTGGAGGTGGCGGACACGGGTCTGGCCTTGCTAAGGCTGGGGCGGGCCCTGCGGGAGCTTTTCCCGGGGAAGGTGGTGGCCGTGGGAGGGAGCACGGGAAAGACCACCACCAAGGAGGCCCTGGCCCAGGGGCTGGGCTTCCCCGCCCCTTCCGGCAACCAGAACACCGCCCCACCCTTGGCCCGCTTCTTCCTGCGCCTCCCCCCCCAGGCCCCCGGGGCGGTGGTGGAGCTGGGCGTGGACCGGGTGGGGGAGATGGCCGAGCTCATGGGGCTCTGCCGCCCCCAGCTTTCCGTCCTCACCGCCTTGGGGGAGGAGCACCTCCTGGCCTTCGGGAACCTAGAGGGCGTGGTGCGGGAGGAGGCCTGGCTCCTGGAGGCCCCCCTGACCCTGGTGAGCCTCCAGGCCCGGGAGGTTTTGGAAGGCTTTGGCTACCGGGGGAACTGGCCCACCTACGGTTTCGGGGAGGCTGGCTTTCGGGGAGAGGACCTGGAGCTCCTGCCCCGGGAAAGCCGCTTCCGCTACCGCAGGCAGAGGATAAGGGTCCCCTACCCCGGTTTAGGCCCGGCCCTGGGGGCCTTGGCCGCCCTGGCGGTGGCCGAGCTCCTGGGGGAGGAGGTGGAGGCGGTGGCCGAGAGGCTTTCCCGCTTGGTCCTGCCCCCCGGGCGCATGGAGAGGCGGGAGATGGGGGGCGTGGTCTTTCTCCACGACGCCTACAACGCCAATCCCCTCTCGGTGAAGGCGGGGCTGAGGTGGCTTGCCGCCCAGCCCGGGCGCAAGTGGGTGGTGCTGGGGGAGATGAAGGAACTGGGCGAGATGGCCCAAAGGCTCCACCTGGAGGTGGCGGAGGAGGCGGCCCGCCTGGGCCTCCGACCCCTTTACCTAGGAAGCCACGCGAAGGCGCAGGCCGCCCTGGGGGGCGAGGCGGTGGAAACCTTGGAGGAGGCCCTTCTCTGGCTCAAGGCCCGGGTAGCCCCGGGGGACCTGGTGTACCTGAAGGCCTCGAGGGCCCTCGGCCTGGAAAGGATCCTGGAGCTATGGAGCGCCTAAGTCCCTTTCTCCTCTTCCTTGCGGCCTGCGCCCCCCTCCAGGCCCCAGCGCCCCTCCTCCCCTACCCCGGCGGGTTCGCCCAAGGGGGCCTGGTCTCAGGCCGTTTCCAGGTGGTCCTCCCAGGCCCTCCCCTCTTCCTGGACGCTAGCGAAACCGCCCTCTACGCCGCCTACCCCTACCAGCTCTGGGTGTACGAAGAAGGCTCCCTGCAAAGCCTCCCCCTCCCCGGGGTGCCCCGCTTCCTGCGGGCCACCCCAAGGCCGGTGGTGGGTCTGGAAGGAGCCATCTGGACGGAGAAAGGCCTTTACCCCTACCCCGCCTACGATGCCCTCTTCGGGGAGGAAGGCCTCTACCACGTGGACGGGAAGGGCCTCTACCGGGAAGGCGTCCTCTTGGCCCGCGGGCGCTTCCGCCAGGTGGTGGCCTGGGAGGGCCAGGTGGTGGCCCTGGGAGAAGAGGCCCTCTTCTACCCGGAAGGGCGCCTCCTCCCCCTTCCCCACCCCGCCCGCAAGGCCCAAGGGGGGGCCTGCGGGGTGGTGGCCCTTTTGGATCAGGTCTATCTGGTACGCCCCGAGGGGGTGAGGCCCCTGGCCGAGGCCCAGGACTTCGCCGCCTTTGGGGAAGCCCTTTACCTGGCCCCCCAGGGGGCGGTGCGGTCTTGCAAGGAGGCAGCATGGCCCTAGCCCTGGTCCTTTCCTGGTTCCTCACGGCGGTCTGGATCTCCTTGATGAAAAGCTTAGGCCTGGGGAAAAGGGTGCGCCAGGACGGCCCCCAAAGCCACCTGGCCAAGGAGGGGACCCCCAGCATGGGGGGGGTGGCCTTCCTCCTGGCCGCCTTCCTGGCCTACCTGGCCCTAGGGAAGGACGCCTTTTTGGGCCTATGGCTTCTGGGCCTCGGCTTCGCCCTCCTGGGGCTTCTGGACGACCTCTCGGGAAGCCTGGCCCGGCCCCTCAGGGCCAGGGAAAAGCTCGCCCTGCAAGGGGCCATGGGCCTAGTCTTCGCCCTCTGGGCCGCCCGGCAGGTGGCCTACACCCCCTGGCCCCTCTTGGACGCCTTCCTGATCCTCCTGGCGGTGGTGGGGGCGGCCAACGCCTTCAACTTCACCGACGGCCTGGACGGGCTTCTCGCCAGCGTGGCCGCCATCCTCCTCCTCCCCTTCTACCCCTACCCCTTCGCCCAAACCCTCCTGGGCGGGGTCCTGGGCTTCCTCTGGCACAACGCCCCCCGGGCCAAGGTCTTCATGGGGGACACGGGAAGCCAGGCCCTAGGGAGTATGGTGGCGGGGCTTTTCGTCCTCACGGGGAAGCTTTGGCTTCTACCCCTGGCGGCCATCGTCCCGGTGTTGGAGGTGCTTTCCGTGGTGGTCCAGGTGATCCACTTCCGGCGCACGGGGAGGAGGCTTTTCCGCATGAGCCCCCTGCACCACCATCTGGAGCTTTCGGGCTGGGAGGAGGCCAAAATCGTCTTCCGCTTCGCCGTCCTCACCGCCTTGGCCACGGGCCTGGCCTGGAGCCTGGGAGGAGGGGTATGATCCTGGTCTATGGCCTAGGGAAAAGCGGCCTCGGGGTGCTCCGCTTCTTGAAGCGGCGGGGAATGCCCGCCCGTTTCTACGACGACCGGCCCAAGGAAGAGGAGGTGGCCGAAGCCCTAGCCCTGGGCTTTTCCCCCGACTGGGAGCTGGAAGGCGCCTATGAGGAGGTGGTGGCCGCCCCGGGGGTGCCCCTCCTGCACCCCCACCTGGAAGCCCTAAGGGCGCGCGGGGCCAGGGTTTTGGGGGAGGCAGAGCTGGCCTACCGGCATTCGGAAACCCCCATGGTGGGGATTACCGGCACGGCAGGCAAGACCTCCACCACCCTCTTCACCGCCCACCTCCTCCAGGGGCAAGGGCTTAAGGCCCTTCCCGGGGGGAACGTGGACCCTCCTTTGGTGGAGGTGGTGGACCGGGCCGAGGTGGTGGTGGCCGAGCTCTCCAGCTTCCAGCTGGAGCGGGTCCACGCCTTCCGCCCCCGGGTGGCCGTCCTCCTGAACCTCGGGGTGGACCACCTGGACCGGCACGGGAGCCTCGAGGCCTACCACGCCGCCAAGCTCAACCTCCTCAAGAACCTCACCCGGGAAGACGCCGTGGTTTACAACGCAGGGGACCCCAAGGTCAAGGCGGCGGCCGAGGCCACCCCCGCCCGACCCTATCCCTTCCTACCCCGGGAAAGTCCCCGGAAGACCAACCTCGAGGCCGCCCTCCATGCCACCCGGGCCTACCTGGACCTTTTGGGCAGGCCCCTGCAGGAAAGCGCCCTAAGGGAAAGCCTCAAGACCCTCCCCGAGCCCCCCCACCGCTTCCAGGCCTTCGCCCGCAAGGGGCAGGTGGTCTTCATAGACGACTCCATCGCCACCCGCACCCCCGCCGTGGCCGCCGCCCTAAGGGCCGCACCCGCCCCCGTGGCCTGGATCCTGGGCGGGGAGGACAAGGGGGCCGATCTGGAAAGCCTCAAGGCCTACCTCCCCCGGGTGCGGGTGATCCTGGCCATTGGCCGGGACGGCCCCCGGATGGCCGAGGCCTTGGGAGAAGGGGTGGAGGTGGTGGTCATCGGGGAGAAGGAGGGCCGGAAGGCCTTGAGACGGGCGGTGGAGGAAGCCCTAAAGCGCCTGGAGGCGGGAAGCGTCCTTCTGGCCCCCCTGGCGGCGAGCTTTGACCAGTTCCGGGACTACCAGGACCGGGCCCGGGCCTTCCGGGAAGCGGTCTTCGCCTTGGGAGGGGAACCATGGACCCCATCCTCTTCCTAAGCGGCCTCCTCCTCCTGGCCTTTGGCCTCCTGGGGGTGGGGGTAGCCGAGCCTGGCCTCCTGGAAAGCCACCTCCTCCGGGTGGGGCTCGCCCTTCTGGCCATGCTTGGGGGAAGCTTCCTCCCCGTGAGGCTCCTCTTGCGGTACGCCCTGGGGCTTCTTCTCCTCAACCTCCTCCTCTTGGCCCTGGTCCTCCTGGTGGGGGACGGGCCCATGGGGGTGCGGCGCTGGTTTGATCTAGGGCCCTTTGCCTTCCAGCCCTCGGAGCTGGCCAAGATCGCCCTCGTCCTCTACCTGGCCTCCTTCGTGGGCCGCAAGGGGGAGGACTACCCCATCCTCGGCCCCGCCCTCCTGGTGGGCAGCACGGTGGGGCTGGTGCTGGTGGAGCCGGACTTCGCCACGGCCCTTTTCCTCTTTCTCCTGGGAGCTTCCCTTTTTGTCCTGGCCGGGGTGCCCTGGCGGCGGCTCATCGCCATCGGCCTGGCGGGCATCTTGGTCCTCATCCCCTTCTCCGGAGCTTACCTGAACCGGTTCCGCTACGTTTCCGAGCGCTTCAGCGACTTTCTCAGCTACCTGCGGGGGGAGGCCCGGCCCGAGGAAACCGCCTACCAGGTCCTGCAGGCGCAAAAGGCCGTCCTCCTGGGAGGGCCTTTGGGGCAAGGACCCGGAGGAAGCCTCCCCCACCTGCCCGAGGCCCACAACGACATGGTCTTCGCCAGCGTGGTCTTCGCCACGGGCTGGCTCGGGGGGCTCATGGTCCTCTTCCTCTTCGCCCTCCTCTTTCTCCGGGGGCTGGCCCTGGCCCTGAGGCTGAGGGGAGCGGAGGGCCTGGTGGCCCTGGGCCTCACCCTGTACCTTGTCCTGCAGGCCGCCCTCAACATCGGGGTGACCTTGGGCTTCCTCCCCGTCACCGGGGTGCCGCTGCCCCTGGTCTCCTACGGGGGAAGCTCCTTGTTGGTGTCGGGCCTGGCCCTGGGCCTTCTCCTGGGCTTGGCCCGCCAGACCCGGGGAAAGGAGGTGAGGGCATGATCCTCCTGACCGGGGGAGGCACCGGGGGGCACCTCTTCCCCGCCCTGGCGGTGGCCGAGGAGCTCAGAGGGCGTGGTCATGAGGTCTTCTACCTGGGGGCCCTGGGGGGCCTCGAGGCCCGCCTCCTCCCCAAGGCCTCTATCCCTCACGCCCTCATCCCCGCGGGGAAGCTGGACCGGAGCGCCCTCAGGCCGGGGGAAGCCTGGAGGCTTGTCCAGGGCCTCGAGGCCGCCCGCAAGGTCCTAAGGGCGAGGAGGCCCAAGGCGGTGCTTTCCACCGGGGGTTATGCGGGGTTTCCCGCGGCCTTTGTGGCCGAACTCCAGGGGATTCCCGTCCTTCTCCACGAGCAGAACGCCAAGCTGGGGCTGGCCGTGAGGCTCCTCGCCCCCTTGAGCCGGGGGCTCGCCCTAAGCGTGCCCTTCCCCCTGGCCCAAAGGCTTGCCGCCAAGGCCAGGGTGGTGGGCTACCCCGTGCGGGAGGTGCGCTTTCCCCAGGCCGAGGCCAAGGCCCGCCTGGGGTTTGACCCCGCGAAGCCCCTCCTCCTGGTCCTGGGGGGAAGCCAGGGGAGCCTGGAGCTCAACGAAAGGCTCCCCCCCCTCCTCAAGCCCCTGGGCCTTCCCGTTCTCCACCAGGTGGGGGAAAGGTGGTTGGAGGGCTACCGCCACCTGGAAGGGGAGACCTACCGCATCCAAGGCTTCCTGGATGCCCCCTTGGCCATGAGCGCCGCCGACCTCCTCCTGGCCCGGGCGGGGGCGGGCACCCTGGCCGAGGCCGCCTTCCACCGGCTCCCCGCCCTCCTTTTTCCCCTTTCGCCCCGGCTGGACGGGGGGGCGCAACGGGCCAACGCCCTGGCCTACCAGAAGGCCGGGGCCGCCCGGCTTGGGGACTACTCCCGGCTGGCCCAACAAGTGGAAGAACTGCTTCATAACCCCGAACCCTACCGGGAGGCCATGGGCCGCCTCTCTCCCGAGGGGGCGGCGGGTCGCCTGGCGGATTGGCTGGAGGAGTTTCTATGAAGCGGGTGCACATCATGGGCATAGAAGGGGTGGGGATGAGCGCCCTGGCCCGCCTTCTCCTGGCGGAAGGGGTGGCGGTGACGGGGTGCGACCTCGCCCCCGGCAAGCGGGCCAAGGCCCTGGGGGTCCCGGTCCACGCGGGCCACGACCCCGGCCACCTCCAGGAGGAGGACACCCTGGTGGTCCCCACCCCGGTTCCTCTGGACCACCCCGAGGTGGTGGCCGCCAAGGAGCGGGGCCTTAGGGTCTTGCGGCGCATGGAGCTTCTGGCCCAGCTCCTGGCCCAAGGGCCTTCCTTGGGGGTCACGGGGACCCACGGCAAGACCACCACCACGGGGATGCTGGCCAGCATCCTCCTGGAAGCGGGGCTGGACCCCTGGGTGCTCCTCGGGGGGGAGCTTTCCCTCCTTCCCGGGAACGCCCGCCACGGAAAGGGGCCCCGCCTGGCCGAGGTGGACGAGTCCGACCCCCTCTTTCGGGAGGTGAAGGTGGACATCGCCGTGGCCACCAACCTCGAGGCCGACCACATCGCCCCCCCCGGCCACAAGGCCCCCAACTACCACGGGAGCTTCGGCGAGCTCAAGGCCGCCCTGCGGGGCTTTTTGGAAGGGGCGGGGGTGGTGGTGGTCCCCGCCTCCGATCCCCTGCTCCTAGAGCTTTCCCAGGGGCTTCCCCGGAGGACCTTCGGCCAGGAGGGGGAGCTTTCCGCCGAGGAAGCGGAGCTTGGCCCCTCGGGAAGCCGTTTCCTCCTGGTCCACCTGGGGAAGGCCTTGGGAGAGGTCTGGCTCCAGGTCCCGGGGCGGCACAACATCCAAAACGCCCTGGCCGCCGCCTTGGCCGCCCTAGCCCTGGGGGTGGCCCCCGAGGCCATCCTGAAGGGGCTAGGCCGCTTCCCCGGGGTAGGGCGGCGCTTCCAGAGGGTGGGGGAGGTGCGGGGGGCCTTGGTGGTGGACGACTACGCCCACCACCCCACGGAGGTGCGGGCCACCCTCGAGGCGGCGGGCCACTTGGGAAGGCGCCTAAGGGTCCTCTTCCAGCCCCACCGCCTTCTCCGCACCCAGGCCCTTTGGGAGGAGTTCGTGGAGGCCCTGGCCTTGGCCCAGGAGGTGGTGGTCCTCCCCACCTACACCGCCGGAGAAAGGGGGGAGGTTTCCCCCGGGGAGCTGAGCGCAAGGATCGCCGAGGAGCTTCGCCGCCAGGGAGTGGAGGCCCGCTTCCTGGACAAGGAGGAGGCCCTGGCCTACGCCCGGGCCACGGCCGCCCCGGAGGACCTTTGGCTTACCCTAGGGGCGGGAGACGTGACGGAACTCGCCTGGAGGTTGGTCCATGAGGGTTGAACGGGTCCTCCTCAAGGACCTCACCACCTTGGGGGTGGGAGGCCCGGCGGAGCTTTGGACCGTGGAGACCCGCGAGGAACTCAAGAAGGCCACGGAGGCCCCCTACCGGGTCCTGGGCAACGGCTCCAACCTCTTGGTTATGGACGAGGGCGTGCCCGAGCGGGTGATCCGCCTGGCCGGGGAGTTCCAGGCCTACGACCTGGGGGGCTGGGTGGGAGCGGGGGTTTTGCTACCCCTCCTGGTGCAAGAGGCGGCCCGGGCCGGCCTTTCCGGCTTGGAGGGGCTTCTCGGCATCCCGGCCCAGGTGGGAGGCGCGGTGAAGATGAACGCCGGCACCCGCTTCGGGGAGATGGCGGACGCCCTGGAGGCGGTGGAGATCTTCCACGAGGGGGCCTTCCGCATCTACACCCCGGCGGAGCTCGGCTTTGGCTATCGGAAAAGCCACCTCCCCCAAGGGGGCATCGTCACCCGGGTGAAGTTAAAGCTTAAGGAGCGCCCCCTGGAGGAGATCCGCAAGAAGATGGCCGAAGTGGACGCCGCCCGCAAGGGCCAGCCCAAGCGGAAAAGCGCCGGCTGCGCCTTCAAAAACCCGCCGGGGCAGTCGGCGGGAAGGCTCATCGACGAAAGGGGCCTCAAGGGCCTCCGGGTGGGGGACGCCATGGTGGCCCTGGAGCACGGCAACTTCATCGTCAACCTGGGCCGGGCCACAGCCAAGGACGTGCTGGAGCTTCTCCGGCGCATTCAAGAGGAACTCCCCTTGGAGCTGGAATGGGAGGTGTGGCCGTGAGTTCGGGAAAGGCTCACCCTCGGAGGCTAGAATGGGCCTCGTGAGGCTCCTCCTGGCCTCCCTTCTCCTCGCCACCCTCTACGTGGCCAGCCTCGTCCTCTTCCCCGTGGAAGAGGTGGAGGTAGTGGGCCTAAAGCACCTCAAACGGGAAGACGTCCTCGCCCGGGTGGGCCTTTATCCCGGGGAAGCCTGGCTCTGGGTGGGCCCTTCCCGTCTCGCCCCCCTCCGGCAGGACCCCTGGGTGGCGGAGGCCCGCTTGGAAAAGCCAAGGCCGGGCGCGGTGCGCCTGGTCCTCCGGGAACGGACGCCCTTCTTGCCCCTGGCGGACGGCTCCGCCTTGGCCCAAGACGGCACCCTTCTCCCAGGCGGGGCCCCCTGGGCCCAAGGGCCTCGGGTGGAAGGGCGGGGTCCCCTGCCCAAGGCTGACCTTCTGGCCCTGGCACGGGCCTTTCCCAAGGCCAAGAGGCTCAGGTACACCCCAGCGGGGTACTGGGTGGAGGGCGAGGGTTTGACCCTCTTTGCCCAAAAGGCCCGGTTTCTGTTAGAGTATGCCCAAGCAGGCGCTCCTTTGCGGGAAGGCCATATTTACCTGTATTCTTGGGGGGTGAGCGTAGGCCCATGATTATCGCCGGACTGGACGTTGGCACCAGCAAAGTCACCACCGTCATCGGTGAGCTGGCTCCCGATGGCGTTCTGGACATCATCGGGGAGGGCACCGCTCCCTCCCAAGGGCTCAGGCGGGGGGTGGTGGTGAACCTGGAGCGCACCAGCGAGGCCATCCGCCAAAGCCTCCGCCAGGCGGAGCGGGTGGCCGGGGTTAGGGTGGAGCGGGTGGTGCTAGGGGTGGGGGGCCCACACCTGAAGAGCGTCACCAGCCACGGCCTGGCCGCCATCCGCCGGGGGCAGAGCATCGCCCAGGCGGATGTGGAGCGGGCCATTGAGCAGGCCAAGGCCTATCCTTTTGACGCCGAGCTGGAGCTGCTCCACGCCTTGCCCCTGGAGTTCAAGGTAGACGGGCAGGAGGGCATCCGGGATCCCGTGGGCATGGCGGGGGTGCGCCTGGAGGTGGACGTCCACCTGGTAGCGGCGGGCAGGGGGCCCCTGGCCAACCTCCGCCGGGCGGTGGAGGACGCCGGCCTGGAGATTGAGGCCCTGGTGGCCCAGACCCTAGCCAGCGGCCTTGGGACCCTCCTCCCCGAGGAAGACCAGATGAACGTTCTGGTTCTGGACGTGGGTGGGGGGACCACGGACGTGGCCGTCTTCCGGGAAGGCCGCCTGGCCCACTCCGCCGTCCTGCCCCTGGGAGGGGACCACGTGACCCAGGACATCGCCCAGCTTCTGAAGATTCCCTTTGAGGAGGCCGAGCGGGTGAAGAAAAAGTACGGGGCCGCCTTGCCGGAGCTGGCCGACCCCGAGCTGGTCTTGGAGATCAACCAGGAAGGTGGCTCCCTCGGGGAGGTCCCCGCTCCAGAGCTTGCCCGTATCATCCGGCCCCGGCTCAGGGAGATCCTCCATCTGGCCCGCCAGTCGGTGGACGAGGCCTTGGGACCTCTGGAGGTCCGGATCAACCGGGTGGTCCTCACCGGGGGCACCGCCCTCTTAAGGGGTTTTGACCTCCTGGCCCGCCAGCAGTACGGCCTCCCCGTGCGCCTGGGCAAGCCCCACGGGGTCTCCGGCCTCACCGATGTGGTGGCCACCCCCGCCCACGCCACCGCCGTGGGGCTGGTGCGCTACGGGGCTACCCTGCCGGTGCGCGCCCCCGAGGCCCGCCGGGGGCGGGGAAAAGAGAAGCGGGAAGAGGGGGCCAAAGGCGAAGGGATTTGGGCGCGGATCAAGGAGATTCTCAGCAACCTGTTTTGAGGAGGGGGAGATGCAAGGAGCCGTTATCAAGGTCATCGGCCTCGGGGGAGCGGGCAACAACGCGGTGAACCGCATGATCGAAGCGGGCCTTTCGGGAGTGGAGTTCATCGCTGCCAACACCGACGCCCAGGTCTTGGCCAAAAGCCTCGCCGATGTCCGCATCCAGCTCGGGGAAAGGCTCACCCGGGGACTCGGCGCCGGGGCTAACCCCGAGATCGGGGAGAAGGCGGCCCTCGAGGCCGAAGACCTCATCGCCGAAGCCCTGGAGGGCGCCGACTTGGTTTTCATCACCGCCGGGATGGGAGGAGGAACGGGCACGGGAAGCGCCCCGGTGGTGGCCGAGATCGCCAAGCGCCTGGGGGCGTTGGCGGTGGCCGTGGTTACCCGCCCTTTCAGCTTTGAAGGCCCGAAGCGCCTCAAGGCCGCCGAGGAAGGGATCAAGCGCCTCAAGGAACGGGTGGACGCCATGGTGGTGGTCCAGAACGACCGCCTCCTTTCGGCGGTGGACAAGAAGATGAGCCTCAAGGACGCCTTTCTCATCGCCGACCGCGTTCTCTACCACGGGGTAAAGGGCATCACCGACGTCATCAACCTCCCCGGCCTCATCAACGTGGACTTCGCCGACGTCAAGGCCCTCCTGGAGGGAGCGGGCCAGGTGCTCATGGGCATCGGGGCGGGGCGTGGGGAGAACCGGGTGGAAGAAGCCGCCAAGTCGGCCACCATGAGCCCCCTCCTGGAGCGCTCCATTGAGGGGGCGAGGCGGCTTCTCCTCAACGTGGTGGGCTCGGAAGACCTTTCCCTCATGGAGGCGGCGGAGGTGGTGGAAAGGATCCGCGAGGCCACCGGCCACGAGGAGGTGGACATCCTCTACGGGGTGACCTACGACGAGCGGGCCCAGGACGAGCTCCGGGTCATCCTCATCGCCGCGGGCTTCGGGGAGAGCACCGTGGTGCCCAGGCCCGCCCGCCCCCTGGACTTCCCCACCCACCCCGACCCCTATAACTTTGACATCCCCGCCTTCATCCGCTACGGGGACGCCGACCTGCCGCCCAGGAGGGGCAACTAGGTGCCCGCAGGTTGGTTTCGCAACATGGGATGCCCGAGCCCGGGCTGGGAGGAAGCCCTTTTGGGACCCCCACCGCGGCTTTCGCCCCGGTGGGGCACCTGTACCACCTCATGCTGGCCCAAGGCAGCATGGAGGCCCCGGCAAAAAAGGCCCGCAGGGCCCTCACGCCTGGCCTCGGGCAAAGGATTTCTGCGAGAGGGGTATTAGGCCGGATGGTGGTGGCCGGCATAGACCCGGGCATCACCCACCTGGGCCTTGGGGTGGTGGAGGTGGAGGGCAAGGGGGCTCTTAGGGCCCGCCTCCTCCACGGGGAGGTGGTGAAGACCTCCCACCGGGAACCCGCCCAGGAGAGGGTGGGGCGGATCCACGCCCGGGTGCGGGAAGCCCTCCTCCGCTTCCGCCCCGAGGCCCTGGCGGTGGAGGAACAGTACTTCTACCGGCAAAACGAGCTGGCCTACAAGGTGGGCTGGGCCCTGGGGGCGGTCCTGGTGGCGGCCTTTGAGGCGGGGGTAACGGTCTACGCCTACGGCCCCATGCAGGTGAAGCAGGCCCTAGCGGGCCACGGACACGCCGCCAAGGAGGAAGTGGCCCTTATGGTGCGGGGCATCCTGGGGCTGAAGGAGCCCCCTAGCCCAAGCCACCTGGCCGATGCCCTGGCCATCGCCCTCACCCACGCCTTTTACGCCCGGATGGGGGCGCCCAAGCCCCTCTAAGAGGCTGTCGTAAAAGTTTGATATGCTCGAAGGGTGGCTCTTCGTAGAGCATACCCCAGCGACCTCAGCGATGCGGAGTGGGCCCTCCTGGAGCCCTTGATCCCTGCCCCCAAGCCCGGCGGCCGCCCCGCCAAGGTGCCGAGGAGGGAAATCGTTAACGCCATCCAGAAGGTGTTCCCCTGACGGGGAAGCACGTTACGTCCTGGAGAACGGCATCAAGTGGCGGGCTATGCCTCGTCACGCCGCAGGCGTACGTTCCTGATCTGCCTCACTGGTCCACCGTCTACCACTACTTCCGCAAGTGGCAGAAGGAGGGCGTTTGGGAGAAGGCCGTCCAGGCCCTGGCTCCCCAGGACCGGGAGCGAGAAGGGAGGTATGGTTCACCCAGCGCTCTGGTGATGGGTCAGCCCGCAAGGGCTAATCTTGCCTCGCCAGATCCTGACGGACACGGGGGGCCGTCTTTTGAAGGCCTTCGTGCACCCCGCCAACGAGCACGACAAGTGGGGTGGACAGGCCTTGCTCCTGGGGATGGACTTTTCCTCCTGGCCTCGGGTGCGGAAGCTCTTCGTGGACTGGGGGTACCGGGGCCTCAAGGAGTTGGCTTCTTCCCTGGGGCTGGAGCTTGAGGTGGTGGCCCGTCCCTACGCGGGGGTGCGAGGGGTCTGGGTGCGGGAGGGGGATGAGGTGCCGGAGATTCCGCGGGAGAGGGGGTTCAAGCCCTTGCCCAAGCGGTGGGTGGTGGAGCGGACCTTTGCTTGGCTGGGGCGGAACCGGCGGCTCGCCAAGGACGATGAAGCCAACCCTAGGGTAAGCGAAGCTTGGGTGTACTTGGGCATGCTACGCTTGTTGGTGAAGCGGCTGGCCAGGGCCGCGTAGCCCCTCGTGGAGGAGTTTTACGACAGCCTCTTAGCCCTTCGCAGGGCGACGCAGGGGGCCCTTCAGGGGCCCCTTGTTTTGCCCTCTCTACCGGCACCGAAGGTAGCCCGGAAGCACCGCCTCCAGGGCCACGGGCTGGGGAAGAAGGGCTTTAAGGGCCTCGGGGAAGGGAGCGGTGTTTCCCTCCTTGAGCATGAGGTACTGGTCCCGGGTGAGGGGGCTAAAGGGCAGGGGGGAAAGGAGGGGGATGAGGCGGTCCATGAGCCATAGGGGAAGGGAAAGAAAGGGCTTCCTTCGCTCCAGGACCTCCATCACCAAGAGGAGGAGCTCGCGGAAGGTGTACTCCTTAGGCCCCACCAGGTCATAGGTCCCCTCGAGGCCCCGCTCCAAGGCCCCCACGAAGGCCTCCGCCACGTCCCCCACGTACACGGGCCGGAAGGGAAAGCTTCCGTCCCCGATGAGGGGGACAAAGGGCAGGGGGCTACAGACAAGCCCCCTCAGGACCTTCCCGAAGAACTCGTCCCCGGGGCCGAAGATGAGGCTTGGGCGGAAGATGGCGTGGCTTAAGCCGCTTTGGCGCACCAAGGCCTCCCCTTCCGCCTTGGTGCGGTGGTAGCGGCTTGGGGCCTCAGGCCTCGCCCCCAGGGCGGACATGTGGAGGAGCCGCCCCACCCCCGCCCTTTCCATGGCCCTGAGGAGGTTCCTCACCCCCTCCACGTGCACCGCCCGGAAGGTCTGGCCCCTTTCCCGGATGACGCCGGCCAGGTAGATGGCAGCCTCCGCCCCCCCTAGGTCCGGGGCCTCCCGGGCGATGTCCCCCTGGACGAGGACCGCCCCTTGGGGCAGGGGCCTGGGCCTCCGGGCGAGGACCAGGGGGGTGTGGCCCCGCAGGAGGAGGCGGCGCACCACCTCCTGGCCCACGAAGCCCGTCCCGCCTACGACGAAGACCCGCATCAGGCCGCTTCCAAGGCGCCTTCCGCCTCCCGCTCCAAGGCGGCGAGGTCCAGGAGGTAGACCCGGCGGTAGGCGGTGGCCAGGAGGCCCTCCCTCCTAAGGTCCGAGAGGAGCTTGGAGACCGACTCGCGGGTGGAGGCGGTGGCGTCGGCGATCTCCTCGTGGGAGACGGTCACGTAGAGGCCCTGCCCGTCCCTGGCCGAGGCCGGGGTGTCCGCCAGGAAGAGGAGGTAGCGGGCGATGCGGGCGCGGAGCTCCCCCGTCTGCAGGTGGGCCTCGTAGGCGTGGACCCGGCGCATCTGGCGGGCGAGGTTTTTGGCCACCTGGTGAAGGGCCTGGTGGTCCATGACCCCGGGGTCCAGGCCCTGGACCAGGGCCTCGGTCATGGCCTCGGCGGTGTAGCGGTAGGCCTTCCCCTCCAGGGCCTCCTCCCCGAAGTAGTCCCCCGGCAGGACGTGGCGCAGGGTGAGGAGGCGCCCGTCGGGGAGGAACTCCACGATGCGCACCAGGCCCTCCTCCAGGCGGTAGAGGGTCTGGGCCCGCTCCCCCCTCAGGTAGACGATTTCCTTACGGCCAAGCCTCTTCATGCTCCTCTCCTTTCTCCTGGGTCCCCAAGCTCGCGGCTTAGGGCCTCGAGGTCCTGGACGTACGAAGCTCCAAGGCGCCTCGCCTCCTCGGGGCTCGCCCCCTGCCCCCCCAGGTAGACCCGGGGGGCGAGGCCCGCCAAGGCGCCCTCCGGGAGGGCGGCGAGGCCTTCCCGCAACAGGGCGGAGAGCACCACCGCCCGGGCCCGCAACCTCCGGGCCAGCTCCCTCAGGTCGGAAAGGGGGGTGTCGGGGCCCAGGTAGAGGGCGGGAAGCCCCCGGCGCCGGAGGACGTAGGCGGCCAGCATGGCCCCCATCTCGTGCCGCTCCCCGGGGGGGGTGGTCACCAGGACGGGCTCCCCCAGGGGCTGGGCCACCAGGTCCAGAAGCTCCTGGAGCCTCGCCCGGAGGAAGGTGGTCGCCAGGTGCTCCTCCGCCACGCTCACCTCCCCCTGGTGCCACCCCTCCCCCACCCGGCGCAGGACGGGGAGGAGGAGGTGGTGGAGGGCCCCCTCGGGCCCCCAAAGCCGGAGGCCCCGGCGGAAGAGGGCCTCGGCCTCCCCGAGGTCGGCCTCGAGGAGGGCCCGGTAGAGCCCCTCCTCCAGGTCCTGGGGCTCCGCCCTCTGGGCCAGGTAGCGGCGGATGGCGGCCTGTGGCGTGGCCCCTTCCGCCAGCCAGCGCTTGATCACCCGGAGGGCCTCCACCTCCTCCGGGGTGTAGAGGCGGTGGCCCCCAGGGGTGCGCCCGGGCCGGGGAAAGCCGTAGCGCCTCTCCCACTGGCGCAAGACCTCGGCGGAAAGCCCGGTCATGGCCTCCACCTCGGCGATGGTGTACCCCCCGGAGCGGGTCATGCCCTTAGCCTAGTCGCTTGTACAAGATTTGTCAAGCTTTTGTCCACCCACGCCCTTTGTGACCGGGACAAAAGTCCTCCCCCGGGAGCCACGGGTAGGCTGAAGGGGAAAGGAAGGCCCTATGGAACCCGACTGGCGCGCCCTATCCCGCCTCCTCAAGGCCCACTCCGCCACCTTTTACCTGGGAAGCCTCCTCTTCCCCAAGGAGGCCCGCAAGGGGGCCTGGGCGGTTTACGCCGCCTGCCGCCTGGGGGACGAGGCCGTGGACGGGGAGGGCGGGGGCCCTCTGGCCCTGGAGGAATGGTGGAAAGGGGTGGAGCGGGCCTACCGGGGGGAGCCCCTTTCCGAGTGGGAGAAGGGCCTGGCCTGGGCCCTGGAGCGCTGGCCCATCCCCTTTGAGGCCTTCCTCCACATGCGGGAGGGCTTCCAGACCGACCTCGGCCCCGTGCGGCTCAAGACCGAAGAGGAGCTCCTCCGCTACTGCTACCAGGTGGCGGGCACCGTGGGCCGGATGATGGCCCCCATCGCCGGGGGGGAGAAGGCGGCGGAGAAGGCGGTGAAGCTGGGGCAGGCCATGCAACTCACCAACATCCTCCGGGACGTGGGAGAGGACCTCAGGCGGGACCGGGTCTACCTGCCCCTGGACCTCCTCCGGGCCCACGGGGTGCGGGTGGAAGACCTGCGGGCGGGGCGCATCTCCCCGGGGTACCGGAGCCTCATGGCCTACCTGGAGGGGAAGGCCCGGGCCCTCTACCGGGAAGGGCTTTCCGGCCTCGAGCACCTCCGGGTGGGCCGGGCCGCCATCGCCCTCGCCGCCTTGCAGTATCAGGGCATCCTGGACAAGCTCCGCCTCCAAGGCTACGACAACCTCCACCACCGGGCCCACCTGAAGCCTTGGGAAAGGCTCTGGCTCCTCCCCAAAGCCCTCCTCGCCGCCCGGGCCCCGGCGGGGGAGCTACCCTAGGCCCATGGTCCTGGTCTGGCACCGCGCGGACCTCCGCCTCTCCGACCACCCGGCCCTCCTTCAGGCCCTCTCCCAAGGGTCCGTGGTGGGGCTCGTGGTCCTGGACCCTCACCACCTGAGGACCTCCCCCAGAAGGCGGGCCTGGTTCCTGGAAAACGTCCGGGCCCTCCGGGAGGCCTACCGGGCCCGGGGCGGGGCCCTTTGGGTGCTGGAGGGCCTTCCCTGGGAAAAGGTGCCGGAGGCGGCGAAGAGGCTCAGGGCCAAGGCGGTCTACGCCCTGAGGAGCCACACCCCTTACGGCCGCTACCGGGACGGGAGGGTGAAGGAGGCCCTGCCCGTCCCCCTCCACCTCCTCCCCGCCCCCCACCTCGTCCCCCCCGACCTCCCCCGGGCCTACCGGGTCTACACCCCCTTCAGCCGCCAATACCGGGGGGCCGAGCCTCCCCTCCCCGCCCCCCTGGCCCTGCCCCAGGCCCCGGAAGAGGGGGAGATTCCCCAGGAGGCCTCCGACGCCCCCCTCCCCGCTCCGGGGGAAGAGGCGGCCAGAGGGAAGCTTTTGGCCTTCCTGGAGAGGGGGCTTGCCCGCTACCCCCTGGAGCGGGACCGGCTGGACGGGGAAGGGGGCTCGAGGCTCTCCCCCTATTTCGCCCTGGGGGTCCTCTCCCCCCGGGAAGCGGCGTGGGAAGCGGAAAGGCGCGGCGGGGAAGGGGCGAGGAAGTGGGTTTCGGAGCTCCTCTGGCGGGACTTCTCCTACCACCTCCTCCACCGCTTCCCCTGGATGGCGGAAAAGCCCCTGGACCGCCGCTACGAGGCCTTCCCTTGGCGGGAAGACGAGGAGGCCTTCCAGGCCTGGTACCGGGGGAGGACGGGCGTCCCCCTGGTGGACGCCGCCATGCGGGAGCTCCACGCCACGGGCTTCCTCTCCAACCGGGCGCGGATGGTGGCGGCCCAGTTCGCGGTGAAGTACCTCCTCCTCCCTTGGCAAAGGTGCGAGGAGGCCTTCCGCCACCTCCTCCTGGACGGCGACCGGGCGGTGAACCTCCAGGGCTGGCAGTGGGCGGGGGGGCTGGGGGTGGACGCCGCCCCCTACTTCCGGGTCTTCAACCCCGTGGCCCAAGGGGAGCGCCACGACCCCGAGGGGAGGTGGCTTAAGCGCTGGGCCCCGGAGTACCCCTCCTACGCCCCCAAGGACCCCGTGGTGGACCTGGAGGAGGCGAGGCGGCGCTACCTGGAGCTGGCCCGGGGCTTGGTAGGCCAGGCCACCCTCCCCCCGGAGGAGGCCGGGTAGGGTAGGGCCATGTTCCAGGTGCGCGACCCCCAAAAGGCCCTGCGGGCCATCGCCCTCTTCCGCTACGCCATGGCCCTCCTCTTCCTGGGCCTGGCCCTCTTCCGCCCGGAAAAGCCCCTCTCCCTGGGCCTCGCCCTCCTGGCCTTCCTCATGGCCCGCTCCGGGTACTGCCCCCTGGTGCGCAAGTAGAATGCCCCCATGGAGCGGCTTTCCTTCAAGGAGGTCCTTCCCCACCTAAAGCGCCTCCAGGAAGACCCCCTCGCCGTCCTCCTGGAGTGGGGCCGGGCCCACCCCAGGCTCTTCCTTCCCCTGCCCCGCTTCCCCCTGGCCCTGGTCTTCGACCCCGAGGGGGTGGAGGAAGCGCTCCTCGCCGAAGGGCCCACCAAGGCCACCTTCCAGTACCGGGCCCTCTCCCGCCTCACGGGGAGGGGCCTCCTTACTGACTGGGGGGAAAGCTGGAAGGAAGCGCGCAAGACCCTCAAGGACCCCTTCCTGCCCAGGGCGGTGCGGGCCTACCGGGGGGCCGTGGAGGAGGAGGCCCGGGCCTTCTTCAGGGAGTGGCGGGGGGAGGAGCGGGACCTGGACCGGGAGATGCTCGCCCTCTCCCTACGGCTCCTCGGGCGGGCCCTCTTCGGGAAGCCCCTCTCCCCAAGCCTCGCGGAGCACGCCCTCAAGGCCCTGGACCGGATCATGGCCCAGACCCGGAGCCCCCTGGCCCTCCTCCACCTCCCCGCCGAGGCCCGCTTCCGTAAGGACCGGGCCGCCCTCTACCGGGAGGCGGAGGGCCTGATCGCCCACCCGCCCCTAAGCCGCCTCCCCCGAAAGCGCGCCCTGAGCGAGGCCGTGACCCTCCTGGTGGCGGGGCACGAGACCGTGGCCAGCGCCCTCACCTGGTCCCTCCTCCTCCTCTCCCACCGCCCCGACTGGCAGGAACATGTGGCCCAGAGCGAGGAAGCGGCCCTCGCCGCCTTCCAGGAGGCCTTGAGGCTCTTCCCCCCCGCCTGGGTCCTCACCCGGAGGCTGGAGAGGCCCCTCCTCCTGGGAAAGGATCGGCTCCCCCCGGGCACCACCCTGGTCCTCTCCCCCTACGTGACCCAGAGGCTCTACTTCCCCGATGGGGAAGCCTTCCGGCCTGAACGCTTCCTGGAGGAAAAGGGAACCCCCTCGGGGCGCTACTTCCCCTTTGGCCTGGGCCAGAGGCTCTGCCTGGGGCGGGACTTCGCCCTCCTCGAGGGCCCCATCGTCCTCAGAGCCTTCTTCCGCCGCTTCCGCTTAAACCCCCTCCCCTTCCCCCGGGTCCTCGCCCAGGTGACCCTGAGGCCCGAGGGCGGGCTTCCCGCCCGGCCAAGGGAGGGGGTGCGGGCGTGACCTACCTGGCCTTCCACCTCGTCTTCCTCGTTCCTCCCCTCCTGGTCCTTTGGGCCACCGGGTTTCCCCGGCCCCCCAGGCTCTGGGCCTACCTCCTCATGCCCCTCATCGCCCTCCTCTACACCACCCCCTGGGACAACTACCTGGTGTGGAAAGGCGTCTGGGGCTATCCGGAGGGCAGGGTCCTCCTGCGCCTGGGCTACGTGCCCCTGGAGGAGTACCTCTTCTTCCTCCTCCAGCCCCTCCTCACCGGGGCCTTCCTCCACCGGGTGGCGGGGGCGCCGCCTTCGGCGGGGCGGGGCCTCGCCCGGGTGGTGGGGGGCGGGGTGTGGCTCCTCGCGGCCGCCCTGGGGGTCCTCCTCCTCGCCCTCGAGGGGAAGGGGCTTTACCTGGGGCTCACCCTCGCCTACTTCGCCTCGGTCTTCGTCCTGCAGTGGGCCTTCGGGGGAGACCTCCTCTGGGGCTGGCGGCGGGCCCTCCTCCTCGGGGCGGGCCTCCCCACCCTCTATCTCTGGTTCGCCGACGCCTGGGCCATCCGGGAAGGGATCTGGTGGATCTCCCCCCAGTACACCCTGGGCCTAGGGGTCCTGGGGCTTCCCCTGGAGGAGATGGTCTTCTTCCTCTGCACCAACCTGGCCGTGGTCCAGGGCCTCCTCCTGGCCTGGCACCCCGAGGCCCTGAGGCGCCTAAGATAGCCCCGTGGCCGACCTCTGGGAGACCCTCAAGGATAGGCCCACGGGCAAGGCCCTGCGCCTCCTGGTGGAGGCCCTCCTCCTCCGAAGCCTAAAAGGGAGCCTCCGGGGGGTCTACCTGCGGGGGGAGGCCCCCGGAGGACCCCTGGTCCTCGCCCTGAACCACCACAACTTCTTTGACGGGCACCTGGTGTGGCTCCTGGGAAGGCTTTACCGGAAGCCCACGAGCCTCCTGGTGGCCGAGGAGAACCTCAGGGCCTTCCCCATGCTCAAGCTCGCCGGGACCCTGGAGGCGGGGAGGGTCCGGGAGGCCCTGAGGAGGCTCATGGGGGGAGAGTGGGTGGCCCTCTTCCCCGAGGGGGAGATGCGCTACCCGGGGCCCCTGGGGCCCCTTCGGAAAGGAGCTGCGTGGCTTGCGCGGAAGGCGGGGGTCCCCCTCCTCCCCGTGGCCCTGAGGGTGGTCCTCCGGGGCTACGAGCACCCCGAGGCCTTCCTCTGGGTGGGGAAGCCCCTTCCCCCGGAAGGAAACCTGGAGGGCGCCCTGGGTGGGCTTCTGCAGGAGCTTGACGCCCTCCTCGTCCGCACCCACCCGAGGGAGGTGCCGGAGGGCTTTCGGGAGGTGCTTCGGGGAAGGCGGAGCCTGGAGGAATGGATTCACCCTCTGGTGAGGCTTCTCCCATGACGGGGGACTTCTTCTTCGGGGTCTTCCTCTTCCTCCTCCTGAGGTGGCTCGGCCTCCTCTTTAACCTCCTCGCCTTCCTCCGCTTAAGGCCCCGCCCTACCCCCCCATGGCCCACGGCCTCCCTCCTCGTCCCGGCCCGGAACGAGGCGGAGAACCTAAAGAAGACCCTCCCCGCCCTCCTCCGCCAGGGGGCCCTCGAGGTCCTGGTCCTGGACGACCTCTCCGAGGACGGCACCGCCCAAGCGGCCCTGGAGGTGGCGGGGCACCACCCCACCTTCCGCCTCCTCCGGGGCACCCCCCCGCCCCCGGGCTGGACGGGGAAGAACTGGGCCTGCTTCCAGCTCGCCCAGGAGGCCCGGGGGGAGGTCCTGGTCTTCACCGACGCCGACGTCCTCTGGGAAGAGGGAGCCCTCGGCGGGCTTCTGGAGGCCCTGGAGGGGAAGGAGATGGTCTCCGCCCTCCCCCGGCAGGAGGTGGGCCCTAGGGAAGGCGCCCTGGTGGCCTTTGTGATGAACGGGCTCTTCTCTTTCCTCCCCCACCCCCTCCTGGAGCGCCTACGGGTGGCGAACGGCCAGGTGCTGGCCTTCCGAAGGGCGGCCTACTTCGCCATCGGGGGGCACGAGGCGGTGAAGGGGGAGGTCTTGGAGGACGTGGCCCTGGCGAGGCGGATGGGGGCCTACGGGCTCTTCCTGGGCGGGGGGCTTTTCCGGGCGCGGATGTACCGGGGCTATGTGGAGGCGGTGGCGGGCTTCGCGAAGAACTTCCTGGCGGTCCACCTAAAGAACCCCGCCCTCCTCCTGGGCTCCGCCTTCTACCACCTCGCCCTCTACACCCTCCCCTGGCTCTTCGGGCGGTGGGAGCTCGGGCTTATGGGGCTTCTGGAGCGCCTGGCGGTGCAGTGGGCCCTGGGGGGGCCCCTCTGGCCCGGCCTCCTCCCCCCCCTCGCCCCCCTTCTCCTCCTTCCCGTGTACCTCCGGGCCCTCCTCCCGGGGAAGCGCTGGAAGGGGCGGGAGGTGTAGGCGCCATGCCGACCCGGGCCGGCGTGGAGCCCCGGCAAAGCCTCACCGAGGGGTTGACCCTGGCCCCCCCGTCTCAACTAGACAGACCGGTCTATTCCGGGTACCCTGAAAGGGTGAAGGCCGTTTGGCAACTCCAGGAGGCCAAGGCCCGCTTCTCGGAGGTGGTGGAGCGGGCCCTTAGGGGCGAGCCCCAGCTCGTCCTCCGCCGGGGCAAGAAGGCGGTGGTGGTGCTGGACTGGGAGACCTACGCCCGGCTCGTCGGGGAGGAGACCTCGGTCCTCGAGGCCCTTAGGCCCCCCAAGACCCTTCCCAACGAGGAGGTGGAAGCCCTCTTCCAAAGGCCAAAGGCGGGCTTCCGGGAGGTGGAGCTCTGAAGTACCTCCTGGACACCAACGTGGTCTCCGAACCCCTCAAAAAGCGCCCCCATCCCAGGGTGCTCGCCTTTTTGCGCCAGCTCAAGGTGGGGGAGGCGTACCTCTCGGCCCTAACCCTTGGGGAACTCGCCCAGGGGGTAGCCCGGGCCCCGGAAGCCCGGCGGCCCACCCTCGCCATCTGGCTTTCGGAGCTGAAGGAGAGCTTCTCTGGGCGAATTCTCCCCTTGGACGCCGAGGTGATGGAGATCTGGGGGGAACTCACGGGGAAAGCCCTGGTGGAGGGCAGGCCTCTTTCCCCTCTGGACGCCATGCTGGCGGCCACGGCCCTCCGGCACGGCCTGACCCTGGTCACCCGAAACACCGAGGGCTTCCGCCACCTCCCCGTGCCCCTCCTGAACCCCTGGGAAGTGTGAGGGCGGACTGACCCGGAAGTCTAGGCCTGGGGAAAACTGGTCCCAATGGCCTTCCTCCTCCTTTCCCTCTTCCTCTCGGGGCTCGCGGAGGAGCTCTGGGACACGGGGACGGCCCTCTGGCTCGCCGCCCAAGGAAACCCTCTTCTCCTGGGGGTTCAGCACGCCATCGGCTGGGGTGCCTCGGTCCTGGCCCCCTTCGCCGGGTACCTCCTGGACCGGGTGGACCGGAAGAGGGCCCATCTCTTCGCCCTCCTCCTCCGGGGAGGCGCGGTGGGGATTTCCGCCCTGGCCTTGGGGGCCCTCGGCCCCGGGGCCTTCCTCGCCCTCTACCTCCTGGGAAGGGCGCTGGGCCTCTTCGCCGCGGGGCGGGTGCTGGTGCCCCGCCTGGTTTCCCGGGACAGGCTGGAGTGGGCCCATGGCCTGGTCTCCAGCGCCTTCCTCCTCGCGGGCTTTCTGGGGAGCGGCCTGGGGGGCCTCCTCTTCGCCCGGGAGTGGACGTATCCCCTTCTCGCGGCCTCGGGGGCCTTTCTCCTCGCCGCCCTGCCCTTCCTAGGGCTTCCCGGCCCCGTGCGCCCGGAAGGGAGGGCCAAGGAGGGGCTTTTCGCCGGGCTCGCCTTCCTCCTGGAGGCGCCCCTCCTCCGCAAGGTCCTCCTGCTGGTGGGCCTCGGCGACCTTTTGCGGGTCATGGCCTACGCCCTCCTGCCCCTCCTCGCCCTGAAGGCCTACGGGCCGGAAGGCTTCGGCCTCCTCTCCGGCGTCTTCGGCCTGGGCGGGGCCCTGGGGGGGCTCTTGGCGGCCCGGCTGGCACCCCTAGGTCCAGGTAGGGCCCTGGCCCTCCTCTTCGGGCTGGACGCCCTGGCCTTCGGCGGGCTCCTCGGGCTTCCCCCTTTCGGCCTCGCCCTCGGCCTCGCCCTTCTGCCAGGGGTGAGCGCCGTGGCGGGGACGGTCTTGGAGCTCTCCCTGCGCCAGCGCCTCGCCCCGGACGCCCTCCTGGGCCGCCTAGGAGGCGCGGTAGCCCTGGTGAGCGGCCTCTTCGGGCTTCTCGGGGCCCTCCTCGCCGGGGGGTTGGGCCGGGCCATGGGGGTGGAGGGGGTCTACGGGGCCTCGGCCTTGGGCTTCCTTCTCCTCTCCCTCTCCGGCCCGAGGCTCCTTTCCCGGGGGTAGCCCCCTGTGTGGGCCAGGCCCAACTCTTTTGGCCCTGGGCCTGGTAGACTCCTCCCCATGCGGGCCATCGTCATCGGAAGCGGGGTGGGAGGGCTCTCGGCGGCCATCCGGCTTGCCGCCATGGGCCTTCAGGTCCTGGTCCTGGAGAAGCTCCCGGGGCCTGGGGGAAGGGCCTTTGTGCACCGGGCCCAGGGCTTCACCTTTGACATGGGCCCCACGGTGATCACCGTCCCCCCCTTCCTGGAGGACCTCTTCGCCACCGCTCCAGGCGACCCCAGGCTCTACCCCGACTTCCCCGAGGAGGGGGGGCTTAAGCAGACGGAGCGCTACGTGAAGCTGGTCCCCTTAGACCCCTTCTACCGCCTCCACTTCCCGGACGGCACCCACTTTGACTACAAAGACGACCCCGAGCACCTGAAGGGCGAGATCGCCCGCCTCGCCCCGGAGGACCTCGAGGGCTACCGCCTTTTTGAGGGCCACGCCAAGGCCCTCTTCCAGAAGGGCTTTTTGGAGCTCGGCTTCACCCACTTCGGCAGCCTCCTGGACCTCCTCAAGGTGGCCCCGGACCTCCTCCGGCTGGACGCCGTGCGGCCCCTCTTCTCCCTGGTCTCCCGTTACTTCAAGAGCCCCAAGACCCGGCAGATCTTCTCCTTTGAGTCCCTCCTCATCGGGGGAAACCCCCTGCAGGTGCCCGCCCTCTACGCCATGATCCACTTTGTGGAGCGCCGCTGGGGGGTGCACTTCGCCATGGGGGGGACGGGGGCCCTGGTGCGGGGCCTGGTGCGGAAGCTGGAGGAGCTCGGGGGGAAAATCCGCTATGGCGCCCCCGTGCGCCGCATCCTCACCAAGGGGCGCCGGGCCGTGGGCGTGGTGCTTCAGGACGGGGAGAAGATTGAGGCCGACCTCGTGGTCTCCAACGCCGACTACGTCCACACCTACGGCGAGCTTCTCGCCCCCGAGGACCGCTTCTGGCACGGCGACTGGCGCCTCAAGCGCACAAGGCTTTCCCTGAGCCTCTTCGTGGCCTACTTCGGCTTCAAGGCCCGGGGGGACGAGGGGGAAAGGCTTAAGCACCACAACGTCCTCTTCTCCCATCGCTACGAGGGGCTTCTCCGGGACATCTTCTGGCGGAAGGTCCTCCCCGAGGACTTCGCCCACTACCTCCACCTTCCCACCCTCACCGACCCCTCCCTGGCCCCCCCGGGGCACCACGCGGCCTACACCCTCATCCCCGTGCCCCACAACGGGAGCGGCCTGGACTGGGCAAGGCTCGGCCCCCAGTACCTGGAGAAGGCCCTCCGCTACCTGGACGAGGCGGGGTACCTCCCCGGGCTCATGGACCGCCTGGTCTACACCCACTTCATCACCCCGGACTACTTCCAGTGGACCCTGAATAGCCACCTGGGCAACGCCTTCGGTCCCGAGCCCGTGCTCTGGCAGACGGCCTCCTTCCGCCCCAAAAACCGCTCCGAGGACGTGCGGGGCCTCTACCTGGTGGGCCAGAGCTACCAGCCGGGGGCGGGCCTGCCCAGCGTGATGATGTCCGCCAAGATGACCGCCCGGCTCATCGCCCACGACCTGGGCCTGGAAAGGGCCCCTAAGGGCCTTCTGGAGGCGCGGGGGTGAACATCCGGGAGAGGAAGCGGAAGCACCTCGAGGCCTGCCTGGAAGGCGACGTGGCCTTCCAGAGGACCACCACGGGGCTGGAAGGCTTCCGCCTCCGCTACCAGGCCCTGGCGGGCCTCGCCCTAGGCGAGGTGGACCTCACCACCCCCTTCCTGGGGAAGACCCTGAAGGCCCCCTTCCTCATCGGGGCCATGACCGGGGGGGAGGAAAACGGGGAGAGGATCAACCTGGCCCTGGCGGAGGCCGCGGAGGCCTTAGGGGTGGGGATGATGCTGGGCTCGGGCAGGATCCTTCTGGAGCGACCCGAGGCCTTAAGGAGCTTCCGGGTGCGCAAGGTGGCCCCAAAGGCGCTCCTCATCGCCAACCTGGGCCTCGCCCAGCTCAGGCGCTACGGGCGGGACGACCTCCTCCGGCTCGTGGAGATGCTGGAGGCGGACGCCCTCGCCTTCCACGTGAACCCCCTCCAGGAGGCGGTGCAGCGAGGGGACACGGACTTCCGGGGCCTCGTGGAGAGGCTCGCCGCGCTCCTCCCCCTCCCCTTCCCCGTGATGGTGAAGGAGGTGGGGCACGGCCTCTCCCGGGAAGCGGCCCTGGCCCTACGCGACCTTCCCTTGGCGGCGGTGGACGTGGCCGGGGCCGGGGGGACGAGCTGGGCCCGGGTGGAGGAGTGGGTGCGCTTCGGGGAGGTGCGCCACCCGGAGCTCTGCGAGATCGGGATCCCCACCGCCCAGGCCCTCCTGGAGGTGCGGGAGGTCCTGCCCCACCTCCCCCTGGTGGCCTCCGGCGGGGTCTACACGGGCACCGAAGCCGCCAAGGCCCTGGCCCTGGGGGCGGACCTGGTGGCGGTGGCCAGGCCCCTCCTCAGGCCCGCCCTGGAGGGGGCGGGAAAGGCGGCGGCCTGGATCCGGGACTACCTGGAGGAACTCAGGACCGCCCTCTTCGCCATCGGGGCGAGGAACCCGAAGGAGGCCCGGGGGCGGGTGGAGCGGGTGTAGACGACCTCTGAACCTAGGGAGCTACGTTTCCCGCTTGGCCCGGGAGTGGTGGGACACCGAGCCCCTCCTCCGGGTTCAGCGGGAGGCCCTGAAAGGGAGGTGGCTTGACCCGTCCTGAGGCCCTGGGCCGGATCTTCGCCCGGTTTCTCTAGGCCTCGGGAACGCGCATCAGGGCCCGGGGGTAGGGCTCCAAGAGGGCCTGGGCCTCCACGTAGGGCTCGTGGAAGCGCCGGGCCCAGGAGGCGAGGAGGGCCAGGGGGGCCTCGAGGGGAAGGCGCTCCTCCCGGAAGTCCACGAGGAGATCCAGGAAGTGGGCCTTTTCTTGGGCGCCGAGGGCCTTCTTGAAGTAGCCAAAGGCGTGGAAGAGGGCGTCGGCCATGGCCCCGAGGCGGTAAGGCCTCCCCGTGGCCCGCAAAAACCCCTCCTCGTAGGCCCCATGGACCTCGGGGAAGGGCCTCCCCTGGGCCCCGGCGAGGAGGCGGCCAAGGGCCCTGGCCTCCTTCTGGTTGTAGGCCATGAGGAGGAGCTTGTAGCGGGCGTGAAAGGCCATGAGGCCGGGAAGGTCCCCCACCCGCCGAAGCCGGGCGAGGGCGAAGACCCGGGTGAAGAAGTGGGCCCGGATGCGGGGGTTGGTAAGCCTCCCCTCGTCCTCCTTGGGAAGGAGGGGGAAGGCCTCCTCCACCGCCTGGGCGAAAAGCCCCGGTCCCTTCCCCACCACCCCGCCCCCCTCGGGGTGGGCGTAGACCTTGGCGTCCTTGAGGGCGCAGGAGGGGGAGCGGTTCTTGAGGAGGAAGCCCTCCACCGGTCCCAACCCCTCGAGGAACCCCCGGCCGAAGGCCCGCATCCTCTCCGTGAGGTCCTCCCCGGTCCGGGGCTGGACCATCCTGGGACCCCCTTCCCCCCGCACCAGGCGCACCACGGGCCTCGGCACCCCGAGGCCGATCTCCACCTCGGGGCAGACGGGGAGGAAGTCCACATGGGCCCTTAGGGCGGCCACGATCTTGTCGGGGATGAGCTCCCCGGAGTAGCGCACCGCGGCGAACCCCAGGCAGGCGCTCACCACCAGGCGCGGCTTGGGCCAGGACTCCATGCCCCCATGGTACAGGGCGGCAGGAGAGGGCAAAGGCCCCGGCCTTGGGCCGGGGCCCAGGAAAACCGAAGGCTCAATCCCCGAACTTGTTCTGCTGCAGGAAGCTCGCCGTCTGCTGCACGGAGGGGAGGGCCCCCGCCACCTTCCTGAGGTTGGCCCGCGTCCCCTTGTACCAGGGGATGGTGGTCTTGGGGTCGGTGTAGTCGGAGACCAGGGAGTTGGAGGTGCCCCGCCAGTGGTACATCACCAGGAAGAGCATGCCCGGCTTCACGGCGTCCGTGACGTAGACCAGGAAGGTGCCGTTCCCCTCCTCGTTGTAGACCTCCACCAGGTCCCCGGACTGGAGGCCGAGGCGCTTGGCGTCCTCGGGGTTCACCTCCACGTAGGGGAGGGGCAAAGCCAGGGCCTTCTCGGGGAGGTGGCGGTCGTGGTAGGCGGTCTGCCAAATGGTCTGGGCCCGACCGGTGGTGACCCAGAAGGGGTACTGCCGGGCCTTCTCCCCTTCCAGGTACTTGGCCACCTCGGCGGGGTAGCCCTCCCAGTCGTCGGTACCGTACCACTTGAACTTGCCGTCGGGGGTACCGAACTTGTGGGTGTAGCGGCGCACCGTACCCACCAGCTTCCCCGTCTTGGGGTCGCGGCGCACCGGCGTCTGGATGCCTCGCTGGCCCACCTCCTTGAGGAACTTGTAGGTGACCCCCTTGTAGTTCTCCGCCTCCAGCTTGGCCTCGTCCTCTTCGGACACGGCGTTATCGCTGAACTCCTCGGCCCCGGCGAGGAAAACGTCCTCGTCCGTGTTCCAGTTCTTGCCGAACTCAAACTTCTTCGCCTCTTCCAGCTTCCCCTCGGCCCGGTAGAGCTCGGCGATGCGCAGGCCCACCCACTTGAAGATCTCCCAGTCGGGCTTGGCCTCCCCGGGCGGGTCCATGAACTTCTCGTAGAGGCGGAGGAGGCGGCTGTTGCAGTTGATGGAGGTATCGTTGGCCTCGCCCCAGGCGGCGGCGGGGAGGATGAGGTGGGCGTCCCGGGCGGTCTCCGTCATGTAGATGTCCTGGACCACCAGGAAGAGGGCGTCGGGGTCCTGGTAGAGGATGTCCAGGATCTTCTTTGCCCGCTCTTGGATGGTCCCGGGCTCGCCCCCGGCGCCCAGGGCCTTGGTGAGCTTCTCCGTGCGCTCGTGGATGCGCTTGCGGAAGACCTGGCTGTTGGGGGTGGAGAGGTAAGGGTCGGTGGCGATGACCCAGTAGAACTTGCCCTTCCCCTCCACGAGGAACTTGTCCACGTTGACGGGAGGCCCGCCCCGGTAGATGGAGCCCGGGGTGGGGGCAGGGGGCCGGACGTACCCCTCCTGGTGCCCGCCCTGGCGGCCGCAGCCCGTGCCAGGCCGGCCGATGTTGTGGGTGAGGACGGCGAGCTGGACGATGGCCGCCACCTGGTCGTAGTTCTTCATGTTCCAGATGATGCCCTTCTCGTAGATGGTGAGGGTGCGGCGCTTGAAGCGGCCCACCTTGGGCTTGGCGATCCAGTCGGCGGCCTTCTCTATCAGGGCCCGGGGCACACCGGTAATGCGCTCCGCCTGGGCCATGAACTCGCTGTAGGGCACCTGGAGCTTGAGGCTCTTGGCCTTGTACTCCTCAAAGAGGGCCATGTCCGTGCGGGCCTGGAGGTAGGCCATGTCGTAGTAGCCCTTCTCCCAAACCGCCCGGGCGATGGCGTTGGCCAGGATGTAGTCCGTGCCCAGGTTGGGCTGGAGGAGGAGGACGCGGTCCTTGGCCACAGCTTCGGCCAGGGTGTAGGAGCTGGTCTTCCTGGGATCGATGACGATCAGGTACCCGGGCTCGGCGGGCTCGCCCCGATCAAAGACCTGTTGCTTCTCCGCCACCGTAGCCCCCTGGAGGTTGGGGAGCATGTGCTCGGCGTAGAACACCGTGGCCGTCTCGTAGGGGTTCGCCCCCCAGAGGACGATGGTGTCGGCAAGCCGGGCGTCCTCGTAGGTGTAGTTCAGCTCGTGGACGCCCCTTTCCCGGCTTCCCCAGACCTCGGAGTTGTAGGCGGGGCGGTTGTGGATGGCGATGTGCTTCACGGAGAGGGCGGAGAAGAAGAGCTTCCCGGCGCCGTAGTTGTCCTCAAAGCCCTGGCCCGAGCCCCCGTGGTCGTAGCACTTCACGGCGATGTTGTCGTCGTTGCCGTCCCGGTCCCGGATGCCCTTGGGGTTTGCTTCTGCCACCTGAAGGAGAAAACGGGCCTTTCCGCCCCCACCGTGAGCCACCACCTTCGCATCCTGAGGGAAGCGGGGCTGGTGGAAGGGGTGCGGGTAGGGCGCTGGATCTACTACCGCCTGCGCCCGGGAGCCCTGGAGGCTTTGGCCCACGAGCTTTTGCACCTGGCCCGCCAGGCGAGGAAAGCCTTGGAAGTTGAGAAAACGGGCTAAACGCCACCTGGCCCCACGCCCTTGCCCTACCATGAGGGCGTGGCGGAAATCCGCGTGGGCACGGCCAGCTGGACGGACGAGACCCTCTTGGCCTCGGGCTGGTACCCCAAAGAGGTGAGGCACCACCCGGAAAGGCGCCTTCGCTACTACGCCCAACACCTGGACACCGTGGAGGTGGACAGCACCTTCTACGCCCTACCCCGCCTCGAGGTGGTGCGGAAGTGGGCGGAGAGGACGCCAAAGGGCTTCCTCTTCCACGTCAAGGCCTTCTCCGCCTTCACCGGGCACGGCCTCGAGGCGGGTGCCCTTCCCAAGGACCTGAGGGCCCTCCTCCCCCAAAAGGAGGGCCACCTCCCCCAGCGGGAGGTACCGGAGGAGGTGGTGGAGGAATCCTGGGGACGCTTCTTCGCCGCCCTAGAACCCCTGAGGGAAGCGGGTAAGCTGGGCTACCTCCACTTCGGCCTCCCTCCCTGGACCGAGCCCAAACCCAGGAGCTTCCGGTACCTGGAGCGCCTGGCGGAGAGGACCCGGGGATACTGGGTGGCCGTGGAGTTCCGCAACCCCAAGTGGTACACCGCCTGGGGGTTCGTGAAGCGGGAGCTTATGCGCCTCGGCCTCATCCACGTGAGCGTGGACGCGCCCCCCCACCCGGAGGCCCCACCGAGGGTCCTGGAGCCCACCCATCCCGTGGCCGTGCTCCGCTGCCACGGCCGGAACACCGAAACCTGGAAGGGACCCCACCAAAAGCCCTACGAGCGCTTCAACTGGCGGTATTCCGAGGAAGAGCTTTTGGACCTGGCAGAGGCCACCCGCACCCTGGCGGAGCGGGCGGAAAGGGTCTTCGTCATCTTCAACAACAACTACGGCACCCAAGGGGTGGAGGCCGCCTTGGGCCTCAAACGCCTCCTAGGCCTCCCGCCCAGGGCTGGGTCCGAGGCCTTGCTTTAAAGGGCCAGGGCTAGCCCCTCCGCCCGGGGGTCCGAGGCGGCGCAAAGGGCCTCCCCAAGGCGAAGAACCGCCTGGCCCCGCCCAAAGAAGCCGTACTCCGCCTCGTAGCGCACCCGGTGCCCCAGGTCTTTGAGAAAGAGGACCGTGGCCTGGGGGATGCCGGGCTCCAGAAGCACCTCGTCCCCCGGCACCGCCTGCCAGCGGGGCCGGTCCAGGGCCGCCTGGGGGTTCAGCCCGAGGTCCGCCAGGCCCACCACCACCTGGACGTGCCCCTGGGGCTGCATAAACCCCCCCATGACCCCAAAAGGGCCAAGGGGCTTCCCCTCCCGGGTGAGAAAGCCCGGGATGATGGTGTGGAAGGGCCTCTTCCCCGGCCCCACCCGGTTCGGGTGCCCCTCTTCCAGGCTGAAGCCCAGGCCCCGGTTCTGCAGGGCGATCCCCGTCCCCGGCACCAAAACCCCCGAGCCAAATCCCTGGTAGTTGGACTGGATGAGGGAGACCATCACCTCCCCGTCCGCCGCCGCGAGGTAGACCGTCCCCTCGGGGCGGAGCCCGGGAAGGACCCGGGGAAGGGCCCTCTCCCCAATAAGCCTCCTCCTCTCGGCCGCGTAGGTCTTGGAGAGGAAGGCCTCGGGGGAAAGCTCCATGTGCCGGGGGTCGGCCACGAAGCGGTAGGTGTCCGCCAAGGCGAGGCGCATGGCCTCGATCTGCACGTGGTAGCTCCAGGGGTCCTCCGGCCTCAGGTTAAACCCCTCCAAAAGGTTCAGGGCGAGGAGGACCGCCACCCCCTGGCCGTTGGGGGGAAGCTCCCAGACAGTCAGGCCCTTGTACTCCGTGGAAAGGGGGGCCACCCACTCCGGGGCGTGGGCCTCCAGGTCCTCCCGGGTAAGGAGCCCCCCCGTGGCCCCGCTGAAGCGGAGAAGGGCCTCGGCCAAGGGCCCCCGGTAAAGGCTTTCCCCGTAGCTCTCGGCGATCTCCCTAAGGGTCTTGGCGTGAAAAGGGCTCCGCCACACCTCCCCCGCCCTTGGGGCCCTCCCTCCGGGGAAGAAGACCTCCTTGAAGGGCCCAAACTCCGGCCCCTCCAGGGGAAGAAATACGCCTTCCGCCCGCCGCCAGCTCCTCGCCGTCTCCGGCCCCACGGGGAAGCCCTCCTCGGCGTAGCGGATGGCGGGGGCGAGGACCTCGGCGAAGGGAAGCCTGCCCCAGCGTTCGTGCAGGGCCCGCCACCCCGAGACCGCCCCCGGAACGGTCACGGGAAGCCAGCCCCGCTCCGGCATCCTTCCGGGAAGCCTCTCCGGGGTGAGGGCGAGAGGGCTTTTCCCGGAGGCGTTCAGGCCGTGGAGGGTTCCGTCCCACACCACGGCGAAGAGGTCCCCCCCGATCCCGTTGGAGGTGGGCTCCACCACGGTGAGGCAGGCGGCCATGGCAATGGCCGCGTCCACAGCGCTTCCCCCCCTTAAGAGCATCTCCATCCCCGCCAGGGCCGCAAGAGGCTGGCTCGTGGCCACCGCGCCCCGCCTTCCCAAGACCACGTGGCGGCGGGAGGGGTAGGGGTAGTGGGTGAGGTCCATGGCCCCATGCTACCTTTAAGGGGATGGCCCGCACCCCCCTCTCGGAAGCCCAGGAGGATTACCTGAAACAGCTCTTTCTCTTGGAGGAAGGCCTTGGGGGTCCCGTCCCTACCCAAACCTTGGCGGAGCGGCTCGGGGTCAAGCCCCCTTCGGCCACGGAGATGCTCAAGAAGCTGGCGGCCCTGGGGCTGGTGCACCACAGCCCTTACCGGGGGGCCAGGCTCACGGAGGCGGGGCGAAAGGTGGCCCTGGAGGTCCTGCGCCATCACCGCCTCCTCGAGGCCTTCCTCCATCAGGCCCTGGGCTACGGCTGGGAGGAGGTCCACGAGGAGGCCGAGCGCCTGGAACACGTGATCAGCGAGGCCCTGGAGGAGCGCATCGCCGAGGCCCTGGGCCACCCGGCCTTTGATCCCCACGGCGACCCCATCCCGAGCCCCGAGCTCACCCTCACCCCCACCCCGGCCATCCCCCTGCCCCAGGCCCCCCTGGGGGAGGTGCGGATGGTCCGGGCCTTGGCCCAAGACCCGGGGACCCTGAACCTCCTCGCCCACCTGCACCTAAGGCCCGGGGTCCGCTTCCTCGTGGTGGACAAGGGGGAAGGGGTTCGGGTGGCCATAAGGGGCGAGGTCTTCCTCCTGCCCCAGGCCCTGGCTCAAGCGGTGGGGGTGGAGCCTTTAGGCTAAGGGCATGCGCCTCGTGGAGCCCTTATACCACCCCATGCTGGCCCAAGCCAGCATGGGGGCCCCGGCCAAAAAGGCCCGCGGGGCTTCCGTACCTGGGCTTGGGCGAAGGATTCACGCCAAAGGGGTATTAGAGCTTCCGTGCGCTTCGCCACCCGCCGGGACCTTCCCCGGACTTCACTCCAGGCCCAGGTGGACCAGGGTCCGGAAGGCGTGCTGGAGCCGGGCCCCAAGCCGGGAGTGAAGCGCCCGCTCGGGCTCCAGAACCGAGAGGAGGTTCGGGGCCTGGGTGAGGTAGAGGGCGGAAACCCCTAGGGCAGGGTCCACGAAGAAGAAGGTCCCGCCAAAGCCCGCCCAGGTCCACTCCCCCACGGAGCCCGGGGAGTAGCCCATGGGCTCCACCCGCACCGCCACCCCCAGGCCGAAGCCGTACCCGGGCCCGGGAAGGTACTCCGGCCCCCGCTTGAGGGCCTCGAGGTAGAGGCTTCCCAGGTGGTCCTGGACCATGAAACGCGCCATGGTGGGGGAAAGCACTCCCCGCCCCAGGCGGAGGGCCTCGAGGAAGCGGAGGTAGTCCGCCGCCGTGCCCACACCCCCCATCCCCCCGGCGTAGCGGGGAGGCGGGGCCTCCACGGGGAGGAGGGCGATCCTCCGGCCGGTTTCGGGGTCCTGGGGGAAGGGCTGGGCCAGGCGGGCGGGGTCTTTGGCCTGGAAGCCCGAGTCCTCCATGCCCAAGGGGCGGAAAACCCGCTCCTCCAAAAGCTCCGCCAAGCCCCGCCCCGCCAAAGCCTCCAGGAGGTGGCCCAGGAGGTCGGTGGCGAGGCCGTACTCAAAGGCCTCCCCGGGCTGGAAGCGCAGAGGAAGGGCGGCGAGACGCTCCAAAAAGGCCTCCCGACCGAGGTCAAACCGGTCCACCCCGGCCTCGAGGTAGAGGCGCTTCACCGGGGAGCGGAAGAAGACCCCGTAGGTGAGGCCCGCCGTGTGGCGGAGGAGGTCGTAGACGGTGAGGGGGCGCCTCAGGGGCTCCAGGACCACCTCCTCCCCCACCTCCCGCCCCACCTTTAGGGCGGAAAACCCCGGCAGGTACTTCTCCACCGGGTCCAGAAGGGAAAGCGCCCCTTCCTCCACGAAGCTTAGGGCCAGGGCCGAGACCCAGGGCTTGGTCATGGAGTAGAGGCGGAAGAGGGCGTCCTCCCGCATGGGAAGCCCCCGCCCCGGGTCCAGGTACCCATAGACCCCCTGGAAGGCCACCTCCCCCTCCCGGGCCACCAGGACCACGGCCCCGGGGAGAAGGCCCTCCTCCACCATGCGCCGGAAGTACGCGTCCAGCCTCCGAAAGTCCATCCTCACCACCCCTGGGGAACAGGCCTTCTAGGGCTCAAAAGGAGCCAAAGAGCGAGGAGGAGAAGGCCCAAGGGAAGAAGCCACTTCACGAAAAGGCCGATGAGGCTCAAGGCCACCCCCAGT
This sequence comes from Thermus sp. H19.2, assembly GCF_054979525.1. Classification (NCBI taxonomy): domain Bacteria; kingdom Thermotogati; phylum Deinococcota; class Deinococci; order Thermales; family Thermaceae; genus Thermus; species Thermus sp. H19.2. The sequence continues at coordinate 1,342,854 of NZ_CM143429.1, forward strand.
ACCGCCAGCAAAAGGGCCACGGGGAGGGCCAAGGCGGCGAGGAGGAGGACCAGGGGAAGAGCGAAGAGGGCGAGGGCCAGGGCCACGAAGGGGCTCAGGAGAGACCAGGCGAGGACGAGCCCCAGAAGGAAGAGGAACCAGCCTAAGACCCGCATGCCCTAAGCCTACACCCTCCCACCGCCGGGGCCCCCCTGCGGGCGCAAGCCCGCAGGGGGTGATCTTAGGCCGGGGCCGCCCCGACCGTCCTTCCCCCGTCCACGAAGAGGACCTGCCCGGTGATGAAGCTGGACTCGTCGGAGACCAAAAAGAGGGCGGCGTAGGCCACCTCCAAAGGCTTCCCCGCCCGGCCCAAGGGGGTGGCGGCGATGGCCTTCTCCCGCACCTTCTCCGGCACCTGGGCCGTCATCCGCGTCTCAATAAACCCCGGGGCCAAGGCGTTCACCCGGATCCCCCACCGCCCAAGCTCCAGGGCCAACGTCCGGGTAAGCCCCACCACCCCCGCCTTGGAGGCAGCGTAGTTCGCCTGCCCCAGGTTCCCCAGGTAGACCCGGCTGGCGGTGAGGACGATGCTCCCCGGGTTTTTCTCCCGCATGGCCTCGGAGGCCGCCTTGGCCACCAGGAAGCTCCCCGTGAGGTTCACCTTAAGGACCAGCTCCCAGTCCTCCAGGGGCATCTTCCAGTGGAAGTTGTCCCGGGTGATCCCGGCGTAGTGCACCACCCCGTCCAGCCGCCCCAGGTGGGCCAGGGCCTCGGCGAAGCCCCGCTCCACGGAGGCGGGGTCGGCCACGTCCATGACCACCGGAAAGGCCCCCACCGCCTCCGCCGCCTCCTTTAAGGGGCCTTCCTCTATGTCGCAGGCCACGAGCCTCGCCCCCTCCTTGGCGAAAAGCTCCAGCGTGGCCCGGCCGATGCCGTGGGCCGCCCCCGTGATGAGCACCGCCTTGTCCTTGAGCCGCATCCCGCACCTCCAGACGACCAACCGGTCGGTAGGCTCACCCTACCCCAGCCCCGGCCCCAGCGTCAAGGGCCAGGCGTAGTAGGGGGTCTCCACGAACTCGGGAGGCCCCCCTAGGTAGACCCGAAGGCCGGGAAGGAGCAGGGTACTCCCTTCCCACTCAAAGGCCAAGGGGTCCACCTCCAGGGGATAGTGGAGGACGCCCTCCCGGGGGAGGCCCAAGCGGAGCCACTCGGGAGGGGCAAGCCGTCCCACCAGGAGGTAGCGGGCCCTCCTGGGCCCCCTTTCCGTGTACAGGGCCACCTCCTCCCCCAGGTCCAGGAGAAAGGCCCGCCGCCTCACGTAGAGCCTGGCCCTATCCGTCCAGGTAGACATGGGGCCTGCCCTCAAAGAAGGCCACCCGCACCCCCGGGCCGTAGAGGGCGGCAAGAAGCCCCTCCCGCAGCACCTCCTCGGGCCTCCCCTGGGCCAGGAGCCTGCCCCCCTTAAGGATCGCCACCCGGTGGGCGAGGGCCGCCTGGTTGGGGTCGTGGAGGACGGAGAGCACCCCCACCCCCATCCCCGCCAAGCGCTTGAGGAGGGCCACCACCCCTCCTTGGTGTTCCAGGTCCAAAAAGGTGGTGGGCTCGTCCAGGAGGAGGTACCTGGGCCTTCCCGCCAGGGCCCGGGCCAGAAGGACGCGCTGCCTCTCCCCGCCCGAGAGGGTGCCGAGGAACCTTCCCCGGAACGCGGAGGCCCCGGTGACCTCGAGGGCCCACTCCACCGCCTCCCGGTCTTCCCGCCCCTCCCTTCCCCAAAGCCCCAGATGGGGAAGCCTCCCCAGGCGCACCACCTCCTCCACGAGAAGCCCCTCGGGGTAGGGGCCGTTTTGAGGAAGGTAGGCGAGGAGGCGGCCCCGCTCGTAGCTTCCGTAGGCCCTAAGGGGCCTTCCCTCCAGGAGAACCTCCCCCCTTCTCGGCCGGAGAAGCCCGGCCATCGCCTTTAGGAGGGTGGTCTTCCCCGAGCCGTTGGGCCCGAGGAGGGCGAGCCACTCCCCCGGATGAAGGGCGAGGTCCAGGCCCTCGAGGACGAAGGGGCCGTATACGCCCCTGGCCTCAAGCCCGCCCACGGCGCCTCCACATGAGGTAGAGGAAGAAGGGCCCCCCGAGGAGGGTGGTGACCACGCCCACCGGGAGCTCGGCGGGCCGGGCCAGGGTGCGGGCGAGGAGGTCGGCGAAGGCGAGGAGCGCCCCGCCCCCTAGGGCGCTTGCCGGGAGGAGGAGGCGGTAGTCCTCCCCCAGGAGGCGGCGGAGGAGGTGGGGGGTCACCAGGCCCACGAAGCCGATGATCCCCGCCTGGGCCACGGCCGCGGCGGTGAGGAGGCTCGCCGCACCCAGAAGAAGGAGCTTGAGGGCCTCGAGGGGAAGCCCCAGGCTCTTCGCCGTCTCCTCCCCGAGCCCTAAGGCGTTCAGCACCCGGCCCAGGAAAAGGAGGGGGGGGAAGGCCAGGGCGAAGAAGAGGGCGAGGACCCGCACCCCCTCCCACCCGGCGAAGGCCAGGTTGCCCAGGGTGTAGGCGAAGACCGCCCGCACCCGGTCGGCGTCCTGCATCATCAGGTAGGTGGTGAGCCCGGTGAGGACGCTCCCCACCACCACCCCGGCGAGGACGAGCTCCCCGGTGCGGGCCACCCCCCCCGCCAGGACCAGGGTGAGAAGGGTGGCCAGGAGGGCCCCCCCGAAGCCGAAGAAGGTGGCGGAGAGGGGGAGGTGCTGGAAGACGGCGTGCTGGGCGAAGGCGGGGGAAAGACCCCCGAGAAGAGCGGCGAAGAGGGTCACGGCGAAGGCCGCCCCCGAGGCGGAGCCCATGAGGTAGGGGTCGGCCAGGGGGTTGCGGAAAAGCCCCTGGAAGGCCGCCCCCGATACCGCCAAGGCCGCCCCCACCAGGACCCCGGCCAGGACCCGGGGAAGCCGGAGCTCGGTGACGATGGGGTTCTCCACCCGCCCGAGGAGGGCCCCCACCACCTCCGCCGGGGAGAGGGAAACGGCCCCCAGGCCCACCCCCAGGACCAGGGCCAGGAGGAGCAGGGCAAGGAGCCAGGCGAAGACCAGGCTCCGCCTCAGGGCCAGGGGAAGGCTTAGGGTCATGGCCTGCCGTGGAAGCAGTCCACCAGGAGCCTCAGGCCCTGGGCCACCCGGGGGCCGGGGCGGGAAAGGAGGCTGTCCTCCCCCCCGGTGTAGACGCAGATCCGCCCGTTCTGCACGGCCCTCACCCGGTCCCATCCCGGCCGCTTGCGGATGGTCTCCAGGGCGTTCGGGTAGGTGGCCACGATGACCTCGGGGTCCTTCTCCACCACGAACTCGGGGCTGATCTTGGGGAAGAGGCCAAGCTCCTTGGGCACGATGTTCACCCCCCGGGCCTTACTTATGAGGACGCCGATGAAGCTCTCGGGGCCCACGGTGTAGGGGGTGGGGTCGATCTCGTAGTAGACCCGGGGGCGGGACCTGGCCTTGGCCGCCCGGGCCTCCTCCTGGTAGACCTCCTTCTGGATCTGGGCCACCAGGCGCTCCGCCTCAGCGGGAAGGCCCAAGAGCCTCCCCAGGGTGCGCACCGTCTTAAAGATGTCCTCGTAGGTCTCGGTCTTCACGGCGTAGACCGTGAGCCCGGCCCGCTCCAGGGTCTCGTAGAGCCTCCCGTACTTAGAAACCAAGACCAGGTCGGGCTTGAGGGAGACGATGAGCTCGGGGTTGGGGTTGTAGAGGCCGCCCGCCTTGGGAAGCTTCTTCACGCCTTCCGGCCAGTCGGAGTAATCGTCCGTGGCCACGATCCGGTCGCAGGCTCCCAGGGCGCAGACCGTCTCCGTCACCGACGGGAGCATGGTGACGATGCGCTTAGGCGGGGCCTTGAGGGTGACCGTGCGCCCCAGGTCGTCCTGCAGGGTGAGGGGAAAAGCGAAGGCCAAGGCCAGAAGAACCGAAAGCGCCGCCAGCAGTCTTTTCATGCCTACCTCCCTAAGGCCGCTAGGGCCAGGCCCGGGGGAGGTAGGGAAAAACCCCTGCCGGGAGGCAGGGGCTAAAGGCAAAGGCCGTTTATCCCCCACTTCTCCCCCATCCGCGTGAGGTGCCCGCCTTGGGGTAGGGCGGGCGGCCCTGGCAGGTATTCGGGCTTCCGGCCTGCGAAGAAAGGCCTGACGCTGGGCCGGTTACCGTTGCGGGACAGCGCCGGACTTGCACCGGACTTCCCCACTTTAAGCCGGGACTACGCGTCCAGGCACCAGGGCAACGGGACCTGGCTTTGGGACCCTAGCGGGCCTTAGCCTTCAGGCTAAGGCGCGAGGAGGGATCTGACAAGGGGGCTTGACAACTGAGCTCTCATCACTTTCCTCCCCCCAGCTCCTGAAGCAACCTGACCAACTCTGCCAGCACGGCTTCCTTCCAAGGCGGGGGCCCCTGGGCCAGGGCGATCCGGCCCAGGCGGAAGAGGCTCTGCCGCTCGGGATGGGCCAGGAGCCGGGGAAGCCATTCCCTGCCCCGCAAGCACACCCCCAGAAGGACCAAGAGCGCCATCCCCAAGGCCAGAAGCCATAACCACCCCCTGAGGCTCGCCCCCGTCCGCAGCCGATGGCGGTCCAGCCCAAACCCCTGCCCCTTCAGGTCCCTAAACCCCTCTTCAATCCAAACCCTCCACCCATAGGAAGGCTCCCCACCCAAGGGCCCCCAGTAGGCCAGATACCAGGGCTCCCGACCCCCCGGGTACACCAGGAGGGTGACCTCCACCCCCTCCCCGCCATGGCCCAGGTCAGCGAAGCTACCTTGAAGGCGGACCTGTCCACGCTCGGGGCTGGCCGGCTTGGGGAAGCGCTCCCCCAGGAGGAAGCGCTCCTTCTCCTCGGTCTCCACGCCTCGGTTGCGCCGCAGGCGGATGAGGAAGCCCATGCCCCACTCCTGGAGCTTTCGCATCAGGGAGACCCGGTCAAACCCCCGGTCCAGGAGGAAGAGGGGGGTGTACCCCAGGTCCTGGACGGCGCGGCCCAGGCGGTGGAGGAAGTCCTCTTCCACCCGGTTTTGACTGGGGAAGGGGGAGAGGGGGTGAAGGGCGAAGGCCACCACCAGGGCCCTTCCCTTGAGGGGGAGGGCGGCCACCAGGGCCTGGTGCTGGCCGTCCTCGGCGGGGGTCCAGTCCACGAGGAGGGGTAGGGGTCGGCTTTTGGGGAAACGGGGGAGGAGCAAGGGGAGGAGGGTTTGGGTGAGGGTCCAGGGGTCTTGCAGGTGGGGGTGATGGAGGAAGCGCCAGAGGCGGTTGAGGCGGCTTTGGGCCAGGATGGGGAGGGGGGTTCTGCGGGCGAGGTCGGAGAGGGTGGGGTCTAGGGGTGCGGTGAGGAGGGTGGAGAGGAAGAGGGCGAGGTTGGAGCGGGTGGTTTTCCTTAGGGGGGCGAAGACCTTGTGGACCCAGGGGGTGATAAGTTGGGAGAGGGGGGTGGTGGGTGGCATACCTTACTCACCCCCCTCTTCTCTTCCCTTGTCAAGCCCCAGCCCTCAAAGTGATGAGAGCTCAGGGCTTGACAAGGGAAGGCCAGGGTGGTTTGCTTAGTGCTGAGAACGAACTAAAGGGGGCGAGGGTGCGCAAGGGAGACACGCAGGAAATCCGCAGGCTGAACCGCCGGGCCATCCTGGAGCACCTGCGTAAGGGCCCCCTGACCCGTGCAGAGCTATCCCGGCGCACCGGCTTGGCCAAGAGCGCCATAAGCCGCCTGGTGGAGGAGCTCTTGCAAGAAGGCCTCCTGGAGGAAGGGGCCTTCACCTCTCCCCCCTTGGGACGTCCCGGCACCCTTCTGCACCTGCGCCCCGGAGCGCGCTTCGCCCTAGGGGCGGAGCTTGGCGTGGAGGGCACGGTGCTTTTGGCCCTGGACTGGCGGGGCGAGGTGCTCTGGGCCAAGGAGTGGACGCATCCCCGGGAAACCGGCCTCGAGGCCCGGCTCCACCGCCTCTTGGAAGAAGCCCTTCCTCAGTCCCCAGGAGCCCTGGGGCTGGGCTTTACCGTGCCTGGGGTAGTGGTCGCAGGCCGCCTGCTTCTGGCCCCCAACCTGGGCTGGAAGGACCTGGACCTCGGCCTCCTTCGGGCCCCTCTTCCCCTCTGGCCGGAAAACGACGCCAAGGCCTCGGCCCTCTCCGAGGTCTTCCTCCACGGGGAGACCCACCTGGCCTACCTCGTCCTCAGCACCGGCCTGGGGGTGGGGGTGGTGGCAGAGGGGCGGCTGTTGAGAGGGGTCAACGGGGCCTTAGGGGAGCTTGGCCACTGGCTGGGAAGCGGGGGCAGGCCCTGCGCCTGTGGCCGGCGGGGGTGTTTGGAAACCGAGCTGGGGCTGGATAACCTCCTGGCCCACCACCGGGCCCTGGGAGGAAGGGCGGAGGACCTAGAGGCCCTCCTCCACCTGGCCCGAGGAGGGGACTCCCTCGCCCTAAGGGCCCTCGCTCACCTGGGCGAGGCCCTGGGCCGCTTCCTGGCCAACCTAGCCGTGGCCTACGATCCGGCGCGGGTGGTAGTGGGGGGAAAGGTGGCGGAGTTCTTCCCTTTTCTGGAGGATTCGCTTAGGCGGGCCCTCGAGGCCCACGCCTTCTTGGAAGCCCACCGGGGCCTTCCCGTGCAGCCCTCGGTCTACGGGCACCTGGCCCCGGCGGTGGGCGGCGCCAGCCTTTTTCTGGCGCGGTTTTTTGAGCTGGGCGGCCTGTGGGCGGAAGGCCCACGTCGCAATGGAGGTAGGTATGAGGAAGTGGCTTTTGGCGATCGGCGTGGCCTTGGGGCTTAGCGCCCTGGCCCAGACGGGCAAGCTGGAGATCTTCTCCTGGTGGGCGGGCGACGAAGGTCCCGCCCTGGAGGCCCTCATCCGGCTTTACAAGCAGAAGTACCCGGGCGTGGAGGTCATCAACGCCACCGTGACCGGCGGAGCGGGGGTCAACGCCAAGGCGGTGCTCAAGACCCGCATGCTGGGGGGCGACCCCCCGGACACCTTCCAGGTGCACGCCGGGATGGAGCTCATCGGCACCTGGGTGGTGGCGGACCGCATGGAGGACCTGACCTCCCTCTTCCGCCAGGAAGGCTGGCTCCAGGCCTTCCCCAAGGGGCTCATTGACCTGATCTCCTACAAAGGAGGCATCTGGAGCGTCCCGGTCAACATCCACCGCTCCAACGTCATGTGGTACATCCCCGCCAACCTGCAGCGGTGGGGGGTGACCCCGCCCAAGACCTGGGCGGAGTTCCTGGCCGCCTGCCAGACCCTCAGACAGAAGGGCCTCCAGGCTCCCTTGGCCCTAGGGGAGAACTGGACCCAGCAGCACCTCTGGGAGAGCGTGGCCCTGGCCACCTTGGGAGCGCAAGGCTGGAACGACCTCTGGAGCGGCAAGCTGAAGTTCACCGACCCCAAGGCGGTGGCGGTCTGGGATACCTTCGGGAAGGTCCTGGACTGCGCCAATAAGGACGCCGCCGGCCTTTCCTGGCAGCAGGCCGTGGACCGGGTGGTCCAGGGACAGGCGGCCTTCAACATCATGGGCGACTGGGCCGCTGGGTACATGGCCACCACCCTGAAGCTTCGCCCGGGCACCGACTTCGCCTGGGCGCCTTCCCCGGGAACCTCCGGGATCTTCATGATGCTCTCCGACTCCTTCGGCCTGCCCAAGGGAGCGAAGAACCGCCAGAACGCCCTCAACTGGCTGAGGCTCGTGGGCTCCAAGGAGGGGCAGGACACCTTCAACCCCCTCAAGGGCTCCATCGCCGCCCGGCTGGACTCCGACCCCGCGAAGTACAACGCCTACGGCCAGTCCGCCATGAAGGACTGGAAGTCCAACCGCATCGTAGGTTCCTTGGTCCACGGGGCCGTGGCGCCCGAGAGCTTCATGAGCCAGTTCGGCACCGTGATGGAGATCTTCCTGCAGAGCAAGAACGCCCAAGCGGCGGCCAACGCCGCCCAGGCCATCGCCAGCCAGGTGGGCTTAGGCCGTTAAGGGCTGGAAACCCGTGGGGGCCTAGAGCCCCTGCGGGTTTTTCCCTGGAGGCAACGTGCGCGACCGGATCACGGCCTTTCTGGTCCTCCTCCCCTCCTTGGTGGCGGTGGGCATCTTCGTCTACGGCTTCATCGGGCAGAACCTTTGGGCCTCCTTCACCGACTGGGGGCGAAACCCCGCCCAGGCCCTGGCCCTAAGGCCCGAACTCAAGTTCGTGGGTCTGGAGAACTACCGCGAGCTTTTCACGGGTTTCGTGGACGCCCGCTTCCGCCAGAGCGTGGTGAACCTGATCTTCTTCACCTTCTTCTTCATGGCGGGAAGCCTGGGGCTTGGGCTCCTTTTGGCTCTGGCCCTGGACCGAAACCCTAAAGGGGAGGGGTTTTTTCGCACCGTCTTCCTCTTTCCCATGGCCCTCTCCTTCGTGGTCACAGGGACCATCTGGCGCTGGCTTCTGCAACCCCAAGGAGGGGTGAACGTTCTCCCCACCCTGTTCGGCCTGCCGCCCCTCTCCTTCCCCTGGCTCACCACCCGGGCGCAGACGCTGGTGTTTGACTGGAACCAGCTTCCCTTCTACACGGCCCTCGTGGTGGGGTTTGTCCTCCTTTACCTGGCCTGGAGCGCTCTTCGTGAGGGGGAAAGGAGGCGCCTTCTTTGGAGCCTGGCCTCGGCGGGGGTTCTCCTCCTTTGGGCCTTTACCTTGGGCCGGGGACTCAAGCTCCTCCCTTATCCTGAGACCCACGGCTTCAGCCTGGCCCTGGTGGGGGTCATCCTGGCGGCGGTCTGGCAGATGTCAGGGTACACCATGGCCCTCTACCTAGCGGGCCTCCGGGGAATCCCCGTGGAGGTCCTCGAGGCCGCCCGGGTGGACGGGGCCAGCGAGTGGCAGGTTTTCCGGCGGGTGGTCTTCCCCATGCTCGCCCCCATCACCCTTTCGGCCATGATCGTCCTGGGGCACATCGCCCTTAAAATCTTTGACCTCATCTTCGCCATGGCCGGCCTGGACTACGCCCCCACCGACGTCCCCGCCATCTACATGTACCTCCTGGCCTTCCGGGGCAATCAGTTCGCCAAGGGAGCGGCCATAGGCATCCTCCTCCTCCTCTTGGTGGCGTTGGTGGTCGTTCCCTATCTGGCGAGCCAGCTCAGGAAGGAGGTGAGGCGGTGATGGGCCGGGCGCTCCTATACGCCTTCCTTCTCCTGGCCACCGCCTTCTTCCTTCTCCCGGTGTACCTGGTGGTCCTCACCGCCCTCAAGGAGCCCGCCAAGATCACCCTGGACACGGTCTGGCGCTGGCCTGACCCGGTGTACTGGGAGAGCTTTCGCATCGCCTGGGAAGCTTTTCGCTCCAAGTTTCAAAACAGCCTGGTCCTGGCCCTCTCCGCCACCCTTCTCTCCGCCCTGGTAGGGGCCCTCAACGGGTACGTGTTGGCCAAGTGGCCCTTTAGGGGGTCCAATCTCCTCTTTGCCCTGATGCTCTTCGGCATGTTCATCCCCTACCAAAGCATCCTCATCCCCCTCTTCCAGTTCGTGAAGGGCATCGGGCTTTACGGGACGCTCCTTGGCCTCATCCTGGTGCACGTGGTCTACGGCATCCCCATCGTCACCTTGATTTTCAAAAACTACTACAGTGAAATTCCCGATGAGCTGGTGGAGGCGGCCCGTATAGACGGCGCCGGCTTCTTTGGGGTGTTCCGCCACGTGATCCTGCCCCTCTCCGCCCCGGCTTTCGTGGTGGTGGCCATCTGGCAGTTCACCCAGATCTGGAACGAGTTCCTCTTCGCTGTGACCCTCACCCGTCCCGAGAGCCAGCCCATTACCGTGGCTTTGGCCCAGCTGGCCGGAGGGGAGGCGGTGAAGTGGAACCTGCCCATGGCGGGAGCCATCCTGGCGGCCCTGCCCACCCTCCTCGTCTACATCTTCCTGGGCCGCTACTTCCTCCGGGGGCTCCTGGCGGGATCGGTGAAGGGGTAGAGTAGACTGGGCCCATGCGCGCCTGGATCCAAGAACGCCTGGGAGGTCCCTTGGCCCTGAGGGAGGTCCCCGAGCCTACCCCAGGCCCCGGGGAGGCCCTGGTGCAGGTGGAGGCGGTGGGCCTCAACTTCGCCGATCACCTGATGCGCCTGGGAGGGTACCTAACCCGGGTGCACCCGCCTTTCACCCCGGGGATGGAGCTGGTGGGCCAGGTGGCGGGGAAGCGGTACGCCGCCCTTCTTCCCCACGGGGCCCTGGCGGAGAAGGTGGCCCTGCCCCAGGAGCACCTCCTCCCCGTGCCGGAAAGCCTAAGCCCGGAGGAGGCGGCCGCCTACCCCGTCTCCTTCCTCACCGCCTACCTGGCCCTGCGGCAGGCCCGGGCCAGGCCGGGGGAGTGGGTTTTGGTCCAGGCGGCGGCCGGGGCCCTGGGCACGGCGGCGGTGCAGGTGGCCCGGGAGATGGGGCTAAGGGTGGTGGCGGCGGCCTCCTCGGCCTCCAAGCTCGCCCTTCCCCGGGCCCTGGGAGCGGAGGAGGTGGCCCCTTACGAGGCCCTGCCCGAGAAGGTGCGCGCCTTGGGCGGGGTGGACCTCGTCCTCGAGGTCCGGGGCAAGGCCGTGGAGGAAAGCCTGGGCTTCCTCAAGCCCCAGGGGCGCCTGGTCTACATCGGGGCCGCCGAGGGGGAGGTGGCCCCCATCCCTCCCTTAAGGCTCATGCGGAAGAACCTCGCCGTGCTGGGCTTCTGGCTCGCCCCCTTGCTCCGGGAGAGGGGGCTTCTGGAGGACGCCTTGGCCTTTCTCCTGCCCCGGCTGGGCCGGGAGCTCAGGCCGGTGGTGGGGAAGGTTTTTCCCTTTCTCGAGGCCGAGGCCGCCTTCCAGGCCCTCCTGGACCGGGGGCACAGGGGCAAGATCGTGGTGCGCCTATAGCCCCAGGTAGGCCCGGGCCGCCGCCAGGTCGAAGAGGGCGTGGCCCACGCTCTTGAAGAGGACGAACCGCCCCTCGCTCCGCCTCCCCAAAAGAGCCTCCCGCAGGGGGACCACGGGCCTTTCCACCCCCTGAAGCTCCCCCGCTTCCAAGAGGGCGTCTTCGGTATCGCAGTAGAGGGCGGCCTCCCGCACCAGGGCCCCGGGCACCTCCCGCATCTCCGGGCGGAAGGAGCCCACCGCCGCGAGGAACACCCCCTCGGGCAGCCTTTCGGGGAGGACGGGGGTGGGGCTTGGGGTGGCGGTGACCAGGAAGGCCACGTCCTCCGGCACCTCCTCCCCCCTCCACTCCTCGGCGGGAAGCCCCAGGGCCCGGGCCCTCGCCAAGAAGGCCTCCACCCGCTCCCGCCCCCGGCCCCGCAACAGGACCCGGGTCAGGGAAAAGCCCTCGTGGAAGGCCTCGAGGTGGGCCTCCCCCACCGCCCCGGGCCCCACCACCAGCAAGGCTCCCTCCCGCCTTAAGGCCAAGGTGTCCGCCGCCAGGAGGGAAAGGGCGGCGGTGCGCCTCCTTGTGAGCTCCTCCCCGGGTAGGTGGAAGACCTGGCCGTCCGCAAGGCGCTTCACCCAGACCTGGGCCTGGACCGCGGGGGTTTTGCGGGGTTCCACCGTTACCAGCTTGCAAAGGGCAAGCTCGGAGTCGGCGGCGGGCATCACCAAAAAGCTACCTCCGGGGATGGGGAGGACCTCGCGCCTGGGGGCCACCGCCCCCTGGAGGAGCACCTTGCGGATGGCCTCGGCCAGTTCCCGATAGGTGGGCATACCCCTAGAATGCCCCACATGGAGGCCCTCCTCAACACCGTGGTCCCCGTGGCCCTGGTGGTGGCTTCCGGCTACCTCCTGGGAAAGCGCCTTCCCATGGACCTCACCACCCTAAGCCGCCTCACCCTGTACCTCCTGGTGCCCGCCCTCATCCTGGACAGCATGTACCGGGCGGAGTACTCCCGGGAGGGGCTTCTGGGGCTCACCCTGGGCTTCGCCCTCACCTACGGGGTCCTCTACCTGGCCATCCAGGCCACCGCCCGGCTCCTTGGCCTCTCCCAGGAGGCCGCCAAAGGGCTTCTCGTCTGCAGCCTCTTTCCCAACTCCGGGAACATGGGCCTTTCCCTCACCTTCTTCGCCCTGGGGGAGGAGGGCCTGAGGCGGGCCGTGGTCTACTTCGTCCTCTCCAGCGTGGTGATGTTCGGCCTGGGCCCGGCCTTCATCCGGGGAGGGAGCCTGAGGGAAGGCCTTCTCTTCACCCTGCGCCTGCCCCTCTTCTACGCCCTGTTTCTGGGCCTCCTCCTCAGGGCCCTAGGCCTCGCCCTTCCCTTCCGCCTGGACGAGGGGATAAGGCTCATGGGCCAGGCGGCCATCCCCGTCCTCCTCCTCACCCTGGGGATGCAGATGGCGAAGACCCCCTTCCAGATCGGCTCCTTTGAGGGCACGGCCAGCGCCCTAAGGCTCCTCCTCGCCCCCCTGGTGGCCTACGGGGTGGGACTCCTCCTGGGGCTTCCCCACTTGGAGCACCAGGTCCTGGTCCTGCAGTCCGCCACCCCGGTGGCGGTGAACGCCTTTCTCCTCACCAAGGAGTTCGGCGGGGACGCCCTAAGGGTGGCCCGGAGCGTGGTGGTCTCCACCTTCTTGGCCTTCCTAACGGTCCCCCTGGTCCTTTACCTCCTCGGGGTCGGGTAGCCGGGGGGCGCCCAGGTCCACCTGGAAGAGGGGCCTTCCCTCCCACAGGCCCAAAAGCCGGTGGTACCCGTCTTCCAGGGGAAAGCGGGCCTCATAGGCTCCAGGACCCTCCAGAAAGAGGGCCCTTTCCTGGAGGAGGGCCTCTTCCCGGAACCACTTGAGGTGGAGGTAGCCGGGGCGGGGAAGCCTTTCCACCTGGAGGAGGAGCCTGGCCTCCTCCCCTTCCGGGAAAAGCCGGGCCACCACGAAGGGCCTTTCCGGAGGGGAAGGCCTCCCCGGGTCCAGGGGCAGGAAGGTATAGCGGCAGGCGGCGAGGAGGGGGAGGAGGAGAAGGAGAAGCCTCACCTTCCCTCCCCGGCGGTAGAGAGGGCGAGGAGGGCGAGGGCGGCGGTCTCCGCCCGCAGGATGCGCCGCCCCAGGGTCACGGGGGTGAAGCCCCGCGCCTCCAAGAGGGCCACCTCCTCCTCGGCGAACCCCCCCTCCGGGCCCACGGCGAGGGCGAGGGGCCTAGCAGGGTCCAGCACCTCCCGCACCCTCACCCTAGCCCCCACGTGGGCCACGAGGCCCTGGGCCACCGGGGGGACCGCCTTCAGGGGAATGGGGGGCAGGACCTCGGGGACCCGCACCCTTCCCGACTGCTTGGCGGCCTCGAGGGCGATGGACTGAAGCCGCCTAAGCTTCCCCTCCCCCATCTCCTTGGGCACGGAGTGCCGGGTGACGAGGGGCTGGATGAGCGTGGCCCCAAGCTCCGTGGCGGCGCGCACCACCTCGGCGAGCTTGTCCCCCTTGAGGAGGGCCACATAAAGCGCCACCTCCACCCCCACCTCCCTTTGGGGCCTCCACTCCTCCAAGACGCGGTAGCGCAAGGGAGGGCCCAGGTCCACCACCTCGGCCAAGGCCTCCCGCTCCCCGTCAAAGACGGTAAACCGGTCCCCCACCCGGGCCCTTAGGACCTCCACCAGGTGGTGGCTCTCCTCCAGGGGAAGAACCCCGGTAAGGCCAGGGCTAAAGGCACGGTGGGGGCGCACGCTACCTCCCGTAGACCAAAAGGACCCACTCCCCTTCCCCTTCCTCCTCCCAAAGGCTCCAGCCCGCCCCGGCCAGGGCCTCCCGGACCAGGGAAGCCTTCTCCCGCAGGATCCCGGTAAGAAGAAGCCGCCCCCCCGGGGCCAAGGCCTCGGCGTAGCGGGGAGCGAACTCCCTGTGGAGCTCGGCGAAGAGGTTGGCCACCACCAGGGAAAAAGGCCCCTGAGGAAGGGCTTCTTCCAGGCTCCCCAGGAGGAAACGGGGGAAGACCCCGTTGGCCCGGGCGTTGGCCTCCGCCTGGGGGAGGACGGCGGGGTCGATGTCCACCCCCAGGGCCTCCCCTCCGAGCTTGGAGGCGGCGATGGCCAGGATTCCACTCCCCGTGCCCAGGTCCAAGACCCTCTCCCCGGGGCGAAGGTGGCGGGCGAGGGCCCTTAGGGCCAGGCGGGTGGTCTCGTGATGCCCGGTGCCGAAGGCCATGCCGGGCTCGATGACCAGAGGGATCTCCGGGCCCTCCCAGGTGTGCCAAGGAGCCAGGACCACGAAGGGCGGGGCCAGGGCGGGCTTAAGGTCCCGCCGCCAGGCCAAAAGCCAGTCCTCATCGGGAAGCTCCTCCCACACCCCCCCGTAGGGCAGGTCCAAGGGGGCCGGGAAGTAGGCCCAAACCTCCCCTTCCCGCTCCTCTAACCCTCGCGCCCCTTGGGCGAAAAGCTCGGGCACCAGGGGGTCCAGCTCCCAGGAGGTGCCCTTCAGACGGTAAACCCACACCCCGTCATTCTACCCGGTAGCGGCAGCAGCTTCCCCCGCCCGCGATGCGCTCCTCCCGCACCAGGGGCAGGCCCAGAAGCTCCTGGTAGGCCAGGAGCTCGCTCTCGCAGAGGACCTCGTGGTCCCGGGAGAGGGCGAGCTTGGGGCACCGCCTCTGGCAGAGGTAGAGGTGCCCCCCTTCCTCCACCACCTCCGCCTCGTAGCCCTGCTCCTTGAGGAAGGCCGCCAGGCGGAGGAGGCGCTCCCGCAAGGGAAGGCCCTCCCGGGCCAAGGGGGCGAGGAGGGTCCGGTGCCTCTCCAGAAGGAGCCCCACCACCCTCTCCTTTCCCAAGGCCTCCTCCAGGCCCTTGAGCACATCCCCGCACAAGGCGGCGTAGGGGCTTTCCCCATCCTGGGCCCGGTAGAGCCGGTAAGGACGGCCCCGCCCCGGGCACTTGCGCACCTCCGAGCGCACCAGGCCCCGGGCCTCGAGGTCCTGGAGGTGCTTGAGGACCGCGGCCCGGCTCACCCCTAAGGCAGCGGCCACCTCCTTGGCGGTGAGGGGCTTGCCCCGGAGGAGGTCCAGAACCTTTTCCTTGGTGCCTTCCAGAAGAAGGGCCATGTCTAGGCCATGGGCAGGGGCAGGAAGGTCTGCACGCTTAAGGCTGCGGCCAGCTCCCGGGCCGCCTTCAGGAAGGCCTGGGCCTCGAGGCCC
This sequence comes from Thermus sp. H19.2, assembly GCF_054979525.1. NCBI lineage: Bacteria > Thermotogati > Deinococcota > Deinococci > Thermales > Thermaceae > Thermus > Thermus sp. H19.2. The sequence continues at coordinate 1,357,893 of NZ_CM143429.1, forward strand.
TCGGGATCGGCCACCAGGATGGGCACGCCCCGGTCGCCGCTTTCCCTGAGGGGAAGGGTGAGGGGAATCTCCCCGAGGAAGCGGGTCTTGAGCTTCTCCGCAAGCCTCCTCCCGCCCCCTTCCCCAAAGATGGGGGTGGGTTTGCCGCAGTGGGGGCAGAGGAAGGCGCTCATGTTCTCCAGGACCCCGAGGACGGGCACCTGGACCTTCTTAAACATGTCCGCCGCCCGCTCGGCGTCCAGGAGGGCCACCTCCTGGGGGGTGGTGACGATGACCCCGCCCGAAACCCGGGTGAGCTGGGCGAGGCTCAGCTGCACGTCCCCGGTCCCCGGGGGAAGGTCCACCACCAGGTAGTCCAGCTCTCCCCAGGCCACCTCCTCCAGGAACTGCCGGATGGTGCCGTGGAGGATGGGCCCCCGCCAGACCATGGCCTGCCCCGGGGGCACGATGTTGGCCAGGGAGAGCACCCGGATCCCGTGGCGCTCCAGGGGCAGGATCCTGCGGTTTCCGTCCACCTTGAGCCGCTCCCCCTCGAGGCCGAACATCTTCGCCTGGCTGGGCCCGTAGAGGTCGGCGTCCAGAAGCCCCACCCGGGCCCCTTCCCGGCTGAGGGCCAGGGCCAGGTTGGCGGCCACGGTGCTCTTCCCCACCCCGCCCTTGCCCGAGCCCACCGCCACCACGTGCTTGACCCCGGGGATGGGGTACTGCTCGGGGGGCCTCACGCCCCCCCCGAAGCGCACCCGCACCTCCTCCGCCCCCAGGGGCAGGAGGGCCTTCTGAATGTCCGCCTCTATCTGGCCCTTCAAGGGACAGGCCGGGGTGGTGAGCTGGATGAGGAGGTCCACCCGCCCCCCCTCCACCCGCACCTCCCCCACCATCCCCAAGGAGACCAGATCCTTGCCCAGCTCGGGGTCCATCACCGTGCGCAGGGCCTCGAGGACCCGCTCTTCGGATAGCGCCATACCGGGGCTAGAGTATACCCGAGGATAGTTTTGGGCAAGGGGCGAAGGCACAGTATACTCGCCCGTGTACCCCGAGTGGCAGAAGAAGCGCTTCTACGAGCTCCACCTGGCCTGGCTGGTGCAGGGCCCCAGGGGCTATGAACTCCTCTTCAAGGTAAACCCCTACAGCCTCTACGCCACCCGGGAAGAAGCCCTAAAGGCCGCCAAGGCCCTCCTCCGGGGGAACCTGGACCAAGACCCCAGGGTAGGCCGCCACAGGGCCCCCGTGCGCCTCTCCGAGGAGGACCGGACCCGCTTCCTGGTCCTCCTGGAAGGCGGCAGGGCCCTCCTCCCCCTGGACCGCTACGCCCTTTTGGGGGAGGTGGTGGAGGTGGAGGAGCGCCTCCTCCACCGGGCGCCCTTCGGCGACGAAAGGAACGTCCTCCATAGCCTCCAGGGCCTCCCGGTGCGCCTCCTCCACACCCCCTTGAACGACCTCGAGGCGGAAAGCCAGGAGGTGGCCCAAGGCCCCCTGGAGGTCCTGCCCGAGGGGATCCGGGTGGGCGGGGTTTTCCTCCCAATCCCCCCCACCACCCCCATAGAAGGCCTGGCCTACGAGGAGGCCTTCTTCCACCTAGGAGAGGGGCGGTACTACCTCTACGCCCTCTCCAGCTCTACCCCCTCGTAAAGGGCGGCCAGGTCCAAGGGGGCGCCCACGCAGGGCAGGAGCAGTCGGCCCTCGGTGCGGACCTCCTGGACCACACCCTCCCCTACCTTGCGGTACACCTCCACCCGTGGCGTGGCCGCACCCACCAGGAGGTAGGCCTCGAGGGAGGGCAGAAAGAGGTAGTTCCAGCGCTTCTCCCCCCGGTCCAGGCGCTCCGTGGAGGGAGAAACCACCTCCGCCATCAGACAAGGGGCCTCCTCGTAAAGGGGATGAGGCGAAGGGCTTCCGCAGACCGCCATGAGGTCCGGGTAATAGACGGTACGGTCTGCAACCTTTAGCTTCACGGTCTCCGTGTAAAGGCGGCACCCCTTCGGACCGCCTCCCTGAGGAGGAAAGCCAGGTTCATCTCCAGGTAGGCCGCAAGGCTTAAGGGCCACGCCCGGACCGCCTCGCCCATGGTTCCATCCAAGCGCCTACGGGTAAAGTAGAGGGTAGCATGGACCTGCCCAAGGCCTATGACCCCAAGTCCGTGGAGCCCAAGTGGGCGGAGAAGTGGGCGAAGAACCCCTTCGTGGCGGACCCCAAAAGCGGCAAACCCCCCTTCGTCATCTTCATGCCCCCCCCCAACGTCACCGGCTCCCTCCACATGGGCCACGCCCTGGACAACAGCCTCCAAGGCGCCCTCATCCGCTACAAGCGCATGCGGGGGTTTGAGGCGGTGTGGCTTCCCGGCACCGACCACGCCGGCATCGCCACCCAGGTGGTGGTGGAGCGCCTCCTCCTCAAGGAAGGAAAGACTCGGCACGACCTGGGGCGGGAGAAGTTCTTGGAAAGGGTCTGGCAGTGGAAGGAGGAGTCCGGGGGGACGATCCTGAAGCAACTCAAGCGGCTCGGGGCCAGCGCCGACTGGAGCCGGGAAGCCTTCACCATGGACGAGAAGCGCTCCCGCGCGGTGCGCTACGCCTTCAGCCGCTACTACCACGAGGGCCTGGCCTACCGGGCCCCCCGGCTCGTGAACTGGTGCCCCCGGTGCGAGACCACCCTCTCGGACCTCGAGGTGGAGACCGAGCCCACCCCGGGCAAGCTCTACACCCTGCGCTACGAGGTGGAGGGGGGCGGGCATATAGAGATCGCCACGGTGCGCCCCGAGACCGTCTTCGCCGACCAGGCCATCGCCGTCCACCCCGAGGACGAGCGCTACCGGGAGCTCATCGGCAAAAGGGCCCGGATTCCCCTCACCGAGGTCTGGATCCCCATCCTCGCCGACCCCGCCGTGGAGAAGGACTTCGGCACCGGGGCCCTCAAGGTCACCCCGGCCCACGACCCCCTGGACTACGAGATCGGGGAGCGCCACGGCCTCAAGCCCGTCTCCGTCATCAGCCTGGAGGGGAAGATGGAAGGGGAGCGGGTCCCAGAGGCCCTCCGGGGCCTGGACCGCTTTGCGGCCCGGAGGAAGGCGGTGGAGCTCTTCCGGGAGGCGGGGCACCTGGTGAAGGAGGAGGACTACACCATCGCCCTCGCCACCTGCTCCCGTTGCGGCACCCCCATTGAGTACGCCGTCTTCCCCCAGTGGTGGCTTAGGATGAAACCCCTTGCGGAGGAGGTGCTAAGGGGCCTCAGGCGGGGGGAGATCGCCTTCGTCCCCGAGCGCTGGAAGAAGGTGAACATAGATTGGCTGGAGAACGTCAAGGACTGGAACATCTCCCGGCAGCTCTGGTGGGGGCACCAGATCCCCGCCTGGTACTGCGAGGACTGCCACGCGGTGAACGTGCCGCACCCTGAGCGCTACCTAGAGGACCCCACCTCCTGCGAGGCCTGCGGGAGCCCCCGCTTAAAACGGGACGAGGACGTCTTTGACACCTGGTTCTCCTCGGCGCTATGGCCCCTCTCCACCCTGGGCTGGCCCGAGGAGACGGAGGACCTCAAGGCCTTCTACCCCGGGGACGTGCTGGTCACGGGGTACGACATCCTCTTCCTCTGGGTTTCCCGCATGGAGGTCTCCGGCTACCACTTCATGGGGGAGAGGCCCTTTAAGACCGTCCTCCTCCACGGCCTCGTGCTGGACGAGAAGGGCCAGAAGATGTCCAAGTCCAAGGGGAACGTCATAGACCCCTTGGAGATGGTGGAGCGCTACGGGGCGGACGCCCTGCGCTTCGCCCTCACCTACCTGGCCACGGGGGGGCAGGACATCCGGCTTGACCTCCGCTGGCTGGAGATGGCCCGCAACTTCGCCAACAAGCTCTACAACGCCGCCCGCTTCGTCCTCCTCTCCCGGGAAGGCTTCCAGGCCAAGGAGGACGCCCCTACCCTGGCGGACCGCTGGATGCGAAGCCGCCTGAGCCGGGGCGTGGAGGAGATCACCGCCCTCTACGAGGCCCTGGACCTGGCCCAGGCGGCCCGGGAGGTCTACGAGCTCGTCTGGGGCGAGTTCTGCGACTGGTACCTCGAGGCCAGCAAGCCCGCCCTCAAGGCGGGGAACGCCCACACCCTAAGGACCCTGGAGGAAACCCTCGCCGCCCTCCTCAAGCTCCTCCACCCCATGATGCCCTTCCTCACCAGCGAGCTCTACCAAGCCCTCACCGGCAAGGAGGAGCTCGCCCTCGAGGCCTGGCCCGAGCCGGGGGAAAGGGACGAGGAGGCCGAGGCCCGGTTTGAAGCCCTCAAGCAGGCGGTGACGGCGGTGCGGGCCCTAAGGGCCGAGGCGGGGCTTCCCCCGGGCCAGGAGGTGCGGGTGTACCTCGAGGGGGAAACCGCCCCCGTGCGGGAGAACCTCGAGGTCTTCCGCTTCCTGAGCCGGGCCGAGCTCCTCTCCGAGAGGCCGACGAAGGCCTTGGTGAAGGCCATGCCCCGCCTCACGGCGCGCATGCCCTTGGAGGGGCTTCTGGACGTGGAGGAGTGGAAGCGCCGCCAGGAGAAGCGCCTCAAGGAGCTCCTGAGCCTGGCGGAGAAGAGCGAGCGAAAGCTCTCCGCCCCCGGGTTCAAGGAGAGGGCCCCTAAAGAGGTGGTGGAGGCAGAGGAGGCAAGGCTTAGGGAAAACCTGGACCAGATCGCCCGCCTGCGGGAAGCCCTCAGCCAAATAGGGTGAGCCTGGGGTCCTGGCCCCCCCCTGGGGCCTCGGCCACGCCCTCGGCCAGGCGTAGGTTGAGGGTGACGAAAGAAAAGCTCTCTAGGGGCTCCAGGTCCACCATGGGCCTGTCGGGGGCCAGGGGGTAGAGCCTGGCCTCCAAGAGGGTCTGGAAGGGCTTGGCTTGGGAGAGGAAGTCGGAGAGCCTCACCCCCCGCGGCAGGAGAAGCTCCCCGGCCAGGAGGTAGTCCCCGAAGAGGAAGGCCAGGCGCCGCCTTTCCAAAAGGCCAGGGCTGGTGCGGGGCTCCGAGGCCCTCCCCCCCACCACCCACTGGATGCGCTCTTTGCGAAGGGCCAGAAAGCCCACGCTGGCCTTGAGGTCCCGGGCCTCGGGGGGGTGGCGAAAGCCGGAGGCGTAGACCAGGGCCCCGGTCAGGGGAAGATAGGGCCTTTCCTGGTTGAGCAAGTCGGCGGTGCCGGACCCCGGGACCAGGTAGAGGGTCCCGTAGATCCGGTGGGTTGCGGTGTGGATCCGGGCCTCATGGGCTTCCCGCGGACTCCTGTACACGGCTCACCTCCCAGTAGACGAGGAGGGCCTCGCTGAAGAGGCCCGGATGGCGGCGCTCGTAGGCGAAGAGGAGGCGGCGGTGGACGAGGGCTTTGAGCCGGGCCTCGGGGGTGTGGAGGACGGGCGGGACGGAAAGCCTCGCCCGCGCCTCCCGCCCCAGGGCCACCTCCACCCGCCTGCCCAGGACCGGCCTCGGGGGAAGGCCGAGCCAGAGCCCGGCCTCCTCGGGGGGAAGGAGGTGGAAGCCCGCCTTCCTGGCGTAGTCCAGGCCCTCCGGGTTGTCCTCGGGGACGTAGACCCCTTCCCCCAGGCGGGCCCGGGCCAGGGCCTCGGCCAGGGGCACGGGAAAGGCAAAGGGCTCCACCCCCCCCGAGACCTCCTGGGGCTCCCGGAGGTCCAGGGCCTGGACCTCGTAGCTCAGGCTCCCGTTCCAGGCGTTTTCGGTGAGGAGGCCCGCCACCTCCACCTCCTGGGGTAGGGTGGCCTGGCCCATACGCCAGGCCACCACCCGCACCCCCCCTAGGCGGAAGGCCAGGTGCCGCCCCTCTCCCAGGGCGCGAACGTCTTCGGGAAGGCCTGCGAGGAGGAAAAGGGGCTCCGGGTTCCCGGCCCCATAGGGCTCCAGGGGCAGAAGCTCGCGAAAGACCTGGGGCAGGAGGGAAGGGGGTGGAAGGGGCGCCACGAGCTCCACCTCCTTCACGGGATCGGGGAAGCTTTGGGCGTAAGCCAAAAGGCGCCTCTTAAGCTCGGGGAAGCGCTCCTCTTCCAAGGCGAAGCCCGCCGCCTCCCGGTGTCCCCCGTAGCGGAGGAGGAGGTCTTCCGCACTCCTGAGGGCCTCCACGGCGCTGATGGGAGGAAGGCTCCGCACCGTTCCCTTACCTTGGGCCACCAGGAAGACGGGCCGGAGCGTGGCCTCCAGGATGCGGCTTGCCACGATGCCCATCACCCCGGGGTGGCCTTCGGGGTCCAGGAGGACGATGGCCTTCTCCTCCGGGTCCGCCTGGGGCAGGAGGCGGCGGAGCATCTCCTCCTCTATGGCCTGGCGGCGAGCGTTCAGGCGGGAAAGCTCCTGCACCAGGGCCTCGGCTTCGGCCTCGTCGTCGGTGAGTAGAAGCCTCAAGGCCTTCTCGGCCTCCCCCAGGCGGCTTGCGGCGTTGAGGCGGGGGGCGATGCGGAAGGCCACCTCCACCGCCTTCCCCGTGTAGCCCACCGCCTGGGCCAGGCGCCTCAGGCCCGTCCAAGGGGAGTCCTGGAGGCGGGAAAGGCCCTCCCGCACCAAGGCCCGGTTCCAGCCCCAGAGGGAGGCCACGTCGGCGATGGTGCCCACCGCGGCGAGGTCGGCGTGCTCCAGGGGCGGAGGGAGGCCCAGCCGTCGGCGGAGCGCCCAGAGGAGGAGAAAGGCCACCCCGGCCCCCGTGGGCTTCTCCTTTAGGCCTGGGGTGTAGGCGGGGTGAAGGACGAGGCCGGGCGGTGGGGTCTTTCCGGGGGTGTGGTGGTCGGTGACCAGGACCTGCACCCCGTTTTCCACGAGTTCCCGAAGCTCGGCGTGGTTGGCGATGCCGCAGTCCACAGTGAGGAAGAGGTCCGAGGCCTCGAGGTGTTCGGGAACCCGGTCCATGAGGACGCCGTAGCCCTCCTCGAGGCGGTGGGGGATAAAGGGGTGGACCCTGGCCCCCAAAGCGGAAAGGCCCCGCACCAGGATGGCCGTGCCCGTGAGGCCGTCGGCGTCGTAGTCCCCATGCACGCGGATGCGCTTGCCCTCCCGTAGGGCGGTCTGGAGAAGGTCCACCGCCTCCTCCAGGCCCCTTAGGGGAAGGAGGGCCAAGGGCGGGTCCAGGTCCTCCGGCCGCCTAACGCCCCGGTGCCAAAGGGCCAAAGCCGCCTCCGGACCCACCCCAAAGAGGGCCATCACCTCCCGCCAACCGTCCACGGGCGGCAGGGAGAGAAGCCGCCAGCGGACCCGGCTCATGGCTCTTCCCGGTCGGGGATGCGGGGAATCTCCTCGAGACGCTCCCGCTTGAGGGCGTTCACCTCCCCCTGCAACCGCCGCACCTCCCTGAGAAGCCCCCGCCTCTCCCCAAGCCCCCTAAGCCAAAGGGCCAAGGCGAAAGACCCCCCCATCAGGAGCCCCAAAAAGTAGGCCCCAGGAAGCAGGTAGTAAAGGGGAAGGAGGCCCCAGGGAGAGGGGAGGGCCAAGAAGGGGTAGGCGTAGTACACGTAAACCCCCACCGCCCCCGCTCCCAGGGTCACCAGGAGGAAGACCCACTGAACGAGCTTCATACCACCTCCAAAAGCTCTGGAAGCCTTATTCGCCCCTCGTAAAGGGCCTTGCCCAGAAGGGCCCCCTCCACCTTTAGGCGCTTCAGGGCCAGGACGTCCTCCAAGGAGGCGATGCCTCCCCCGGCGATGAGCTCAAAGGGCCAGGCTTCCCGCACCCGGGCCACCGCCTCCAGGTCCAAACCCCGGAGGGTCCCGTCCCGGCGCACGTCGGTGTAGATCACCGTGCGCACCCCCAGGTCCGCCCAGGTCCTTAGGAGGTCCAGGGCGGAAAGGGAGGCCCTCTCCTGCCAGCCCGAAACCACCACCTCCAGGCCCCGGGCGTCCAGGGCCACGGCCAAGCGCTCCGGGCCCGCCTCCTGAAGCATCCTTTCCAGAAGCCCCGGGTCCTTCACCGCCACCGTGCCCACCACCGCCCGGCGCGCCCCCAAGGCAAGGGCCTCCCTCAGGGCCTCGAGGGTGCGGAGACCCCCGGCCAGCTGGAAGGGGATGGCCAGGGCCTCGGCGATCCTTTGGATGGCTTCCCGGTTTTCCCCCGTGCCCAGGGCCCGGTCCAGGTCCACCAGGTGGAGAAGCCGCGCTCCCTCCCTCTGCCAGCGCAAGGCGGCCTCCACAGGGTCCCCGTAAAGGGTCTTCCGCGAGGGGTCCCCCTCCGAGAGGCGCACCGCCTGGCCGCCCTTAAGGTCCACCGCGGGGATGAGCCACATGGCCCTATCCTACAAGCTCCCGCAAGGCGCCCTCCAGGTCGGGGCTTCGCATGAGGCTCGTGCCGATGAGGACGGCGTCAAAAAGCCCCTCCAAGGCCCTTAGCTCCTCCTTCCGGGAATACCCCGACTCCGCCACCAAAACCCCGCCGAAGCCCCGCTTTCGGGCCAGGCGGCCGAGTCGGGGGGCGGTCTCCAGGTCTATGCGCAAGGTGGCGAGGTCCCGGTTGTTGACCCCGAGGACCTCCGCGCCCGCCTCGAGGGCGATCTCCAGCTCCCTCTCGGTGTGCACCTCCACCAGGGCCTCCAGCCCAAGCCTTCTCGCCTCCTCCACATAGGCCCCGGTGAGCTCCCCCAGGAGGGCCACGATAAGGAGGGCGGCGCTCGCCCCATGGGCCCGGGCCTCCTCCAGCATGAAGGGGTCCACCACGAAGTCCTTGCGCAGGAGGGGAAGGCCCACCGCCTCCCGCACCCGCTTGAGGTCCAAGAGGCTTCCCCCAAAACGGTGGGGCTCGGTAAGGACGCTGATGGCCTTGGCCCCACCCCGCTCGTAGGCCCGGGCGGCCTCCACCGGGTCCACCTCCCGGATGACCCCCTCCGAAGGGCTTTGCCGCTTCACCTCGGCGATCACGGAAAGCCCTGGGAGGAGGAGGGCCTCCTTGAAGGAGGGCGCCGGAGGAGGCTCGGGAAGGGGGTAGGGGGCCACCTCCATAGCCCTCTTCCGGGCGATCTCCCCTAAGACCCCGGGGACGCGGGCAAGGTCCGGCCGCATGGCAGCATTTTATGCTGGGGATATGCGCGGTGTCGCCCTGGCCTTGGGCGGAGGGGGTGTGCGGGGCTACGCCCACCTCGGGGTGCTTTCCGTCCTGGAGGAGGCGGGCGTCCCCATCCGGGGCCTTGCGGGGAGCTCCGCCGGGGCCCTGGCGGCGGCCGCCTGGGCCTTCGGCCACCGGAATCCCTGGAAGGTGCACGAGGCCGTCTTTGACCGGGAGGTGGCCCGGCTCTCCCATGGGGGGAACCTCCGCGCCCTGGCCCGCCTTTTCACCGCCCTGCGCCGCCCGCACCTGGCCGAAGCCGAAAGGGTGGCCCAAGGGCTAAGGCGCCTCTTCGGCGAGGCCCGCTTGGAGGAAAGCCCCCTTCCCCTGGCCATCCAGACCGCCGACCTCCTCACCGGGGAAAGGGTAGTGCTCCGGGAAGGCCCGGTGTGGCAGGCGGTGCTGGCCAGCATGTCCATCCCCGGCCTCTTCCCCCCCGTCCCCTGGGGAGGCCGCCTTCTGGTGGACGGGGATGTGGCGGAAAAGGTGCCGGTGCGGGCGGCCAAGGCCCTCTTCCCCAAGGTGGTGGCCGTGGACGTCTCCAACCCTCCGCCCAAGGAGCCGCCCAAGACCGCCCTCGAGGCCGCCCTCCTGGCAGGCGAAGCCAGCCGGAGGCGGCTCAAGGCCCTGGCCCTGAAGGAGGCGGACCTGGTCATCGCCCTGGACCCCCCCTTCCCCATAGACACCTTTGACCACGAAAAGCTTCCCCTGGTCTACGAGCTCGGCCAGAAGCGGGCCTGGGAAAGGCTCAAGGAGGTGCAGGCCCTGGCCCGGGTACGCCTCAAGGACCTCCTCCTTTACCGCCCATAACCCTCTCCGCCCGGCGCCCCAGGGCCAGGCCCAGCCCCAGGCCCAGGGGAAGGAGGAAAAGCCCCTGGGGTCTCAGGAGGAGGCCCACCGTCCCCAGGAAGAGGAAGAGGGCCGCTCCCAGCCCCACGGCCACCAGGGGAGCCAGGGGGCCCTCCTCCTTCAGGGCCTCCTCCCCCTGGCGGTAAAGCCACCCCCCCCCAAGGAAAGCCAGGAGGTACAGGGCGGGATGGAAGGCCTGGGGCAGGAGGAAGGCGAGGAGAAGGAGGACCCCCCCCTGCCAGAGAAAAAGGGCGATCCCGTAAAGCCATAGCCCCCGGCGCCTCAGGGCCGGGTCCGCCCCGGGGTCCAGAAGGGCCTTTAGCGCCTCCAAGGGAAACGCCCCCTCGCCTTTTCAGTGGTGGAGGACCCGCTCCAAGAAGGCCCGGGTCCTCTCCTCCTTGGGCCGGGTGAAGATCTCCTCCGGCCTCCCCTCCTCCACGATCTGCCCCCCGTCCATGAACACCACCCGGTCCGCCACCTCCCGGGCAAACCCCATCTCGTGCGTCACCACCAGCATCGTCATCCCCCCCCGCGCCAGGTCCCGCATCACGTCCAACACCTCCCCCACCATCTCCGGGTCCAAAGCGCTCGTGGGCTCGTCAAAAAGCATGATCTTGGGCTCCATGGCCAGCGCCCTCGCAATGGCCACCCGCTGCTGCTGGCCCCCGGAAAGCTGCCCCGGGTACTTCCTCGCCTGGTCCAAAATCCCCACCCGCTCCAAAAGCTCCAGGGCCTTCCGCTCCGCCTTCTCCCGGGACCAGCGCCGAACCCTTATGGGCGCCAGGGTCACGTTCTCCAAAACCGTCATGTGGGGGAAGAGGTTGAACTGCTGGAAGACCATCCCCACCTCCCGCCGGACCTCCCTTAGGGCCCGCTCCTCCTTGACGTTCCGCCCGTCCACCCACACCTCCCCCTCCTGGAAGTCCTCCAGGCGGTTGACCGTGCGGATGAGGGTGCTCTTCCCCGAGCCCGAGGGGCCGATGATCACCAGCTTCTCCCCAGGGGCCACCTCCAGATGAATCCCCTTCAGGACGTGCAGGGGACCGAACCACTTGTGCAGGTTGTGGATCTTGATGATGGGCTCCACCGCTCTCATTTTCGCACCCGCTGGAGGAGGTAGGCCAGGAGGAAGAGGCCAAACCCGATGGCGTCCGTGAGAAGCCCCGGGACCACCAGGGTCAGGGCCGCCCCCAGGAGAAGAGCCCTCTCCAGGAGGTTCGTGGGCCGGTGCAGGAAGCCCACCAGGGCGGCGCTGAAGGCCGCCATACCCAAGAGGGCGGTGAGGAAGACCCAGAGCCCCTCGCCCAAGGAGGCCACCCCCAGGAGGAGGAGCTTGGGGTTGAAGAAGAACATGTAGGCCAGGAGAGCGGTCCTGAGCTCGTAGACGAAGCCCTGGACCGCCGTCTTCCAGAAGTCGGAGCGGGCGATGGCGCTGGCGGCGTAGGCGGCCAGGGCCACGGGGGGCGTGGAGTCGGCCATGATGCCGAAGTAGAAGACGAACATGTGGGCCGCCACCGGGGGCACGGCGTACCCGGCCTTCTCCGCCAGGTTCAGGACCACCGGCACCACCAGGGAGGCCATGACGATGTAGTTGGCGGTGGTGGGAAGGCCCATGCCGAGGAGGAGGCTCGTGAGCTGGGCGAGGAGGAGGACGAGGATCAGGTTCCCCCCGGAAAGCCTCTCCACGATGTCCGTGAGGCCGAAGCCGATGCCCGTCATGGTGACGATGCCCACGATGACCCCGGCGGAGGCCGTGGCCAGGGCGATGCCCACCATGCCCCTCGCCCCCGCCTCGAGGCCCTCCACGAGGAGCCTGAGGCCCCGCAGGAGCCCGAACCCCACCCCCGCCCCGCTCCTCCAGGCCCGCCAGGCCTCCTGCAGGAGGATGAGGAGGGCCATGAGGAAGAGGGTGTTCAAGGCCGCCCGCTCCGGGGTGAGCCTAAGGGCCACCAGGGCATAGATGAGGTAGGCCAGGGGCAGGAGGTAGTGGGCCCCCGAGCGGAGGACAGGGGCGAGAGGAGGAAGCTCGGAGCGGGGCACGCCCTTGAGGCCCAGGCGCAGGGCCTCGAGGTGGACGGTGACGAAGAGGGTGGCGTAGGCGAGGAGGGCGGGGAGGAGGGCGATGAGGATGAGCTGGCTGTAGGGGATGTTCAGGAACTCGGCCATGATGAAGGCCGCCGCCCCCATCACCGGGGGCATGAGCTGGCCGTTGGAGGAGCTCGCCACCTCCACCGCCCCTGCCTTCTCCGGGGGGTAACCCACCCGCTTCATCAGGGGGATGGTGAAGGTGCCGGTGGTGACCACGTTGGACACGGAACTCCCCGAGACCACCCCCGTGAGGGCGCTGGCCACCACCGCCGCCTTGGCGGGACCGCCGCGGAAGTGGCCGAGGAGGGCGTAGGCCACCTGGATGAAGAAGTGCCCCGCCCCCGCCTTCTCCAAGAGGGCCCCGAAGAGGACGAAGAGGAAGACGAAGGTGGCGGAAACCCCCAAGGGCACGCCCCAGATCCCCTCGGCGGTGGTGTAGAGCTGGCCCATGAGCTGGCCCCACTGGCTCCCGGCGTGAAGCTGGAGCCAGGAGGGGAGCGTGTAGGGAATGAGGCCCTTGGGCCCGGTGAGGGCGTAGAGGACGAAGGCAGAGGCGATGATGGGCAAGGCGGGCCCCACCACCCGCCAGCTGGCCACGAAGAGGACGAGGAGGGTGAGGGTCCCCATGACCACGTCCCTCTCGCTGGGGATCCCGCCCCGGAGCTGGGTGATGCCGTAGTAGTCCCACACCACGTACAGGGCCCCCGCCGCCCCCAGAAAGGCCAAAAGCCAGTCCAGAAGGGGAATACCCTCCCGTGGCCCCCGCCTTCCCGGGTAGGCCAAAAAGGCCAGGCTCAAGGCGAAGGCCAGATGCAAGGCCCTTAAACGCAAGGGGTCCAGGGTGCCAAGCTCCGTGGCCCAAAGCTGGAAGAGGCTCCAGGCCACCCCGAGGCCGAAGAGGAGGTAGCGGGCCCACCCCTTGGGGCGCCTTCCCCCAAGCTCCGACTCCTCCACGAGAAGCGCCGCGTCCTTGTCCATGCCTTCCCCTTACCGGAGGAGGGGCCCCCAAGGGGGGCCCCTCCTTATTGGGGCTAGGGGCCTACTTCAGGACCCCGGCCTCCTTGTAGAAGCGCTCCGCTCCGGGGTGGAGGGGAATGGGGAGGCCCCTCACCGCCTTCGGCAGGCTGAAGAAGCGCTCCAGGTTGGGGTGGATCTTCTTGAAGGCCTCCTGGTTGCCGAAGACCGCCTTCATGAACTTGTAGACCGTTTCCTCGGAAAGCTTCTCCGAGGCGATGAGCATGGCCTGCACCGCCACCGTGGGCGTGGTCACGTCCACGCCCTTGTAGGTGCCCCCCGGGATGTTGAAGCCCACGTAGAAGGGGTACTTCTTGGCAATGGCCTGGACCCGGTTCAGGTCCACGGCCACCAGGGCGATAGGGGTGGTGAGGGCCAGCTGCTGGATGGCGCTCGCTCCCAGGCCCACGGTGTAGAAGAGGGCGTCCGCCCGCTTGTCCTGCATGAGCTGGATGCCCTGGGTGGCGCTCACCCGGATGGCCTGGCCCAGGTCCTCAAAGCGGAGGCCGTAGGCCTCGAGGATCTGCCGGGCGTTCTGCTCGGTGCCGGAGCCCACGTCCCCCACCACCACGCGCCTGCCCTTGAGGTCGGCCACGGTGCGGATGCCGGCGTCGGCGCGGGCCACGATGTGGACCACCTCGGGGTAGAGGGCGGCCAGGGCCCGGATGGCCTTCACGGGCTTACCGTCAAAGGCGGGGATGCAGCAGCCCTGGTAGGCGTAGTAGGCGATGTCGTTCTGGGCCAAGGCCATCTCAAACTCCCCGGCGGCGATGGCGTTGATGTTGGCCACGCTTCCGCCGGTGGAGCGGGCGTTGGCCCGGATACCCACGCCCGCATCGTTCACCAGCTTGGCCATGCCCGTGGCCACGGGGAAGTAGACCCCGGTGGTGGAGCCGGAGCCGATGGTGAGGAACTCCTGGGCCATTCCCAGGCCGAGGAGGGCTAGGGCCGTCAACAGTACCTTCTTCATCCGCATAAAACCACCTCCTTTAGGCCGGGGTCAGTATACCCCGGGGGCCCACCTCCCGCAAGCCTTTTAGCGGCCCGCCACCTTGAGCCGGGCCTCGAGGCGGTTGGTGAAGAGGGTGAGCACCGTGGTGAGGAGCAGGTAAATGGTGGCCACCGCCAAATAGACCTCCACGGGCCGGAAGGTGGCCGAGATGATGCGCTGGCCCGAAAGGGCGAGCTCCGTGAGGGTGATGACGCTAGCCAAGGAGGAGTCCTTGAGGAGGGCCACCACGTTGTTGACCAGAGGGGGCACCACGATCCTCAGGGCCTGGGGCAGGACGATAAAGCGCATGGTGTCCCCCGGGGAAAGCCCCAAGGACCAGGCCGCCTCCCACTGCCCCTTGGGAATGGCCTGGATCCCGGCCCGCACCACCTCGGCGTTGTAGGCCCCCACGTTGAAGGCCAGGGCAAGGAAGGCCGCCCAGTAGGGGGTAAGGGCCTGCTGGGCGGTGGGCCATAGGGGCGTTAGGAGCAGGGGAAAGGCCGTGTAGGCGAAGAGGATCTGGACGAGGAGGGGCGTACCCCGGATGACCCAGATGTAAAAAGCGGCGGGGAGCCGCACCCAGGGCCGGGCCGAGAGGCGGAACATCCCCGCCAAGACGCCGATAATAAGCCCCGCCCCCCCGGAGAGGAGGGTGAGCTTGAGGGTGACCTCCGCCCCCTGGGCCATGGCCTGCCCCGCCGAGGCCGCCCGCTCGGGGCCAAAGCCCGCCAGGAGGAAGTACCGCTCCAAGGCCAGGCCCAAAAGGGCGAAAAAGGCCACGTACCCCAGGGCGATAAGGGCGAGGAAGAGAAGGGCGCGAAGGAAAAAGCGCATCTTGCCTCAAGGATAGGCCCCGGGGCCTTCCCGCCCCAGGGCCTAGGCGGCGGCTATCGGCAACGCACGTCCTCGCCAAACCACTTCTTGGAGATCTGGGCGTAAGTGCCGTCCTTCATCAGGTCGGCCAGGGCTTGGTTGAGGGCATCCAACAGGCCCTTGTTCCCCTTGGCCACCGCCATGGCCACCCTCTCCTGGAAGAGGAGCTCGCCCAGCTGAAGGGTGCCCTCCAGCTTCCTTTCCTTGATGGCCTCCTTGGCCACGAAACGGTCGGTGATCCAGGCGTCCAGGCGGCCCGCCAGGAGGTCTTGGAGGGCATCGGGGTCCTTCTGGTAGGTGCGCACCTGTTTGACCCCGGGGATCTTCTGGGCGGCCTCCATGTAGGTGGTGCCGATCTGCACCCCCACCACCTTGCCCTGGAGGTCCTTGGCGGTCCTGGGCCCTCCCTTTTTGCTCACGATCACCCCGCCCGTGCAGTAATGAGGGTTGGTGAAGTCCACCGCTTTGGCCCGCTCCTCGGTGATGCCGTGGGAGGCGATGACGAAGTCAAAGCGCCCCTGGTTGAGCTGGATGAGGAGGCTGTCAAAGGACTGGGCGATCCAAACGGGTTTCAAGCCCAGCTTCTTGGCGATGGCGTTGCCCAGGTCCACCTCAAAGCCCGCAAGCTGGTTCTTCTCGTCAAAGTAGTTGAAGGGGGGGAAGGCCCCTTCCGTGCCGATGCGGATTTCCCCTGAGCGCCGGATGGCGTCGAAGCTCCGCACCTGGGCCAAGGCCAAGCCCAGCGCCAACACCCCCAGCCAAAGCGCAAACCTTTTCATGCCCACCTCCTAACGGGGCTGATTATACACGCCTAGGCCCAGCGCACCCACATCACCCTCCCCGTGATGGGGTGCCTCAGGGCCAGGCGCACCCCGTAGGTGTAGCTTCCCGGGCGGTGGGGGCGGAAGCCCCCCTCGTACCCCCCCTGGGAAGGGGCCAGGGGAACCACCTCCAGCTCCCCCGTGCTCCGCTTGACCACCAGCTGGACCTCCAGGAAGGGCTTCAGAGCCTCGGGCACCTCCCCCTCCACCCAGGCCCGCACCCGGAGGGGCTCGCCATTGAGGGTGAGGTGGCCCGGGGCCTCCACCCGAAGCCCCAGGGCGAAAAAGACAGGAAGGGTTTGGTGGAGAGCCTCCAGGGTTTTGGCCGCCTCCCGGGCGCGCTGGGCCATCTCCGCCCCCCTTTGGTAAAGGGCCAGGTACTCCCTCACCATGCGGGCGGCGCTGAAGTAGGGCCCCACGGTGCGCAGGCTCTCGTGGATCATGGCCAGCCAGCTGGCGGAGTAGCCCTCGGGGCCCTTGGCGTAGA
The DNA here is from genome assembly GCF_054979525.1 of Thermus sp. H19.2. Taxonomy (NCBI): domain Bacteria; kingdom Thermotogati; phylum Deinococcota; class Deinococci; order Thermales; family Thermaceae; genus Thermus; species Thermus sp. H19.2. The sequence continues at coordinate 1,374,052 of NZ_CM143429.1, forward strand.
AGAGGGGGAGGACCTCGGACTCCAGGACGTCGTAGAGGGCCTGGGCGTCGGCCATGTCCTGGGCCTCCTCGCTTTCGTAGACCCTCTCGTCCCCGATGGCGAAGCCGTTCTTGCCGTTAAAGGCCTCGGCCCACCAGCCGTCCAGGACGCTCAGGTTGAGGGCCCCGTTGAGGGCCGCCTTCATGCCGCTGGTGCCGCTGGCCTCCATGGGGCGGCGGGGGGTGTTGAGCCAGACGTCGGAGCCATGGACCAGGAGGCGGGCCAGGTACATGTCGTAGTCCTCCACCACCACCATGCGGTCCTCGAGGCCCAGCTCCCGGATCCTGGCCACGAGCTCCTGCAGGTAGGCCTTACCGGGCTCGTCCTTGGGGTGCGCCTTCCCGGCGAAGACGAACTGCACGGGGTAAGGCCCCCGGAGGATCTTGACCAGGCGCTCGGGGTCCCGGAAGAGGAGGACGGCCCGCTTGTAGGTGGCGAAGCGGCGGGCGAAGCCGATGGTAAGGGCCTCGGGGTCCAGAAGGCGCTCGGCTTCCCGCAGGCGGCTTGGGCTTTCCCCGTTGCGGCGGCGCTGCTCGTAGACCCGTTGCCGCACCTCGCGAACGAGCTCGGCGCGAAGCTCTCTATGGATGCGCCAAAACTCCTCCCCCAGGCCCTCCACCTTCCAGGTGGTGGGGTCCTCGGGACGCTTTGACCACTCGGGGCCGAAGACCTCGGCGTAGTGGCGGCGAAGCCTCGGATGGAGGAAGGTCCAGGTGTGGACCCCGTTGGTGACGTGGCCGATGGGCACCTCTTCCGGGAGGAGGTCCGGCCAAAGGTGGTGGAACATGCGGCGGGAGACCTCCCCGTGGAGGCGGCTCACCCCCCCGGCCTGGGCGCTGGTCCTAAGGGCCAGGTTGGACATGGAAAAAACCCTGCCCCAGGGCTTCTCCTCGAGGCCCAAAGCCAGGACCCCCTCCCGGTCCGCCCCCAGCCTTTCCCAAAGGTGGCCCAGGTACTGGTCCATGAGCTCCAGGGGAAAGGCGTCGTGCCCGGCGGGCACCGGGGTGTGGGTGGTAAAGAGGGCCCCCGCCCGGACCAGCTCCAGGGCCAGGGGGAAGGGGTGGCCCTCCCCCACCAGCTCCCTCATCCGCTCCAAGCCCAAAAAGGCCGAGTGCCCCTCGTTCATGTGGAAGACCTCGGGGGAAAGGCCCAGGGCCCTAAGAAGCCGCATCCCCCCGATGCCCAAGACCATCTCCTGCTTGAGGCGCATCTCCAGACCCGGGGCGTAGAGCCGGGCCGTGATCTCCCGATCCTCCGGGGCGTTTTCCGGGAGGTCGGCGGTGAGGAGGTAGACCGGCACCGCCCCCACCTGCACCCGGTAAGCCCCAAGCCACACCGTGCGCCCGGGGAACTCCACCCCCACCCTGAGGGGCTTTCCCTCCCGGTCCCCCACCGGCAGCAGGGGAAGCTCCTCGGGGCGGAGAAGCTCGTAGACCTCCACCTGGGCGCCTTCCTTGGAGAGATGCTGGTGAAAATAGCCCTCGTGGTAGAAGATCCCCACCCCCACCAGGTTCAGGCCCAGATCGCTGGCCGCCTTCACGTGGTCCCCGGCCAGCACCCCAAGCCCCCCGGCGTAGATGGGCAAGGAGCTGTGAAACCCGTATTCGGCGGAAAAGTAGGCGGTAAGGGGGCCCTTCTTCCGCTGGCGCTCCTCCAGATAGGCCCTAAGGGCCTGCAACACCCCCTGGACCCGGGCCGGGTAGCCGGTGCCGAGGAGGCCTTCCAGACGGGCAGGGTCCACCTCGAGGAGGAGCTTCACGGGGTTACCGCGGAAGCGCTTCCAAAGGGAGGGGTCCACCTCCTGAAAAAGCTCTGCCGCCTCCGGGTTCCAGCTCCACCAAAGGTTGTAGGCGAGCTCCCTGAGACCCCTCAGGGGCTCGGGGAGCTCGGGCATGGCCGTGATGTGCCCTAGGGTCCTCACGAGGGGGGATTATACCGGCTTTGGGGGGAGGGCGGCGGGCCGTACTACCCCATGCCGGCATGGGGTGGTATCACCTGAGGCGCCTCCAGAGCTCGGGGCCCAAGAGGAGGGCCACGGGCAGGATCTCTATCCGGCCCGCCCACATCAAGAGGATGAGGACCCCCTTGGCGAGGGGATGGAGGCCGGCGTAAGAGCCCATGGGCCCCACGGGGCCCAGGCCCGGGCCGATGTTGCCGATGGCTTGGGCGCTGGCGGTGAAGGCCACCACGAAGTCCTTCTCCAAAAGGGCCAGGGCCAGGGTTCCCGCGGCGAAAAGCAGGGTGTAGAGGAAGACGAAGACGGAAACCTGCCGCAGGGCCTCCTCGGAAACCACCCTCGGCCCCAGGCGCAGGGGCAGCACCGCCTGGGGGTGAAGGGTGCGGGTGATCTCCCGCCTGAGGAAGCCGAAGAGCAGGAGCCAGCGCACCACCTTGATCCCGCCCGCCCCCGAGCCCGCGCTCCCCCCCACGAACATGAGGAAGACCAGCACCGCCTGGGCGGGTACCACCCACCCGGCGAAGTCCACGCTGGCGAAGCCCGTGGTGGTGAGGATGGAAACCACCTGGAAGAAGGCGTGGCGGAGGCTTTCCTCGAGGCCGTAGAGGTGGTGGGTGTAAAGGTAGAAGGCCAAAAGCGCCCCCGCCAGGAGGGTCAAGGTCCCATAGGCCCGGAACTCGGGGTCCCGCAAAAGGGGCCCCACCTCCCGGCCGAAGAGGAGGCGGTACTGGAGGAGAAAGTTCACCCCCGCCAAAAACATGAAGAAGCTCCCCGCCCAGTGGGCCAGGGAAGGATAAGCGGCGAAGCTTTGCGGGTTGGGGCTAAACCCCCCGGCCGGGGTGGTGGCCAGGGCGTTGGCCAAGGCCTCAAAGGCGGGCACCCCCGCCCCAAGGTAGGCCAGAAAGGCCAAGGCGGTGAGGAGGAGGTACACCCGGAGCACCGCCTGGGCGGTGTGGCGAAGCCTGGGGGTGAGCTTCTCCTTCTCCACCCCGGTAGCCTCGGCGAAGAAGGCCTGGCGCCCCGCCACCTGGAGCTGGGGAAAGACCACCAGGAAGAGGAGGACGATGCCGATGCCGCCCATCCACTGGGTGAAACCCCGCCAGAGGAAAAGGCTCTGGCCAAAGCGGCCGAAATCGCTGAGCACCGTGGCCCCGGTGGTGGTGAACCCCGAGACCGCCTCAAAGAGGGCGTCCAGGTAGCCAAGCCCCCCGGAAACCCAGTAGGGCACCGCCCCCAAAAGGGGCACCGCCAGCCACAAGAGGGCCACGCTGGCGAAGACCTCGGCCCGCCTGGGCTGGGCCTCCGGGTGTCCCAGGGCCTGGAGGAGGCGCCCAAGCCCAAACCCTAAAAGGGCCGCCAGGGCGAAGCCCCGGGCATCTTCCCGCCACAGGAAGGCGAGGAAGGCGAAGGCGAGGAGCACCCCCCCGAAGCCCTGGTAGGTGAGGCCCAGGAGGTAGAGGCTGGAGCGGAACCCCCCTCTAGCCGAGGATCCGGGCCACGACCGCATCCGCCACCTCCCGGGCCACCACCAGGAAGAGCCGGTCCCCGGGGAGGGCCTCGAGGCCCTCCCGGTACAGCATCACCCGGTGGTCCCGCTCCAAGGCGATGGGGGCCACCTGGGGCCCCGCAAGCCCCCGCAAGGACCTGGGGACAAAGCTTTCGGGAAGCTCCACCTCCAGAAGCTCGATGTTCTCGTCCATAGTGGAAACGTGCTCCACGTTCTCCGGACCCAGGAAGTCCAACACCGCCCGCACCGCCGCCTGGCGGGGGGTGAGGGGCAGGTCAATCCCCACCTCCTCAAAAAGCCTCCGGGTCTCGGAGCGGGAAACCCGGGTGATGACCTTGCCCACCCCGAGCTGCTTGGCGAGGAGGGAAGCCAGGAGGTTCTTCTCGTCGTTGTCGGTAACGGCCACCACGGCATCGGCCTCCGCCATCCCCTCGGCCCGCAGAAGCTCCAGGTCGGTGCCGTCCCCCTGGATGATGAGGGCCCCCGGCAGCTCCTGGGCCAGCCACTGGCACCGCTCCCCGCTGGGTTCTATGACCACCACCTCTATCCGCCGCCGCACCAGTTCCTGGGCCACCATGAAGCCCACGTTGCCCCCCCCCAGGACCATCACCCGGCGCACCCCCCGGCCCGAGGCAAAGCAGGCCTCCAGCTCGGGAAAGGCCTTGAGGGTGGTGACGAAGAGGAGCTTGTCCCCTGGCTCCAGCACCAGCTCGGAAAACTCGGGGTGGGCAAAGCTCTGGAACTCCCCGTGGCGCACCACCCCCACCACCAAGACCCCTTCCGGCCAGGAAAGCTCGGAGAGGAGGCGGTGGGCGTAGGGCCCCCCCTCCTTGACCCGGTACTCCACGAAGCGGAGCCGCCCCTCCGCCAGGAACTCCGTGTCCACCGCCCCGGGAACCAGGATGACCTCCACGATCTCCCGGGCCATGGCCCGCTGGGGCCAGAGGACCTTGTCTATGCGGGTGCCCAAGATCTCGGCGGTGCGGGGGTCGGTGAGGACCTCCACGTACCCCCCCTTGCCCACGAAGCAGAGGGTCTCCTTGGCCCCAAGCCCCTTGGCCAAAAGGCTCGCCAGGAGGTTGATCTCGTCGGAGTCGGTGCTGGCGATGAAGAGGTCCGCCCGGTCCACCCCGGCCTCCCTCAGGGTGTCGGGGTCCGTGGCCCCCCCCACCACCACCTTGACGTCCAGCGAGGCGAAGCGTTCCTTGGCCTGGGGGTTGCGGTCGATGACCACCACCTCGTGGGCCTTCTCCAAGGTGCGGGCCAGCTCCCCCCCCACCTCCCCGCCCCCGGCGATGACGATGTACATACCGCCCCTATCCTACGCCTGGACCCCGTGGAGGTCGTGGGTCTCCGCCCGGGTGATGCGCACGGGGATCCGGTCCCCCACCCGCACCGTGCCGTCGGTCTCCACGTACACCACCCCGTCAATCCCCGGGGAGTCGCGGTAGGTGCGGCCCACGGCAAGACCGGGCTCGGGGAGCTCGTCCACCAGGACCTCGAGGGTCTTCCCCACGAGGCGCTGGTTCTTCCGGAGGCTGATGCGGGCTTGGTGCTCCATAAGCCTCGCCCGGCGCTCCTCCTTCACCTCTTCAGGTACGTGGTCCGGGAGGCGGTTGGCCTCGGCCCCCTCCACCGGGGAGTAGGCGAAGACCCCCACCCGGTCCAGCTCCGCCTCCTCCAGGAAGTCCAAGAGGATCTGGAAGTCCTCCTCCGTCTCCCCGGGGAAGCCCACGATGAAGGTGGAACGGAGGGCAAGCCCCGGCACCGCCTCCCGCCAGGCCCTTAGGGTCTTGAGGTGGCTTTGGTACCCCCCGGGGCGGCGCATGAGGCGGAGGATCCGTTCAGAAGCGTGCTGAAGGGGGACATCCAGATAGGGCAGCACCTTCCCCTCGGCCATGAGGGGGAGCAGGTCCTTCACGTGGGGGTAGGGGTAGACGTAGTGGAGGCGAACCCAGGCCCCAAGCTCCGCCATGTGGGCGAGGAGGTCCTTGAGCTCGGCCCGCACCGGCCGGTCGCCCCAGACGCTCTCCCGGTGCCCCAGGTCCACCCCGTAGGCGGAGAGGTCCTGGGCGATGAGGAGGAGCTCCTTGGTGCCCGTGGCCACGAGCCTCGCCGCCTCGGCGAGCACGTCGGCGGCGTCCCGGGAACGGAGCCTCCCCCGCAGCTTAGGGATGATGCAGAAGCTGCAGCGGTGGTCGCACCCCTCGGAGAGCTTCAGGTAGGCGTAGTGGCGGGGGGTGAGCTTGACCTGGGGGGGCACCAGGTCCAAAAAGGGGTCCCGGGGGGCGGGAAGGACCGCCTGCACCGCCTCGAGGACCCTCTCCACCTCCCCTGGGCCCGTGATCTCCAGGACCTTAGGGTGCTTCTTCCGGATGACCTCGGGCCTGGCCCCCAGGCACCCCGTGACCACCACCTGGCCGTTTTCCCGGAGGGCCTCCCCGATGGCCTCGAGGCTCTCCTCCACCGCGGGGGTGATGAAGCCGCAGGTGTTGACGATGACGAGCTCCGCCTCCTTGTAGGTGGGGCTCGTCTCGTAGCCTAAGGCCTTCAGCCGGGAAAGGATCTGCTCGGAGTCCACCAAGGCCTTGGGGCACCCCAGGCTCACAAAACCGATCTTCGCCATAGGCCTCCCGGGGCCCGCAGGCCCCAACAAAGGAAGAGTATAGCCAAGGAGGAGAGCCCCTTTCTAGAGGGCCCTTCATACCCCTTTGGCGTGAGTCCTTCGCCTAAGCCCGAGTACGGAAGCCCTGCGGGCCTTTTTGACCGGGGCCCCCATGCTGGCTTGGGCCAGCATGGGGTGGTATCAGGGGAAGCGCCGGGTAAGGGGCTTGCCGGGCTCCCCCAGGGGCCCGAGGTCCTTCCCCTCCAGGATGACCCGCACCGCCCCCGGGTTGCCGGAGCGCACCTCCACGGGCAGGTCAAAGGAAAGCTCCGCCCCCACCTCGGGAATGCCCTCGTAAAGCCGCTTCTCCCCTTGGGTGACCCGAAGCCAACTCCGGCCCTCCACCTTTAGGACCAGCCTCCCCGCAACGGCCTCCGCCTCCTTAGGAGAAGGAGGGGTCTGGGGCAGGGCCTCGAGGCGGTAGCGGAGGGCCAGGGGACGGTCCAGGGCGATTTCCTCCTCGAGGGGCCGGTACCCGGGAAGCTCCAGGCGGAGGACCCGCCTGCCCCCCTCCAAGGGCGGGGCCTCCAGGGGGGTCTGGCCCAGGTAAAAGCCGTCCAGGTAGACCCGGGCCCCGGGGGGCTCGGAGGCCACCCTAAGGGGGTAGCGCTCCGGCGCCTCGGGCGTGGGCTTGGGGGGAAGCTCCACCACCTGGGCGGGCCTCGGCCGGAGGAGAAGGAAGGCCCCGTAGCCCAGGCCCAAAAGGAGGAAGAAGGCCAGAAAAAGGCTCCAGGGAAGGCGCCGCCCCCTGGGCCGGGGAGGAGGGTAAGGGGAAGAGGGAAGGGCGGGGTACAGGGCCAAAAGGGGCTCGGGGTCCAGGCCCAGGAGGAGGGCATAGCGCCGGAGGTAACCCCGAGCCAGGGCAGGCTCAGGGAGAGCCTCAAAGCGGCAGGCCTCCAGGGCCTCGAGGACGGCCACCTTCAAGGCCAGGCGGGAGGCCGCCTCCTTCAGGGTCAGGCCCCGCTCCTCCCGCGCCCTTCTAAGCCTCTCCCCCAGCTCGCACACAAGGCTATTCTAGCCCCGCCAGGGCCAGGGCGACGCGGGCCGCCAGGCGGGCGTTTTCCAGGAGGAGCCTCCGGTTGACCCGGTCGGTCTCCCCTTGGGAAAGCTCGCTCAGGCGGCGGAGGAGGTAGGGGGTAAGGGCCTTGCCAAAGATGCCCTCGCGCGCGGCCTGGCGGCTGGCCTCCGCCACCATCCCCGCCACCTCCTCGTAGGGGAGGCCCTGGGAGACCGGATTCACCAGGAGCACGCCCCCAAGGCCAAGCTCCCGGGCCCGGCGAAAGAGGAGGGCGGCCTCCAGGGGCGTCTCCACCCGGGCGGGCAGGGGGTAGGGGGAGGAGGGGGAGTAGAAGGCGGGGAGGCGGTCGGTGCGGTAACCCACCACGCTCACCCCCAGGGTCTCCAGCCGCTCCAAGGTGGCCCCGAGGTCCAGGATGGCCTTAGGCCCCGCCGAAACCACCAGGATGGGGGTGCGGGAGAGGGCCACGAGGTCGGCGCTTTCGTCGTAGGGCTCGGGGTGCACCCCACCGATGCCCCCGGTGGCGAAGACCTGAAGGCCGTACCGGTGGGCCAGATGGGCCGTGGCGGCCACGGTGGTGCCGGCGCTCCTCCCTTGGGCCAGGAGGGCGGCCAGGTTCCAGAGGCTGGCCTTGTCGGCCCCTCCTCGGGCCAGTTGGGCCTTTTCCTCCGGGGTTAGGCCTACGCGCACCTCCCCCCGCACCAGGGCGATGGTCTTGGGTGTGGCCCCCTCCTCCCGCACCGCCTCCTCCAGGGCCTCGAGGGTCTCCAGGTTGAAGGGGTAGGGCAGGCCGTGGGTGAGGACCGCGGACTCCAGGGCCACCAGGGCTTCGGGCATGGCTTTCAGTATAGGCCTAGACCTCGGGCCAGACCAAAACCTCCTCCCCCACCCGGAAGCCGTGGAAAAGGAGGAGCTCTGGGGCCAGGCGAAGCTCCACCCCAAGGCCCTCCGCCCCCTCCACCGCCAAGGAGGCCTCCCGGGCCCCCCGCGCCCGCACCCGGGCAAAACCCCCGTAGTGGGCCCGCCAGGCGGCCAGGAGAAGCCCGTCCACCTGGGCCCCCCGCTTGCCCAGGGCCACCCGGAGCCTGGCGGTGTGGGGCACCCTGGGGACCACCTCCACCAGGCGGAGCCGGGCCAGCTGCCCCAAGCGCTTGAGCACTTCCCCCAGGGAGAGGCCTGTGGCGGGAAGGAGGTCCAGGGGGCTCTTGCCCTCCTCCAAGGCCAGGAGGAGGGCGAGCTCGGTGGGCTCCAGGGTGGTCTGGGCGCCCCCGGCCTTCGGGGTAGGCCGCACCAGGTCAAAGGGGCCCACCTCCACCCCCTCGTCCAGCAGGCGAAGGGCCTCCAAGAGATACCCCTCCAGGGGCCCGGCCAGGGAGGTGCGGGGGGCCCGCTCCCCGGGAAGGAAGCGGAACCTCCCCTCCTTGAGGAGGAGAAGGCCTAGGAGGGCCTCCTTCCCCTCCTTCCCCCGGTAGGCGGCGTGCACGGGCCGGCCGCCCTCCAGGTAGACCTCCCCCCCTTCCACCCGGAAGACCCCGGTCTTTCCCCCATGGGCCAGAAGCTGGAGGAGGTCAATGGGCCCTAAGAGGCGGAAATCGCCTTCCATAAAGCCCCCAGGTAGCCCTCCCCGAAGAAGTGCACGTGGGCCAATAGGTAGCAGACCTGGTAGCGGGGAAGGGCCCTTTCCACCTCCTCGGGAATGGGGTAGGCCTCCCGGTACGCCCGCCAGAAGGTCTCGGGAAACCCGCCGAAAAGCCGCATCATGGCCAGGTCCACCCCCCGCTCCCCCACGAAGAAGGAAGGGTCCAGGAGGGCCGGGCCCCTTTGGGAAAAGTGCACGTTCCCGTGCCAGAGGTCACCGTGCAGGGGAGAAGGCCCCTCCGTGGGCAAAGGCCTGTGGAAAAGGGCCTCCACCTTGGGGCCCAGCTCGCCCAACCGTTTCCAGGTGGCCCTTAGGAAAGGCTCCACGCACCGCAGGAAGAAAAACTCCCTCCATTCCCCCCCTCGCCTCCCGGGCAGGGGGAAGGTGCCCAGGAACCCGGGGTCCGCCCCGTAGGCCTCCTCCCGCCTCCGGTGAAGATGGGCCAGCATCCGGGCAAGCCCCTCCCAGTCCTGGGGGCCCGGGGGCAGGTACTCCAGCACCAGGCCCTCTTCCGCCCAGGCGTAAACCCTGGGCACCCGCACGCCCCGTTCCCCCAAGGCCACAAGCCCTTGGGCCTCGGCCCGGAAAAGGCCCGGGGGAGGGTCTTCCGCCAGCTTCACCACGTAGGCCCCCACCCGGTAGACCCGGGCCATATCCCCCCCGTGGAGGGGAACGGGGGGGCCTTCCGCCTCAAGCCCCGCCTTCCTCAACAGGCGCAAGGGGTCCATGCCGTTCCAGGAAGGCCTTGACCGCGGCCTCCACCGTCCAGTAGACCTCCCGGCAGTCCTGGAGGTCCCCGTAGTAGGGGTCCGGCACCTCCCCCCCGCCCAGCTCCTCCAGGAGGAGGCGGGCCTTGCCCCTGGCCTCGGGAAAGCGCCTCTCCACCTCCTGCAGGTTCTCCCGGTCCATGACCAGGATGTGGTCGTAGTAGCGGGCGTCCTCCGGGGTCATGGCCCGGGCCACGTGGGGGAAGTAGGCCCCTTCCTCCTCCAACACCCGCCGGGCCCGGGGGTCCATGGGCTCCCCGGCGTGCCAGGCCCCGGTGCCTGCGGAATCCACCTCAAAGTGGGCCTCGAGGCCCCGCTCCTTCAGGAGCTTGCGGAAGGCCCCCTCGGCCAGGGGGCTACGGCAGATGTTCCCGAGGCACACGAAGAGCACGCGCACGGGACGGTCCATACCCCCATCATAGCGGCCGCCGTCAATAGGGGATCTCCGCCACCACCTCCGTGCCCTTGCCGGGCTCGGAGCGCACCGCAAAACGCCCCCCCCTCGCCTCCACCCTCTCGCGCATCTGGGTAAGGCCAAACCCCCCCAGGCCCGCCGCCTCGGGGCTTTGGAAGCCCTTGCCGTTGTCCCTCACGGTAAGCCTCGCCCCCCGCTCCCCCAAGGGCTCCAACACCACCTCCACCCGGGTGGGCTTGCCGTGCTTGGCGGCGTTGGTGAGGGCCTCCTGGAGCACCCGGAAGAGGACCAGCTCGCTGGCCTGGGAAAGCCCCACCCGCTCCGGCAAGGAGAGGAGGACCCGGAAGCCCGCCTGCTCGGCGAAGGCCTGGGCGTAGCGCCGCACGGACTCCAGAAAGCCGTAGCGCTCCAGATCGATGGGCCGGAGGGCGAAGATGCTCCGCCGGACCTCGCGGATCTGGGCCCTCAGGGTGTCCTTGACCTCCTGGAGAGCTTTTAGGGCCGCTTCCCGGTCCTTGGCCAAGAGCCTTTCCGCCAGGTCCAGCTTCAAGGCCATGAAAGCCAGGCTCTGGGCCAGCCCGTCGTGGATCTCCCGGGCGATGCGGGTCCTTTCCTCGTTGATGGCCAGCTCCTCCGCCTTCAGGTAGGCCTGGGCGTTCCGCACCGCCAGGGCCACCTGGGAGGCCAAAAAGGAGAGGAAGGGGATGCGCCGGGAAAGCCCCCGGCCCCGAAGCACCAGCACCCCCACGGTCTCCCGGGCCCTGAGGGGCAGGGCCAAGGTGTCCTGGGCCACGAAGATGGGGCCTTCCAAAGCCCCCCGCCAGGGACCCTCAGGGAGAAAGGGATGGCCCGGGAGGTCTAGCTCCCGCACCACCCGGGGCACCAGGAAGCCCTCCTCGTCTAAGAGGAGCACCCCTCCCTCTTGGGCCTCGGCCCAGGCGCGGATGCGCTCCAGAAGACCTTCCAAGAGCCGGTCCAGGTTGGCCTCGGCCTTCAGGGCCTGGTCCACCTCGTAAAGGGTGAGGAGGTCCCGGCTCCGGGCCACCACGGACTGCAAAGCCCCCGCCACCTCGTGGGCCAGCACCTCCAAAAAGGCCCGCTCCGGGGTCTCGGAGCAGGCTTCCAGATAGCCCCTCAGCCCCGGGAGCTCCACCCTTAGCCCCCCGCACTCCTCCCCCGCCCGCACCCCCTCCACCTCCAGGGCCACCCCATAGCCCAGGGTTTCCCTGAGGGCGCGGGCCAGGCGGCTTGTGGCCTCCTCCAGGTTCTGGCTCTCCAGGGCCTCCCGGAAGATCCTCCCCGCCGCCTGCAAACGGCGGTTGGCCTCCTCCAAGGCCCGCTCTGCACGGACCTTTTCCAGGACCTCCTGGGCGATCCACTCCAAAACGGCGTAGGTGACCAAGGGCCCCACCAGGCCGTAAAAGCCCAGGCGGAGCCAGAGGGTCATGTCCTGGTGCCGGTAGGGCAGAAGGGCCAGCTCAAAGGCCACCACCACGGCGGCGATCAGGGGCGGAAGAAGCCTTTGGGCCAGGCGGACCAGGCGCAGGAGGTTCTCGCTAGCCATGGCGGTCCCTCATCCGGTAGCGGCTTTGGTGCAGAAGCCCCCGCAAGAGCTGGACCTCCCCGGGGGAAAGCCTCGCCTTGTGGAGGATGCGCCTCAGGCGGCGCATGGCGTAGGGGAAGCGGTTCTCGTCGGTGAAGCCGATCTCCAGGATGTAGCGCCCCAGGTCCTGGAAGAGGGCCTCGAGGGCCGAGACCTCCGCAAGGGCTTCCTGGGGTCCCCCTTCCCCCCGGGAGGCCGCCTTGAAGAGCTCGTAGGCGAAGACCACCACCGCCTGGGCCAGGTTCAAGGAGGGTTGCTCGGGCGCGGTGGGGATGGTGGCGATGAGGTGGGCCAGGTCCAGCTCCTCGTTGGTCAGGCCAAAGGTTTCCCGGCCGAAGACCAAGGCCACCTCCCCCTCCGTGGAAAGCACGTGCCCAGGCACCTCCCAGGCGGGCACCACGGGAGCGGGGTAAAGCTCCCTCGGCCTCCCCGTGGTGGCCACCACCAGGCGCGCGCCCCGAAGGGCCTCGAGGAGCCCCCGGGCCACCACCGCCTGGTCCAGGACCTCCTCCGCGTGCACCGCCAACCAGTAGGCCTCCCGCGCCCAGGGCGGGCCCACCCGGGGCCCAGGGTTCACCACGTAAAGCCGAGAAAGGCCGAAGTTGCGCATGGCCCGGGCCACCGCCCCCACGTTCATGGGCTCCTGGGGCTCCACCAGGACCACGCGGACATGGGCCAGGGGGCTCATGGGGTTCCCTCCGGGGAGGAAGCGGGGGTCTCCTGGGGAGGCGCAGGCTGGGCCTTAAGGTCCGGCGCCAGATCCTCCTGGGAAGGCGGGGGCCCGGGCTCTTTTCCCTTAGGGAAGACCATCTCCACCCCGCTATCGGAGGCGTACCCCGAAAGGAGGTCCACCCGCGCCCGCACCAGGCCCGAAGGCATGGGAAAGTCCCCGCCCGGGCGGCCCCTCAGCGCCTCGGCCACGAAGTCCCGGAAGATGGGGGGGTTCACCACCGAGCTGGAGGGCTCCCGCCCGCCCATGCGCAAGGGCTGGTTGTCGTCCCGCCCCACCCAGACCACCACGGAAAGCCCCTGGGTGAGCCCGGCGAACCAGAGGTCCCGGGCCTCGTTGGTGGTCCCGGTCTTCCCCCCCACCACCCGCCCCGGGACCCGCGCGCCCTTGGCCAGGCCCCTTTCCCCCAGGTCGTACACGTACCCCTTGAGGAGGTCCCAGCCCTGGTAGGCCGCCAGAGGGTCAAAGAGGCGGCGCCTCTCGGGGGAGGACTGGTAGAGCACCCTTCCCCCGCCGTCCTCCACCCGTTGCACGTAGAGGGGGGCCACCCGGTAACCCCCGTTGACGAAGGCGGCGTAGGCGGCGGCCAGGTCCACCGGGGTGATGGAGGCTCCCCCGATGGCGATGGCCAAGGTGGGGTACTTCACGGCGAAGCCCGCCTGGGAAAGCTTCTCCGCCACCCGCTCCACCCCGATGGCCTGGGCGGTGGAGATGGCGGGCAGGTTCAAGGAGAGGTCCAGGGCGTAGCGCACGGTGATCTCCCGGTTGAGGAAGGTACCGGAGAAGTTCTTGGGCCGCCAGAGCCCCCCAGGCTGGCTGGGGTCGGGGAACTCCAGGGGCTTGTCCGGCACCAGGGTGGCCTGGGTCCAGCCCGCCTCAAAGGCGGTGGCGTAGACGAAGGGCTTGACGGCGCTCCCCGGGTTCCTGAGGGCCCGGGTGGCCCGGTTGTACTCGTCCCCCTCCCGCCGCACCCCCCCCACCAGGGCCAGGACCTCCCCCGTCATGGGGTCCAGGGCCACCAGGGCGAGCTCCGCCCCTTGAGGCAAGCGGGCCCGCTTGGCCACCCCTTCCGCCGCCCGCTGCATGGCGGGGTCCAGGGTGGTGTAGACCTTAAGCCCCCCCTCCCCGTAGACCTTCTCCTTGCCGAAGCGGGCCTCGAGGAAGCGCCGCACCTCCAGGACGAAGTGGGGGGCCATGCGGTAGTCCAGCTGCCTCAGAAGGCGGGCTTCGGGGTCCACCAGGCGGGCCTCCAGCAGGTTGCCCTCCTCGTCGTAGCGCGCCTCCCATCCCCTCGGGGCAAGGGGCTCCTTCCAGGCGGCCTCCGCCAGCTCCCGGCTCACCCAGCCCTCCTCCACCATCTGCTGAAGGAGGAGGCGCATCCTCTCTCGCACCCCCTTCAGGTCCTGGTAGCGGGCGTTGGGCGCGGGGATGAGGGAGGCCAGGTAAAGCCCCTCGGCCAGGGTAAGAGCCGCGGGGTCCTTGCCGAAATAGGCCTCCGCCGCCCCCTTGATGCCCACGGCGTTCCCTCCCCAGGGGACCACGTTGAGGTACATCTCCAGGATCTCCTCCTTGGTGTAGCGCCTCTCCAGCTCCAGGGCCAGGGCCCACTCCTTGAACTTCCGCTCTAAAGAGCGGGCTTGGGCCAGCTCCTTGAGGAGGGTGTTCTTGATGACCTGGGTGGTGATGGTGCTTCCCCCCTGCAGGTCCCCCCGGGCGATGGCGTAAAGCGCCCCCAGGATCCGGAGAAAATCCACCCCGTAGTGCTGGAAAAAGCGGCGGTCCTCGGAAAACACGATGGCCGCCACCGCCGCCGGGGAGACCTCCGGGAGGCGGACCAGGCTTCGGTGGATGGCCCTGCCCTCTTCCACGCTGGCGATCTGGGCCAAGGGGGTGCCGTCCCGGGCGTAGAGGGTGGAGGTGGCCGTGAGGCGCAGGCGCTCAAACTGGGAGAGGTCCGGGAGGCTCCGGGTGTAGGCGTAGGCCAGATAACCCAGGGCCAGAAGGACCCCAAAGAGAAGTCCCACCAGGGTGAGAAAGAGAAGGCGCAAGGCCCGCACGCTCCTAAGTTTACCCAAGGCCCCCCTTTAGGCCGAAAGGCCCATAAACCGGAGGAGCTTCTCCCGGGTCAGAGGCTTTTCTATGGGGGTCACCCGCACCACCTCGGCGGTGGTGCGGAGCTTTTCCTGAGGGGAGATGAGGACGGCCAGAGGAACCTCCTTGAGCCGCCGCACGTGGCGGATACGGGTGGCCACGGCGAAGGGGTCCACGTCCAGATCCTCGTCCACGAGGATATAACGGGGAGTGTTTTCCGAAAGCCAAAAAAGGCCCTCCCGGGCCAGGTCAAAGGGGCGAACGGGGACGCCCCTTTCGGACAGGACCAGCTCCACGTAGGCCCTTAAGGCCTGGTTGCGGCTTAATAGGAGCAAGCCCGGATAGTCCGCCGCCACGGCAGCAGTTTATCCGGGCTTTGCGAAAGGCGTGTGAAAAAGGCTGGCTGGGGCGCGTGGACTCGAACCACGACCGGCGGATCCAAAGTCCGCTGTCCTGCCATTAGACGACGCCCCAGCGGCCAAGCCCGATTGTAGAGCAAAAGGGTGGTGGCGTCAAACGTTGAAAACTGGCCTCCCCCTTTTGGTTCGGACATCATGTAGGCATGAGGAGGTTACCCTTTGAGCCAGAGGCTTTGAGGCCCTTTGTGAGCCCTTTGCTGGACCCGTGGCTTTGGCGGTGGGAAGACAAGGTGGCCCGTTTGCTGTGGTCCATCCTGGCCTCGGGCTCGGCTCGGAAGAGCGACTGGGCCAGGGCTTACCGGGAGGAGGCCAAGGAGGAGGCCAACTACAAGGCGATAGACCGCCTCTTGCCCCTCTTGGAGCCCAAGCGCTACCTCCTGCGGCTTCTGGACCCCAAGACGCCCTTTCTCCTGGTGGACCCCACGGAGGTCCCCCGTCCCCAGGCCAGGCGCACCCCCTACGTGGGACGGCTTTCCGATGGCAAGACCCTGGGTTTTTGGGCGGTGGTCTTTGCCCAGCCTTACGGGGGCCGGGCGGTGCCGGTGTACGTGGGGAGCTACTGGGAGGGGAAGGGGGAGGGGAGGAACCGGACCTGGGAGGGACTGGTGGAGGAGGTGGTGGAGTACGTGGAGGAGGGGACGGTGTGGGTGTTTGACCGGGAGTTTTCCTTCGGGGGGTGGCTGGAGGCCCTGGAGCGGTGGGGGGTGAGGTACGCGGTGCGGTTGAACCTGGGGACGAGGCCCAGGCTTTTGTGGCGTGGGGAGCGGCTTATTCCCTGGGTGGACCGGGGTCGGGAGGTGAGGTACGAGGGGGTGTGGTACCGGGGTGAGGTGGAGGTGAACCTGGTGGGGGTGTGGCGGGAGGGGATGAGGGAGCCCCTTTGGGTGATGGGGAACCTTCCCCCGGAGGAGCTTTTGCGGGTCTACGAGGAGCGGATGAAGATTGAGGAGGGGTTTAGGGACCTGAAGGGGCACCTGGGGTTGGGTGGGGTGATGAGCAAGGGATGGGAGGCCATGGAGAAGACCCTGGCCCTGGTGGCCTTGGCTTACGGGGTAGGGTTGATGGTGGGGGAGGAGGCGCGGGGGCGCCTGAAAGGGGGGGCTCAAAGGGGAGGCGGAAGTGGGGGGCTTACTCCGGGCTCTTTGTCCTCTTGAGGCAGCCGGTGCGCTTTTCCCCAGAGGAGTGGGTAGACATCCTGCGCCGCGCCCTGGAAGCCTGGCTGCAAAGGTTGTTCCCTACCCCCGTTTCCCCCGGGCAGGGGGCAGATGTCCGAACCTAAAGGTGGAGCTCAGTTGAAAAGGATGTAGAGGACATCCCCGTCCTGCACCTCGTAGTCTCTGCCCTCGAGGCGCACCCAGCCCCGCTCCTTGGCCCGCACCCACCCCCCGGCCTCCACCAGCTTGTCCCAGGGGATGACCTCGGCCCGGATGAAGCCCCGCTCCATGTCGGAGTGGATCTCCCCGGCGGCCTGGGGGGCCTTGGTCCCCCGCCGCACCGTCCAGGCCCGCACCTCCTTCTCCCCGGCGGTGAAAAAGGTGAGGAGGTCTAGGGCGCGGTAGCCCGCCCGGGCGAGGCGCTGTAGGCCGCTTTCCCTAAGGCCGTAGCTCTGGAGGAGCTCCCCCGCCTCCTCCGGGGAAAGTTCGGCGAGCTCGGCCTCGAGCCGGGCCGAGACCACCACCACCTCGGCCCCCTCCTCCTGGGCCCTCTCCCGCACCGCCCTCACGTGGGGGTTCCCCTCTCCCTCGGGCAGGTCCTCCTCGGCCACGTTGGCCACGTAGATCACGGGCTTGGCGGTGAGGAGGGGGGTCTCTTTGAGGAAGCGGCGCACTTCCTCGGAAGGGGGGAAGGTGCGGGCGGGCTTGCCTTCTTGCAGATGGGCCTGGAGGGCCTCCGCCGCCTCCAAGAGGGAAAGCCTCTCCCGGTCGGCCCTGGCCTCTTTCCTCAGGCGCTCAAGCCGCCTCTCCAGGGCGGCGAGGTCGGCGAGCAGGAGCTCGGCTTCCACCACTTGGGCGTCCTCCAAGGGGTCCACCCGGCCCATGACGTGGACCACGTCGGGGTCGGGGAAGCAGCGGAGGACGTGGGCGATGGCCGCCACCTCGCGGATGTGGGCCAGGAACTGGTTGCCGAGCCCCTCCCCCTTGTGGGCCCCCTTGACGAGCCCGGCGATGTCCACGAACTCCACGTGGGTGGGCACCACGGGCGGAACCCTCTCCCCCTTGGCGAAGGCCTTCTGCAGGGCATAGAGCCTTTCGTCCTCCAGGGGCACCACCCCCACGTTCTTGTCTATGGTGGCGAAGGGGTAGTTGGCGGCCAGGGCCCCCGCCCGGGTGAGGGCGTTGAAGAGGGTGGACTTGCCCACGTTGGGTAGACCTACGATTCCTACGGCAAGCATCTTAGGACCTCAAAAAAAGCCCCAAAGGGGGCCTTTATCCATCCTATCATGCGGGTTTCGTATGATGGCGGGGTATGGATCTGGCCGCCCACATCGACCACACCCTCCTCCGGCCCACCGCCACCCCAGAAGAGGTGCTTAAGGCGGCGGAGGAGGCGCTGGAGTACGGCTTCTACGGCCTCTGCGTCCCCCCTTCCTACGTGGCCCTGGTGCGCCAGGGCTTTCCCCACGCGCCCTTCCGCCTGGTGACGGTGGTGGGGTTTCCCCTGGGCTACCAGGAAAAGGCGGTGAAGGCCCTGGAGGCCGCTTTCGCCGTGGCCCAGGGAGCGGACGAGGTGGACATGGTCCTCCACCTGGGCCGGGCCAAGGCGGGGGACCTGGACTACCTGGAGGCCGAGGTGCGGGCCGTGCGGGAGGCCATCCCCAAGGCGGTGCTCAAGGTGATCCTGGAAACGGGGTACTTCTCCCCGGAGGAAATCGCCCGCCTGGCGGAGGCGGCCATACGGGGCGGGGCGGACTTCCTCAAGACCTCCACGGGCTTCGGCCCCCGGGGGGCGAGCCTTGCGGACGTGGAGCTCCTCGTAAAGGTGGCCCAGGGAAGGGCCCAGGTGAAGGCGGCGGGAGGCATAAGGGACCGGGAAACCGCCCTAAGGATGCTGGAAGCCGGAGCCAAGAGGCTTGGCACCTCCAGCGGGGTGGCCTTGGTCAAGGGGGAAGGGGGCGGCCTTGGGTACTAGAAGGCCGCGGAGGAAGGAGATCGCCGGGCTTCCCGGCTACCTCCTCCTTCTGGTCCTCCTTCTCCTTTGGCTCTTTCAGGAGCTCCGCCCCGGGCCCGCCCCGGAAAGGGCCCCCCTGGAGGGAGGCGGGCCTGAGGTCTACTTCATGCCCGAGGACGGGACCCGGGCCAAGGCCCGCCTTCTCGCCCTCATGGACGGAGTCCAGGAAAGCCTGGAGGGCGCCTTCTACGAGTTCCGCGACCTGGAGATCGCCCAGGGCCTCCTCCGGGCCAAGGCGCGGGGGGTGAGGGTGCGGCTCTACGGGGAAAGCGACTACCGGGAGGACTTCCGCCGCTACCTGGTGGCGGCAAGCCTCGGCCAATCCCAAGAACCCCCCCGGGTGCCCCAGGCGGCCCTAAGGGAAAGGGTACGCCCCACCTCCCTAGACTGCGAGGAGATCGCCGGCATCCCCGTCTGCTACGACGAGCGGGAAGGGTTCATGCACCACAAGTTCCTGGTGGCGGACGGAAAGGTTCTGTGGACGGGGAGCACCAACATGACCTGGAACGCCTTCGCCCGCAACAACGAAAACAGCCTCTTCCTCCCCTCCCCCACCCTGGCCCAGGGCTACGCCCGGGAGTTCCAGGCCCTTTTTAGGGGGGAAAAGGAAGGCCTGGGCCTTCCCGTGGCCTTCCGCCTCGAGGACCCCCCCCTCTCGGGGGCGGCCTACTTCAGCCCCAAGGGAGGAGAAAAGGCGCGGGAGGCCCTTCTTAGGGCCGTGGAGCGGGCCGAGAAGGAGATCCTGGTGGCCGCCTTCGTCCTCACCGACCGGGAGCTGGTGGAGGCCCTAAAGAAGGCCCACCGCAGGGGGGTCCAGGTGCGGGTCCTTCTGGAAAGCCGCAACCTCAGGGACAGCCGGGAGGAAGACCTGCTCCAAGCCGGCATCCCCGCGCGCCAAGACGGCAACCCCTACACCCTCCACCACAAGGTCATGGTCCTGGACGGGACCAGGGTGGTCACGGGAAGCTACAACTTCACCCAGCGGGCCTGGCAGGTGAACAACGAAAACCTCCTCGTCCTGGAAAGCCCCCCCTTGGCGGAGCGGTACCGCCAGGAGGTGTTGCGGTTATGGGAGGAAGGGAAACCCCTTTGATACCACCCCATGCCGGCTTGGGCCAGCATGGGGGCCCCGGCGAAAGTATGACGCCGTCCTCTGGGGCGAAGGAAGAGGCCCCCGTCCTCGTCCTGGCCTCGGGTAGCCCGCGGCGGAAGGCCCTGCTGGAAGCCTTGGGCTACCGGGTGCGGGTGGTGGTGCCGGGGGTGAAGGAGGAGGACCTCCCCCTACCCCCCAAGGCCCTGGCCCAGGCCCTGGCCCGGAGAAAGGGGGAAAGGGTGGCGGGAAACTGGGTTCTGGCCGCCGACACGGTGGTGGACCTGGACGAAAAGCCCCTGGGCAAGCCCAAGGACCGGGAGGAGAACCGGGAGTTGCTGAGGCGCCTCTCGGGGCGGGCCCACCTGGTCCACACCGCCTTCTACCTGCGCACCCCCAAGGACCTGGTGGAGGAGGTGCACACCGCCCGGGTGCGTTTCCGGCCTCTTTCGGAGGAAGAGATCGCCTGGTACGTGGATAGCGGCGAAGGCCTGGACAAGGCAGGGGGGTACGGGGCCCAAGGCCTGGGGATGGCCCTCTTGGAGGGGGTGGAGGGGGACTTCTACACGGTGGTGGGCCTCCCCGTGGCCCGCATTTTCGCCCTCCTTTGGGAACGGGGGTTCCGGCCATGAAGGAAACCACCCTCCGCCGCGGCCTACTTCTCTTGCTCCTCCTTCTGGGCCTCGCCCTGGCCGCCCTCACCCGGCCCCTGGTCCCCCGGCTCCCCCTCGCCCTCTCTTCCCTCACCGCCCCCCTGCCCGCCTGGGGCTACCGCCTGGGGCAGAACCTGAAGGCCCTTTGGAGCGCCCTGGCCAACCGCCAGGACCTCTACGGGGAAAACCGGGCCCTAAGGGCCCAAGTGGCCCTCCTAGAGGCGGAGAACAAGCGCCTCGCCCTCAAGGTGGCCCAGCTGGAGCGGGCCCTGCGGGTCCGCCAAAGCCAGGCCCCGGGGCTTTGGGCCGTGGCCCCCGTGGTGGGAGAGGACCTTTCGGGCCTCTACCGCCGCCTGGTCCTGGGCCTGGGGGAGCGGGACGGCCTCCGGGTGGGCATGCCCGTCACCGCCCCCGAAGGGCTGGTGGGCCTGGTGGTGGAGGTGGAGGAGCGGCGGGCCTTGGTGCGCACCCTCCTGGACCCGGAAAGCCAGGTGGGGGTGCGCCCGGAGAAAGCCCCGGGGAGGGGCGTCGCCCGGGGAGCCCCTCCGGGCCACCTCCTGGCCGAGTTCCCCCCCAGCGTGAGGCTTAACCCGGGGGACCTCCTCCTCACCGGGGCCCCTCTGGGGCTCTTCCCCGACGGGATCCCCGTGGGCAGGGTGGAGCGGGTGGAGCGGGCCTCGGGAGGCCTGAAGCTTAGGGCCTGGGTCCGCCCCCTGGTGGACCTCTCCCTGCTCGAGGAGGTCATGGTCTTGAGGCCCTTATGATCCCCTTCCTGGCCCTCCTCCTCACCCTCTTCCTCTCGGGGCTTCTCGCCGCCCTCTGGCCCCAAGGGGCCATGGCCCCCGATCTCTTCCTGGTCCTCGCCCTGGGGTACGCCGCCCGAAGGCCCTTCTACCTGGGCCTGCCCGCAGCCTTCTCCTTGGGCCTTCTTCAAGACCTTCTGGGCTACGGGCTCTTGGGGCTCCACGCGGTGGGCCTCACCCTGGCCGCCTACGCCTATTACGCCGCAAGCCGCCGCCTGGCCCCAGAGGGCCACCTTCCCCTCCTCTTCGCCTTCCTCTGGGCCTTTCTGGCCAAATGGCTCGGCCACTTTCTGGTGGCCTACTGGCTCCGCCTGGACCTGCCGCCCCTCCTCCTAGGGGACCTGATGCTGGAAGGGCTTTTCACCCTCCCCTTTTACCTCCTCGCCCTGCGCTTGGGTAAATCCCCATGACCGACCGCCTTTACGCCCTCATGGTGTTCTTTCTCGTGGCCTTCGGCCTCCTTGGCCTTCGGGCTTGGCAGCTTCAGGTCTTGGAGTACGAGAAGTACGCCCTGAGGAGCCAGGGCAACTACCTAAAAACCGAGGGCCTCCCCGCCCCCAGGGGCCGGATCCTGGACCGCAAGGGCCGGGTCATCGCCCAGGACCGGCTGGTGGTGGACCTGGTCTACGAGGGAGGGGAGGTCCTCTTTGGGGAAAGGCTTCTGCCCCTCCTGGGCTTGAAGGACCTCCCCAAGGGCCCAGGCCCCGTGGTGCTCAAGGCGGGGGTCCCGGAACACCTTCTCCCCACCCTGGCCGAGCTCACCGCCGGCCAGAAAAACCTGAAGCTGGTGGAGCGGGTGGAACGCTACTACCCTAACCCTATCTCCGGGCCGGTTTTAGGCTATGTTCTCCTGGCCAACGCGGAGCAGGTGAAGCGGGGGTACAGCCCCGAGGAGCAGGTGGGCCAGGCGGGCCTCGAGGCCGCCCTGGAACCCTACCTGAGGGGGAAGCGGGGGGTGAAGGCCGTGGAGGTGAACGTCAAGGGGGAGCGCCTCCGGGAAACGGTGCTGGAGGAGCCGGTGCCCGGCCAGGACGTGGTCCTCACCCTGGACCTAGACCTGCAACGGGCGGCCGAACGGGCCCTCGAGGAGGCCCTGGCCGACATCAACGCCGGCAGGCGCCTCCAGGGGCTTCCTCCGGCCACCCGGGTCAAGGGGGCCATCGTGGCCCTGGACCCGAGGACCGGGGAGGTGCTGGCCATGGCCTCCTCCCCCTCCTTTGACCCCAACCTCTTCTCCAGGCGCCCGGTGCCCAAGGAGGCGGGAGCCCTTCTCCAAGACCCCGACCTCCCCCTCCTCAACCGTGCGGTCCAGCCCTACACCCCCGGCTCCACCTTCAAGCTGGCCACCAGCTACGCCCTCCTGGAGGAGGGCTACGTGAGCCCCACCACCACCTTCCGCTGCAGCCCCTACATCGTCTTCGGCGGCCAGGTGCGGCGCAACTGGGCAGGCCGGGACATGGGCCCCATGACCGTCAAGGAGGCCATCGCCTGGAGCTGCAACACCTGGTACTACCAGGCGGTGGCCCAGGACCCCTCGGGCCTGGTGGACCGCCTGGCGCAAAGGGCCCGCCTCCTGGGCCTGGGAGAGGCCACGGGCCTGGAGGTGGCCGAGAAGACCGGCCTCCTGCCCACCCGTGCCTGGAAGCGGGAAACCCTCAAAGAGCCCTGGTATCCTGGGGAAACCCTTTCCGTAGCCATCGGGCAGGGCCCCGTCCTGGCCAGCCCCGCCCAGATCGCCCGGATGCTGGCCACCCTGGCCAACGGCGGGTTCAAGCCTCGGCTCCACCTGGTAAAGCGCCTGGGAAGGGCCGAGGTGCGCCCGGAGGGGCAAAGGGTGCCCGGGCGTTACTGGCAGGTCCTGCAGGAGGGCTTGCGCAAAACCGTGGCCGAGGGCACAGCCCGGCACGTCCTGGGCGACTTTCCCGTGCCCACCGGGGGGAAGACCGGCACCGCCGAAACCCCGGGCAAACGGGTGGGGCTGGAGCACGCCTGGTACATGGGCTACGGCCCCACCGACCCGGGCGCTCCCTATCCGCCCTTGGTAGTGGTGGCCTTCTTTGAGAACGGCGGTGAGGGAAGCCGGGTGGCCCTTCCTGCGGTGAAAAAGGTCATGGCCGCCTACTGGGGAATGGCCCGGTAGAATAGCCCCATGCGGCTTCGCGCCACCCCCAAGGCCTTGGCCCTCCGCTTAGACGGCGGCGAGACCCCCGAGGCCATCCGGTCCTTGGACCTGCCCGAGGGGCTACCCCTGGAGGTGGAGGTGGCGGGCCCCGTGGGCCAGGAGGTCCTGGAAGCCCTCCTCTCCCTGGGGCGGCCCCTCACCCTGTCTCCCCCTCGAGGGCGCCTCCCCGTGGGCACCTTGGTGGTGGCCAAGACCCTGCGCTCCGGGGAGCGGGTGGAGCACCCGGGCACCGTGGTGGTCCTGGGGGACGTGAACCCGGGGGCAGAGGTGGTGGCGGGAGGAGACGTGATCGTGGTGGGCAAGCTGAGGGGCCTGGCCCACGCCGGGGCCTCGGGGGACGAGGAGCGCTTCATCTTCGCCTTGGAGCTCGCCGCCAAGCAGGTGCGCATCGGCCCCCATCTGGCCCAGGCCCCCGAAGGGGAAAAGGCCCGGGGCCCCGAACGGGCCCGGGTGGAGGGGGGCCAGATCGTGGTGGAGCCCTGGGCTAGAAGGTGAGGCCCCCGGTTTCCTCCCCGTAGCGCCTCAGCACCAGGTAGATGATCCAGCCCGTGAGGGCCACGTAGAGCCAGATGGGGACCAGGACCCTGGCCCAGCGCTTGTGCAGGGCAAACTCCCCGCGAAAAGCCCGCCAGATGACGTAAAGGGCCAGGGGCCCGTTGAGGGCGGCGAGGAGGGTGTGGCTGAAGAGCACGAAGTAGTACGCCCCCCGCCAGGCCTCGGGACCCCCGTAGGCCGTGGTGCCGTAGAGCCCCCACTTGGCCAGGTAGAAGACCAAAAAGAGGGCGGCCAGGCCGGTGGCGGTGAGCATCATCCGGTGGTGCGCTACCCGGTTTCCTCTCCGGATAAGGGCCACGCCCCCCAGCAAGGCCAAGCCCGAAAGCACGATGGACCAGACCGCCAAAAGCCCCAAGAGCTCCTTCATTTTCCCTCCGAGGTCCCGGCCAAGCGCTCGGCCATGAGCCGCACCGCCTCCAGCCGGGCGGTGCGGGCGTAGCTATACCCCCTCAGGTAGTCCTCCTCCTTCCCCAAGGCCTGGTAAAGGCGCAGGTAAGCCACCGCCAAAAGCCCGTCCCGCTCCCGGGAGGGGGGCAGGCGGTGCAGGAGCTTGGCGATCTCCCGCAGTTTGGCCGAGGCCTCAGGGTGGGGAGGTGTCTCCCTCAAGGCCCGGGCCAGATGGGCCAGGGTTTCGCCGGTATCCGGCATACCGAGGGGCAGTGTACCACGGCTAGGGAAGGCGGCGGGAAGAGCGGTTCCCGGCGGCGTCCACCGCCACCAGAAGGGCCCCTCGAGGCGCCTCCACCCAGAAGGGGACCTTCGGCCCCTTGGGTAGGGAAAGGGGGGTGAAGCGCCCTCCCACCTGGAGGGTCACCCGGTCCACCCCCACGTTGTCCTCCACCTGGCCGTAGACCCGAACCCGGGCCCCTTCCTCCTCCACCCGCTCCACCACGATCCGGGGGGGCGAGGCGTCCAGAACCAGGGGTATCCGCCTCTCCACCCGGTTGCCCAGGAGATCCTCCGCCTCCAAGCGCACCTCCACCCGCCCCGAGGCGGGAGCCCGCAGGCGAAAGCGGAATCGGACCAGCTTCTTGCCCTTCTCCCCTTCCGGCAGAACCTCCTGGCCTCCCGCCCACACCCTCGCCACCCCCGAAGGGTCAAAGGCGTAGCCTTCCACCAGGAGGTCCCGCCCGGGGGCCAACCCCCCTCCGCTGGGCTCCACCAGGCCAAGCTCCGGTGGGGCTGTGTCGGGCCGGGCACAGGCGGCAAGCAAAAAGAGAAGGAGGGGAAGCCAGCGCATCCCCTCCATGTTAGCGCACGCTCACCTAACGGAAGATCACCCCCACCCGACCGGCGAAGTCCGGGTAGAATCCTAATCCAGACAGAGCACCCAGCCCCACGGTGACGCCCAAATTCAGCTCCCCGTAGGCGCTAAAGGGCATTCCTGGGAAGCGGTACTCCACCCCCGCAAGGCCATGGGGAAATAGGGTCAAGCCCCCGGAGCCAGAGAAGACCCACACCCCGACCCCAACACCGACCCCGTAGTACCAGTCCAAAGAAACCCCTTGCTCCGCAGGAATAGCGGTCTTAGCCAAGATTAGCCCCGCATCCCCCGCAATTCCAAAGGACCCCAACCCTGCACCCAGACGAAGATTGCCCGTCTGGAACTGCAAGCCCAAATAAGTAGGCCAACCCGAGTACACCCCGTAGCCCGGGGACTGGGCTAAGGCAACGGTGGAGAACAGGGCGGCCATGAGGGATACTGCCCAAAACCGCTTCATCTCTCTGCCTCCTTTCCCACCTTAGGATACACCTTTCCGCACCCTATAGCAATAGGGAAAAACGCCTCCCCACCCCCTAGGTGGTGTAAAGGGCGTTGATGCGCACGTACCCCTCGGTCAGGTCGCACCCAAAGGCCTCCCCCTTCCCCTGGCCTTCTTGGAGGTCCACCAGGACCTCCACCTCCTCGGCCCGCATGGCCCGGCTGGCCCCTTCCCGGTCAAAGGGAAGGGCCCCGCCCTCGTAGAGGGGAATCCCCTGAAGGGCAATGCGCACCCTAAGGGGGTCAAACCGGGCCCCCGAGTTGCCGAGGGCGGCCAGGATCCTCCCCCAGTTGGGGTCGTTGCCGTATAGGGCACTCTTCCAGAGGGCGCTTCCCGCGATGGCCCTCGCCGCCCGCCGCGCCTCCTCCGCCGTGGCTGCCCCCCTTACCCGCACCACCATGAGCTTGGTGGCCCCCTCCCCGTCCCGGGCGATCTTGCGGGCCAGCTCCCGGGCCACCGCTTCCACCCCTTCCCAAAAGGCCCCTAAGGGCACCTCCCCCTGGGCCCCGTTGGCCATGAGGAGGGCGAGGTCGTTGGTGGAGGTGTCCCCGTCCACGGTGACCTGGTTGAAGGTGCGCTCCACCACCTCCCGCCACCTGGCCCTCAAGGCCTCCTGGGGGACCAGGGCGTCCGTGACCAGGAAGGCCAGCATGGTGGCCATGTTGGGGTGGATCATGCCGCTCCCCTTGGCGAGGCCCACGATCCGCGCTCCCCCCACCTCGGCCTCGGCCACCTTGGCCACCAGGTCCGTGGTGAGGATGGCCTCGGCGAAGGCCTCGGCGAAGGGGGTGAGCTCCACCTGGGGCAGGCCCGCCTCGATCTTCTCTATCGGCAAGGGCACCCCGATGACCCCGGTGGAGGCGGTGAGAACCTCCTCCGGAGGAAGGCCCAGGCGGAGGGCCGCCGCCTGGGCCATGCGCCGGTCGTCCTGGAAGCCCCGCTCCCCGGTGGCGCAGTTGGCGTTCCCGGCGTTCACCACCACCGCCCTCAAGGGCTTGCCGGAGGCGTAAAGCGCCCTTCCCCGGTGGATGGAGGGCGCCGCCGCCCGGTTCTGCGTGGCGGCGTAAGCCCAGGCCGCGGGCAAACCGGAAACCAAAAGGGCGAGGTCGGGCTTGCCCGAGGGCTTGATCCCCGCCCGGGTGGCCCCGGCGCGGAAACCTAGGGGAAGCCTCACGGCCATAGCCCCTCCTTGGGAAGCGCTGTCTCCTCGGGCAGGCCCAGCATCAGGTTCAGGTTCTGCACCGCCTGCCCCGCCATGCCCTTCACCAGGTTATCCAGGGCGGCAAAGACCAAAACCCGCCCCGCCCTCTCCTCGTAGAGGGGCTTGAGGTCCACCCGGTTGCTTCCCAGGGTGCCCTTGGTCTCGGGAAGCCCCCTAAGGACCCGCACGAAAGGCTCCTCGGCGTAAAAGTCCCGGTAAAGCGCCTCTAGGCTCTCCTGGCTCCAAGCGCCCTCCACCTCCGCCTCGGCGGTGACCAGGATCCCCCGGGTCATGGGCACCAGGTGGGGGGTGAAGGAAAGCCGTATCGCCCCCGCCTCCCCGTGGGTACGCACCCATCTCCCCTGGGCCAAGACCCTCCCCAGGTTTTGCTCCATCTCGGGGATGTGCCGGTGGGTGCCCCCGGCCTTGTAGGGCTTGAGGTTCTCGTTCACCTCGGCGAAGGCGGTGCCCTCGGCCTCCCGCCCCGCCCCCGAGACCCCGCTTAGGCCCACCACGAAGGCCCCCTTCAAGACCCCTTCCGCCGCCAAGGGCGCGAGGGCCAAGGTGGCGGCGGTGACGTAGCAGCCGGGGTTGGCCACGAGCCTCGCCCCCTCAAGCTCCTCCCGGTGGAGCTCGGGGAGGCCGTAGACCGCCTCCCGGTAAAGGTCAGGGCTTTTGTGGGGGATGCGGTACCAGGCCTCGTAGACCTCGGGGGGCAGGCGGAAGTCCCCGGAGAGGTCAATGACCCGTTTGCCCGCCTCGAGGGCCTGGGGAGCGATCTCCATGGAAAGCCCATTGGGAAGGGCGAGGAAGACCACCTCCGCCCGCTCCAGGACCTCTTCCTGAGCGGCGAAGGCCCTCTCGTCCCAAAGCTGAGGCCAGGCGGCCTCCAGGGGCCTTCCCTCGTACTTGCGGCTGGAAAACCCCACCAGCTCCACCTCGGGGTGGGCCTTGAGGAGCCTTAGGAGCTCTGCCCCCCCGTATCCCGAGGCCCCCAGGATCCCCACCCTCACCACGGCACCTCCAAGAAGGCCTCGGGAAAAGCGAGGGGGGAGACCCTTTCCCCGGGCTTCACCCAGATCTGCTCCCGGTAGTGGTCTTCCTCGGGAGTGCGGAAGAGGAGGAGGCGCCCGCCCAGGAGGTCCTGCGCCCAGACCTCCGGCACGCCCCCTTTGGCGTAGAGGGGGACCTTCTTGGTGAGGTCGTAGTCCAAGGAGGCGTCCGCCACCTCCACCACAAGGAGAACATCCTCCGGACGGGGCAGGCGCTCGCGGTAGTCCCCCGGCCGAAGCAGGGCGAGGTCCGGCTCCAGGTAGGTGTCCGGGGGCAGGGCCAAAGGCCCCTGCACCTGGACAAAGACTTCGGGAAGACTGGAAAAAATCCGGTTCCAGCGGTTCACGGCGTAGGCGTGCCGAGGACCTATGGTCGCCATCTGGTAGATCTCTCCCTCTAGGAGCTCCACTCCCCTCTCGGGCAGGGGAAGCCTTAGGAACTCCTCCAGGCGGAAGCGGTAGGGCCGGACCATACCCCTACTTTAGCAGGGTGAGAAGCACGGCCTTTGCGGTGTGGAGGCGGTTTTCCGCCTGGTCAAAGACCCGGCTCCTATCCCCGTGGACCGCCTCCTCCGTGGTCTCCTCCCCGTAGTGGGCGGGGAGGCAGTGGAGGAAGACGCCCTCCGGGTGGAGGAGGGAGAGGAGCTCCCCGTCCACCTGGAAGCCCTGGAAGTCCCGAAGGCGCTTCTCCCTTTCCGCCTCCTGGCCCATGCTGGTCCAGACGTCGGTGTAGAGGGCGTGGGCGCCCAAGGCGGCCTCCCTCGGGTCATGGGTGAAGAAGGCGTTTGCCCGCTTGAGAAGGCCAGGGTCGGGCTCGTAGCCCTTGGGGGTCGCGACCCGCACCTTAAGGCCCACCAGGGGAGCCACCTCAAGAAGGGAGTTCAGAACGTTGTTCCCGTCCCCCACCCAGGCCACTTCGAGGCCCGCAAGCCCCCCGAAGGCCTCCTTCAGGGTGAGGAGGTCGGCCAGGGCCTGCAGGGGGTGGGCGCGGTCGGAAAGGGCGTTCACCACCGGCACGCGGGCGTGGCGGGCCAAGGCCTCCACGGTCTCGTGGCGAAAGACCCGGGCGGCGATCCCCTCCACGAAGCGCTCCAGGTTCTTGGCCACGTCCCTCACGGGCTCCCTTTCCCCGATGCCCACCTGCTTCTGGTCCAGGTAGACCGCGTGCCCTCCCACGTGAAGCATGGCCACCTCGAGGGTGGTCCGGGTGCGCAAGGAGGGCTTCTCAAAGAGGAGGGCGAGGACCTTCCCTTTGAGGTCCTCCCCCCGGTAGCGCTCCCGCTTCAAGGCCTCCGCCAACTCCAGAAGGGCCCGAAGCTCCTTGGGGCCGTAACCGGAAAAGTCCAGTAGGTCCTTGGGCCGGGTCAGGGCGTCTCCCGCCATGAGGCTTATAGGATAGCGCAGGGTTGCAAACTTATGCAAGAGGCGAGGCCGGAAGGGGATGGGATACAATACCCTTGCCTCCGAGCCCAGAAGGCCCCAAGGGCCTTCTGGGCCGGGCCCTAGGGGCCCCGGGGTGGCGGGGGTGACCCCGCCGCCTGCCGCGGTCGCAAAGGAGGTGGCATGAAAAGGGCAAGCCTTCTGGTCCTCTTTCTGCTGGCTTCGGGTCTGGCGCAGACGGTGCGGGTGGTGGCGGCCTCGGACCTGCAATACGCCCTCAAAGAGGTGGCCCAAGCCTTTGAGGCCCAAAACCCGGGGGTGAAGGTGGAACTCCTCTTCGGCTCCTCGGGCAAGTTTTATACCCAGCTCACCCAGGGCCTCGAGGCCGACCTCTTCTTCTCCGCCGAAAAGACCTACCCGGAGCTCCTGGAACAAAGGGGCCTGGCCGAGCCCCAAACCCGCAGGCCCTACGCCCTCGGGCGCATGGTCCTCTGGGTGGACAAGAGGCTCGGCCTCAAGCCCGGCCCCCAGGCCCTCCTGGACCCCAGGGTGACCCAAGTGGCCCTGGCCAACCCGGTGCATGCCCCTTACGGGCGGGCGGCGGTCACCCTCCTGGAGCACCTTGGTCTCCTCAAGCGCCGCGCCCTCTCCCTCCCCGGTCTTTCCCGGCCCTTCCCCCAGCTCTCCTGGGAAGAAATCCCCTGGGAAAGGCTCACCGGGGGAGTGGAGGCCTACTGGGACGCGGGCCCCTTGCGCCGGGGCAAGCGGGACTTCGCCTTCGTCTACGGGGAGAACATCGCCCAGGCGGCCCAGCTGGCCCTCACCACCACCCGGGTGGGGGTTCTGGCCCTCTCTCTGGCCGTTCACCCGAGCCTTGCGGGGCCCGGGGAGTACTGGCTGGCCCCCTTGGGAAGCCACCTCCCCTTGGAGCAGGACTACGTGGTCCTCAAGGGGCGCGGGCGCCCCGAGGTCCTGGCCTTCTACGCCTTCATAGGAAGCCCGGAGGCCCGGGCCGTCTTCCGGCGCTACGGCTTCCTCCTGCCGGGGGAGTGAGGTGGACCCCCTCTTCTGGACGGCCCTACAGCTCTCCCTGAAGGTTTCCCTCTGGGCCTCGGGCTTCCTCCTCCTCCTGGGGGTTCCCCTGGCCTGGCTCCTGGCCTTCCGCTCTTTTCCGGGAAAGCCCCTGCTGGAGGCGGTCTTCCTCCTGCCCCTGGTCCTTCCCCCCACGGTCTTGGGCTTTTACCTCCTGCTCTTCCTGGGGCCGGAAGGCCCCTGGTCCCGCATCCTTGGGGTCTCCTGGGCCTTCCGCCTGGAAGGCTTGGTCTTCGCCAGCGTCCTCTTCAGCCTGCCCTTCGCCCTCACCGCCTACCGGGAGGCCTTCTTGGCCCTGGACCGGAACCTCCTGGAGGTGGCGCGCACCCTGGGGATCCCCCCCTTTAGGGTCTGGGCCCGGGTGGTCCTGCCCCTCACCTGGCCCGGCCTCCTCTCGGGCACCCTCCTGGCCTTCGCCCACACCCTGGGGGAGTTTGGGGTGGTGCTCATGGTGGGGGGCTCCATCCCCGGGAAGACCCAGATGGTGAGCATCTACCTCTACGACCTGGTCCAGGCCCTGCGCTTCCGTGAGGCGGCGGAGACCGCCTCGGTCCTCCTCCTCCTAAGCCTTCTCCTCCTGGCCCTGGCGCGCGTCCTGGAGGCCAAAGGACGGTCATGGAAGTCCACTACCGCATAAGGGCGCCCATCCGCCTCGAGGCCCGCTTCCAGCTAAGGGGGTTCACCGTCCTCCTGGGGGAAAGCGGGGTGGGCAAGACCACCTTGCTCAAGGCCTTGGCCGGCCTCCTCCCCGCCGAGGGGGAGCCTTTTGGGGGGCTTCCCCCCGAGCGTAGGCCCATAGGCTACCTGCCCCAAGACCTGGCCCTCTTCCCCCACATGACCGCCTGGGAGAACGTGGCCTTCCCCCTCGTGGGGCGAAACCGCAAGGAGCGGGCCCTGGCCCTCTTGGAGCGGGTGGGGCTTCTGGAACACGCCCACAAGCGGCCGGGCCAGCTTTCCGGGGGGCAAAGGCAGCGGGTGGCCCTGGCCCGGGCCCTGGCGCGGGAGCCAAAGCTCCTCCTCCTGGACGAGCCCACCAGCGCCCTGGACCCCCTGACCCGGGGGCAGGTGCTCTCGGAGCTGGTGGACCTCCTGCGCCGGGAGGGGCTCCCCGCCCTGGCGGTGAGCCACGACCCGGTCCTGGCGGGCATGGCCGACTGGCTGGCGGTGATGGGCCGGGAAGGCATCCTCCAGGAGGGTCCCCCCGAGGCCGTCTGGGCCGCCCCCGCCCGGGTGGAGGTGGCAAGGCTTTTAGGGTACGAGAACCTCTTCCCCGTGCGGGTGCGGGAGGCGGGGGTGGAGGTGGGAGGGGTTACCCTGCGCCTCCCCCTCCCCCCTTGGGCCAAGCCGGGCGGGAAAGCCTGGCTTGGGGTGCGGGCGGCGGAGGTCCTGGTGGTGCGCCAAGACCGCCCTCCTCCAGCGGAAAACGTTCTGGAGGGCCACCTAGAACGCCTGTACCCGGAGGGGCTGGCCTACCGGGCCCTCTTCCGCGGGCCCCTTTCCCTGGAAATCCTCCTGCCCCGACACGTGCAGGAGAGGCTCCGCCTCCAGGCGGGCCAGGACCTCCGCGTGGTCCTCAAGCCCCGCTACCTGCACCTGATGCCGGGCGAGGCGGAGGAGTAGCCCCAGGGGAAGCCCAAACTTGTTCCACACCCCCTTGAGGAAAAAACGGGCCTGGGAGCGCTCCACATCCAAGTGCCGGGCGAGGCTTCTGGGCTCCGGGGGCACCCCCTGGCCCAGGGCCAGGAGGACCGCCACCTCCCCCGGAAGAAGCCGGACGCCGAAGCGCCCCTTTAACCCATCGGGAAGGCTCTTGGGATCGTCCTTCCGGGTGAGGAAGGCGTAGGCCCTAAGGTCGTAGCCCCGAAGCCCCCTTGGGGTGAGCCAGAGAACCCCCTGGCCCCGCTCCAGCCGGTCCAGCCCCGCCAGGGGCAGGCCCCTGCCTTCGTTCCAGGAGAGGGAGAAGCCTTGGGGAACCAGGGCCCTGTGAACCTGCGCGTAAAGGGCCAGATCGTGGGTAAAAAGCACCACCTGCAACGCCAAACCTCCTTTCGCCAAAGGACCTATAGGCCGGAAGACCCCTTAGGCCAAGGCGAAAGGAGGGGCCCGGGGAACCAGGGCCTGGGGAAGGAGCAGGCGGTACCCGGTAAGGGGGGCGGGGCGCTCCGGAAGGGCCTCGAGGGGGCGAGGCGGCGCAGGGGCCGCCACGGGCGGGAGGCCCGGGGCCACCTGGAGGCCGCAGAAGAGGGAGTGCTCCAGGGGGCGCTCCTCCCCCGGGGCCTGGCAGAGGTCGGCCCGCAGGCTGGGGTTCTGCACCCGCATGAGGTACATCTGCAGGGCCACCCCGGTGGAGGCCGCCAGGGTGAGGAGGAGGTAGAGGGCCACCAAGACCCCCTTCCGGCGCATGCCTCCACCTTAAGGGAGGCCGCTACCCCAGCGCAAGGGTTTTGTAGAGTGGAGGGGTATGGCGGTTCGGGGCACCAAGGACCTCTTCGGCAAGGAGCTCCGGCTCCACCAGCGCATCGTGGCCACCGCCCGCAAGGTGCTGGAGGCGGCGGGGGCCATGGAACTCATCACCCCCCTCTTTGAGGAGACCCAGGTCTTTGAGAAGGGGGTGGGGGCCTCCACCGACATCGTCCGCAAGGAGATGTTCACCTTCCAGGACCGGGGAGGGCGCTCCCTCACCTTGCGCCCTGAGGGCACGGCCGCCATGGTCCGGGCCTATCTGGAGCACGGGATGAAGGTCTGGCCCCAGCCCGTGAGGCTCTGGATGGCGGGGCCCATGTTCCGGGCAGAGAGGCCCCAAAAGGGGCGGTACCGCCAGTTCCACCAGGTGAACTACGAGGCCTTGGGCTCGGAAAGCCCCATCCTGGACGCGGAGGCCATCGTCCTCCTCTACGAGTGCCTGAAGGAGCTCGGGCTTAGGGGGCTTTCGGTGAAGCTCTCCTCCGTGGGCGACCCCGAGGACCGGGCCCGGTACAACGCCTACCTGCGGGAGGTCCTTGCCCCCCACCGGGAGGCCCTCTCCCAGGACTCCAAGGAACGCTTGGAGCTCAACCCCATGCGCATCCTGGACTCCAAGGACGAAGGGGACCAGGCCCTTCTCCGGGAGCTCGGGGTGAGGCCCATGCTGGACTTCCTGGGGGAGGCGGCGCGGGCTCACCTCCAAAGGGTAGAGCGCCATCTGGAGAGGCTTTCCGTCCCCTACGAGCTGGAACCCGCTTTGGTGCGGGGGCTGGACTACTACGTGCGCACCGCCTTTGAGGTGCACCACGCCGAGATCGGCGCCCAGTCCGCCCTGGGAGGCGGGGGGCGGTACGACGGGCTTTCCGAGCTCCTGGGGGGGCCCAGGGTCCCGGGGGTGGGCTTCGCCTTCGGGGTGGAACGGGTGGCCCTGGCCCTGGAGGCCGAGGGCATCACCCCCCCGGAGGAAAGGGGCCCCGACCTCTACCTGGTTCCCCTTCTGGAAGCGGCGGTGGAGGAGGCCTTCTACGTGGCCGAAACCTTGCGGCCGAGGCTTCGGGTGGAGTACGCCCTCTCCCCCAAAAAACCCGGCAAGGGCGTGGAGGAAGCCTTGAAGCGGAGAGCGGCCTTCGCGGGCTTTTTGGGGGAAGAGGAGCTTAGGGCGGGCGAGCTCACCCTGAAGCGCCTGGCCACCGGGGAGCAGGTGCGCCTCCCCTACAGCGAGGTGGCGGGCTTCCTCCTTTCCCACCTCGCATGAGAATCCGGTAAGCTTTAGGGGATTATGCGCCGCACCCACTACGCCGGAAGCCTCAGGGAAGAACACGTGGGCCAGGAGGTGGTCCTCGAGGGCTGGGTGAACCGCCGCCGCGACCTCGGGGGGCTCATCTTCCTGGACCTCAGGGACCGGGAGGGCCTGGTGCAGCTTTTGGCCCATCCCGATAGCCCGGCCTACGCCGTGGCGGAACGGGTGCGCTCGGAATGGGTGGTGCGGGCCAAAGGCCTGGTGCGCCCCCGCCCCGAGCCCAACCCCCGCCTCCCCACGGGGCGGGTGGAGGTGGAGCTCTCCTCCCTCGAGGTCCTCGCCGAGGCCAAGACGCCCCCCTTCCCCGTGGACGCGGGCTGGCGGGAGGAGGAGGAGAAGGAGGCAAGCGAGGAGCTTCGCCTAAAGTACCGCTACCTGGACCTGAGGAGGCGCCGCATGCAGGAGAACCTGCGCCTGCGCCACCGGGTCATCAAGGCCATCTGGGACTTCCTGGACCGGGAGGGCTTCGTCCAGGTGGAGACCCCCTTCCTCACCAAGAGCACCCCGGAAGGAGCCCGGGACTTCCTGGTCCCCTACCGCCACGAGCCCGGCCTCTTCTACGCCCTGCCCCAGTCCCCCCAGCTCTTCAAGCAGATGCTGATGGTGGCGGGGCTGGACCGCTACTTCCAGATCGCCCGCTGCTTCCGGGACGAGGACTTAAGGGCCGACCGCCAGCCCGACTTCACCCAGCTGGACCTGGAGATGAGCTTCGTGGAGGTGGAGGACGTCCTGGAGCTCAACGAGCGCCTCATGGCCCACGTCTTCCGGGAGGCCTTGGGGGTGGAGCTTCCCCTTCCCTTCCCCAGGCTCTCCTACCGGGAGGCCATGGAGCGCTACGGCTCCGACAAGCCCGACCTCCGCTTCGGCCTAGAGCTCAAGGAGGTGGGCCCCCTCTTCCGGGAGAGCGAGTTTCGGGTCTTCCAGGAGGCGGAAAGCGTGAAGGCCCTCGCGGCGCCCAAGGCCCTCTCCCGCAAGGAGCTCGCCCAGCTGGAGGAGGAGGCCAAAAGGCACAAGGCCCAGGGCCTGGCCTGGGCCCGGGTGGAGGAGGGGGGGTTCTCCGGGGGTGTGGCCAGGTTCTTGGAGCCTGTCCGGGAAGCCCTGTTGGAGGCCACCGGGGCGAGGCCGGGGGACACCCTCCTCTTCGTGGCGGGGACCCTTCGGGTGGCGGCCACGGCCCTGGGCGCGGTGCGGCTTCGGCTCGCGGACCTTCTGGGCCTGAGGGAGGAGGGGTTTCGCTTCCTCTGGGTGGTGGACTTTCCCCTTCTGGAGTGGGACGAGGAACGGGGGGGGTGGACCTACATGCACCACCCCTTCACGAGCCCCCACCCCGAGGACCTGGCCCTTTTAGAGGAGGACCCGGGAAGGGTGCGGGCCCTGGCCTACGACCTGGTCCTCAACGGGGTGGAGGTGGGCGGGGGGTCCATCCGCATCCACGACCCCGGGCTCCAGGCCCGGATGTTCCGGGTTTTGGGCATTGGGGAGGAGGAACAGCGGGAAAAGTTCGGCTTTTTTCTGGAGGCCCTCCAGTACGGCGCCCCGCCCCACGGGGGGATCGCCTGGGGGCTGGACCGCCTCCTGGCCCTCATGACGGGAAGCCCCTCCATCCGCGAGGTCATCGCCTTCCCCAAGAACAAGGAGGGCAAAGATCCCCTCACCGGGGCCCCAAGCCCCGTGTCCGAGGAGCAGCTTCGGGAGCTGGGGCTCCAGGTGATCCGCCATGGCTAGGATCCCGTACCTTCTCGTGGACGCCTTTGCCCCCGCCCCGGGAGCGGGCAACCGGGTGGCCATCGTGCTGGACGCCCGGGGGATGGGCCTCGAGGAGATGCAGGCCATCGCCCGGCGCCTGGGGGAAGCGGAAACCGCCTTCCTCACCGAGAGGAGGGGGACGGTTTTCGGGGTGCGCTTTTTCACCCCGAAGGAGGAGGTGGAGTTCTCCGGCCACGCGGCGGTGGCCCTGGGCCTAAGCCTGGTGCGCCTGGGCCTGGCCCCCGAGGGGATAGGGCGGCTTTACCTGCACACCCCCACGGAAGCCCTTCCCGTGGAGATCGTGTACGAAGGGGGAGCGCCCGTGAAGGCTTTGGTGCGGGGGCCTTCCCCCCGCTTCCGCGACCTTCCCCCCTTTGAGGTCTTGCGGGCGGCCCTCGAGGCCCTGGGCACCAACGAGCGCT
The DNA here is from genome assembly GCF_054979525.1 of Thermus sp. H19.2. Classification (NCBI taxonomy): domain Bacteria; kingdom Thermotogati; phylum Deinococcota; class Deinococci; order Thermales; family Thermaceae; genus Thermus; species Thermus sp. H19.2. The sequence continues at coordinate 1,409,772 of NZ_CM143429.1, forward strand.
ACCTCCACCGGGGCCTACCCTACGGCATCGCCTACACCGGGCTTTGGAGCCTCTTCGTGCCCCTCATCGCCCCGGGGGTGGTGGACGCCCTGGAGCCGGAGATGCCCGCCCTCTTGGAGGTTTCCCGCAAACTGGAGGTGGCCACGCTCCACGCCTACGCCCCCATGGGCCCAAGGAGCTTCTACGCCCGGGACTTCGCCCCCCTTCTCGGCATCCCCGAGGACCCGGTGACGGGCTCGGCCAACGCCGCCCTGGGGGCCCTCCTCGCCCGGGCGGGAGTGGTGCCCAAGCGGGAAGGCCGGGTGCAACTCACCGTCTACCAAGGCCACCGCCTGGGCAACCCCGGCGTGGTGGAGGTCCTGGTGGAGTACAGCCCCCAGGGCCAGCCCTACGCGGTGCAGATCGGCGGGGAGGCGGCCATCGTGGCCTCGGGGGAGCTTTGACGCTACCCCATGCTGGCTTGCGCCCCTGGTGGGGAAGGCGAAAGGGTATGAGGGTGCGCCTGGTGTTCGTGGACGTGGACGGCACCCTGGTGGGCAGGGACGGGGTGCCCCCCTGTGTATGGCCCAAGGTGGAGTCCCTCCGGGCCAAAGGGGTGCGTTTCGCCCTCGTCACCGGCCGTCCGGGCCGGGGGGAGGCCTTGGGGTACGCCCGGAGGCTAGACCCTTCGGGCCTCCACGTCTTTGAGTCGGGGGCCGTGGTCCTGGCCCTCTCCCAGGACGCCCACACCCCTCCGGCCACCCCCCTCAAGGTAGAGGCCCTTCCGGAAGGGGCGGCCAGAGAAGCCGTCCGCCTGGCCCGCAGGCTTGGCCTACCCCTGGAAGGGTACACCGCCGAGGGGGGCTTCTACGTGGAAGGGGATAGCCCCCTCCTCCGGGACCACCAGGAGCTTCTGGGCCTTCAGGCGGAAGGGGCGGACCTCCTCCACCTCCCCTCTCCCCTGGTGCGCCTCCAGGTTCTGGCCGGGGCCGAGGCCCCCCTAGGGGCGCTTTTGGAGGGGCTTCCCCCGGGGCTTCAGGCCCACCTGGCGGAAAGCCCCAAGATGCCCGGGGTGCGCTTCGTCTCCCTCACCAAGGAGGGCGTGGGCAAGCTCACCGCCGCCCGGTTCGTGGCCGAGGCCCACGGCCTTTCCCTGGAAGAGACGGCCATGGTGGGGGACGGGGAGAACGACCTGGAGCTGATCCGGGCCGTGGGGGTGGGCATCGCCATGGGGAACGCTCCCCCCTCGGTGAAGCGGGCCGCCAGGAGGGTGGTGGCCCCCGTGGAGGCCTGCGGCCTGGCGGAGGCCCTGGACCTCTTGGGGTAGACTACCCGGGGTATGCGGGTCTTCATCGAGGAGATCGCCCACCACCTGGACCAGGAGGTGGAGCTTCGGGGCTGGGTCTACCAGAAGCGCTCCAAGGGCCGGATCCACTTCCTCATCCTCCGGGACGGCACCGGCTTCCTCCAGGCCACGGTGGTCCAGGGGGAGGTGCCGGAGGAGGTCTTCCGGGAAGCGGACCACCTCCCCCAGGAAACCGCCCTAAGGGTGTGGGGCCGGGTGCGGGAGGACAGGAGGGCCCCTGGGGGGTTTGAGCTCGCCGTGCGGGACCTTCAGGTGGTGAGCCGCCCCCAGGAGGAGTACCCCATCGGCCCCAAGGAGCACGGCATAGACTTCCTCATGGACCACCGCCACCTCTGGCTCCGCCACCGCCGCCCCTTCGCCGTGATGCGGATCCGGGACGAGCTGGAGAGGGCCATCCACGAGTTCTTCGGAGAGCGGGGCTTCCTCCGCTTTGACGCCCCCATCCTCACCCCGAGCGCCGTGGAGGGGACCACGGACCTCTTTGAGGTGGACCTCTTTGACGGGGAGAAGGCCTACCTCTCCCAGTCGGGACAGCTCTACGCCGAGGCCGGGGCCCTGGCCTTCGCCAAGGTCTACACCTTCGGCCCCACCTTCCGGGCGGAGCGCTCCAAGACGAGGCGCCACCTCCTGGAGTTCTGGATGGTGGAGCCCGAGGTGGCCTTCATGACCCACGAGGAGAACATGGCCCTGCAGGAGGAGCTGGTGCGCTTCCTGGTGGCCAGGGTGCTGGAAAGGCGCGCCAAGGAGCTGGAGATGCTCGGGCGGGACCCCAAGGCCTTGGAGCCCGCCGCGGAGGGGAACTACCCCCGCCTCACCTACGAGGAGGCCGTGGCCCGGGTGAACCGCATCGCCCAAGAGGACCCCGAGGTCCCTCCCCTCCCCTACGGGGAAGACTTCGGCGCCCCCCACGAGGCCGCCCTAAGCCGCCGGTTTGACCGCCCCGTCTTCGTGGAGCGCTACCCCGCCCGGATCAAGGCCTTCTACATGGAGCCGGACCCCGAAGACCCCGAGCTCGTCCTAAACGACGACCTCCTCGCCCCCGAGGGCTACGGGGAGATCATCGGGGGAAGCCAGAGGATCCACGACCTGGAGCTCCTAAGGCGCAAGATCCGGGAGTTCGGCCTCCCGGAGGAGGTCTACGGCTGGTACCTGGACCTCCGCCGCTTCGGGAGCGTCCCCCACTCGGGGTTCGGCCTGGGCCTGGAGCGCACCGTGGCCTGGATCTGCGGGCTTTCCCACGTGCGGGAGGCCATCCCCTTCCCCAGGATGTACACGAGGATGCGGCCCTAGACCCCGGCGAGCTCCAGGAAGTAGCGGTGGAGGCGGGGGTCCTCCGTGAGCTCGGGGTGGAAGCTGCTGGCGAGGACCTTGCCCTGGCGCACCAGGACGGGGAGGTCCCCAAGCCTCGCCAGGACCTCCACCCCCTCCCCCAGCCTGCGGAAGACGGGGGCGCGGATGAAGACGCCGTGGAAGGGGCCGAGGCCTTCCACCTCCAGGTCCTCCTCAAAGCTTTCCACCTGCCGCCCGAAGGCGTTCCGCTCCACGGCGGCGTCCAGGACCCCGAGGCGGGGCTGCTCGGGGTAGCCCAGGATCTCCCGGGCCATCCAGATGGCCCCGGCGCAGGTGCCGAAGAGGGCCAAGGTGCCCTCCTCCACCCGCCTCCGCACCGCCTCCTCGAGGCCGTACTCCCGGGCGAGCTTGCCGATGGTGGTGGACTCCCCTCCCGGAACAATGAGGGCCTTGAGGCCCTCGAGGTCCCCCACCTTCCGCACCTCCCGGGCCTCCAGCCCAAGCCGCCTAAGGGCCTCCTCGTGCTCGCGGAAATCCCCCTGTAGCGCCAGTACGCCGACCACGCCCCTCATCCTCGTCCCTAGGGTCTTTGCTGTCAAGGCCGGGCCTTCTCCTTGCCCTTGGCCTCCAGCATGACGTCGGCGGGGCCCGGGAGGGCGGCAAGGAGCCTCTCCCAGTCCTCCCGGGCCACAAGGAAGGCGTGGGCTCCGGGGCGCTTTGTGGGGTCCTGGCTGGAGAGGTGCACCTTGGGCCGGCCCCGCCAGGTGGAAAAGGCCAGGCGAAGGGCCTCCGCCAGGGAAAGCCTCCCGGGGTTTAGGGCGTGGTGGAGGGTATCCACCACCACCCCTACCCCCAGGGCCTCCGCCGCTTCCAGGACCCCTTCCACGCTCCAAAGCCTCTCGTCGTTCTCCAGGGCCAAGAACCTTAAGACCTCCTTTTCCCCCCGGAGGTTCTCCACGAAGCGGCGGAGGGCCCTTTCCCTCTCTCCGTAGGCCCCGCCCAGGTGGAGCACCAAAACCCCCTCCTCCGCCCTGAGGAGGGCGAGCACCCGGGCCGAGTAGCGGAGCTCGGCAAGGGAGCGCTCCACCACCTTGGGGTCCGGGCTTCCGGGGTTCACGTACTGCCCCGGGTGCATGGAAAGCCGCTGGCCGAGGGCACGGGCCAGGGCCCCGAGGCGGGCGAGCTCTTCCTTGTGGGCCCCTTCCCAGTCGTAGGGAAAGAGGGGGTGGGAGGCGAAGGGGATGAGGTGCTGGCCGATGCGGAAGAGGGCGAAGCCGTGAGGGGGGTTCCAGCGGAGAACCCTCTCCAGATCCCGGAGGTTTTCCGCCACCTTCTCCCGCGCCCTCTCCTCGGTGAGGTGGGCAAGGCGCAGGGTGCGGTTGGTGGTGGCCCCGAGGGTGAGGTTCTCGCAGGGGTAGCCCAGGCGGATCACCGCGCGACTTCGGCCTCGAGGAAGACCTCCACCTCGTCTTGGACCTCTAGGAAGAGGAAGCGGGGCCGCGTGAACCCCCACTGGGAGAAGCGGGTGGTGAAGCTTCCCACAAAGCGGAGGCCCCCGGAAGCCTCCCGAAGCTCCCCCAGGACCCGCACGGGAAGCCTCTTCCCCGCCATCTCCAGCTCCCCCTCCACCACGAACCTGGGGCCTTCCCGGTAGGCCCGCTTGGGGTAGAGGCAGGCTTCGGGGTGCTCCCCGGCCTTCAGGATCTCCAGGGCCTTCTTGTCCCGTTCGGCGTTGCCCGAGTTCCAGGCCGCCTGCTTTAGGCAGACCTTTCCCGAGGCTTTCTCCAGCCCATCCCAAAGCGCTTCTCCCCGGGCCGTGGGGTTCACCCCCTCCCAGCTCCCCAGGGTGTAGTAGCCCCGGTAGCGGACCACCCCCGCCACGGCGTAGGGGGCCTGGGCCTGGGCGACAAGGAGAAAGACCGCCAAGAGAAGGAGCGTTCTCATGGTTCCTCCCGAAGGGGGAGCTTGGCGCCACCTGGACGAAACCTCCAGCGCTCCCCCAAGGTGGCGAAGTCCCGGAAGCCCAGGAAGAGGATGGGGCGCTCCTTGGCCCTGAAGGAGCCCTCCACGTGGACCACCTCCCCCATAAAAAGGGCGTGGTCCCCGTCCGTAGGCCACTCCGTCACCTTTAGCTCAAAGACCGCCAGGGCCCCTTCGGGCACCCAGGTGTGGGCGAGGTTCCGGGCGGGGCGCAGGGCCACCCCGAGCCTTTCCGCCTTCCGGACCCTCCTCCCCGTGAGGTAGCCCGCCCGCACCACCCAGGCCCGCTCCTCCCAGGGGTAGAAGGCGAGGGCCGCCTCGGAAAGCTCCCGGAGGAGGCTTAGGGTGTGGTTCTTGCGGTCCACGGCGAGGAGAAAGCGGAAGGGCTCCTTGGAGGCGGGCATCCACCAGGCCATGGGCATGAAGTTCCGTCCCACGGCGAGGAGGGCGAGGCGCATGGGGTAGAAGAAGGCCCGGTACACCTAGACCTCCAGGACCTCCGGGGGAGGCTCCTTGAGGACCCCCTCCAGAACCTTTCGGGCCGCCTCCTCCGGGGAGAGGGCGTCCTTCGGGGGCCCTCCTAGGGGGGTCCAAAGCCCCGTGGCCACGGCGGGAAGCCGCACCAGGACGAGGCGCACCCCCTCCCGGGCGAGCTCCTTCCGGGCGGCCTCGATGTAGGCCTCGAGGGCCCCCTTGGCCGCGGCGTAGGCGGCGAAGCCGGGAACGCGAACGTAGGCGGGGTAGGCCCCGAAGAAGACCGCCTTCGCCCCTCTTTGGAAGTGGGCGTGCTTGAGGAGGAGGGCAGCGGTGAGGAAGTGGGCGGCGAGCATCCCCTCCAACAGGTCCCGGCCCGCCTCCCGCACCCTTGCCCTGGCCGCCCACCCCACCGCGTGGAGGAGGAGGTCCAGAGGCCCCGCTTCCTCCAGGAGGGCCCTCACCTCCAGCTCGTCCGTGAGGTCGGCGGGGAGGGCCTTTCCCCCCACCTCCCGGGCCAGGTCCCCAAGGGCCTGGGCCCTGCGCCCCACGAGGAGGAGGTCATGCCCCTTCAGGGCCCGGGCAAGGGCGCCGCCCAGGCCCCCCGTGGCTCCGGCGATGAGGACGCGCATGGCCTTCAGGCTAGGGCCTGGGGCGGCCGCGGTTTGTGGGGCAGGGAGAAAAGCCCCACCCTCACCCCGCCCCACCCTCTCGTGGTGGAGCTTTGGCTTGGGCTTCGGCCTCGCGGACGATGGCCCGCGCCAGGTCGCTGAAGATGCGCCGGTGGATGGGGTAAAGGGCCCGCCAGTAGAGGAAGCCCGTGAGGCCCTTGGGCTCAAAGTAGGCGGTCTGGACGAGGAGGCTCCCCCCTTCCTCCTCCCGGGCCTCCCACTCCAGCCAGGCCCGCCCGGGCAGGCGCATCTCCGCCCGCAAGCGGAGGAGCCGGGGAGGGTCGGCCACCTCCACCCGCCAGAAGTCCACCGCCTCCCCGGGGAGGAGCTCGGTGGGGTGGCGCCTCCCCCGCCTCAGGCCCGGACCCCCGAGGAGGCGGTCCAGAAGCCCCCTTAGGGCCCAGGCCCAGTTCCAGACAAGCCAGCCCCTTTCCCCTCCCAAGGAGGAAAAGCTCCGGAAGAGGGCCTCAGGAGGGGCCTTGGCGCGGAGGACGCGGACCTCGCGGATGAGGCCCTCCCGGTCCTCGAGGCGGAAGCCCCCGCCGTAAAGCGCCCCGGACCAGCGGGTCTCCACCTCCCCCAGGGCGATCCTCTCCAGGGCGAGCTCCACCGCCTTGCGGTAGGGGAGGGGAAGGACCTCGGGGAAAAGGGCCCTGGCCCGGGCGGTGTCCGCCACCAGGGGGTGGAGGATCCCCTCCACCAGGGGCAGGGCGAGCCGGTTGGGGATGGGGGTCACCAGGCCCACCCAGAGGGCGGCGAGCCTTGGGGCAAGCACGGGGACGGGGAGGATGACCCGCTTAAGCCCCCGGACCTCGGCGTAGGTCTCCATCATGGCCTTGAAGGAGAGGGGTTCCGTGCCGATCTCCACCACGCCGGAAGGCCCCCTCTCCAGGGCCAGGACCAGGTAGGCCAGCACGTCGCGGATGGCGATGGGAGAAACGGGGTTCAGCACCCAGCGGGGGGCCACCATGAGGGGAAGGCGCTCCGTGAGGTAGCGGACCATCTCAAAGCTGGCGGAGCCCGAGCCGATCACGGGCCCCGCCCGGAACTCCGTGGCGGGGAGGTTGGCCCTCAGGATCTCCCCCACCTGGGCCCGGCTCCTTAGGTGGGGGGAAGGCCGGCCCTCTTTGGGCAGGAGCCCTCCGAGGTAGACCACGTGCGAAAGGCCCGCCTCCCGGGCCACCCGGGCGAAGGCCTCCGCCTGGCGGCGCTCCGCCTCCTGGAAAGCCCTCTCCGAGAGCATGGCGTGGACCAGGTAGTAGGCGGCCTCCACCCCCTCCAGGGCCCGCCTGAGGGCCTCCTCGTCCTCGAGGCTTCCCCGCACCACCTCCACCCGCCCCGCCCAGGGGCGCCCCAGGAGGCGGCTCTCGTCCCGCACCAAGACCCGCACCTGGTGGCCCCGCTCCAGGAGGCGGGGCACGAGCCTTCCCCCCACGTACCCCGTGGCCCCCGTGACCAGGACGCGCACGCCCCCAGCTTACCCACCCTCCCCTTGGGGAAAGGTGGCGAGGGACCATGGCCCAGGCCAAGGTCTTTCCCGAACGCGGGGGTTACCCTAGGCCCCGTGCGGGCTTTGGTGGTGGGGGCGGGCATCGGCGGGCTGGTGGCGGCCAGGGCCCTAAGCCGGGCGGGCCTCGAGGTCTTGGTCCTCGAGGCCCACACCTACCCGGGCGGCCTCGCCGGGAGCTTTCACCACCGGGGCTTCCGCCTGGACGCCGGGGCCACCCTGCTTTCCGGCTTCGCCCCCGGGGGCCCCATGGCCCTCGTCGCGGAGGCCCTGGAGGTGCGCTTCCCCGTGGAGCCCTTCCCTGAGGGCTTCCCCCTCATGGCGGTCCACCTGCCCCGGGGGGAGGTGGTGCGCCCCGTGGGACGGGAGGCGGAGCGGGAGGCCCAGCGGGACTTCTTCGGGCCCCAGGTCCTCCCCTTCTGGGCGTGGCAGGAGGCCAGGGCAAAGGCCCTCCTCGCCCTCGCTCCCCGCCTCCCCTGGCCCCCGGAAAGGGAGGAGTTTCCCCGCCTCCTCACCCTCCTTCCCCGGCTCCTTCCCCTCCTTCCCGACCTCTTCTTGAAGGCGGTCCACCGGGCCCCCCAGGACCCCCACTTCCTCCGCTTCCTGGACGCCCAGCTCCTCATCGCAAGCCAAGCGGAGGCCAGGCGCACCTACGCCCTCTACGCCGCCCTGGCCCTGGACCTCCCCCACATGGGCCCCGCCCTGGTGCCGGGGGGCGTGGGGCGGGTGGCCGAGGCCCTGGCGGAGGGCCTCCCCGTGCGCTACAAGGCCCGGGCGGAGAGGCTTCTCCTCCGGGAGGGGCGGGCCTTGGCCGTGGAGGTGGCCTACGGGGGAAGAAGGCGGGGGGAAAGGGAGGTGGTGGAGGCCGACCTCTTCGTGCTGGACGTCCCCCTCGCCCCCCTTCTCGGCCTTCCCCCTAGGGCCCCCAAGGACGCCTGGGGGGCCTTCGTGGTCCACGGGGTCCTGCCCTTTAGGGCCCCTCCCCCCTACTTCCGGCAAAACGCCAGGGAGAGGCCCTTCGCCTTCCTCTCTTTGCGCCCCGAGGGGGAGAAGACGGCCTTCGCCCTAAGCCTCCACACCCCCCTCGCCCTCTGGGAGGGGCTTTCCAGGGAGGAGTACGGAAGGCTCAAGGCCCGCTGGGGGGAGATGGCCCTGAGCCTGGGGGAAGCCCTCCTTCCCGGGCTAAGGGAGGCGGAGTTCCTCCTCTTCGGCACCCCCAGGACCTACGCCCGCTTCGCCGGGCGGGCCTGGGTGGGGGGGTTCCCCCAGACCCACCCCTTCCGCTTCCCCCGGGTGCGGCCCTTCCCCAACGTCTTCCGGGTGGGGGAAGGGGTCTTCCCTGGGCAGAGCGTCCCCGCCGCGGCCCTCTCCGGCCTCAGGGCGGCCCGCCTGGCCCTAGAAGCCCTAGGTCTTGCAGGTAGCGAAGGAGAACCCTGGCCGTCCTTCCCTCCCTTTCCGTGAGGAGGTCCAGGTGGGTGAGGCCGGGGAGGACCCAAAGGCGGGCCTCCGTCCCCGGGAAGAGCTCCCCCAGACGAAAGTCCTCCGCCTTCGGGTAGAGGCCCCGCCCGGCCCCTAGGGCGAGGAGGGGGTAAGGGAGGGCCCGGGGCTTGAGGCCCGGGAGGACGTAGGGGTACCCCCCCACCTCCAGGAGGAGGCGGTAGGGAAAGTACCACTCGGAAAAGCCCGTCTCGGGGAGGGCGAAGGCCCTGAGGAAGGCCCTCGGGTCCGTGGCCTCCCCGGTGTCCCGCCAGGCGATGGGGCCCGCCCTTGGCCCCCGCACCGTTCGCACGAGCCGCCCCTGGAGGAGGCCAAGGAGGCTCAGGCCCTCCCTGGCCCAGACCCGCCCCGCGCTCACGCTGAAGACGGGGAAGGGGCTGTAGTGGTCGTCCACCCTTAGGAGGGCCAGGGCCTCCCGGGTGGCCCGGTAGGGGCCGAAGGGGAGGGTCTCCTCGGGCTTTTTCGCCGCGAGGAAGGCCTCCGCCTCGGCCAGGGCGAGCTCCTTAGGCCCAAGCCCCGGCCACGCCAAGACGGGGCTCCCCTCCCCCCGAAGGAAGGCCCGGTAGCCCACAAGCCGCCCGAAGGGGAGGTCCGCCCCCTCGTAAAAGGCCTCCTCCGAGAGGGGCACCACCCCGGGGGCCCCGTCCAGGAGGACGAGCCCGGAAAGCTTTTCCCCGTGGAGGAGGGCGTAGAGCCCCGCGAGGGCCGCCCCCAGGGAGTGGCCCGCGAGGACCACGGGGGCCCGGGCCCTCGCCGCCTCCACCGCCAGGTCCAGGTCCTCGAGGTGCACCTCCAGGCCCCAACCCCTCAAGGGGGCGAGGTCGGGGAGGGGGAGGGCCCGGTAGTAGGCCACGGGGTCTTCCCGGAGGAAGCCCGAGCGGTCCTCCAGGCCGTTGGCCCGCCTCTCCCAGGCCCAGACCTCGAGGTCCGGGGCCATGGACTTAAGGTGCTGGGCCAGGAGGGCGAAGTTGGTGCTCCCCCCAAGAAGCCCCGGCACCAGGAGGAGGACGGCCTTAGGCCTTGGGGCGGGGTAGACGAGGGCGTAGCTACGGTCCAGGTCCGGCCTCCCCGTATCCGCCCCGGGGAGGACCCGGTACTCCTGGCCCTGGGCCAGGAGGAGGGCAAGGAGCAGGGCCAAGAGCCGCTTCATGCCCCTCACCTTACCTCGGCGAGGACGAGGCCAAGCTGGCCCAGCCTACGGACCTCCCCCCGGAACCCCGCCCCCTCCAGGAGGCGGAGGAAGGCCTCCGGCGTGGGGCGGAAAAGCCCAAAGGGGCCTCCCGGCCCCAGAAGGAGGAGGCCGAAAAGACGACCTCCGGGTCTAAGAACCCGCCTCGCCTCCCAGGCCGCCGCCACGGGGTCCAAAAACTCGTTCCAGGTGGGCCCGATGGCCACGCCGGAGAAGGCCCCGTCCCGGAAGGGAAGCCTTTCCCCGTGGGCGAGGAGGTAGGCCCCGGGGCGGCGCCCTTGGGCCACCTCGAGGAAGGCGGGGGAAGGGTCCACCCCCACCATCCCCTCCCCCAGGGCCTCCCGGTAGACGCCAGTCCCGGTGCCCACGTCCAGAAAGGGCCCCCCCGTGGGAAGAAGCCACTCCCGGAGGAGGGCGAGCTCCCCGGCGAGGTCCAGGCGCCCCCCGGAGAGAAGGCCCGTGGAATGGGTGCGCCAGAGGTCGTAGCCTAAGGCCACGGGGGGAAACCGGTTGACCAGGGCCAGGAGGGGCCTTTCCCGGAAGGCCCGGAGGTCCAGAAAGCCCCCCTTCCGGGGGAAAACCCGGCCGCACCCGGGGCACCCCTCCCCCAGGAGGGGCCTGCGGCAGAAGGGGCAGGCGAGGAGGGGAAGGAGCCAAGAGGGAACCCCCTCCCCGGGAGGCCCCGGGAAGGGGGGTTGGGGGGGCTTAGCGGTTTCCACCCAGCACGGTGGCGTCCACCACCGCCACCACGGTGAGGGTGCCCGCCTTCAGGCTTCCCACGGCGAAGACGGTGTACATCTTGCCGCCTTCCAGGGTGACCCCGGGAAGGGCCAGGGCCACGGTGGAGGTGCCGGCCGCCCGGACCTCGAGGTCATAGGTCCCCGCGGGCACAGAGAGGTAGGTGCTGGCCCGGGGGAAGGGAAGCCCGGCGAAGAGCACCGGCCCACCCTTCACCGCCACGTCCACCGCCGGGGCGTCGGGGGAGGCGTGGACCACCCGGATTCGGGCGTACCCGGCCCGGGGGAAGAAACCCGCCAGGGTGTCGGTGTAGACCTGGGGACGGATCTGGGCCAGGAAGCCCGTGGCGGCCACGGTGTAGTAGACCCCCTCCTTGAGGTCCAGCTCGGCGTCTATGACCACGGGAGCGTCGGCCCCTGAAGGCACCACCTGCACCCTCACCTTGGCGGCGGGAAGGGGGATGTAGGGGGTAACCTCCTTGAAGGCCAGGCCCGTGATGGCCTTCTGCCCGTTCACCAGCACGTCCACCGCCGGGGCGTCGGGGGAGAGGTGGGCCACCCGCACCATGGCCCCTTGGGCCAGGGCGAGAGCGCCTGCCAGGACCAGCAAACCGAGAAGCCTTTTCACGATTTACCTCCAAGCAAAAGGGTAAGGCTAGGGCGGAAAGGGCACCTTGGCCTGGACCACAAAGGACCCCTCCCCCTCGCCTAAACCCGTTGCCGGAGGAGGCGGAGGCCGTTCAGGGTCACGAGAACCAAGGCCCCGCTATCCGAGAGCACCGCAGGCCAAAGCCCCGTGAGGCCGAGGAGGGTGGTGAGGAGGAAGAGCCCCTTGAGCCCTAGGGCGAAGAAGACGTTCTGCCAGACCACGGCCAGGGTCTTGCGGCTCAGGGCGAAGGCCCGGGGCAGGGCCTCGAGGGAAAGGAGGCCCACGTCCGCCGCCCGAAGCGCGGCCTCCGTCCCCTCGGCCACCGCGAGGCCCACCGTGGCTCGGGCCAGGGCGGGGGCGTCGTTCACCCCGTCCCCCACCATGGCCACCCCGCCCTCCTCCGCCAGGGCCGCCACCCGCCTGAGCTTGTCCTCGGGGGAAAGCCCCGCCTCCACCTCGTCCGCCTCGAGGCCCAAGGCCCGGGCGAGGGCCAAGGCCGCCTCCTCCCGGTCCCCGGTGAGGAGGTGGAGCTTAAGGCCCATCCCCCTAAGCGCCTCCAGGGCCCGGCCCGCCTCCTCCCGGGGCTCGTCCCGGAAAGCGAGGAGGGCGAGGGGCCTCTCCCCCTCCACGAGGAGGGAGAGGGTGTGGCCCTGGGCCGCCAAGGAGGCCACCGCCTCCCGCGCCTCCTCAGGCAAGGGAAGGGCCTCCGGGCGCAAAAGGCCCACCTCCTTCCCCCCCACCCGGGCGAAGGCGCCCAGCCCCGGGACCTCCCGGTGGCCCTCCGCCTCCAAAGCCCTCCCCTCGGCCTCCCGCACCGCCCGGGCCAGGGGGTGGGCCGAGCCCTGGGCCACCCCCTTGGCGAGGGCCAAGGCCTCCTCCGCCCCCACCCCCAAGGGCACCACCTGGACGAGCCGGGGACGGCCCAAGGTGAGGGTCCCCGTCTTGTCCAGGGCCAGGTGGCGCACCTTCCCCAGGCGCTCCAGGGCGGCCCCGCTCTTAAAGAGAACCCCCGACCTCGCCCCCCGGGCCACGCCGGCCGCGAGGGCCGCAGGCACGGAGACCACGAGGGCGCAGGGGCAGGCGATGAGGAGGAGGGCGAGGGCCTTGTAGAGGTGGCCCGGGAAGTCCCCCAAAAAGAGGGGCAGCGCAAAGGCCACGAAGCCCGCGAGGAGGAGGACGAAGGGGGTGTAGCGGCGGCTGAAGGCGTCTATAAGCCTTTCCACCTCCGCCTTCTTCAGCATGGCCTCCTCGGCGAGGCGGGCCATCTCCGCGAGGAAGCCCTCCCCGGGAAGCCTTCCCACCCGCACGAGGAGGCTCCCGCCTTCCACGAGGCTTCCCCCATAGACCCGGTCCCCCGCACCCTTGGCCTGGGGCAGGGGCTCCCCGGTGAAGGCCGCCTCCTCCACCCAGGCCTCCCCCGAGACCACCACCCCGTCCGCCGGCACCCTCTCCCCTTGGGGCACCCGCACCCGGTCCCCCACCCGTAGCGCGGAAAGGGGGACCTCCTCCACCCCAGCCTCCCCCACCCGGAGGGCCCGCCTGGGAAGAAGCCCCCCGAGGGAGAGGAGGCCCTTTCGGGCCTGGGCGGTGGCCTGGGCCTCGAGGACCTCCCCCACCAGGAAGAGGAAGACCACCACCGCCGCCTCCTCGGCCGCGCCGATGGCCAAGGCTCCGAGGGTGGCCAGGCTCACCAGGACCTGGATGCTGAAGGGGTTCCGCCTAAACCCCAAAAGCCCCTTCCGCGCCAGGGGCAAGACCCCCACCAAAGCGGCAAGGGCGTAGGGAAGGCCGCCTTTGGCGAAGAACACGTCCCAAAACCAGGCGAGGAGAAGGAGCCCCCCGCTCAAGAGGGCCCAGGGCCAGGGCCCGGGAAGCCCCCCCTCCCCTTCCCCGTCCGCGCGGAGCCGGTAGCCAAGGGGCCTGAGGCGGGCCTCCGCCTCCCCCACCGCCTCCTCCCCCTCCAGGGCCAGGTAGGCCTTGCCGCTGGCGTAGCTCACCTGGACCCCCACCACCCCCGGCACCTCCTGGAGGGCGGATTCCACCTTGCGGGCGCAGTCGGCGCAGTCCATGCCCTCCACCCGGAAGACGCGCACCCTGGGAGCCTTCATGTCCCCAAGGTAGCATCGTTTGATTAATTGTTCAAGTGTTTTCTTCCGCGTGGGCCAGGGCCTCCCCCAGGAGGCCCTCCACATGACGGTCGGCGAGGCGGTAGTAGACCTGCTTCCCCTCCCGGCGGAAGTCCACGAGCCGCGCCTGGCGAAGAAGCCTCAGCTGGTGGCTCACCGCCGAGACCGAGACCCCGGCGAGGAGGGCGAGGTCGCAGACGCAAAGCTCCCCCGCCGCCTTGAGGGCGAGGAGCAGGCGCATCCTCGTGGGGTCGGAAAGGGCTTTGAGAAGGAGGGCGGCCTCCTTGACCACCCTCTCCTCGGGCAGGGCGGCCCGGGCCTTCTCCACCCTCTCCGGGTGGATCTCGTAGACCCCGCAGACCGCCCTACCAGCCCCGCTTGGCAAGCCTTTCCTCCTCCTTGAGCTGGTCCAGGTTGATGCCCACCATGGGCTCGCCCAGGTCCTCGCTCACCTCGGCCAGGACCTCGGGGTCGTTGTAGTAGGTTACGGCCCGCACGATGGCCCGGGCCCTTTTCCTGGGGTCCCCGGACTTGAAGATGCCGCTTCCCACGAAGACCCCGTCCATGCCCAGGTGCATCATGAGGGCGGCGTCGGCCGGGGTGGCGATCCCCCCGGCGGCGAAGTTCACCACGGGAAGGCGGCCGTGCTGGTGGACCCACCTCACGAGCTCCAAGGGAGCCCCGATCCCCTTGGCGTAGGCCATGAGCTCGTCCTCCCTCAGGGACTGGACGTAGCGGATCTCCTTCCACATGGTGCGGGCGTGGCGCACCGCCTCCACCACGTTGCCCGTCCCCGCCTCGCCCTTGGTGCGGATCATGGCCGCCCCCTCGGCGATGCGGCGGAGGGCCTCCCCCAGGTCCCGGGCCCCGTTCACGAAGGGCACCCTGAACTTCCACTTGTCGATGTGGTGCTCCTCGTCGGCGGGGGTCAGGACCTCGGACTCGTCAATGAAGTCCACCCCAAGGGCCTCGAGGATCATGGCCTCCACGAAGTGGCCGATCCTCACCTTGGCCATCACCGGGATGGACACCGCCGCCATGATCTCCTTGATGATCTTGGGGTCGGACATGCGGGCCACCCCGCCTTGGGCCCGGATATCGGCGGGGACCCTTTCCAGGGCCATCACCGCCACCGCCCCCGCCTCCTCGGCGATCACCGCCTGCTCCGGGGTGGTCACGTCCATGATCACCCCGCCCTTGAACATCTCGGCAAAGCCCGTCTTGATCTGGAAGGTTCCCTTCTCCATCCCGCCCTCCATCCTCTAGCTTACGCTCCCCAGGGTCAAGGGACCTGGGGCACAAAACCTGGGCATCCCAGGACGCCTTGGAGTTGAGGCATGCCGGGGAAAATCCAGTTGGCGGGCGCTCAAGGCAGGTAGGCCAAGGGGTTCCGGGCCACCCCGCCCACCCGCACCTCAAAGTGGAGGTGGGGCCCCGTGGACCAGCCCGTGGAGCCCACGTAGCCGATCACCTGCCCCGCCTCCACCCACTCTCCGGCCCGCACGGCGATGCGGGACATGTGGGCGTAAAGGGTCTCCACCCCGCCCCCGTGGTCCAGGACCACGTGGAAACCGTAGCCCACCGAGCTCCAGCCCGCCACCTCCACCTGGCCGGCCTTGGCGGCGTAGATGGGGGTGCCGTAGGGGGCGGCGAGGTCTATCCCGGTGTGGAAGCGTTGAAACGCCCCCCGCTGCCCGAAGTAGGTGGTGATCTGGAAGCCGGAAAGGGGCCAGCGCATCCCGCCCTCCTGGTAGCTCACCCGGCGCACCTGGGGTTTGGGAGCCTGGGCTTGGCGAAGCCGGGCCTGCCTTTGGGCTTCCTGCCGCCGCCTTTCCTCGGCCAGCCGCCTAAGCTCCTCCTGGCGCCTGCGCTCGGCCTCGAGGCGGGCCCTTCGCTCTTCCTCCTGCTTGGCCAGAAGCCGCTGGTAGGTGGTCTTGGCCTGGATTCCAGGAAGGAGGACCAGATCCCCCGGCCTCAGGGCCGTGGGGTCCTTCACCCCGTTGGCCTGGGCCACCTTCACCGGGGAAAGGCCAAACCGCAAGGCCAAGGACACCAGGGTCTCCCCCTCGGGCAGGGCCACGAGGAGCCCCTTAGCCCCCTTGGGGATGTAGATCACGCTCCCCGCCACCAACCGGTCTAGGCTCTCCAGGGAGGGGTTGGCGGACACCAGCTCCAAGGGGGAAAGGCCGAAACGCTGGGACAAGGAAGCCAGGGTATCCCCCGGGCGCACCCGGTAGGCCACCACCCCAGGGGGCACACGGGGCTCCCGCTCCTCGGCCGCCACCAAGGGGATACGGAGCTCCTGCCCCACCCGAAGGCGGTCGTCCTCCAGGCCGCTGGACCACTGGATGTGCCTAGGGTCCACCCCGTAGCGGGCGGCGATTCCCGCCAAGGTATCCCCCGGCTTCACCCGGTAGAGAACCCAGCCCTTCCTGGGGGCCTGGCCCACCTCCACCGTGGCCTCCGGCAGGGGGATAGGGCTTAAGACCAGGGGGTTGGCTTGCGCCCAAGCGAGGGCCGCCACGAGGAAATACACGCCTTGGAATGCCCGCAACCATCACCTCCAAAAAGGAAACCCCAAAACCCCGGGGGGATTATACCAGCCCCACCCGGTTCCAGGGCAAGGGGCGGAGGAGGCCTCATACCACCCCATGCTGGCCCAAGCCAGCGTGGAGGCCCCGGCACCACCCCTGGGCTTGGGCGAAGGGTTCACGCGAAAGAGTATCACCGGGCCGCCAAGGAGGCCAAAAACTCCTTGTTGCTCTTGGTGCGGGCCAGCCGGGCGAGGAGCATCTCCATGGCCTCGGCGGGGTCCATGTCCGCCAAGACCTTGCGCAGAAGCCACATCTTGTGCACCACCTCCTCCCCCAAAAGGAGCTCCTCCCGCCTCGTGCCGGACTTCAGGATGTCGATGGCCGGGAAGATGCGGCGCTCCTCCAGGCGGCGGGAAAGGTGGAGTTCCATGTTGCCCGTGCCCTTGAACTCCTCAAAGATCACGTCGTCCATGCGGCTTCCCGTCTCCACGAGGGCGGTGGCCAAGATGGTGAGGCTTCCCCCTCCCCGGATGTTCCGCGCCGCCCCCAGGAAGCGCTTAGGGAAGTAGAGGGCCGCCGAGTCCAAGCCCCCTGAAAGGGTACGCCCCGTGGGCGGGGTCACCAGGTTGTTGGCCCGGGCCAGGCGGGTGATGGAGTCCAGGAGGATCATCACGTGCCCCCCCTCCTCCACGATGCGCTTGGCCCGCTCGTGCACGAACTCCGCCACCCGGATGTGGTTCTGGGGCGGCTCGTCAAAGGTGCTGGCGATGACCTCGGCCCCCTGGACGCTTTCCCGGAAGTCCGTCACCTCCTCGGGCCGCTCGTCGATGAGGAGGACGATGACCTTGATGTCGGGCTCGTTCTTGAGGACGGCGTTGGCGATCTTCTTGAGGAGGGTGGTCTTCCCCGCCTTGGGCGGGGCCACGATGAGGCCACGCTGGCCCCGGCCGATGGGGGCCAGGAGGTCGATGACCCGGGTGGAGAGCTCGTCCGGGGTAGTCTCCAGACGGATCTGCCGGTCGGGGAACTGGGGGATGAGCTCGTCAAAACGGGGGCGGTTCTTGGCGGTCTCGGGGTCCAGGTCGTTGACCGCCTCCACCTTTAGGAGGGTGCCGTAGCGCTCGTTCTCCCGGGGCGGGCGCACCCGGCCCACGATGTAGTCCCCGCTCCTTAAGGCGTACTGGCGGATGAGCCCGGCGGAGACGATGGCCACCCGGGACTCCAGGTTGTAAAGGCTCTCCGTCAGGAAGCCGTACCCGTCGGGGCTGATCTCCAGATAGCCCTTGACCAGCTGTAGCCCCTCCCCCTGGGTCTGGCGCTCCAGGAGGGCCATGATGAGCTGGTCCTTCTTCATGCGCTTGTAGCCTTCGATGCCGGCTTCCTGGGCCAGGAGGTGCAACTCGGGCAGGATCTTGGCCGAAAGCTCCTGGTAGGAAAGAGGGGCTTCTTGGACTTCCGCTTTCCGCTTCATGGCTTGACCTTCTCCCAGTCCTCCATAAACCGCTTGAGGCCGATGTCCGTGAGGGGGTGCTTGAGGAGCTGTTTAAACACGGCGTGGGGCATGGTGGCGATGTCGGCCCCCAAAAGGGCGGCCTCGGTGACGTGGCGGGGGTGGCGGATGGAGGCGGCGATGACCCGCGCCGGGAGGTCTTGCACCTGGAGAAGCTCCACGATCTCCCGCAGAAGCTCTCCCCCGTCCCAAGAGATGTCGTCCACCCGGCCCAGGAAGGGGCTTACGTAAGCCGCCCCGGCCCTGGCCGCCAGAAGGGCCTGGTTGGCCGAGAAGATCAGGGTCATGTTGACCCGGATCCCCTCGGCGGAAAGCCGCTTGCAGGCCTTGAGGCCCTCCTCGGTGGTGGGGAGCTTGACCACGATGTTGGGGTGGATCTCCGCCAGGCGCCTACCCTCCGCCACCATGGCGGGGGCCTCGAGGGCCGTCACCTCGGCGGAAACGGGTCCTCCCGCCGCCTCGCAAATGGCCTTTAGGTGCGCCCGAAACCCCTCCCAGGTAAGCCTCTCCCCCTTGGCGGCGAACTCCTTGGCCACCAAGGTAGGGTTGGTGGTGACCCCGGAGAGGACTCCCCAACCGGCAATCTCCCGTATCTCCTCCAAGTTAGCTGTGTCCAAGTAAAGCTCCATGGCTAGGCTCCTTTTGACGGGAAGAGGACCGGCTTAGCCTGAGTCTAGCAGACCTTGCCGGGCGGTTGTCAAGGGAGGGGAAGGGCTGCTAGCATGGCCTTAGCCGCCAACGGGGGATTCTACCCCAGGGGGCACAGGTTGTAAAGGCGAGGATGGGGAGAGTACCCCTTTCCAAGAGCCTAAAAGCGAGCCGGGGAGGGTGGAAGCCCGGCGGTGAGGAAAGGTGGGAAGATCGCCCCGGAGCCGCGGGAGGAAAGGGCCAGCCCCGAGTAATGCCCGCCGGGTGGCGCCCGTTATAGCGCCTCAACGAGGGCCTGGGGGCCTTCCCCAGGAAGCGCGGTGGTACCGCGGAAGCGCAAGCTTTCGTCCGCGCCTTAAGGCGCGGACGTCTTGCTTAGGAGGTGAGGGATGTTCAAGGAGGTCGGCGAGCCCAACTTTCCCCAGATGGAGGAAGAGGTCTTGGCCTTCTGGAAGCGGGAAAAGATCTTCCAAAAGAGCGTGGAAAACCGCAAAGGCGGTCCCCGCTACACCGTCTACGAGGGCCCTCCCACCGCCAACGGCCTCCCCCACGTGGGCCACGCCCAGGCCCGGAGCTACAAGGACCTCTTTCCCCGCTACAAGACCATGCGGGGCTACTACGCGCCCCGGAGGGCAGGCTGGGACACCCACGGGCTTCCCGTGGAGCTGGAGGTGGAGAAGAAGCTCGGCCTCAAGAGCAAGCGGGAGATTGAGGCCTACGGCATTGAGCGCTTCAACCAGGCCTGCCGGGAGTCCGTCTTCACCTACGAGAAGGAGTGGGAGGCCTTTACCGAGCGCATCGCCTACTGGGTGGACCTGGAGAACGCCTACGCCACCTTGGAACCCACCTACATTGAAAGCATCTGGTGGAGCCTGAAGAACCTCTTTGACCGGGGCCTCCTCTACCGGGACCACAAGGTGGTGCCCTACTGCCCCCGCTGCGGCACCCCCCTCTCCTCCCACGAGGTCGCCCTGGGGTACAAGGAGATCCAAGACCCCTCGGCCTACGTCCGCTTCCCCCTGAAGGAGCCGAAGAAGCTCGGCCTAGAGAAGGCGAGCCTCCTCATCTGGACCACCACCCCCTGGACCCTGCCCGGGAACGTGGCCGCGGCGGTTCACCCGGAGTACACCTACGCCGCCTTCCAGGTGGGAGACGAGGCCCTGATCCTGGAGGAGGGGCTGGGGAGGAAGCTTTTGGGCGAGGGAACCCCGGTCCTCAAAACCTTCCCGGGCAAGGCCCTGGAAGGCCTCCCCTACACCCCCCCCTACCCCCAGGCCCTGGAGAAGGGCTACTTCGTGGTCCTCGCCGACTACGTGAGCCGGGAGGACGGGACGGGCATCGTCCACCAAGCCCCCGCCTTCGGCGCCGAGGACCTGGAGACCGCCCGGGCCTACGGCCTTCCCATGCTGAAGACGGTGGACGAGGAGGGAAAGCTCTTGGTGGAGCCCTTTAGGGGCCTCTTCTTCCGCGAGGCCAACCGGGCCATCCTCAAGGACCTCAAGGGGCGGGGCCTTCTCTTCAAGGAGGAGAGCTACCTTCACAGCTACCCCCACTGCTGGCGGTGTTCCACCCCCCTCATGTACTACGCCACGGAGACCTGGTTCATCCGGAACACCCGCTTCAAGGAAGAACTTCTAAAGAAAAACCAGGAGATCGGGTGGGTGCCGCCCCACATCAAGGAGGGGCGCTATGGGGAGTGGCTGAGGAACCTGGTGGACTGGGCCCTAAGCCGCAACCGCTACTGGGGGACGCCCCTGCCCATCTGGGTCTGCGAATCCTGCGGCAAGGAGGAGGCCATCGGGAGCTTCCAGGAGCTCAAAGCGAGGGCCACGAAGCCCCTCCCCGAGCCCTTTGACCCCCACCGTCCCTACGTGGACCAGGTGGAGCTAGGGTGCGCCTGCGGGGGGAGCATGCGCCGGGTTCCCTACGTGATTGACGTCTGGTACGACTCGGGGGCCATGCCCTTCGCCTCCCTGCACTACCCCTTTGAAAACCAGGAGGAATTCCAGGAGAGTTTCCCCGCCGACTTCATCTCCGAGGGCATTGACCAGACCCGGGGCTGGTTCAACTCCCTGCACCAGCTCGGGGTCATGCTCTTCGGCTCCATCGCCTTCAAGAACGTGATCTGCCACGGCCTCATCCTGGACGAGAAGGGGCAGAAGATGTCCAAGTCCAAGGGGAACGTGGTGGACCCGTGGGACATCCTGCGGGAGTTCGGGGCGGACGCCTTGAGGTGGTACATCTACGTCTCCGCTCCCCCCGAGGCCGACCGGCGCTTCGGGCCCAATCTGGTGCGGGAAACGGTGCGTGACTACTTCCTCACCCTCTGGAACGTCTACAGCTTCTTCGTGACCTACGCCAACCTGGATCGGCCCGACCTGAAGAACCCTCCCGCCCCTAAGGAGCGGCCCGAGCTGGACCGCTGGCTCCTCGCCCGGATGCAGGACCTCATCCAGCGGGTAACGGAGGCCCTCGAGGCCTACGACCCCACCACCAGCGCCCGCGCCCTCAGGGACTTCGTGGTGGAGGACCTCTCCCAGTGGTACGTGCGCCGGGGAAGGAGGCGGTACTGGAAGAACGAGGACGCCCTGGACCGGGAGTCGGCCTACGCCACCCTCTACGAGGCCCTGGTCCTGGTGGCCAAGCTCTCCGCCCCCTTCACGCCCTTCCTCGCCGAGGTGCTCTGGCAGAACCTGGTGCGAAGCCTCCACCCCGAGGCCAAGGAAAGCGTCCACCTCGCCGACTGGCCGCAAGTTGACCCCGCCTTGGCCGACGAAGCCCTGGTGGCCAAGATGCGGGCGGTGCTCAAGGTGGTGGACCTCGGCCGCTCGGCCCGGGCGAAAAGCGGGGTGAAGACCCGTACCCCCCTCCCCCTCCTCCTGGTCACCGCCCCCACCCCTCTGGAGCGGGAGGGCCTCAGGCACTTCGCCCCGGAGATCGCCGAGGAACTCAACGTCAAGGAGGTGCGGGTGCTGGAGCCGGGAGAAGAGGTGCTGCGCCACCGGGTCCTGCCCAACCTCAAGCTCCTCGGGAAGAAGTACGGGAAGCTTGTCCCCAAAATCCGGGAAGCCCTGGAAAGGGAGAGGGAGCGGGTGGCAGCCCTGGCCCTGAAGGGGGAGGCCATCCCCTTGGAGGTAGAAGGCCAGGCCCTCACCCTCCTCCCGGAGGAGGTCCTCCTCGAGGCCCAGGCCCCTGAAGGGTACCAGGCCCTGGAGAAGGACGGGTACGTGGCCGCCCTCAAGGTGGAGGTCACGGAAGACCTTCGCCTGGAGGGCCTGGCCCGAGACCTCCTCCGCCTCCTGCAACAGGCCCGCAAGGAGATGGGCCTCAAGGTCTCGGACCGCATCCGGGTGGGCTACCAGGCGGAAGGCCCCTACCTCGAGGCCCTGAGGCGCCACGGGCGCTGGATCGCCGAGGAGGCCCTGGCCCGGGCCTTCGGGGAGGGGCTCTTTGGGGGGTTTGAGGTGCGGGTGGAGGACGAGGAGGGCAAGGCGGTCTTCCACCTGGCCCGGCTGGAGTAGGGCGGCAGCACCCCACCGCGTCGGGGACCCCAAAACCTCTCCCAGCCATGGTGGGCGCATCCCATGTTGCAAAGCCAACGCGGGGGTTACCGCCGCTTTACCCAAGGGCGGCCTCGGGGTATAGTGCCCCCGTGCTTGCGCCCAAGGACCTCCTGGAGCCCCTGGGGCTTGACGCCCTCCTCGTCACCCGGCCGGAGAACGTCCGCTACCTCTCGGGCTTCCCCCACCCCGAGGACGCCCAGGTCCTGGTCACGGGTGAGGGGGCCTTCCTCCTCACCGACCCCCGCTACCCCGAGGCGGAAGGGGAAAGCCGGATCCCCGCCAAGGTCCTCAGGCGGGAGGAACGGGAAGAGCTCTACCGGAGGCTTTCTGGCCGGGTAGGCTTTGAAGCCGAGCACCTGCCCTACGCCGCCCTGGAGCGCCTGCGGGAAGCCTCCCCGGCGGAGTGGGTGCCCACCAAAGGGGTGGTGGAAAGGCTCAGGCTGAGGAAGACCCCGGAGGAGGTGGAGAGGATCCGCCGCGCCCAGGCCCTGGCGGAGGAGGCCCTGGCCCACGTCCTCCCCCTCCTCAGGCCCGGGGTGGAGGAGCGGGAGATCGCCCTGGAACTGGAGTTCTTCCTCAAAAGGCGGGGGGCCGAGGGAGTGGCCTTTCCCCCCATCGTGGCCTCGGGGGGAAGGGGTGCCCTCCCCCACGCCCGGGCCTCGGAAAAACGGCTGCAAGAGGGCGAGCTGGTCACCCTGGACCTGGGGGCTAGGCTCGAGGGGTACCACTCGGACATGACCCGCACCTTAGCCCTGGGAAAGGTGGAAGGGGAACTGCGCCGGGCCTACAAGGCGGTGGAGGAGGCCCTCGAGGCCGCCCTCGCGGCCCTCGCCCCGGGGAAGCCGGCCAAGGAGGTGGACGCCCTGGCCCGGGAGGTCCTCAAAGGCTACGGCCTGGACCGCTACTTCGTCCACTCCCTGGGCCACGGGGTGGGCCTCGCCGTGCACGAGGGGCCGGGGCTTTCCCCCTATGCGGAGGAGGTCCTGGAGGCCGGCATGGTGGTCACCGTGGAGCCCGGGGTCTACCTCCCGGGGCTTGGCGGGGTGCGGATAGAGGAACTCGTCCTCCTCACGGAAGGAGGCGTGGAGGTCCTTTCCCGCTTCCCTCGAGGCTGGCAGGAGGTGTAGGTGCGCCTTTCCTTCCTCCTCCCCCTCCTCCTCTCCCTGGCCCTGGCCCAGACCTACACCGTCAAGAAGGGGGACACCCTCTTCCGCATCGCCAAGGCCCACGGCCTGAGCGTAAGGGAGCTCATGCGCCTCAACGGCCTCACCGGAGAACGCATCTACCCGGGGCAGGTCCTGCATCTGGGGGCTTCCCCGAAGCCAGGCCGCTTCCTCCAGGAAGGCCTGGCCGTCTGGTACGGGCCAGGCTTTCACGGCAAAAAGACGGCCAGCGGGGAGGTCTACGACATGCACGCCCTCACCGCCGCCCACCCCTCCTTGCCCTTCGGCACCCGGGTGCGGGTGACCAACCTGAAAAACGGCCGAAGCGTGGTGGTGCGCATCAACGACCGGGGCCCCTTCGGGGGAAGGTACATCATAGACCTCTCCTACGCCGCCGCCAAGGCCATCGGGGCCCTCTCGGCCACCCCGGTGCGCCTAGAGCTGGAGGATTAACGTGGTCCGCTACGGCTTTCACCTTTCCATCGCCGGCAAGAAAGGGGTGGCGGGGGCGGTGGAGGAGGCCATGAGCCTGGGCCTTTCCGCCCTCCAGATCTTCGCCAAAAGCCCCAGGAGCTGGAAGACGCGCGCTCTCTCCCCTTCGGAGATAGAAGCCTTCCGCGCCCTAAGGGAGGCCGCAGGGGAGCTCCCCGGAGTCATCCACGCCTCCTACCTGGTCAACCTCGGGGCGGAGGGGGAGCTTTGGGAAAAGAGCGTCATGAGCCTCGCCGACGACCTGGAAAAGGCCCGTCTCCTCGGCCTGGAGTACGTGGTGGTCCACCCGGGCTCGGGAAGTCCCGAGAGGGTGCGGGAAGGGGCCCTCAAGGCCCTCCGCCTCGCCGGGGTGCGGGAAAGGCCCCGCCTCCTTCTGGAAAACACCGCGGGCGGAGGGGAAAAGATAGGGGCCCGCTTTGAGGAGTTGGCCTGGCTCGTGGCCGATACCCCCATGGGGGTCTGCCTGGACACCTGCCACGCCTTCGCCGCCGGGTACCCCGTGAAGGACGCTCCCGGCGAGGTCCTTTCCGAGCTGGACCAGGCCGTGGGCTTGGAAAGGGTCCCGGTGGTGCACCTCAACGACTCCGTGGGGGGCTTGGGAAGCCGCATAGACCATCACGCCCACCTCCTCCAAGGCCAGATCGGGGAAGGTCTCAAAGGCGTCCTCCTGGACCCCCGCTTGCGGGGACGGGTCTTCATCCTGGAAACCCCGAGGAGCCCGGAGGAGGACGCCTGGAACCTGCGGGTCCTCCGGGGCTGGCTAGAGGAGACCGCCCCCCAGCAGTAGGCGCAAGGCGGCCACCCCAAGGACCAGTAGCCCGAGCTTCCAGGCCCTCTCCTCCCCAAAAAGCACCCCCAGACCCGCCCCCAGCAGGGCCAGGGGGATCACCAACCAGTTGAGCCAGCCCAGAAGGGGAAGGAGGGCAGGGAGGAGAAGCAAAAGGGCGAGGACCGATAAAAGAAGGCTCAAAGAGCGCATGGAGCCATTCTAGCCGAAAAATACGCCGAAAAACACCCGCCGGGCGAAGCCCAACACCTCCTGGATGGGTCCCCGGAACACGGTGAGGATGAGGAGGAAGGAAAGCCAGGCGTACTGCTCCAGGCGCCAAAGGAAGGGCTGCCAGGAGAGGGGCAGAAGGCTTTGCAGGATCTTGGAGCCGTCCAAAGGGGGGATGGGCAGGAGGTTGAACACCGCCAGAACCAGGTTGAGGCTGCTGGCGAAGAAGAGGCCCAGGGCCAAGACCCCGGTGAAGGTCTTGGTCTCTCCCCGGAAGGTCTGGACCACGCCCCACGGGTCCAGGGCGAAAAGCCCCCGCACCAAAAGGGCGAGGAGCACGGCCAAGGCCAGGTTGATGGCGATGCCGGCGATGGAGACCACGAAAAGCCCCAAGCGGTAACGGCGGAAGGCCCCAGGGTTCACGGGCACGGGCTTGGCCCAGCCGAAGCCCGCTAGGAGAAGGAGGACCGTGCCCAAGGGGTCCAGATGCCGGAGGGGGTTTGGGGTGAGGCGCCCCCACCGCCGGGGGGTGGGGTCCCCGAAGCGGAAGGCGGCGTAGGCGTGGCCCCACTCGTGGAGGCCGAGGCTCAAGAGGAGGGCCGAGAAGGCGAGGGCGAAGGCCAGGGGGTCCTGCTGGAGAAGGCCGACCATGCTCATCCTCGCGGGGCTCACAGGCCCAAGGCCCGATACAAGACCCCCAGAAGCCCCGCAAGCCCCTGGACCACGGAGCCCGTAACCCCGGTGTAGGAGAGGAGGAGGAAGATGAGGAGGAAGCCCAAGGGGCCGTAGGAGGCCAACCGGTCCAAGAAGCGGCGGGTCTCGTACCCGCCCACGGCGTAAAGGGCCTTGGCCCCGTCCAAGGGCGGCACGGGGAAGAGGTAGATGGCGGCGTGGAGGAGCATGAGCCTTTGGGCCACGAAAAGCCCCTCGCCGAAGGGATAGGGCAGAAAGCGGGCGAGAAGGCCATAGAGGAAGGCGGCCACGAAAAACCCCAAGGGGCCCATGAGGGCCACGAAGGCCCCCTTGCGCCCGGGAAGGTTCGTGGGCACGAAACGGGGCCAACCGAAGCCCAGAAGGAGGAGAAGGAGAAGCCCCAAAGGCTCCAGGTGCACCCTAAGGTCCAGGGAGAGAAAGCCGTAGCGCCTGGGGGCCGTTTCCCCGTAACGGTCGGCCAGCCAGGCCTGGAAGAGGTTGTGAAGGATGAGGCCGAGGGCGGCTAGGGCGAAGGCCACCAGGAAGACCGGGGGGTCATTGAGGAGGGGAAAGAGTCCCATCGCCCACCAGTTTACGGGCTAAAGCCAGCTCTTCCTCAAAGGTGCGCACCTCCCCCCGGGCCCGGGCCTCGGCCACCCTCCTCAGAACCTCCCCCACCTTGGGGCCCGGGGGGAGGCCCATCTCCAAGAGGTCCCGCCCCCGGAGGACCCGCCGCCTTTCCCTGAGCCAAGCCTCCCGCTCGGGGAAAAGGGCCAGAAAAACCCTCCGCAAGGGCTCCTTGTCCAGGGCCTCCTTCGGTACCTCCTCTCCCCTCTTGGCCTGCAAGAGGAGGGCCAGGTCCTCCTGGAGGCGCTTGGGCACGGCCAGGGCCCGTGCCCTGCCCAGGGGGTCTTCCTGGAAGAAGAGCAGGAGCAAAAGCCTGGCTTCCACAAGGGCCCTTCCCAAGGTGTCCTCGGGAAGGCGGAGGCGGGCGAAGGGGGCCTTTTCGGGAAGGGAGAGGCCGTAGAGGGGCCTCAGGGCTCCCAGTTCCTCCAGAAGGGCCAGGGCCTCGTAGAAGGTGTCCTCCTCGAGGGTCAGAAGGAGCTCGTCTCGGAGGCGGCTTCTGCTGGCCGTGCGCAGCACCTCGGGCAGGAGGGCGGGAGGGAGGATGCGCAAGGCCTCCTCGGCGAAGCGGAAAGCGAGCCGGGCCGCCAGGCGGGCCCCCCGGACGATCCGGCTCGGGTCCTCCACGAAGGAAAGAGGGTGGAGGGGCCTCAGGAGGCGGGCCTCCAGGTCCTTGAGCCCCCCGTAGAGGTCCAAAAGCTCCAGGGTGGCCAGGGAAAGGGCCATGGCGTTCACCGTGTAGTCCCGCCTTTCCAGGTCCTTGGCGATGGGGGCCGGGCGCACCTGGGGCAGGGCCCCGGGGTAGGGGTAGACCTCCTCCCGGCTTTCCGCCAGGTCCACGGAAAGGCCGAAGGGAAGGCGCACCCGCCCGGTGCCGAAGGCGTAGTGGAGAGCGTAGCTTCCCCCGAAGCGCCCCGAAAGAAAGCGGGCCACCTCCCCCACCCGCACCCCCGGCTCCAGCACCAGGTCCAGGTCCGGCCCCGAGCGGGAAAGCAGGGCGTCCCGCACCGCCCCGCCCACCAGGTACACCCCCTGGGGGAAAGCCTCCTTCAGGGCCAGGACCACCTGCCTGGCCCCTTCGGGCAAGGCCTCCAGGATCCTCTCCCCCAGGGTGGGCCTCGAGGCGGGCCGCTTGCGGTAGAGGTCCGTGCGGGTGAAGATGCCGAGGAGCCGCCACCCCTCCCCCACCGTCTCCCCCACCAGGACCCGGCCTCCCCCTTCCTTCAGCCGGGCTTCGGCCTGGGAAAGCGGCGTATCCGGGGGAAGGATCACCGCCCGGGCCAAAAACCCCTCCACCGGGTGGTGGATCAGGCCCAGGCGTTCTGCCTTTCTCAGGTCCCGCCTTCGGGCGAGCCCCAAGACCCGCACCCCACCCCCCTCCAGGGGCACCACCACGGGCATGGCCCCGTAACCTCGTTCCTCCAGCTTGCGCAGGGCCTCCCCCACCGTGGTGGGGGAAAGGGTTTCCACGGGGGAGGTCATGGCCTCCCCCAAGGTGGGTTCGGGATCCAGAAAGAGGGAGAGGGCAGAAAAAAGCCTGCGCAAGGCGCTTTGCACCCCCCTTACCCGGGCAAAGGCCGCCCGGGGATGCCCCCCGCCGCCCACCTGGGCAAGCCATCGGGCCACGTCCAAGCGCGCCTTGCTCCGGGCGATGAGGAGGACCTCCTTGCCCAGCCTCAGCACCAAGAGCACCCCGTCCGCCTCGTGCAGGTCCAAAAGGGTGTGGGCCAGGGGGGCCAGAGCGGGCACGTAACCCTCTTCCTTGGCCCTGGCCAGGAGGAGGCGGAAGCCCTCCACCTCCACCACCCGAGCGGTCTTGAGAAGCTCCTTGAGGACGCTTCGGGCCTCCTCCCCCAGGTGGGGGCGCACCCAGGCCCTGACCCGGGGGATCTCCGCCCCCAGGAGGGCCAGGTGGTGGGCGGCCTCGAGGTCCAAGGGGGTGGTGGAGGGGAAGCTAAACCCCCCGGTGTCCTCCCAGATCCCAGCGTAGGCCAGGGTGGCCTCCAGGGGAGTCAGGACGAGGCCCCGCTCCATGAGGAGGGGAAGGAGCAGGCTCACCGTGGCCCCCACCTCCTGGACCCTCCCCCCCACGGCGGGCACGTCCCCGGGGGCCCGCGGGTGGTGGTCAAAGACCCAGAAGGGCACCCGGCCCACCAGGGCCTTAAAAGGCCCGATGCGCTCGGGGCGGGCGTTGTCCACCAGGATCACCTCGGAAACCCTGTCCAAGGGGATCTCCGAGGCGGGGACGAGGTCCAAACGGTCCTCCAAAAGAGGGGCGATCTCCTTGAGGGGACCCTCGAGGCCCCCCACCAGGGCGAGGAGGCTCCCCGGGAAAAGCCTCCCCGCCAGCACCATGGAGCCCAGGGCGTCAAAGTCCAGGTTCTCGTGGGCCACCACCACCCGCACGGTTTTTAGCTTACTTGACGGAGGGAAGCCCCCTTGCTAGACTCAGGCTTGGCACGTGGAGAGGTGCCCGAGTGGCTGAAGGGACACGACTGGAAATCGTGTAGGCGGGCTTAAACCTGCCTCGCGGGTTCGAATCCCGCCCTCTCCGCCAGACCCCCAGCCTCGAGGCTGGGGTTTTTCCTTCAGTTCCCCCCTTCCACCTCCACCACCCGAGCCTCCTTGCGGGCCCGCTCGGCCAAGAAGGTCAGCCGGTGGACCTCCACCGCCTCGGCGAAGGGTTCCAGAAGGGAGGGGTCTTCCCGCTCCACCGCCTCCACAAGCCCCATGTCCCCCCCGGCGTGCCCCGTGCGCACCGAGGCCTCCAGCTCCGTGGCCAACTCCCCCCGCAGGAAGTGAAAAACCCGGATGCGCCGCCCATCCCCCAAAGGCTCCCCTCGCTGCCGAAAAGCCGCGTTTCCCGGAAGCGCATCCCGCTTAGGGCCTCCACTCGCCGTACGCCCGTCCCTGTACTCCAACCTTTAGCCTCTCCTCCCCTCTTTCCGAGGGGGGGCAGGAGGCTCCACGGGGGCAAAGAAGGGCGACATGGGATTTTACCCGGCACTTCCCTCCCCCCAGGCGAAGCCCAGGGCAAAGGGGCCCAAAGCCTTCCTCAAGGCTTTTGTCCGCCTTGCCCGGCCACCTTGGCCGGGCACATTGCCCCGGGTACATTAGTGGCATGTCCCGAGGCTCGAGGCCCAAGCCCAAGGAAGAGGCCCCCTTCCTCATCACCCCGCCCCGCAAAAAGGGGAAGCCTCCCCTTCCAGAGCCGGTAGTGCCCAAGCCCGGTAAGTCCAGCCTCGCCCACCTCAAGGAGCAAAGGCTTTGAAGAGCTTAGGGCAAGAGGCCTCACTCCCCGAGGCGGAGGGAGGGGCAAGCGTCTACCTGTACCTCCACGGGCCTCACCCCGGGGGGAATGGGTACCTTGCACTCCCCCCCAGAGCACACCTTGGGGGTTTCCACCTGGAGGCCTCCCCCGGGCCAAAAGAGGCGTATGGCCCAGGCCTGGCCCTCCACTCGCAAACGCACCTCCTGGTAGCCCAGGGCGGCGGCCCACACCCGGGCCAGGCACTTCCCGCCCTCCTCTACCCTCTTCTCCTCCGGGGCCGGGGCAGGGCGCGAGGAAGAAGGAGGCTTCTCCCTCCCCTGAAGGGCGAAATAGAGCCCTATGAGCCCGAGGAGGACCACGCCCACCACCTTTTGCCGGTCCATGCTTACCCCCTTAGGTGGGGAATATACAGAGGCGACAGGCCACGTTACCCGGCACTTCTTTGAGTTTTCAGCGTCTAGGACGGCATAAAGGCCACCTAAAACTCACCCGGCGCTCACCCGCCACACCCCACACTTCTTTACGCGGGGATTCTGACCCCCACTTCCCCTTCTTCGTAGACCCCCAACCAGGTAAAGAAAAAGGCCAACCCCAGGGGTTGGCCCGGGCCTTGGTGAGCAAGCAGGGCTAGGGCTCAAGCTGTCGCTTAGCTCTCAAAAGCAATCCCCCGCCTCCTTTCCGAGGCGGGGCTTTTTGCGTCCTGGAGCTGGTGGAGCGGCGGGGATTTGAACCCCGGACCTCCCGCTTGCAAGGAGAAAACCTGGGAGGCATTCCATTTCTATCGTGTCCCGTAGTTTCCGTTGGGAACGGCATTCCTGTCCCACCCCGTCCTCCCACTCCCGCCGGGGGTGCAGTAGAACTGCAGTAAAACTGCAGTAGGCTCCTTGGAGTTTTTCTTTTGCCTATTTAGACCGCTTCTTCTTTCTGTACCAGGCTTTTCGGCACCGGTCCGACCGGCAGGTTTCCCGGTCAGCGCGGCCCAGGAAGGGTGCCCCGCACACCGGGCAAAAACGCACGCGGCGTTCCGTGAACGCCTGGGCAAGCTCGAGGCGCACCCAGGCGCGGGGGCCCACGGGGCCCCTGACCCGCCCGTCCGGGGTGACCTCGAGGCGTGGGAGGATTTCGCGTAGAGCGGCGATGCTGAGGTGGCGGGCCACGGCCTCCGCGCTGACCCCCTCCACGCCCCGCCATGCCTCAAGGAGGGCACGGTAAACCTCCATCCAGGGCTCAACGGGGGGGTTCAGGGTGTGTAGGGCCACCCCCAGCCCTCCCCCCTCCTGAGAGGCCCGGAGGAGGTCTAGGTAAAAGCTTGCCTCTTGCGCGAAACCGTGCCATGCCGCCACGGGGTCCCCCCATCCCGGGTACAGCATCCCCACCCTCGAGGCCGTTTCCAGAGCGGCGTGGGCGAAACGGGGGTCATCGGGGGGTGCGGCGCGAGCCACGCGACCGAGGCGAAAAACCTCGGTGTAGAGGGGGCTGGGAATGGAGAGGTGGCCCTCGAGGGCGCCCCCCGCCGTGGACCCCCCTCCTGAGCAGGGGAGGGCGCTATCGTAAACGGCCAGCGTGTTGGCGTCCACGAACCCCCTTGGCCGGGCCGCCTCGAGGCTCACCTCCTCTATGTCCGGGAGGAGAGTCCGGAGGGAAACGCGCGGGCGTAGGACCCACCGGGCCACCCCCCACCCGATGCCGGGAGCCGCAAACGGGGCGCCCTCAGGGTCAAAAACGAGGTCGAGGGGCGGGCATACCGGCACGTATTCAACGGCCAGGTTGAAGGTCAGGGGAGGTGTCCCCGTTTTTGTCCCCGATACGCCTCTTGCCATTGGGGACCATCATAAACCATCCTGAGCCTCGGAGGTAGGCGATGAACCCCGAGATGATTTGGCGGTTAGCGCAGGAAAAGGGCATACCGGTGCGGGCGGCCTACACGCCCCTGCAGGCGTCCAAACTGTTGGGCATCGGGAAAAACGCCATCTACGAGGCCGTCCGGGCGGGGCGGGTGCGGCATTTGCGCGTGGGGCGCATCACGTATGTGCCGGTGAATGAACTGGTGCGGCTCCTCGAGGGCGGCCTCGAGGGGAGGGAGGGCGCATAAAACGGGTTTGCCCCCCGGGGGTGGGGGGCGTCCACGCGCGCACGGAAATACCGGCACCGCCATTTTACCCCCCCCACAACCCGCCCCGCAACCCCCCCGGGAACCCGGGCAAAACCCAACGCACCCTCACGGCACCCGTCGCTAGGGTCGGCGTGGAGGTTGATATGGGAAAAACCGGCCTGATTCCGGCACGCGAGGCGGTAAAGGTCCTGAGGGGGGTGGGCATCGGGGTTGAGGCCACCTACGCCCTGGCCCGCAAACACGGGGTGCGGGTTGGAAAACGCCTGTACCTCCCTCGGGCACTGGTGGAGGGGCTGGTGGAGGGGGACCTCGAGGCCCTTCGCGTCATCCGGGAGGGGGACGAGGGGGCGGGAAAGGCCGCCGCCCCCCGGGACTAGAGGGCGGTGGCGATGAGCTGGCTCAGGCGCAACAACCCTAGGAGGTGTGGGAGGCCCAATGAAAGGAGGGGCGGGGCGGTGGAGGGCCGCCCCGTGGAGGTGAAGGAGGGCAGAAAGGAGGTCTTGAATGAATTTTAGCACAGCGGCCATCCGCTACGCCCGCATGGGCTACGGCGTCCTCCCCCTTTACCCGGGGGAGAAGCGCCCCCACGCTGGCCTGGTCCCCCACGGCCTGAAGGAGGCCACCCTGGACCCGGCCACCATCACCGCCTGGTGGCGGGCCTGCCCCCGGTGCGGGGTGGGGATTCTGGCCCCCGAGGGGGTCCTGGTCCTGGACTTTGACGCCCCCGAGGCCTGGGAGGAGCTGAGGCAGGAGCACCCCGCCCTCCTGGAGGCCCCCCGGCAGAGGACCGCCTCAGGGGGCTACCACGTCTTCCTCCGGCTTCCCCAGGGGGTGCGGCTTTCCGCCACGACCAGGAAGCTTCCCGGGGTGGACCTCCGGGGGATGGGGCGGGCCTACGTGGTGGCCGCCCCCACCCGGCTTGCCGATGGACGGGGCTACGCCTGGGAGGTGCCCCTGGTGAGGCCGGAGGAGCTTCCCCCGGTGCCTGAAGGCCTCCTCCTCAGGCTCCTCCCCCCACCGCCGCCCCCTAAGCCCGCGTGGACCCCGGTGGGGGGAGCCAGCCCCAAGCGGCTCCAGGCCCTCCTCGGGAGCTATGCGGAAGCCGTGGCCCGGGCCCCCGTGGGCACGCGGCACAACACCCTCATCGCCTACGCCCGGGCCGCCGGGGGGCTCATCCCCCACGGCCTCTCCCCCGAGGAGGCGGAGGAGGCCCTGGTGGCCGCCGCCGTGCGGGCCGGATTGCCTGAGCGGGAGGCCCGGGCCGCCGTGAGGTGGGGCCTCGAGGTGGGGGCCGGGGTGCCCCTGGACCTGGGGGCAGGGTTTTCCGCAAACGGGGGGGTTTTCCGCAAAGCCCTTTGCGGAAAACCTGAGGCTTCCCCATCGCAAAACTCCGTCTTCCGCAAAACCGCAACCCATCGTATGGGGGTCTTGCGGAAAAGGGAGGGGGTGGTGTGATGTTCCGGGTCCACACCGCTGACGCCCTCCCCAGGAAGCACGAGGTGGCGTGGCTCTGGGAGGGGATGGTGGCCCAGGGCACCCTGGCCCTCCTCGGGGGGCGGGGAGGGGTGGGCAAATCCACCCTGGTGGCGGCCCTCGAGGTGGCGGTGGCCGCCGGGTTGCCCTTCCTGGACCGGGAGGTGGCCCAGGGGGAGGTCCTCCATCTGGACTACGACACGGACGCCCGCCTCCAGGGGCCCTGGTACGCCCGGGTGGCCGCCGGGCTGGGGGTGGACGGGGAGGCCCTGAGGCGCATCCGCTACCTGGAGCCCGAGGAGCCCACCCGAGGCCTGGGGGGGGAGGGGCTTAAGGCCCTCCTGGAGATGGCCCGCCAGGGGCCCGCCCTCCTGGTCCTGGACTCCTGGAGCGCCCTTTTCCCCTTCGTGGACGCCCGCCGTTCGGACCACGTGGCGGAGGTGATGGGCTACCTGAAGGAGATCGCCAAAGCGGGGCCCGCCTTGCTCCTCCTGGACCACACCCCGAAGCCCGTGCAGGGCCTCACCGCCCTGGAGCGGGGGGTGGCGGGGAGCTTCTACAAGCTGGCCGGGGCCCGGAGCGCCTTCCTCCTCACCCGGGTGGCCCCCAAGCTCACCGGGGGGCGGGACGTGCTCAAGCTGGACACCCTGAAGAACAACCTGGCCCCCCTCGAGGACCCCCTGGGGATTGAGCGCGTCTGGAAGGGGGAGGCCCTGGCCTTCGCCCTGACCGACCTCCCCGAGGAGGAGGCCCGCCCCTCCAAAGGGGAGCTGGCCAAGCGGGCCGTCCTGGAGCTCCTGGAGGAGGGCCCCAAGCCCCGCAAGGAGCTCATCCGCCTGGTGGCCGAGCGGGTGAACGCCGGGGAGAGGACCACGGAAGAGGCCCTTCGGGCCCTGGTCCAGGCGGGGGCGGTGGAGCGCCTGACCCTCGGGGGGCAAGGGGGGGCGGTGGCCTACCGCCTCAAGATAGCTCCTTCAGAGCTGACCAAGGTAGCTCCTTCGGAGCTGACCAAGGTGGGCCCCTCGGGTTTGCCGCAAACCCCCTTACGTGATAGCGCGGCTTTGCGGAAAACGGATTCTTGCGATGAGGAAGGGCCAAAGTTTTCCGCAAACGGCCTTGCGGAAAACCGGGGCTTTGCGGAAAACCCCCCTAGCCCTGAAGGGGGGCTCGAGGAGGGGTGGACGTGGCTGTAGACCTCCTCCACGCCCGCACGAGAACCCCGGCCTCACCCTCCACCGCGTGGGGGAACGGCTGGGGCTCGCCCCCACGCCCCCTGAGGAGGCGCGGCTCACCCTCTCCCGGCACAAGGCCGCCCTCCTCCAGGCCCTCGAGGACGGCGAGAAGGTGGAGGCCCGGGCCCTCCTCTCCTCCCCCTTCCGGCTGGCCGCCATCTTGGCCCACGCCTTGGGAGTGGAGGGTGAGGTGGTACGCACTCTGTACCCCGAGGGGCTGGCCCCTGCAACCCGCTACCTGCCACCGGAGGGGCTGACCCCCTACCTGGCCTGGGCGCACCGGGACCTCCCCCCGCCCCGCCGCCTTCACCTGGCCGACATAGGTGGCCGCTGGGTCGTTGACCTGGTGGCGGGGTGGGGGGGGGCCCTCGAGGCCCGGGTGGGAAGTACCGCCCTCCTCCTCCTCTACCCCGAGGGGGGGCTGAGGGGCTATCTCCACCCCGCCAGCCGAGCCCTCCTGCCCCCTGAGGAGCTGAGCGCGTGGAAGCCGGGGGAGGAGCCCTTCACGGCCAGGGGGTGGGAGGAGGCCCTGGCCCGCCTGGAGGAGGTGGCCCATGCGGCCCGTTGACGCGCTGGCCCGGTCCTGTGGGAGGAGGGAGAGGGGCTGGACATCTACACGGACCCCCTGGAGCCCCCCGGGCACCTGGTGGTGCGGGATGGCCCCTTTATCCGCGTCTTCCTCCCCCACGAGGTGGAGGCCTTGGCCACTACCCTCTGGGGCCTCGGACGCATGGACCGCAAGGGGCGGCCCATCGAGGTCCTGGGGGAGGAGGAAGACCCCCTCCCGGCGTAGGGGCAGGGTAAACTGAGGCCATGACCCGGCGTTTTACCGCTCACCTGTGGCGCGAGGGGGACCTGTGGGTGGCCCAGTGCCTTGAAGTGAACGTGGCCTCCCAAGGGGAGACCGAGGAGGAGGCGCTGGCCAACCTCAAGGAGGCCCTCGAGCTCTACCTTGAACCCCCCACCCCGAGCCGGGTGCCCGAGGTGCGGACGGTAGAGGTGGAGCTTGGTGCCGCATAGGGCCCTCCCCACAACACGCCATGCGCTTTAGGAGTAGACTGGCTCCGTTTGAGGGAGGGCGGGGATGAGCGCGGTAGGGGTGCCCATCAAGCCAGAAACCCTCCGGTGGGCTATGGACTGGGCGGGCCTCGAGGCGGAGAAGCTTGCCCGGAAGGTCCAGGTCAAGCCGGAGAAGGTGGAGCGCTGGCTAAAGGGAGAGGAGAGGCCCACCTACCCCCAGGCCCTGAAGCTGGCCCAGGCCCTCCACCTGGGCTTGGGGCGCCTCCTCCTCCCCCCGCCCGAGGTTAGGCTTCCCCTGAAGGACTTCCGCCGGGGAAGAGCGCGGGAAGCGCCCCCAAGCCCCGAGCTCCTCGAGGCCTTCCACGATGCCCGGCGCAAGCAGGAGTGGTGGCGGGAGCGCAAGGGGAAGCCTCTTCCCTTCGTGGGAAAGGGCAAGGGCGCTTCCCCGGCGGAGGTGGCCCGGGAGATGGGGCCCCTCCTGGAAGTGGAAGACTTGCGGAGGAGGGCCCGGGGCTACCAAGGCTTCCTCAAGGCCCTTGCGGACAGGGCGGAGGCCCTGGGCGTCCTGGTCCTGCGGCAAGGGCACGTGGGCACCCACACCCGGAGGACCTACGACCCGGGGGAGTTCTCCGGCTTCGCCCTGGTGGACCCCGTGGCCCCCGTGGTATTTGTGAACGCCCGCGAACACCCTTCCCGCCAGGTCTTTACCCTGGCCCACGAGCTGGCCCACGTGTGGCGGGGAGAAGGGGGCTTGGAGGGCGGGCTGGAGGAAGAAGCCCGGGACGAGGTGGAGGCCTGGGCCGACCAAGTGGCCGCGGAGTTCCTGATGCCCGAGGAGGCGTTTCGCGCGGCCTGGAATGGGTACCTTCCCCCCTTGGAGGCCGCCCGGGAGGCTTCCCGGCGCTTCTTCGTGAGCCCGAGGGCCGCCCTGGAGCGGGCCCTTCGCCTGGGGCTCGTGGGGCGGGAGGGGTACAGGGAGGCCCTCGAGGCCCTGCGGGAGGCCGCCCCTCCCCGCCCCAAGGGGGGAGGCGGGAACTTCTGGAAGACCCTCGTGGTCCAGAACAGCCCCGCCTTCGTGCGGGAGCTCCGTCGGGCGGCCCTCGAGGGAGAGGTGGACGCCAAGGACGTGGCCTTCCTCCTCAACGTGGACCTGAGGACGGCGTGGGCCTTCCTGGAGGGGAAGGGTGTACCTACTTGACGCCAACGCCCTCATCACCCCCTTCCACCGAGGCCCCCTGGGAGCCCTGGCCAAGGCCCTCGGGAAATCACCGGAGGAGGCCAAGACCCACCTCGAGGCCTGGTTCCGGGACGGGATCAAAAGCGGCCTCCTCCGGCTAGGGCGCGAAGTGAGGGATGAAGTCCTAAGGAAGCGTGGCCCGGGCTACGACCTTTTGAAGTCCCTAGACGGGCATTACCAGCTCCTGGAGCCTACAGGGGACTTCTTTACCGCTCTGGAGGAGGTAGCGCGCTTCGTGGTGGAGCACTACGCCCCCGAGGACGCTGAGCCTTTTCTCCGAAGCGCCGACCCGAGCCTGGTGGCCCTGGCCAAGGTCCACAACCTCGCCCTCATTACCCAGGAGCGGCACGAGGTGCCCGAGTGGGACGGGGTAAGCGGGCTAATCAAGGGAAGGCCGCGCCTGCCCTACGTGGCCTTCGCCTTTGGGGTGCGGTGCGTGCCCCTGATGACGGCGCTCCTAGAAGTAGGCTCAGGCTACCCCCCTTAGGCTTCCAGGTAAAGGGGTGAAGGGCAACCGGTAGCCCATCCCGCAAGGCCCTGCCCAAACCGGTACTGAACCGCCCCTCAACCGCCCCCCATACCTCTTTTGGGGCCCCCATGCTGGCTTGCACCAGCATGGGGGGTATCAGAGGCGGGCGGCTTGGCGGAGGGCGTCAAGCCCTTGGAGGGTGCGCACCATAATGAAGCGGTTCCCCGTCTTCCGGGCCCAGAGCTGGCCAATGGCCTCCTTCTCGTAGGTTTCGGAGTTTTCTGCCAGGTGCTCCCCTTTGTACTCCACCACGAGGAGGGTCCCGTTCCGAAGCTTGGCCAGGAAGTCCGGGAAGAAGGTGCCACCGGGGTAGGGGAGGCGGAAGGCGTGGCGCCAGGTGGGGTAGTTGCGCACCCAGAACTCCACCTCGTCCAGCTCGTCCAGGAGGCGGGCGCACTGGAACTCCTCCGTGCCGTCCTCGAGGTCGGCGATGACCGGGAAGAAGTGCTTGCGGAAAACGTAAGCCCCCCGGTAGGGGTTGGACGGGAAGTAGTCCCCCTCCAACCGGAGGGTGAGGGTGCCGAGGTCGGGAGGCGAGTCCTCCAAGAGGCGCTGGAAGGCCTCCTTACGGGCCGCTTCGCGGTGGGCGCGGATCTTGGCCTCCAGGAGGTCTCTAAGCCGCCGCTTCTCCGCCACCAGGTCCTCCAGGCTATAGCGCCGCCGCTCCAAAAGCTCCCCCAGGGCCCGGTAGATGAAGGGCAGGGTCTCCTCCTGGGGCAAGTCGGGGTGGGGGATGTGGCGGTCCAGCCAAAGGGCGAGGCTTTCCAGGGTCCAGCCCACGTGGGGACCGAACAGCCTCCCCGCCCGGTCCAACCCCTCCAGGCGGGCGATGCGCACCCGACCCCCCTCCACCGCGATCTCCCCCCTCACCCCCAGGGGCCCCGGGACGAAGTCCACGCGAGCGTCCCGACCCGCCAGGCTCCACCCTTCCTCCAAAAAGTGCTCGGCCTCCAGGGGCTCCCCGTGCCAAGCGAGGAGGGGCACTTCCAGGACCCTGCCCTCCTCGGAGGGGGTGCGAACGGTTTGTGGAAGCTTGTTCCGGTCCTCCTCCTTCAGCCCCTCGCGGAGGATGGCCTTTTCGCTTGGGGTAAGGGGCTCCTTGAGGACCAAGGTGTTGCTCTTGGGGTCGTAGGCCACCTTGGACTTCAGGACCTCGAGGACCACCGGCTTGGGCGGGGCCTTGAGAGGGATGTACTCCTCCAGGGGAAGGCCCACGGTGCGCACGGCCCTTTCGGCCTCGTAGCGCTCAAATCCCTCTAGGACCAGGGCCTCCCTAAGGGCGTTCGCCGCCTCCCAGAAGTCCTCGGACACGGCGAAGGCGTAGGCCCGGTTGAGCTCCGCCCGCTCCTTGGGCCTGGCCCCCGGCATCCGCAGCACCCGGCCCAGCACCTGCTCGATGGCCGTGGAGGACTTCAAGGGGCGCACCGAGGCCAGCACGTAGGCGAAGGGGCAGTCCCATCCCTCCTTGAGCTTGTCCACGGTGATGACGTAGCGCACGGGGGAGGAGGGAGAGAGGAGGTCCTGGCCCGTGAGGTCGTCCCGTTCCCCCGTGGAGACCGCTATCTGTTCTTCCGGCACCCCGAGCTCCAGGAGGAAGGAGCGGACCCTTTCCCAGGTGAAGGCGTCCTCGCCCCGTTTGGGTTCGGCTTGGACCAGGAGGATGGGCCGGAGGTACTCCCGACCTCCCTGGGCCAGGGCCTCGAGCTCCGCCCGCTTGGCCAGGGCCGCCTGGAGGACCGCCTCCCGGTCCTTCAAGACCACGAGCTCTATGGGCAGCTTGATCATGCCCTCCCGGTGGAGCTCGTGGGCGGTGGCGGCGAAGAGGACGTTGGAGTCCTCCCTGGGGGTGGCGGTGAACTCCAGGATGACCCCAGGCTCCAAGCGGGCCAGGGTGTCAAAGGAGAGAGGGGTGCGGGCGTTGTGGGCCTCGTCCACTACCACGATGGGGCGCATGAGGCGGAGAAGGTTGGCCAGGGAGTAGCGCCCCACCCCTTCCGGGGGCGAGGACGCCTCCTCGAGGGCCCGGAAGACGGCCATGAGGTGGCCGTTGTCCTCGTAGACCTTGCGCCCCTCGGTCGCCTCCACCCGGAAGGCCTGCAGGGTGGCCACCAGGACCAAGGCCACCGCCCCCACGTCCCCCGGGGTCAGGGCCAGGGCCTCCTGCAGGTCCATGACCCGCGCCGGGCCCAGGGCGGCCTCGAGGCTCTGACGGTAGGGGTGCTGGGGGTCCTTGAGGGCGCGCAGGGTCTGGGCGCGAATGGCCTCGGTAGGCGTGAGCCAGACCACGGCGGGGGCGTCTTGGCCCAGGAAGCGCCGGGCCGGGGCCAGGGCGTGGGCCGCAAGAAGGGTCTTGCCACCTCCCGTGGGGATGCGAAAGCACACGTAGGGGATGCCCTCGAGGCCCCCCGGCTCCTGGTAGGGAGGGGGGTGCTCCAGGTACCGCCCCGCCACCTCCCGGTAGGCCCGGTCAAGGGGATGGGCCTCCCCCGCGTCCGCGTGGACCCTCACCCGGTGGAGGAAGTCCTCCAGGGCCCCCAGGGCCTCCTTCTGGTAGCTCTTCAGCTCCATCATGGGGCCACCTCGTAGGGGATGTGGCGGAAGGTGATGCGGAGGGCCTCGAGGGTGGCCGGGCTCAGGCGGCAGGAGGTGCCGTAGACCACCTTGGGGCCGTCAAAGGGGGGCAGGTGGGCCAGGACCTCCCGGGTGAGGGCGTTGCCCCCTTTGGGGGACCTGTCCTTGAGGGCCCCGTTGTAGAGGAGGTAGACCGCCACCCCGCGCCGGGACACCCCAAGAAGGGGCGGATGGAGCGTGGAGGGCAGGGGCTCCCCCGTCTCCCGGTAGTAGACGTACCGGGCCAGGGTGAGGTAGTCCACCCCCTCCCGGATGCGCCCGTCGGGCAGAAAGAGGGGCTCCCCCAGGCGCAGGTACCGGAAGCCGCCCCCGTGTTCCCTGACGGCGTACTCCAGGCGCTTTCGGGTGATGTTTTGGGCGATGTGGGGGTCCAGCTCCACCAGGATGAAGCGCCGGTTGCCCCCGTCCTCGGCGTTTTGCTTGAGCACCGCGTGCCCCGTGGTACCGCTACCGGCAAAGGAGTCCAGGACGATGTCCCCGTCCTGGGGGTTGGTGGCGATTTGGAGGATGCGCTGGATCAGGCGGGTGGGCTTGGGGGTGGGGAAGTCCTCTCCGTTCAAAGCTTCTCGCACTTCACGACGAGCCTCTTGTGTGTCCCCAACCTCCTCGCGCATCCAAAGGGTTTTGGGCACCGTGTGCTCCACAATCTCCGAAAGGAAGCGCTTGAGGCGAGGCTTGCCTCGCCCGTTCTTTCCCCACCAAATGCGATTTTCCTCAAGGTGGCGAAGGTGCTCCTCGCGGGAAAAGGCCCAGACCCGGGTCGGGGAGGGCCAGATTTCCTCGCCGGTGTTAGGGTTGACGATGGGGTAGTAAAGGTTGGGCCGCTCTTCGCGAGTCTTGTTTGAGGTATAGTTATCCGACATCCAGGGACCCCTAGGATCGTTGTCAGGGTTCTTGTAACGGCTAAGTTTCTCCGGTGTAGAAGGCAGC
Source organism: Thermus sp. H19.2 (assembly GCF_054979525.1). Classification (NCBI taxonomy): domain Bacteria; kingdom Thermotogati; phylum Deinococcota; class Deinococci; order Thermales; family Thermaceae; genus Thermus; species Thermus sp. H19.2. The sequence continues at coordinate 1,449,897 of NZ_CM143429.1, forward strand.
CTATTCAAGCTCCATCCTAAAGAGTCATTCCCATTGTTTTTCTTGCGCTTAGCGTACACTAAGATATAGTCATGCGTGTCAGAAAAGTAGATGGCGTCGTTTTGAGGAGCGTACTTCTTTTGCCAGATAACCGTAGCCACGAAGTTCTGGGGCCCGAAAATCTCGTCTAGGAGCATCCGCGCCCGGTGGACCTCGTTGTCGTCAATGCTCATCCACAGGCTTCCGTCTTCCCGCAAGAGCTCATGGAGAAGCCTCAGCCTGGGGTACAGCATGGAAAGCCACTTGTCGTGCCGGGAGAGGTCTTCCGCCTCCGGGCCCACCGCCTTCCCCAGCCAGGCCCGCATCTCAGGGCTGTTCACGTTGTCGTTATAGACCCATCCCTCGTTGCCGGTGTTGTAAGGGGGGTCTATGTAGACGAGTTTCACCCGCCCCCGGTACTCGGGGAGGAGGGCTTTGAGGACCTCGAGGTTGTCCCCCTCCACCAAAAGGTTCTCGCCCTCGCCGTGGGAGAGTTCCGGCACCGGGGTGAGGAGGCGGTAGGGAATCTCCAAGTGGTGCCGCGCCACCGCCCGCTTGCCGATCCACTCCAAGGCCGGCATAAGGAAGAGTATATCCCAAGGCTGGCCTTCACCCGCAACCGGTTTGGCCCCTGAGCTCTCATCACTTTGAGGGCTGGGGCTTGACAAGGGAAGAGAAGAGGGGGGTGAGTAAGGTATGCCACCCACCACCCCCCTCTCCCAACTTATCACCCCCTGGGTCCACAAGGTCTTCGCCCCCCTAAGGAAAACCACCCGCTCCAACCTCGCCCTCTTCCTCTCCACCCTCCTCACCGCACCCCTAGACCCCACCCTCTCCGACCTCGCCCGCAGAACCCCCCTCCCCATCCTGGCCCAAAGCCGCCTCAACCGCCTCTGGCGCTTCCTCCATCACCCCCACCTGCAAGACCCCTGGACCCTCACCCAAACCCTCCTCCCCTTGCTCCTCCCCCGTTTCCCCAAAAGCCGACCCCTACCCCTCCTCGTGGACTGGACCCCCGCCGAGGACGGCCAGCACCAGGCCCTGGTGGCCGCCCTCCCCCTCAAGGGAAGGGCCCTGGTGGTGGCCTTCGCCCTTCACCCCCTCTCCCCCTTCCCCAGTCAAAACCGGGTGGAAGAGGACTTCCTCCACCGCCTGGGCCGCGCCGTCCAGGACCTGGGGTACACCCCCCTCTTCCTCCTGGACCGGGGGTTTGACCGGGTCTCCCTGATGCGAAAGCTCCAGGAGTGGGGCATGGGCTTCCTCATCCGCCTGCGGCGCAACCGAGGCGTGGAGACCGAGGAGAAGGAGCGCTTCCTCCTGGGGGAGCGCTTCCCCAAGCCGGCCAGCCCCGAGCGTGGACAGGTCCGCCTTCAAGGTAGCTTCGCTGACCTGGGCCATGGCGGGGAGGGGGTGGAGGTCACCCTCCTGGTGTACCCGGGGGGTCGGGAGCCCTGGTATCTGGCCTACTGGGGGCCCTTGGGTGGGGAGCCTTCCTATGGGTGGAGGGTTTGGATTGAAGAGGGGTTTAGGGACCTGAAGGGGCAGGGGTTTGGGCTGGACCGCCATCGGCTGCGGACGGGGGCGAGCCTCAGGGGGTGGTTATGGCTTCTGGCCTTGGGGATGGCGCTCTTGGTCCTTCTGGGGGTGTGCTTGCGGGGCAGGGAATGGCTTCCCCGGCTCCTGGCCCATCCCGAGCGGCAGAGCCTCTTCCGCCTGGGCCGGATCGCCCTGGCCCAGGGGCCCCCGCCTTGGAAGGAAGCCGTGCTGGCAGAGTTGGTCAGGTTGCTTCAGGAGCTGGGGGGAGGAAAGTGATGAGAGCTCAGGTTTGGCCCCTACGCCGAGCCCCTGAACCACGTGCTGGCCCGCCTCGAGGACCACTACATCCAGGGCTTCGGGGACCGCACGGGGGCCTCCCAGATCCACCTCAAGCCCCAGGCCCTGAACGAGGCCATCCTCTTCCTCGCCGACCACCCCGAGGCCGACGAGGCCGCCACCCGGGCGGCAGACTGGGTCAAGGGTTTTGAGACCCCTGATAGCCTAGAGCTTCTGGCCACGGTCCACTGGGCCGTGCGCCGCGAAGGGGCCCGGGACTGGGTCACCCTGCAAAAGGCGCTCCAAGCCTGGAGCCCTCGCAAGGCCGCCTTCCCCCGGGCCCGCCTCCAGGCGGCCTTGGACGCCCTCCTCAAGCGGGGTGCCCTCCGCCTCGAGGAGTGGCAGGACCGCCTTCCCAAACCGTCTTCCAACGTGACCCAAAAGGCCTAGCCCACCTGCACCTTCCCCCTCCACCACTAGGGCGGCGTCCTCCAGGAGCACCCGGTGCCCCCCCGCGGTGCGCACCTCCAGGTAGCGGTTCGCCCACCGCACCGGGTCGTCCACGAGGGCAATGGCGTGTTCCACCTCGCTTTGTAAGACGATGACGGAAAGGGCCGGATCCGGGGTGGCTTCCCGGCGATAAGGTCTGTTATCGCGCCGGGCCCTCGGGTCTGTTGGGCTCCGAGGTTCAGCGAAGCCTGCTCCCCGGCCTTCAGGCTGGGGGAGGAGTTTTGCGCCCGCTACACCACCTCCCAGGTCTGAACCTCAACCTCCAGGCCCTCCCCAAAGGCCTCGAGGCCCCCTTGGGCCCACACGCGCACGCCGTCAATCCGCTCCATCGCCCCTTCCTCCGAGAGGAAGAGGGGCGGGCTTCCCCGCCCCCCACGCCTCCTAAATCCGGTACCAACCCCCGTGCCGGGAGCGCCGGAGGCCCAGCTCCGGGGCCTGGGCCGCGAGGGCCTGGTAGAGGCCCTCGAGGGCCTCGGAAAGCTCCCCCGCCTCCTTCTCCCCGAGGAGCAAGTTGAGGAGGGCCTGGGCCTCCCTCGCGTTCAGCACGAGTACCGCCGCCTGTTGCGCCTGCATCCGGTTTTCCGCTAACCTGGTCATGGTTTCCTCCAAACCCCTAGGGAGCAGCCTCCAACCTCCTCCCTAGGTGCCCCTATAGTACCATGCACTTGGTACTATTGTCAAGGGGGGTGTCCCTTCGCCCGTGGTACCATAGGGGCGTGATACGGAACCGCCTTCCCGAAATCCTGCGGCGCGAGGGGATTTCCGCCTACCGCCTCGCCAAGACCCTCGCGCGCCGCGCCGCCCGCAACACCATCTACCGTTGGGCCCGGGGCGAGGTGCCCACCTGCCTGGACGTGGGCACCCTCGAGGCCCTCCTGGCCGGGCTACGGGAACTCACCGGGAAAACCTACGGGGTGGGGGACCTGTTGGCGTATGAAGAGGAGGTGGAGGATGGGTCGCAGGGGAAACGGTGAGGGAACCATCGTGCGCCGCCCGGACGGGCGCTGGATGGGACAAATCGTGGTGGGCTACGGCCCGGACGGCAAGCCCAAACGGCTCACGGTCTACGGCAAAACCCGCCAGGAGGTGGCGGGGCGCCTCGCCGACCTCGCCGCCCAGCGGCACAAAGGCCTCCTCCCTGACCCCACCGAAACGACCCTCCGGGAGTGGGCCTCGAGGTGGCTGGAGCGAAAGGCGCGGGAGGTGCGCCCGAGGACCCTCTCCCTTTACCGCCACGAGCTGGGGTACGTCCTCCCCTCGCTCCGGGATCCCCAGGCCCCGGACCCCCTGGGCGGGATGCGGCTCCAGGAGGTGAAACCGGCTCACATCCGGGCCGCCCTGGACGCCCTCGCCGAGCGGGGTCTCTCCATCCGTACGGTGAAGAAGGTCCGGGAGCGGCTGAACGCCCTCTTCGAGGAGGCCCTGAGCCTCGAGGTGGTGACCCGCAACCCCGTGGCCCCGGTGAAAATCCGTGCCCCACGGGACCTCCCCCGGGAGAGGGCGGGCCGGACCTTGGAGCCCGAGGAGGTGGGGGCCCTCCTCGAGGCCCTGGACCGCTACCCCGACCCCCGCCTGGCCCTCGCCCTTCGGCTCATGCTGGCGTGCGGCCTGAGGCGGGGAGAGGCTTTGGGCCTCCGGTGGGAGGACGTGGACCTCGAGGCGGGCCTCCTCCACGTGCGGCGCTCCTGGAGCATGGAAGGGGCGAAACCCGCCCTCACGGGCCTCAAAACGGGCCGGGAGCGGGCGGTGCCCATCCCCCACGCCACCCTCCTGAGGCTTCGGGAGTACCGGACCTGGTGGGAGGGTTTTTTCGCGGGGATCCCCACCCCCTGGGTCTTCCCCGGCACCGGGGAGCCCTCGAGGCCCTTGGACCCGAACAGCCCGAACCACGCCCTGAGGCGGATCGCGAAGCGCCTGGGCCTTCCCCCGGTGCGGGTCCACGACCTGAGGCACACGTATGGAAGCCTCCTCCTCGCTCAGGGAGCCCCCCTCGAGCTGGTGGCGGAGAGGATGGGCCATGCCAACCCCACCATCACCCTGAACGTGTACCGCCACCTCCTGAAGGAGGAGCGGCGGGGTTGGGTCATTGACCCCGAGGACCTGGCCCGTCCCCGGGCCCGGGCCTGAACCGCGTTGCAGTAAAACTGCAGTAAAACTGACCCCCCGGCCAAGCTACCGGGGGGTAAAGCTTTGCGTCCTGGAGCTGGTGGAGCGGCGGGGATTTGAACCCCGGACCTCCCGCTTGCAAGGCGGGTGCTCTCCCTCTGAGCTACCGCCCCAAGCCTTCGGCAGTATAGCCCAAGAGGGGGGCTTACGCAAAGGACCCTTCCCCTCTATAATCGGAGAGGTGTGCCGCACCAGCCCTCGGGCAGGGGAAGGTCCCGTGGGAAAGAGGACGGCGCACGGGAAACGCCAAGCCCAACCTTCCCCGATGGGAGGAATATGCCTGTCAACATCAGCGTGAAGGAGCTACTGGAAGCCGGGGTCCACTTTGGCCACGAGCGCAAGCGTTGGAACCCCAAGTTTGGCCGCTATATCTATGCGGAGCGCAACGGCATCCACATCATTGACCTGCAGAAGACCATGGTGGAGCTGGAGCGCACCTTCCGCTTCCTCGAGGACCTGGCCATGCGCGGGGGCACGGTGCTCTTCGTGGGCACCAAGAAGCAGGCGCAAGACATCGTGCGCATGGAGGCAGACCGCGCGGGCATGCCCTATGTGAACCAGCGCTGGTTGGGCGGGATGCTCACCAACTTCAAGACCATCTCCCAGCGGGTACACCGCCTGGAGGAGCTGGAAAACCTCTTCGCCTCCGAGGACATCCACGAGCGCCCCAAGAAGGAGCAGGTGCGCCTGAAGCACGAACTGGAACGCCTGCAGAAGTACCTCTCTGGCTTCCGGCGGCTGAAGCGGCTTCCTGACGCCATTTTCGTGGTGGACCCCACCAAGGAGGCCATCGCCGTGCGGGAGGCCAGGAAGCTCTTCATCCCCGTGGTGGCCCTGGCGGACACCGACTCCGATCCCGACCTAGTGGACTACATCATCCCCGGCAACGACGACGCCATCCGCTCCATCCAGCTCATCCTCTCCCGGGCGGCGGACCTCATCATCGAGGCCCGGGGTGGGGTAGTGGAACCCTCCCCCTCCTACGCCCTGGTGGAGGAGGCCGAGCGGGCCGAGGCCCGCGGGGCTCTGGAGGAGGGCCTGGAAGGCGAGGACGAGGTGGAAGCATGAGCCAGATGGAACTCATCAAGAAGCTTCGCGAGGCCACGGGGGCCGGGATGATGGACGTGAAGAAGGCCCTCGAGGACGCCGGCTGGGACGAGGATAAGGCCGTCCAGCTCCTCCGGGAGCGGGGGGCCATGAAGGCCGCCAAGAAGGCGGAGCGGGAGGCCCGGGAAGGCCTCATCGGCCACTACATCCACCACAACCAGCGGGTGGGGGTGATCCTGGAGCTCAACTGCGAGACCGACTTCGTGGCCAGGAACGAGATCTTCCAGAGCCTGGCCAAGGACTTGGCCATGCACATCGCCATGATGAACCCCCGCTACGTCTCCGCCGAGGAGATCCCCGCCGAGGAACTGGAGAGGGAGCGGCAGATCTACATCCAGGCCGCCCTCAACGAGGGGAAGCCCAAAGAGATCGCCGAGAAGATCGCCGAGGGCCGCCTGAAGAAGTACCTGGAGGAGGTGGTCCTTCTGGAGCAGCCCTTCGTCAAAGACGACAAGGTGAAGGTGAAGGAGCTCCTCCAGCAGGCCATCGCCAAGACCGGGGAGAACATCGTGGTGCGGCGCTTCTGCCGCCTGGAAGTGGGAGCGTAGGCCATGGAAGCCGCCGGGGCCCCCATCCAAGGGCCCCGGTTTTTCTTAGAGCCATGAAGTACAAGCGCGTCCTCCTCAAGCTTTCCGGGGAGTTCCTCACGCAAAACGGCTTCGGCATCGAGCCGGAGGCCACCCGGGCCCTGGCCCAGGAGATCAAGGCCGCCTACGAGACCGGGGTCCAGCTGGCCATCGTCATCGGCGCCGGGAACCTCTGGCGGGGGGCCCGGCAGGGGGTGGGGATGGACCGGGCCACCGCCGACTACATCGGGATGCTGGCCACCATCATGAACGCCCTGGCCCTCCAGGATGCCCTGGAAGCCCTCTCCATCCCCACCCGGGTCCAGACCGCCCTCACCATCCCCCAGGTGGCCGAGCCCTACATCCGCCGCCGGGCCCTCCGCCACCTGGAGAAGGAACGCATCGTCATCTTCGGCGGGGGAACGGGGAACCCCTTCTTCTCCACGGACACCGCCGCCGCCCTCCGCGCCCTGGAGGTGGGGGCCGAGGTGGTCCTCATGGCCAAGAACAAGGTGGACGGGGTCTACTCCGACGACCCCCGCAAAAACCCGGAGGCGGTGCGCTTTGACGAGCTCACCTACCTGGAGGTCCTGAACCGCGGCCTCCAGGTCATGGACACCACCGCCATCACCCTCTGCATGGAGGCGGGCGTGCCCATCGTGGTCTTTGACATCTTTAAGCCCGGCGCCCTGGTGGGTATTATCCAGGGGGAAAAGGTGGGCACCCTGATCCACTCGTAGAAAGGAGGGACCATGACCCTGAAGGAGCTCTATGCGGAAACCCGGAGCCACATGCAAAAGAGCCTCGAGGCCCTGGAGCACAACCTGGCGGGCCTGCGCACCGGGCGGGCCAACCCCGCCCTTCTCCTCCACCTTAAGGTGGAGTACTACGGCACCCACGTCCCCCTAAACCAGATCGCCACCGTCACCGCTCCCGATGCCCGCACCCTGGTGGTCCAGTCCTGGGACCAGAACGCCCTCAAGGCCATCGAGAAGGCCATCCGCGAATCCGACCTGGGCCTGAACCCCAGCAACAAGGGGGACGCCCTCTACATCAACATCCCGCCCCTCACCGAGGAAAGGCGCAAGGAACTGGTCAAGACCGCCCGGCACCTGGCCGAGGAAGGGCGGATCGCCATCCGGAACCTTCGCCGGGAGGCTTTGGAAAAGCTCAAGAAGCTGGCCAAGGAACTCCACCTCTCCGAGGACGACACCAAGCGGGCCGAAGGGGAGATCCAGAAGATCACCGACGAGTTCGTCGCCAAGGTGGACGAGATGGTGGAGAAGAAGGAGCAGGAGATCCTCCACTAAGCCCTCCCGGGCCAGGAGAAGGGGCCAAAGGGTGAACGCCATGCCTAAAAGCGCGCCCGGCATGCCCTGCGCCCCCCGAGGAGGCCGGGGGTGAGGGACGACCTTCCCACCCGGGTCCTCTCCGCCCTCATCGGAGCGAGCCTCCTCCTCCTGGTACTTTGGGCGGGGACGCCCCTGATCCTTCCTACCCTTTTCCTCGTCCTCTGGCTGGGAAGCCTGGAGCTCAAGGGCATGCTGGCCCGCCGAGGGGTGGTCCTCCACCTGCCCTTGCTTCACCTAGGGGGTGGGGTTCTCTTCCTCTTCTCCCTCCCCGCCCTCCAGTGGCACTTCCCCCAGGTGCCTTGGCGGGAAGTGGCCCTGGGCCTCTTCCTCATGGCGGCCTTCAGCTACGAGCTCCTCTTTGGGGCCGACCTCACCCGCTTCGCCTTCACCCTCCTGGCCTTCCTTTACCTGCCCTGGAACCTGGGGTACGCCCTTCTGCTGCGGGAAATTCCCGATGGGACCCTGGGGCTTTGGACCCTCAGCCTTCCCATCGTGGCCAGCTTCGCCACCGACATCGGGGCCTACTTTGCCGGCCGCTTCTTCGGCCGGAAGAAGCTGGCCCCCGAGATCAGTCCCGGGAAAACCGTGGAGGGGTCTTTGGGCGGCATCGCCTTCAGCTTCCTGGCCCTTCTGGTTTACACGGGGCTGGTGCGGGAGGTGTTTCCCTTCGGGCTTTTGGAGCTTTGGCTTTTCAGCCTCCTGCTTTCCCTGGCGGCCCAGCTGGGCGACCTGGCCGAGTCCATGCTCAAGCGCTACTGCGGGGTAAAGGACTCCGGGCACTTCCTCCCGGGGCACGGGGGGCTTCTGGACCGCATAGACAGCCTCCTCTTCACCTTTCCCCTTACCTACTACCTGGTGGTGCTCTTCACATGAAACGGGTCGTGGTCCTTGGTTCCACGGGTTCCATCGGAAGGCAGGCCCTGGAGGTCTGCCGCTGGCGGGGCTTTCGGGTGGTGGGCCTGGCCGCCGGGAAAAACCTGGAGGCCCTCGCCCAGCAGATCGCCCTCTTTAAGCCCCTCTTGGTGGCGGCGGACGAAAGCCTCCACGCCGAGCTGAAGGCCCGCTTCCCCGGGCTAAGGCTGGCCACGGCGGAGGAGGTGGCCGCCCTCGAGGCCGAGGTGGCCGTGGCCGCCATCCCGGGCCTGGCGGGGCTTGCCCCCACCCGGGCGGCGGTGCGCTCCGGAAAGCGGGTGGCCCTGGCCAACAAGGAGGCCATGGTGGCGGCGGGCCCTCTCCTTTGGCAGGAGGCGGAGGCCTCGGGAGCGGAGATCCTCCCCGTGGACTCGGAGCACTCCGCCCTCTTCCAGGCCCTCCTCGGGGAGAGGCGGGAGGACGTGGCCGAGCTCATCCTCACGGCAAGCGGCGGGCCTTTCCTCAAAAGCCCCGAAGACCTCTCCCAGGTGACCCCGGAGATGGCCCTCCGCCACCCCCGCTGGCGCATGGGCCCCAAGGTCACCGTGGACTCCGCCACCCTCTTCAACAAGGGGCTGGAGGTCCTCGAGGCCAAGGAGCTCTTCCGCTTTCCCCTGGAGAGGATCAAGGTCCTCGTCCACCCTCAGGCCTACGTCCACGGCCTGGTGCGCTTCGTGGACGGGAACCTGAAGGCCCAGCTCGGCCCCACGGACATGCGCCTTTTCATCCAGTACGCCCTCACCCACCCCGAACGGGCGGAAACCCCCCTGAAGGACCTCCCCATCCCCGGGGCGCTGGAGTTTTTGGAGCCCGACCCCAAACGCTTTCCCGCCCTGGCCGTGGCCTACGAGGCGGGGAGGCGGGGAGGCCTCGCCCAGGTGGCCGTCTCCGCCGCCGACGAGGTGGCGGTGGAGGCCTTTCTCCAAGGCCGCCTCCCCTTCCCCCGCATCCCCGAGATCCTGGCCCGGGTGCTGGAAGCCACCCCCCAGGAACCCCTAACATGGGAGAGCCTCTTCGCCGTGGACGCCTGGGCCCGGGAGGAGGCCAAGAGGTGGGCATGAGCCTGATCTGGTTTCTGGTCATCATCGGCGTGAGCGTCTTCGTGCACGAGCTGGGCCACTACCTAGCGGCCCGCCTCCAGGGGGTGAGGGTCAAGGCCTTTAGCCTGGGCTTTGGCCCGGTCCTCTGGCGCCGCCAGGCCTGGGGCACGGAGTGGCGGCTTTCCGCCGTCCCCTTGGGGGGGTACGCCGATATAGAAGGCCTCCTACCCGAGGAGAGGGGACGGGGCTACGACGCCCTCCCCTTCCTGGGGAAGCTCTGGGTGCTCCTTTCCGGGGTGGTCATGAACCTCCTCCTGGCCTGGGGCCTCTTGGGCTACCTTTTCAGCGCCCAAGGGGTGCCCGAGGCCACGGGCCGGGCGGTGATCCTGGAAGTCCTCCCGGGAAGCCCGGCCGAGGAGGTGGGCCTCAGGCCCAAGGACCTCCTCCTCGCCGTGGACGGGAAACCCCTCTCCCGACCCCAGGAGATCGAAAGGCTCAAGACCCCGGGCGCCCACACCCTTACCCTCCTGCGGGACGGCCAGGAGGTGGTCCTTCGCCTCACCTGGCGGGAGGGAGTGGAAAAGCTGGGGGTGGTCTACCAGCCCGAGGTGCGCTTCCGTCGGGTGAGCCTCCCAGAGGGGCTCCTCCTGGCGGCGGGGCGCATCCTCTCCTTCGGACCGGAGATGGTGCGGGCCTTGGTGGGAGGGCTTCTCGGGGTCCTCTCCGGCAACCCCAATAGCGGGGTGGTCGGGCCCCTAGGCATCGTGGCGGAAACGGGTAGGGCGGCCCAGGAAGGGCTTTTCCGGCTTCTTGAGCTCATGGTCTCCATCAACCTTTCCCTGGCCCTTTTCAACCTCCTCCCCATCCCCGCCCTGGATGGGGGAAGGATCCTCCTCCTCCTCCTCTCCCGCCTCCTTCCCATCCCAAAGGAGCGGGAGGCCATGGTGCACTACCTGGGCTTCCTCTTCCTCATCCTCCTGGTGATCCTGGTGACCTTCCAGGACCTAAGGAGGCTTCTCGGAGGCTGATGACGGCCACGGTCCTCATCCCCGCCTACAACGAGGAGGCCACCATCGCCAAGGTGGTGGAAGTGGCCAAGGAGGCGGGCTTCCCCGTGGTGGTGGCGGACGACGGCTCCCTGGACCGCACCGCCCAGGAGGCGGAAAGGGCGGGGGCGCAGGTGGTGCGCCTGGGGGAGAACCGGGGCAAGGGGGGGGCCATCGCCGAAGGGCTTAAGGCGGTGGCCACGCCCCTCGTCCTCCTCCTGGATGCCGACCTCTTGGGCCTGAGGCCCGAGCACCTCCACGCCCTCCTCGCCCCGGTGGCCCGGGGAGAAGCGGAGATGACCGTGGGGGTCTTCCAGGGGGGGCGGCTCTCCACGGACCTGGCCATGCGCCTCACCCCCTTCCTCTCGGGGCAGCGGGCCTTGGCCTCGGAGGCCCTAAGAAGCGTGCCCGGCCTGGCGGGGGCCCGCTACGACCTGGAACTCCTTCTCACCCGCCACGCCAAGGCCAAGGGCTGGCGGGTGCGCTACCTCCCCCTTCCCGGGGTGAGCCAGGTGATGAAGGAGGAAAAGCGGGGCCTCCTCAAGGGCTTCCTCCACCGGTTGCGCATGTACTGGGAGATCCTGCGCTACCGCCTCAAGGCGGGCTAAGTGTCCGCACGTTGTTTTCGCAACATGGGACACCCGAAACAGGGCCGGGAGAAAGTCCTTTTGGGGCCCCCGCCGCGGCGAAAGCCGCGGTGGGGTACTTAAAGCGCACCAGCTCCACCCAGGCCTCCCCCGCCCGGTAGGCCACCACCCCGAGCCCCGGCACCAGGTAAAGCTCTTTGAGGTCGGTGCCTCCCTTTTCCGTGGTATAGGCCACCCGCACCCGGTAGGCGTTGAAGGCCCCGGCCTTCACCCTCACCCCTTCCCACCCCTCCACCCGGGCGGAGAGGGCCACCCGCTGGCCGCGGAAGCGGGCGCTCCCCCCCCAGGCCGACCCCAGCTCCAGGCGGGCCGGGTAGAGGAGGAGCGGGGGTGCGAAGGGGAAATACCCTTCCGGGAGCCCCACCCCCAAAAGGTAAAACCCTTCCGGCGAGGCCTTCAGGCGGTCTTCCCGGAAGGCCTTGCCCTCTTTTTGGTAGCGCAAGCGAAAGCCCTCGGAGGTGGGCCTCAGCTCCTGGAGGGTGCCGTCGGAGTAGGCGTAAACCCCCCCTTCCTTGGGGAAGACCTGGGCCGAGGCCAAGGCGAGGAGGAGGCCCAGGGCCAGCCACCCGGGAAGGCGCCGCCTCATTCCACCTCCCCCAGCTCGTGCCCCCGGCGGGTGGCGGCCTCCACCGCTTCGTAGAAGGCGGCTCGGAGGGCCCGGGCCTCGAGGGCGTGCAGGCCGTGGATGGTGGTACCCCCAGGGCTCGCCACCTCGTCCTTCAGGGTGGCAGGGTGGCGGGTCTTGAGGAGTTCCCCCGTGGCCGCCAGAGCGTCCGCCGCCAGGCGGAGGGCCAGGGCCCGGGGCATGCCCATCTTTACCCCGGCATCCGCCAGGGCCTCGGCCACCACCGCCAGGTAGGCGGGCGCCGAAGCCGACATGGCGGTGAAGGGGTCAAAGAGGTGTTCGGGGATCTCGTACACGTCCCCCACGGTGGCGAAAAGGGCCCGGGCGAATTCCAGGTCCCCCGCTTCCTGGGCCTCCTTTAAAGCGGTGAGGGCGGTGGAGCTCTCCCCGATCATGGCCGCCAGGTTGGGCATGGCCCGCACCACCCGCCGGGTGTCCAGCCTGCGGGCCAAGACGGCCGTGGAGACCCCGGCCATGATGGAGAGGAAGCCCAGCTGGCCCCGGGGGACCTCCGGGGCCAGCTGGGGGAAGTCCCGGGGCTGAACGGCGAGGAGCACCCGCTCGGCCTCGGCCAAGTCCTTCAGGACAAGGGGGCGGACGCCGAAGGGCTCGGCCAGGGCCCGGGCCCGCTCCGGGGTGCGCCCCACCACCCCCACCTCCTCCTGGCGTAGAAAACCCCGCTCCAAAGCCCCTTTGAGGATGCTCCGGCCCATCTTGCCAAGGCCCAGGAAGGCGAGCTTCATGCCCTTGAGTCTACCTTGCGGAGGCGGAGGTAATAAAACCCGTCCAGGCCCCCCTCGGGGGCCACGTACACCCCAAGCCCATGCCGGAGGACGGGCAAAGGGCAGGAAAAGGGCTCCGGGCGGAACTCGGGGTGCCTCTCCAAGAAGGCCCGAGCCACCCCTTCCCCCTCCTCCTCCGTGAGGGAGCAGACCGCGTAGACCAAAACCCCCCCCTCCTCCGTGGCCTGGGCGGCGGTTTCCAGAAGCTGAAGCTGAAGGGCCGCCATCCGGGCCGGGTCCCCTTCCTCCAGGCGGTAGCGGAGCTCGGGGTGGGCACGGAAGGTGCCTGTGCCGGTGCAAGGGACGTCCAGGAGAACCTTTTTGGCCCTTTCGCGAAGGGGTTCCCGCAGGTCCTGGGTGCGGTAGGCCACCTTCAGGCCGAGGCGCCGGGCCGTTTTCGCCCCCGCCTCCTGGCGCTTGGCGTTGAGGTCGTAGGAAACCACCTCCGCACCCCGAGCCGCCAGGTAAAAAGCCTTGAGCCCGGCCCCGCCGCAAAGGTCCAACACCCTCTCCCCAGGTGTGGGCTCCAGAAGGGTGGCAGCGAAGAGGGAAGCGGGGTTTTGCGGCTGGAGGCCGAGGGCAGGGAAATCGGTCTTGGGGCCTTCAAAGAGGTAGCTCCCGGGGACAGGGCCCGGCTGCAGGTCCACCTCCCGGTAGGCGGTGACGAAGAGGGGCGCGGGTTCGTTGAAGGCCTCGGCAAAGCCCACTCCCCCGAAGAAGCCCCGCCAGGCCTGGCAGAGCCAGTCAGGAAGGGAAAGGCGCACGCACTCCGGGGCCTCCCGCGGGCGCAGGCGGCGAAGCACGGCGTTCACCAAACCCGCAAGCCCCGGGTAACGGCGCTTCGCCTCCTCCACCCAAGGGCTCACCCGGGCATGGTCCGGCTTCCCCAACCACCACTCTAGGGCCCCCAGGCGCAGGGCCCAGCGCACCTCTTTAGGCAGCTTCTCCGGGGCCTTAAGGTGAGGTTCTAGGAGAAAGTCCAGGAACCTCAGGTAGCGCAGGGCCCCGTAGACCAGGTGGGTAACGTAGGCCCTATCCCGCTCGGGCCAGCCCACCCGTTCCAGGGTGCGGTCCAAAAGCTGCTGGGCCCGACCCCCTTCCTCCACCTGAAGGAGAACGGCCAGGGCCAGGCCCCTTGGGGTGTCGGCCCTCAAGACTCCAGGGGATGGGCCTTGATGCTGAACTTCAGGGCGGTCCGCTCCTCGTTTTCCAGGTCCAGCTTGACGAAGGCGGGCTTGACCACCAGGTCCAGGTTGTCGGGGGCAATGTAGCCGCGGGCGATGGCGATGGCCTTCACCGCCTGGTTGACGGCCTGGGGCCCGATGGCCTGCACCTCCACCTCCCCCTTGGTGCGCAATAGCGCCGCGATGGCGCCGGCCACGGAGTTGGGGCGGGACTTGGAAGAGACGCGCAACGTTTCCACTTTGACCTCCTGAAAACCCTTGGGCCACCCCTGGGGAAAGACATGGGCGGCTCAAGGCCCATGCTAGAGCAAGCGGGGCCCTTTGGCAACTAGCCGGCCAGGACCCTTTCCTCCAGGCCCTTCAGAAGGCTTTCCACGTTTTCCTGCATGAGCTTTTGCACCAACTTTTGCAGAAGTCCCCCAAAGATAGGGATGGTGAGCTCGTAGGCCAAGGTGAGGACCACCCGGGTACCTTCGCCCTCGGGCTGGAAGACCCAGGTGCCCTCGTAGCGGTCAAAATCCCCTTCCGGGGAGAAGAAGCGGTTCCTCAGGTGGGCGTCGTCCCACTCCTCCTCCTCCAGCCAGCGAACCTTCTTGCCCATGGCCACCGCCACCCACTCGCTCCGGGTGCGGTTGCCCTCCTGGGAAAGCACCTTAAGGCTTTCCACTTCCTTGAGGTAGGGCTTCAGGCCCTCCAGGTCCTTGGCCAGGGCATAGACCTTTTCCGGCGGAGCGGGAATATAGCGCTCGGCGCGCACCTCGGGCATGGGCTCTTTTTACCCCTTTTCCTCCTCCTTGGCAAGCTCGTAGGCCCGCAAGGCCAGAGAGAGGGGGAAGCCCCGCCCCACCAAAAACCGCACCGCCTTGGCCTTGTCCCGGCGCCTGGGGTAGCGGCGCAGGGCCCTAAGGGCGGCCTCGAGGGCCTCCTCCTCCCCAAGCTTCCCGAGAACCGCCTCCACCACTTCCTCCCCCACCCCTTGGGCCCTTAGGAGGTGGCGGAGCTTCAGGGGGCCGTACTTGCGCCGGACGGCCACGAAGGTTTCGGCGAAGGCCCGGTCGTCCAGGTAGCCCAGGGCCAGGAGGCGCTCCAGGGCCTGGGCCACCTCGGCCTCGGGGAAGCGGGCCAGGAGCTTCTCCCTAAGGCGGGCCTGGCTCATGGCCCGCCGGGAAAGGAGGCGCAGGGCGTAGGCGAAGGCCTCGGCCTTGTCCATAGGTTTAGGGTACGCTATGGCCCATGCGGGTCTTCGCCATCGCCGACCCCCACCTTTCCCGCGTCCACCCCAAGCCCATGACCATCTTCGGCCCCGGCTGGCAAGGCCACCCCGAGGCCTTTTTTCGCGGCTGGCGGGAGGTGGTGGGGCCCTCGGACCTGGTGATCGTGGCCGGGGACATCTCCTGGGCCATGCGCCTCCCCGAGGCCATCCCCGACCTCCTGGACCTGGCGGCGCTTCCGGGGAGGAAGGTGCTCCTCAAGGGCAACCACGACTACTGGTGGCCTTCCATCTCCAGGCTCCGCGCCGTCCTCCCCGAAGGCATGTACGCCCTGCAGAACGACGCCCTGGTCCTGGACGGGGTGGCGGTGGCGGGCACCCGGGGCTGGCAGTACCCTCCTGAAACCCCCGAGGACGAGAAGATCCTGGCCCGGGAGGCGGAAAGGCTCGGGCTTTCCCTGAGGGCCCTGGAAGGGAGGCCCTACCGCCACCTCCTGGTGGCCTTCCACTTTCCCCCCTTCGGGCCCGGCGGGGAGGCCACCCCCTTGCTGGAGCTGGCCGCCCAAGCCGGCCCCGCGGCCATCGTCTACGGCCACCTGCACGGGGCCGATCCCGCCAGGCTTCCCCAGAGCTACCGGGGCATCCCCCTCCACCTGGTGGCGGCGGACACCCTCCGCTTCCGGCCCAAGCTGGTGTTGGAAGCGGACTAAGGATATACTCGGTACATGGTTTGGAGGCCTATAGGGGATGGCGTGGAGGCCCTTTACCTCACCACCCCCGTGGGGCGGTGGGTGGGGTATGGGGTCTACGTCTACCGGTACCGGGGCCTCCTGGTGGACACAGGCCCTCCCAAGGTCCCGCCCTTCGCCCCGGGGACCGAGGCCGCCCTCCTCACCCACGCCCACGAGGACCACGCCGGGGGAGCCTTTCGGCTTGGCCTTCCCGTCTACGAGAGCGCCCTGACGGCCGCCCTGGTCGCCGCTCCCAAACCCCTCCGCCTTTACCGCCGCCTGGTCTGGGGAAGCCCCCGCCCCGCGCGGGTGGAGGTGGCCGAGCACGTAGGCCCCCTCCACCTCCTCCCCACCCCGGGCCACGCCCCCGACCACGTGGCCCTCTACGACCCCAAGGCCGGCCTCCTCTTCGGGGGGGACCTCTTCCTGGGGGTGAAGGCCAGCCTGGCCACCCCAGGGTTTGACCTCCCCGCCCTCCTGGAAAGCCTCCGGAGGGTGCTCGCCCTCAGGCCCCGGGCCTTCTACTGCGCCCACGCCGGGCCCGTGGAGGCTCCCTTAAAGGCCCTCCAAGCCAAGCGGGACTTCCTGGAAGCCAAGCGGGAGGAGGCCCAGAGGCTCCGGGCCCAGGGCCTCACCCCCGAGGAAGTCCTCAAGCGCCTTTTCGGCGGGGAGAGCCCCCTGGCCTACCTCTCGGGAGGGGAGATGAGCCGCCTCGCCTTCGTGAAGGCCCTTATGATGGAGGGATGATCACCGCCTTCGTCCTCATCCGCGCCCGTGGCGACCGCATCGCCCCCTTGGGGGAAGCCATCGCCGAGCTGCCTCAGGTGGCGGAAGTTTACTCCGTTACCGGGCCCTATGACCTGGTGGCCCTCCTCCGGCTCAAGGACCTCGAGGATCTGGACGAGGCCGTAACCCAGGGGATCCTGGGCCTGGAAGGGGTGGAGCGCACGGAAACCCTCCTGGCCTTCCGGGCCTACCCCAGAAAGCTCCTGGACCAGGGCTTCTCCCTAGGGCAGGAGTAGTGCCCGGGCCCTTCCGCTTCCTCCTTCTCCTGCAGGGGGGGCTCCTCCTCCTGGGGGGAGGGGGGATGCTCCTTGGGGGCTTTCCCATGCTGGGGAGGCACCCCTTTGCGGAAAGCCTTCTGGGGCTTGGGCTCCTCCTGGGCTTGGCGGGCCTCGAGGTCCTCTTTCGCCGCCTCTTCCCCCGGTCCTTCCAGGAGGCGGAGCGCCTCCACCAGGAGCTGGGCCTGGCCCTGCGCCGGGCGGGGGCAGGCCCTCCCTTTCTCCTCCTCCTGGCCTTCTTCTCGGGCCTGGCCGAGGAGGTCTTCTTCCGGGGCTTCCTGCAAAGCCTCCTCGCCCTGAAGCTGGGCCCCTGGGCGGTGCTCCTCCAGGCCCTCCTCTTCGCCCTCCTCCACCCCGCCCCCAGGGGGGCCTTGGCCTACACCCTCTACACCGGGGCGGCGGGCCTTCTTCTGGGCCTGGCCTACCTCCTCACAGGAAGCCTTCTGCCCGGGGTCCTGGCCCACTTCCTCCACAACGCCCGGGGCTTTTACCAGCTTGGGCGCTAGGGCGGGCCCAACCCCTCAAGGTGCCCCTCCTCCGCCCCCTCGGCCAGGGCCGAGGCCACATTTTCCCTCCTGAGCCTGGTATAATGAGCCTGTAGCTATCCAAAGCGGCGCCGGACCCTATGAAGGAGGGTCTCCATGAACGAGCTGGAGCGCATCCGCCGCCTTCAGGACCTCGAGGCCTACCGGGCCCTTAGCTGGGAGGGCTCCTTCGCCGACTACCTACGCCTCCTCAAGGAGGACCCGAGGCCCTTGAGGACCAGCTTCCAAAGGGTTTACGACATGGTCCTTTCCCACGGGGTGGAGGAGTACACCCTCTTCAAGGAAAAGCTCCTCCACTACCGCTTCTTTGACGACCCCTTTGAGGGGGGCAAGGACGCCATCTTCGGCCTGGACAAGCCCCTCATGCGCCTGGTGGCCACGCTTAAGGCGGCGGCCCACCGCTTAGGCCCCGAGCGGCGCATCCTTCTCCTCCACGGGCCCGTGGGCTCGGCCAAGAGCACCATCGCCAGGCTTCTCAAGAAGGGCCTCGAGGCCTACAGCCGCACCGAGGAGGGAAGGCTTTTCACCTTCTATTGGAAGACAGAGGAGGGCCCCCTGCCCTGCCCCATGCACGAGGAGCCCCTCCACCTCCTGCCCCCGGAGATCCGGGCGGACTTCCTCGCCGAGCTGAGGGCCCTCCACCCGGACTACCCCTACCCCCTGGAGGTGGAGGGGGACCTGTGCCCGGTCTGCCGCTTCCAGATGCGGGAGGCCCTAAAGAAGCACGGGGGGGACCTGGCGGCGGTTCTGGAGGGGGAAGTGGTGGTGAAGCGCCTGGTGCTCTCGGAAAAGGACCGCGTGGGCATCGGCACCTTCCAGCCCAAGGACGAGAAGAACCAGGACGCCACCGAGCTCACCGGGGACATCAACTACCGCAAGGTGGCCCTTTACGGCTCCGACTCCGACCCCCGGGCCTTCAACTTTGACGGGGAGCTCAACATCGCCAACCGGGGCCTGGTGGAGTTCATAGAGATCCTCAAGCTGGACGTGGCCTTTCTCTACGACCTCCTCACCGCAAGCCAAGAGCACAAGATCAAGTCCAAAAAGTTCGCCCAGACGGACATAGACGAAATTGTGCTGGGCCACACAAACGAGCCAGAATATAGAAAACTTCAGGCCAACGAGTACATGGAGGCCCTCCGGGACCGCACCATCAAGATTGACGTCCCCTACATCCTCCGGGTCTCCGACGAGGTGAGGATCTACCGGCGGGACTTCGCCAAGGTGCGGGGGAAGCACATCGCCCCCCACACCCTGGAGATGGCCGCCACCTGGGCCGTGCTCACCCGGCTGGAACCCCCGAAGCGGGCGGGCCTCACCCTCATGCAGAAGCTCAAGCTCTACGACGGCAAGCTCCTCCCCGGCTGGACGGAGGAGGCGGTCAGGGAACTCATGGGGGAGGCCAAGCGGGAGGGCCTGGAAGGGATAAGCCCCCGGTACATCCAGGACAAGATCTCTAACGTCCTCGTCACCAGCGAGGAGCCCTGCATCAACCCCTTCATGGTGATGAACGAGCTGGAAGAAGGCCTCAAGCACCACTCCCTCATCGCCGACGAGAAGACCCGGGAGCGCTACCGGGCCCTCCTCCAGGAGGTGAAGGCGGAGTACGCCGAGATCGTCAAGAACGAGGTGCAAAGGGCCATCGCCGCGGACGAGGAGGCCCTAAACCGCCTCTTCCACAACTACATCGACCACGTGAAAGCCTACGTCCTGGGGGAGAAGGTGAAAAACCCCTACACCGGGGCCCCCGAGCCCCCCAACGAGCGCCTCATGCGCTCCGTTGAGGAGCGGATTGACATCCCCGAGTCCCGCAAGGACGATTTCCGCCGGGAGATCATGAACTACATCGGCGCTTTGGCCCTGGAGGGGAGGCAGTTCACCTACAAGGACAACGACCGCCTGCGCCGCGCCCTGGAGCTCAAGCTCTTTGACGACCAGAAGGACACCATCAGGCTTTCCGCCTTGGTCTCGGGGGTGGTGGACCCGGAGACCCAGGCCAAGATCGACGTGGTCAAGGCCCGGCTCATCCGCGACCACGGCTACTGCGAGCACTGCGCCAGCGGCGTCTTGGAGTTCGCCGCCTCCCTCTTCGCCCGGAGCGAAAAATGAGGCCCATCGAGCGAGACCTGCTGCGCTTCAAGGAGATCGTCCGGGGAGAGGTGAAAAAGCGGGCCCGGGAGTTCCTGACCCGGGGGGAGTTTTTCGGCCAGGTGGAGGGGCGGGTGGTCTCCATCCCCCTGCCCCAGCTGGAGGTTCCCAAGATCGTCTACGGAGAGCCCCTGGGAGAAGGGCTGGGCCTCGGGGGGCCCGGGGAGGAGGCCTTGGGCCCCGGGGGGCACGTGCCGGTGGCCGAGCTGGAGCTGGAGGAGTTCTTGGACCTCGTGGGGGAGGCCTTGAGGCTTCCCCGGCTAAGGCCCAAGGGGGAGGGAGAGGTCACGGAGGAGGCCTTCCGCCACACCACCATCGCCCGCAAGGGGCCGAGGGGGCTCCGCCACGTGCGCCGCACCCTCAAGGAAAGCCTCAAGAGGGCCCTGCAAAGCGGGGAGTACCGGCCGGAAGACCCCCTCTTGGTGCCCGAGCGGGAGGACCTGCGCTACAAGGCTCCCAGGCGCAAACCCATCCCCCACGCCCAGGCGGTGGTCCTCTTCGCCCTGGACGTTTCCGGGAGCATGCGGGAGGAGGAGCTGAGGCTCGTCAAGACCCTCTCCTTCTGGATCACCCTCTGGATCAAGCGGCACTTTCCCCGGCTGGAAAGGCGTTACCTCCTCCACGACGCCGAGGCCTGGGAGGTGCCCGAGGAGGAGTTCTTCAAGGCCCGGGAAGGCGGGGGGACAAGGCTTTCCAGCGCCCTGCTTCTCGCCGAGGAGATCCTTAAGGCCTACCCCGAGGCCTTCTACAACCGCTACCTCTACCACTTCTCCGATGGGGAGAACTGGCAGGGGGACACCCCCCTGGCCCTCGAGGCCCTAAGGCGCCTCCTCCCCTCCCTGGCCCTTTACGGCTACGCCCAGGTCCAAGGCCCCTACGGCCAGGGGCGCTTCTTGGAAGAGGTACGGGAGGCCTTGGGAGGGCGGGAGGGGCTGGCCCTTACGGAGGTCCGGGGACGGGAGGACCTCCCCCTCGCCCTGAGGCGGCTTCTGGGAGGGTAAGGTGCAGAAGGAGCTACGCCACTGGGCCCAGCTGCTGAAGGAACGGGCGGAGGCCGAGGGGCTCAGCTTTGCCCCGGTGCTCTTCGAGGAGGTAGGGCCCGAGGAGATGGCCATGCTGGCCGCCTACGGGGGCTTCCCCCGCCGCTACCCCCACTGGCGCTGGGGAAGCGAGTACCTGCGCTACCGGGAAACGTACCGCTATGGCCTATCCCGCATCTACGAGCTGGTGGTGAACACCGTCCCGGTCCAGGCCTACCTCCTGAAGGGCAACCCCCTCCTGGCCCAGAAGCTGGTCATGGCCCACGTCTACGCCCACGCCGACTTCTTCCACAACAACCTGGCCTTCCAACCCGTCCCCAAGGACATGCTCTCGGAGATGGCCCACCACGCCGCCTACGTGGAGCGGGCCATGGAGCGGCACGGGGCGAGGAGCGTGGAGGAGTTTTTGGACCTCGCCCTCTCCCTGGAAAACCTCATCGACCCCCACGCCCCCTACATCCAAAGGCCCGCCCAGAAGGAGGAGGGGGAGGCCCCCAGACGCATCCCCGTGCGCCCCTACCTAGACCCCTACGTGAACCCGCCCCCCGAGCCCCCCAAGGAGGCGGAGGAGGGGGCAAGCCCCGAGCCCCTGCCCCCCAAACCCACCCGGGACATCCTGGGCTTTCTGGCCCGCCACGCCCCCCTCGCCCCCTGGCAGAAGGGCATCCTGGAGATCGTCCGGGAAGAGAGCCTCTACTTCGCCCCCCAGGGGGCCACCAAGATCCTGAACGAGGGCTGGGCCACCTACTGGCACACGAAACTCCTCCTTCCCCTCCTCACCCCCGAGGAGGCCCTGGAGTTCGCCGAGATGCAAGCAAGCCTCCTCGCCCCCCACGGCCTGAACCCCTACCGCTTGGGCTACCACCTCCTTCAGGAGGTGGAGGAGCGCTGGGACAAGGGGCGCTTTGGCCCTGAGTACGAGGCCCTGCCCCTGGGGGAAAGGCTCCGCTACGAGAGGCCCACGGGGGAAGGGAGGAAAAAGCTCTTCCGGGTGCGCACGGTCTACACCGACCTAAACTTCCTGGAGGAGTTCCTCACCCCGGAGTTCGCCCTGAGGCGCGGCCTCCTCTCCCCCGAGGACCTGCCCCGCTTTGAAGAGGCCAAGAGGGCCCTCCTTTTCCGCCTCACCAACCTGGGCTACCCCATCGTGGAGCTTGTAGACGCCAACTACCAAAACCGCGGAGAACTCCTCCTCCTCCACGCTTACGAGGGGGTGGGGTTGGACCTCAAAAGGACCCAGGCGGTGCTGGAAAACCTCCACCGCCTCTGGGGAAGGCCCGTCCACCTGAAGACCGTGGTGGAGGGAAAGGAAACCCTGCTTTCCGCCGGCCCCTAGCGGAGGACCCGGAGGTAGCCCAGAAGGAGGGCCTCGGAGAGCTCCCCCAGGTGCCGGGCCACCAGCCTCCCCTCCCGGTCAAAGAAGAAGGTGGTGGGAAGCCCCTGGATGCCCAGGGTCTGGGAGAGGCGGGTCTCAGGGTCCAAGAGAACCCACTGGGCCTCGAGGCCCCCCTCCTGCAGGAACTGCCGCACCACCAAGGGGCCTTCCCCCTGGCTCACGAAGAGGAAATGGACCCCGGGGTTCTCCTGGGCAAGGCGCATCATCATGGGAAGCTCCCTGCGGCAGGGCGGGCACCAGGTGGCCCAGGCGTTGAGGACCACGGGCTTTCCCCGAAAGCTTTCCAGGTTGACCTCCGTCCCCCCGAGGGTGGCGAGGGTCAGGGCGGGAAGGCGCCCCTCCTCCACCCTTCCCTGCCGGGTAAAAAGGAGGCCCGCCAAGAGCCCGGCCGCCAGGGCTGCCCCCAGGGCGTACCGCCAAAGGTGTCTGGGCAAGGCCATGAGCGTATACCCCCCTGCCGCCAGGATACCCCACCAGGGGTCAAACCCCCCCTGCCAGACGTAGAGGACCGAAAGGAGGTCCCTGGCGTAGACGGAAGCGTTCTCCAGCACGAAGCCGAGCCTGGCCCCCAAAAGCCCCACCAGCACGGCCCCCTGGGCCCAGGAGGAAAGCCTTCGGTCCACCCGGCGGGAAAGGACCTCCGCCACCCCCACCAGGACGAGGAGGACCAGGGCCACCTTGAGCCGGACCCAGGGGATGGCGAAGGGCCCAAACTGCCAGGCATCCATCTACCGCACCAGGGGGTATCCGGCCCGCTCTATGGCCAAGACCCCCCCCACCACGTTGTAGAGGTTCGTGTAGCCCTTCCGCGCCAGGTACTCCGCCGCCCTTCGGCTCCGGTTGCCGCTGTGGCAGTAGAGGTAGACGGGCTTGTCCTTGGGGATCTGGTCGGCCCAGCGGGCCACCTCCTCCACGGGGAGGTTGATGGCCCCGGGGACGTGGCCCTGGGCGAACTCCCCCGGGGTCCTCACGTCCACCACCACCGCCCCCGAGGCCAGGGCCCGGTAGAGCTCCTCCGGAGCCACGTTTTTGTAGCTCCCCTTGGGCCCGCAGGCGGCGAGGACCAGGGGCAAGGCGAGGATCAGCGAGGCTACCTTGAGGCCAAGAAGGGCGCGACGGGTCATGCTAGGCCTTCACCCCCACGGCCTTGCGGATGGCCTGGAGGAACTGGGAGAGGGGCTGGGCCCCGAGAAGGCGCTCCTTGCCGTGGTTGATGACGGTGTCCGGCACGCCGTGGATGTGGTAGCGGTTGGAAAGCTCGGGGAACTCGTTGGCCTCAATCATCTCGCCCCACACCTTGGGGGAGGCGTAGGCCATGCGGTGGGCGGTGCGCACCGCCTGCGGGCAGTAGGGGCAGGTGGGGGTGACGAAGACCTGGAGGACCACCTCCTCGGGAAGGTTGTTAAGCTCTTGGACCACGTTCTCGGGCAGGCCGTGGCCGTCCCGGCCCAGCATCTCGATGTCCTCGAGGAGGCTTGCGAACTCGTAGCCCGCGGGGATCCCCCGGTAGCGGAGGTTAATGGCCTCCGAGCCCTTCTCCCGGAGGATGAGGGTGGGGGCGGCCTCCACCTTGTAGGCCTGGGCCCTCTCCTGCCCCTCGGGGGTGGCCAGGTCGTAGACCACCAGGTGGAGCTTGTCGGAAAGGGCGGAAAGCTCCTCCAGAAGCTGCTTCGTCTCCTTGCAGTACAGGCAAGGCTCCTTGCCCGGGGCGATGAGGGTGGAGGTGTCGGTGAAGAGCACCAGCTCCACGTCCCGGGTGAGGTTGGAAAGCCTTTCCCGCACGATCTCCTGTTCCTTGGGTCCCAGTAGCGCCATGTTTCCTCCCGGATACCCCCGTAGGGGTAGGTCCTTCAAACACTATAGCAGGGGTGGCCGCAAACGTACAGGGGGCTGGGAAGCTTCAGGGCAGTTGACACCCAGTACCCCCATGGGGTATATTGGGGCCGTAGGGACAAAGGTCCCATCCAGGGAGGTAAGCTATGGTCTTTCGCCAGATCTACGAAGAAGGGCTCGCCCAGATGAGCTACCTTCTGGGTTGCGCCGCCACCGGGGAAGCCTTGGTGGTGGACCCCAGGCGGGACGTGGACGTGTACTTGGAGCTCGCCCAGTCCTTGGGCCTGCGCATCACCGCCATCGCCGAGACCCACATCCACGCCGACTACCTCTCGGGGGCGAGGGAGCTCGCCCGGGCCACGGGGGCCACCCTGTACCTCTCCGACGAGGGGGACGAGAACTGGAAGTACAAGGGCCTGGAGGGCTTCCCCCACGTCCTCCTCAAGGACGGGGACGAGTTCAGGGTAGGGAACATCCGCGTCCGGGCGGTCCACACCCCGGGCCACACCCCCGAGCACCTCTCCTTCCTGGTGGCGGACGGGGCGGTGACGGACGAGCCCCTTCTTTTCCTCACCGGGGACTTCGTCTTCGTGGGGGACGTGGGCCGGCCGGACCTCCTGGAGGAGGCGGCGGGGATCAAGGGCACGGCCATCCCGGGGGCCAGGCGGATGTTCCGTAGCCTCAAGGAGAAGTTCCTGACCCTTCCCGACCACGTCCAGGTCTGGCCCGGCCACGGGGCGGGCTCCGCCTGCGGCAAGGCCTTGGGGGCCCTTCCCGCCACCACCGTGGGCTACGAGCGCCGCCACGCCTGGTGGGCGGAGTACCTGGAGAGGGACGACGAGGAGGGGTTCGTGAAGGCTCTCCTCCAGGGCCAGCCCGAGGCCCCCACCTACTTCAAGGAGATGAAGCGGCTGAACCGGGACGGGATGGCCATCCTGGGCGGCCTTCCCCACCCGGGCCGCCTCACCCCGGCCCAGTTTGAGCGCTGGCTGAGGGAGGGGGCCATCCTCGTGGACACCCGGGACAAGTTCGCCTTCGCCGGCGGGCACATCCCGGGGAGCATCAACATCCCCGCGGGGAAGAACTTCTCCACCTGGGCGGGCTGGCTCCTCCCCTACGACCGCCCCCTCGTCCTCCTCGCCCGACCCGAGGAGGTGGAGGCCCTCACCCGGGCCCTCGTCCGCATCGGCCTGGACGAGGTGGTGGGGTACATCCCGGGGCTGGAGGGCTACGCCCAAGGGGAGCTGGAAACCGTCCCCCAGGTCACCGCCAAGGAGGCCAAGGAGCTCTGGGAGAAGGGGAAGGCCTTCGTCCTGGACGTGCGCGGGCGGGACGAGTATCTCGCGGGGCACATCCCCGGGGCCCAAAACATCCACGCGGGCCGCGTCCTCGCCCACCTGGACCGGCTCCCCAAGGACAGGCCCCTCATCGTCCACTGTGTGGGCGGGGACCGTTCCAGCACCGCCATCAGCGCCCTCCTGGCCCACGGTTTTAGAAACGCCCTGAACCTCACCGGGGGGATCAAGGCCTGGCGGGAGGCGGGCTTCCCCGTGGTGCAGGGCGAGGAACTGGTGCAGGTCTAAGCGAGCCCACCCCGGCCTAGGCCGGGGTGGGTCGCCCAAACCCCAAGGAGGTTTTCCATGTACGAGACCCAGGTGCAAGAACTTTCCCCCGAAGAGGCCAAGCGGCTTTACGACCAAGGGGTGCCCTTCTTTGACGTGCGCGAGGTGGAGGAGTACGCCCAGGCCCGGATCCCCGGGGCCCGGCTCCTCCCCCTCTCCGAGTTCATGGCCCGCCACGGGGAGATCCCCAAGGACACCCCCGTGGTCCTCTACTGCCGCACGGGCAACCGCTCCTGGCAGGCGGCGGCCTGGCTTGGCGCCCAGGGGTACCGGGTGTACAACCTCGAGGGCGGCATCGTCCGCTGGTACCGGGCGGGGCTTCCCGTGGACACCACCCCCGTGGAGGTGGGCTACGCCGCCACGCCCTTTAGGGAGGTGGGGCCCCACGAGGCGGCGAAGCTTTTGCAGGAGGCCCTGGTGGTGGACGTGCGGGAGGCGTGGGAGTACGGGGAGGGCCACGTCCCGGGCGCCGTGAACATCCCCCTCTCCACCCTGCCCCAAAGGCTTTCCGAGCTTCCCAAGGACAGGCCCATCCTCCTGGTGTGCAACTCGGGGAACCGCTCGGGCGTGGCGGCGGAGTTCCTGGTGGCCCAGGGGTTTGACGGGGAAAGGGTCTACAACCTCGAGGGCGGCACCTACGCCTGGATGGGAGCGGGGCTCCCGGTGGAGCGATGACCCTGGCCCTCCTCGGCGCCCTCCTCATCGGCCTCTCCCTGGGGCTTTTGGGCTCGGGGGGGTCCATCCTCACCGTGCCCGTCCTCGTCTACCTCCTGGGGGAACCCCCCAAGCAGGCCATCGCCGAAAGCCTGCTCATCGTGGGGGGGATCGCCCTCCTGGGGGCGATCCCCTACGCCCTGAGGGGGCTCGTGGACTGGAGGAACGTCCTCTTCTTCGGCCTACCCGGCATGGCGGGCACCTACCTCGGGGCCTGGCTTTCCCAGTTCGCCTCCGGGCAGGTGCAGCTCCTCACCTTCGCCCTGGTCATGCTCCTCGCCGCCTACTTCATGGCCAGGCCCACCCCCTTGCGCCCCAAGCCGGGGAAGCGTAAGCCCTGGAAGATCGTCCTGGAGGGCCTTTCCGTGGGTGCCCTCACGGGGTTCGTGGGGGTGGGGGGGGGCTTCCTCATCGTGCCCGCCCTGGTCCTCCTGGGGGGGCTTCCCATGCACCTGGCGGTGGGGACGAGCCTCCTCATCATCGCCCTCAAGTCCTTCGCCGGCTTCTACAAGTACCTCCACCTCCTCCCCGCCCTGGGCCTCTCGGTGAACTACCAGGTGGCGGGGCTCTTCCTCTTGGTGGGGACCCTGGGGAGCTTCTTCGGGGGGAGGCTGGCCGTGGCCCTGCCCCAGGAGGGCCTGAAGCGGGGCTTCGCCCTCTTCCTGGTGGCCATGGGGGCCTACATCGTGGCCCAGAGCCTATAGACTGAGGGGGTGCCCTTCCGCACCCTCCTAGCCCTCCAGGCGGAGGTCCTTCCTGGGGCCTACCGCTCGGAGGAAGCCTTCCGGGAGCGGGTCTTCGCCCTCCTGAAACCCTTGGAGGGCACCCCCTCCCCCAGGCTTGCCGCCTTTCCCGAGCTCTTCGGCCTCCCCCTCCTCCTCCACCTGGAGGGGGAGGTTTCCTGGAGGGACCTCCTCAGGGATCCCCTCCTCCCCTGGCGGCGGGCCAGGCGGGCCTACGGGGTCTTCCACCGGGTCATGGCCGAGGCCGCCCGGGCCTTTGGGGCCTACCTCCTTTCGGGCTCCCTCCTCTCCCCGCCTTATGAGGAGGAGCTCGCCCGGGGGCGGTTCAGCCGCACGCCCTTTTTCCAGAACCTGGCCCTCTTTTTTAACCCCGAGGGCCGCCTCCTGGCCCAGGTGCCCAAGATGGCCCTCACCCCTCCCGAGCGCTGGCTCAAGGGGGGAAGCTTCGGCCCCCACCTGGTGGAGACCCGGGCCGGGCGGGTGGGGGTCCTGATCTGCCTGGACGGGTTTTTTGAAAGGCACCTCTCCCGGCTGGACGCCCTGGGGGCGGAAATCCTCCTGCAGCCTTCCGCCAACCCCGCCCCCTGGGACCGCCCCTGGCCCCAGGACCCCTCCCGCAAGGAGGGGGAGGTCTGGCTGGCCTCGGCGAAAGACAGGCTTTGGGGCCGGGAGAACCTCCGGTTCCTCCTGAACCCCATGCTGAACGGGAAGGTCCTGGGGCTTTCCTTTGAGGGGCGAAGCGGCATCTACGCCCCGAAAGAGGCCCTCCTCCTGGCCCAAAGGCCCACGGGGGACGAGGCCCTCCTCCTCACCCTATAGCCGCTCGGGGAAGAGCCGGATGGGGACCTTGCGGATCAGGGCCTTGGCGAGCCTCTCCCAGGCCAGGTCCTGAACCCGGGCCCTCAGGTCCTCCGCCACCTCCTCCAGGGAGTAGCGGCCCGGGGGGACCACCCTCTCCAAGAGGATAAGGTGGAAGCCGTACTCGGTCCTCACGGGCGGGGAGACCTCCCCGGGCTTCAAGGCGAGAAGGGCGCTGGCAAAGGCCGGGAGGTAGGTGTCCACGGGCTCACACCCCAGGTCCCCCCCGGCCTCCTTGGAGCCCGGGTCCTGGGAAAGGGCCCGGGCCACCTCGGGGAAGGCCTCTCCCCCCTCCAGGCGGGCCAAGGCCTCCTTGGCCTCCTCCAGGGTGGGGAGCAGGATGTGCCGGGCGCAGTAGAGGGCCCCGTGGCGGTACTCGGGGGAGAGGAGCCAGAGGGCCTTGAGGGCGGCGGGCGCGACCCTCAGCCGCTCCCGGTAGTGGCCCTCCAGGGCCTCGAGGGCCAGGGCCTCGGCGAGGAGGGTGCGGTAGGTGGGGAGGTCCGGCACCCCGGCCTCCTTCAGAGCCCCCTCCAAGGCCCCCTCCTCGGGAAAGGCCCGCTTAAGCGCCTCCAGCCGGGCCTCCACGCTGTCCGGCAGGGGAAAGAAGCCCTGAGCCCGAGCCACCTGCAAAAGCGCCCTCTCCTCCGCCAGGGCCTGCAGGTAGGGGAGGCGGTACTGGGCCAGAAGGGCCTGGGTTTCCGGGGTGTCGGGCAGGCCCAGCTGCCTCAGGGCGCTTTGGGCGAAAAGCCCGAAGCGAAGGGCAAACTGGCTCTGGGTGAGGGCCTCCTCCCCCACCTGGGCCACCACGGGGTCTTCCTGGGCGAGGGCGAGACCCAAGGCCAGGGCCAAAAAGAAAGCGCGCATGCCCCATGCTAGCATAGGGGGCGTGAACGACCTTATCCTCCGGGCGGCCAGGGGCGAACCCACCCAAAGACCCCCCGTCTGGTTCATGCGCCAGGCGGGCCGCTACCAGCGCTCCTACCGGAAGGTCCGGGAGCGCCACACCCTGCCCGAGATCGTCAGGAACCCCGAGCTCGCCGCCCAGGTGACCCTAAGCCCGGTGGAGGAGCTCGGGGTGGACGCCGCCATCCTCTTCGCCGACATCACCACCCCCCTCTACGGCATGGGGGTGGACCTGGACCTGGTGGAGGGCAAGGGGCCCGTGATCCACCGCCCCATCCGGGACAAAGAAGGCGTGGAAGCCCTGAGGGCCATCGAGCCCGAGGAGGCGGTGCCCTTCGTGCTGGAGACCCTTCGCATCCTCAAGCGGGAGCTCAGGGTCCCCCTCATCGGCTTCGCCGGAGCCCCCTTCACCCTGGCGAGCTACCTGGTGGAGGGGGGGCCAAGCCGCCACTTCCTCGAGGTGAAGGCCTTGATGTACCGGGAAGAGGCCCTGTGGCACCGCCTCATGGGGAAGCTCGCCGAGGCCATGGCCCGCTACCTCCGGGCCCAGGCCGAGGCGGGGGCCGACCTCCTCCAGGTCTTCGATTCCTGGGTGGGGGTCCTCTCCCCCGCCGACTACCGCCGCTACGTGAAGCCCCACATGGAGAGGCTCTTCCAGGCCCTAGGGCCCCTCGGGGTGCCCGTCATCCACTTCGGGGTGGGAACCATGGGGCTTCTCCAGGAGATGGGGGAGGCCGGGGGGGAGGTCCTGGGCCTGGACCACCACACCCCCCTCCCCTGGGCCCGGGAGGTCCTGGGGAGGACGCCCGTGCAGGGGAACCTGGACCCGGCGGTCCTCTTCGCCCCCAAGGAGGTCATAAGGCGGGAGGTGCGGAGGATTTTGGAGGAAAACGGCGGGCGGCCCGGGCACATCTTCAACCTGGGGCACGGGATCCTGCCCAAGACCCCAGAGGAAAACGTGCGCTACGTGGTAGAACTCGTGAAGGAGGTTTCCCCATGAACGTCCTTCTCATGGCCTACGGCACCCCCTACGCCCCCGAGGAGATCGGGCCCTACTACACGGACATCCGCCGGGGCAAACGCCCCCCGGAGGAGCTTCTGCGGGAGCTTTCCGAGCGCTACGCCGCCATCGGCAAAAGCCCCCTGAACGAGATCACCCTGGCCCAGGCCATGCGCCTCCAGGCCCTCCTGAACCTCGAGGCCCCCCCCTACCCCAAGCGCCTCCCGGGGCCCTTCCCCCCCCGTGTCCCCCAGGGCCCGGCCCGGGTCTACGTGGGCACCAAGCACTGGCACCCCACCCTCGGGGAAGCGGTGGCCGCCATGCACGAGGACGGGGTCAAGCGGGCGGTGGCCATCGTGGCCGCCCCCCACTACTCCTTAAGGAGCGTGGCCGAGTACCGCGAGAAGGTGGAGGCCGCCCTCAAGGCCCTCCCCGAGCCCATAGACTTCCTCTGGGTGGAAAGCTACGAGGCCCACCCCGGCCTCATCGCCGCCTACGCCAGGAGGCTGGAGGAGGCCATCTGGCGGCTCAAGGACCCCAAGCGGGCGGCCTACGTCTTCACCGCCCACTCCATCCCCCTCTCCGCCGTGGAGAAGGGGGACCCCTACCCCAGGCAGGTGGAGAGGACGGCGGAGCTCATCGCCCAAAAGCTCTCCCTCCCCCGCTTTCACGTGGCCTACCAGTCCGCGGGCCGCACCCCCGAGCCCTGGCTCGGCCCCGACGTCAACGAGCTCCTTAGGGCCCTCGGGGAGGAGGGCGTTGAGGAGGCGGTGGTCCAGGCGGTGGGCTTCCCCGCCGACCACCTGGAGGTCTTCTACGACCTGGACCTCGAGGCCCAGGCCACGGCGAAGGAGGTGGGCCTGAGGCTTCTTAGGGCCCGGAGCCTGAACGCGGACCTGGACTATATCCAGGTTCTCAAGGAACTGGTGGAGGCCGCGTGGCTGAGGTAGCCGTGGTGGGGGGCGGGTGGGCGGGGCTTTCCGCCGCCTTTGCCCTCAAGGAGGCGGGGGCGGACTTCCTCCTCCTGGAGGCCACCTTCCGCCTGGGGGGCAAGGTGCGCACGGCGCGGCAGGGGGGCTTCCTGGTGGAAGGGGGCCCCGACGCCAGCGTGCGCTACAAGAAGGAGGTGCTGGAGCTGGCCCAGGCTTTCGGCCTGGAACCCATCGGCACCCTGCCCCAAAGGCCCTCCGCCTACGTCCTGCGGAAGGGCAAGGCGCACCCTTTGCCCGAGGGGCTTTTCCAGGTGGTTCCCGGGGACCTCCGCGCCCTGGCCAAGACCCCCCTCCTCTCCTTCCCGGGAAAGCTCCGGGCCCTCCTGGACCTCCTCCTTCCCCGGGGGGCCAAGGACGACGAGGCCCTGAAGGAGTTCGTGGAGAGGCGGCTCGGCCTCGAGGTCTACCAGGCCCTGGTGGCCCCCCTGGCGGGGGGGATCTACGGGGGGGAGCCCGACGAGCTCTCCATGAAGGCCGCCTTCCCCCAGCTTCGGGAACTGGAAAGAAGGCACCGGAGCCTCCTCCTGGGAGCCCTGCGCGCCCGCAAGGGGCGGGGAAGCCGGGAAGGGGGAAGCCTCTTCTTCTCCTTCCCGGAGGGCCTGGGAAGCCTCACCCAAAGGATGGCCGAGGCCCTGGGGGAGAGGGTCCTCCTGGCCACCCCGGTCCTGGGGCTGGAGCCCCTGGGAGGCCGTTTCCGCCTCCACACCCCCAAGGGGGCCTTGGAGGCCGAGGCCGTGGTCCTGGCCACCCCCGCCCCCCAGACGGCGGGCCTCCTGAGGCCCTTTCTCCCCGAGGCCACGGCCCTCCTCAAGGGCATCCCCCACGTCCCGGCGGCCACGGTGACCCTGGCCTTTAAGGAGGCGTTGCCGGTGGCGGGGCACGGCCTCCTCATCGCCCAGGGGGAGGGGTACCGGGTGCGGGGCTTCACCTGGACCCACCAGAAGTGGCCGGGAAGGGCCCCCGAGGGCATGGGCCTGGTGCGGGCCTACCTCTCGGGGGAGGTGGCGCGGCTTTCCGAGGCCGAACTGGCCCGCCTGGCCCTGGAGGACCTGAGGCACTTCCTGGGCCAGGAGGTGCGGCCGGACCAGACCTTTGTCTTCCGCTTCCCCGAGGGGATGCCCAGCTACCGGGTGGGCCACCTGGAGCGGGTGGAACGCCTGGAGATGGCCCTCCTCAAAGCCCCGGGGGTTTTCCTGGCGGGGAACTACCTGATGGGGGTGGGCCTCCCCGAGGTGGTGCGCTCCGGGAGGCAGGCCGCGGAAAGGGCCCTGGCCTACCTGGCCCTGGCCAAGACCCCCTAGCGCCCCGCCCCTTTATGGGGTAAAGTGGCGCAAATATGGGTCTGCCCTACCTCGCCGTGGCCGCAGGCGCCTTCCTCCTGGGGCTTTGGGTGGGGCTTCAGGGCTATCCGGACCCCTACGCCCTCCCCTGGTTCATGATCGCCGTGGCCATCGTGGCCAGCGCCTACGGCCTGGGCTACGGGCTTCTCCTCTCCGCCCTCTCCCTCCTTATCCTCGCCCTCTTCCCCGGGTTTGACCCCATGACCTTGGCCCTCCTCCTCCTCTCGGCCCTCCTCGCCCACCAGCTGGGGGAAAGCCTTCGCCGGGCCCACCGCCGGGCCAAAACCCTGGCCCGGGCCCAGCGCCTTTTGGCCGAGGCCCTGGAGGCCCTCCCCCAGGCCGAGGACCGGGGAGCCCTCCTGCGAAGCCTCCCCGAGCGCCTCGCCCTCCTGGGCCAAGGGGGCCAGGTGGGGGTCTGGGTTCCCACGGGCCGAGGCTTCCGCCTCCTGGCCAGCGTCCCTCCCCTGCCCTTGGAGGAGGTGGCCGACACGGGGGTCATCGGGCGGGCCTTCCGGGAGGGCCGTCCCGTGCACGTGCCCGACGTGCGCAAGGAGCCCGCCTACATCGGCATCCCCGGCCTCACCACCCGAAGCGAGCTCTCCCTTCCCCTCCTGGAGCGGGGGGAGGTGGTGGCCGTCTTGGACCTAGAAAAGGACCGCCCCTTCCTCCCCGAGGAGGTGGAGGGCCTGGAGCGCTTTGCCCAGGCGGTGAGCCTGCAGCTGGACCGGCTGGCGGACCTCCAGGAAAGGCGGCTCCAGGCGGAGCTTTCCGCAAGGCTCCAAAGCGCCCCCACCCTGGCCCAGGCGGCGGAAAAGGCCCTGGCCCTCCTGGTGGAGGTGCTGGGCCTCGAGGCCGGCGCCTTATGGGAGGCCCGGGGCGCCCGCATGGTGAGCCTCGCCGCCCACGGCGTGGAAGACCCCTCCCTCCGCAAGGTCCTGGAGGAGGGGCTCCCTTACGGCGTAGGCCTCGCCTGGCAGGTCTACGAGACGGGAAGCCCCTTCTTCACCGCCCGCTACGCCGAGGAAACCCGGGTGGTGCCCGCCCTTAAGGCCCTAGGCTGGCGGACCTTCGCAGCGGCTCCCGTGCCCTCTTTGGGCGCTAAAAGGATCCGCCGGGTCTTGGTCCTCGGGCAGAGGGAGGAAAGGCTTTGGCGCAAAAGCGAGGTGGAGCTTCTCCTCTTGGCCTCCCGCACCCTGGGCTTGGGCCTGGAGCGCCTCCAGGAGACGGAACGGCACCAAGGGGTCAACCGCCTCTTCCTGGAGCTTCTGGAAAAGCCCCCTGGGGAGCTGTACCAGGAGGTCTTAGAGGAGGCCATCCGCCAAGTCCCCGGGGCCGAGGCGGGAAGCCTCCTGGTGCTGGAGGAGGGGGCCTACCGCTTCCGGGCGGCGGTGGGGTACGACCTGGAAGGGCTTCAGGCCGTCGTCTTCACCCCCGAGGGCATGCTCCTCTGGTACGGCCACCCCGAGGAGCGGGCAAAGAGGGGCGAGCCCCGGCTCATGAGCGTGGAGGAGCGCCCCATCGCCGAGATCAGCCACCAGACCGCACCCCCGGAGGTCATAGACCAAGCGGGAAGGGCCACGGAGATCCGGGCCAACCTCTGCCTGCCCGTCCCCTACAAGGGGGAGGTCCTGGCCTACCTCAACCTGGACAACCTCCACGACCCCCAGGCCTTCGGGGAGGACTCCTTGAGGGCCGCCCGCTTCTTCGCCGCCCCCCTCGCCACCCTCCTCCACGAAACCCGCACGCGGAAGCTCTTAGAGGAGGCCGCCCTCACCGACCCCCTCACGGGCCTCCCCAACCGCCGGGCCTTTGAGCGGGCCTTCCTGGAGGAGCTCAAGCGGGCGGAACGCTACGGCTACCCCCTCTCCGTGGCGGTGATGGACCTCAAAGGCTTCAAGCAGGTGAACGACCGGCTGGGCCACGCCGTGGGGGACCTGGCCCTCATCAAGGTGGCCGAGGCCCTTTCCCGGGAAAGGCGGAACGGGGACCGGGTCTTCCGCTGGGGCGGGGACGAGTTTGCCGCCCTCTTCCCTCACACGGGGAAGGAAGGGGCCACCAAGGCGGCCTTCCGCTACGCCGAGGCCATCGGCAAGCTCTGCTTTGACGGCCTCTGCCTGGGGGTGAACATCGGCCTGGCCTCCTTCCCCGAGGACGGAACCACCACCGACGCCCTCCTCTCCGCCGCCGACACCCGCATGTACCAGGCCAAGGCCCAGGGGCTTAGCGTACAGGCATGAAGCTAAGCGCCCGCACGTTGGCTTCGCAATGCGAGGTACCCGAACTAGGGCGGGAGGAGGCCCTTTTGGGGCCCCCACCGCGGCTTTCGCCGCGGTGGGGTACTTAGCCAAGGAACCCGTTTCCAGGCCGAAAGGGCATGACCCGGGCCGTTTTCAGAGCCCTTGGGTGTATGCTTTACAGGGTCCTCGCTATGGACGGGTGGCCAAGCTCAGCCTTCGCCCAGGCCCTCCTGCCCCTCCTGCGGCGGGGCCTCCAGGGCCTCCCCGAGGCCCTCCGCTTCCTGGGAGAGGCCCTAAAGGCCCACCGCGCCTACCTTTTCCGCCTGGAGGAGCGGGAGGGAACCTGGTACACTTCCCAGCTTTCCGAGTGGGCGGGCCCGGACACCACCCCCCAGCTCCAGAACCCCGCCCTCCAGAAGCTGCCCGTGGTGGAGGCGGGCTACGGCCGCTGGCTCCGGGCCTTCCAGGAAGGCCGGACGGTGGGCGGCCCCGTGCGCACCTTCCCCGAAGCCGAGCGCCCCCTCCTGGAAGCCCAGGGGATCCAAAGCCTCCTGGTGGTGCCCGTGTTCGTGGACGAGGCTCTCTGGGGCTTCCTGGGGGTGGACGACTGCCTGAGGGAGCGGAGCTTCGTTGCGGAGGAGGAGGCCCTGCTCCGGGTGGCGGCCGAGGCCTTGGCCCGCGCCCTGGGCCTCTTTGAGCGCCACCGCCGGCTGGAGCGCCTCCTCGCCCTCTCCCCCTTCTACCTGGCCCGGCTGGACCCTCGGGGCCAACTCCTATGGGCCAACCCCGCCTGGCATAGGGCCTTCCCCAAGCCCCCTTCCCTGCCCCTTGCGGAAGCCCTGGACCGCCCGGGCCGCCCCCTCACCGCCAGCACCCCGGGCACGGGCTGGACCCTCTTGGCCGTGCCCGGTCCCGGGGGCGAGGTCCTGGAGGTTTTGGCCCTGGGCGTGGACGAGCGGGAGCGCCAGGAGGCCCGGGTGCGTCAGGCCCGCCACGAGGCCTTCCGGCAGAACCTCCTCAGGGTCTACCAGACCCTCATGGCCGAGGGGCTTTCCGAGTCCGTCTTCGGCCTGGTCCTCGAGGCCGCCTTAGACACCATCCCCAGCGCCCAGGCGGGAAGCGTCACCGTGCTCAAGGAGGACGGCTACTACCACTTCGTGGCCGCCCGGGGCTACGACCTCGAGGCCCTCCGCCAGGTCCGCCTCCACCCCCTGGAACCCCTCTCCCTCACCGGGCACCAGGAGGCCCAGGTCTTCACCTGGAGGGACCTGGAGCGCTTTAACCAAAGGCTGGACCCCGAAAGGCGCCGGGTCATGGAGGGGGCGGGCCGCACGCGGGAGATCCGGGCCATCCTCTCGGTGCCGGTCTACCTGGCCGGGGAGCGGAAGGCCTTCTTGTACCTGGACAACTTTGAGCGGGAGGACGCCTTCACCCCCCTGGACCTGGAGCTGGCCCAGGCCTTCGCCAGCCAGCTCGGGCTCCTCTTGAGGAGGATGGAGCTGGAGGGTCGGCTGGCCCACCTGGCCTACCACGACCTCCTCACCGGCCTGCCCAACCGCCTCTTCTTTCTGGAGAAGCTGGCCCAGGCCCTGCAGGAGGACCCTTTCCGGCTGGCCGTGCTCTACCTGGACCTGGACGGGCTCAAGCTGGTCAACGACCTGGACGGCCATGCCGCCGGGGACGAAGTGATCCGCACCGTGGCCGCAAGGCTTCGCGCCGCCCTCCGCCCCCGGGACCTGGTGGCCCGCCAGGGAGGGGACGAGTTCCTGGTCCTCCTCACCGGCCTCAAGGAGCCCGAGGAGGCGGTGCAGGTGGCGGAAAGGCTTTTAGAGGTGGTGCGCCTCCCCATGCCCCTGGGCCCCAGGGTTTACCACCTCACCACGTCTTTGGGCATCGCCCTGGGGGAAGCGGGGCTTTCCCCGGGAGAGCTCCTGAAGCGGGCGGACCTGGCCCTCTACCGGGCCAAGGGCGAGGGCAAGAACCGCCTGGCCTTCTACGAGGAAGCCCTGCAGGAGGCCCTAAAGCGGGAGATGGCCCTCCTGGAGGCCCTGCGGGAGGACCTGGAGGGGGGCAGGGGCCTGTACCTGGCCTACCAGCCCATCGTGGACCTGCAAAGCGGCCGGAGGGTGGCCCTGGAGGCCCTCCTGCGCTGGCGCCTCGCCCCGCCCGCGGAGTTCATCCCCCTGGCGGAGCGGCACCGCTTGATGCCCGAGCTCGGGGCCTTTGTGTTGCGCCGGGCCCTGGCCGAGGCCCACCGCCACGACCTTCCCGTCCACGTGAACGTGAGCCCCCAGGAGCTCCTCCACCCCGGCTACCCCGCCCAGGTGGCCTCCCTGCTGGAGGAGGCGGACCTTCCCCCGGAGAGGCTGGTGCTGGAGGTCACGGAAACCAGCCTGGCCCCCGATGAGCGGGGGCGGGACGCCAGCGAAAGCCTTCGCATCCTGAGGGGGATCGGCGTGCGGGTCTTCCTGGACGACTTCGGGAGCGGCTATTCCAGCCTGGAGCGCCTGGCCCGCCTTCCCGTGGACGGGCTGAAGCTGGGCCAGGCCTTCACCCAGGCCCTGGGAAGCCCCCCGGACCCCCAAGGCCCCGCCGCCCGGCTGGTGGCCGCCGTCTTGGCCCTGGCCCGGGCCCTGGGCCTGCAGGCGGTGGCCGAGGGCATAGAGAACGAGGCTGTCCTGGCCTACCTGAAGGAGCTGGGCTTCCCCCTGGGGCAGGGCTATCTCCTGGGCCGGCCCGCCGCCCTATAATGGGGAAGTGCGCCCAGGCGCCTGGAAGATCACCCTGGCCTACGCTCTCTTCGCTTTGGCCTGGGTGCTGGTGAGCGACCGGCTTCTCCTTCTCCTCGTTCCCGATCCCGAGACCCTCACCCGGTGGCAGACGGGGAAGGGGCTTTCCTTCGTCCTTCTCTCCAGCCTCCTGGTCTATTTCCTTAACCGCAGGGAAGAGCTGGCCGAGGGCGCGCGGCGAAAGACGCTGGAGTCCTTGCAAAGGCGCTTCCGCGCCCTGGTGGAGAACAGCCGGGAGCTCATCTACCTCCTGGACGCCCAGGGCCGGATGCTCTACGCCTCCCCCAACGTGGACCAGGTCCTGGGCTACGACCCCCTGGGCTACACCCGCGAGCCCCTTTTCGCCCTGGACTACGTCCACCCCGAGGACCGCCCCTACGCCGAGGCCGCCCTGGAGGACCTCCTCCGCCACCCCGGGGCCACCCGGGAGTACCGCCTGCGCCTCCTGGACGCATGGGGGCAGGTGCGGGCGGTGCGGGTCTGGGGGCGGAACCTCCTCCAGGACGAGGCGGTGGAGGCCATCGTCTTAAACGTGCGGGACGAAACGGAGTTGGAGAGGGAGCGGGCCCGGCTGAAAAGCGTTTTGGAAGCCCTTCCGGGCACGGTCTTCCAGGCACAGGCGGAGGAGGGCCAGGACCCCGCCTACGCCCCCCTCCTCTACGCCGCCCCTCGCCAGGCGGAAGCCCTCCTGGGCTACCCCGCCGAGGCCCTCTTAGAGGACCCCGCCTTCTACTTCACCCAGGTCCACCCCGAGGACCGCTCCAGGGTGGAGGAGGCGGTGCGCCAGGCCGTGGCCGAGCCCGGGAAGGTCCAAACCTGCACCTACCGCTTCCTCCACGGGAAAAAGGGGGCCTACGTCTGGCTCCGGGACACCCTGGTCTACGACCCCAAAACCCGGCTCCTCACGGGCTACACCTACGACGTGAGCCAGGAAGTAACCCGGGAGCGGACCCTAAGGGAGTCCGAGGCCCGCTTCCGCACCCTGGCGGAGACCGCCCCCGCCCTCATCCTCCTCTGGCAGATGGAGGACCCCAAGGACCCCCAAAGCGCCCGGCTCACCTTCGTCAACCAAGCGGCCACGGCGCTTCTCGGCTACACCCCGGAAGAGCTTGCGGCCAGGCCCATCTGGGAGTTCGTCCACCCCCAAGACCGGGAAAAGGTGCGGGCCCGGGGCCTGGCCCGCCTCCAAGGGGAAAACCCCCCGGCCCGCTACACCTTCCGCGTCCTCACCAAGGAGGGGGAGGTGCGCTGGCTGGACTACTCCGCCGCCCGCACGGAGCTTGGGGGAAAGCCCGCCATCCTGGGGGTGGGGGTGGACGTCACCGAGGCCCGGGAAAAGGAGCTCTCCCTGGAGGCCTTTGCCCGGGTCTCCGTGGCCCTAAGGCAAAGCGAGGACCTGAGGGCGATGATGGAGCACGCCCTCCAGGCTGCCCTGGCGGCCATGGAGGCCCCGGTGGGGAGCATCCTCCTCTACGACCCGGACACGGGCCGCCTGGAGGAGGCGGCGAGCCAGGGCTGGCTCAAGGAGATCCCCACCCCCAAGACCCTGGAAGGGGAGGGGCTCGTGGCCCGGGCCTTCCGCGGCGAGGTGGTGGTGAGCCCGGACCTGAGGCATGACCCCCGGGTCCGGCCGGGGGCCCGCCCCCTGGTCCCCGAGGGCTGGAGCGGGGCGGTGATCCCCCTCCTGGCCGGCACCGACCCCGTGGGGGCCCTCACCCTGGCCTGGCCCCACCCCCACACCCCCACCCCCAAGGAGGTGGAGCGGGCCCAGCTCATCGCCGAGACCATTGGGAACGCCGTGCGCCGGGCGAGTCTGAGGCAGAAGCTGGCCCAAAGGCTCGAGCACCTGGAGGCCCTCCGGGCCATAGACCAAGCCATCGCCGCCTCCTTGAACCTGGGGCTCACCCTGGAGGTCTTCCTGAGCCACGTGCTGCGCCTTCCCCTGGACGCCGCCGCCTTCTTCCTCTACGAGCCCCGTGGCCAAACCCTGCGCCTCACTGCCAGCCGGGGCTTTCTCCGGCCCAAGGGGGAACTTCCCCAAGAGCTCCTCCTGGGCCAGGGGCACGTGGGCCGGGCCGCCCTCCTGGGTGAGGCGGTGCACGTCCCCGACCTGACCCAAGACCCCGGGACCCACCCCGAGTTCACCCGGCAGGAGGGCCTGGTCTCGGAACGGGCCTACCCCCTCTTCGCCAAGGGGCGGCTTCTGGGGGTGCTCGCCCTCTTCACCCGCAGGCCCTGGGACCTCTCCCCGGAGGAGGAGGCCTTCCTCGAGGCCCTGGCCGGGCAGAGCGCCATCGCCTTGGACAACGCCCTCACCTTCCAGGCCCTGCAGAAGAGCCAGCGGGAGCTGGAGGCCGCCTACGACCTCACCCTCTGGGGCTGGGCCAAGGCGGTGGAGCTAAGGGACCAGGAGACAGCGGGGCACACCGAGCGGGTCACGGACCTCACCCTGCGCCTGGCGAAGGCCCTGGGGGTGCCGGAGGAGGACCTGGAACACCTAAGGCGCGGGGCCATCCTCCACGACGTGGGCAAGATCGCCATCCCCGACGCCATCCTCCTCAAGCCCGGCCCCCTCACGGAGGAGGAGTGGGCGGCGATGAGGCTACACCCCGTCTACGCCTACGAGTGGCTTTCCGGGATCCCTTACCTGAAAAAGGCCCTGGAGATCCCCTACTGCCACCACGAGCGCTGGGACGGCTCGGGCTACCCGAGGAGGCTAAGGGGCCTGGAGATCCCCCTCTCCGCCCGCATCTTTGCCGTGGTGGACGTGTACGACGCCCTCACCTCGGACCGGCCCTACCGCAAGGCCTGGTCCAGGGAGAAGGCCCTGGCCTACATTCAGGAACAGGCGGGCAAGCAGTTCGATCCCGAGGTGGTGGCGGCCTTCCTCAGGCTTATGGAGGAACCCCTCTAAGCCCAGCCCAGAAGCCTCCGGGCCTTCTCGGAAAGCCGCGCCGAGGTCCAAGGGGGCTCAAAGGTGACCTCCACCTCCACCTCCTCCACCCCGGGAAGCCGGGAAAGGGCCTGCCTGACCGCATCCCCCATGCTGTCGTGCAAGGGGCAGCCCGGGGTGGTGAGGGTCATGCGCACGTAGGCCCGGGGGGGCTCCACCCAAAGGTCGTAGATCAGGCCCAGGTTGACCACGTCCAGGCCCAGCTCCGGGTCGTAGACCGCCTCCAAAAGCGCCCAAGCCTGCTCCTCCAGCGGGTTTCTCGCCGTCATCGCCGCATCACCTCCCAAAGGGCGTAAAGGTGGGGGAGGGCGCCCAGGGCGTAGGCCCAGGCCGCCCAGGGAAACCAGGGGGAAAGTAGCGCCCCGAAGGCCAAAAGCCCCCCCGCCAAATAGCCCGCCCCCTCGGGGAGCATCTCCTTGAGGAGGGGCACCTTCTCCTTGCCCGCCCGCTTGGCGTAGCAGTGGGTCCAGACCAGGAAGGGCAGGACCTTGTAGAGCATCCCCGTCACCACGAGGCCCACGAAGCCCAGGGCGAACCAAAGGGCGGCGGCCACGGGATGGAAGGGCAAAGCCAGAAGGGCGAGGCCGAGGAAGAAAAGCCCCGCCAGGTAGTGCCGCACCCCGATGTCCAAAGCCCGCTTCATCCGGTTCCTCAAGATGCGGCGGGCGTCGTAGAGGGCGAGGCCGTAGGCGAGGAGGAGCAGGAGGTAGCCGAGCCCCTCCCCGAAGGCGAGCCCCAAAAACCCCAGGTTGGCGGCCCAGAGGAAAAGCCCCAGGGCGCTCTCGTCCACCCCGTGGGTGAGGGTGAACATGGAGACCAGCTTGTACCCCACCCCCACGATGGAAAGGAGGAAGATGCCGCCGAGGCCGGCGAGGAGGTGCCAGGTAAGCCTTTCCGGGTCGTAGAAGCCGTAGCGCTGGGAAAGGGCCTGGAAGAGGCCGAGGAGGGGGGTGAGGACCAGGTAGAAGACCACCCAGGCCAAGCTGGTGGCTACCCGGTTCCAGCGGGGGGCCTTTAGGAAGGTGAGGAGCATGTGGAGGGCAAAGAGGGAAAGGGCTAAAAGGGCCAAGGCCCCACCCCAGGGGACGAGGGCCGGGGCCTGGGCGAAGCCCAGGGCGAGGAGGGCCACCCCCGAAGCCCAAAGGAGCATCACGGGATAGCCCCACTCCTGGCGGTAAAGGGGAGTTTCCAGGACCACGGGCACCAGCTGGTGCATGGCCCCCAAAAGCACCCCCACGCCGAAGCCCAGGAGGAAGAGGTGGGCCATGGCCAGGCCCAGGGGATGCCGGGGAAACGCAAGGGCCTCCGGGTGGAGGGCGAAGAGGAGGGCGAAGGCCAAGAAGAAGGCCTCCCCCAGGAAGAAAAAGCCCGCGGGGAGGCTTAAGGGGATCGTGCGGTTCTGGGCCGTGACGATCACGGCCTAATCCTGAGGAAAACGCTCGGGAATCGCCATGACCTGGGTCATGGCTAGCGCCCCGGGGGGAGGAGGGTGAGGCGGTCTCCTGGCCTTAGGGGGGTGGCGAGGCCCTGAAGGTAGCGGACGTCCCGGCCCTCGAGGAGCACGGCCCAGCGGGGCTTCAGGCGGTAAAGGGTCTTGGGCTCCAGCCATAGCCCCACCTCTTCCTCGGAAGGAACGGCCTCCAGGGCCAGGTCCCTAAGGGCCAGGTTCACGGCGAAGACCTTCCCCAAGGCCTCCCCCACGCTTTCCGCCCGCAAGGGGAGGGGCTCGGGCTGGGCCGGGTAGGCCAGGCCCAAGGCCTGGAAGCGCACCTCGGCCCTCCCCTCCTGCAGGGCGAGGGCGGCGTCAAAGCCCTTGCGCATCACCTCCTCCTGGGCGGAGAGGTAGACGAGCCAGGGGCGGGCATCCCGCACCCGTTCCGCCACGTACCGCCCCACCATGGCGAAGGAAAGGCCCACGTACTCCGGGGGGATGTGGGCCCGCTTGGGCCCGAGCCCCCCGTGCCAGAGCCCCGCCCGGTAGACCTCCCGGGCGAACTCCGCCGAGGTGTCCACGCCGAGGGTGCGGGCGAGCCAGGCGGAGAAAAAGGCCCGCCTCAGGTAAAGCTCCTCCTCGGGCACCCGCCCCTCCCAGCCCAGGGCCTTGGCCGTCCCAGGGTGGCGGCTCAGGTGGTCGTAGACCTGGGCCACGAAGGAAGCCGCCCCCGCAAGGAGCCGCTCCGCGTCCAGGCGCATGGCCCGCTTGTCCTCTTCCCGGAGGCCCCCGAAGGCGAGGAGGTCCCGGAAGACCTCCTCGGGCAAGGGAGGGAGGTCCAGCACCAGGGTTTCCTCGGCCAACACCGCTTCCACCGCTAACCCCTCCTTTCCCGCTCCTCGCGCATTTTCCTCAGCATATCCGCCGTGACCACCCGCCGCGTCATGGCGTGGGCGAAGACCAGGGCGGCGGCGAGCTGAAGCCCCCCGGAAAGCCCAAGCCAGGGGCGAAGCCCCTCCCGCCCCATCAGGTAAAGGGGCTCCAGAAGGAGCCGCAAAAGAAGCCCCGCGTTCAGCAGGAAGAAGGTGAGGGCCTCGAGGCGGTCCTGCCTTAATCCCCCGGGCCTCGGCATCATCCAGTAGGCCACCCCCATGACCATCTGCAGGAAGAAGCCCACAAGCCCGGCGTGGACGTGGCTTGGGCGGAAAGGCCCCGCCAGGGAGGGGAAGAGGTAGAAGAGGGTGCCGAGGAGGGCGGTGTAGACCAGGTAAAGGAGGGCCGCCCGCACGAAGAGGTAGTGCCAAAACCCCATCAGCCCCCCTTGCGGATGAGGATCTCCACCCGCCCGGGGCCCAGGTCCTTGAGGGCGTAGGCGAGCCCCTCCTCCTCCAGGCGGGCGAGGAGGTGGACGGGCCGGCGCACGTGGTGGACGAGGAGCTTCTCCCCCGGCTTGAGGGCGGCCAGGGCCTCGAGGACCCGCATCATGGGGAGGGGGGGCTCCAGGTTTTCCTCAATAAAGACCTCGGCCTGGAAGTCCTCCCAGTCGGCCTCGGTGAGGGAGGCCCGCCGTGTGGGTCCTTCCCTTTCCCCTGCCCCTTGGCGGTAGAAGTGGGCCCGGTAGTGCCTCTCCCCCACCTTCTCGCACCAGGCGAGAAAGCCCTGCTTGGCCAGGACCCGGTAGAGGGGGACGGGCTCAAAGAGCACCTCCAGCACGAGCCTCTCCCCCGGCTTCACCTCCTTGGCGGCGGCCATGATGTTCTGGAAGGGCTCCCCGCCTCCTTCCAGGATGGGCCGCACGTCCAGGTGGAAGTCCACGGGGGCGGAAAGCCAGGGAGGGGGCGGGGTGCCGAGGAGGCTCTCCTCCGCCCCCGCCAGGGGGGGCCTGGCCTCCACCCCTAAGGCCCGGTTGAGGCGCGCCACGAGCTCTTCCGGGGTGAGCCCCCCGATCCTCGCCGCCTGGGCCACGGTGACGAGGTTGGGCATGGTGCGGCGGAGGAGGGGGTTCTTGAGCTTCTGGAAGGCGGGGCTCGCCGCCACCAAGACCTCGAGGAGGTGGGGCCAGCGCCTTAGGACCTCCGCCACCTTCATCTCGGGGCGGACTACCTCTTCCCGATCCGCACCCGCCATACCTCCGGGCCCTCCTCAAGGTAGGTCCAGTCCACCTGCCCCGGGCGCTCGGCCAAAAGCTGGTAGTAGAGGGGCTTGGGGTCGTGGTCGTTGACGAGGACGAAGCTCTCGCCGGGGGCCAGGGCGTCAAAGACGCCGAAGATCTTGGGGTGTCTTTCCCTCGGGGGGATCGCGCGCACGTCCAGCTCCATAGCGCCCCCAGTTTCCCAGGGCCTCGAGCGGGAAGGCCATGACCTGGGTCAAGGATAGCCCCCGGGCGGACCTTCCCACCCGGGGGCTTTCTCAGCTCAGCAGGGCTTCTCTGCCCCCTTGCGGGCGTAGTAGTACCAGTTCAGGAAGAGATTAAGGGCGTAGAAAACCATGAGGCCGTAGAAGAAGGCGGTAAACCCCCCCGTGGCCCGCTGGGTGTAGGCGGCCAGGGTGGAGAAGAGGAAGGGCCCGTAGGCGGCCACGGCCGCCGTCCAACCGATGACCCCCCCCGCCTGCCGGGGCGGGAAGATCATGGGCATCTGCTTGAAGGTGCTGGCGTTTCCCACGCCGCTGAAGAAGAAGACCAGGAGCATGGCCACCAGGAACATCGGAAATTGCTCCAGGGAAGTAGGCCGGGTGAAGAGGGTGACGAGGAGGGCGGAGAAAAAGATGCCGAGGGCCGAAACCTGGGTGACCACCGCCCCGCCCAAGCGGTCGGCGAAGGGGCCGGCTACCACCC
Source organism: Thermus sp. H19.2 (assembly GCF_054979525.1). NCBI lineage: Bacteria > Thermotogati > Deinococcota > Deinococci > Thermales > Thermaceae > Thermus > Thermus sp. H19.2. Next base: position 1,494,047 of record NZ_CM143429.1, read on the forward strand.
GGGCCAAGGAACCCACCAAGGGCCCCAGGAAGGCGTACCGCAAGGGGTCAGGAGCCCCCTCAAACTCCCCGTAGACCTCGCGGATCAAGAGGGGGAAGATGGCGGAGAAGCCCGAGAACGATCCGAAGGTCATGATGTACAGGCTGGTCATGATCCAGGTGTGCTTGTCCCGGAAGATGTCCAGCTGCTCGCGAAAGTTGGCCCGGATGGGCACGCTTCGGAGGTAGACCCAGGCGAGGAGGGCGCCCAACAAGACGAGGGGCACCCAGACCAAGGTGGCGTTCTGCAGCCAGATGGGCTGGGACACCCCGGGCTTGGGGGTGAAGGTCTGCGGCCCGCCCAGGAGGGAGCCGAAGAGGGCGAAGCCGACGATCCATGGGGTCACAAACTGCACGATGGAAACGCCAAAGTTACCGATGCCCGCCTGCAAGCCCAAAGCCGTCCCCTGGAGGCGCTTGGGGAAGAAGTAGCTGGTGGAGGGCATGAAGCCGGAGAAGTTACCCCCGCCGATGCCGGCCAAAAAGGCCAGGAGGAGGAGCACCCCATAGGGGGTCCCGGGGTTCTGCACGGCAAAGCCCCAGCCCAGGAGGGGAACAAGGAGGAGCAGGGTGGAGAAGGTTACCAGCCGGCGGGTGCCCAGGATGGGGGGCAGAAAGGTCCAGACGATGCGTAAGGTACCCCCGGCCAGGCCGGGCATGGCCGTCAGCCAAAAGAGTTGCGTGGTGTTCAAATCAAACCCCGCCTTGGGCAGGCGCACCACCAGGGCGCTCACCACGTACCAGGTGATGAAGGCCAGGGTGAGGTTAAAGGTGGTGATCCAGAGGGTGCGCCAGGCCAGGGCCGGGTCCCAGCGCTTGGGGTCTTCAGGGTTCCACTCGGGAAGCCACTCGGTGGCTTTAATGCGGGTCATTTGGGGTCTCCTTTCAGCTCAAACTCGTTCCTCAGGTGCTGGGCCTCCGCTTGGAGAAGCTTTAGCACCGTGAGGTGCATCCAGAGGAAGGCGAGAAGTGTCAGAACAAAGAGGACGAAGAAGGTCATCTGGGGAAGACCGGTCCAGGCCTGGGCGTAGGCGAAGAGGGGCGGGAGGAAGAAGCCGCCCAGGGCCCCCAGCATCCCCACAAGCCCACCCACCGCCCCCACGTCCTTGGGGAAGTAGGTGGGGATGTGCTTGTAGACGGCCGCCTTGCCGATACCCATCCCCACGCCGATAAGGAACACCAAGGCGGTGAAGAGCCAGACGTTCATGGTGAAACGCATGATCTCCTTGGTCCCCGCCTTGGTGTAGAGGACGATGTGCCCCTCGGGCATCATCAGGACGCCCGAGGCCAGAAGGATGATGCCGAAGGTCCAGTACATCACCCGCCGGGCCCCCAAGCGGTCGGAGAGGTACCCGCCCACCGGGCGCAAAAGGCTCGCCGGGAAGATGAAGAGCGCCGTGAGGAGGGCCGCCTCGTGCAGGGGAAGGCCAAAGACGTCCACGTAGTACTTGGGAAGCCAGGCGGAGAGGGCCACGTACGCCCCAAAGACCACCACGTAGTAGAGGCTGAAGCGCCAGACCCGCACGTAGCGGAGGGGCCCTAGCATCTCCAGGAAGGGCCTCCCCTGGCCCGGGCGCTTGTCCTGCCGAGGGGTGCCGAACCAGAGGACGAAGCCCATAAGGACAAGAAGAACGGCGTAGAGGAAGGGGATGAAGCGCCACCCCCCCGGGATGAGCCCGCCTAGGTACCCAGCAGCAGGGACGCTGGTGATGAGGGCCGGTCCGATGAACTTGGTGACGCTGGCCCCCACGTTGCCCGCCCCGAAGACCCCTAGGGCGAAGCCCTGCTGCTCCTTGGGAAACCAGGCGGAGTTCCAGGCGATGCCCACGCTGAAGCTGTTGCCGGCGAAGCCCACCAGGAAGGCGTAAAGGAGGAGCTCCTCGTAGCTTCCTGCCCGGGAGACCAAGTAGGCGGGGATGGCGGTGAAGAAGAGCATGAGGGTGAAGACCAAGCGCCCCCCGTAGCGGTCCGCGAGGATCCCGGCGAGAAGCCGCCACAGGGACCCGTTCAGGATGGCCACGGCCGATATCCAGGAAAGCTGCACGTCCGTGAGGCCGAACTCCTTGCGGATGGGTACGCCCAACACCCCGAACATCAGCCACACGGCGAACATCAGGGTAAAGGCGAGGGTGGAAAGCCAGAGCACCCGGATGCGGTCAGGGCGCTCCTTTTGCAGCTGAAGGGGATCGTGGGTCATGGTTCACCTCGCAAGCTTGCGCACCCAGACGACGATCTGCCAGGGCCGCGCCACGTACCCAAGCGGCACGGTGATGATGTGGACGAGCCTGGAGAAGGGGAAAAGGGCCAGGAAGAGCCAGAAGTTGAAGACGTGGAGCTTCGTCCAGAAGGGAAGGTCCTGGAGGAGCTCAGGCCTCGGGTTCAGGGTGAGGACAGACCAGAGGTAGGGGGTCATCACCGCCGGGAACCAGAAGGACCCGTAGCGGTAGAGGACCGCGGTGAGGACCCCGGTGAGCGCCGAGACGAAGACCACCACCAGGACCAGGTAGTCCATGGGGGTGGAGGCCGCCCGCACCCGGGCCACGGAGACGCGCCGGGCGAGGAGGATGTAGGTGCCGAAGAGGGCCCAAAGCCCAAGGCCGAGCCCGGTGATCTCCAGGAGGTAAAGCCTTAAGGGCACGGCGTTCCAAAGGAGGAGCCCCTTGGGCACCAGGAGAGCCAAGAGGTGGCCCAGAAGCACGATCACCAGGCCCCAGTGCATGGCGGTGGAGCCGAAGAAGAGGCGCTTCTGCTCCAAAAGCTGGCTGGACTGGGCCGAGACCGAGAAGGGCCTGTAGACCATGCGGTAGGCGGTCACCGCCACCGCCAGGGTCAAGGCGATGTAGGGGAAGACGCCGAAGAAGAGGGTGTTCCAGTTCATGCGTCACCTCCTTTCCGCTATCCCCTGCAAAGCCTCCTGGACCGCCTCGAGGACCAGGAGGTAGGGGTTCTTGGCGTCCAGGGTCTTGAGGGTCTTGTGCATCTCGGCAAGGGCCCGGGGAAGGATCTCCGCAAGCTCCGGCAGAGGCTCCTCCGCCCGGGCCAGGTAGCGGAGGACATTGCTCAGGTGGTCGGGAAGCTCGCTCCCCGGGTCCAGCCCGAGCTCGCGGAAGGCCCGCACCAAGGCGGCGAGAAGCTCCCCCCGCTGGTAGCTCTCCCCGTACACCGCGAAGCCCACGTAGGGCGCGGTGGTGGGGGTGAGGTCCAGGGTGCGGGTGTAGAGCTCCTCCCACTCCCCCAAGGAGAGGTCCTCCACCTGGCGCAGGAAGCGCTCCAGCCTCTGCTTGGCCGGACCCCTGGGGCAGGCGATCCAGCGCCGCCAGAGTTCCTCCAGGTGGCCCGGCATGGGGTAGGCGAGGGCCAGGGCCAGGGTTTCCAAAAGCTCAGGGTTTCCCATGGTCCCCTCCTACTCCCCGCGCAGGGGCGGCTGGATGTAGCCCAGCCCCGTCTCCCCCTTGTGGGCCAAGGGGTCCTTCCAGACCTCGGCGGCCATCTCCCGGTGGTAGGGAGGCAGGACGAAGCGCTCCTCCAGGGTGGGCAGGGTGGTGAGGCGGTAGATGGCCTCGGCTTCCTCCAGGGTGAGGCCGGCGTCCTTCAGGACCCGGAGGGCCTTCTCCGTGGGGCGGCCCTCGAGGCTCTCCTGCCTTTTGAGGATCCGCACCGCCAGCATCTTCTTGAGAATGGGAACGATGAGCGCCTCGTTGCCCGCGGCGAAGAGGTTGGCGAGGTACCTCACCGGCATGCGGGCCTTCTCCAGGGCCGCGTAGACCTCAAAGTCCAGGTCCGTCTCCGGGAGGTCCAGGCGCACCAGGCCCCCGTTCCCTTGGCTACTGCGTAGGGCCTTCTCCACCGTGGCCACCACCGGGGAAAGGGGTGGGACGTAGAACATCATGGCCAGGGTGCGGTACTCGGGGTGGAGGGGAAGGGCCAGCCCCCAGGTCTTGACGAACTTGTAAATGGGGCTCTTCTGGGCGGCCTGGATCCACCCTTCGTCAATCCCCTCGGCCTTGGCGGCGGCGATGACCTCGGGGTCAAAGGGGTCCAGGATGAGGGAGAGCTGGGACGCCACCAGCTCCTCGTCCGGCACCATGGCCGCCTCGGGGATGCGGTCGGCGTCGTAGAGGAGGACCCCCATGTAGCGGATGCGCCCCACGCAGGAGTGGGCGCAGGCCGGGGCCTGGCCCGTCTCCAGCCGGGGGAAGCAGAGGATGCACTTCTCGCTCTTCCCCGTGGCCCAGTTGTAGTAGACCTTCTTGTAAGGGCAGGCGGCCACGCACATCCGCCAGGCCTTGCACTTGTTCTCGTTGACCAGGACCACCCCGTCCTCCGCCCGCTTGTAGATGGCCCCCGAGGGACAGGCGGCCACGCAGGCGGGGTTTAAGCAGTGGTTGCAGATCCGGGGCAGGTACTGGAAGACCACGCCCTCAATCTCCGCAAGCTGGGCCCGCACCTCGGGGTCCAGGGCCTTCAGGTTGGGGTCGTTCTGGGCGTAGAGGGGGCTTCCCCCGAGGTCGTCGTCCCAGTTGGGGCCGGCCTCTGGGGTCATGGGCTCCCCGGTGATCATGGACACGGGGATGGCCGTGGGCTGGTCCTCGCCCTCGGGGGCGGTAAAGAGGTCCGAATAGCGGAAGGTGAAGGGCTCGTAGTAGTCGTCCAGGGAGGGCAAGGCGGGGTTGAAGAAGAGGCGCAGGAGCCCCTGGGTGCGGGAGTGGAGGCGGAGGTCCAGGTGGCCGTCCTTGTACTCCCAGCCCCCCCTAAAGCGCTCCTGGTCCTCCCAGCCCGTAGGGTAGCCGGCCCCAGGGCGGGTTTCCACGTTGTTCCACCACATGTACTCCGCGCCCTTTCTATCCGTCCAGAGGTTCTTGCAGGCGATGGAGCACGTGTGGCAGCCGATGCACTTGTCCAGGTGGAAGAGCATGGACATGTGGGCTCTAACCTTCATGGGTTCCCTCCTTACCACTCCGGCGGTGTCTCCAGCCTGCGCACGTAAACCCAGGTGTCCCGGTTCACCCCCACGGGGCCCCAATAGTTGAAGGCGTAGGTGAACTGGGCGTAGCCGCCCGACATGAGCACGGGCTTGAGCCGAGCCCGGGTGATGGAGTTGTTCATCCCCGCCCGCTTGCCCCTCAAGGGGCTCTTGGGGATGCCCACGGTGCGCTCGGTGGCGTGGTAAACGAAGACCGTGCCCCTGGGGATCCGGGCGGAGACGATGGCCCTTTGCACGAAGACCCCGTTGTCGTTGAAGAGCTCCACCCAGTCGTTGTCCCGGATGCCGAGCTCGGCGGCGTCCTTGTCGTTGAGCCAGACGGGGTAGCCGCCCCGAGAGAGGGTCATCATGCGGTGGTTCTCCGAGTAGGTGGAGTGGATGGACCACTTCCCGTGGGGGGTGATGTAGTTCAGAAGCTTGCCCTGGGCCTCCTTGGCCGCCTTCTCCGTCTCCTGGAGCATGAAGACCTCGGGGCGGGGCTTGTAGGTGGGAAGGTGCTCGCCCCAGGCCAGGTAGTTGGGGTGGTCCAGGTAGAAGTGCTGCCTCCCCGTGAGGGTGCGCCAGGGAACGAGGCGCTCCACGTTCAAGGTGTAGGGGCTGTAGGCGCGGCCCTGGTTGATGATGGCGCTCCAGGTGGGGGTGGTGAGCTGGCGGCGAGGCTGGGCCACGATGTCCTTGAAGGCGATGCGCACGTGGCGGTTCCCCTCGGCGAGGTCGGTAAGCCTCACCCCGGTCTTCTTCTCCTCGTCCAGGAAGGCCCGGTAGGCAAGCTCCCCGTTGGACACGGGGTCCAGGAGGAGGATGGCCTCGGCCACCTGGCGGGCCTCCTCGAGGGAAGGCCGCTTCTCCCCCTCGTAGCGCCTGGGCTGGCGCTCGGCCAGCTCCTTGTAGAAGTCCTCCACGGGGATGGTGAGCCCGTGCATCCCCACGCCCACCTTCTCCACCGTGGGGCCCAGGGTGACGAACTTCTCGTAGAGCTTGGTGTAGTCCCGCTCCACCACCCGGAACTTGGGCATGGTCTTGCCGGGGATGGGCTCCACCTCGCCCCGCTTCCAGTCCCGGTCCTCGAGCTGGGCGAGCTCGTCGGGGGTGTCGTGCTGGAGAGGAATCATGACGATGTCCTTGACGGGCTTGGGAAGGTGGACCCGGGCGAGCTCGGAAACCTTCTTGGCGAGGGCCTTGAAGATCTCCCAGTCAGGCTTGGACTCCCAGGCGGGGGGCACGGCGGCCTGGAGGGGGTTGATGAAGGTGTGGAGGTCGGTGGTGTTCAGGTCGTCCTTCTCGTACCAGGTGGCGGCGGGCAGGACGATGTCCGAGTAGAGGGCGCTGGTGTCCATGCGGAAGTTCAGGTCCACCACCAGGTCCAGCTTCCCCTCAGGGGCGGGCTTCCTGTAGACCACCTCCGTGACGTGCCCCTCGGCCACCTCCTCGGCGATGGCGTTGGTGTGGGTTCCCAGATAGTGCTTGAGGAAGTACTCGTGTCCCTTAGCGCTGGTGCCGATGGCGTTCCCCCTCCAGATAAACCAGACCCGGGGCCAGTTCTCGGGGGCGTCGGGGTCCTCCACGGCGAAGCGGAGCTCTCCCCGCTTCAGGGCCTCCACCACGTGCTGGACGATTTCGGCCTCGGTCTTCGCCCCCTTGGCCTCGGCCTCTCGCACCACCTCCAGGGGGCTCTTGTGGAACTGGGGGAAGAAGGGGAGCCACCCTTTCCGCACCGCCCGCACCTGGTGGTCCAGGGTGTGGTCGGAAAGCCCCTTAGCCGTCTTGTCGTAGGCGGCAAAGCCCTTCTCGTACCGCCACTGGTCGGAGTGGACGTAGTGGAAGCTCGGGGTGTTCTGCTGCCTCGGCGGGTAGCCCCAGTCGGTGGCGAAGGCGATGGGCCCCCAGGAGGCCTGGTTCGCCAGCTTCTCCTGGCCCACGTAGTGGGCGAGGCCGCCCCCGTTCACCCCCACGCTCCCCGTGAGCATGAGGGCCACGATCCCCGCCCGGTACATGAGGTTGTTGTGGTACCAGTGGTTGATCCCGGCCCCGATGATGATGAGGTTCCTCCCCTTGGTCTTGAGGCCGTTCTCCCCCCAGGCCCGGGCGTACTTGAGGAGGGTGTCCCGGTGGATCCCGGTCCACTTCTCCTGCCAGGCGGGGGTGTAGGGGAGGTCGTCCTCGTAGGAAGTGGGGTAGTCCCCGGGAAGGCCCCGGCCCACCCCGAACTGGGCCATGAGGAGGTCAAAGACCGTGGCCACGGCGACCCTCTCCCCGTCCTTGGTGGCCACGTACTTGACCGGCACCCCCCGCCTGAGCTTCCGGTCCGAGGCGAAGTCGTCAAACTCCACCAGGGCCACCTCGTCCTCCACCCCGAGAAGGCTTAAGCGGGGGTTTAGGGGCTCCCCGGTCCTGGGGTCTTCCAGCTTCAGGTTCCACTTCCCCTTCTCCTTCTGCCAGCGGAAGCCCAGGGTTCCCATGGGCATCCTCGGACCCTTGGCCTCGTCAAAGATGAGGAGCTTGAAGTCGCCGTTTTCCTCCTCGGCGTACCCGGCGAGGCGGCTCGCCCTCAGGTAGCGCCCCGGGCGGCCGTCCTTGATCTCCACCAGGAAGGGGGCGTCGGTGTAGCGCTTCAGGTAGTCCTGGAAGTAGGGCACCTCCCGCTCGGCGTAGAACTCCTTGAGGAGGACGTGGTTCACCGCCATCCAGAAGGCCCCGTCCTGGCCGGGGTGGATGGGGATCCACCAGTCGGCGTACTTGGACACCTGGGAGAAGTCGGGGCTGAAGACGGTGAGCTTGGCCCCGGCGTGCCGCACCTCGGCGATGAAGTGGGTGTCGGGGGTGCGGGTCATGTTGAGGTTGGAGCCCATGACGGCGATGAAGCGGGCGTTGTACCAGTCGGCGGACTCGTGGACGTCGGTCTGCTCGCCCCAGATCTCCGGGGAGGCGTTGGGCAGGTCGCAGTACCAGTCGTAGAAGCTCATGGGCACCCCGCCCAAAAGGGAGAGGAAGCGGCTGCCGGCGGCGTAGGAGATCTGGCTCATGGCGGGGATGGGCGAGAAACCGATGACGCGGTCCGGGCCGTAGCGCTTCACCGTGGACACCACGGCGGCGGCGATGAGCTCCAGGACCTCGTCCCAGCTCGCCCGGCGGAAGCCCCCCTTACCCCTTGCCTTCTGGTAGCGCTTGCGCTTGTGGGGGTCGTTCTGGATGGCCTCCCAGGCGGCCACGGGGTCTGGGTGCTTGGCCTTGGCCTCCCGCCAGAGGTCCAGGAGGGCCCCCTTGGCGTAGGGGTACTTCACCCGGATGGGGCTATAGAGGTACCAGCTGAAGCTGATGCCCCGCTGGCACCCCCGGGGCTCGTAGGGGGGGAGGCCCGCCTCGAGGCTCGGGTAGTCCGTGGCCTGGAGCTCCCAGGTGACGATCCCGTCCTTGACGAAGACCTCCCAGGAGCAGGAGCCGGTGCAGTTCACCCCGTGGGTGGTGCGCACCCGCTTGTCGTGCTGGAAGCGGTTGCGGTAGAACTCCTCCCACTTCCGCTCTGCCGGGCTTTCTATCTCCTTGATCCAGTCCCGCATGTTCACCTCCTAAGCTGGGCGCGGATCCTCTCCGCAAGGCTTCTGGGACGCAACTGCCAAAGGGCCGCCTGGTAGAGCAGGAAAAGGGCCATGAGCGCTAGGCCCGCCACCAAGAAGCGCCATAGGTACAAGGAAGGGGGTCTGGGGGCCTTCTGGGAGACCTCCACCAGGAAGGCGGCGATAGCGCTCGCTTCCTCCTTGGTCAGGGGCTTCCCCTTGTAGGCCTCCCGCATCACCGGGAAGGCGGGGTTTTCCAGGAGGGCGGCGAGGCCCGCCTCCCCGCCCAGGCGCTTGGCGGCGTCGGTTAGGTCCTTGCCCAAAGAACCGCCCCCGAAAAAGCCCACCCCGGCCACGGTGTGGCAGGCCTGGCAGGGCGCCCCGCCGTTCTTGAGGGCCTTCTGGCCCAGGTAGAGGGCCCTTCCCAAGGCGGGGTCCCCCTGGACCTTGGGGGCCGGGGCGGCCGCCTCGGCGGCTGTCCCGCCCAACCCCTTCAGGTACTGGGCGACGGCCCGGGCCTCGGCCTCGGAGACCTGGGGCAGGGGGGGCATGACGCCCTGGTAGGTGGCCCCTCTCACCTCCAAAGGCCCAGAAAGCCCCTCCCGCACCACCTTGAGCACATAGGCCTCGTCCTGGACCCTGGGGTTTCCCGCCAAGGGGGGGATGGCCCCCGGGATGCCCTGGGCCTCGGCTCCGTGGCAGGCGGCGCAGTGCGTTTGGTAGAGGGCCTTTCCCTCCTGGGCGAAGGTCCATCCCAGAAGAAGGGCCAAGGCTAGGGGAAGGATCCTTTTTCCCTGCATCCTCACCTCCGGTCCCCAGTCTGGAGAGAGGCCCTGGCAAGGGCTTTCCGGGCCCGGGACATCTGTCCTAAAAGAAACCTCTTAGGCTTAGGGCAGATGAAGCCCTTGGCCCGGATGCGCCTGGACAAAAGGGGCCTGGTTCGGGAGGTTGAGGCCGACCCCTCCTTGGGCCTGGAAGGGACAAACCTCCCCTGCGCCGATCTGGTTCAAGGCCAGGACCCCTTTGGCAGGCCGCTTTGCGTCCGCTGCCCGGTGCTCCGGGAACTGAAGCGGGGGGCCTACCGGGCCTCCACCCCCCTCCTCCTCAAGGGGCGGCGCCTTCGTTGCCAGGGCTATCCGGAAAACGGGGGGTTCCTGGTGGAACTCCACCCGGAGAGGGGCGAACCGCCGGACCTGTTGCTGGAGCTTTCCCGCCTCTCCCAGCACCTCCTTCGCCACCCCGAGGGCTTCCCCCAGGGCCTCCAGGGCTTCCTCAAGACCCTGAGGGAGGCCTTGGCCATGGAGGCGGCGGAGCTCTTCCTCGCCGACCCCGAGGGGCACCACCTGATCCTCACCGCCTACGACGGGCTTCACCGGGAGGCTTTCCTGGAAAGGCCCTGGTTCCAGCTGGGGGAAGGTTACCCGGGGATCGTGGCCCTGAGGCGCGAGCCCCTCTTCACCCACGCCCTGGGGGAGGATCCTCGCTACCTAAGGCAAAAAGTGAAGCAATTGGGCTACCAGACCTATGTCTGCTACCCCCTGGAGCTCCCCCACGGCCTCATCGGCGTTCTGAACCTCGCTTCCCGCAACCCCCAGGTGGACCACGAGGCGCTTTTGGATACCCTCGGCCGCGTGGGCCCTCTCTTCGCCAGCGCCCTTTACACCCTCCTGACCCGCCTAGGGGAGGTGGGGTTGCAGGCCCTCGCCCAGCACCTCCTCCGGGGCGAGGCCTCCGAGGCCCTCCTCAACCTCCTGCGGGAGGTGCGCCTCCTGGCCGGGGCCACGGGGGTGCGGGTGGTGGCGCGGGAGGGGCCCTGGGTGGAGCTGGGCTGGGCCCCGCCCTGCACCATGAGGGACTGCCCCGCCTGGCGCGGGGAGGTGGTGGGCCTAAAAAACGGTCTCCCCGACTGCCCCGAGGCCGAGGGCCGTCCCCGGATCTGCCTCCCCCTCTGGGCTCGAGGCGAGGTGGTGGCGGTCCAGACCCTTTTCCACGCCCGCCCCCCACGCCCCCCCACGGGCCCTGCGGCCCCGGTCCTCTGGCTGGAGCGGCTGGCCCTCCCCCTGCTCTTCCCCAAGGAGGGGAGGGCCTTGGCCTTCCCCGAGCTGGAGGTATACGCCCTCGGGGAGTTCCGGGTGCGCTACCAGGGGCAGGAACTTACCCCAAGGCGCTTCGGCAGGCAGGGTGCCTGGCGCCTTCTCAAACTCCTTCTGGCCAACAAGGACCGGGCCTTGTACGCCGAAGACCTCGCCGAAGCCCTCTTCCCCGAACTCCCTCCGGAAAAGGCCCGGCAGGAGGTGTACACCCTGGTCTACCACCTGCGCAAGGCCCTGCCGGGGATCGTGGAGCGGGAGGGGGAGTATTACCGGCTAAGGCTCCCCGAGAACCGCTTCCTGGACTTTGAGCGCTTTGAGGCCCTGATGCGCAAGGCGGACCTCGAGGAGGGCCTCGCCGCCTTCAAGACCCTGCGCCAGGCCCTGGAGCTCTACAAGGGCCCCCTCTTCGGCGACGATCCCTACGGGGAGTGGGCGGAGGCCGAACGGGCCTACCTGCAGGAAAGGGCCCTCTCCGGGCTTCTGCGCCTGGGAGAGTTAGCGGAAGCCCTGGGGTACAAGGAGGTGGCCAAGGAAGCCTACGCCCGCGCCCTGAGGCTCGAGCCCCTCCTGGAGGAGGCCCGAAAGCGCCTCCTCGCCCTGAAGGAGTGAAGATGGACCTCGCCCAGATACCCCTTTTCCGCGAGCTCGCCCCCGAGGACCTAAAGGCCCTGGCGGCGGAGGCCCGGTCCCGGCGCCTGCGCAAAGGCGAACTCCTCTTCCTGGAAGGGGAGCCCGTGCGGGGCCTCTTCGTGGTGCAGAAGGGGCTTGTCAAGGTCTACAAGCTGGACCCCGAGGGAAGGAAGCAGGTGGTCCTGCACGTGGAGGGGCCGGGGCGGGTCCTGGCCGAGGTGGCCCTCTTTCTGGAACGCCCCACCTACCCGGCCAGCGCCGAGGCCCTGGAGGAGAGCGAGGTTCTGGCCATTCCCAAGGACCGCTTTTTCCAACTCCTGGAGGAAAGACCCCCCCTGGCCCGGGCCCTGATCCGCTATCTGGCCCGCCGCCAAGGCCAGCTCCTCCACCTCCTGGACCGTCTGGTCTTCCACGAGGTGCGGGAAAGGCTCTGCGAGTTCCTCCTGGAAAGGCTCGCCGAAGAGGGGCAGGGCTTCCGCCTGCCCACCAACCCCGAGCTCGCCGCCCTTTTGGGCACGGTGCCCGAGGCGGTTTCCCGCAACCTGGGGGAGCTTTACCGACAGGGGCTTATCCGCCTCGCGGGGCGGCGGGTAGAGGTGCCGGACCCCGGGGCCCTGGAAGGCCTGATCAAACGCTAACGCTTACCATTTGCAAATCATAAAATCCGACCGGAATACTTGACTTTAACCCCCCTTCGGGATAACCTCCCCCTTAGGTGATGCCCATGCCCTCCCTGGCCCATCTTCCCCCCGGCGCCCGTGCCCGCGTCCTGCGGGTGCCCCCTGAGCGCAGGCGGCTTCTGGCCCTGGGCTTGAGGCCCGGGGTCCTGGTGGAGGTCCTCCTGCGAGCCCCCCTGGGGGATCCCCTGGAGGTGCGGGCCGGGGACGCCTTTCTCCTCCTGAGGGAGAGCGAGGCCCGCCAGGTCCTGGTGGAGCCCCTGGAGGAAGCATGAGTTGCCCCCGTTGCGACGCCGCCACCCCGGTCCTCAAAGGCGAGGAACGCTGGGCCCTGGTGGGCAACCCCAACACGGGGAAGAGCTCCCTCATCAACGCCTTGGCGGGGGCGAGCCTCGAGGTGGGCAACTGGCCCGGGACCACCCTGGAAAGGCTCTCGGCCTACCTCCGCCTGGGAGAAGCCCGGGTGGAGCTGGTGGACCTCCCCGGCACCTACAGCCTCCTCCCCACCTCTCCCGAGGAGGCCCTGGTCCTAAAGGAGCTCCTCCTGGACCCGCCGGACCGCCTGCTGCTGGTCCTGGACGGGGGCAACCTGGAGCGGAGCCTGATCCTGGCCCTGGAGGCCATGGAGCTGGCCCTCCCCACCGCTTTGGTGGTGAACCTCCTGGACGAGGCCGAGGCCAAGGGCTTGGAGGTGGACCTCGCCGCTTTGGAGGAGGCCCTGGGCCTGCCCGTGGTCGGCGCCATAGCCAGCCGGGGCCGGGTGGAGGGCGTCTTGGAGAAGGCCCTCGAGGCCCGGGTCCCTGACCCTCCCGTGCGCTACCCCCCTCCCCTGGAAGAAGCCCTGGCCCGCCTGGAGCCCCTCATCCCCCAGCCCGCCCGCCGGGCCCTCGGCCTCCTCGCCCTCCTGGGGGAGGGGGTGCCCCTGCCCCAAGAGGCCCAGAGGCGCGCCGAAGAGGAGCGGGAAAGGCTTCTAGCAAAGGGGCTTGACCCCTACCTCCTGGCCCTCGAGGCCCGCTACCAAAGGGCCCAAGAGGTTTACCGCCACGCCGTCCGCCGCAAGGAGGCTCCACCCTCCCTCACCGAGAGGCTGGACCGCCTGGTCCTGCACCCCCTTCTGGGCCTGCCCCTCTTCCTTTTGGCCATGTTCCTGGCCTTCCGCTTCACCTTCGCCCTCTCCGCCCCCTGGGTGGACCTGGTGGGCCGGGTCCAGGAGGTGCTTGCAGGGTGGCTTGCCGCCCTTCCCCTCCCTTCCCTTCTCCGCTCCTTCCTAGCGGAAGGGGTGGTGGCGGGTGCAGGCACGGTGCTCTCCTTCACCCCCGTCCTCTTCCTCCTCTACCTGGCCCTGGCCTTCCTGGAAACCTCCGGCTTCCTGGCCCGCATGGCCTTCGTGGCCGACCGGATCATGAGCTGGGCAGGCCTTCCCGGCAAGGCCTTCATCCCCTTGGTTCTGGGTTTCGGGTGCAACGTGCCCGCCGTTTACGCCACCCGGGCCCTCGCCCACCCCCTGGACCGGCTTAGGGTGGCCCTGGCCATTCCCTTTCTGGCCTGCGGCGCCAGGCTTCCGGTCTTCACCCTCTTCGCCTTCGCCTTCTTCCCCGAGCGCGCCCCCCTGGTGGTCTTCGGCCTCTACCTCCTCGGGCTGGCCACGGGCCTCCTCACCGCCTTCCTCCTAGGGAGGGCCCTGGAGGCGGGGGCGGGCGAGAGCGCCATGGAGCTTCCCCCTTACCGCTTCCCTCCCCTTAGGCTTCTTCTCCGCCTCTCCCTGGTCCGCACCGGGAGTTTCGTGCGGGGGGCCGGGGGGCCCATCCTGCTGGCGGTCCTCCTCATCTGGGCCCTGCTCCACGTCCCCTTGGCCGGGTCCACCCCCTACGCCCTCCTGGCCCAGGCCCTCACCCCCCTCTTCGCCCCTCTGGGCCTCGGCGACTGGCGGCTGGTGGGCGCCTTGGTGCCGGGCTTCGTGGCCAAGGAGGTGGTGGTGGGGGCCTTGGGGGTGAGCTTTCTGGGGGCCGAGGCCGCAAGCCCCCTGGGGTTCCTCCAGGGGCTCCAGGCCCTGGCCCAGGGGCTCGAGGGGGCCTTGACCGGAACCCTGCAGGGGCTCTTCGCCCTCCTCGCCCCCCCGAGCCTTCTGCCTGCCCTCGAGCCCACGCCCCTCCAGGCGGCCCTGAAAGGGGCCGCGAGCCCCCAGGGCGCCCTGGCCTACCTGGTCTTCGTCCTCCTCTACACCCCCTGCGTGGCCACCCTCACCGCCCTCAGGCAGGTGGTGGGAGGGGCCTGGACTCGGTTCGCCGTGGCCTACCAGCTTTTCGTGGCCTACCTTCTGGCCTTCGCCTCCAGTCGCCTTTGGCCATGATCCAGGAAGCCCTCGCCCTCCTCGCCACCCCCAAGACCGCCTCCCAACTGGCCCAGGCCCTGGGCCTGAGGCCAAAGACGGCAGAGCTCCTCCTCCAGCAGCTGGCGGCCCGGGGCTACGCCCGGCCCCTCGGTTGCGGGACGGCCTGCGGCCTTTGCGCCTTCCGGGGGGCGTGCCAAGGGAATAGAGAACCCTACTGGGTGCGCCTGGGCTAGCCCTCCGGCACGTGTACGTTGGGCAGGGTCTGGGCCCAGGTGCGGTTCTTCTCTATGTAAATCCTCCACTGCTCCGGAACGTCCTCCTCGGGGTAGATGGCGTTCACCGGGCAGGCGGGCACGCAGGCCCCGCAGTCAATGCACTCGTCGGGGTGGATGTAAAGCTGCTCCCCGGCGTCGTAAATGCACTCCACCGGGCAGACCTCCTGATCCTGTCCTTCACGCCGATGCAGGGCTCGCAGATCACGTGGGGCATCCTTCACCTGGTTAGCCAAAGCGCACATTACCGCGCGCCGACCCCCCACCAGGATGAGGGTCTCGGCCTACCTGCCACCTCTCCCACGGTCCCGCCAGGTGCAGGACGGGCTTGAGGGGCGAGAGGTCCCTCGGCACCTCGCGCCCGAGGAGAGGAAGGAAGAGGCCTGCCCTCAGGACCCGCCAGGGATTGGCGCCCAAGGAGTTCCTTCCAACGGTTGACCCAACGGTTGACCCCTTCTGGCTCCCTGGAGAGCCCCGAAAGCTCAAAAGGAGAGAAAGTACGGCTTTGGCCTTCCCCATCTCTCGGGAAAGCCTCCGCCTGAGGTAGGGGTTCCTTTCGGCCTCCCTGAGCTTCTTGAGCTCCTGGAGGCGGCTTTGGTGGAACCCCTCGGCGTGGGCGAGGAAGGATTCATCGGAGAGAAGAGCTCTGTAGCCCTTGGGAAGCTTCTCTTCGTACCCCAGAGCCCTTCTCCCGATCACGAAGGCGGCGGCCACGTCCTTGGAGAGGTGGAGCTGGGGGGCGTACTTGAGCGTCCCGATGGTGGAGGTGTCCCGGGGGTCCACCTCCACCACCTCCACCCCCCGCTTATGGGCCAGGGAGTGAACCTTCTCCAGGAGGGAGCGGTAGGCGAAGCGGTGCTGCTTGCGGCGAAAGTGCCGTCCGGTGCCGTCTCCCTTACGGGACTTCCTGAGGTGTTTGAGCCTCTCGGTGGCGAGGGCGGTGCCGTGTTCCTCCGCCAGGGCCACCACCTGGTGGGCCACCTTCCAGAGGACGATCTCCTTGGCCCCCTTGGTGGGGGCTCGGTCCACCTCCTCCAGGGAGAGGGTCAGGTAGCGCTGGAGATTCCCGTCGGGGGAGACCACCGCGAGGGCCAGGTGGTAGGGGTCGCCGTTCACGTCTATCCCCAGGACCCCGTTCGCCCTGGTGTGGACGGGAGGGGGAAGCGCCTCGCCCCAGGAGAGGTGGGCGTAGACCTTCCCGTCCTTGAGCGTGAGCTCGGCGTTGTAGGGGAGCGCCGTGTGAGCCCGTTCCAGGAGGGCTTTCAGATGGGGATGGGAGGTCTTCACCAAGGCGCGGGCGGACCGTCCCTCCTCTCCGAGGTGGACGAGGAGCCACAGCGCCCCGTCTTCCACCCGGAGCTTGAAGTGGGGGTTGCCCCCTTTGGCCTTGTCGCCTTGAGTGTAGAGAAGTCCTCGGCGCTTCTCCTTCCACCTGCGCTTGAGGTGTTCCAGGGGTTTTCCCGAGAGGTGCTTGCGCTTGAGCTGCTCAAAAAGTCCCCTCCCCCCGAAGACCACCTTGCGGGGGTCGTTCCCTAGCTCCTCCGCCGAGGCGAGGAGGGCCTTGGCCTTCTCTATGGCCCCGTCGGCGTAGCGGGTGTTGAGGTGGAAAAGGGTGCACAAGGGGCCGTCCGCCCGCTTGAGCTCTTCCCGGGACTTTCCCTCTAGAAGGCGCTGGTAGGCGAACCTCATCGCGGCGGAGAACCTGCGCATGAGGTCCAGGACCGCCTTCTCGTCCCCGGGGTCGGGGAAGACCAGGCGGGCGTGGACGCCGAGGTAGAGCTTGGCGGCTTTGGCCTCGGGCATCCTTGGTTTCATTTTACCTCCCCCCTGTCCCTTTCGCCGCCCTCCGTGAAGTTTTGTGCTTTTGGATGAGCTGGGGATGGGAAAGAGGAAGTGCGCGGATTTGTGGGCTATTTTTCAACTGTTTGCGCCTCCACCTCCCAGGGTGGGGGCGAGGCCGGGCGCGGTCCATGACCGGGGTCAAGGGGTAAGGCAAGGGACCGGCACACCTGGGGGACTCGCCGAAGTGATGTATAATCGCGCTGTATGCTGCGCAAGCAGGTCTACCTCACCCCCGAGGAAGAGGCCAAGCTGAAACGCCTGGCCCGCGCCACGGGGCGCACCGAGGCGGAGATCCTCCGCCTGGCCTTGGACCTCCTCCCGGAGGAGGAGGCCCCCTTGCTCCTGGCCCTGGCGGAGGAGGGGCTCTTGGAGGTCCCCGAGCGGGCCGTGACCCCGACCCGGATGGAGGAGGCCTACCGCCGCTACCTGGGGAAGGTGGCCGGGCGCGGGCTCGGGCTCTCCAAAGCGGTCCTGGAAGACCGGGAGGGGCGGTGATCCTCCCCTACCTGGACACCTCCGCCCTGGTGAAGCGCTACGACCCGGAGGAGCCGGGAGCGGAGGAGGTGAGGACCCTCTTCACGGAGGTTCGGGCGGTGCTCACCAGCTCCCTGGCCGTGGTGGAGGCGGTGTCCGCCTTCCGCATCAAGGAGCGGCAAGGCGTTCTTACCCCGGAGGAGGTGCGCTTGGCCGTAGAAGCCCTGGAGGCCCACGCCGCCCTGCAGTACCGCCTGGTGCCCCCGAAGCCCCCTGTTCTCCGAGAGGCCAAAAGGCTCCTCCTGCGCCACAAACTCCGGGCCTACGACGCCTTGCACCTGGCCACCGCCCTGGTGGTGGCCAGGGTGGCCGGGGTGGAGCCGCGGAAGCTCCCCTTCTGGACGGCAGACGAGGAACAGGCGAGGGCGGGGGAGGCCGAGGGTCTGGCGGTGAAGCGGGTGTGATGCCCTTTTTTCGGCTTCGTCCGTTTCTCTGCCACCGGGGATCCCTGCTGGGGCCCCCATGCTGGCTTGCGCCAGCATGGGGTGGTATGACTCCATGCCCCTTCCCAGGTGCGAAAAGGTGAGGCCGTTCGTTGACGCCCAGGCGGCAAGCCGCCTAGGGTAAGGCATGGTCCGCCTGCGCAAGCCCCTTCCCCCCTACGCCCTCAAGACCCCGGAGGGGGGCAAGGTCTACCTCCCGGACCTCAAGGGGAGGCCCCTCGTCCTCCTGCGGAGCGAGGCCCTGGCCCAGGACCTGGCGGCGCGGGAGGCGGAGCTCAAGGCCCTGGGGGCCCAGGCTTACCTCCTGGCCCAGGCCCCAAGGCCCAGCCCCCTCCCCCTCCTCCTGGACCCGCAAGGAACCCTCCTCTCCGCCCTCCCCGAAGGGGGCGCCCTGGTGGCGGACGCCTTCCTCGAGGTCTACCACCTGGGCCCTATACGGGACGCGGAGGAGATTCTGGACTGGATCCGGTTTATAGAGGCCCAGTGCCCGGAGTGCGTCCTGCCGGAGGCGGACTGGTTCTGAAGGGGTGGGGTATGCCCTTCCGTGCCAAGCGGGTCTACGATCCCCCTTCCCCCGAGGACGGCTTTCGGGTCCTTTTGGACCGGCTCTGGCCCCGGGGGCTTTCCAAGGAGAAGGCGCGGGTGGATTGGTGGGCCAAGGAGCTCGCCCCCTCCGACGTCCTAAGGCGCTGGTTCGCCCACGACCCCGGAAAGTACCCGGAGTTCGTCCGCCGCTACCGGGAAGAGCTCAAGGGAAACCCCGCCCTGGCGCGGCTTAAGGCCCTGGGGGAAGAGGGCACGGTGTCCCTTCTCTTCGGCGCCAAGGAGACGCGCTACAACAACGCCCAGGCCCTCTTGGCTATCCTGGAGGGCGAAGGAGGGGTTTGAACGCCTTCTTCGCCTTCTCCAGCTTGGGGGCGATGACGAAGCGGCAGTAGGGGGCCTCGGGGTGGCGGGCAAAGTAGTCCCGGTGGTAGTCCTCGGCGGGGTAGAAGGTGGTGAAGGGGAGGAGCTTGGTGGCGATGGGCTTAGGGTAGAGGGGGGCGAGTTCCTGCATCACCGCCTCCGCCACCCGCCTTTGCGCTTCCGAGTGGTAGAAGATGGCGGGGCTGTACTGAGGCCCCACGTCGGGCCCCTGCCGGTCCTCGCTGGTGGGGTCGTGCACGGCGAAGAAGTAGCGGAGGAGGTCGGCGTAGGGGAGCACCTCCGGGTCAAAGCGCACCTGCACCGCCTCGCGGTGGCCCGTGGTCCCGGTGCAGACTTCCTCGTAGGTGGGATGGGGCACGTGCCCCCCGGCGTAGCCCGGCACCACCTCCAAGACCCCCCGAAGGAGCTTGAAGGCCGCCTCCGTGCACCAGAAGCACCCGCCCGCCAGGGTGGCGATCTCTTCAGGCATAGCCTCAGGTTACCCGGAGGAGGGGGCCAAGGGGCTGACCCCCGCCACAAAGGGCGAGGGCAAGAGAAGGAGCCCGAGGAAGGTGCTTTAAGTACCCCACCGCGGCTTTCGCCGAGGTAGGGGCCCCAAAAAAGGGCATCCCATGTCGCGAAACCAAAGTGCGGGCACTTAGCCGGTGCGCGCCTGGGGGCTTGACAGGAACGGGGATCGGGGTCTAATATTTAGGAGTCCTAAGGAGGTAGGGATGAAGCGGATGGGACTGACCCTTATAGCTTTTGCGGTACTGGCCTTGGCCCAGTACGGCGGGAACGGCTTTCCCTATCCCGAGGGCTACCGGCTCTGGACCCACGTGAAGAGCATGGAGCTCAAGCCCGGCCACCCCCTCTACGAGAGCTTCGGGGGGCTCCACCACATCTACGTGAACCCCGTGGGCCTAAAGACCTATCTGGAGGGGAAGAAGACCCCCTTCCCCAAGGGCACGGTCATCGTCTTTGACCTCCTCGAGGCCAAGACCGAAGCCAACGCCCTCCTCGAGGGCCCAAGGAAGCTCATCGGCGTCATGGTGAAAGACCCTGGGCGCTACCGCGACACGGGGGGCTGGGGCTACTACGCCTTCGGCCCCGACAAGAAGCCCCTGGCCATAGACCCCAAGGCCTGCCACGCCTGCCACCAGGGGGCGGCGAACACCGACTACGTCTTCAGCGCCTTCCGGCCCTAAGCTAGAGGGGTGGAGGAGAAGCTCCTCGCCCTCCTGGAACGCCTGGCCCAGGCGGAAAGGGCCCTCCTCACCCGGGAAGCCCACCGCCTGGGCCTCACCGCCACCCAGGCAAGCCTCCTCCTCCACCTGGCGGAGCGCCCGGCCGGGGTGGTGGACCTCGCCGCCCTCCTCGCCCTCACCCCGGCCACGGTGAGCGGGGCCCTGGCCGCCCTGGAGCGGAAGGGGCTCCTTCACAAGGCTCGGGACCCCGAGGACCTAAGGCGTTGGACCTTAAAGCCCACGGAACGGGGCCAGGCGCTCGCCGAAGCCCTGAGGCACTACGCCAAGCCCCTGCAAAGGGCCCTGGACGCCGTGGAGGACCAGGAAGGCCTCCTCCCGGGCCTCATGGCCCTCCTCGCCTCCTTGGTGCGCCAGGGGGTGATGGCGGAGACCGGCCTCTGCCTCACCTGCCGCCACCTGAGGCGGGAAGAAGGCTTTTTCTGCGCCCTCCTCCAGATCCCCCTGGCGCCTTCGGACCTACGCCTCGCCTGCCCGGACCACACGCCTTACCAGAGGTAGAAGAGGGTGACGATGACCAGCCAAACGGCGTCCACCAGGTGCCAGTAGATGCTGGCGGCCTCGAGGGTGCCGTGGCTGTGCGGGGTGATCCTGCCCTTAAGGGCCTGGAAATAGGCCAGAGCGAGGCCGGTCCCACCGATGAGAATGTGCAGGCCGTGAAGGCCCACCACGGTGAAGAAGAGCCCCGTCCAAAGGTTCTCCTGCCAGCTTACCGCCCGGTAGAAGTGGGCGAACTCGTAAAGCTGGATCAGGAAGAAGAGGGCCCCTAGCAGGAGGGTGACGAGAAGGCCGAAGCGAAAGGGGCTGAGGCGGCCCCGCCTAAGGTCGTGGTGGGCGAAGTGCACGGTGAAGGAGGAGCTCACCAGGAAGAAGGTGTTGAGGAGGGCGAGCCACAGGGGAGGCCTTTCGGCGGGAGGCGCCGCGTGGCCGGAGAGGCGGAGGTAGAGGTACCCGGCGAATAGGATGGCGAAGAGGCTCACCTCGGAGACGATGAACCAGGCCATCCCCATCCAGGCGTTGGACTTGCCGGTAACGGTGTGGGGATGGTGCTCTACGGCGTACTCCGGGGTAAGGGCCCAGCGGACAAGGGCATAGAGGAAGAGAAGGAGAGACACGCCCATTCCGGCACCGGGCCAGGGCTCCATAGCGGCAAAGAAGAAGAAGCCGAAGAGGAAGAGCGCCGCCAGAAAAGGCCAGGGAGTGGCGCTAGGCAGGGGAATGGCCGCAGGGTCTAGGGGCCTCGGGGCCAGGCCCAGGCGGGCCCAGTCAAAAAGAGGCCGCTCCGAAGGGAAGGTCTCCGGAAAGGCCACGGCAAAGTTGTACGCCTTAGGGGGGGAGTCCGCCGCCCACTCTAGGGTCCAGGCCCCCCAAGGATTCGCCGGAGTCTTCGCCCCGCGGCTGAGGCTCTGCCACATCGCGTAGACCCAGACGAGCCCCCCGAGAAGAAGGAGGAAGGCCCCTACGGTAGAGGTGAGGTTCAGCTCCGCCCAGAGATGGTTGCCCATCGGGTAGGTGTAGTAGCGGCGGGGCATGCCGAAAATCCCCAGGAGGTACTGGGGTAAGAAGGTGGTCCAGAAGCCTATTTCAAAAAGCCAAAAGTGGAGCTTGCCCAGCCGCTCATCGTACATGCGGCCGGTGAGCTTAGGCCACCAGTAATAAAGCCCGGCGAAGAAGCCAAAGGCGCTACCGGCCATGAGGACGTTGTGGAAGTGGGCGATGAGGTAGTAGGAGTTGTGCACCGCGTAGTCAAAGGGAATGATGGAAAGCGTAACCCCGGTGATGCCCCCCACCACAAAGTTGACCACAAAGCCGATGACCCAGTAGAGGGGCGTGCGGAAGTGAAGCGCCCCCCGCCACAGGGTGCCCAGGATGTTGAAGATCTTCACCCCCGTGGGCACGGCGATGAGGGCGGTGAAGAAGGCAAAGGCGACTTGGAAGATCGCGCTCTCCCCCACGGTGAACATGTGGTGGGCCCAGACCATGCTGGAGAGGACCACGATGCCCACCTGGGCGTACACCATGAAGCGGTAGCCAAAGAGGGGCTTCCGGGCGAAGGTGGAGGCCACCTCGGCCAGGATCCCCAGATAGGGCAGGAGCATCACGTAGACCGTGGGGTGGGAGTAGAACCAGAAGAACTGCTGGAAGAGGACGGGGTCCCCCCCGATCCCCGGGTTGAACCAGGAGAGGCCGAGCTTCCGCTCCAGAAAGACCAGAAGCGTAGAGACCGTGAGGCCGGCCAGGGTGAAGAGATTGAGGATGCTGGCCGCGAATACGCTCCACACGTAGATGGGCATCCGCCAAAGGCCCATCCCCTTGGCCCGCAGGTTGTAGATGGTGGCCAGGAAGTTGGCCCCGGAAAGGAGGGAGGAGATCCCCAAAAGGAGGATGCTGGAAGCGTAGAAGTTGACCCCGCCGCCTTCCGGCCGGGCCGAGAGGGGGGTAGTAGTAGGTCCAGCCCGCGGCGGGCGCACCCCCGAAGAGGTAGGAGATATAGACCAGGATCACCGCTCCCAAAAAGGCCCAAAAGCTAAAGGCGTTGACCCGGGGCAAGGCCACGTCCCGCTCCCCCAGCATCAGGGGGACGAGGAAGTTGCCGAGACCTGCGAGACCGGCCTGGATGATAAAGAAGAAGAGCATGGTGGCCCCGTGCAGGGTGACGATCTCGTTGTAGGTCTCGGCGCTCAGGAAACGGTTCTCCGGCACCGCCAGCTGCACGCGGATCAGGACCGCTAAGACCCCCGCCACCGCAAAGGCCACCAGGGAGACGAAAAGGTACATGAGCCCAACCTTCTTGTGGTCCACGGTGGTCAGGAGGTCCCAGATCCAGGACCAGAGGGTCGCCTTGGGCTTTGCCGCTACCGCCATATCCTTGCACCTCCTAGCGCTCGGGGAGGGTGCTAAAATCCAGGCCCCCAGGCTTTAGGCCCTCCAGGTAGGCCGCCAGGGCCTCGAGGTCCTGAGGGGTCAGGTGGGGAAAGGGGGGCATACGCACCCCCAGCTTAAGGGCGGGGGCGTTTTGGATCCAGGCCTCCAGGTTCGCCCGGGTATTGGGCAGGAAGCCTGCGCCCAGGGTGGTCCGCAGGCCGAAGAGGGTCAAGTCAGGGCCTATCGTCCCTTGGCTCACCCCCTCCACCCGATGGCAAGCGGCGCAGTTCTGCCGGAAAAGGACCTCCCCCTGCCGGGCCAGGGGCGTGGCGGCGGATGGCTTGAAGGTCTGGGCCGCCTTCACGAAGCGGGCGTACTCGGCCCCCGGCAGGACGATCACCCGGAAGAGCATGCGGGCGTGGCCGGGGCCGCAGAGCTGGTTGCACTCCCCCAGGTAGCGCCCGGGGCGGCGGGCCTGGATGAAGGTCCGGTTAACCTGGCCGGGGATCAGGTCCACATCGGGACCCAGGTTGGGGGCCCAGAAGGCGTGGAGAACATCGGCCGCTGTGCCCGCCACCTCCACCCGCCGCTCCACCGGGATCACCAGCTCGTTGCTGGTGCGAAAGCCTTCGGGATAGGTGAAATTCCAGAAGTACTGGCGCGCCTCCACCTCCACCCGGTAGGCCCCGGCGGGCAGGACGCGGGTCACCAGGCTCTCCACCGTAACCCCGAAGAGGAAGAGAACCATGAGGAGGGGGATCACCGTCCAGATTATCTCCAGCCGCTCGTTGCCCCTCAGGGTAGAGGCCTGGTATTCCACCCGGAACGCCTCTCCTCGGGTGCGGTAGCGGTATACGCTCCAGACCAGCGCCCCGTAGACCACGAACACGATGAGAAAGGCAAGGGCCAAGACGATGAGGAAAAGCCGCCGCACCTCGAGGCCGAAAGCGCTCGAGGAATCCAGGATGGTGACGGTTCGGGCCAAGGCCGGGCCGAAGAGAAAGAGGAGGGAAAGGAGCGCTCCGGCCGCGGGACAAAAGACCCTGGCCTTAAGCATAGCCTGAAGCTAAAGGGTCCTCCTGACCCGCGCCATGACCTAGGTCATGCCTGCCCCGGCCCTAGGGCGGGGGTAAAGAATAGGGTCAGCGAGGAGGCCTTTCCTTTAGGACATCCTGGGGCTTCAGGGGGTTCGCCCGGGCCTTCTTGACCTCCTCGGGCGCGATCGGCCTCGGGTTCTTGTTGCCGAAGGAGGAGAGGACGTGGTTGAGAAGGGCCGCCACCTGCGCGTCGGAGAGCTGCTGGCCGAACGCCAGCATAAGGCCGTTGTACGTGGCGCTCCCCACCTTCAAGGGTCCCTGCAGGCCGAAGAGGACCGCGCGGATCAGGTAGACGCGCCCCCCGTCCGTCTCGGCCAGCTGGTCCAGGCCCTTAAGGCTGGGGAAAGCGCCGGGAACCCCGAGCCCCATAGGCTGATGGCAGCTTGAGCAGTGCTGGCTGTAGAGCTTCGCCCCGTCCTGGGCCAAGGCCAGGCCCAGAAAGCCCAAAGCCGCAAGCGCGCCGACCCAAAGCTTCTTCCGCGCCATGCCCTTCACCTCCCGATCGCCCGCTTCCCCGCCTTCTCCAGCCAGGCCGGGGACACGTAGGCGCACCGGGGTTCGCTTTGCAGGTAGTCCCCGGTCTCCGCCCAGGCCCGGGCCCGGCTTCCCCCGCAGACGTAGCGGTACTCGCACACCCCGCACTTCCCCTTGAGAAGGTCCTTGTTCCGGAGCTCCTGGAAGAGGAGGCTATTCCGGTAGATCTCCAGAAGGGGTTTTTCCCGGACGTTCCCGGCGTAGACCGGCAAAAACCCTGAAGGGGCCACGTCCCCGGTGGCGGAGACGAAGACGAAGCCGTTCCCGTCCGTGACCCCCAGGCGGGAGTGCTCCATGCCGTCTTGGAAGTACTCCCGGTAGAGGCTCTCCCCCGCCGCCAGGGCCCGGTCTTGCCCACCCTCCTCCTTGCGCCGTTGCAGCACCACCCGGCGGAAGTGGTGGGCCTCCGTGGTCTTCACGTGGAAGGGATACGCCTTGGAGACCTCGTAAAGCCAGTGGAGGACCTCCTCAAACCCCTTGGCGGAAAGCTGCCTAAGAAGCGCCCCCCGGCCCACCGGCACCAGGAAGAAGAGGCTCCACAGGACCACCCCCTTCTCCGCCAGGAGGTCGGGGAGGGCCTGGATCTCCGGCCAGTTCTCCCGGGTGACGGTGGTGTTCACCTGGGTGGGAAGCCCCGCCTCCCGGGCCCAGGAGAGGGCCTCGAGGGTCCTCTGGAAGGTCCCCGCCTCTCCCCGGAAGGCGTCGTGGCTTTCGGGGCTCGCCCCGTCCAGGGAGAGGGCGAGCCGGGTCACCCCCGCCTCCTTTAGGCGGAAGACCCTCTCCCGGGTGAGGAGGGGGGTGGCCGCAGGGGTGAGGCCCACCTTGAGGCCCAGGGTCCGGGCGCGTTCAATGAGGAGAAAAAGGTCCTCCCGGGCCAAAGGATCCCCCCCGGTGAGAAGGAGGAGGGGCTTCGGGCGGTAGGTGGCCACCTCCTCTATGAGCCTTAAGCCCTCCTCGGTGGAAAGCTCCCCGGGAAGGGGGTGAGGCATGGCCGAGGCCCGGCAGTGCCGGCAGGCGAGGAGGCAGGCGTTCGTCACCTCCCAGGCCACCAGGTAGGGGTAGCGGGCGAAGTCGGGACGCTCCATGGGGTTATCCTCCAAGCGGGCGAGGGCGCGCTTCCATGACCGGGGTCAAGGGGCCGGGGATTTGCCCCGGCCCCAAGGGCTTCACCAAGGGCTTCAGTAGATGTCGTGGGCGGTGTTGTAGACGTTGAACTTACCCGTGGGCGTGCGCACCCAGTCGCCGGTAATCCGGGCCCTTTCCTTGAGGGTCAGGGCGTCGTAGACGACGATGAAGGTAGGGGTGTCCTTGCTCCCCCAGGCGGAGACCCAGATCTCCGTGCCCCCCTTGTTGAACTCGGGGTGGACCATGCGGGCCTTGAGCTCCTGGGCCCCGGGCACCTCCCAGCACTTGGTGACCTCCAGCTTGCGCTTGTCGATGGCGCAGAGGCTGGCGGCGGCCTGGGGACTTGGGCTCATGGGGAAATCCACAATCACCCAGGGGCTGTTGGGGTGGGTCTTGATGAAAAGCGTGCCCGCGTAGGGGAGCTGGATCCTTTTCACCACCTTCCAGGCGTACTGGGGGTGTTTCTCGGGGTCCACGCCCACCACGGTCACCTCGGGGCTGCCGATGTTCCCCGTGGCCCACACCGGCCCATAGGTGGGGTGCTCCCAGTTAGACCCCCGGCCCGGGTGGGGCCGCACCCCGGCTTCCACCTCGGCCACGAACTCCCGGGTCTTGGTGTCTATCACGATGAGCTTATTCACCGCGTTGGCCGCCACGATGAAGTAGCGCTTGAGGGCCCAGCCGCCGTCGTGGAGGAAGCGCTCGGTGTCGATCATGGTGATGGGAAGGGGCCTGCCCGGCTTGGCGAGCTGGGAGTAGTCCACGAGCCAGGTCTGGCCCGACTCCTTCAGGTTCACGATCCACTCGGGGTTGAACTGGCTGGCCACGATGGCCGCCACCCGGGCCTCCTGGACGAACTCTCCCGCCCCCTTGGTGTAGGACATGGTGGAGACCATCTTCAGGGGCTCCAGGGTCTGCCCGTCCAGGATGACCATGGCGGGCGGCCAGTAGCAGCCCACCACCGCGTACTTGTCCTCGTAGCCCTTGAACTTGCTGGACTCAATGGAGCGGGCGTCCACGCAGGGCTTGGACTCCGCCACCACCTGGGGCGGGTTCATCCAGAGGTCAATGAGGCTCGCCTTCCCGTCCCGGCCGATGGCCATGAAGTAGCGCCCCGTGGCGCTGGAGCGCAGGATGTGGGTGGCGAAGCCCGTGGGCACGATGGTCACCAGCTCCTTCTTGTCCCCGTCAATGATGGCCACCTGGCCCGTGTCCCGGAGCACCTGGCCGAAGAAGTTCTGCCAGTTGCGGTTGTGCTGGGGTTTGGTGGGCCGCTTCTCCGGGGGCACGTAGACCCTCCAGGTCTTGCGGATCTCCTCGTAAGAGGGGATAGGAGGCGCAGGGGGCTCCTCCAGGAGGAAGCGGGCCATGAGCTCGGTGTCCTTCTCGCTCAGAATCCCCTGCCGCCCCCAGTCGGGCATGCCCCCAGGAAGCCCGCCGAAGATCACCGCCTTCAAGTACTCCAGCCCCCGTTCCGCCATCTTCTTGGGGTCTAAGGCCGGACCCGTAGCCCCCTTGCGCAAGACCCCGTGGCACCCGGCGCAGCGGTCAAAGTAGATCTGCGAGGCCCTTGCCCTCTCCTCCGGGGTCAGCGGCGAAGAGGCCTGCGCCAGGGCGAAGGCCCCCAAGAGGACCGCCACGAACCAAAGTCCTATCCGCTTCACGATCTCCCTCCTTTCGCTAACTAGGATAGCCTCATCCGAATAGGACAGATGTCCTAAGACAAAAGTCCCTACAAAAAGCTCCCCCGGGCCCCTCGAGGCCCAGGGGCCTGGACCGGGTTCAGTGGGCGTGCTCCCGCTCGTGGAAGGTGGTCACCACCCACCACATGCCCTGGGGGACGAAGAGGTACACCAGGGAGCTGAACCCGATGAGGTAGCGCCAAAAGGGATCCAGGTGGGGGGGAAGGATCATCCCCAAGGCGCCCAGGGCCTGGAGGAGGGCGAAAAGGTAGGAGAAGCGCACCACGCCGGGGCGATGGAGCATCCGCCCCAGGGCGTAGAACATGGCGTAGAAGCCGGCGGCGGAGACCATGAGCATCCCGTAAAGCATCAGGTCGCGCACCGCCTCGCTAGTCATGGGCTCCCACCTCCTTGGCCCGGGTAGCCTGTCCCCTGCCGATGGTAACCAGATCCCAGAGAAGGACCAGGTAGCTTAGGAGGAAGAAGACCCCGAAGACGAAGCGCCAGACCATGCCGTTTTGGAACCAGGGGTGGGTCTGGGCCTCAATGTAGGCCTGCCAGGTGCTTCCCCCGATGGCCCGCTCCACCGTGGTCTGGGTGAAGCCCGCCACGGTCATGGCCGCGGACATGCCGAAGATGCCCACCACCATGAGGAGGAAGGCCCACTTCCAGAGCTTAGAGTCAAACCGGGGAAGCTCGGGCCTGCGCACCTGGTGCAGGGCCATGTAGATGACGGTGAGGATGGCGGTCACGTAGGCCCCGAAGAAGGCCAGGTGCCCGTGGGCCGGGGCAAGCTGGGTACCGTGGGAGTAAAGGTTGATCTGGGGCAGGGTCTGCATGAAGCCCCACACCCCCGCCCCGATGAAGTTGCCGAAGGCCTGGGCGATGGCCCAGAAGAGGGCGGGCTGGCTTACCGTCTGCATGCGGTGCATCCCCGCGTCGTAGACGGCGTGGACCACCATGGCCACCAGGGGGATGGGCTCGAGGGCGCTGAAGAAGCCGCCGAGGCCGAGCCAGTACTCCGGGGTGCCGATCCAGAAGTAGTGGTGGCCGAGGCCCAGAATCCCGGTGCCGAAGACCAGGGCCACCTCGAGGTAGAGCCAGGTTTCCACGATGCGCCTCGGCGTCCCCAAAAGGTGCATGAGGGCCATGGCCATGATGGAACCCACCAGCACCTCCCAGGTGGCCTCCACCCAGAGGTGCACCACCCACCACCAGAAGTACTGGTCCATGGAGATGTTGGGGGTGTAGTGCATCCCCGCGGTGTAGAGCCCCGCCAGGGCCACGAGGTCAAACATGAGCACGGCCGCGACCCCGGTGATCCTTTGCGCCTTGAGGGCGGTGGCCACCACGTTGTAGAGGAAAACCGCCATCACCGCCACAATGCCGATGTCCGCCCAGCGGGGGGCCTCTATGTACTCACGGCCCTCGGTGATGAGCCAGAGGGTGAAGGCGTTGCCCGGCCCGTACTGCACCAAGAGGTAGACCAAGACCACCACCGCCACGGCGCCCACCAGGGTGAAGAAGGCGGCCTTGGCGAGCCGGATGCCCACCACCTCGCGCCCGAGCTCCAGGGGCAGGAACCAGTAGACCCCGCCCATGAAGCCCAAAAGGAGCCAGACGATCATGGCGTTCACGTGGAGCATCCGGTTGGTCATGAAGTTGAGCTTCCCGTAAAGGAAGCCCGGGTCCAGGTACTGCCAGGCGGCCAAGAGGCCAAAAAGGATCTGGGCCCCGAAAAGGGCGAGGGCCACCCAGAAGTACCAAAGGGCGAGCTTCTGGGACTCGTAAAGCCTTCCCTGCGGTAAAGCCTGGGTCATGCTTCACCTCCTACTCCACCGCCGCAAAGCGGTCGGGGAAGCCGTTGGTGTCTATGGCCGACATCCACTTCAAGAAGGCCACCAGGGCCCGGGCCTCCTCCTCCGTGAGGTGGAGGTTGGGCATGCGCCGGGCGAAGGTGGGGTAGCGGTCCGGGTGCTGGAGCCACTCGGCCATGGCTTCCTCCCGGGTGGCCTTGCCCGTCATGCCCTTCACCATGGTCTCCCACTTGGGGTCCAGCCAGGCCCGGGTGAGGTCGGGGGCGAAGTAGGCCCCGTTGCCGAGGAGGGTGTGGCAGTCCATGCAGTTGCGGCTCTGCAGGGTCATCTTGCCCTTGTTGACCAGGGCGTAGGCCTCCGCCTCGCTCCAGACCTTGCCGAAGAAGCCCACCTCTTCGCCGATCACCGGCACGTCCCGGCGCTTCTCGTAATCCCGCTTGAGGCCGATCTCCCGGTTGATGACCGCGTAGGCGGGCACCCGCGCCGAGCCCTCGCGGATCTGGTTCACCGAGTCCACGGTGAGGTAGACGAGGATGCCCGACATGATGAGGGAGCTCACCACCGCGGCGTTCCGCCAGAAGCGGGGCTCCAGCCACCCCGACCCCCGGGAGAGCCACAGGGTGAGGACCACCGTGGCGAAGAGGGCCCCGATGGTGGTTTCTATCCAACCGATCTCCATACGCGCCTCCTTTCACCTCCAGCTCATAAACTCCGACCTCCAGGGATGGGTTTCCATGACCCAAGTCAAGGGCAAATGTCCCAAGTTCCTTCGCTTCTCCGGATGCCCTCCTTCCTGGGAGCTACCCAAAGCGCCCCCTCCTGGGGGTTACCATGGGGCCATGGCCCTCCGAAGCCTTCTCAAACGGGAAGAGTCCTACGCCCTCCATGCCCTTCTCCTTCTGGCGGAAGAACCCGGCCTCTCCGCCTTGGAGATCGCCGAGAAGCTCAAAGCCCCCTCGGCTTTCATGGCCAAGGTCCTCCAGAAGCTGGCCAAGGCGGGCCTGGTGGAAAGCCGCGTGGGCCGGGCGGGTGGGGTGTGGCTGAAGCTCCCACCCGAAGAAATCAGCTTGCTTAGGGTCATGGAATCCCTGTCCGGCCCCGTGGTCCTGGACCTCTGCGCCGCGCTAAGGCGCTGTCCCACGGAGGAAAGGCGGGGGTTTTGCTACCTGAAGCCCAACCTGGTGCGCCTGAACCAAGAGATCCGCAAGGCCTTCGCCTCCCTCACCCTAAAAGACCTCCTTCCCGCGGTGCAGGAAGGAGCTTGACCCAGGTCATGGCGGCAAGCCCTCCCCGGGGATCAGGCTTAGGGGCATGGAAGGGATCACCCCAAAGACCACCGTGAACGAGGTCCTAAAGCGCTTTCCCGAGGCGGTGAAGCTCCTAAACGCCCTCGGCCTGGACACCTGCTGCGGCGGGGCCGAGCCCCTGGAGGAGGCGGCCAAGGCCGCCGGGCGGGACCCCCGGGAGGTCCTAGAGGCCCTCTGCGCCTTCCTCGCCGAGGAGGCCCGGCGGTGAACCTCCTGGAAAAGGCCCGCTACGGGGCGGTGCGGGGGGTGGAGCTCCTCGCCGACCACCCCGAGGTGCGCCTCGTCCTCTTCAGCCTCCAAGAAGGCCAAGAGGTGCGGGGGAAGGGGGAGCCCAGGGTGCACCTGCTTTGCCTCGAGGGCACGGGCACCCTGTGGGCGGGGAACAAGGAAGTGGCCGCCACCCCCGGCACCCTTCTCGCCTGCGAGCCCGGGGAGCCTCACGGGGCCAAGGCCGGGGAGGGGCGGTTTCTGGTCCTCGGGATCATCACCCCAAGACCATGATCCCGGCGAGCCGCCTGGCCCTCACCACGGCCCTCCTCTGGTTCGCGGGGGCGAACCTGGTGGGGCTTCTTTTGGGCGTGGGGGCCCTGCCCTACACCTGGCGCCCCGCCCACGCCCACATGCAGCTTTTGGGTTTCGTGGCCCTCATGATCTACGGCGTGGCCTACCACGCCCTGCCCCGCTTCCGGGGCGTGGTCTTCCGCAGGCCCGGGCTTGCCCTCCTCCAGGTGGGCCTGGCGAACCTCGGGCTTCTGGGCATGGCCCTGGCTTGGGGCCTGGGGAAGGGCGTCTGGGGATTCTTCGCCGGGGTTTCCCTCGCCGCCGGTTGGCTCTTCGTCCTTCTCATGTTGGAGGTGCTCTGGGCCTAAGGGACCTCCGTCCCGGGCCCCCTCCCCTACCCTGTGAGGTGCCCATGCGCGCGACCGCGAGCGTTCCCCTGAAGTCGGTGGCCCTGCCCACGGAGCACGGGGGCTGGGGCTTCACCCTCGAGCCCCTCCTCCTCGGCCTCCTCCTCGCCCCCGGCCTCCCCACCCTGGGGCTTCTCCTTTTCGGCCTCTTCGGCTTCCTGGCCCGGCACCCCCTGAAGCTCCTCTACCAGGACCTCAGGCGGGGCAAGCGCTTCCCCAGGACAAACCTCGCCCTGAAGGTGGCGGGGGTCTACCTGGCCCTGGCCCTCCTTGGGTTCCTCCTCGCCACCTTCACCGCCCGGGGGCCCTTCCTCCTGCCCCTTTTCCTCGCCCTGCCCCTGGGGGCCTACATGGCCTGGGCCGACGCCCAAAGCCGCGCCCGGGACCTCTTCCCCGAGGTGGCCGCCGCCCTCTTCATGGCCTCCCTCGCCCCCGCCGGGGTCCTCGCCGGGGGGCTTCCCCCGGAGGTGGCCCTGGGAAGCTTCCTCGCCCTGGCCCTCAGGGACGTGGCCGCCCTCTACTACGCCCGCACCCAGGTGCTGCGGGCCCGGGGCCAGACCCCCAGGCTTTACCCCGCCCTCCTCGCCCTCTGGGGGAGCGCCCTCTTGGCCTCGCTCCTCGCCCAAGGCCGCCTTCTCCCCCACCCCGCCTTCCTCGCCCTCCTCCTCCTCGCCCTATACGGGAGCCTCACCCTTTCCCGCCCCCCGGCGCCCGCCCGGGTGGTGGGCTGGGCGCAGATGGGCTTCGGCCTCCTCGTGGTCCTGTCCGCCGCCCTGGGCTACACCCTCCAGGGCCTCCCCACGGCGCTCCTAGGGGTGCCTTCCCTCCACCGCTTCCTGGGGTGGGGGCTTTGGGGCCTGGCCCTTTTCCTGGGGCTCTACCTGCTGGTAAGGAAGGAGGTGCCCCGCCCGGTGCGCTTCCTGGTGGGGCTTTACGACCTCAACGCCCTCCTCGGCCTCCTCTACCTGGCCTTCGCCCAGAAGCTCCTCCCCCACCCCCTCCTCGCCCTCCTCGGGGTCTTGGAGCTGCACCTCTTCCTGAAGCGCCCCCACCCCTGGCCGGGGATCGGGTTTTTGCTCCTCGGGGCTTTGCTCCTCTGGCACTGAAGGGTGGCCTTGACCACCCTTCCCGGCCAAAGGGAGGGGCAGAATAGGGCCATGCGGTTCCTCCGGCCCCTGGCCCTGCTGCTGGCTCTGGGGCTAGCCCTCCAGGGCCTTCTCACCAAGGGGCCTGCTCCCCTCTGGGCCGAGCCTGCACAAGGGGGCCCCGAGGCCCTGCAGGAGGCCTACGCCAAGGCCCACCCCGCCGTGTTGCACGTGGAAGGCTCCGAGGGCGGTCGGGGCACGGGCTTCTTTTACGCGGAGGGCCTCGTCCTCACCGCCTACCACGTGGTGGCCGAGGGGGGGCCTTTCCGGCTTTTCCTCTCCAACCGCACCCAAGCCGAGGCCCGGGTAGTGGGCTTCGCCGAGCCCTGGGACCTGGCGGTCCTGGCCACGGAGGCCGAGGCCCCGGCCCTCCTTCCCCTGGAGACAACCCGGCGCCCCCGGGTGGGAGAGGCGGTGCTCCACATCGGCAACGGGCGGAACCAGTTCATCGCCCCCCGGTACGGGAGGGTGACCCGCCTCGAGGCCAGCCCCTCCCCCTTCCTCCCCCAGGGCCTGGTGGAAACCTCCCTGCCCCTAGCCCCCGGGGACTCGGGGGGGCCGGTGCTGGACGCCGGGGGGCGGGTCCTCGGGGTGGCGGTGGCCATCGGGCAGACGGAGGAGGGCTTCCGGAGCTACTTCACCCCCCTTTTCGGTAGGCAGGAAGGCCTGGCGGGCCTGGAAAAGGGCGAGCGGAGCTACTGGCCCTACCTAGGCCTAAGGGGCCCCCGGGCCCTCACCCCCGAGCTCGCCCGGGAGCTCGGCCTCCCCCCGGGGGGCGTGCTGGTGGGGGAGGTGGTGCCGGGGGGGGCGGCCCACCGGGCGGGGCTTAGGGGCCTGGAGTCGGGTGGCGTCCCCGACGTGATCCTGGAGGTGAACGGCGTCCCCGTGAACGCCTTTGAGGACCTCCTTAGGGAGGTGCGCCGCTACCGGGTGGGGGATAAGGTCTGGCTCACGGTGCGGCGGGGCGGGGAGGTCTTCCGGGTAGAGGTCCTCCTAAGCCCCTTCCCCGGCCGCTAAACCCCTATAGGTGGGGAAGCCCAGACCCTCGGCCAAGAGCACCCCCCGGGCGATGGCCCGGGCGAGGGCGTCGGCGGCGTAGGCCCCGAGGCGGAGGAGGAGGTAGGGCTCCACCCCCTTCCCCTCCCCCAGGGCCAGGGCGAAGACCAGGTCCCCGTCCAAAGGGGTGTGGGCGGGGCGGAGGGCCCGGGCGAGGCCGTCTTGGGCCATGATGGCGAGGCGTTTGGCCTGGGCCTTGGTGAGGGGGGCGTCCGTGGCCACCACCGCCAGGGTGGTGTGCTGGCCGAGGAGGAAGGGGAAGCGGTAGTCCTCCTCCCGTCCCCGGTAGCGGGAGAGGTCGGGAAGAAGCGCCTTCTCCTCCGGGGCGAGGAGGCCTTCGGCGTAGAGCCTCCCCGTGAGGGGGTCAAAGGGGCGGCCGAGGCTGTTCACCGCGGCAAGGGCCATGACCCTAAAGCCCTCCTCCAGGAGGTAGCCCGCAAGGCCCACCCCACCCTTCACCCCGCCCGCCACGGCCCCCGTCCCCGCCCCCACGCTCCCCTCGGCCACCCCGCCTCCTGCGGCCAGGCAAGCCCCATACCCCGCCTCCCTTCCCGGGGGCCTGAAGGCCTCTCCCCGGCCCAGGTCGTAAAGCACCGCCGCGGGCACGATGGGCACCACGCCCCCGGGGGTAGGGAAGCCCTTTCCCCGCTCCCAGAGGTAGCGCACCACCCCGTCCGCGGCGGCAAGGCCCAGAGCGCTTCCCCCGGTGAGGAGGACCGCCTGGACCCTTTCCACGGTGTTCTCGGGGGCGAGGAGGTCCGTCTCCCGGGTGCCCGGGGCCGCCCCCCGCACGTCCGCCGCCGCCACCGCCCCCTCCTCCACCAGGACCACGGTGCACCCGGTGAGGGCCTCCCGGTCCGTGAAGTGGCCCACCCTAAGCCCGGGAAGGAGGGCTTTTTCCCCCCAAAGCGCTTCCGCCATGGCCCCAGTATGGGGTAGGCTAGGGGCCAGGACAAGGAGGGCACCATGTGGGAATACCTCATCCACGGCGAGCCCACGCCCAGGCTCAGGCCTTTTCTAGAGGGCGTCGGGAAGGCCCTCGAGGCCCAAGGCTTCCGCTTTAATCCGGAATCTGAAGCCCCCAACCTGGTCCTCAACGCCATCACCCCGGAAAACCCCAGGCCCTATCGCCGCAAGGCCCAGGCCACCTTCGTGGCCTCGGTCCTGGAGCTTCCCGCCTTTCCCCAAGACCCCTTGCGGGAGCTCTACCCCTACCTGGTCCGGGCGCTTTCCAACGTCCTCGTGGCCTACGTGCCGGGCCAGGGCGCGAGGTTCCTCACCCTGGAGCTCGGCCACTACGGGGAGCCCGAGGGGGAGGGGTTCTACGAGCGGGTGGCGGCGCGCCTAAGGCCCATCGCCTGCAGCCGCCTGGTCATCAACAACCTCTTTGAGCCGGACCTCGAGCCCGAGCTCTGGCAGGGGGACGAGCTCACGGAGAGCATGTACCGGGCGGGGAAGAAGCTCAAGGCGTGGGACCTCCTCCCCGCCCCCTTCCCCATCGAGG
The DNA here is from genome assembly GCF_054979525.1 of Thermus sp. H19.2. NCBI lineage: Bacteria > Thermotogati > Deinococcota > Deinococci > Thermales > Thermaceae > Thermus > Thermus sp. H19.2. Next base: position 1,528,657 of record NZ_CM143429.1, read on the forward strand.
AGATCCTCTCCCCCGAGGACCTGCGGCACGTGAAACGGCTCTACGGCATCGGGGGGCTCTCCTACGGGAACCTCTCCGCGCGCAAGGACGAGCGGCGCTTCTGGATGTCGGCAAGCGGGGTGGACAAGGCGAACCTCAAGGAGATCGGCCGGGACATCCTCATGGTCAAGGACTACGACCCCGAAAGGAACACCATCCTCCTCTCCGTCCCCCCCCACGTGGAGCCGAGGCGGGTGAGCGTGGACGCCATTGAGCACTGGATGATCTACCGGGAGCACCCCGAGGTGGGGGCCATCCTCCACGTCCACGCCTGGATGGAGGGGGTGCCCGCCACCCCCTTCAACTACCCCTGCGGCACCTACGAGCTCGCCCAGGCGGTGGCGGAGAAGGTGCGGGAGGCCCCTGACCCCGCCCGGGCCGTGGTGGGGCTCAAGAACCACGGCCTCACCATCACCGGGCGTAGCCTGGACGAGATCCTGGAAAGGATCGAGGGCAAGCTCATCCGCACCGTGCCCATGGCATGAAGGCCCTCCTCTACACCCCATCCCTCCCCCGCTTCTTCGGGGCGAGGCTTCTCGGCAAGCGCTTTCCCAAAGGGCTTCTGCCCCTCGCCCTCAAAGAGGTGCCCCTTCCCGAAAGGGAGGGATTCGCGCGGGTGAGGGTGAGGCTGAGCGGGGTCTGCGGCTCGGACCTCGCCCTCCTCTACGGGAAAAGCCCCCCCTCCATCAGCCCCTTCTTCTCCTTCCCCGCGGTGCTGGGCCACGAGATCCTGGGGGAATACGAGGGGGCTCTCGTGGCGGTGAACCCGCTCCTCGCCTGCGCCGACCGGGGGCTTCCTTCCTGCCCCAGGTGCCAGGAGGGGGAGGAGGGGCTTTGCCAGAACGTGGCGGAAGGCCCCCTGGCCCCGGGGATGCTGGGCTACAACCGGGACCTCCCCGGGGGATGGGGGGAGTGGGTCCTGGCCCTCCCCGAAAGGCTCTACCCCATCCCCCAAGGGGTCCCCGAGGAGCGGGCCGTCTTCGCCGAGCCCCTGGCGGTGGTCCTGAGGGGCTTAAAAAAACTCAAGCCCTGGCCCGAGGAGGTCCTGGTCCTGGGGATGGGCACCCTCGGCCTCCTGGCGGTGAGGCTCCTAAGGGCCTTGGGCTACGCGGGAAGGCTTCTCGCCGTGGCCAAGTACCCCCACCAGGCGGAAAGGGCCAAGGCCTTCGGGGCGGACGGGGTTTACGCCAGCGCCAAGGAGGCCCTCTTGGCGCGGGCCCGGCGCTACCGCTACCTCCTCTTTGAGGGCTATAGGGGCGGGTACGAGGCGGTGGTGGAGGCCTCGGGAAGCGGCCGGGGCTTCCGGGAGGCCCTCACCCTCGCCCGGGAAGGGGGGAAGGTCCTCCTCCTGGGGGCGCCGGGGCTTGAGGTTGTGGACCTCTCCCCCTTCTGGTTCAAGGAGGTGGCCCTTTGGGGAAGCTACACCTACACCCGGGAGGAGTTCCGGGAAGCGGTGGGGCTTCTTCCCGAGCTGGAAGGCCTCGAGGCCCTGGCGGGAGGGGTCTATCCCCTGGAAGGGTGGCGGGAGGCCCTCAAGGCCCGGGGCAAAGCCCTCTTCCGGCCAAATGTGCCCTAAGGGGGACTGGCCCTTGGGGGAAGGGGGTATACTCTTGGGAAACCCCGGGAGGCGGCATGGCCTGGGAAGAGGCACCCTTTGAAGAGGCGGGGGAGCGGCTTAGGGCGCTCCTCAAGGAGGTCAAGCGGGTTATCGTGGGCCAGGACCGCCTCCTGGAGAGGATGCTGGTGGCCCTCCTGGCCCGGGGCCACCTCCTCATCGAGGGGGTGCCGGGCCTGGCCAAGACCCTGGCGGTGAAGACCCTGGCCGAGGCCCTGGGGGGAAGCTTCAAGCGCATCCAGTTCACCCCGGACCTGGTGCCCGCCGACCTCCTGGGGACCCGCATCTACAACCCCAAGGAGGGGGAGTTCAAGACCGAGCTCGGCCCCATCTTCGCCCACCTCCTCCTGGCCGACGAGATCAACCGGGCCCCGGCCAAGGTGCAGTCGGCTCTCCTCGAGGCCATGCAGGAGCGGCAGGTCACCTTGGGGAGGGAAACCTACCCCCTCCCCAAGCCCTTCCTGGTCCTGGCCACCCAGAACCCCATTGAGAGCGAGGGCACCTACCCTCTCCCCGAGGCCCAGTTGGACCGCTTCCTCCTCAAGGTGGTGGTGGGCTACCCCGCCTTCCACGAGGAGCTGGAGATCGTGCGCCGCATGACCACGGGGGAGGAGATCCGGGTGGAGAAGGTCCTCTCCTTGGAAGACCTCCTGGCCCTCTCCCGCCTGGCGGACCGGGTCTACGTCCACCCCAAGGTGGCGGAACACGCCGTGGCCCTGGTCCAGGCCACCCGGGACCTGGGAAGGGCAGGGCTAGAGGACCTCAGGCCCTACGTGGCCTTCGGGGCGAGCCCCCGGGCCTCCCTGGCCCTGGTCCAGGGGGCCAAGGCCCTGGCCCTCCTCCGGGGCCGGGCCCACGCCCTCCCCGAGGACGTGCGGGACCTCTATTTGGACGCCCTCCGCCACCGCCTGGTCCTCTCCTACCAGGCCCTGGCGGAAGGGGTGGACCAGGAGGCGGTGCTAAAGGCCATCCTGGACCGCTTCCCCCCGCCTTTCGTTCCCCTTCACGACCCCTATGGAGACGCCCGAAGCCCTCTTGGCCCGCCTGGAGCTTAAGGTGGTGCGTCCCCTGGACGGGCTCCTCTTCGGGGACTACCGGGGGGTGTTGTACGGCAAAAGCCTGGAGCTGGCCGAGATCAGCCCTTACGCCCCCGGGGACGAGGCCGAGCGCATAGACTGGCCCGCCACCGCCCGCACCGGGGAGCTTTACGTGCGCCGCTTCCGGGAAGAAAGGGAGCTCACCCTCTGGCTCCTTCTGGACGGAAGCCCCTCCATGCGCTTTGGCAGCAGGCGGCGGGAGAAGTACGCCCTGGCCCTGGAGCTCGCCCTGGCCTTGGCCTCCATCGCCCTAAGGCACGGCAACCGGGTGGGGGCCCTCCTCCCTTCGGGCCTCCTCCCCCCAAAGGGCGGGAGGACCCAGGCCCTCCTCCTGGCCCGGGAGGGGCTTAGGCCGGGAAAGACCCCCCCTTTAGGGGAGGCCCTGGACCTCCTGGGGCGGGTGGCCCGAAGGCGGAGCCTGGTCTTCCTTCTCTCGGATTTTCTGGATCCCTTTTACACGCCACTGGCCCGCCTCGCCGCCCGGCATGACGTGGTGGCCGTTTTGGTGGAAGATCCCTGGGAGCGGGCCCTGCCGGAGGCCGGGGTCCTAAGCTTTCGCGACCCCGAAACGGGAGAAAGGGCCGAGGTGAACACCCTGGACCCCAGGGTCCGGGAGGCCTACCGGGCAAGGGCCGAGGCCCTCCGCAAGGCCCGCATCCGGGAAATCCATAGGGCGGGGGCGGACCTCCTCCTGGCCTCCACGGAGATGGACCTGGTGCCCCTTCTCCTGGGATTTGTGGAAAGGGGGCGGAAATGGCCTTTAAGAGCCCGGAAGGCCTTCTCCTAGGGGCGGTCCTCCTGGGACTCGGCCTCCTCGCCCTCCTCCTGGCGCAGAGGAAGGGACGGGAGCGGCTTTACCGGACCCTGGACCCCGCCTTCGCCCCCAGGGGGCGCACCCTTCCCCTTCCCTACCTCCTCGCCCCCCTTTGCCTCCTCCTGGGGATGGGGGCCCCGGAGGCCACCCTGCCCGCCCGGGAGAACCTCACCCAGGTGGCGCTGGTGGTGGACACCAGCCACTCCATGGCCGCCGACGACGAGGCCCCGAGCCGCATGGAGAAGGCCAAGGCCTTGGCCCGGGCCTTTCTCCGGGGCCTGGACCCCTCGGTGAAGGTGGGCCTGGTGAGCTTCGGGCCCCAGGCGGTGCTGGTCCTCTCCCCCACCCGGGACCGGAGGAGCCTTCTGGAGGCCCTGGAGGGCTTGAGGCCCGGGGGGACCACCCCCTTGGGCAACGGCCTCCTCCAGGCCAAGCGCCTCCTAAGGCCCGAGGGCCCGGAGCGGGACCTTCCCCGGGAAAAACCCCCTGCCGCCCTCCTCCTCCTCACGGACGGGGCGGCCAACGCCGGGCAAGACCCCCTGGAGGTGGCGGCGGAGCTTTCCCGGGCGGGGCTTCCCGTTTACGTCCGCCCCCTGGGGGACCCCCGGGGAGCGGTGAGCCGGATCGGGGAGGGGCTCTACTTCGTGCCCGCAGACCCCCTCCGCCTCCTGCGCCTGGCCCAGGCCACGGGGGGAAGGGTGCTGGAGGAGGACTTCCACCCCCTCTACCAGGCCCTAAGGCCCCACTACGCCTGGCAGGCCCGCCCCCAGGACCTCTCCCAGGCCCTGGTGGTTTTGGGGTTCCTCCTCCTGGCCTTTGGGGCCTATAGCGAGCTCGCCCGGGAAGGGAGGTGGCCGTGAGCCTCCTGGCCCCGGAGGCCTTAAGCCTCCTCCTCCTCCTGGCCTTCCTCCTCCTGGGGCTTTATCGCAGAAGGCCCAAGGCCTCCCTTCCCCACCCCCTCCTTCCCCTCCTTAAGGAGGCGGCCCAGGCGGCCCGAGGGCCCCTTCCCTGGCTCCCCACGGCCCTCTTCGCCCTGGGCCTTGGGGTCCTGGCCCTGGCGGCGGCACGACCCCTCCTCACCCTCCCCGGCCAGACCAGCGGCAACGTGGTGGTGCTGGCGGTGGACGTGAGCCGGAGCATGATGGCCACGGACCTGAAGCCCAACCGCCTCGAGGCCGCCAAGGAGGCTGCCCGCACCTTCCTCCAGGAAGCCCCCAAGGGGCTCCGCGTGGGCCTCGTGGCCTTCAGCGGCTACGCCCAGACCGTCCACCCTCCCACCGCCGACCGCAGGCGCCTCCTGGAGAGCCTCCAAAGCCTGGAGTTCGGCCGCTCCACGGCCATCGGGGAGGGGATCCTGGAGGCGTTGCGCCAGATCCGGGAGGCCGGGGGCAAGGGGGAGGTCCTCCTCCTCACCGACGGCCGCAACCGCACCGGGATAGACCCCCTGGAGGCCGCGGGGGAGGCCCAGAGGATGGGGGTGCGGGTGCACACCGTGGGGGTGGGGGTGCCGGGCTGGACCCCGGGGCCCGAGGACCCCGCCTTCGGCTTCGGTTTTTGGGGGGCCTACGAGGTGGACGAGGAGCTCCTCTGGGCCATCGCCGAACTCACGGGGGGAAAGAGCTTCCTGGTGCGCTCCAGGGAGGAACTTGCCCAAATCTACTTGGAGCTGGCCAAGGAGGTGCGCCTCGAGGCCCGCCCCACGGAGGCCACGGGCCTCCTGGGAGCGCTGGGGGGAACGCTGGCCCTTTTGGGCCTGGCCCTAAGGCGCTACCTGAGCCCCCTCTAGGAGCCCCCGAAGGGGTTGGGCACGGGCTCCACCGGGAAGAGCTCCTGGGGCTCCCCCCCGGGCACGGGAAGCATGCGAAAGAACTGCCCGTTGAGAAAGAGGTAGACCTGGGGCTCGCAGGCCCCTTCGCCCGGGGCGGGAAGCTGGACGGCCAAGGCCCCCGCCTCCGGCCCCCGGACCATAAAGGCCACCCCCGCCCCCAGAAGCCCCCCCAGGGCGAGGCCCACAAGAAAGGACCGCATGGGTCCACCCTAGCACCGCCCCGCCGGGAGGGAAAAGGGCCCCTGACACCCTTTGTTCCCCAGGCCATCTTCCAGGGGCGGGTCTTCCCCTAGGCTGACCTCGCGCGCGCCACGGCCTTCCTCCTCTGCCTGGGCTTCCTCCGGGCCGCCGCCCTCTCCCCCGGGGACAAGGCTCCCCTCCTCGAGGCCGAGGACAGCTACGGCCGCCCCGTGGTCCTCTAAGCCCCGGGTGCACCGCCCAGGCCAAGCGGTACTCGGAGCTTTACCCCGAGTTTCAGAGGCTCGGGGCCAGGGTCTACGGGGTGAGCCACGACCCCGCCGCCGAACAGTGCGACTTCGTGGAGAAGCTTGCCCTAAAGGGCGGCATGATTCCCGATCCCCAGGGCCGCCTCGCCCGGGCCTACGGGGTGCGGAGCCTCCTCGGCTTCTACCGCCGGGACACCGTCCTCCTCAACCCCGAAGGGCGGGTTGAGCGCATCTGGCGGAGCGTGAACCCCTTCAAGGACGCGGACACCGTGCTCGCCTACCTTAAGGAACGGACCCGCTAAAGGCCCTTCTCACGGAGGAGGCTTAAGATGTAGGGCGTGTACGCCCTCCGCGAGGCCCTTCGCCAGATCCTGAGGCACCCCACGGCCAGCCTCGCCACCTTCTTCACCGCCTTGGTCTCCTTCGCCCTCCTCTACTTCCTGGGCCTTCTCCTCTGGAACCTGGAAAAGGTGGTGCAGAGCCTGGAAAAGGAGCTGGAGGTGGCCGCCTTCCTCAAGGGGGACACCCACGTGGAGGCTTTGCTCACCGAGATCCAGGCCTGGCCCGAGGTGGGGGAGGTGCGCCTGGTGCCCAAGGAGGAGGCCCTGGCCCAGCTGGTCCTGGACTACCCCTACCTGGCCGAGGCCAAGGACCTGGTGGGGAATCCCCTCCCCGACACCCTGCGGCTGCGGCTGAGGAACCCGGAAGCGGTGCGCGCCGTAGCCGAGCGCCTCCGGAGGCTTCCCGGGGTGGAAGGGGTGGAATACGGAGGGGAGCTCACCGAGCGCCTGGTGCAGGTGCTCGCGGGAAGCCGCCTGGCCATGGGGGTGCTGGTGGGGCTTCTCCTCCTCAACACCTTCTTCAGCGTGATGGGCTCCATCCGCCTTTCGGTGGAAAGCCGCAAGGAGGCGCTGGCCATCATGCTCCTGGTGGGGGCCACACGGCGCTTCGTCCAGGGGCCCTTTGTGGTGGAAGGCCTCCTCCTGACCCTGGTGGCCGGGCTTCTGGCGGTGCTTTCGGGAGGAGGCCTCTATCTGGGGCTTTCCCGGGCCCTCCAGGGCCTCCTCCCCTTCCTCCCGGTCCTGGGCCCGGGGGATCTCCTGCGAACCGCCCTGGGGGTCCTCTCCCTGGCCCTGGTGCTGGGGGCAGGGGGAGCCTACATGGCCAGCCGGGCCTACCTCAAGGAGGTCTAGGGTGGTGCGGCTTGGGCTTTGGCTTTGCCTTCTCCTCTCCTTCCTGGCCCTGGGGCAGGACGTGGCCACCCAGGAAAAAAAGGTGCGGGCCCTGGAGGCCGAGGCCGCCCGGGCCCGGGCCCTGGACCAGAAGGTCCAGGAGCAAATCCAGCGCCTCAACCGCGAGCTCGCCCGCCTCTCCCAGAGGGTGCAGAACCTCCTTTCGGAAAAGACCCGCCTGGAGGGGGAGATTCGCCGCCTCGAGGGGGAAAGGCAAGCCCTGCGCCGGGAAATCGCCCGGCTCAAGGAGAGTATCCGGGAGACCGAGGCCCGGATCGCCAAGCTGGAAGCGAACCTCGAGGCCCTGAAGGGGAGGCTTGCGGCCCTCATGGGAAGCCTCTACCGGGAGCGGTCCGGCCGGTACCTGCCCCTCCTTCGGGCCCAGTCCTTCACCGACCTGGCGGTGCGGGCCCGCTGGGTGGGCTACATCTCCCGGCAGGACACCGAGCTGGTGCGCCTTTTCCAGGCCACCCTCAAGGCCCTCAAGGAGGAGCGGGAGCGCCTGGCCCTCCTTCTCCAAGACCTCACCGCCAAGGAAAGGGCCCTGGCGGAGAACCAAAAGGAGCTGGAATCCCAGCGCCAGAGCCTCGAGGCCACCCTGAAAAGCCTCCGCCGGGAAGAGGAGGGCAAAAAGGCCCTCCTCCGGGACGCCCTCAGCGAACGCCAGCGCCTGCAAAGCGCCCTGTCCCAGCTCCAGGCCCGGGTGCTCTCCGAAAGGCAGAGGCTCCTGGAGCTCCAAAGGCAGGAGGAGGAAAGGCGGCGCCAGGAGGCCGCCCAGAGGCAGCAGGCCGCCTCCAGGTCTTCTCCTCAGGTGGTGGTGCCTCCTCCGCCCCTTCCGGCCGCCGTGGGCCGCCTGGCCTTCCCCCTGCCCGGGGGAAGGGTGCTGGTGCCCTACGGCCAAGAGGGGCCCTTCCAGGTGATCCAGGGGCCCGCCCCGGGAAGCCCCGTCCAGGCGGCGGCGGAGGGGTACGTGGCGGGGATCCTCTACCTGCCCAACCTGGGCTACACGGTGATGCTGGTGCACACGGAAACCCTCTCCACCGTGTACACCAACCTGCAAGAACCCCTGGTGCAGGAGGGGGAGCGGGTGCGCCAGGGCCAGGTGCTGGGCTACACCGGCGGAGGGCTACTCATCCCCCCAGACGAGCTGGAGTTCCGGGTGGCGGTGCGGGTGGGAGGGGAGACCCGCTTCGTGGACCCCTCGGCCTACTACTAAATACCCCACCGCGGCTTTCGCCGCGGCGGGGGCCCCCAAAAAGCTTTTTCCCAGCCTCAGTTCGTTGCGAAACCAAAGCGCGGGCGCTTAGGCGGGCTCTATGAGCCCGTAGTTGCCGTCCTTGCGGCGGTAGATGACGTTGATCTCGTCGGTCTTGGCGTTGCGGAAGACAAAGAAGTCGTGCCCCAGGGCCTCCATCTGGAAGGCGGCCTCCTCGGGGTCCATGGGCTTCATCTCAAAGCGCTTCACCCGCACGATCCTGGGGCCTTCCTCCTCCTCGGGCTTGCGCAGGGCCTCGAGGTCCCGCACCTCGGGGGGAGGGGGACCCTGGTAGGAGTGGCGTTTGCCCAAGTAGCGGCGCTCCTTGAAGCGCTTGAGCTGGGTCTCCAGGCGGTCCACCATGCGGTCAATGGCCACGTAAAGGTCGGGGTCCTCCTCCTCCACCCTTACCAGCCCCCCGGGGAGGTCCACCTGCACCTCGGCCTTGGCCTTGCGCTCCACGTGCTGGCTTCCCGCCAGGGAAAGGACCACCTTGGCCATGAGCTCCCCGTTTTGGTAGCGGTCCAGGCGGGAAAGCTTTTTCTCCACGTAGTCCCGGATGGCGTCGGTGATCTCCAGGTTGCGGCCGATGAGCTTGTAGATGTTCATGCGCCCTCCTTTCCGCCCCGGTCAGGGCTTTCCCTTACCCTTATGCTACCACCTTCCCCGGGACGCTCGTCCCGCACCACCTGCCCCGCCTTCAGCACCACGACCCGGGTAGGGTAGGCCTCCAAAAGCTCCCGGCTATGGGTGGCCACCACCACCGTGGCCCCCCGCTGGTGGGCGGCCTTGAGGATGTCCAGCACCTGGAGGGCGTTCTCCGGATCCAGGTTGCCCGTGGGCTCGTCGGCGAGGATGACCGGGGGGTCCAGAAGAAGCGCCCGGGCCAGGGCCACCCGCTGGGCCTCCCCCACGGAAAGCTCCTCGGGGAAGGCCCGCTTCTTGTGGGCAAGCCCCACCCGGCGAAGGGCGGTGGTGATCCTTTCCGGCCACTCCCTACGGGGAACGCCCTGGACCTGGAGGACGAAGGCCAAGTTCTCCTCCACGGTCATGTCGGCGAGGAGCCGGTGGTCCTGGAAGACCATGCCGATCCGGCGGCGGTGGAGGGCGATGCCGTCTCCCTTTAAGGCCTTCAGGTTCTGCCCGGCGAAGTAGACCGCTCCCTGGGTGGGGATAAGCCGCCTGAGGATGAGGGCCAGAAGGGTGGACTTTCCCGCCCCCGAGTGCCCCACCACGAAGACGAACTCTCCCTTCTTGACCTCGAGGTTCACGTTGTAGAGGGCCTTGGTCTTGGTGCGGGGGTACTCCAGGCTCACCCGGTGGAAGGCGATCATGCCCCCACTATAGGGGAGGTGGGGCACGCTTTGTTCTCATGGAAAGGCGCTATAGTGAAGGCGAGTGAGGGAGAAGATGAAGCGAAGCGCATGGGTCATCGCAGGGCTTGGGGTGCTCTTGGCCTTGGTCTACGCCCAGCTCCCCCGCCCCCAGGCGGAAAACCTGTTGCAGAACCCCAACGGCCAGGCCCTTCTGGAGGTCTACCAGAGGATCCAGCAGGACTACCTGGAGTCCCTTCCCCGGGAAAAGCTGAACAAGCTCCTGGAGGGGGCCATCGGGGGGATGGTCCAGGCCCTCGAGGACCCCTTCACCAGCTACTCGCCGCCCCAGCGGGCGAGCCTGCGGCAGGAAGACCTAAGGGGGGAGTTCTACGGCATCGGGGCCACCCTCACCCCCGCCAACCCCGACGGCACCGGGGCCAGGATTGAGGGGGTGATGAAGGGGCTTCCCGCCCAGCGGGCGGGCCTCAGGGCCGGGGACGTGATCCTCGAGGTGGACGGGGAGGACGTGACCAAGCTTCCCCTCCAGGAGGTGGTGGCCCGCATCCGCGGCCGGGAGGGGACCAAGGTCACCCTCAAGGTGCGCCGGGAAGGGGTTCCCGCCCCCTTGGTCTTTGAGCTCGTCCGGGAGAAAGTGGAGATCATCTCGGTCTCCACGGGCAGGATTGGGGACGTGGGCTACGTGGCCCTGGAAACCTTCGCCAACTTCAAGGTGGAGGACCAGCTGAAGAAGGCCATAGAGGACCTAAAGGCCCAAGGGGTAAAGAAGCTCATCTTTGACCTCCGGGACAACGGCGGCGGCCTCCTGGACCAGGGGTGCGCCGTGGCCAGCGCCTTCCTGAAGGAAGGACCCATCGTCTACACCCGCACCAAGAACCTCACCCGGGTCTGGTGCGAGGCCACGGGAAGGCCCCTCTGGGACGGGCCCATGGTGGTCCTGGTGAACGGGAACTCCGCCTCGGCCAGCGAGATCGTGGCCGGGGCCCTCCAGGACTACGGCCGGGCCAAGCTTATCGGGGAGAAGACCTTCGGCAAGGGCGTGGGCCAGACCCCCTACACCCTGGCCAACGGGGGCGAGCTCACCCTGGTGACCTTTGAGTGGCTCACCCCCAAGCGCCGGGCCATCAACAAGGAGGGCCTAAAGCCCGACATCGAGGTCAAGGACACCCGCTTCCCCACCCCCTTCTCCCTCCAGGGAGCGGGGGCCCCGCCCGGGGCGGAGGTGACGGTGACCCTAAACGGCAAGACGGTGAGGGTGAAGGCCGACGGGGAAGGCAAGTTCACCTACGCCGAGCCCCAGCGGCAAAGGCCCCTCCCCGAGGAGCGGGGCCAGGCCGCGCTGGACCCCGAGAACGACGCCATCCTGAAGCGGGCCCTGGAGGAGCTGAACCGCTAAGTACCCCGTTGCGGCGAAAGCCGCAACGGGGGCCCCAAAAGGGGCTTCGCGTGCCTTAGGGTAAGGCTGTAGACCGAGAGCCCCGGGCTTATTTCACCACCGCCCCGGGCGGCACCTCCCCCTCCACGGTCACCAGGGCCAGGGCCTCCCCCTCCTGGGCGGCCAGGATCATCCCCTGGCTCTCAATGCCCCGGAGCTTGGCGGGCTTGAGGTTCGCCACCAGGACCACCTTCTTGCCCACCAGCTCCTCGGGGCGGTACCACTTGGCGATCCCCGAGACCACGGTGCGCTCCTCGTTCCCCAGGGAAAGCCGGAGGACGAGGAGGCGGTCGGCGTTCGGGTGCCTCTCCGCGGCCACCACCTCCGCCACCCGGAGCTCCACCTTGGCGAAGTCCTCTATGCCGATGCTCTCCCTGGCCTCCTCCTTGGAAGCGGCCCTTCGCTCCTCCTTCGGGAAGAGGACGGGAGCCTCCTCGGGGATGGGATGGGGCTCGGCCAAGCCCCAGCGCTCGGCCTCCTCGAGGCGCACCTCCTCCTTAAGCCCCAAGGCCCGCCTAAGCTCCGCCATCTTGTCCGGCATGGCGGGGGTGAGGAGGATGGAGGCGATCCTGAGGCCCTCCACCACCCGGTAGAGCGCGGCCCGGGCCTCCTTCGGCTCCTTCTTGGCGAGCTCCCAGGGCTTCTTCTCGTTGATGTAGCGGTTCAAGGCCTTGACGTAGGCCATGGCCTCCTCGAGGGCCACGTGGAACTTGAGCTCCCGCACCAAAGGCCTTAGCCTCCCGGCAAGCCCCGTCCCCTCGGCCAGTTCCTCCCCCGCCACGGGCTCGGGGACGCGGCCCTCGGCAAAGCGGAAGAGCATGGCCCGGGTCCGCTGCACCAGGTTCCCCAGATCGTCGGCCAGGTCGGCCTCGTACCGGGTCTTGAGGGCTTCCTCGCTCACCGAGGTGTCCTGGCCGTAGGGGATCTCCCGGAGGAGGTAGTAGCGCAGGGCATCCCGGCCGTACTTTTCCAGAAGGGCGAAGGGGTCCACCACGTTCCCCAGGGTCTTGGACATCTTGCGCCCGTCCGGGCCCAGCAAAAACCCCCCCACGTTCAGGTGGCGGTACATGGGGATCCCTGCGGCCTTCAGCATGGTGGGCCAGAAGACGGCGTGGGGCTTCAGGATGTCCTTGCCGATGAGGTGCCAGGCGTGGGGCCAGAAGGTCCGGTAGGCCTCCCCCTCGGGGTAGCCCAGGGCGGAAACGTAGTTCAGGAGGGCGTCAAACCAGACGTAGGTGACGTGGTTCTCGTCCCAGGGGAGGGGGATGCCCCAGGGGACGCGGGATTTGGGCCTGGAGATGGAGAGGTCCCCGATGGGCTCGGCGAGCATGGCCAGGACCTCGTTCCGGTACCCCTCGGGGCGGATGAGGTCGGGGTTTTCCTGGATGTACTCCTGGAGCCAGGGGCGGTACTTCTCCATGCGGAAGAAGTAGTTCCCCTCCTTCCGCCGCTCCACGGGCCGCCCGTGGATGGGGCAGAGGCCCTCCACGAGTTCCTTCTCCGTGTAGAAGCGCTCGCAGGAGACGCAGTAGAGGCCCTCGTACTCCCCGTAGTAGATGTCCCCGGCCTCGTAGACCTTCTTTAGGACGAGCTCTACCACCTTCTTGTGCCTTTCCTCCGTGGTGCGGATGAAGTCGTCGTAGGCGATGCCGAGGAGGTCCCAGGCCCGCTTGAAGCGCCTGGAGACCCGGTCCACGAAGGCCTTGGGGTCTTCCCCTGCCCTCTCGGCCGCCCGGTAGACCGTCTCCCCGTGCTCGTCGGTGCCGGTGAGGAAGAAGGTGCGGTAGCCGTCCAGGCGGTGCCATCGGGCCAGGAAGTCCGCCACCACCGTGGTGTAGGCGTGGCCCAGATGGGGCTCGGCGTTCACGTAGTAGATGGGGGTGGTCACGTAAAAGACCTTTTCCATGCGCCCTCCCTAAAAAAAACCGGGGCACGCGCCCCGGGCGGGGAAGCCTCCCCGCCCTAGGGCCGGGGCATGCCCTTCATGGCCCCCATTCTACGGCAGAAGCTCCTCCACCCCAAAAGGCCCCGCCACCAGGGCCCGGGTGGCCATCCCCACGAAAAGCCCCGTCTCCACCACCCCAGGGATCTCCAAGAGGGCCCGGTGCAGGCCCAGAGGGTCCCCGATGGGGCCGAAGCGGCAGTCGGCGATGAGGTGGCCGTTATCGGTGAAGTAGAACTCGTCCCCGTCCATGCGGAGCTCAGGCTCCCCCCCCAGATCGGCGATGGCCCTGAGGGTCGCCCGGTGGCCGAAGGGGACGATCTCCACCGGCACCGGCCCCCGGCCCAGGACGGGCACCTTCTTGGTGTGGTCGGCGATGACCAAAAACTCCTTGGCCGAGGCCTCCACGATCTTCTCCCTGAGAAGGGCCCCGCCCATGCCCTTGACGAGGGCGAGCCCCGGGGCGATCTCGTCGGCCCCGTCTATGGCCAGGTCCACCCCTTCGGGGGGAAGGTCCACCAGGGGGATGCCCTCCCGCTTGGCGAGCTCCTCCGTGGCCCTGGAGGTGGGTACCCCCACCACCCCCCTAAGCTCCCCCTCCCGAAGGCGCCGGGCGAGCTCGAGGACGGCGTAGCGGGCGGTGGAACCCGTGCCCAGGCCCACCACCATCCCCTCCTGGACGTAGGCGACGGCGGCGTGGGCGGCCTCTTTCTTGTAGCTCTCCAAGGGACGCTCCATCAGGCCCCCCTAAGCGCCTCCAGGGCCTCCGCCACCTCGAGGGCATGCCCCTCGGGGGAGACCTTGCGCCAGACCTTGGCGATGCGGCCCTCGGGGTCAATGAGGAAGGTCTGGCGGAGCACCCCCTCCACCTCCTTGCCGTAAAGCTTCTTCTTGCCCCAGGCGCCGTAGGCCCCGATGACCTTCCGCTCGGGGTCGGCGAGGAGGGGAAAGTTCAGGCCGTACTTCTCGGCGAAGCGCTTGTGGCTTTCCACGTCGTCCGCCGAGACCCCGAGGACCACCGCCCCCAGGGCCTTTAGGCTTCCCATGTGGTCCCGGAAACCGCAAGCCTCCTTGGTGCACCCGGGGGTGTCGTCCTTGGGGTAGAAGTAAAGGACCACCCACCGCCCCCGGTAATCGGAGAGGCGGTGGACCTTGCCCTCCTGGTCGGGGAGGGCGAAATCCGGGGCGGGCGTGCCTTCCATGGGGGGCATTATAGCTTGTAACCGAAACGGCGAAGCAGGTCCTTGCGCCAGGCCACCTCGGCCTCGTCCTCCACGCCTAAGGGCGTGAAGCCGTCCATGACCCCGAGGATGGCCCTCTGCTCTCCCTCCTCGGCCACCACCACCTTAAGGGGGTTGGCGGTGGCGGCGAAGATGCGCACCACCTCGGGACAGGCCTTCACGGCGTGGAGGACGTTGATGGGGTAGAAGCCCTCGCCCAAGACGATGAGAAAGGCGTGGCCCGAGGCCAGGTTGAGGAGGTTCTTCACGGCGAGCTCCACCAGCTCGGGGTCCGTCCCCGAGCGGCGAACGAGGCGCTTGCCGCTAGCCTCGGAGAAGGCGAGGCCGAACTTGATGCCGGGCACCGCCGTCACCAAGGCCTCGTGCAGGTCCTCCACCGTCTTGATGAAGTGGGCCTGGCCCAGGATGACGTTCAGGTTCTCGGGCTTCTCAATGGGAACCAGCTTGAGCTCCATGCCTCCGATTTTACCCAAGGCCACCCCTGGCCTTGGGGTCTTGGGTGTAGCATAGGGGCCATGGACGTCCTGGAGAAGGCCGTGGCCGGGGAGAGGCTTTCCGAGGCCGAGGTCTTGAGCCTCTTTGACCTGCCCCTGCCCGAGCTCGCCGCCGCCGCCCACGAGGTGCGGCTCAAGAAAACCGACCCCGAGGTGGTGACCTTTCTCATAGACCGCAACATCAACTACACCAACGTCTGCACCGTGGCCTGCGCCTTCTGCGCCTTTTACCGCACCAAGCGGCAGAAGGACGCCTACACCCTGGGCTACGAGGAGATCGCGCAGAAAGTGGAGGAGCTTTACCGGGTGGGGGGGAAGCGGATCCTCATGCAGGGCGGGGTGAACCCGGAGCTTCCCCTGGAGTGGTACCTGGACCTCCTCCGCTACCTCAAAAGCCGCTTCCCCGACCTGCGCATAGACGCCTTTAGCCCCGAGGAGATCCTGGGCCTAGAACGCCTCACGGGCCTTAGGGCGGAGGCGATCCTGGAAAGGCTCAAGGAAGCGGGCCTGGACGGGATGCCGGGAGCGGGGGCGGAGATCCTGGTGGACGAGGTGCGCCTGAAGGCGGCTCCCGCCCGCATCCGGACGGCGGACTGGTACCGCATCGTGGACGCCGCCCAGGCCCTGGGGCTTTACACCCTGGCCAGCATGGTCATCGGCTTCGGGGAGGGCAAGGGGGAAAGGACCGCCCACCTCCTGGGCCTCCGCGCCCAGCAGGATAGGGCTTTGGAACGCTACGGGAACGGCTTCGCCGCCTTCGCCCTCTGGACGCTCCAGGTGGAGCACACCCGCCTCAAGGGCAAGGCCCCAGGGGCCACGGCCCACGAGTACCTGAAGACCCTGGCCGTCGCCCGCCTCGCCCTGGACAACTTCGCCCACTTCCAGGCCTCCTGGCCCACCCTGGGCTTCAAGGTGGCCCAGACGGCCCTCTACTACGGGGCCGACGACTTCGGGAGCACCATGCTGGAGGAAAACGTGGTCTCGGCGGCGGGGGGGCACGGGCGCACCCACGCCACGGTGCGCCAGATCGTGCGCCACATCGTGGACGCCGGGTTCAAGCCCGCGGAAAGGGACCCTCTCTACCGCATCCTCCGCTACCCGGACCCCGAGGCCCTCCTCCGCGAGCCCGATCCCGTGGAGCTGCCCCTGGCCTAATGCCACCCCATGCCGGCCCAAGCCAGCATGGGGTGGCATTAGGGGGTGGCCTCCTTCAGGTAAAGGCCCTGCCGGATCTCCTCCAGGATGGGGCCCAAGGGGCGGCCCGCCTCGAGGGCCCGCACCAAGGCGCTCCCCACCACCACCCCGTCGGCCACCGCCGCCTGCTCCGCCGTGGCCCGGTTGGACACGCCAAAGCCCACGGCAACGGGGATAGGGGTCTGGGCCCGGATGCGGCCCACCAGGTCCTTCACCTCCTCAGGAAGCCTCTCCCGCTCCCCCGTCACCCCGGTGACGGAGACGGCGTAGACGAAGCCCGTGGCGTGGCGGACCACGGTGGCGATGCGGGCGTCCGTGGAGGTGGGGGCGAGGAGGAAGACCGTCTCCAGGCCGATCTCCTGGGCGAGGCGCACGAGGCCCGGATCCTCGTCGGGGGGCAGGTCGGGGAGGATCACCCCCGTGGCCCCCGCCTGCCTGAAGAGGCCAAAGAAGCGCTCCGGCCCCCAGGCCAGGACGGGGTTCAGGTAGGTCATGAGGAAAAGGGGTTTTTCCGTAAGGGCGCGCACCTCCCGGACGAGCTCCAAAGCCCCCTGTACGCTCATCCCCTTCCTCAGGGCCACCTCGCTCGCCCGCTGGATCACGGGGCCGTCCCCCAGGGGGTCGGAGTAGGGCAGGCCGATCTCCAGAAGGTCGGCATAGGGCAGGACTTCCTCCACCGCCTGCAAAAAGCCCTCCCGGCTGGGAAAGCCCGCGGTGAGGTAGGGGATGAGGGCGGCCCGGCCCTCCCCCTTGGCCCGGGCGAAGGCTTCTTGGGTGGTCATAGCTCCCCCCCGAGGAGGCGCATGGCCTCGGTCACGTCCTTGTCCCCCCGGCCAGAAAGGTTGATGACCACCACCTCGTCCTTGCCCATCTCCGGCACCACCTTGGCGGCGTGGGCGATGGCGTGGGCCGACTCCAAGGCGGGGATGATGCCCTCAAGCCGCGCCAGGAGCTTGAAGCCCTCCAAAGCCTCCTCGTCGGTCACGCTGGCGTACTCGGCCAGGCCGGTGTCGGCGTAGTAGCTGTGCTCCGGCCCCACCCCAGGGTAGTCCAGCCCCGCAGAGACGGAGTGGGCCGGGGTGATCTGGCCGTCGTGATCGTAAAGGAGGTACATATAGCTCCCGTGCAAAACGCCCCGTTTCCCCGCCCCGATGCTGGCGGCGTGCCTTCCCGTGGAAAGCCCCTCCCCGGCGGCCTCCACCCCGATGAGCCGAGGCCGCTCCGCCTCAGGAAGGTAGGCGAAGGGAGCGAAGAGGCCGATGGCGTTGGAACCCCCCCCCACGGCGGCGATGAGGGCGTCGGGCAGACGGCCGAAAAGCTCCAGGCTCTGCCGCTTGACCTCCTCCCCGATGACGCTCTGGAAGTCCCGGACCATCATGGGGTAGGGGTGGGGGCCCACCACGGAGCCCAGGATGTAGAAGGTGGTGCGCACGTGGGTGATCCAGTCCCGGATGGCCTCGTTGGTGGCGTCCTTGAGGGTGCGGCTTCCTGCGGCCACGGGGCGCACCTCGGCCCCCAGGAGCTTCATGCGGAAGACGTTCAGGGCCTGCCGCCTCACGTCCTCCTCCCCCATGTAGACCACGCACTCCATGCCGAAGAGGGCCGCCACCGTGGCCACGCTCACCCCGTGCTGCCCCGCCCCCGTTTCGGCGATGACCCGCCGCTTGCCCATGCGCCTCGCCAGGAGGGCCTGCCCCAAGGTGTTGTTGATCTTGTGGGCCCCGGTGTGGAGGAGGTCCTCCCGCTTGAGGTAGACCTGGGCCCCGCCCCAGTGCTGGGAAAGCCGCTTGGCGTGGTAGAGGGGGGTGGGCCTCCCGGCGAAGTTCCTCAGGTAGTGGTCCAGCTCCGCCAAAAAGGCGGGGTCCTTCTTGGCCTCCCGGTAGGCGGCCTCCACCTCCTCCAGGGCCGGGATCAGGGTCTCCGGCACGTACCGCCCCCCGTAGGGCCCAAAGCGGCCCCGCTCGTTGGGTAAAGGAAAATCGGGTAAGGTGAGCATATCCCTCCAGAAGAAGGCGCCAAGCGCCCGCAAGCCTTTTTATCCTAAGCCTTCAGGGCCGCCAGGGCCAAGCCCAGGGAAAGCGGCCAGGCTCGGTAGCGCCCGTGGCGCCGCTTGCAGGCGAAGGGGGTTCTGGCCCGCATGCCCTAAGGGTAAGAGGGAAAGGAGCGCCTGGCAAGTAGACTGGGAAGCATGGAGCCTGGAAGGGTCATCCCCGTCCTGGACAAAGGGTTCGTCCGCCTGGTGGACGTGATGGGAAGCGACCAGGCCATCGTGCAGGCGGCCCGGGTGTCCTACGGGGAAGGGACGAAGACGGTGCGGGAAGATGCCGCCCTCATCGACTACCTCATGCGCCACCGCCACACGAGCCCCTTTGAGATGGTGGAGTTCAAGTTCCACGTGAAGGCCCCCCTTTTCGTGGCCCGGCAGTGGTTCCGCCACCGCACGGCAAGCGTCAACGAGATCTCGGGGCGCTACTCCATCCTCAAGGAGGAGTTCTACGAGCCAAAGGCCTTCCGCAGGCAGGCGAGGAGGAACAAGCAGGCCTCCGAAGGCACCCTCTTGGACGAGGAGGCCATGGCCTTGGCGAAGGAAGCGGAAGAAGAGGCCTACGCCGCTTACCAGGCCCTCCTGCAAAAGGGCGTGGCCCGGGAGATGGCCCGGATGGTCCTTCCCTTAAGCCTCTACACCGAGTTCTACTGGAAGCAGGACCTGCACAACCTCTTCCACTTCCTCAAGCTCCGCCTCTCCCCCGAGGCGCAATGGGAGATCCGCCAGTACGCCCAGGCCATCGCCGAGATCGTCAAGGCCAGGGTTCCCTTGGCCTGGGCCGCCTTTGAGGAGCACGTCCTCCACGGGGCTTCCCTCTCCAGGACCGAGGTTTTGGCCCTCCGGGGCCTCCTCACCCCCGAGACCTACGAGAAAGCCCTCGCCGCTTTGGGCCTTGGGGGAAGCCGCCTAAGAGAAGCTCTGGAAAAGCTCTTCGGGCCTTTGGATACCCCTTTGGCGTAAATCCTTCGCCGAAGCCCCTTTTTGGGGCCCCCACCGCGGCGAAAGCCGTGGTGGGGTGCCTAAACGAGCTCCTCCACCTTCTTCCCCGCTTGCGCCTCCAGGAGGCGGTAAAGCTCCTCCTCCGTGAGGACGGGGACCCCCAGGGCCTTGGCCTTCTCCAGCTTGCTCCCGGGGTTTTCCCCCACCACGAGGTAGCTCGTCTTGCGGCTCACGGAGTCCGTCACCTTGGCCCCAAGGCGCCGGAGGAGGGCCTTCACCTCTTCCCGGGGCCGGGAAAGCTCCCCGGTGATCACGAAGGTGAGGCCCTTTAAGGCCTCGCTCCCCTTCTCCTTGGCCTCCATTTCCACCCCCGCCTCCTTAAGCCTCCGCACCAGGTGGCGGAAGGCGGGGTCCTCGAGGGTCTCCAGGATGGCCCTGGCGGTGAGCTCCCCCACCTCCTCTACCTCCAAAAGCTCCTCCAGGCTGGCCTCGAGGAGGCGGTCCATGCTCCCGAAGCGGGCCGCCAGGTTCCGGGCCAAGACCTCTCCCACACCGGGAAGCCCCAAGGCGTAGAGGAGGCGCTCCAGGCCCCGGCGCTTGCTCTCTTCTATCTGGCGGAGGAGGTTCTCTGCGCTCTTTTCCCCCATGCGTTCCAGGCCCACCAAGTCTTCCTTCCTCAAGCGGTAGAGGTCGGCCACGTCCTTGACCAGCCCCTTCTCCAAAAGCTTCTCAATGAGCTTTTCCCCCAGGCCCTGGATGTCCATGGCCTTGCGGGAGGCGTAGTGGCGGATGGCCTCAAAACGCTTGGCGGGGCACAGGGGGTTGGGGCAACGGTGGACCTTCCCCTCCTTGAGGAGGCGGTGGCCGCACTCGGGGCAGGTCTCGGGCCAGCGCACGGGCCTCTCCTCCCCCGTGCGCCTCTCCTTGAGGACCCGGATGACCTCGGGGATGACCCCGCCCGCCTTGTGCACCAAAACCCAGTCCCCGATGCGGATGTCCAGCTCTTCTATGTAGCTCTCGTTGTGCAGGGTGACCCGGGAAACCTCGCTGCCCTCTATGAAGACGGGCTCGAGGATCCCCACGGGGGTCACCCGCCCGGTGCGCCCCACCTGGAAGACCACGTCCAATAGCCTCGTCTCCTTCTCCTCGGCGGGGAACTTGTAGGCGATGGCGAAGCGGGGGGCGCGGGCGGTGTAGCCGAGCTCCCGCCAAAGGGCAAGCTCGTCCAGCTTCACCACCACCCCGTCCGCCTCAAAGGGAAGCGCCCGCCGCTTCTTGAGCCAGTCCTGGTAGACCGCCTCCACCCCTTCCGCCCCCACGGCCCGGGTAAAGCCGTGCTCCACGGGGAAGCCCTTCTCCTTGAGCCAGTGAAGGAGGGCGAACTGGGTGGCGACCCCTTCCCTCTCCACCTCCTCTAGCCCGAGCCCCAGGGCGTAGAAGGTGGCCCTGAGGCCCCGCTTGGCGGTGATGCAGGGGTCCTTCTGCCTTAGAGAGCCCGCCGCCGCGTTCCTGGGGTTTTTGAAGATCTTCTCCCCCCGCTCCTCCAGCTCCTCGTTGAGCCGGAGGAAAGCCTCTATGGGCATGTAGACCTCCCCCCGGACCTCGAGGCGCTCCGGCACCCCCTTGAGCCTTCTCGGAATGGTGGGGATGGTGAGGAGGTTCTGGGTCACCTCCTCCCCCACCTCCCCGTCCCCCCGGGTGGCCCCCCAGACCAGGATGCCCTCCTCGTAGTAGAGGTTCACGGAAAGCCCGTCCACCTTGTGCTCCACCGTGTAGGCGAAAGGCCCCTCCCGCCCCAGGGCCCGCCCTACCCGCTCCTCAAAGGCCCGGACCTCCTCCAGGGAAAAGGCGTTGTCCAGGGAGTACATGCGGGTGGGGTGGCGGATGGCCCGGAAGGTGGCCTCCAGGGGCTTTGCCCCCACCTGAAGGGTGGGGGAGTCGGGGCTCCTTAGCTCGGGGAAACGCTCCTCCAGCTCCTTGAGCTCCCTAAGGAGGCGGTCGTACTCGGCGTCGGAGATCTCCGGGGAATCCAGGACGTAGTAGCGGTAGTTGTGGTAGCGGATGAGGTCCCTAAGCTCGTTCACCCGCCTGCGGGCTTCCTCGAGGGTCATGCCTTGAGACTACTATGCCTTTGATGAGCCGGGTATTAGGGCATGGGCTAGATACGCTGGTGGTTAACTTTTACTGGGCTGAGGGTGCGTATCAGTTGCCCGAGGGCTTCTCCGAGAAGCTTGATTTGCTCAAGGATCAGTTCAGGCTTAACCCGGAAGAGGCCATCTTCTGGGGTATTGACGCTTATTTGCCCATTCCTAACCCGGCGTTGGAAGGTGTTCTGTATGAGGCGTGCTTGGTCCGCCCCACGCGTCATTATCCCTGGCAACTCTCCTTCGGGGCTAACGCCCTCTTGATTAGCCTCTCGGCGGTCAAGGAGTCTACTCAGCGGCGTGGCTTCCCGGCGGTGCGGGTGGAGTTCACCGGGCGCTTCATGATGTATGCCCGGCGTGATGCTCAGGCTGTGGTCTCGTGGCTCTTGGAGGCCCTGCAAAATCTGACGGGCTCACGCCCTGAGCGGGTGCAGGTCTCCCGTGCTGACCTCTTCGTGGATGTCGAGGTGGAGCCCGGTACCTTCCGGGTGGAGGATGTGGACCGCTTCACGTCTAGGGCTCGGGTTCGCGGTCTCTACTCCCTGGGCGGGGAGGCGGCGGGCTCTGCCCCCGCCCCCGCCCAGGAAGGGGGGCCCATGAGTAACACGCCCCCCGCTACCTCGGTGAGGGTCCCTCCCTCCTGGGAGGAGGGTCCTGAGCGGGTGGCGGTATACCTGCGTGGTCGTGAGTGGTCTGGTTTTACCTTCGGTCGTGGTCCCCTCATGGCTCGGGTCTACTCCAAGACCCTAGAGGCGAAGGTCAAGCCTTTGACGGCCACACTTCTGAAGGCGTATGAGGAGGCTCATGGTCCCATCACTGGGGAGGTTGTGCGGGTGGAGTTCCAAATGACCCCAGAAGTCCTTTCGGAGATGGTAGTTCCTGGTGATGGTTCTGATGTTCGGGATTGGGACACGTTTCTGTGGGCCGTGCCCTCTATTTGGGCTTATCTGACTCGGTACTGGTTGGTGTTGCGGGCTAAGGACCACGGCTATACCCGCATGCGTGATGCTCCTGTGGACCCTCTTTGGGTTCTCGTTCAGGAAGCCTTTCAGGAAGGGGGTGAGACTCCTGTAGTGAGGGAAAAGCGGCTGGGCGCGGTGGATGTGGTGGCGCTTGCTAAGCAAGCGTTAGGCGCGTTCATGACGGCTAAGGTTGTAGCTGGCATTTCGGCTTCCTTTCAGGCCGTCTGGCGGGCGTTCTTCCGCCACTTGGGTGTGGAGGATGGCTGGTTGATTTACAAGCAGGCTGAGGCTAGGAAGTTGGCTAAGTTCGGTCTGATGCCTGATGCGTACAGGTACGGGGGTGTTCCGGCATGAGGCAAGTCCTGGTTCTTGGTGTCTCGGAGTTCACTCGGAAGGATGGCACTAAGGGTGCTCGGGTGGTGGTTGCTTCTACTCCCCGCAACCCTAACGCTCGGGGTCTAGCGGCGGCGGAGCTTGAAGCTCTCCCTGAGGTTGTTGACTCCTTCAAGGTCTTGCCCGCGTTGTACCGCCTCGAGGTGGATATCCCTGTGGCGAATGGGTTTGGTGGGCGTGCTAATGAGGTTCGCCCTGTTGTCGTGGGTGCTCAGTTCATTTCTGAGCTTGTTCCTGCTCGTAAGGAGGTGAAGCAGTCTTGATTCTGGACTCCGCCTATCTCCATGAGGTTCTGAAGGCTCTTGCCTTTGCCCTCGGGCTGATAGGCGGGCTCCTCCTGGGCGGTGATTGGTAATGAGTCCTGAAGTGTGGTTTGGTTGGGTTCTCGGTTTCACCGTGGTCCCCTACTCCCTCTTGGCGGCCTGGAAATACATGGGCCATCTATACCGGGGGTTCTGATGTGGCAGTGCGCTAAGTGCGGCCTTCTCTACACCTTTGCGCCCCCTGGTGCCTGCGTGATTTGTGGGGGTGATGTGTGGATTACCGTGAGGTTTTCGAGGCCTTCTGGTGGGGACTTGGGGCCGGTTTGGTTGCCTCGTTTCTCCGCAATATTCTCCGGCGACTCTAGGGACAATCGGGGCATGAGCCCCGTGGTGGTCCAGAAAGGAGGTGAGTTTCGTGCTTAGGCGGTATCTGCCCTTTGGCCTTACCCTCCTGGCTCTTGCTCTGGCTCAGGCTGAGGGTGGCGACATCTCCTTTGATGCTAGTGCCATTGCCACCAGGGTTCTCAGCTACCTGGGTGTTATTGTGGGTGCTGGTGTCCTGGTGCTCGGCACTACCATCGGCGTTGCGGCTGCGTGGCGCTACGCTAAGCGTTACCTGAAGGGGTAGTCCCATGCCTCGGGCCCTCCTGCTCCTAGTGGTGCTTGCCCTCCTGGGGGTGGGAGGGCCCTCCTCATATGCTCAATCTCATTTCAAGGACGCTATCAAGAGGGCAGTTCAGGGGAGTACCCTTGAAGAGGTTATAGCTTGGTCCGATGCTCAGTTTGCTAAGAAGGCCGCTGTAGGTCGCTACGTGCGTTGGGGCGGTACCATTATTCTGGGTGCTGCTCTGGTCTATACTGCCCTAGACTGGTTTTATAATGAGATGAGGTCCCAGACTGGCACGCCCTTGGATGACCTTTATCGTCCGTTGGACCGCATAGGTTATGTTGCGAATTCCTTTTCGTGTTCGCTCCGGGGTAACTATGTCGATGGGTATTGGTATTGTCCAAACTGTGCTCATCAGTGGGGTCGGTATTACTCCGATTTTAGTTGTCAGAATCTTGCTTCTATAGCTCAGTACTGGTTGCAAGAGGCGCCTGTTTGGTTTGCGTATCGTTTTTCTAACTTTGACCCTTCGGCTTATGATTGGCGCTTGCAGATGCTTTCTGATGGCTTCCGCATAGATATTTACCCGAAGCGTCGTACTCTCCAAGAGATACTTCAATCTTCTCCCGAGGCTCGGCAGGCTTTGAGGGACCAGGTGGTGGCTCCCTACATTGAGGCTCACCCTATAGGCAGTCCCGCTAACCCTTACCCTGGCGTTCAGCTTCAGCCTGTCCCTAACCCTAATCAGTGGACCGATAACCCCTTTACCCGCCCTGATATTGATACTGATGGGGACGGTTGGCCTGACCCTGTGGAGTGGCGTGAGGCCAATAGACGGGGTGTTCCCTGGCCTGACCTAATCAATAACCCTGAGGCGTATCCTGACCTTAGTGCTGACCCTGATGGAGACGGCTTTCCTAACTGGCAGGAAGTTCAAGTAGGTACTGACCCCTATGATGCTGTACTGCGGCCCTAAATTTGGACCACCTTACCCGTCAGTTTAAGTCAGGACTCCCACCCCCTTTCAACAGGCTCTCCGAAAAGGCCTCGGGCGTCATGTAATCCAAGGCCGAGTGAGGACGCTTACGGTTGTACACCTGGAAGACAAACCGCTCCACCGAGGTCCGTGCCTCTTGCAAGGTCCTATACTCCCGTAACGCCACCCACTCCTCTTTGATCGTCCGGATCAACCGCTCCGCGTGCCCGTTCTCCCAAGGCCTCCCCGTCCCCGCGTAACTGAGCCGCACCCCTAGCCCCAAAAGCCGCTCCACATACGCCCTGGAGGTGTACTGCACCCCCCGGTCCGAATGGTGCACCTCCGGACACCCCTCCCTCAAGGCCATCTCCAGCGCTCCCAGGGTCAGCCCCTGGGAAAGCCTGGGCCCCAGGGCCACCCCCAGCACCTTCCGGGTGTGGAGGTCCATCACCACCGCCAGGTAGGCCACCCCCTCCCCCAGGACCACGTAGCTCAGGTCCGCCACCCACACCTGGTGCGGGCGGGTCACCGCGAGTCCCGGCAGGAGGTTCTTCACCCCTTCCGGGAGAAGGCCCCCTGGGGAGGTGGTCCTGGGAGGGGGAGGCTTCCGAGCAAGAAGCAGACCCTCCTCCCGCATCAGGGAGCACACCCGCTTCTTTCCCACCTGGAAACCTTCCCCCCGCAGGAGGGCGGTGAGGCGCCGGTAGCCGTACCGGGGCCAGGCCTCCGCCAGGGCCCGCAGGCGTTCCCGGAGGGCCCTCTCCTCGGGAGGGGGGTCCTGGGGCCGGTAGTAGAGGGTGCTCCGGGGCACCCCGAGGACCCGGGAAAGCAGGCGGAGGGGGTAGGCTCCCTTGGTCACGGGCGTAGCCCGTACCTTGAGGGCCTTCACCAGCTCCCGCCTTTCCTTTGCCGGTAGAGCCCCGAGGCTTTTTTTAGGACCTCCACCTCCAGGGCCAGCTGGCCCGCCAGGCGCTCCAGCTCGCGGATACGGGCCTCCTGCTCCGCGCAGCCGGAGGTGAAGGCGGCGTGGGCGTTCTCCATGGTCAGCGAAGCTATCTTGTCTTCTCGTTGCCAGCGGTAAAGGAGGGACTCCGCCACCCCATAAGCCCGGCAGGCTTCGGCCACGGTCCTTTGACCCGACAAGACCTCCAACACAATTTTTACCTTTTCCTTCGCTGACCACCTGCGCATCTCGCTACCCCTTCAGACTACACCCCTTAGCCTCTCTCTTGGGGTGGTCCAAATTTGGGGCAGCACTTCACCCGAGGCTCTGGCTTCTCTTCGGGAGGAGGTTGAGGGCATCGCCCTTTCTCTGCTCAAGACTGACCCCGAGGCGTGGAGGCACTTTCGGGCTCTTCAGACCCTGCCCGGCATAGGTTCTTCCATAGCCCTCACCATCCTGGCCTATTCTGGGGACCTTCGCCGCTTCCGTTCTGCCCGTGCCTATGCCGCTTATACCGGGCTGACTCCGAGGGTGCACCAGTCGGGTCAGTTGCCTGAGCGGGCTACCATTTCCCGCATGGGTCCTGCTCCTCTTCGAGGGGCTTTCTGGATGGCGGCCCTTCACGCTAGTCGTGTGGACCCCTACGCTTCTCTGGTAGCCCGTTTGCTTCAGTCCGGCAAGCCCAAGAAGCACGCGATTACTGCTGTTGCCAATAGGCTGGCTCGTGCGGCGTGGGCGGTGGTAGTCCGGTGTACCTAGGGATGGCTAGGTGGGGTGCTTGACAAGTCGGGGGTTGGGAGTTTACCCAAGCCCGGTATAATAGGCCCCGGCGAGTAGCCACGGAGGTGAACATGAAACGAGCGTTGGCGCTTATCGCGGTGCTGGCCCTAGGCCTGAGCCTGGCCCAGGTGCGGGTGGGGATCGCCTTTGACGCCGGCGGCAAGTTTGACCGCTCCTTCAACCAGTCCGCCTGGGAAGGGGCGCAGAAGGCGGCCAAGGACTTCGGGGTCAAGCTCTTTGACTTCGAGCCCGCCGACCCCTCCCAGGTGGGCCAGGGCATCCGCACCTTCGCCGAGGAGGGCTTTGACCTGGTGATCGGGGTGGGCTTCGCCAACGAGCCCGCCATCACCGCCACGGCCAAGGAGTTCCCCAAGGTGAACTTCGCCGTCATCGACGCCGTGCCCGGAGAAGGGAAGCTCCCCAACGCCGTGGGCCTGGTCTTCCGCGAGCACGAGGGCAGCTTCCTGGTGGGCTACATCGCCGGGAAGATGAGCCGCACCGGCATCGTGGGCTTCATCGGGGGCATGGACATCCCCCTCATCCACAAGTTTGAGGCGGGCTTCCGCGCCGGGGCCGAGTACGCCTTCAAGGAGGACAAGATCCAGGGCAAGGTGCTGGTGGGCTACGTTGGGAACACCCCTGCCGCCTGGAACGACCCGGCCAAGGCCAAGGAGATCGCCGCGGCCCAGGTGCGCCAGGGGGCGGACATCATCTACGCCGCCGCGGGCGGCTCGGGCCTGGGGCTCATCGACTACGTGAAGCAGGCCAAGTGCCTCAAGGAAGGGGGCAGCGTCAAGTTCGTGCGCAAGGCCGACCCCTACGCCAAGGTGCCCAAGTACGCCGACTACACCAAGGCCTGCGGCACCGACGGCACCAAGGCCACGCCCCTCTTCTTCATCGGCGTGGACGCCAACCAGAACTACCTGGGCGACACCGACAACAACCCCGCCACCCTGAACCACGGCCTCACCTCCATGATGAAGCGGGTGGACGTGGCCACCTACGAGGTGATCAAGAGCGTGGTGCAGAAGGCCTTTAAGGGTGGGGTACGGGAGTTTGGCCTGGCCAACAACGGCGTGGGCTACGCCCTGGACCAGTACAACAAGGCCCTGATCCCTGCGGGCGTGGTGAGCAAGCTGGAGGTCCTGAAGCAGCAGATCATCAAGGGCCAGATCAAGGTGCCCGAAACCCGCTAAGGGGCAAGGAGCCTAGAGCCGGGGCCAGAAGGCCCCGGTTTTCTCGTATACTCCTCCCGTGGCGAAGGCGCTGGTCCTCAAGGACATCACCAAGCGCTTCCCCCTGGTCCTGGCCAACGACCGCATCTCCTTGGACCTGGAGTGGGGCGAGGTCCTGGCCCTGGTGGGGGAGAACGGGGCGGGCAAGTCCACCCTGATGAAGATCGTCTACGGCCTCCAGCCCCCCGACTCGGGGGAGATGTGGGTGGAGGGGAGGCCCTACCGGCCCAAAAGCCCCCTGGACGCCATAAGGGCGGGGATCGGGATGGTGCACCAGCACTTCATGCTGGTGGAGCCCTTTACCGTGCTGGAGAACCTGGTCCTGGGCCTCGAGCCCGGAAGCCCCCTCTTTCTGGACCTGGAAGCCGCCCGCAGGAAGGCCACGGCCCTCATGGAGGAGCTGGGCTTCCAGGTGCCCCTGGACGAGAAGGTGGAAAACCTCCCCGTGGGCCTGCAGCAGCGGGTGGAGATCCTCAAGGCCCTCTACCGGGAAGCCAGGATCCTCATCCTGGACGAGCCCACCGCCGTCCTTACCCCCCAGGAGGCCGAGGAGCTCTTCCGCTTCCTCCGGGGCTACGTGGCGAGGGGCAACGCCGCCATCTTCATCAGCCATAAGCTCAAGGAGGTGCTGGAGGTCTCCGACCGCGTCACCGTGGTCCGGGACGGCAAGGTGGTGGGCACGGTCAGGACGCGGGAGACCTCCCTGGAGGCCCTGGCCCGGATGATGGTGGGCCGGGAGGTGGTGCTAAAGGTGGAGAAGGGTCCGGCGAGGCCGGGAGAGGTGGTCCTGGAGGTGGAGGGCCTCGAGGCCCCGCCCCGCCTCAGAGGGGTGAGCTTCCAGGTAAGGGCCGGGGAGATCGTGGGCATCGCCGGGGTGGAGGGGAACGGCCAGACCGAGCTGGTGGAGGCCTTGGCGGGTCTTCGCCGCCATAGGGGAGTGGCCCGCTACCTGCAAAGGCCCCTTCCCCCCATGGCCCGGGGGGTGCGGGAGCTAGGGGTGAGCCACATCCCCGAGGACCGCCTCCTCCGCGGCCTGGTCCTGGACTTCTCCGTGAAGGAGAACGCCGTTTTAGGGGACCACCACCGCCCGCCCTTCCGGGGGTTCCTGGGCTTTCTGGACGAGGGGGCCCTCGAGGCCCACGCCCAGCGCCTGGTGGAGCGCTTTGACGTCCGCCCCCGCTCCACCGTCCTCTCCGCCCGGCGCTTCTCGGGGGGCAACCAGCAAAAGATCGTGGTGGGAAGGGAGCTTCTAAGGGGCCCCAGACTCCTCATCGCCGCCCAGCCTACCCGGGGTGTGGACGTGGGGGCCATTGAGTTCATCCACCGCCAGCTGGTGGAGGCCCGGGACCAAGGCATGGCGGTGCTTCTGGTCTCCGCCGACCTCTCCGAGGTCCTGGCCCTTTCCGACCGCATCCTGGTGATGTACGGGGGAAGGATCGTGGGGGAGCTTTCCCCAGAGGAGGCCACCGAGGAACGGCTTGGCCTCCTCATGGCCGGCATCACCGCCTAAGTACCCCACCGCGGCTTTCGCCGCGGCGGGGGCCCCAAAAGGGCCTTCTCCTGGCCCTATTTCGGGTAGTTTGTTTTCGAAACCAAGGCGCGGGCACATAGTTCGGGCATCCCTTAGGGGGGCCTTACACCACCCCATGCTGGCTTGGGCCATGGAGTGGCATTACTCCCGAAACTCCCCCGCCACCCGGGAAAGGACCACCACCTCCCCGGTCCTCAGGGCATAGCGCACCGCCTCGCCCCGGACAAAGCCCTTCTCGTCCCGGCTTTCCACCCCGCCGTAGAGGTAGGCGTAGCCCTCCTTCTCCCGAAGGAGGGCCTTCTCCGCCCGGCTGGTGCGCCCCCCCTGGGCGAAGACCACCCCGCCCAGCAGCCAGAGGCGGTCCTCGTCCAAGAGGTAGCGAAGGCTTCCCGCCTTGCCAGTTAGGGGCTTCTCCCCCTGGCGCTCCACCTCGAGGGGCCCCTCCAAAAACGCCTCCCCGGTGTCGTTGCGGTAACGCAGGCGGCTTCCCTTGACCCGCACTGCCCCCTGGGCCACAAAGACCTCTCCGGGACCCGGGCGGAGCTCCAGACGCCCCTCCTCCTCCCAAAAACGGGCCTCCCCCCCGGAGAGAAAAAGCTCCTCCTGCCCCCCCCGCTCCACCACCGCCAAGGGCCCCCGGGCCTCCACCTCCTCCCCCAGACGCACCTCCACCCCGTGGGGATCGGCAAGCACCAGGCGCAGGTACCGCTCTCCCCCCTCCTTTCCCGCCCGCCTCAGGCGCATGAGGTAAGGAAGGCCCTCCCGTTCCAGGTCCCGGTTGTAGGCCACCTCCACCCGCTGCCCCGGGGCCACCCCCTCCTCCACCGCGCTCCCCTCGTCCCGGTAAAAGGCGCGATCCCCCACCTCCACCCGGTCCGGAGCCAAGGCGCGAAGCTCCCCCACGTAAAGATCCCCATAGTCGGCGTAGAAAAGGCTTCCCTCCTCCCCTGAAACCCAGGCCACCACCTTCTTGTCCTTCCGGGTAAGCTCCACCTGGGGGCGGAAGGCCTCCTCCGCCAGGGCCAGAAGGGCTATGAGGGGGGCAAGGAGAAGAAACCCCGTGGCAGCCACCCGCATACCCCTCCTGGCTCTGCCGGATTTGGAGGGCATCAGCGCTCCCCAAGCTTGCGGAACTCCTCCAGGGGAAGCCGGAAGGCCTTCCCGTAGACCCGGACCTGGTGGCGGTTCACGTTGTGAAGCAGGCTGGAGCCGGAAAGCCGGAAGCCTTCCTTCTTGTTCTCGCTCACCGCAGGCTTCCCAAGGACGATGGCCTCCCCGGTGGTGTCGTCGTAGTAGAGGCTTTCCCCCGTGGTCACCAAGTCCCCGTCCTGGAGCCGTACCCCGCCCGTGGCGATGAGCTTTTTAGGGCCGGTGAGGCTTCGCACCTCCTTGGCCCGGATCACCAGGTCCCCGTCCTTGCGCTTCCGGGTGAGGACCACCTCCTTGGGGTCGGAAAAGACGGCAAGGCCTCGCTCCTCCTCGTAGTAGACGAGGCCCGCCCGGCCCTCCTGCTGGCCACTACGCAACAGGGCGTTCTCGCTGCTGGAGGTGTCCGTGTCCACCTGGAAGGTCATGCGGCTCCCCTCCACCTCCACAGGGTCCTCCCCCGGCTTGGGTTCCTGGCGCATGCGGGCAGGTCCCTGGAGCTCCCCTTCCCCCGTCTTCTCCCGGTAGATCAAGAGGGGCCCCCGGGCCTCCACCCGGCCCCGGCGCACCACCACGCCCCCCTCAAACCGGGCCTCCCGCTCCCCTTCCGCCTCCTGCATGGTCTTGCCCTTGGGGGCGGTGAGGGTGGCCCTAGGGGCCTCGATGGCGAGGTCCTTGACCCGCCCCTTAACCCCCCCTTCGAAGACCCAGGGGCCATAGCGCAGGTCCCCGGAAAGCCGACCGCCCTCCACCTGGATCACCCGCACGTTGGCCGCCGCCAAGGCCAACCCCAAAACCAGAAGCCATCCCCATCTCCTCATGAACGTCCTCCTTCCACGGTGCAAGGCCCAAAACTCCCCCCGGCGGGGAAGGAAAAACGGGGACGGGCCGCTTCCATCCTCTGTAGGGCGAAGTCCGAGCGAAAGGCCCAGGCCTCACCCCGGAGGTTGGGGGCCTCTATCCGCACCCACGGCGCCTGGAACCCCTCCTTCTGCCGGATGAGCACCTCCCCCTTGCCCGGGGCGGAAAGCTCCAGGCGGTAGCACCCCTGGAGGATCTCCACCCGGGCGTAGGGAAGGCGGAGGTTGTCCCCAGGCTCCACCACCACCTCGGGGGCAAAAAGGCGCAGGTCCAACCTGCCCTCCACGTACCGGGCCCCGGAAAGCCCCCCGCGGATGCGGAAAGCTCCTCCCTCCTCCACCATCTCCTCCGCCAGGAAGCGCCACTCCACCCCCTCCTCCTCCGGGAAGAGGGTGAAGTCCACCCCTTGAAGCCGCACCCCCACCTCTTCCCTCGGTCCCTCAGGGGGGCGGAGGAGGAAAAGGGCCAGGGCCACCGCCAGGAGGAGAGCAAACCAGCGCCCCACGTCCCTACCTTATCCAGGCCACCTTGAGAAAGATGATTCCCCTTCGGAGCACCCCGCCAGGGCCTAAGTACCCCACCGCGGCCTTCGCCGCGGCGGGAGCCCCAAAAGAGCCTTCCCCCCTGGTTCGGGCGCCCATGTTGCGAAACGGAGGTGCGGGCACTTAGGCCGGAGGGGAGCGGTTACCCCAGCACGTCCCGGGGGTTTCCCCGCACCCGGAGGTTCACCCAGGTCTTCCGCAGCCGGAGAAGGGCCTTCAAGGGGCGGTAGAGGGGGGAAAGGGGCAGGGCGTAGGCGGGAAAGCGCACCCTCCTGCCCCCAAACCCCTCCTTGAAGCGCCAGATCCCCTCGGCGTGGCTCCCCTCGGGGGTTTGCGGCACCCCCCAAAGGTCGTAGACCCGGTACCCCCGGGCCAGGCCATGGCGGATGGCGGCCAGGTGCATCCCCATGGGAGCCTTGGCCTCCGGGTGCTTCCGGCTGCTTCCCCCGTAGAGGTAGTCCACCTTGCCGGCGAAGGCCACGAAAAGCCCGGCGGCCAGGGCCTCCCCCTCCTTGCGGGCCACGGCGAGGAAGGCCTCCCCCAAGGGCTGGTTCATCTCCTTTAATACCGCCCGGTAGTAGGCCTCAGAATGCTGCAGAAGCTTGGCCCGCCGGTTGGTTTCCTCAAAAAGACGGAAGAAATCTAAAAAAGCCCCCTCGCCCTCCACCGAGAGCTCCACCCGTTTGAGGGCGAGCCTGGCGTTCCTCCGGTGCATCTCCTTCATGCCCTTAATAAGGGCCTCTTCCCCTTGGGTAAGGTCCAGCCAGAGGGAAAAGGCCGGCTGCACGGGCTCTTCGGGAAGGAGGCCGGGAAACGTGGGGGGAGGCGCCTCGGCGGGAAGGCCGGCCTCCGGTTCCAGGAGGAGGTGGGT
This sequence comes from Thermus sp. H19.2, assembly GCF_054979525.1. NCBI lineage: Bacteria > Thermotogati > Deinococcota > Deinococci > Thermales > Thermaceae > Thermus > Thermus sp. H19.2. The sequence goes on from NZ_CM143429.1 coordinate 1,560,863, forward strand.
GCCCCTCACCCCCCGGGCCAGGGCCCGGGCCACGGCGGGGAGGTCCTCGAGGCGGCGGAGGGCCGGTCCCCTAGGGGCGTAGGCCAGGGCAAGGCCCCCGGGAAAGGACCTAAGGAGGATCTGGGCCGCCCCGAAGAGCTCGCCTTCCCGGTAGACCGCGAGGCGCCTCGGCGTCCAACCGGAAAGGCGCTTCACCTCCCCCCAGCCCCAGGACTGCAGGGCGCTGGTGATGGGAAAGGACGCCACCAGGGCATTCCAGGCCTCGGGCTCTTGGATTTCCGAAAGCTCCCACACCCTTCAAGGGTACAGGGCCCGGGCGAGGTCTTCCAGGAGGCCGTCCCCCTCCAAGGGCAGCCCCTGGCGCTCCAGGTAGGCCTTAAGGGCCTCGGCGAAGCGCGGCTCCCTCACCCGGGCCGCCCGCTCGGCGAGGGGCACCAGGGGCCAGCCGTAGGCCAGGTGGCCCAAAAGGTCATAGAGGTCGTAGGCCCCGGGGAGGATGCGGCGCAGAAGCGCCTCGGTCCAGCCCTTGGCCACCAGGTTCTTGAGGAGGGCCCGGCGGCTTGCCGTCCTAAGCCAAAGCTCCCGGAAGCGCCCCTCCTCGGGGAGGGCCTGGACGAGGCGGGAGCGCACCTCCTCGAGGGTGGCCACCCGCTCCCCCCCAGGCAAAAGGTACCCCTCCCGGCTTAGCAGGCCTTCCACGGCCTGCTTCAGCCGCCGCCCCGCCACGGGCTTCTCCAGAAAAAGGTCCGCCCCCAGGGCCTTCCCCACCCCCTCCAGCTCCCGCCCGCCCCCGGTGAAGAGGATGACCGGAACCTTGCTCAGGCGGCGGACGGCGCGAATACGCCCTAGGAGGGAGAGGCCGTCCATGTCGGGCATCATGACGTCCAGAACGATGAGGTCGGGGGTCTCCTTGCGCAGGTACTCCAAGGCGACCTTGGCCGAGTCCGCCAGGACCACCTCGTGGCCCGAGCCGGAAAGGAGCACCTCCAGGAGGTAGCGGATGCGGGGATCGTCGTCCACCACGAGAAGGCGCGCCACGAAAACCATGCTACGCCAAGGGGACGCTTCCGTGCACGAAAGCCCTTTTCCCCAGGTTCCCAGGGAAGTATCATGGGGCGATGAGGATCGCCTTCCAGGGCACGGAAGGGGCTTACAGCGAGGAGGCCCTGCTCAAGGCCTTCCCCGGGGCCACGCCCCTGGGCTTCCCCACCTTTCACCAGGTCTTTGAGGCGGTGGAGGCGGGAGAGGCCGAGCTGGGGGTGGTGCCCGTGGAGAACACCACCGCCGGGAGCATCCACCAGACCTACGACCTCCTCCTGGAAAGCGACCTCCACGTGGTGGGGGAAGTCATCCACCGGGTGGAACACTGCCTTCTCGCCCCCAGGGGCACGGGGCTAAAGGACCTCAAGGCGGTGAAGAGCCACCCCCAGGCCCTGGCCCAGTGCGACGGCTTTCTGGCCCGGATGCGCCTGACCCCCATCCCCGTCTACGACACCGCGGGGGCCGCCCGGGCCCTAGCCGAGCACCCCGAGCCTGGAGTGGGAGCCATCGCCTCGAGGCGGGCCGCCGAGCTCTACGGGCTGGAGGTCCTGGCGGAGAACATAGAGGACTACCCTCACAACTACACCCGCTTCTTCGTCATCGGGCGCGAGGAGGCGAAAAAGGGGGAAGGTCCCCACAAGACCAGCATCGTCTTCGCCGTGCGCCACCGCCCGGGGGGACTTTTGGAAGCCCTTTCCGTCTTCGCCGAAGCCGGGGTCAACCTCACCAAGCTGGAGTCCCGGCCCCGCCGGGACAAGCCCTTCAGCTACCTCTTCTACCTGGACCTCGAGGGCCATCTGGAGGACCCAGGCCCCGCCCAGGCCCTCCTGGGGCTCTTGAGGCGGGTGGCCTTCCTAAAGGTCCTGGGCTCCTACCCCGCTTACCAAAACGGCGCCTAGCCCGCCCGGACGTCCACCACCTTTTCCCCCGCGGCCCGCAAGCGCTCGGGGACCTTTTCCACGTCCTCCCCCACCACCCGCATCACCAGGCGCTGGTAGCCAGGCAGATGGGCCGCGGTGGCGATGGAGACGATGTTGGCCGGGGGCACGGCCTGGGCCATCTGGGCCAGGGCCCCAGGCACATCGGGGACGTCCACGGTGATGCGGAGGCCCCCAAGCTTCAGGCCCAGGACCTCGATGAAGGCCCGAAGGACGTCGGTCACGGTGATGATGCCCACCAGCCTCTCCCCCTCCATCACCGGCAGGCCGCCGATCTTCTTCTCCTCCATGAGAAGGGCCGCCTTCTCCAAGGGCTCCTCGACCCCCACGGTGACCACGGGCTTGGCCATCACCTCCTGCACCGTGAGCTTGGAAAGGAGGTAGTTCAGCTCCCACACCGAGAGGGTGGTGGCCTTGGAGGGCATGGCGTCCTTCAGGTCCTTGTCCGTCACCAAGCCGACGAGCTTCCCGTCCTTCACCACCGGAAGGCGGCGGAAGCCTTTGTGCTTCAGAAGGTTTATGGCTTCCAACACGGGGGTATCGGGGGCCACGGTGAGGGGGTCCTTGGTCATCCAGTCCCGGACCAGCATGGTTCACCTCCGCCTCCAGTCTAGCGGGAAGGCCGGTGAAAAATGTCCCCGGACGGGGGCAAAGACCCCAAAGCCCCTTCGGGGTTAAGCGCCCGCACTTGGGTTTCGCGACATGGGATGTCCGAAATGGGGCTAGGAGGGGGCTTTTTGGGACCCCCGCCGCGGCGGGGTACCTAGCGCAGGTTGGCCCCGATCACCGTGCGGCCAAAGCGGCCGCCGCCAAAGGCGTAGAAGTACTCCCCGTCCACGAAGAAGCCGGTGCGGGGTTCCAGGAGGAACTCCACCCCCAAGGAGAGGTGGAGCCCCACCTCCCCTGCGCCGCCGAAATAGGCGCCCAGGCCGCCTCCGAAGTAGGGGCGGATGCCCCTCAGGTCCCGGTCCAGCTGGCCCAGGTCGGGCTTGAAGAGCACCTCTCCGGCCACCAAGGCGCTGGGCCCCCCGGGGAAGAGGTCCCCGAAGGCGCGGAAGGCCAGGTTCCGCTCCAGGGGCGCCTCGAGGCCCACCCCTAGCCCCGGGCCGGGGCTGGGGAGGGAAAGCCGGAAGGAAACCGCCCGCTGGGCCGAGGCCAGGCCGCTCAGGAGGAAAAGCAGAAAAAGCCACGTCGCCTTACGCATACGCACCTCCGGGCACCCATCCTACCCTCCCTCTCCCCCAAAGGAAGGAAGCCTCCTCTCACCTTCGCCTAACCCTTGGCTCGTAAGCTCTTTCCCATGAAACGGCTTCCCCTCGCGGCCCTCTTCCTGGCCCTCGGCGCCCTCCTCACCCCCATGCTGGCCCAGAACAAAAACCTGGCCACCCGCGTGGGCTTCGTGGACGCCGACGCCCTCATCCAGGCTCACCCCGACTACAAAAAGGTCCAGGACCTCCAGGCCCAGGCCCGCAAGGAGCTCGCCCCCCTGGAGGAAAAGATCAAGCCCCTGGACCAGAAGGTCCGCTCCGGCCAGGCCACGGCCAAGGAGCGCCAGGACTACGAGGCCCTGACCAAGACCTACCAGGAGACCCTCAAGAAGTGGCAAGAGCGGCAGAACCCCGTGCTCAAGCCCATCCTCGAGGACGTGGACCAGGCCATCGCCAAGGTGGCCAAGGCCCAGGGCTTCGCCGTGGTCATGAGCCGACAGGTGGCGGCCCAGTCGGGCCTGGTGGTCTACGCCGACGAGGACACCGACCTCACCCAGGCGGTCATCAAGGAGCTCAAGCGCTAGCCGCCTCCGCATGGCCCCCTGGGATGCGGGTCCCAGGGGGTTCGGCCCTTTATAATGGCTCCGATGGCCAAGCGGAAGCCCGCCGCCAAACCTCTTCCCAACCGCGACCTCGAGGCCTGGTCCGCCGCAGTGGCGGCGCTGGGAATCTTCCTCCTGGCCCCCTTAGGGGTCCCCACAGGCGCCCTGGGAACCTTCCTTAAGGCCCACTTCTACAGCCTCCTCGGGCTTCCCGCCTACCTCCTGGCCCTAAGCCTCTTTCCCCTGGCCTATGCCCTCTACCGCCATAGGCCCCTAAGGCCCCTCTTGCGCCACCTTCTCTTCCTCCACCTCCTGGCCTTCGGCCTCCTTCCCCTTCTGGGTCCCCTCTCCGGAAAGCTGGGCCAGGGTTGGAAGGCCATGCTAGAGGCCAAGGCTGGCCTCCTGGGGCTTTCCCTTCCCCTCCTTCTGGCCTCCCTGGTGGCGGACCTCTGGCGGGGCCGCCCCCCCTTCCACCTGCTCCTCTCCGCCTTCCGCCTCGGGGTGGAGGGGGTACGCAAGGGGCGCCACGGGCTTAAGACCCTCCTCCTAAGGCGGCGGATCGGGGTTCTGGCCCGCCTCTACCCTGAGCACGCCGCCCTCAAGGCCCTGGCCCATAGCCTGAGCCCCAAGGAACTCCCCGAGGTGGAAAGGGCCCTAAAAAGCTTCCTAGAAGAACGGGCGGGGGAGCTGGAACGGCGCCTGGCCGAGGAGGAGCGCCCCCTTCTCCCCAGGCTCCAGGCCCTCCTCCAGGCCCTAGGCCGCCCCCTGGCCGGGGAGGGCCCCTTAAGGGACGCCCTGGAGGAAAGGCGGGCCGCCCTTTTCCTCGAGGCCCAGACCCTCCTCGCCCGCGTCAAGGGCCTTCTGGAACCGGCCCGGGTGCGGGCGAGCCTGAAAGGGCTCCTCCGGGGAAGGCGCCTCCTTCTAGAAAGGCAGGCCCAATGGGAAGAGGCCTCTGGGCTCGTGGCGGACCTGGAGGCCCGCTTCCAGGAGTTCGCCCGCTGGCTCCGGTTCCTCGAGGCCCACCCCGAAGGCCAGAAGGAAGGCCTCAGAGCCCTCCTCACCGGCGCCCCTCCCCCCGAGGCCCCAAGCCCCCAAAGGCCCGAGCCCCAACTGGACCTGGACCTGGTCTTCCCCGACCCTCCGCGGGAAACCCCCCAGCCCGTGGAGACCCCAAGACCCTCCCCCGCCCCCAACACGGCCCTGGCCCTTCCCACCCCTGACCTCCTTGACCCCCCTGAGGCCAAGGAGCGAAGCCGGGCCCTGGAAGAGGAGGCCGAGCGCCTGAAAAGGGCCATCGCCGAGACCCTGAAGCAGTTCGGCGTCCAAGCGGAGGTGGTGGGCCACGCCCGGGGGCCCAGCGTCACCCGCTACGAGCTCCTCCCCGCCCCCGGGGAAAAAATCAGCCGCATCCAAAGCCTACAAAACGACCTGGCCCGGGCCCTGGCGGTGGGGGCGGTGCGGATAGAGGCCCCCATCCCTGGCAAAAACACCGTGGGCCTGGAGGTACCCAACCCCAAGCGGGAGCTGGTCCGCTTCTCCGAGGCCGTCCTCTCCCCCGCCTTCCAGCACGCCAAGGCCCTCCTCCCCCTGGTCCTGGGGAAGAGCATAGAGGGGGAGATCTGGGTCAGGGACCTGGTCAGGATGCCCCACCTCCTCATCGCCGGCTCCACGGGAAGCGGCAAGAGCGTGGCCATCAACGTCCTCATCCAGAGCCTCCTCTTCAAGCACCTTCCCACCGCCTTGCGCCTCCTGCTCATCGACCCCAAGATGGTGGAGCTCACCCCCTACGAGGGCATCCCCCACCTGGTGCGCCCCGTGGTCACGAGCCCCGAGGAGGCCGCCGGGGTCCTGCAGGGGGCGGTGGCCCACATGGAACGGCGCTACCGGATGATGAGCCAGGTGGGGGCCCGAAACCTGGAGCAGTACAACGCCAAGGTGGACCCCGAGGAGGCGCTGCCCTACCTGGTCATCGTGGTGGACGAGCTCGCCGACCTGATGATGACCGCCCCCAAGGAGGTGGAGGCGGCCATTTTGCGCCTCGCCCAGATGGCCCGGGCCACGGGGATGCACCTCATCCTCGCCACCCAGCGGCCCAGCGTGGACATCCTCACCTCCCTCATCAAGGTGAACATCCCCGCCCGGCTGGCCTTTGCCGTCTCCAGCGGGTTTGACTCCCGCACCATCCTGGACACCCAGGGGGCGGAGAAGCTCATCGGCCAGGGGGACGCCCTCTTCTTCCAGCCGGGCCTGCCCAAGCCCGTGCGTCTCCAGGTGCCCTACCTCTCCGAGGAAGAGGTGGCCCGGGTGGCGGCCTTCCTGCGGGGACAAAGCTACGAGGACCGCTTCGCCGAGGCCTACGGGGCCGACTTTGAGCCGCCGAAGGCCCCGGAAGGCGGGGGCCCGGGGGAGGTGGACTTCTCCGATCCGCTCCTGAGGAAAGCGGCGGAAATCGTGGTGGAAGAGGGCTACGGCTCGGTGAGCCGCCTGCAGAGGCGGCTTTCCGTGGGCCATGCCCGCGCGGGGAAGCTCATGGACGCCCTCGAGGCCATGGGCATCGTGGGCCCGCCCCGGGGCTCCAAGCCCCGCGAAGTCCTCGTCACCAAGGACCAGCTCAAGGACTTTTTCGGCTAGGGGGTTGCCCCCCCGGGGGAGGGGGGCTATGATGGGCGCTTGTGGAAACGGTGCCGGGCGGGCGCTGGGTGGCGGAGATCTACGGGTGCGACCTCTCGGTTTTGGAAAACCCCAAGATGGTGGAGGCGGCCCTTCTGGATGCGGTGATGCGCTTAGGAGCCCCTAAGGGTTCGGTCCAGTCGGTGGTCTACAAGTTCCACCCCCAGGGGCTTTCCGCGGCGGTGGTGAGCCCCGTGGCCGCGGTGATGATCCACACCTGGCCCGAGGACAACGCCTCCGCCACCCTGGATCTCTACTTCTACCGGGACGGGGTGGACCCCGAGGAGGTGCTCAAAGGCCTCTCCCGGGCCTTCGGGGCCAAGGAGGAGTCCGCCTTTCGCTACTGGCGGGGCACGGAGCACGCCATCCGGCGCCGGACTTTTTCCCAAGGGAAAGGAGGTTAGGCATGGACTACGGCATGTACTTCTTTGAGCACATCACCCCCTACGAGACCATGGTGCGCCGCATGGAGCGGGTTATCGCCTCCGGGCGCACCCGGTACCAGGACTACTTCCTGTTTGAGAGCAGGGGCTTCGGCAAGGTGCTCGTCCTGGACAAGGACGTGCAGAGCACCGAGCGGGACGAGTACATCTACCACGAGACCCTGGTCCACCCCGCCATGCTCACCCACCCCGAGCCCAAGCGGGTGCTCATCGTGGGGGGCGGGGAGGGGGCGACCCTCAGGGAGGTCCTCAAGCACCCCACGGTGGAGAAGGCGGTGATGGTGGACATCGACGGGGAGCTGGTGGAGGTGGCCAAGCGGCACATGCCCGAGTGGCACCAGGGGGCCTTTGACGACCCGAGGGCCGTCCTCGTCATTGACGACGCCCGGGCCTACCTGGAGCGCACGGAGGAGCGGTACGACGTCATCCTCATTGACCTCACCGACCCCGTGGGGGAGGAGAACCCCGCCAGGCTCCTCTACACCGTGGAGTTCTACCGCCTGGTGAAGGCCCACCTGAACCCGGGGGGAGTCATGGGGATGCAGGCGGGGATGATCATGCTCACCCATCACCGGATCCACCCCGTGGTCCACCGCACGGTGCGGGAGGCCTTCCGCCACGTGCGTAGCTACAAGAACCACATCCCGGGCTTCTTCCTCAACTTCGGCTTCCTCCTGGCCTCCGACGCCTTTGACCCGGCGGCCTTCTCCGAGGGGATCCTCGAGGCCCGCATCCGCGAGCGGGGTCTGGCCCTGAAGCACCTTTCCGCCCCCTACCTCGAGGCCATGTTCGTCCTGCCCAAGGACCTCCAGGAGGCCATCGAGGGGGAAACCCTGGTCTCCACCGACGCCAACCCCTTCTACGTGACCCCGGAAGGGGAAGCCCGGCAGGCCCCCTATTCCGGCTGATGCCCTCTTCCCCTGCGCCGAAAGGGGCCAGCATGGAGCGGTATAACGCCTTCTCGCCCTTCCTGTGGTAGAGTAGGCCCATGCAGCGCGCTATAGTCCTCATAGTGCTCCTCCTGGCCCTCCTGGGCCTGGGCTGGATTTTCCTGGGGCCCAAAGGAAAGAAGGGGCTGGACCCGGCCCAAGGCGCCCGCTTCGCCCTGGGCCGGGAGGACGCCCCCGTGGTGGTGGTGGACTTCTCCAACTACCTCTGCCCCCACTGCCAGAACCACGCCTTAAACGTCCTCCCCCGGCTCAAGGCCGAGTACATAGACACCGGAAAGGTGCGCTACCTCTTCCGGGACTTCCCCTTTCCCGGGCAGGCGAACGTCATCCGGGCAAGCGAGGCCGCGGCCTGCGCCAGCGAGCAGGGGCGCTACTACGAGTACCACGAGGCCCTTTTCCGGGCCGCGGGTGCCTGGGGCAACCTCCTTGGGGAGAGCCTGGACCGCTACCTCGTGGACCTGGCAGACCAGCTGGGCCTGGACGGGACCCGCTTCGCCCAGTGCCTGGCCTCCGGGCGCATGCGGGAGGGGGTCTTGGCCGACCAGAAGCTGGCCACGGACCTCGGCCTCACCGGCACCCCCACCTTCTTCATCGGCGGGGAAAAGCGCACGGGCTTCCTCCCCTACGAGGAGTGGAAGGCCCTTCTGGACAAGGCCCCCGCCTCTCCCTCTTACTGAGGCCCATCTTTGCGGGTCCCTCGCCCTCCGCCCCGGGGCGGTGTAGGTAATACCACCCCATGCTGGCCCAAGCCAGCATGGGGGCCCCGGTCCAAAAGGCCCGCAGGGCTTCCGTACTTGGGCTTAGGCGAAGGGTTCACGCCAAAGGGGTATAAGTCCCGAAGAAGAAACCCTTCCCCGAAGGCCGCTCTGCTACCCTTGGGGCATGGAGGCCCTTTGGGTAGCCGTGGCCTTCGCCCTAGGCCTGCTGGCCCACCGCTTGGGCCTTCCCCCCTTGGTGGGCTATCTGGGAGCGGGGTTTCTCCTCCACGGCCTAGGCTTCCGGGAAACGGCCTTCCTGGCCCAGGCAGCGGAGATCGGGGTCCTGCTCCTCCTCTTTAGCGTGGGGCTCAAGCTCCGCCTAAGGGACCTCCTGGACCCCCGGGTCCTGGGGATAGGGGGGGTTCACCTCCTGCTCTTTGGGCTGCTGGCCTTCCTCCTGGTGCCAAGCCCCCCCCTGGCCCTGGCCCTGGCCTTCTCCAGCACGGTGCTGGTGGCCAAGCTCCTGGAGGATAAAAAAGAGCTCACCACCTACCACGGGAGGCTGGCCATCGGTATCCTGATCCTGCAGGACCTGGTGGCCGTGGGGCTTCTCGGGCTTTACGGGGCCAAGGAGCTAAGCCCCTGGGCGGCGCTCCTCCTCTCTCTCCCCCTCCTCCGCTTCGGGGTGAGCTGGCTTCTGGAAAGGAGCGGGCACGAGGAGCTTCTGGTCCTCTTCGGCCTCGGCGTGGCCCTCCTCGGGGGAGAGGGCTTCCGCCAGGTGGGGCTTTCCCCAGAGCTCGGGGCCCTCCTCTTCGGGGCCCTCCTCGCAGGCCACCCCAAGGGGGCGGAGATGGGCCGGGCCCTTTGGAGCCTGAAGGAAGCCTTCCTGGTGGCCTTCTTCCTGGAAATCGGCATGCGCCAGGGCCTACAGGGGGTGGACCTGGACCTCCTTCTGGGCCTCCTCCTCCTCTCCCTCCTGAAGACCCCCCTTTTCCTGGCCCTCTTCCTCCTTTCGGGCCTTAGGGCCAGGACGGGGTTCGTGGCCGGGATCTACGTGGGGAACTACTCGGAGTTCGCCCTCATCGTGGGGGTGGCCCTGGAGAGGGCGGGGGTCCTCCCCACGGACCTCGCCACCCTGGCCCTCCTGGTGGCCCTCTCCATGGTCCTCTCCGCCCCCCTGGCCCGCTTCAGCCACACCCTCTACAAGCGTCTGGAGCCCCTCCTTCTTCGCCTGGAGCGCCCGGGGCGCCACCCCGACCAGGAGCCCGAGCGGCTGGACGGGGCCACGGCCCTGGTGGTGGGGATGGGGCGCACGGGGGGCGCGGTGTACAAGGTGCTGGAGGCCAAGGGGGAAAGGCCCGTGGGCCTGGACGCCGACCCCGAGAAGGTGGAGCGCCACCGGGCTAAGGGGCGGTGGGTGCTCTACGGGGACGCCGAGGACCCGGAGCTTTGGGAAAGGCTGGACCTCTCGGGGCTCAAGGCGGTGGTCCTCGCCCTGCCGGACCTCGAGGCCAAGCTTCTGGCGGCCCGCTGGCTCAAGGAGCGGGGGTTTTCCGGGGTCCTCGCCGCCACCAGCTTCCACCTGGAAGAAGACCCCATCCTGGAGGCCGCCGGGGTCAACCTGCTTTTCCACCCCTTCCGGGAAGCCGGGGAGCGCCTGGGGGAAAGGGTGCTGGAGGAGCTGGCTATAATGGGTGAGGTGAGCCATGGCCGGTCATAGCAAGTGGGCACAGATCAAGCGAAAGAAGGCCGCCAACGACCTCAAGCGCGGCAAGATCATCTCCAAGCACCTGAGGGCCATCCAGGCCGCGGCCCGGGCCGGGGGAAGCCCCTACCCCGAGGCCAACGTCCAGCTCCGGAACGCCATCGAGGCGGCCAGGGCCGAGGATGTGCCCATGGAAAACATCGAGCGCCTTCTGCAGAAACTGCAAGGGGGCGGGGAAAGCGGCGAGCAGTACGAGGAAGTGGTCTACGAGGGCTACGCCCCCGGAGGGGTGGCCGTCTTGGTCTACGCCCTCACCGACAACCGCAACCGCACCGCCGGCGAGGTGCGCCACGTCTTCGGTAAGTACGGGGGCTCCTTGGGCACCTCGGGAAGCGTGGCCTGGCAGTTTGAGCGCAAGGGGGTCCTGGTCTGCGAGAACACCGAGGCGGCCCAGGAGGCGGCCATTGAGCTGGGGGCTTGGGACCTCGAGGAGGAGGGGGAAAGCCTCACCGTCTACACCGACCCCGCCGAGGCCTACCGCATCGCCGAGGCCCTCAAGGCCCGGGGCATCCGGGTGGAGGCCGTGGAGGTGGTCCAGCACCCCCAAAACGTGGTGGCCCTAGGCCCCGAGGAGGCCGCTAAGGTGATGCGCCTGGTGGAGGCCTTGGAGGACCTGGACGACGTGCAGCACGTCTACACCAACCTAGACCCGGCAAGCCTCCAGGTGGAGGCCTAATCCCACCCCATGCTGGCCCAAGCCAGCATGGGGGCCCCCCTACCGCGCCTGGCCTTGGGCGAAACCCCACTTGCGGCTTTCGCCGCGGCGGGGCCTCCTTACAACCCTAGTTTGGGCATCCCGTGTTTCGGGCGGTCTACTTCTTGCGCTTTTTCTCCTCCCGCATCAGGCGGCGGCGCTCCGCCCGGGAAAGCCCCGGCTGGGGCGGGGGCAGAGAGCGCTTCCTTTCCACCCCGAAGACCCCGGTCTCCTCCCGCTTCTCGGGCACGGGGACGAAGGGCGCTTCCCGCACGGGGCGCACGGGCTCGGCCTCCACCTTGAGGCGGAAGAGAAACTTGGCCACCTCGGTCTTGATGAAGGCCACCATCTCGTTGAAGAGGCGGGTGGCCTCGATCTTGTACTCCTGGAAGGGGTCCTTCTGGCCGTAACCCCGGAGGAAGATCCCCTGGCGGAGGACGTCCAGGTTGTGAAGGTGCTCCTTCCAAGCGGAGTCCACCACGTTGAGGATCACGAAGCGCTCCACCGCCCGCATGAGGGGCGGGGAAAGCTCCGCTTCCCGGGCCTCGTAGGCCTTGAGGGCGGCCTCCACGAGGCGCTCCACCCCCTCCTCGGGCCTCAGGGCCCTAAGCTCCGCAAAGGGGAAGTCCTGAAGCTGGGGCGCGGTGTCCAGGAGGGCGGCCTTGAGGCCCTCGAGGTCCCAGTCCTCGGGGTGGACCTCGGGGTTCAGGAAGTTCTCCGCCAGGGAGGCCACCGTCTCCTCCACCATGCCCAAGGCGGCCTCCTTCACCTCCTCGTCCTTGCCGAGGAGGATCAGGCGGCGCTGGGCGTAGATCACCTCCCGCTGGCGGCTTAGGACGTCGTCAAACTGCAGGAGCTGCTTCCTTATGGCGAAGTTCCGGTCCTCCACCCGCTTCTGCGCCCTCTCTATGGAGCGGGTTACCATGGGGTGCTCGATGGGCTCGGAGTCGTCAAAGCCCATCCGGTCCAGCATGGCGATGACCCGGTCGGAGGCGAAGAGGCGCATGAGGTCGTCGTCAAAGGAGACGTAAAAGCGGCTTCCCCCGGGGTCCCCCTGGCGCCCGGCGCGGCCGCGGAGCTGGTTGTCTATGCGGCGGGACTCGTGCCGCTCCGTGCCGAGGATGAAGAGCCCCCCCAGGTTCCGAACCCTCTCCTCGTCGGCCCGGCACTCCTCCCGGATCTCGCGGATCTTCTCCAGAAGCTCCTGCCTCACCCCGAGCTCGGCGGCGAGGGCCCTAGCCTCCTCCTCCTTTCCCGCCACCATCTTCTTGATGAAGAGCTCCACCCTCCACTCGTACCGGTCAAAGCCCTCCTTCTCCAGGAGGGCGGCCGCCAGGTACTCGGGGTTGCCGCCGAGCTTGATGTCCGTGCCCCGCCCCGCCATGTTGGTGGCGATGGTGACCGTCTTGCTCCGCCCCGCCTGGGCCACGATCTCCGCCTCCCTGGCGTGGTGTTTGGCGTTTAGGACCTGGTGGGGGATCCCCTGGCGGAGGACGGCGAGGGTGTGCACCGCCCTCTTTAAGCCTTCCCAGGCGGCCCTCAGGTTCCCCTTCTGGGGGATGAGGGCCTCAAAGGGGGCGAGGTCCTCGTCCTTGAGCTGGGCGGGCTTTTCCAGAAGCTTCCGAAGCCTCTCCCACTCCGGGCCCTGCTGCTTGGCGCTGGCCTTTTTAAAGAGCTCCAGGCGCATCTCCAGCCTGGGGAGGTAGAGCCTGGGCTCCTTGAGCATCTGGGAGAGCCTTTCCGACTTCTCGATGCTGATGGTGCCTACCAGGACGGGTTGGCCCCGCTCGTACTTCTCGGCGATCTCCTCCACCACCGCGTAGAACTTCCCCTTCTCCGTGCGGTAGACCACGTCGGGGAAGTCCTTGCGGATCATGGGGCGGTTGGTGGGCACCACCACCACGTCCATGCCGTAGATCTCCTGGAACTCCTTCTCCTCGGTCTTGGCAGTGCCCGTCATGCCCGCCCGCTTCTCGTAAAGGCGGAAGAAGTTCTGGTAGGTGATGGTGGCCAGGGTCTGGTTCTCCCGCTCGATCCGGACCCCCTCCTTGGCCTCGATGGCCTGGTGGAGGCCCTCCCCGTAGCGGCGGCCCGGCATGAGGCGGCCCGTGAACTCGTCCACGATGATGACCTGGCCGTCCTGGACGATGTAGTCCCGGTCCCGGTGGTAGAGCTCCTTCGCCCGGATGGCCTGAATGAGCATGTGGGCGAGCTCCATGTTCTCCGGGCTGAAGAGGCCCTCCACCCCGAGGAGCTTCTCCGCCTTGGCGATGCCCTGGAGGGTGAGGTGCACGGAGCGGTTCTTCTCCTCTATGGTGTAGTCCCCCGTGGGCTCCTTGCGCACCCCGGGCTCGGCGGGCAAGCCCCTTTCCAGCTTCTTGGCGATCTCCGCCATCTTGTAGTAGAGGTCGGTGGCCTTCTCCGCGGGGCCACTGATGATGAGGGGGGTGCGGGCCTCGTCGATGAGGATGGAGTCCACCTCGTCGATGATGGCGTAGTGGAGGGGAGTGTCGTGGCGGAGGACGAGCTGGTCCGGGCTTATGGCCATGTTGTCCCGGAGGTAGTCGAAGCCGAGCTCGGCGTTGGTCACGTAGGTGACGTCGCAAAGGTAGGCCTTGCGGCGCTCCTCCGGGGTGGAGGCGTGCTGGATGACCCCCACGGAAAGGCCCAGGCCCCGGTAGACGGGCCCCATCCACTCGGCGTCCCGCCGGGCCAGGTAGTCGTTCACCGTGACCACGTGGACGCCCTTGCCGGTGAGGGCGTTTAAGGCCACGGCCAAGGTGGCCACCAGGGTCTTGCCCTCGCCCGTCTTCATCTCGGCGATCTTGCCCTCGTGGAGGACGGCCCCGCCGATGAGCTGCACGTCGAAGTGGCGCATGCCCAGGTAGCGCTTGGCCGACTCCCGGGTGAGGGCGAAGGCCATGGGGAGAAGCTCGTCCAGGGAGGCCCCCTTCTGGTGCTTCTCCTTGAGCTCCCGGTAGGCGGCGGCGAGGTCTTGGATCTTCTCCACCTCGGCCTCGAGGCGGTTCGTGGGCTCCACCACCTGCTTCTGGTAGCGGGCGATCTCCCGCTCGTTGTTGTCAAAGAGCTTCCGTATGAGGCCCAGCATCCTAAGGCCGATTGTACCCCTTCGGGATGAGAAAGCCTTCAGGCCTCCTCCAAGGGCCAGTAGGCCGTGGCCCCCAGGGAGAGGGGGCTTGGGGGGAAGCCCCTTTGGTGGCGGCGCCAGGCGGCGAGGGCGATCATGGCGCCGTTGTCCTGGGAAAGCCCCTTGGGGGGAAAGTAAACCTTTAGCCCGGCCTCCTTAAAGCGCTCCTGCAGCGCCCGGTTCGCCGCCACCCCCCCGGCCACCAGGAGCACCCGGTGGCCCGTGTCCTCCGCCGCCCTCAGGACCACCTCGGCCAGGTGGGCGATGGCCGCCTCCTGGAAGCCCTTGGCCAGGGCGGCCTTGGGAAAGCCCTTCTCCACCAGGTGGAGGGCCCTCGTCTTGAGGCCGGAGAAGCTGAAGTCGTACCCCTCCTGGCCCCTTAGGGGCACGGGGAAGGGAACGGCCTCCTCGGCCTCCTCCGCCAGGCGCTCCACCTCGGGTCCCCCGGGGAAGCCCAGGCCCAGAAGCCTCGCCACCTTGTCAAAAGCCTCCCCGGCGGCGTCGTCCCGGGTGGCCCCGAGGAGGCGGTAGCGGCCGAGGTCCAGGACCTCGTAGAGGTGGGTGTGCCCCCCAGAGGCCACCAGGGCGAGGAAGGGGGGCCCTAGCCCCTCGGGCCAGGCGGCGGCGATGTGGCCCTCGAGGTGGTGGACGGCGTAAAAGGGCCTTTCCAGGGCCCAGGCCATCCCCTTGGCGTAGGCGTACCCCACGAGGAGGGCCCCGATGAGCCCGGGGCCCCGGGTGGCGGCCACGAGGTCCAGGCCCTTAGGCGTAAGGCCCGCCTCGGCCAAGGCCCTCTCCACGAGGAGGGGGAGGGCCTTTAAGTGCTCGCGGCTCGCAAGCTCGGGCACCACGCCGCCAAAGGCCTCGTGCAGGCGCACCTGGCTCGCCACCAGGTTGACCCGCACCTCGCCGTCTTCCACCAGGCCCACCCCGGTGTCGTCGCAGGAGGTGTCAATCCCCAAGACCCACACCGCCTTCACTCTAGCAGGGGTAGCCTGAGGGCAGGTGCTCTGGCTCCTTCTTCCCGTCCTCCTTTGGGTCTACCTCCTCTACCGGCGGCGCGCCCCAAGGCCAAGGCCCTGGGCCGGGGTGTGGCTTTGGAAGCGAGGAAGGGCCAGGCGCTTCCGGCCGCGGCTGGACCTGAGGCTTTTTCTCCTCCTCCTGGGGGCGGCCCTCATGGTCCTGGCCCTGGAGGACCCCCCCCTGGGGCCTCCTCCCCTGGTCCTGGTGGTGGACGCCTCGGCCAGCATGGCCGCCCGGGAAGGAAAAGGAACCCGGCTGGACCTGGCCAAGGAGAGGCTCCTCCCCCTTTTGGAACGGGCACCGGAGGCCCTTTTGGTGCGGGCGGGGGAAAGGCCGGAGGCCTATGGCCCCGCGCCGGGGGTGGCCCTGAGGGAAAGGCTCCTCGCCTTGGAGGCCAAAGACCGCAGGGCGGACCTGGAGGCGGCCATCGCCTTGGGGAGGAGGCTCCTCAAGGCTCCGGTGGTGGTGGCCACGGACGGCCCCCCACCCCCTGGGGTGGAGGGGTACCTGGGGGTAGGAAGCCCCGGGGAAAACCTGGGCATCGTGGCCGTGGCCCCAGGGTTTCTGGCCTTGGGCAACAGCGCCCCCAGGGCCCTCCGCGCCCGGGTAGAGGTGGAGGGGAGGGTGCGGGAGGTGGAGGTTCCTCCCCAGGGGTTCGCCCGCCTTCAGGGCCTTCCCCCTACCTTCTCGGCCCGGCTCCTTGGGGAAGACGCCCTCCCCCTGGACGACGAGGCCGCCTTCGGCCTCAGGCGCCTGGGGGTGGACTACCCCAGGCTTCCTGCCCTGGAGAGGCTCTTCCGCCTCCTGGGCGCCACCTCGGGCAGGGAGGTCCGGGTGCGCCTTGCCGTTCCCCAAGGCGCACCCGAAGGCCCCACCCTCTACCTCGCCCCCAGGGCGGGAAGCCCCACCCCCGTCCTGCTCACCGCCCCCCACCCCCTCCTGGAGGGGGTGGCCCTCCAGGGGGAAAGGCTTCCCCCACCCCCGCCCCCCCAAGGCCCCTGGCGGGCCCTGGCGGAAGGGGAAGGGGGCGTGGGCCTCCTCTACGCCGCCCCGGACGGCCTCTACCTCCCACCCCTGGAGGCCATCCAGGACCGGCCCCTCTTTCCCCTCCTGGTCCACCGCTTCCTCAAGCCCTACCGGGAGGTGCGCACCGGGCTCCTCGCCCCCGAGGAGACCCTCCTCCCCACCCCCGAGGAGAGCTTCCTGCCCCGAAGCCCCGGGGGGGCGGGCCGCTTCCTAGCCCTCCTGGCGGCCCTGGTTCTCCTTCTGGAGGCCCTTCGCTTCCGCTTCCGGGGATAATGGGGATATGCGCTTCCGCCCTTTCACCGAGCTGGACCTCGAGGCCCTGAACCGGGTGGCAGGCCCAAGGCCCGTAAGCCTCGGCGCCCTTCGCTTCTTCGCCCGCACGGGCCACTCCTTTTTGGCCGAGGAAGGGGAAGAGCCCATGGGCTTCGCCCTGGCCCAGGCGGTGTGGCAGGGAGAGGCCACCACGGTCCTCCTCACCCGGATCGAGGGGAAAACCCCCGAGGCCCTAAGGGGCCTCCTTCGGGCGGTGGTGAAAAGCGCCTACGACGCCGGGGTCTACGAGGTGGCCCTCCACCTGGACCCCGGGCGCAAAGACTTGGAGGAGGCCCTGAAGGCGGAGGGCTTCGCCCTTGGACCTTTGGTGCTTGCGGTCCGGGTCCTGGGAAGCCGGGGCCAAAGGGGCGAGACCCGGGGCGTTCTAGAATAGGAGGGGTATGAACCGCGTGCTCATTGGCATCCGCGGCGAACCCACCCCCGAGGGGATGGAGCGGATCCTCGAAGCCCTGAGGCGCCTGGAAGGGGTGGCCGAGGTCCAGGCCACGGGGCCCGCCCAGGTCCTGGTGGCCTACGACCCCCAGGCCCTCACGGTCATGGACCTCATCCGCACCATCCGGGAAGAAGGCTTCCTGGCGGGGATGCTCTAAACTTAGGGCATGCTGGACTTCTACGCCCTGGAGAACCTCCTCACCCCGGAGGAGAAGGAGATCCAGAAGGCCGCCCGCCGCTTCCTGGAGAAGGAGGCCCTGCCCCACATCCGCCAATGGTGGGAGGAAGGGGTCTTCCCCACCCACCTCATTCCCAAATTCGCCGAGCTGGGCTTCCTGGGCCCCACCCTCCCCCCCGAGTACGGGGGAGCGGGGGTGACGAGCGCCGCCTACGGCCTCATCGCCTACGAGCTGGAACGGGTGGACTCGGGGCTAAGGAGCTTCGTGAGCGTGCAGAGCTCCCTGGTGATGTACCCCATCTACGCCTACGGGAGCGAGGAGCAAAAGCGGGAGTTCCTCCCAAAGCTCGCCCGCGGGGAGATGGTGGGGTGCTTCGGCCTCACCGAGCCCGACGGGGGCTCGGACCCCTACGGCAACATGAAGACCCGGGCCAGGCGCGAGGGGGACACCTGGGTCCTGAACGGCACCAAGATGTGGATCACCAACGGCAACCTGGCCCACATCGCCATCCTCTGGGCCAAGGACGAGGGGGGAGAGGTCCTGGGCTTTATCGTCCCCACGGACACCCCGGGCTTCCAGGCCCGGGAGGTGAAGCACAAGATGAGCCTGCGGGCCTCGGTGACCAGCGAGCTCGTCCTCGAGGAGGTGCGGGTGCCCGAGTCCTTGCGCCTCCCCAAGGCCCTGGGCCTCAAGGCCCCCCTCTCCTGCCTCACCCAGGCCCGCTTCGGCATCGCCTGGGGGGCCCTGGGCGCCCTGGAGGCGGTCTACGAGGAGGCGGTGGCCTTCGCCAAGAGCCGCTCCACCTTCGGGGAGCCCATCGCCAAGAAGCAGCTGGTCCAGGCCAAGCTCGCCGAGATGCTCGCCTGGCACACGGAGGGCCTCCTCCTCGCCTGGAGGCTTTCCCGGCTCAAGGACGAGGGCAAGCTCACGCCCGCCCAGGTCTCCCTGGCCAAGCGGCAGAACGTCTGGAAGGCCCTTCAGGCCGCCCGCATGGCCCGGGACATCCTGGGGGGAAGCGGCATCACCCTGGAGTACCACGCCATCCGCCACATGCTGAACCTGGAGACCGTCTACACCTACGAGGGCACGCACGACGTCCACACCCTGGTCCTGGGGCGGGAGATCACCGGACTGAGCGCCTTCTAGGCCATGGTGGTGGCCTTCACCGGGGACCCTTTCCTGGCGCGGGAAGCCCTCCTCCAGGAGGCGCGGCTTAAGGGGCTTTCCCGCTTCACCGAGCCCACCCCGGAGGCCCTGGCCCAGGCCCTCGCCCCGGGGCTTTTCGGGGGCGGGGGGGCGATGCTGGACCTGAGGGAGGTGGGGGAGGCGGAGTGGAAGGCCCTAAAGCCCCTTTTGGAAAGCGTGCCCGAGGGCGTCCCCGTCCTCCTCCTGGACCCCAAACCAAGCCCTTCCCGGGCGGCCTTCTACCGGAACCGGGAAAGGCGGGACTTCCCCACCCCCAAGGGCAAGGACCTGGTAAGGCACATAGAAAACCGGGCCAAGCGCCTGGGGCTCAGGCTCCCGGGCGGGGTGGCCCAGTACCTGGCCTCCCTGGGAGGGGACCTCGAGGCCTTAGAGCGGGAGCTGGAGAAGCTTTCCCTCCTCTCCCCTCCCCTCACCCTGGAGAAGGTGGAGAAGGTGGTGGCCCTGAGGCCCCCCCTCACGGGCTTTGACCTGGTGCGCGCCGTCCTGGAGAAGGATCCCAAGGAGGCCCTCCTGCGCCTCAAGCGCCTGAAGGAGGAGGGGGAAGAGCCCCTCAAGCTCCTTGGGGCCCTCTCCTGGCAGTTCGCCCTCCTCGCCCGGGCCTTCTTCCTCCTCCGGGAAAACCCCAGGCCCAAGGAGGAGGACCTGGCCCGCCTCGAGGCCCACCCCTACGCCGCCAAAAAGGCTCTGGAGGCGGCGAGGCGCCTTGGGGAAGAGGCCCTCAAGGAGGCCCTGAATACCCTCATAGAGGCGGAAAAGCGGGCCAAGGAGGGAAAGGACCCCTGGCTCGCCCTGGAAAAGGCGGTCCTCCGCCTAAGCGGTTGACCCATGGGTCAGCCCCGGGTAGACTCGGGGCATGCTCAAGCCCGAGCTGGTGGAGGCGGTGCTGGGGCGAGCCCTTAAGGGCGGGGCCGACTTCGCCGAGGTCTACGCCCAGCGCTCCAAAAGGCGCAGGATGAAGGTGCGCTCCGGGGCCTTGGAGGAGGCCCTCTCCGGCCTGGACTACGGGGCGGGGGTGCGGCTCTTCTTCGGCACCGAGGCGGTCTACGCCTACACCAACGACCTCACCCAAGAAGGCCTCCTGGAGGCCCTGGAAACCCTCCTCCGGGCCAAGGGCGCCCTGGGCCAGGTGGACGAGGGGGGGCGGGGCGGCTTGGACTTCCGCAAGGCCGCCCCCAAAGGCCTCCACGCCCCCAAGGTGCCCTATGGGGAGAAGGACAAGCGCTACCGCCTGGAGAGGCTTTTGGAAGCCGAGGCCGGGGCCCGGATCGCCCCCGAGATCAAGGAGGTGGAGGCGAGCCTTCTGGAGTGGGAGGAGGAGGTCCTCGTGGCCAACACCGAGGGGGCCTGGGCCGAGGAAAAGCGGGTGCGCACCCGGCTTTTCGTCCTCGCCGTGGCCCAGGACGGGACCGAGGTGCAGACGGGCTACAGCGCCCCCGGGAAGAGCGTGGGCCTGGAGCTCTTTGACCTCTACCCCCCGAAGGCGGTGGGGGAAAAGGCCGCCCGTCAAGCCCTCACCAACCTCAAGGCCAGGCCCGCCCCCGCGGGCACCTTCCCGGTGGTGGTGGGCCCGGGCTTCGGTGGGGTCCTCTTCCACGAGGCCGTGGGCCACCTCCTGGAGACCACCAGCGTGGCCAGAAAGGCGAGCGTCCTCGCCGACAAGCTCGGGGAGGTGGTGGCGAGTCCCGCCGTCACCTACATTGACGACGGCACCCTGCCCCACGCCTGGGGCTCCACCGAGATGGACGACGAGGGCCGCCCCACGGAGCGCACGGTGCTGATAGCAGGGGGCATCCTCAAGAGCTACATGGTGGACCGCCTGGGCCACCTCCTCACCGGCTACCCCATGACGGGCTCCGGGCGCAGGCAGGACTACACCTTCGCCCCCACCTCCCGCATGCGCAACACCTTCCTCGCCCCCGGGGAGGCCCGGGCGGAGGACCTCTTCGCCGGGATAGCGTTCGGGCTTTACGCCAAGGAGATGGGGGGCGGGCAGGTGAGGCCGGGAAGCGGGGAGTACAACTTCGCCGTGCAGGAAGGGTACATCGTCCGCAAAGGGCGGATAGAGGAGCCCGTGCGGGGGGCGATGCTGGTGGGCAAGGGCCCCGAGACCCTCATGCGGGTGGTGGCCGTGGCCCAGGACCTGGAGAACGCCCCCGGCATGTGCGGAAGCCTCTCCGGGGCCGTCCCCGTGGAGGTGGGCCAGCCCCACGTGCTGGTCTCGGAGATCGTGGTGGGGGGTAGGGCATGACCCTGGAAGAGGCCAAGGTCTACGTCCTGAAGAGGGCCCGGGAGCTTGGGGTGGAGGCGGAGCTCCTCTTCGGGGAGGAGCGGGAGCTCTCCTTGAGGGCGCGGGAGGGGCGCCTCGAGGAGATCAAGGAGGCAAGGCAAAGGGGCCTCGGCCTCCGGGTGGTGGCGGAAGGGAGGGTGGGCTACGCCTACACCGAGGAACTCTCCCCCGAGGCCCTGGACTGGGCCCTGGCGGAGGCCCGGGAAAACGCCCTCCTCTCCGCCAAGGAGGGCGCCCTGCCCCAAGGAAGGCCCCTGGGAGGCCACGACCTCCTGGGGGAGGGCCTCTCCGCTCCTCTAGAGCGGAAGAAGGAAGCGGCCCTCACCCTGGAAGCGGCCCTTCGCCAGGACCCCCGGGTGAAGAGCGTCCTCATGGGCGGCTACCTGGAGCGGGAGATGCGGCTCGCCCTCGCCAGCACCCAAGGGGCGGAAGGAAGCTTCCGCACGGGCTTCGCCGCGCTGATGGCAAGCTTCGTCATGGCCGAGGGGAAAAGCGTCAAGCAGGGGTGGGACTTTAGGGCGGGGAAGGAGTTCCACGCCCTGGAGCCCGGCCGCACCGCCCTCGAGTTCCGGGAGAAGACGGCAAGGCTTTTGGAGGCCAGGCCCCTGAGGACAGGCCGCTACCGGGCCTACCTGGAGCCCGAGGCCATGGCCATGCTCCTCTCCGTCCTCGCCCAGGCCCTCTCCGGCAAGAACGCCCTGGAGGGGAAAAGCCGCCTCCTGGGGAGGCTTGGGGAAAAGGTGGCGAGCGAGCTCGTGACCCTCATAGACGACCCCACCCTGGAAAAGGGCCTCCTCCCCCGCCCCTTTGACGCCGAGGGCACCCCCACGGCCCGCACCCTGGTGGTGGAGAAGGGGGTCTTCAAGACCTTCCTCCACAACTCGGAAACCGCAAGGGCCCTGGGCCAGAGGAACACCGGCCACGCCGCCCGCGCCTACCGGGGGGTCCTGGGGGTAGCCCCCACCAACCTCTACCTGGAGCCCGTGGGGAACCTCCGCTTCACGGAAGGGGTGCTGGTCACGGAGTTCATGGGCCTCCACGCCGGGGCAAACCCCGTGAGCCTGGACTTCTCCCTCCAGGCCCTGGGGCTTTGGGTGGAGGAGGGGGAGGTGCGGCACGCCGTGGAGAACTTCGCCGTCTCCGGGAACCTCCTGGAACTCCTCCAGGCGGTGGAGGCGGTGGGGGACGACCTGGACTGGCTCCTCCTAGACGCCGCCTACGGGAGCCCCACCGTGGCGGTGGCCGAGCTCTCCTTCGCCGGGGCGTAACCCCGGCACCTCACCGCGGCTTTCGCCGCGGTGGGGGCCCCAAAAGGGCCTCCCCTATCCCTAGGTTCAGGCACCCCAAGGGGCAAATCACATGCAGACCCTTCGCTTGCGCCCGCACGGGGGCCCCGGTAAAAAGAGGCATGAAGGTCTTCGTCACCCGCACCCTTCCCGGGAAGGCCCTGGAGCGGCTTAAGGAGCGGGGCCTCGAGGTGGAGGTTCACCCCGGGCTTTTCATCCCCAAAGAGGAACTCCTAAAGCGGGTGGAAGGGGCGGTGGGCCTCATCCCCACGGTGGAAGACCGCATAGACGCCGAGGTGATGGACCGAGCCGGGCCCGGCCTCAAGGTGATCGCCTGCTACAGCGTGGGGGTAGACCACGTGGACCTGCAGGCGGCCAAGGAGCGGGGCATCCGGGTCACCCACACCCCCGGGGTCCTCACCGAGGCCACCGCCGACCTCACCCTGGCCCTCCTCCTCGCCGTGGCCAAGCGGGTGGTGGAGGGGGCGGCCTACGCCAAGGACGGGCTCTGGAAGGCCTGGCACCCCGAGCTCCTCCTGGGCCTGGACCTCCAGGGCCTAACCCTGGGTCTCATCGGCATGGGCCGGATCGGCCAGGCGGTGGCCAAGAGGGCCCTGGCCTTCGGGATGCGGGTGGTCTACCACGCCCGCACCCCCAAGCCCCTCCCCTACACCTTCCTCTCCCTGGAGGAGCTCCTTAAAGAGGCGGACGTCGTCTCCCTCCACACCCCCCTCACCCCGGAAACCCATAGGCTCCTGAACCGGGAAAGGCTCTTCGCCATGAAGCGGGGGGCCATCCTCCTCAACACCGCCCGGGGGGCCTTGGTGGACACCGAGGCCCTGGTGGAGGCCCTAAGGGGCCACCTCTTCGGGGCGGGCCTGGACGTGACCGACCCCGAGCCCTTGCCCCTGGGCCACCCCCTCTACGCCCTTCCCAACGCCGTCATCACCCCCCACATCGGCTCGGCGGGAAGGAGGACCCGGGAGCGCATGGCCGAGGCGGCGGTGGAGAACCTCCTCGCCGCCTTGGAGGGGAGGGAGCCGCCCAACCCGGTAGTATGACCCCATGAGCTTTTTCATCGGCCTCCTGGCGGGCTTCTTCGGCGGGATGGTGGGTCTTGGGGGCGGGGTGGTCATGATCCCCCTCATGGTGGGGCTCTTAAAGCTTTCCCAGCACAAAGCCCACGGCACCAGCCTGGTGGCCGTCTTCTTCACCGGGTTCGTGGGGGCCTTGACCTACGGCCTGCAAGGCTCCCTAGACCTGAGGGCCGCCTTCTTCCTGGCCCTCACCGCCATCCTCACCGCCCGCTTCGGGGCCCGCTACGCCCACAGCCTCCCGGAAACCTCCCTCAAGCGGGCCTTCGGCTGGTTTCTCTTCCTCGTGGCCTTTCTCCTCCTCCTGAAGCCCTACCTGGCCCCCAGGGGCTTGGTGCAAGGGGAAGCGGTCCAAGACCTAGCCTTGCTCCTCTCCGGCGCCTTCACCGGCTTCCTCTCGGGGATGATGGGGGTGGGCGGGGGGACGATCATGGTCCCGGCCATGGTCCTCCTCTTGGGGATGCCCCAGCACGCCGCCCAGGGAACGAGCCTCCTGGCCATGGTTCCGGCGAGCCTGGTGGGGGCCTACACCCATTTCCGCCTGGGCAACGTGGAGGAACGCCTGGCCCTTGGCCTGGTGCCTGGGGTCTTCCTGGGCACCTTTTTGGGGGGGGAGCTGGCCCACTTCCTGCCCGAAGCGGGCCTGCGCCTGGTTTTCGCCGCCGTACTCCTCTGGACGGCCTGGCGGTACCTCCGTCCCTCTTCCCCGAAAAAGTAACCTAACACCCTATCCAAAGGGCGCAAGTTGCTTTACTTTGGGTTTGGAAGGAGGTGAAAGCCTATGCGTCGCTGGCAGGACTGGGCCAACCTGATCCTGGGCCTTTGGCTGGTTCTCTCGCCGTGGCTCCTGGGCTTCAGCAACACCCCGGCCGCCCTGTGGAACGCCCTCGTCATCGGGGTGGTGGTGGGGCTCATGGCCCTCCTGCACCTCCGGGATGGCCCCATGTGGGAGGAGTGGGTCAACGTGGTCCTGGGCGTTTGGCTCATCCTCTCCCCCTGGATCCTGGGGTTTAGCGGGATGGTCAACGCCATGTGGAACGCGGTGATCGTGGGCCTTCTGGTAGGGGTCCTGGCCCTAAGCGTCACCCGGGAGAGGCCCAAGGCCGCTTAAATACCCCACCGCGGTGGGGGCCCCAAAAGGGCCTCCTCCCAGCTTTATTTCGGGCATCCCGCCCTGCGAAACGGGCGGGCGCTTAACCTTCCCTTGCCCGGACGGGGCGCCGGGTGTAAGGTAGGGGTGGCCTTTAAACCGGTCCCGCGAGGCCGGAAAGGGGGAAAGATGCGAGAAACAAGGGAGCGCGAGAGGAAGGGAAGGAGCGGAGGCTTTGGCCTCCGCCTTTTTTGGGGGGTGGGAGGTGCGCTTTAAAGCAGAGCTCATGAACGCCGAGGAGATGCGGCGGGCCCTTTACCGCATCGCCCACGAGATCGTGGAGGCCAACAAGGGGACGGAGGGCCTGGCCCTGGTGGGGATCCACACCCGGGGCATCCCCCTCGCAGGGCGCATCGCCCGGTTCATCGGGGAGTTTGAGGGGAAGGAGGTGCCCGTGGGGGTCTTGGACATCACCCTCTACCGGGACGACCTCACGGAGATCGGCTACAGGCCGGAGGTGCGGGAGACCCGGATCCCCTTTGACCTCACGGGGAAGGCCATCGTCCTGGTGGACGACGTCCTCTACACGGGCCGCACCGCCCGGGCCGCCTTGGACGCCCTCATGGACCTGGGAAGGCCCAGGCGCATCTACCTCGCGGTCCTCGTGGACCGGGGGCACCGGGAGCTTCCCATCCGGGCGGACTTCGTGGGGAAGAACGTGCCCACCTCGAGGACCGAGGTGGTGAAGGTCAAGGTGGAGGAGGTGGACGGGGAGGACCGGGTGGAGCTTTGGGAAAGGGAGGAGGCATGAGGCACCTCCTGGACTTCCAAGGCTGGGCGAGGGCCGAGGTGGAAAGCCTCCTGGACACGGCCCGGGTCATGCGGGAGGTCCTGGAGCGGCCCATAAAAAAGGTCCCCGCCCTCCAGGGCTTCACCGTGGCCACGGTCTTCTTTGAGCCCTCCACGAGGACCCGCATCTCCTTTGAGCTCGCCGCCCGGCGCATGTCCGCGGACGTGGTCTCCTTCGCCGCCCAGACCAGCAGCCTCCAGAAGGGGGAAAGCTACAAGGACACCCTCCTCACCCTCGAGGCCATGGGGGTGGACGCCTACGTGATCCGGGCCGACAGCGCCGGGGTGCCCCACCAGGCCACCCGCTGGGTCAAGGGGGCCGTGATCAACGGGGGGGACGGCCGCCGCGCCCACCCCACCCAGGCCCTCCTGGACGCCTACACCCTCCTCGAGGCCCTAGGCACCCTGGAGGGGAAGAAGATCACCATCGTGGGGGACATCCTCCACTCCCGGGTGGCCCGCTCAAACGCCGAGCTCCTCTCCCTCCTCGGGGCCCAGGTCGTCTGCGCCGGCCCCTCGAGCCTCCTCCCCCAAGACCTCCCCGGGGCCAGGCTCACCCCAAGCCTAGAGGAGGCCCTGGAGGAGGCGGACGTCGTCATGGTGCTCAGGCTCCAGAAGGAGCGCATGGAGGCGGGGCTCATCCACCTCGAGGACTACATCGCCCGCTACCAGGTGACCGAGAGGAGGCTCGCCCTGGCCAAGCCCCAAGCCCCCCTCCTCCACCCCGGCCCCATGAACCGGGACGTGGAGCTGGAGGGCCGCCTGGCGGACTCGGCGAGGAGCCTGGTCACCCGCCAGGTGCAAAACGGGGTGGCGGTGCGCATGGCGGTGCTCTACCACCTTTTGGTGGGAAAAGGGAGGTGACGTGCGGTACCATGAGGCCATGGTGAAGGCCGAGGAAGCCCTGGCGGAGCTTCTCAACCGGGTGCGGGTGCGCCCCCCGCAAAAGGCCCGCAGGAAGCGTCCCAAGCCGGTGCTCCTAAAGGGAGAAACGCCCCCTCTCCATGAACTCCTCACCCAGGAACGGCGCTAAGGTCTTCTTCGCCGACACCAGCGCTCTCCTCTACCTCGTAGTGGACCACCCTGGCGAGCCCTTCGCCTGGGTTCGGGGCCTCCTCCGGGAGGCCCCCCTGGCGGCCTGCGACCTCTTCCTTCCAGAAGCCGTGGCCGCCCTAAGAGGGCGCCGGGACGGGGGCCACCTGAGCCCGAGGGGCTTTCGGAAGGCGGTGCGGTCTCTGGAAGAGCTGCTGCCGAGCCTTTACCTCGTGGAAAGCGGCCTGGCCCTGATGCAGGCGGCAAGCCTCCTTGCCCGCGAGTATCCCCTGCGGGGAGCGGACGCCGTCCACCTGGCGGCGGCCATGGCCCTTTTTCGCCAGGTTGCGGGGGTGTTCTTGACCCTGGACCGCAGGCAATACCGGGTGGCCAAGGCTCTGGTGCCCACCTACCCGGTGCCCGAACTGGAGGAAGCATGATCCTGATCCGAAACGTACGGCTCGTGGACGCTATGGGGGAACGCGGCCCCCTGGACATCCTCATCGGCGAGGGGAGGATCCTCTCCCTGGAAGGAGGCGAGGCCCAGCGGGTCGTGGACGGCACGGGGTGCTTCCTCGCCCCGGGGTTTTTGGACCTCCACGCCCACCTTAGGGAGCCGGGAGAGGAGGTGAAGGAGGACCTCTTCTCGGGGCTTCGCGCGGCAGTGCGGGGGGGGTACACCGACCTCGTCTCCATGCCCAACACGAGCCCCCCTGTGGACACCCCGGAGGCGGTGCGGGCCCTGAAGGAAAAGGCCAAGGCCCTGGGCCTCGCAAGGCTCCACCCCGCGGCCGCCCTCACGGAGGGGCAGGAGGGGAAGCACCTCGCCCCGGCGGGGCTTTTGAAGGAGGCTGGGGCGGTCCTCCTCACCGACGACGGCCGCACCAACGAGGACGCCGGGGTCTTGGCGGCGGGGCTCCTCATGGCTGCACCCTTGGGCCTCCCCGTGGCGGTGCACGCGGAGGACGCGGGCCTAAGGCGAAATGGGGTCATGAACGATGGCCCCCTCGCCGACCTCTTGGGCCTGCCGGGCAACCCCCCCGAGGCCGAGGCCGCCCGCATCGCCCGGGACCTCGAGGTCCTGCGCTACGCCTTAAGGCGAAGCCAGGCCACCCCCCGCCTCCACGTCCAGCACCTCTCCACCAGGCGGGGCCTGGAGCTCATAAGGGAGGCCAAGCGGGCGGGCCTTCCCGTGAGCGCCGAGGCCACCCCCCACCACCTCACCCTCACCGAGGAGGCCCTGAGGGCCTTTGACCCCCTCTTCAAGGTGGCCCCGCCCCTGCGGGCGGAGGAGGACCGGGAGGCCCTCATAGAGGGGCTTTTGGACGGCACCTTAGACGCCGTCGCCACCGACCACGCCCCCCACACCCTGGCGGAGAAGGAGGGGGACCTCCTCCGGGCCCCCTTCGGGATCCCCAGCCTGGAGGTGGCCTTCCCCCTCCTCTACACCGAGCTCCACCTGAAGCGGGGCTTTCCCCTCCCAAGGCTCGTGGAGCTTTTCACCGACGGCCCCAGGCGGGTCCTGGGCCTTTCCCCCCTCCGCCTGGAGGAAGGGGCCGAGGCGAGCCTCGTCCTCCTCTCCCCCAAGGAGCGCCCCGTGGACCCCAGCACCTTCGCCTCCAAGGCCCGCTACTCCCCCTGGGCGGGGTGGGTCCTTGGGGGCTGGCCCGTCCTCACCCTGGTGGAGGGGCGAGTGGTTTTCCAGGCGCCAGAATAGCGGACGCCATCGGCCTCGGGCTGGAGTGGGTGGAGGGGCTTCCCCTCTGGGAGGCCCGCCCTCCCTACCGGCACCCGAAGGCGGTGGACCGGATCCGGCAAAGCCTCCGCCCCAAGGAAGGGTCCTCCTGCCCCTGTATCCGCGTGGCCGGCGTCTACGTGCGCTTTCCCGACGGCTCCTACAAAAGGCCCGACATCGCCATCTTCTGCCGGGAGCCCGAGGAGCTGGACGAGGCCATCACCCTTCTCCCCGAGGCGGTGGTGGAGGTGGTGAGCCGGGGCTACGAGGCCAAGGGCCTGGAAATCGCCCCCCGCTCCTGCCTCTCCCAGGAGGTGAAGGACGTGGTGGTCTTTGACCCCTACACCCTTCTCGTCCTCCACCTGCGCCGGGACGGGGCTTTCCGCCACGTCTCCCCCGTGGAGCTGGAGCTCGAGGCGGGCTGTCTCCTCACCGTATGACCTTTTCCCGGGTTCACGGGCGGCGAAGCTCCCTCAGGGAGGGAACCCCCTCGGCCTCCATGAGGCGGAGAAGCCCCAGGAGGAGCCGCCTGGGGAAGAGGGGCCCTCCGTAGACGAAGCCCGTGTAGACCTGGACCAGGCTGGCCCCGGCCTTGAGCCTCTCCCAGAGGTCCCAAGGGGTCTCCACGCCCCCCACGCTCACCAGGGCAAGCCCCTCCGCGCCCTCCGCCAGGTGGCGGAGGACCTCCAAGGCCCTCCTCTTCAGGGGCCTTCCCGAAAGGCCCCCAGCCTCTCCCGCCAGAGGGCTCCTTAGGCCCTCCCGGGCGAGGGTGGTGTTCACCGCCACCAGGCCCTGCAGGCGGTGCTTCTTGGCCAGGGCGAGGACCTCGTCCAGGGCCCTGGGGGAAAGGTCCGGGGCCACCTTGAGGAGGAGGGGCTTGGGGGTGGCCGGGCGTAGGCGGGCAAGGAGCTCGTCCAGGAAGGGGCCTTCCTGGAGGGCGCGGAGGCCCGGGGTGTTGGGGGAGCTGACGTTCAAGACGAAGTAGTCCCCAAAAGGCTCCAAGAGGCGCAGGGCCTCGATGTAGTCCTCCGCCGCCCGCTCCAAAGGCGTGTCCCGGTTCTTTCCCAGGTTCACCCCAATGGGCAAGGGAAGCCCCCTCTGGCGGAAGCGCTTTAGGCGCGTGGCGGCCTCCTCTGCCCCCCGGTTGTTGAAGCCCATGCGGTTGATGAGGGCGTGGTCCTCGGGAAGGCGGAAAAGCCTCGGCCTGGGGTTTCCCTCCTGGGGCCTCGGGGTGAGGGTCCCCACCTCGGCGAAGCCGAAGCCCAGGGCCCACCAGGCCCCTAAGGCCCTGGCATCCTTGTCCATCCCCGCGGCGAGGCCTAGAGGGTTGGGAAAGGAGACCCCAAAGGCCTCCACCCTCAGGCGGGGGTCCTCCACCCGGAGAAGCCTTCCCGGCACCTCCAAAAGGGGCCCCCTTTCCGACCAGAAGGCGAGGAGCCCCAGGGCGAGCCCGTGGGCGCGCTCGGCCTCTAGGGCGAAGAGCAGGCGGTGCATGCCCCCATGCTATCCGGACGGGTTAGGATGGAGCCATGCGCCCTCGGTCCTTGCTTCCCTTGGCCCTAGGAACCCTCCTCGCCGCCTGCTCCGCCACCTTCACCCTCCCCCTTCCCGACCGGAGCGTGAGGGTGGCCGCCGTGGGGGACACGGCGGGCCGGGTGGTCTACCCGGCGGAGGCCCTGAGCTTTTCCCCTCCCGGGAGCGTCCTGAAGGACGCCCGGGTGGAGGGCGTCCTCGAGGCCAGCCAGCCCCTTCTCCTCACCCTGGACCTCTACGCCCGCACCCAGGACCCCGCCAGTGGCTGCCTGGCCCTCCCCGACCCCACCACCCCCTACGCCTACGCCTGCTCCGTGGGCCCCGAGGACGAGAAGGTGGGAGAAGCCCGTTTCAATGGCACCTCTACCGCCTCCTTCTCCCTGAAGGGCACCCACCTCACGGAGGGCTTGCAGGAGGGAAGGCTCTGGCTTGGGGTCATGGCCCAGGGCCTTCCCGCTGCCCAGGTCACCCTCACCTTCAAGAACCTGCGGGCCACCCTCACCCTAGGGCTCTAGCCCTTTGTGCCCTAGGGCGCCTGGGCCCTGGGCCCAGAGGGTATCATGGGGGTAGATGAAGGACGTCTTGCGCCTGGAACTGCCCGTCCTGCCCTTAAGGAACACCGTCATCCTCCCCCACACCACCACGGGGGTGGACGTGGGCCGCATGAAGAGCAAGCGGGCGGTGGAGGAGGCCCTCTCCGCCGACCGGTACATCTTCCTGGTGGCCCAGAAGGACCCCGAGGTGGACGACCCCACCCCGGAGGACCTCTACGCCGTGGGCACCCTGGCCGTGGTCAAGCAGGCCATGCGCCTTCCCGACGGCACCCTGCAGGTGATGGTGGAGGCGAGGAGCCGGGCGAGGCTCCTCCAGTACGTGGCCGCCCCCTACCTCCGGGCCGTGGGAGAGGTCCTTCCCGAACCCCCTCTCCAGGACCCAAGCCTGGCCCGGGTCCTGGTGGGGGAGGTGCAGGAGGCCTTTGAACGCTACCTGCAGAACCACAAGACCCTGCGCCTGGACCGCTACCAGCAGGAGGCGGTCAAGAGCACCCGGGACCCCGCCATCCTGGCGGACCTCGTGGCCCACCACGCCACCTGGCCCTTGGAGGACAAGCAGGACCTCCTGGAAACCCCCCAGGTGGAGGAGCGCCTGAAGAAAGTCCTGGCCCTCCTCCTGCGCGACCTGGAGCGCTTTGAGCTGGACAAGAAGATCGCCGCCCGGGTCAAGGAGCAGATGGACCAGAACCAGAGGGAGTACTACCTCCGGGAGCAGATGAAGGCCATCCAGAAGGAGCTCGGGGGCGGGGAGGACTTTCTCTCGGAGATAGAGGAACTCCGCGAGCGCATAGAAAAGAAGGGGATGCCCGAGCCCGTGAAGGAAAAGGCCCTCAAGGAACTCAAGCGCCTGGAGCGCATGCAGCCCGGCTCCCCCGAGGCCACGGTGAGCCGCACCTACCTGGACTGGCTCCTGGAGGTCCCCTGGACCGAGGCCGACCCCGAGGTCTTGGACATCTCCGTCACCCGGCGCGTCCTGGACGAGGACCACTACGGCCTGAAGGACGTCAAGGAGCGCATCCTGGAGTACCTGGCGGTGCGCCAGCTCACCCAGGGGAAGGAGGTGAAAGGCCACGCCCCCATCCTCTGCTTCGTGGGGCCTCCTGGGGTGGGCAAGACCTCCTTAGGCAAGAGCATCGCCCGGAGCATGAACCGCAAGTTCCACCGCATCTCCTTGGGCGGGGTGCGGGACGAGGCGGAGATCCGGGGCCACCGCCGCACCTACATCGGGGCCCTGCCCGGCAAGATCGTCCAGGGGATGAAGCAGGTGGGGGTGGTGAACCCGGTCTTCCTCCTGGACGAGATCGACAAGCTCTCCTCCGACTGGCGGGGGGACCCGGCGGCGGCCCTTCTGGAGGTCCTAGACCCCGAGCAGAACCACACCTTCACCGACCACTACCTGGACGTGCCCTACGACCTCTCCAAGGTCTTCTTCATCACCACCGCCAACACCCTCTCCACCATCCCCAGGCCCCTCCTGGACCGGATGGAGGTCATTGAGATCCCCGGCTACACCCTCCAGGAAAAGCGGGCCATCGCCCGCCACTTCCGCTGGCCCTTCCAGGTGAAGGAGGCGGGGCTTGAGGGGAAGCTGGAGATCACCGACCGGGCCATAGAGCGCATCGTCCAGGAGTACACCCGGGAGGCCGGGGTGAGGAACCTAGACCGGGAGCTCTCCAAGGTGGCCAGGAAGGCCGCCAAGGACTACCTGGAAAAGCCCTGGGAAGGCGTCAAGGTGGTGGACGCCGAGGACCTCGAGGCCTACCTGGGCGTGCCCAAGTACCGCCCCGACCGGGCGGAGAGGGCGCCCCAGGTGGGCCTGGCCCAAGGGCTGGCCTGGACCCCCTACGGGGGCACCCTCCTCACCATTGAGGCCGTGGCGGTGCCCGGCACGGGCAAGGTGAACCTCACCGGGAATCTGGGGGAGGTGATGAAGGAGTCGGCCCACGCCGCCCTCACCTACCTCCGGGCCCACCGGGAGGAGTGGGGGCTCCCCGAGGGCTTCCACAAGGACTACGACCTCCACATCCACGTGCCCGAGGGCGCCACCCCCAAAGACGGCCCCTCGGCGGGCATCACCATGGCCACCGCCCTGGCGAGCGCCCTCACGGGCCGCCCGGTGCGCATGGACATCGCCATGACCGGGGAGATCACCCTAAGGGGCAAGGTCCTCCCCATCGGCGGGGTGAAGGAAAAGCTTTTGGCCGCCCACCAGGCGGGGATCTACCGGGTCATCCTCCCCAAGGAGAACGCCCCCGAGCTCAAGGAGGTGCCGGAGGAGGTCCTCAAGGACCTGGAGATCCTCTTCGTGGAGGAGGTGGGGGAGGTCCTTAGGCTTCTCCTCCTCCCTCCCCCGCCGCCCACCCTCCCCGCCGACAGGCCCCAGCCGGGGGCGGGGGCTTAGGGAAGCTCCTCCTTGCGGTTGGCGTTGAGGAAAACCCTTTCCCCGAATCGGGCCACCACCTCCTCCGCGGGGACGTAGGTGGCCCCCAGGACCTCCATCACCCGCCTTAAGAGGAAGTCCCCCTCCCGTATCTGCCTCTCCACCTGGGGCAGGCAGTCCCGGTGGTAAAAGGCCATGAGAGGCTCCAGGTGCCCCTCGGGGCTAAAGGGCACCACCACGGGATAGGGGGAGGAGTGGGCCTTCTCGTGGAGAAAGTCCCAGTACTCCCGGGTCAGGAAGGGCAGGTCGGTGGCCGCCACCGCCACCCAGGGGAAGCGGGCGTGGCGGAGGGCCGAGTGGAGGCCGGAGAGGCTATCCGCCCCCGGCAGGAGGTCGGGGTAGACGGGGACGCCAAACCCGGGGTAGGGGCGGTTGGCCACGATGAAGCGCTGGGAAGCTCCAGAAAGGCTTTCCAAGACCCTTGCCAAAAGGGGTTTCCCCTCGTAGACGAAAAGGGCCTTGTCCTCCCCGAAGCGCCTCGAGGCCCCCCCTGCCAGCACCGCGCCCGAGTACACCCTCCAGTTTAAAGCCGGGAGGCGATCCTCTCCGCAAGGAGGGGGGCGTGGAGGAAGCCCGTGGAACCAAAGCCCGTGATGGCGAACCCGCCCTCCACGGGGAAAAGGTGGGGCCCGGGGAGGCGGAAGCGCACCCCCCGCCAAGCCGAGGCCACCCGGGGACGGTAGCCCACCAAGGCCTCGGCCCCCTGGAGGAGCCACTCCACCTCCCCCTCGGTGGGCGGGGGCAGGCGGGGGCTTTCCTCGTGGGGCAGGTAGCTTCCCCCAAGGGCGGCCCCCGCCAGGTAGACCCGGTGGCTCACCGCGCGGGGGAAGTA
Organism: Thermus sp. H19.2; assembly: GCF_054979525.1. NCBI lineage: Bacteria > Thermotogati > Deinococcota > Deinococci > Thermales > Thermaceae > Thermus > Thermus sp. H19.2. Next base: position 1,593,951 of record NZ_CM143429.1, read on the forward strand.
GTCCCAAAGGGTGAGGACCAGCCCCGGGATGTGCCGCCCCTCGAGGCCCAAAAGGTGCGCCCCACGGCTTCCCCCGGCGTAGACCAGCACCTCCCCCCTAACCCGCCCGCCTCCCTCCAGGAGCAAGTACGGGGGCTCCCAGGCGAGGACCCGCCCCCAAAGGAGGGGAAGCCCTTCGGCGAGGCGGGCTAAAAGGGGCCTGGGCTCCAGCCAGAAGGCCTCCTCCAGAAGCACCCCCTCCCTCTCCCAGCGGTGCTTGAGGCCGGAAAGCCTGCCCGCCACCTTGGGGTGCTCGGCCTCGGGGACGGGGCGGAAGACCCCAAGGTGAAGCTCGGCGAAGCGGCCGTAGAAGGCAAGGGCCCTCTCCAAGGCCCTTTCCCCCTCCTCCGCCAAGGTGAAGCGCCTTCCCCGCAAGGGGTTCACCAGGGCCACGGGGGGGCGGCTCGCCTCCCCCAGGGCCTCGGCCACCACCAAGACCCTTCGCCCCCTTTCCCAGAGGAGCCGGGCTAGGGTGAGCCCCGCCACCCCGGCCCCCAGGACCACCACCTCCGCCTCCCGCATGGCGCCTAAATACCCCACCGTGGCTTTCGCGGGGGCCCCAGAAGGGCTTCCCTCCAACCCCGATTCGGGCATCCCATGTCGCGAAACGAAAGCGCGGGCACCCAGGTACCCCTTGGGTTTCCCTAGAAGCGGTACCCCTCCCCCTCCCTCCGGCAAAGGCCCCGCTCCCGCAGGCCCTCCAAAAGCTCCCGGGCCTCCTCCTCCGGCAAAAAGGGGGAAAGGTGGTGGGGAAGCAGGTACCCGCCCCGCCGCCAGGCCTCCTTCATGGCCAGGCGCTCCAGGGCGGGCCTCGAGGGCCCCCGCCGGAGCAGCCTTTCCTGCCAGCGGGCCACCCCTCCATAGAGGAGACCCGCAAGGCCCAAGGCCAGGACCCAGCCCACCCCGGTGAAGCGAAAGCCGGCGAGGACCAGGAGAAATAGGGCCGAGGCCACAAGGAGGGGAAGGAAGGGGCGCACCCTTACCCCCTAGGCCACGGGCAGGGGGATGGGGGCAGGCACCTCGGCCCCCACCACCTCCCCGAAGAGCAGGTGGGGCGTGGCCTGCTTGATCTCCACCTGGTAGAGGCCCGGCACCGGGGCCTGGGAAGCGGGGAGGAGCACGGGGTGGTTCCCCCGGTCGTGCCCCTGCACATACCCCTCCTCCTTGGCCTCGCCCCGCACCAGGACCTCCACGGTCTTCCCCACCCACTCCAGGTTCCTCCGGTAGCTCCACTCCTTCTGCTTCTCAATGAGGCGCTGGAGGCGCTCCACCTTCACCTCCCGGGGCAGGTCCTGGAAGTGCTTGTAGGCCGGGGTGCCGGGGCGGGGCGAGTAAATGAACATGTAGGCCTGGTCGTACCCCACCTCGTCGTAGAGGGAGAGGGTCTCCTGGAAGTCCTCCTCCGTCTCCCCGGGGAAGCCCACGATGATGTCGGTGGAAAGGACCGCATCGGGGAGCACCTCGCGGATCCTCCGGATCCTATCCAGGTAGTGCGCCCGGCGGTACTCCCGGGCCATGCGGCGGAGCACCCGGTCGGAGCCCGACTGCACGGGCAGGTGGATGTAGCGGCAGATGGCCGGGGTCTCGGCGATGGCCTCAATGATGTCGTCGGTGAAGTTCACCGGGTGGCTGGTGAGGAAGCGCACCCGGGGGATGCCCATCCGGCCCACCATGCGGAGGAGCTCGGCGAAGGAGGGGAAGCCCGGCTGGTCCTTGCCGTAGGAGTTCACGTTCTGGCCGAGGAGGGTGACCTCCACCACCCCCGCCTGTTTCAGAAGCTCAATCTCCCTCAGGATGAGGTCGGGGTGGCGGGAGACCTCGGGGCCGCGGGTGGTGGGGACGATGCAGTAGGTGCAGTGGTGGTTGCACCCGCGGATGATGGTCACGTGGGCGGAAAGGGCCCCCTTGGGGGGCGGGGGAATGTAGTCCAGGACGTCCTCCCGGAAGGTGAGGTCAAAGAACCTCTCGTTCGCCTTCAAAGCCTCCGGGAGAGAGGTCAAGGCCCCGGGGCCCAGAAGGACGTCCACCCCGAACTTCTTGGCCATCTGCTGGCCCTCGTCCAGCTGGGCCAGGCAACCCATCATGCCGATGAGGAGGCCCCGCCTTTCCTTCTCCTTGCGGAGGTTTCCCAGGAGGGAGCGCACCTTCTCCACGGGCTTGCCCCGCACGGCGCAGGTGTTCACCAGAACGAAATCCGCCTCCTCCACCGAGTCCACGAGCTCCCACCCCAGGCTCACGAGCTCGCTGGCCACCAGGTGGGAGTCGTACTCGTTCATCTGGCATCCGTAGGTGATGATGTGCGCGCGCATACACCTCCGAGGGCGACCGGGGGGATCCCGGGCCCATCCCCTTAGTGTAGCAAGAAAAACCCCGCCTTGAAGGCGGGGCCCTTGGTGGCGGCGGTGGGACTCGAACCCACGACACCACGATTATGAGTCGTGTGCTCTGACCACCTGAGCTACGCCGCCCAGCGCCAGGCAACCCCCATCATAGGTGAGGGAAGGCCCAGGGTCAAGGCTCAAAGCCGACGAAGTCCTAAGTGTCCACACTTTGGCTTCGCGACATGGGAGGCCCGAAACGGGGCTAGGAGAGGGCTTTTTGGGGCCCCCGCCGCGGTGGGGTACTTAGCGCCGGGGCCCACATGCGGGCCCAAGCCAGCATGGGGTGGCATCAGATGATGCCCCGCTCCTCAAGAAGCCTCCCCTCGAGGAAGCGCCGGAGGCGGAAGGGCTCTATGTCCAGGCTCCGGGCCCGGCCAAAGACCACCTCCTCCGCCATCAGGCGACCCACCATGGCCGCCTGCTGCACCCCGTGCCCGGAGAAACCCGCGGCCACCAGAAGCCCCTCCTCCACGAAGCCCAGGATGGGGTTGTGGTCGGGGGTCATCTCGTAGTAGCCCCACCAGCTGGCCTTCCGGTCTAAGGAGAGGCCTTCCAGGAAGGGGAAGCGGGCGAGGCCGGCCTCGAGGGTGGGGCCAAGCCAGTCCCAGTCCACCCCCTCCCGGAAGCCCGGGGGCTCCTCGGGGTTGGAGCGGCCGAAGAGGAGGCGGGGGCCTTCGGAGCGGAAGTAGAAGCCCGTGCCGAGGTCCACGGTGAGGGGAAAGGCGTGGGGAAAGGGCGCGGGGGCGGTGGCGAAGACCATGCGGCGCACCGGGAAGACGGGGAGTTCCAGGCCCAAACGCCTCCCCACCTCCCCCGTCCAGGCCCCGGTAGAGAGGAGGAGGTAAGGGGCCTCGTACCGCCCCTTAGGCGTCTCCACCCGCCAAAGCCCCCCCTCCCGCCGGGCGGAGAGGAAGGCTTCCGAAAAGCGCACCTCCGCCCCCAGCCGCCTCGCCTCCCGGAGGTAATAGGCCGTGGCCCCGTGGGGGTCTATGGTCCCGTCCATGGGGCCAAAGGTGGCGTAGGCCAGGCCCTCCTCCCTAAAGGGCACCCTCCTCTGGGCCTCCGCCAGGGAAAGCTTCTCCACGGGGACCCCCAGGGCCTTCTGCACCTTGAGGGCTTCTTCTTGGGCCTCGGCTAGGCCCTCGGGCACCAGGAAGAGGTAGCCCGTGGGGCGGTAGGCGGCCTCGGGGATCTCCCGGTACTCCAGGATGGAGCGGTAGGAGAGGAGGACGTTCAAGGGCTCGGAGAACTGCACCCGCACCCCGGCGGCGCTTTTCCCCGTGGAGCCTTGGGCGTAGGTGGGTTCCTTCTCCAGGAGGAGGACCTCGAGGCCCCCCTCCGCCAAGCGAAAGGCCGAGGCCGCCCCCACGATGCCCGCCCCCACCACGACGATGTCCGGCATAGGTCAAGTCTAGGACACTTTTCCCTGGGGGAAGGGGTATGCTAGGCCCCGGAGGTCAGGTATGGCCTACAGGCACATCAGGATCCCGGAAGAAGGCGAGAAGATCACCATCAAGGACGGGGCCCTTCAGGTACCCGACCGGCCCCTCATCGGCTTCATCGAGGGGGACGGCACCGGCCCCGACATCTGGAGAGCGGCCAAGCCCGTGCTGGACGCCGCCGTGGAGAAGGCCTACGGGGGAAGGCGCAAGATCTCCTGGGTGGAGATCTACGCCGGGGAGAAGGCCAACCAGGTCTACGGGGAACCCGTGTGGCTTCCCGAGGAGACCTTGGAGTTCATCCGGGAGCACCTGGTGGCCATCAAGGGCCCCCTCACCACCCCCGTGGGGGGCGGGATCCGCTCCATCAACGTGGCCCTAAGGCAGGAGCTGGACCTCTACGCCTGCGTGCGCCCCGTGCGCTGGTTCCAGGGGGTGCCGAGCCCGGTGAAGCACCCGGAGCTCGTCAACATGGTGGTCTTCCGGGAGAACACCGAGGACATCTACGCCGGGATTGAGTGGCCCGCGGGGAGCGAGGAGGTGAGGAAGGTCCTGGACTTCCTCAAGCGGGAGTTCCCCAAGGCCTACGCCAAGATCCGCTTCCCCGAGACCTCGGGCCTCGGGATCAAGCCCGTGTCCAAGGAGGGCACGGAGCGCCTGGTGGAGGCGGCCATTGAGTACGCCATCAAGGAGGATCTCCCCAGCGTCACCCTGGTCCACAAGGGCAACATCATGAAGTTCACCGAGGGGGCCTTCCGGGAGTGGGGCTACGCCCTCGCCCGGGAGAAGTACGGCGCCGTGCCCCTGGACGGCGGCCCTTGGCACGTGATGAAAAACCCCAGGACGGGCCGGGAAATCGTCATCAAGGACGTCATCGCCGACAACTTCCTGCAGCAGATCCTCCTCCGTCCCGACGAGTACTCGGTGATCGCCACCCTGAACCTCAACGGGGACTACATCTCCGATGCCCTCGCCGCCCAGGTGGGGGGGATCGGCATCGCTCCCGGGGCCAACATCAACTACAAGACCGGGCACGCCGTCTTTGAGGCCACCCACGGCACCGCGCCTAAATATGCGGGCCAGGACAAGGTGAACCCCTCTAGCGTCATCCTCTCCGGGGAGATGATGCTCCGCTATCTGGGCTGGAACGAAGCGGCGGACCTCATCCTCCAGGCCATGGAGCGCACCATCTCCAAGGGCCTGGTCACCTACGACTTCCACCGCCTCCTCCAGGCCGAGGGGAAGCCCGCCACCCTCCTCAAGACCAGCGAGTTCGGCCGGGCCCTGATCGAGCACATGTAGCCCGCATCGGGGCCCCCGCCGCGGCTTTCGCCGCGGTGGAGTGCTTAGACCAGGGCGAAGCGGGCCTCGAGGGCCGGAAGGTCCGCCTCCAGGAAGCGGAGGCGGGCCTCGGCGTTGAGGGGAAGGGCCTTGGGTAAGGCCACCTGGGCGGAAAGCCCGAGCTCGGGGAGGAGGAAGACCCCCTGCCCGCCCCGCCTTTCCACCAGGACGCCGGGCCCCTCGTAGCCCTCCGCCATGAGGTAAAGGAGGGTCCAGTGGAGCTTGCTCTTCCGCTCCGCCTCCCGCACCAGGTCGGCCACCGCCTCCGCCGCCCCCACCCTTTCCAGGACCTCGGCCTGGGAGAGGGGCCTTTCCCCCTGGAGCCAGGCCCTGAGCTGCTGGTGGGCCACCAGGTCCAGGTAGCGCCTTAGGGGACTCGTCACCTGGGCGTAGAGGGGAAGGCCTAAGCCCTTGTGGGGGGCGGGGACCGCCTTGAGCTGGGCCCGCCTCAAGGCCTTCCGCTGCTCCCACATGGCGGCGAGTCCCTCCCCCCCCACCCGCCTTGTGGGGGCCTCCTGGGTGGCGAAGGGGAAGGGAAGCCCCTCCCGCACCGCCAGGTGGGCCGCGGCGTAGCCCGCAAGGAGCATGGCCTCCCGCACCCAGACCCGGCTTGGGTAGGGGGGGAGGGGGGTGATCCGGACCTCCTCCCCCTCCACCCGCACCTTTACCTCGGGGAGGGCGATCTCCAGGGCGCCCGCGGCGAGGCGCTTCGCCCGGAAGGCCTCCGCCAGGGCCTCCAGGGGCCTCAAGGCCTCCACCTCCAGGGCCTCCCGGTAGGTGAGGCGCTTTACCCGCACCCAGGAGGGGTAGACCCTCTCCTCCCGAAGCTCCCCTTCCTCCGAGACCCAAAGCTCAAAGGTGAGGGCCGGGGAGACCTCCCTTAGGCCCAGGCCGAGGGCCTCGGTGACGGCGGGGGGGAGCATGGGCACCGTCCCCTCGGGGAGGTAGAGGTTCGCCCCGCGGCGGAGGGCCTCCTCGTCCAGGGGGCTTTTCGGGGGGACGAGGGCGGCCACGTCGGCCACGTGGACGAAGAGGCGGAAGCCCCCTTCCACCTTCTCGGCGAAGACGGCGTCGTCGGGGTCTTGGCTTCCCTCGTCGTCTATGGCGAAGGCGGGAAGGTGGGTGAGGTCCACCCGGTCCTCCTTAGGAAGAGGGGGGACGGGGAGGTCCGGGGGCTGGAGGGGAAGGCCGAGCCTTTTCGGGTGGGGGTTTTCCCTTTGCCAAAGGCCCAGGCGGAGGAGAAAGGCGTGGGCCGCCTCGGGGGTTTCGGGGAGGCTTAGGGCCTTTAGGACGGGGCTTTCCCTCCTCTCCCCCCGGGCCAGGGCCTCCACCTCGGCGAGGAGGGGGCGGTCCTCCGGGGCGGGCCTTCCCTCCTTCAGGCGCTCTAGAGCCTCCTGGAAGGCCCGTTCCCGCTCCGCCCGCCTCCTTTCCGCCTCCTGTAGGGCCAGAAGCTCCGCCTGGGTGCGGGCCCGGACCCCTTCCCCCTCGAGGACGAAGCGCTCCCCCTTCTGGGCGAGGAGGTAGGCGCCCAGGGCGGCCTCCGGGGTGTAGGCCCCGTAGACCAGCTCGGCGAGCTCCCTAAGGCTCACCGTCTGCCCCTCTAGGAGTTCCCAGGCGGCCTCCTCCTCCCCCTCGGGCACCTTTAGGTCCAGGGAGGCGGGCCCCGGGTGGAGGAAGAGGACATCCTTGGGACGCACCCTCTGCCTCTCGCCCCCGGGAAGCTCCAGCTCCAGGCGGCCTCCCTTCTCCTCGGCCAGGGCGGGCTTGCCTTTGTAGATGACGAGCGCGGCCACGCCCCCCAGGATACCGCCTGGGTATAGTGGGGGCGTGGAGTGGGACCTCTCCGACCTCTATTCGGGCCCCGGGGATTCTGGGATCTTCCAGGACCTCGAGGCCGCCCTCGCCCTGGCGCAGGGCCTAGACCCCCAGGGGCTTCTGGACCCGGCCCAGGCCCAGGACCTCCTAAGCCGCTACGAGAAGGCCCTGGAGCTCGCCTACAAGCCCTTGAACTACGCGAGCCTCTACTTCGCCACCCGCACCCAAGACCCCGAGGCCAAGGCCCTCCTGGACCGGGTGCGGAGCCGCTTCACCGAGGTCAGAAACCGCCTCGTGCCCCTGGAGGTGGCCCTGAGGAAGCTCCCCGAGGAGGCCTTCCAGAAGCTCCTGGGCCACCCGGGGCTATCCGACCTCCGCCACTTCCTGCAAAGGCAAAGGGCCTACGCCCCCCACACCCTCTCGGAGAGGGAGGAGGAGCTTTTGAACCTCAAGGCCCTGGTGGGAAGGAGCGCCTGGAGCCAGTTCTACACGGAGTACACGGGCCGCTTCCGCTTTCGGGTGGGGGAAAGGGAGCTCACGGAGATGGAGGTCCGGGCCCTCCGCCGTGACCCGGACCCCGAGGTGCGCCGCGAGGCCCACCGGGCGCTTTACGGGAAGCTCCTCGCCGAGGCCCCCACGCTGAGCGCCGTCTTCAATGCGGTCTACCTGGACTACCTCCAGGACCTCCGCCTTAGGGGCTACCGCCACCCCCTGGAGCCCGTGGCCCTCCGGGACGAGGTGGAGGTGAGGGAGATTGAGGCTCTCCTGGAGGCCACCAAGGCCCACTACCCCCTGGTGGAGCGCTACTACCGCTGGAAGGCGGGAAGGCTCGGCCGGGAGAAGACCCCAAGCGAAGACCTGCTGGCACCTTTGGGAAAGAAGCCCAAGGTGCCCTTTGCGGAGGCCAAGGCCCTGGTGCTGGAGGCCTTCCGCCGCTTCTCCCCCGAGCTTGCGGAAATCGCCCGGGAGTTCTTTGAGAAGCGCTGGATAGACGTCTACCCGAGGCCCGGCAAGAGGGGCGGGGCCTTCTGCTCAGGGGGGCTTCCCTCCACCCACCCCTACGTCCTTCTCAACCACACGGACGACCTGGACAGCGCCCACACCCTCGCCCACGAGCTCGGGCACGGGGTGCACTTCTACCTCGCCCGCAAGCAGCGCCTCCTCAACTTCGGGGCCTCCACCCCCCTGGCCGAGACCGCCAGCGTCTTCGCCGAGATCCTCCTGGACGACCTCCTCCTGGAGAGGCTTTCCGGGGAGGAAAGGACCCTCCTCCTCGCGGAGAGGGTGGAGGACGCCATCGGCACCCTCTTCCGCCAGGTGATGTACACCCTCTTTGAGCGAAGAAGCCTGGAAGCCCGGAAAGAAGCCGCCCTCTCCCCGGAGGACTTCCACCGGATCTGGCAGGAGGAACAGGCGAGGCTCTACGGGGAGGCGGTGGCCTGGACGGAGCTGGACCAGGCGGCCTGGGCGGGCATCCCCCACTTCGTCCACTACCGCTTCTACACCTATAGCTACGCCCTGGGCTATTTGGTGGTCCTCGCCCTCTACGGCAAGTACCGGGAGGAGGGAAAGGCCTTCGTGCCCAAGTACCTCCGGGTCCTCGAGGCCGGGGAGAGCGCTAGCCCCAAGGAGATCCTGGCGGAGGCCGGGGTGGAGCTTGGCTCCGAGGCCTTTTTCCGCTACGGCTTCGGCGTCCTGGAGTCTTGGCTTGAGGCCCTCCCTTAGGGGAGAATAGGGGGATGGACCTGGTCTTTCGCCCCGAGCGCTACCCCTTCCTCACGGAAGACCTCCCCGGGGTGGGGGGGGAGATCCGGGCGAAGCCCGAGGACTTCCAGGTGGAGGAGGTGCCCGCCTACCTTCCCACGGGGGAGGGGGAGCACCTCTACCTCCTCCTGGAGAAGGAGGGCCGCACCACCCGGGAGGTCTTGGAGTTCCTGCGGGACGAGGTGGGGGTGCCCGAGAAGGAGATCGGGGTGGCGGGCCTAAAGGACAAGCACGCCAAAACCCGCCAGTGGTTCTCCATACCGAGGAAATACGAGGACGCCCTCTGTCTTCTGGAGAACCTACGGGGCGTGAGGCTTCTTGCCGCCGACCTCCACACCCACAAGCTTAGGACGGGGCACCTCAAGGGCAACCGCTTCCGCGTCCTCATCCGTAGCCCCAAGGGGGGCCTCCCCGAGGCGGAGGCGGTCCTCAGGCGCCTCGCGGAGAGGGGCGTCCCCAACTACTACGGCCCCCAGCGCTTCGGCCTTGGGGGGTTAAACCCGGTCAGGGGCTACGGGCTGGTGAAGGAGGGGAAGGGCCGGGGAAGCCCCTGGCTCAAGCGCTTCCTCATCGGAAGCCTCCAAAGCCTCCTCTTCAACGACTGGGTGGCCCTGAGGATGGCACGGGGCCTTTACGACCGGGTGGTTCCCGGGGACTGGGCCAAAAAGCACGCCACGGGGGGGGAGTTCCTGGTGGAACGCCCGGAGGAGGCGGAGCGCGCCCTGAGGCTGGAGATCAGCGCCACGGGCCCCCTCTTCGGCAAGAAGTACCCCGAGGCCCAAGGGGAGGCGAGGGCCATGGAGGACGAGGTCCTCGCCCGCTACGGCCTCAAGCGGGAAGACTTCCGGGCGAGGCGGGGCGCCCGGAGGCCCATCCGGGTCCCCCTCTCGGAGTGGAAGGTGGAGAAGGCCCCGGAGGGGCTTTGGCTTTCCTTCTTCCTGCCCAAGGGGAGCTACGCCACGAGCCTCCTGAGGGAGGTGATGAAAGAGGAGGTGGACGCCCTCGAGGGCGAGGAAGGGGAGTGATACCCCCCATACTGGCCCAAACCCGCATGGGGGCCCCGGGAAGCCAAGGAAACCGGAGGGAAATAAAGAGGGGGGATGCCGTCCGTCCCCCCTCCTAGCTTCCCTAGAAACGGAACCCCAGCTTCAGCTGGGCCGCCAGCTTGCCCCCCGCAAGGCCCAAGTCCCCGCCTACGAACGCCGGGACATTCAGGGAGGAGGCCAGATCGTATTCGGCGTCCGCCCGGAAGTAGAGGGCCAGGTTGCCAAAGTTAAACCCAGGAACGACCACCCCCAGCCCGGCCCCCGCCCTAAGCCCCTCGGCCACCGGGTAAAGGTAACGGAAGAGGAAGGCTCCGTTCACGTTGCCGTTCACGTCGTAGGCCAGGTCCAAGGCCGGCCGCACCTCCCCCACCGGGGGCTGGAAGAGGAGGCAGTGCCAGGAAGCCTCCAGCCCAAACCCCTGGGTGCCGCCCACCACCGCCAAGGAGGGCTTTAGGGTATCCAGGGACACCTGCGCCGAGGCCAAGCCCATGGCCGCCACCAAAAGAATTAGGGTTTTTCTCATACCGCACACCTCTCGGGCGTATCCTATCATAACCCTAAGGCTCTCTGCAACGCCGCCTTTAAATCCTCTGCCAAAAAGACCTCATACCCCCTCTCCGCCAAAACCGCCCCCACCGCCTCCCCCACCCCCCGCACCAGGAGGGGTGGCGAGCCCAGGTTCAGCATCACCAAAAAGCCCGCCACGTACTCGGCCATCTCCTCCGGGGCCAGGGAAGGCCCTCCGGTACGGCCAAAGCCGGGGAGGTCCAGGAGGTAAAAAGTGTACCCCCCAGGGAGGTCTTCAGGCCAACGGGAGGCCTCCTCCGCCAGGAGGACCACCACCGGGCCTCGCCCCACCCGGTCGAAGACCAGGTTCAGGCCGTAGAGGTGGAGGTAGCCCGTGCGCCTCATAAGGCGAGCCCTCCCGGCAAGGGGCGGAACCCCTCCCCCAGGAGGAAGTCCGCCACCAGGTCCCGGACCTCCCCCTGGGCCTCCCAGGGCACCAGGTGCCCGGCCTCGTCCACCACGAAGCGGAGGGCCTCCCCCTTGGCGAAGTCGGCCACCTTGGCCCCGTGAAGGGGCGGGGTGAAGGCGTCCAGGGCCCCCTGGACCACGAGAACCCGGGCCTCGGTGCCCCTAAGCCAGCGCCTTTCGTCGGCGAGGGCCTCGAGACGCGCAAGCCACCGCCAAAGCCCCGCCTCGCTCAGGCCCTCCCTCCAGGCCTCGTAGATCTCCTCGCTCCCCACGCTCAAGGCCCCGAAGAAGAGGGCCCGGCCCACCCGGGCAAACCCCTCCACCCCGCCCCGCTCCAGGCCGAAGCGCAAGGCGCCAAGCCGCGCGGCCAGGAGCGCGTCCCGGAAGAGGACCGGGGAGAGGAGGACGAGGCTTCTCGCCCCCTCCCGGAAGGCCACCTTTAGCGCGTCCAAGGCCCCCTCGGCGAAGGCCACGAGGTGGAGCCCCTCCTCCGAGGGGAGGTCCAAGAGGAAGTCCAGCCCCGCCGGGGGGGCGAGGAGGCCGGGAAAGAGCCGGATCTCGCCCACGGCCCCTTTATACTCCAGGGCATGGGGATCAAGGCCTTCCTGGAGCGGGAAACCCTGGACCGGACTTTGGGGATTCGCTACCTCAAGGCGGAGAAGGAGGAGGTGGTGGCGGAGCTTGCGGTGGGCCCCAAGGTCCACCAGCCCTTCGGCTTCCTCCACGGGGGGGCCACGGTGGCCCTGGCGGAGAGCGTGGCGAGCGTGGGGGGGTTTCTGAACTGCCCCCCGGGGCACGCCGCCTTCGGGCTGGAGATCAACTGCAACCACGTCCGCAAGAAGCGGGAAGGGACGATCCGGGCCGTGGGCCGGCCCCTCCACGTGGGCCGCACCACCCAGGTCTGGGAGGTGAAGGTCTACGACGAGGAGGGGCGCCTCGTGGCCGCGAGCCGCTGCACCCTGGCCGTGGTCCCCCTAGAACCAGCCCAGGAGCCAGCGTAGCCAGTTTCCGCCCAAAAACCCCTCGTCCCCTAAGGCGCGGAGGTCCCGGTGCCGGTCCAGGCCTTGGGGAGTGGCCTCGAGGCCGAACCCCCCGTCCCAGTCCGTGCCCAGGCCCACCCGCCCCCCGCCCATGAGGGCCTCGGCGTGGGCCTTGTGCCGGAGGAAGGCCTCCAGGGGAAGCCGCGCCATCCCCCGCTTCCAGGCGGGGTCCAAAAAGGCGTTGAAGGGCACGAGGCCCAAGACCCCCTCCCTTTGGGCCAGGGCCCGGAGGAGCCCGTCGGAGAGGTGCCTCTCGGAGGGCACCAGGGCGCGGCAGTTGGCGTGGGTGGCGGCCACGGGGCCCCCGTAGACCTCCAGGGCCCTCCAGGCGGCCTCCTCCGCCAGGTGGGAGAGGTCCAGGGCCACGCCCAAAGCCTCCATCGCCTCGAGGAGGGCCTGGCCCCTCTCCGTGAGGGGGCCGGGCTCGGCGTTCCCGCCGGCGTAGGCGTTTTGCGTGGCCCAGGTGAGGGAAAGGAGCCTGAGGCCCCGCTTGCGCAAGGGGCGGAGGTCCTCGGGGGCTTCCAGGGCGTGGGCCCCCTCCAGGAGGAGGACGAGGCCCAGGACGCCGTCTTGGGGGAAGCGCTCCAGGTGGGCCAAGAGGTCCTCCCGCTCCCGCAGGACCCTGACGAGGCCCCGCCTCTCCCAGGCCTCGTAGAGGGCGAGCTGGGCGTAAACCTCCTCCTCCCAGTCCTCCTGCGCCCCTTCCCTCGGGTCCACGAAGAGGGTGGCGAAGGCCAGGGCCACCCCCGCCTCCTTAAGGCTCGGGAGGGTCACCAGGGGGGTGTCGGGGTGGGGGTCCTGGGCGCGGAGGGCCTCCAAGGGGAGGGTCAGGTCCCGCCCCAAGGCGCGAGCGTTCCAGGCCAGGTCCAGGTGGGCGTCCACCAGGAAGGGAGGCACGGGGAAAGTCTACAATGGGGGGCGTGCGGGCCCAAGACCTCCCTCCCCTCCCCGAGACCCCCGGGGTCTACCTGTGGAAGCGGGGGGAGGAGGTGCTCTACGTGGGCAAGGCCAAGAGCCTCCGCGCCCGGGTGAAAAGCTACTTCCACGCCGAGGGGAAGGCGAGGCGCATCGCCGAGGAGGCCACGGGCCTGGACTTCATCGCCACCCGGGACGAGGTGGAGGCCCTCCTCCTCGAGGCCAACCTCATCAAGGCCCACCGCCCCCCCTACAACGTCCTCCTCAAGGACGACAAGCACTACCCCTTCCTCAAGCTCACCCACGAGCCCTTCCCCACCCTCCTCGTGGTGCGGCGGGTGGAGGAGGACGGGGCCAAGTACTACGGGCCCTTCCCCGAGGCGGGGGCGCTTCGCCGCATCAAGACCCTCATAGACCGCCTCTTCCCCTTGCGCAAGAACTCGGGTTACCCCATGAAGAAAAGGCGCTACCCCTGCCTGAACCACAGCATGGGCCGCTGCCTCGCCCCTTGCGTGGGGAAGGCGGACCCCGAGGCCTACCAGGAGGTGGTGCGCCAGGTGGAGGCGGTCCTCGAGGGCCGGGTGGACGGGCTCCTTCAGGAACTCGAGGCCAAGATGCGGGAGGCGGCGAGGAGGCTTGAGTTTGAGCGGGCGGCGGAGATCCGCGACCAGATGGAGGCCCTAAGGGCCTTCTTCTCCACGGACCAGCAGGCCTTTGACCCGGAGATGGGGGACCTGGACTTCCTGGGCCTCGCCCGCTCCGGGGCCCTCGCCGTGGTGCAGCTCTACCAGGTGCGCTCCGGGCGGATCCTCGGCCGCATCAGCCGCGTGGTGGAGAAGGAGGAGGCCACGGACGAGGAGATCCTCTGGGCCTTCCTCCGGGACCACTACCTGGAGGCCTCCCCCCTCCCCCCCCTCGTCCTCCTCCCCTTTCCCCTGGAGGACCTGGAAAGCCTCGCCGAGCTCCTCAAGCGCCGCGCGGGGCGGAAGGTGGAGCTAAGGGTGCCGAAGAAGGGGGAGAAAGCGAGGCTCTTGGAACTCGCCGAAAGGAACGCCCGCCTTGCCCTGGAGACGGAGCTCAAGCTCCGGGAAAGGCGGGGGGAGCACCCCGCCCTCAAGGCCCTCCAGGACCTCCTGGGGCTTCCCGCCCGCCCCTGGCGCCTCGAGGGCTACGACGTGAGCCACCTCCAAGGCCAGGCCCGGGTCTTCTCCATCGCCGTCTTTGAGGGGGGAAGGCCCAAGCGGCAGGAGTACCGCAGGATGCGCCTCAGGGCGGGAAACGACGACTACGCCGCCATGGAGGAAGGGGTCTTCCGCCGCTACACGGGAAGCCTCAAGGACCTTCCCCTCCCCGACCTCCTCCTCATCGACGGGGGCCTAGGCCAGGTGCGGGCGGCGGCAAGGGGCTTGGAAAGGGCAGGCCTCCGGCTTCCCCTGGTGGGCCTCGCCAAGGGGGAGGAGGTCCTGGTCACGCCGGAAGGGCGGGAGCTCCGCCTCCCCCTCACCCACCCGGCCCTAGGGCTCCTCATCCACCTCCGGGACGAGGCCCACCAAAACGGCCTCCGCTACCACCGGAAGCGGCGGAGCGAGGAGCTTTTCCGGGTCCTCCAGGGCATCCCCGGGATCGGGGAGAAAAGGCGGCGCCTCCTCTTGGAGCGCTACGGGGGGCTTAGGGCCCTAAGGGAAGCTCCCTTGGAGGAGCTCGCCAGGCTTCCCGGAATGAGCCTGAAGGCGGCCCAGGCCCTCAAGGAGGCCCTCAGGGAAACCGCACCCGAACCGGCCTAGGCCTCCCCTCCCGGGTGCCGTCCCCCAGCTGGCCAAAGCGGTTGTCCCCCCAGGCGAAAAGGCTCCCGTCCGCAAGAAGGGCGAGGCTATGGGCGTCCCCCGCCCCCACCGCCACCACCCCCTCCAGGCCCTCCACCCTCCGGGCCTCGAGGCGGCCCTCCCGGGTGCCGTCCCCAAGCTGGCCCTCCTCGTTCTCCCCCAGGGCGTAGACCCGGCCGTCCTCCCCGAGGACGAGGAGGTGGGCCCGGCCCGCGGCCAGGGCGCGGGCCCGGGGCAGGCCCTCCACCTTGCGGAAGGTGGCGCTGTCTAGGCCTGTGACCCAAACGCTCCCGTCCTGGAGCAAGGCCGCGCTGAAGCTTCCCCCGCCCACGGCGAGCCGCACCCTCTCCAGGACCTTAACCGGCCTCGGGCTGGACTCCACCGTGCCCGTGCCCAGCTGGCCGGAGAGGTTGCTGCCCCAGGCGTAGAGGTCCCCTCCCTCCGTCCAGGCCAGGCTGTGGAAGTACCCCGCGGCCACCCCCACCACCGGGGGCAGGCCCTCCACGGGGAGAAAGCGGCTTCGCGGCCTTCCTCCGGCCTCCCCAAGCTGCCCCTCCTCGTTGGACCCGGCGGCGTACACCCGACCCTCGGGGCCGAGGAGGAGGCTGTGGGCGTAGCCCGCGGCCAGGGCCCGGGCAGGGAGGGGCAGGGGCACGGGCTTCCCCTTGCTGGCCCAGGTGCCGTCCCCGAGCTGTCCCTTCTCGTTGTGCCCGAACCCGAGCGCTTTCCCCTCGGGAAGCAGGACCAGGGTGTGGAGGTTCCCCACGGCCACCCCCAGGACCCCTTCCAGCACCCGGACGGGCCTCGTCCGGTTGAGGAAGGAACCGTCCCCCAGCTGGCCGTCGTACCCCCAACCCCAGGCCCAAAGCGCCCCCCCTACCACCGCGGCGCTGTGCCCCTGGCCTCCCCCAAGAAGCCCCTGGCCCAGGGCGAGGCCCCAACCCAGAGCGAACCCCAGCAAGCGCCTTCCCATACCCCAAGCTTAACCGGGGTGCCCTAAGCGCCGCTTAAGGGTATGATGGCCCCTTGATGGTGCGCCGCGCCCTAGAAGAGGCCCTTCGCGAGGCCCTAAAGGAGATGGGCCTGGACCTTCCCCTGCGGGTGGCCAAGGCCCCCAAGGACAAACCCGGGGACTACGGGGTACCCCTCTTCGCCCTGGCCAAGGAGCTCAAAAGGCCCCCCCAGGCCATCGCCGAGGAGCTTAAGGGCCGCCTGAAACTCCCCCCCTTCGTGGAGGAGGCCATCCCCGTAGGGGGGTACCTGAACTTCCGCCTCTCCACAAAGGCCCTCTTGGAGGAAGCCCTAAAGGAAAGGAAGCCCTTCCCCAAGCGGGAAGGCCTGGTCCTGGTGGAGCACACCTCGGTGAACCCCAACAAGGAGCTCCACGTGGGCCACCTGCGAAACATCGCCCTGGGGGACGCCCTGGCCCGCATCCTGGCCTACGCCGGGCGGGAGGTCCTGGTCCTCAACTACATCGACGACACCGGCCGCCAGGCGGCCGAGACCCTCTTCGCCCTAAGGCACTACGGCCTCACCTGGGACGGGCAGGAGAAGTACGACCACTTCGCCGGCCGGGCCTACGTGCGCCTGCACCAGGACCCCGAGTACGAGCGGCTCCAGCCCGCCATTGAAGAGGTCCTCCACGCCCTGGAAAGGGGGGAGCTCAGGGAGGAGGTGAACCGCATCCTCCTCGCCCAGATGGCCACCATGCACGCCTTGGGCGCCCACTACGACCTCTTGGTCTGGGAGTCCGACATCGTGCGGGCGGGGCTTTTGCAAAAGGCCCTTCGGCTCCTGGAGGCAAGCCCCCACGTCTTCCGCCCCACGGAGGGAAAGTACGCCGGGGCCTTGGTCATGGACGCAAGCCCCTTCCTCCCCGGCCTCGAGGACCCCCACTTCGTCCTGGTGCGCTCCGGGGGGGCGGCCACCTACTACGCCAAGGACATCGCCTTCCAGTTCTGGAAGATGGGCCTCCTAGAGGGCCTCCGCTTCCGCCCCTACGAGAACCCCTACTACCCGGGCCTCAAGACCAGCGCCCCCGAGGGGGAGCCCTACACCCCCAGGGCGCAGGAGACCATCAACGTCATAGACGTACGGCAGAGCCACCCCCAGGCCCTGGTGCGGGCCGCCTTGGCCCTGGCGGGGCACCCGGAGCTCGCCGAGAGCGCCTTCCACCTAGCCTACGAGACGGTCCTCCTGGAGGGCAAGCAGATGTCGGGGAGGAAGGGCCTTTCGGTGAGCGTGGACGAGGTCCTGGAGGAGGCCAAGAGGCGGGCCTTGGCCATCGTGGAGGAGAAAAACCCCGGCCATCCCAACAAGGAAGAGGCCGCGGGGATGGTGGCCCTAGGGGCCATCCGCTTCGCCATGGTGAAGACCGAGCCCAAAAAGCAGATAGACTTCCGCTACCAGGAGGCCCTCTCCTTTGAAGGGGACACGGGGCCTTACATCCAGTACGCCCACGCCCGGGCGAGCAGCATCCTGCGCAAGGCGGGAAGCTGGGGAAGGCCGGACCTGGGCCAGGCCACCCCCTACGAGCGCGAGCTGGCCCTGGCCCTTCTGGACTTTGAGGAAGCGGTCCTCGAGGCCGCCATGGAAAAAGCCCCACACGTCCTCGCCCAGTACCTGCTGGACCTGGCGGGAAACTGGAACGCCTACTACAACGCCAAGGAAGGGGATCGGCCCGCCACCCCGGTCCTCACCGCTCCCCAGGGCCTAAGGGAACTCCGCCTGGAGCTGGTGCGGAGCCTCCGGGAAACCTTAAGGACCGGCCTTGGCCTCCTCGGCATCCCCGCCCCCGAGGTAATGTAAGGCCATGCCCGTTCCCCTCCTTGCCCTCCTCCTTCTGGCCTTGGCCCTGGGCCAGCGCCTGGTCTCCCCCGAGGAGGTGGCCCGGAGCCAGGTCATCAAGAAAGCCCTCCCCGCCGTGGTGCGGATCCAGGGTACCCCCCTTAGCGCCGGGGAAGGGGACGTGGTGGGCACCGGCTTCTTCGTGAGCCCCATCCGCGTGGTGACCAACTACCACGTGGTGCAGGACCTCACCGACCTTACCGTGCGCCTCTACGACGGGCGCACCTTCCCCGCCGAGCGCTTCGCCGTGGACCCGGGGATTGACCTGGCCCTCCTCACGGTGAAGGGGGTGCAAGCCCCGGGGGTGCTGGCCTTCAGCAAGGCCGCCACCGCAAGCCTTCCCCTGGGGATGGGGGTGGTGGTGGTGGGCTTCCCCTACGGCCAGGGCCCCCTGGCCTCCTACGGCATCCTCTCGGGGATAGGCCCTCTGGAGGTCCCCACCCCCGACCCCTCCATCGGGGCCGAGGTGGGGGAGTACCTCTTCACCGACGCCCCTCTCACCGTGGGCAACTCGGGTAGCCCCCTCCTAAGCCTCCAGGGGGAGGTGGTGGGGGTGATGGCCGACGTGGTGGGCGGGCCCTCGGGGGTGGGGGGGATCGGGGCGGCCATCCCCGCCGAGCTCGCCGCCCAAAGCGTCCAGGACCTGGAGCGCTTCGGCATCCCCCAGCGGGGCTGGCTCGGGGCAAGCCTGATCAGCCTGGAAGAGCTACCCCCGGTCCTCCTTCGGGCCGTGGGCCTCACCACCGCCCAAGGGGCCATGGTGGACCGGGTGGAGCCGGGAAGCCCCGCCGCCCGGGCCGGGCTCAGGGGGGCGAGCCGGGATGCCCAAGGGAGGCTTGTGGCCCTGGGGGACGTGATCCTGGCGGTGAACGGCACCCCCGTCAAGGACAAGGTGGAGGTGGTGCGCCGCATCGCCCGCTACCGCCCCGGGGACCGGGTGCGCCTCACCCTCTGGCGGGAGGGGCGGAGGCTGGAGGTCACCCTCACCCTCATGGCCCGGCCCAGGAGGTAACCCATGTACATCGCCATTGAAGGACCCATCGGCGTGGGCAAGACCACCCTGGCCCGCCTCCTTGCGGAAGCCCTGGGGGCCGAGCCCCTCTTGGAGGTGGTGGAGGAGAACCCCTTTCTTCCCCTCTTCTACCAGGACCGGAGGCGTTACGCCTTCAAAACCCAGGTCTTCTTCCTCCTCTCCCGCTTCCGCCAGCTCTCCCGCCTCTCGGAAAGGCCCCTTTTCGGGGGGGTGGTGGCCGATTACCTCTTTGACAAAGACGCCATTTTTGCCAGCCTCACCCTCGAGGGCCCCGAGTGGGACCTCTACCTGGAGCTTTACCGTGAGCTCTCCCCCAGGCTCCCCCCGCCCGACCTCACCCTCTACCTGAGGGCCCCGGTGCCTGTGCTTCTGGAGCGCATCGCCAGGCGGGGAAGGCCTTTTGAAAAGGGCATGGACCCCGCCTACCTCGAGGCCCTCTCCCAGGCCTACGAGCGCCACTTCGCCCGCTATTCCCACCCCCTTTTGGTCCTCGAGGCCGATCGGCTGGACTTCAGCCCCACCGGCCCCCACCGGGAAGAGGTGGTGGCCCTGGTGCGGGCCCACCTTTGACCTGAGGGGTCCCGCATGTACGTGGCCATCGCCGGCAACATCGGTAGCGGAAAAAGCACCCTAACCGCCCTCCTGGCCGAGGCTTTCGGTTTTAGGCCCGTCTACGAGGCGGTGAGCGAAAACCCCTACCTGGAGGACTTTTACCGGGACATGAGGGCCTACGCCTTCCCTTCCCAGGTCTTCTTCCTGGCCAGAAGGGTGCGCCAGCACCTCCTGGAGGTGAACGGCCAAAGCCGGGTGGTTCAGGACCGCACCCTCCACGAGGACGCCTTCGTCTTCGCTCAGCACCTCTACCGGGAGGGCTACCTCTCCGAGCGGGACTGGCGGACCTACCTGGAGCTTTTCCACGGCGTGGCCCCCGCCCTGCGCAAGCCCGACCTCCTCATCTACCTCAGGGCGGGCCTACCCACCCTAAGGAGGCGCATCGCCAAGCGGGGCCGCCCCTTTGAGCGGGCCCTCCCCGACCGCTACCTCCTGGGGCTGAACCGGCTCTACGAGGAACTGGTGGCGGGCTGGGACCTCTCGCCGGTCTACGTGGTGGAGGCCGACCAGGTGGACTTCGTGGAACGGGAAGAGGACCGCCAGGCCCTCCTCGCCGCCCTGAAACCCCTCCTCCTGCCATGACCCTGGAAGAGCTCTTCGCCCCTTATGGCCTTTCCGCCCCGCCCCTAGGCGTGCGGGGCCTCACCCTGGACTCCCGGGAGGTGGAGGAGGGCTTCGTCTTCGTGGCCGCCCCCGGGGTGCCCCTGCCCCACCGGAAGCCCTTGGACGGGCACGACTTCATCGGGGAGGCCCTGAGGCGGGGGGCCATCGCCGTGGTGGGGGAAAGGGACCTAGCCCTCCCCGTGCCCTACCTCAAGGTGGCGGATAGCCGCCAAGCCCTGGCGGAGCTCGCCCGGCGCTTTTACGGGGAACCCGACCGGAAGCTCGCCCTCTTCGGGGTCACGGGCTCCAAGGGCAAGACCACCACCGGCTTTCTCCTCCACCACCTTTTGGAGAAGGCCGCCCTCCTCTCCACCGCGGGCCTGGCCTTCGGGGAAAAGCGGCGCCCCCCTTTCGGCCACTTCACCACCCCCGAGGCCCACCGGGTCTACGCCTTCTTGCGGGAAGCGGCGGACCGGGGTCTCGGTCAAGCGGTGCTGGAGGTTTCCAGCCACGCCCTGGCCCTAAAAAGGGTGGAGGGCCTCGCCTTCCGGATAGGGGTCTTCGTGAGCTTCTACCCCGACGACCACCTGGACCTCCACGGCACCCCGGAGGCCTACTTCCAGGCCAAGGCCCTCTTGGTGGAGCGCTCGGAGCTGGCCGTCTTGAGCACCGGGCTTCCCCACCTGGACCACCTGCGCCAGAGGCCCCACCTCCTCTTCGGCCCCGGGGGGGAGGTGTGGGCGGAGGGCCTGCGGGAAACGGAGAGGGGCCTGGCCTTCACCCTCCACACCCCCTGGGGCCGGGGCGAGGCCTTCCTGCCCGTGCTTGGGGCCTACAACCTGGAAAACGCCCTGGCGGCTAGCGCCGCCGCCCTGGCCTTTGGGCTTCCCCTGGAGAGGGTGCTCTCCCGCCTCGCCAGCTTCCCCGGCGTGCCGGGACGGATGGAGGTGGTCTGGGAGAGGCCCTTCCGCGTGGTCATAGACTTCGCCCACACCGGGAAGAGCCTCGAGGCCGCCCTCAAGACCCTGAGGCGCACCGCCCAGGGAAGGCTCCTTCTGGTGGTGGGGGCGGCGGGGGAAAGGGACCCCGGGCGGCGGGAGGACATCGGCAGGGTGGCCGCCCGCCTCGCCGACAAGACCTTCTTCACCGAGGAGGACCACCGCACCGAGCCCCTGGAGGCCATCCTGGAGGCCCTCGCCGAGGCGGCGAGGAGGGAAGGCGGGGTCTTTGAGCTCGTCCCGGACCGGGAGGAGGCCATCCTTCGGGCCGTCCTCGAGGCAGAGGAGGGGGACACGGTGCTCCTCGCCGGCAAGGGGCACGAGACCACCCTGGAACGAGGCCAGCAAGCCCTCCCCTGGGACGAAAGGGCCGTGGCCCTTTCTGCCCTTAGAATACGCTTTCCGGAAGCCTTACCCCCGGAAGGGGAGGGCTGATACCACCCCATGCTGGCTTGCGCCAGCATGGGGGCCCCGGTCAAAAAGGCCCGCAGGGCTTCAAGCCTCGGTTTGCGCGAGGGATTCACGCCCAAGGGGCATGAGGGAGAAAAGCCACTCCGAGAAGGCCTCGAGGCCCCTACGGTACATGGCCTGCCGCTTCTCCTTCTTGCCCATCCTCCCCTCCACCGGGGGCACCAGGCCCCAGTTGGCGTACATGGGCTGGAACCCCTCCGGGTTCGCCGTGGCCAGGTAGCGCACAAGCCCCCCCAGCATGCTCTCCTCCGGGGGCGCCACGGGGGGAAGCCCCAAGACCTTTCGCGCGGCGTTGAGCCCGGCGAGGAAGCCCGTGGCGGCGCTCTCCAGATACCCTTCCACCCCGGCCAACACCCCGGCGGCGTAGAGCCCCTCCGCCTCCTTGAACTCCAGGGTCTCGCGAAGGAGCCTCGGGGCGTTGAGGTAGGTGTTCCGGTGCATCACCCCGTAGCGGACGATCTCGGCGTTTTCCAGGCCAGGGATCATCTGGATGAGGCGCTTCTGCTCGGGCCACTTGAGCCCCGTCTGGAAGCCCACCAGGCTCCACATCCGCCCCGCCTTGTCCTCCTGGCGGAGCTGGACCACGGCGAAGGGCTCCTTCCCCGTGCGGGGGTCCACGAGCCCCACGGGCTTCATGGGGCCAAAGAGCAGGGTCTGGTAGCCCCTCCGGGCGAGCTCCTCCACGGGAACGCAGGCCTCAAAGAACTCCAGCTTCTCCCACTCGTGGGGGGTGTGGCGCTGGGCCTCGAGGAGGGCCTGGTGGAAGCGCCGGTACTCCTCCTCGGTCATGGGGCAGTTGAGGTAATCGGCGCTCTGACCGTAGCGGCCCGCCCGGAAGCACTTCGTGAGGTCAACGCTCTCGTAAAGGACGATGGGGCTTGCGGCGTCGTAGTAGGCGAGGAAGTGGTCGCCGAAGCGGCGCTTCAGGGCCTCGGCCAGGGCCTCGGAGGTCAAAGGCCCCGTGGCGAGCACCGTGATCCCCTCGGGAATCTCCCGCACCTCCTCCCGCACCACCTCGAGGAGGGGGTGGCGGGAAAGCCTTTCCGTGACGTACCCGCTGAACTCCTCCCGGTCCACGGCCAAGGCCCCCCCGGCGGGCACCCTCGCCCGGTCGGCCGCCTCCATGACGAGGCTCCCGGCAAGGCGCATCTCCGCCTGGAGAAGCCCCTTGGCCTGGGCCTCCCCTTCCCCGCCCAAGGAGTTGGAGCAGACGATCTCCGCGAAGCGGTCCGTGCCGTGGGCCGGGGTCATGCGCTTGGGGCGCATCTCAAAAAGGCGCACGGGAACGCCCAGGCGCAAAAGGGCCCAGGCGGCCTCGCTCCCCGCGAGGCCCGCCCCCACCACGTTCACCCGTTCCATCCTTTAGATGGTAGCACCGGGAAGGCCTAGAGAAAAGTGGGCTATAATGGCCCCCGTGGTGCGGCACCGGTTCCGGGTGGAGGAGGTGGAGGCCTTGGGGGCGTTCCACCCTGAACTCCGCCTGGAGCTCCTAGACGGCGAGGTCTACGAGATGGCTCCCCCTTCCAGCGCGCACGCGGGGCTACTGGACTGGCTCCTCCATGCGCTTGCCCCCAAGGTGGCGGGGCGCGCCCAGCTCCGGGTGCAAAGCCCCTTGCGGGACCCCGAGGGAGGACGCTTCCGCCAGGGCTTCCTTGTGGCCAAGGGCGAAGCGACCGCCCCCCTCCTCCTGCCCCAGGCCGAGCTCCTCTTCCAGCCTCCCCTATGAGCCTCGCCAAGCGCATCGTCCCCTGCCTGGACGTCCACGCGGGCCGCGTGGTCAAGGGGGTGAACTTCGTGAACCTTAAAGACGCCGGGGACCCCGTGGAGGCGGCCCAGGCCTACGACGAGGCGGGGGCCGACGAGCTCGTCTTCCTGGACATCTCCGCCACCCACGAGGAACGGGCCATCCTCCTGGAGGTGGTGGCGCAGGTGGCGGAAAGGGTCTTCATCCCCCTCACCGTGGGTGGAGGGGTACGCTCGGTGGAGGACGCCCGCAGGCTCCTCCTCGCGGGGGCGGACAAGGTGAGCGTGAACTCCGCCGCAGTGAGGAGGCCGGAGCTCATCCGGGAGCTTGCTGACCACTTCGGGGCCCAGGCGGTGGTCCTGGCCATAGACGCCAGGTGGCGGGGGGACTTCCCCGAGGTGTATGTGGCGGGGGGACGGATCCCCACGGGCCTCCACGCCGTGGAGTGGGCGGTTAGGGGGGTGGAGCTTGGGGCCGGGGAGATCCTCCTCACCAGCATGGACCGGGACGGGACCAAGGAGGGGTACGACCTAGAGCTCACCCGGAGGGTGGCCGAGGCCGTGAGCGTGCCGGTGATCGCCAGCGGCGGGGCCGGGCGGATGGAGCACTTCCTCGAGGCCTTCCAGGCTGGGGCCGAGGCCGCCTTGGCGGCGAGCGTCTTCCACTTCGGTGAGATCCCCATCCCCCTGCTCAAGCGGTTCCTCTCGGCAAAGGGCGTTCACGTGCGGCTAGACTAGGGGCATGGACCTTTCGGCGGTGCGCTTTGACGAAAGGGGCCTCGTCCCCGTGGTGGTGCAGGACGCCCGCACGGGGGAGGTCCTCACCCTGGCCTATGCCAACCGGGAAGCCCTGGAGGAAACCCTAAGGACCCGGAGGAGCACCTTCTATAGCCGAAGCCGCCAGGCCCTCTGGCGCAAGGGGGAAAGCTCCGGGAACCACCAGGAGGTGGTGGAGGTCCTCCTGGACTGCGACGGGGACGCCGTGGTCTACCGGGTGATCCCCCAAGGCCCCGCCTGCCATACCGGGGAGAGGACCTGCTTCCACCGGCCCCTCCTCGAGGGGGAAAAAGACCTCGGCTTCGTGGTGGGCCAGGTTTACGCCACCATCAAGGAGCGCCTAAGGACCCTCCCCGAGGGAAGCTACGTGGCCCGGATGCACCGGGCGGGCCTGGACCGGATCCTGAAGAAGATCGGGGAGGAGGCGGGGGAGGTGATCCTCGCCGCCAAGAACCGTAGCCCCCAGGAGCTCCGCCACGAGGCGGCGGACCTCCTCTTCCACCTCCTCCTCACCCTGGCGGAGGTGGGCCTTACCCCGGAGGACCTGGCGAAGACCCTCTGGGAAAGGCATAGGCCCGGGGAAAGCCTAGCCCCGGCGGGCGAGCCAGAGCCTCCCGCCTAGCCGCATCCCCTCCAGGAAGCGGTGGAACCACCCCAGGAGCCAGGAGAAAAGGCCCCTTCCCCCCGGGGCCTTGGTCCTCACCGCCTCTTGGTAGCGCCTGGGGCCGTCCTCCACGAAGCCGCCCATGGCCTCAGGATACCCCACGCCCCTTATGATGGAAGCCATGGAAATGGAGCGCCGGTTGGTCCTCGAGGTGGTGCGGGTCACGGAGCAGGCCGCCCTGGCGGCAAGCCGCCTGGCGGGCAAGGGGGACAAGGAGGCGGTGGACGAGGCGGGCACCCAGGCCATGCGCCGGGTGCTGAACGAGCTTCCCATAAGGGGCACCGTGGTCATCGGCGAGGGGGAGATGGACGAGGCCCCCATGCTCTACATCGGGGAGGTCCTGGGCCAGGGGGGGCTGGAGGTGGACATCGCCGTGGACCCCGTGGAGGGCACCACCACCGCCGCCAAGGGCCTGCCCAACGCCGTGACCGTGATCGCCCTAAGCGAAAAGGGCGGGCTCTTCCACGCCCCCGACATGTACATGGAAAAGCTCATCGTCCCCCCGCCCGCCGCAGGGCTCGTGGACCTCACCTGGCCCGTCTCCGCCAACCTCAAGGCCTTGGCCCTCGCCCTCCAGCGCTCGGTGGAGGACCTGGTGGTGGTGGTCCTGGACCGCCCCCGGCACGAAAGGCTCATCCGGGAGATCCGGGAAGCAGGGGCCCGGGTCAAGCTCATCTCCGACGGGGACGTGATCGCCGCCCTGGCCGCGGCCATCCGGGGCACGGGGGTCCACGCGGTGATGGGCATCGGGGGGGCTCCGGAAGGGGTTTTGGCCGCCGCCGCCTTGAAGTGCCTGGGGGGGGAGATCCAAGCCCGCTTCACGCCGCAGAACGAGGAGGAGCGGACCCGCCTTCGGGCCATGGGCGGGGACGAACGCCGCATCTACAAGACCGAGGACCTGGCCCCTGGGAAGGAGATCGTCTTCGCCGCCACCGGCATCACCGATGGGGACATCCTCCAAGGGGTGCGCTTCTTCGGGGGCGGGGCCAGGACCCACTCCATCGTCATGGGGTACGCCACCCGGGTGGTGCGCTTTATAGACTCTATCCATCTTTTTGAAACGGGTGCACGGGTGACCATCCGGGTATAAACTGGAGGACGTGCCCCGGGTTTACAGCGAAGCCGAGGCGGAAAGGCTGGCCCTGGAGTTCTTCGGGGGGGACGACCTGAGGGCCAGCGTCTTCCTCCGCCGCTACGCCCTGCGGGACCGGGAAGGGAGACCCCTCGAGGCCACCCCCCCCGAGATGTGGGGAAGGCTCCTTCGGGCGGTGGCCCGGGTGGAAAAAGGGGCGGAGAGGGAACTCCTATGGCTCCTCTCGGACTTCCGCTTCGTCCCCGGGGGGAGGATCCTCTTTGGCCTCGGCAACTGGCGGAGGAGCACCCTTTTCAACTGCTACTTCCTTCCCATCCGGGAAGACTCCGTGCGGGGCATCGCCCGCTTTCTGGGGGAGGCCATGCGCACCTTCGCCTACGGGGGCGGGGTGGGCACCAACGCCGACGTCCTCCGCCCTAAGGGGGCCAAGGTGGGAAACGCCGGGATGGAGAGCTCGGGGGCGGTGAGCTTCATGGAGCTCTTCTCCACCATGGCGGGGGTCATGGGGGCGAGTGGGGGAAGACGGGGGGCGCTTATGCTCACCTTCTCCGACACCCACCCGGAGCTTTTGGACTTCCTCCGGGCCAAAACCGACCCCGAGCGCGCCAAAGTTCGCCACGCCAACATCTCCTTAAGGGCCACGGACGCCTTCTTGGAGGCAGCCCTGGCCGACGAGCCATGGCGGCTTTCCTTTACCAGCCCGAGGGAGCACCTCACAGCCACCCTCCGGGCCAGGGAGGCCTGGGAGATCTTGGTGGAGGCCGCCTGGCAAAGCGCCGAGCCCGGCCTCCTCTTCTGGGACCGGATTCGCACCTGGGCCACCGCCCAGTACGGGGGGATGGAGGTCCAAGGGGTGAACGTCTGCGGGGAGGTACCCATGGAGCCCTACGGGGCTTGCAACCTGGGCAGCCTAAACCTCGCCGCCTTTGTCCGGGAGCCCTTCAGCCCCAGGGCCCGGCTGGACTTCTCCGCCCTGGAAGAGGCCACCCTCCTGGCGGTGCGCTTCCTGGACGCCATCGTGGACCTGGGCAGAAACCGCCACCCCTTGAGGGCGCAACGGGAGGCCTCCCTAAGGAGCCGCCGCATCGGGCTTGGGGTGATGGGCCTCGCCGACATGCTGGCCATGCTGGGCCTCGCCTACGGCTCGGAGGAGGCCAACCGCTTCGCCGAAGAGGTGGTGCGCCGCATCAAGGAGGTGGCTTACCGGGAAAGCGCCCGCCTGGCCCGCCTCCGGGGCCCCTTCCCCGCCTTTGACCCCAAGGCCCACCTTCAAAGCCCCTTTATCCAGGCCCTCCCCGAGGACCTGGTCCGGGAGGTGGAAAAGGGTCTAAGGAACGCCGCCCTTCTCTCCATCGCCCCCACGGGCTCTATCTCCATTCTGGCGGGGGTTACAGGGGGCATAGAGCCCATCTTCGCCCTCACCTACCTACGCCACGCCGGGGGGCAGGTCTTCCTGGCGGAGCACCCCCTTCTCAAGCGCTACCGGGAGGCCACAGGAGGAGGCCTCCCCCACTGGCCCACCGCCCACACCGTGGACCCCTTCCAGAGGGTGCGCCTCCAGGCCGCCCTGCAGCGCCACGTGGACCAGAGCATCTCCTCCACGGTGAACCTGCCCCGGGAAACCCCCAAGGAGGTGGTGGAGAGGCTCTTCCTCCTGGCCTGGAAGGAGGGGTGTAAGGGGATCACCGTCTTCCGGGAGGGAAGCCGGGAGGAGGTGGTGGAGCCCCTTCCCCCGGTGGGGGTCTGCACCTTCTGCCAAACGGCATGACCCGCTACCGCATCGCCACCCGGCCCTACCTCCCTTACCCTGGGGAGCGCCTCGCCCGGAGGAAGGGGCTTGGGGGGGAGTTTTTTGAACTCCGCTCTTACGCCCCCGGGGACGAGGTGCGCCGGGTCCACTGGCGGGCCTACGCCAAGACGGGGAGGCTTTTCACCCGCCTCGAGACCTCCCCCGAAAGAGGCCGCTTCCGGATCTACCTGGACCAAAGCCCAAGCATGCGCCTTCACGGGAAGCTCCCCTACGCCCGGGAGGTGGCGGCCTTTCTCCTTAGAATCGCCCGCCAGGAGGACCCCTTAGCCCGCCTCGAGGAGGGAAGCCCCGAGGAACTCCGCCCGGGAAGGGGGGTGCTGGTCCTCCTCACCGACGGGCTTGACCCCCTCCCCTGGCCCAAACTCCTCCCCCGGCGGGTGGTCTTGGTGCAGATCCTCTCCCCCTGGGAGCTGGACCCACCCCTGGAGGAGGTTCTCCTGAAGGACGTGGAGACCGGGGAAACCCTCCCCGTGGGGCGGGAGGAGGTGAAGGCCTACAAGGAAGCCCTGGCCGCCCACCTCAAGGCCCTCCGCCTCCTCGCCCTCCTCCGGGGGCGCTACGCCCTCCTCCGGGTGGGCGAGCCCTCCCTCCCCGCCCTCCTACGCCAGGGCGTTCTGGAACTCCTCTAGGCCCAAGGCCCGAAGCCTTTCCGGGTCCACGCCCCCTTCCCAGCCCGCAAGCCTCCGGTAGGCCCTGACCCCCTCCCGGAAAGCCTCGGGGTCCAGGCGGGCCTCGGGGTTTCCCTTGCGGAAAGGCTGGAAGAAGCGCTCGGGAAGCCGGTCCTCCTCCGGGGAGATCCCCTCCCGTAGGTTGAAAAGCCGGGTGAGCTGGAGCGTCCTCTCCCCCACCTCGAGCATCTCCTCCGGGGAAAGCCGCCAGCCCGTGGCGGCGTAGAGGGCCTCCCGCCACTCCTCCGGGGTCCAGGGGACGAAGTCGCACATCACCAGGCTGTTCACGAACCCCCGCTCCCGGGTCTTGGTCCAGAGCATCCGGATCTTGGCCTCGGAAAGGTCCTCTATGGGCAAGGGCTGGAAGTCCTCCCCGTAGAAGCGGAGCTCCCTCAGGGCCCTCCCTTCCTTGGCGAAGGCGGTGTCGTGGAGGTTGTGGTTGTGGTCCGCCCCCGTGGGGCTCACGGCGTAGCCCACCCCCAGGGCCCGCTTGTACCGGGGGTCGTGCATGGGCACCTCCTGCCCCTTCACGTGCATGGCGAGCTCCGGGTGGCCCAGGCTCTCGGCGAGGCGCTTCGCCCCCCTTGCGAGAAGCTCCCCAAGCCTCCCCTCCCTCCTCGCCAGCTTCTCTATGGCGGCGATGAGGGCATCCCCGTTGCCGAACCTCAGGCCCAGGCCCTCGTCGTCCAAATAGCCCTTCTCCACCGCCTCCATGGCGCAGGCGATGGTCACCCCCACCCCGATGACGTCCAGGCCGTACTGGTTGCAGAGGGTGTTGGCCTTGGTCACGGCGTAGGGGTCGGTGACCCCGCAGGTGGAGCCCAAGGCCCCAAGCCCCTCGTACTCCGGCCCCCCGTACTCGGGGCGGACGTCGTACTTGCCCGTGCCCTCAATCTTCACCACCTGCTTGCAGCGGATGGCGCAGGCGTAGCAGGTGTCCCGGCCGATGCGGATGCCGAGGGCGTCCAGGCTGGTCCCGTCCAGGGCCTCGGCCCCCTCCAAAAAGCCATCCAGAAAGTTGTGGCTGGGGAGGACCCCCCTCAGGTTGAAGGGCTTCACCGTGCCCACGGTGCCCATGGTGACGAGGCCCGCCGCCCGGTCCATGCGCTCCTTGGCCATGCGCCGGGCGAGCTCCTTGAGGAGGCCGGGGTCGTGGTAGACGGGAAGCGTCTCCTTGTGGGCCCGGGCGGAGACCGCCTTGAGCCTTTTGGCCCCCATGACCGCCCCCAAGCCCCCCCTTCCGGCGAAGTGGGCCAGGTCGTGGATGACGTTGGCGGTGAGGACCCGGTTCTCCCCGGCGAGGCCGATCTGGGCCACGCGGGTGTTCCCCCCGTGGGCCTCCTTGATGAGGGCCTCCACCTCCAGGGGGTCCTTGCCCCAGAGGTGGACCGCGGGGTGGATGGCCACCTCCCCCCCTTCCACGTGGAGGTAGACGGGGGCTTCCGCCTGGCCCAAAACCACGAGGGCGTCCAGGCCCGCGTTCTTGAGCTCCGCCCCGAAGAAGCCGCCGCCCTCCGCATCCCCGTACCCCCCGGTGAGGGGGCTTTTGGCGGCCACGGTGTTCCGCCCCGAGCCGGAGATGGGGGTTCCGGTGAGGATCCCGGGGGCGAAGACGAGGGCGTTCTCGGGGCCCAGGGGGTCGGCCCCCTTGGGCACGTGCTTGAGGAGGAGGTAGGCGGCCAAAGCCCGCCCCCCCAGGTACCGCCGCCAGAAGGCCTCGCCAAAGCTCTCGTACCAGACCTTTCCCGTGGAGAGGTCTACGAAGGCCACGCGGTCGTGATAGCCCTTGGGCATACCCAAAGTTTAACCCCGCCCGAAGCGGGCGGGGGCCCGAACCGGTAGGGCGAAGGGGCCTTTAGCGGGTCTTGCTGGAGAGGAGGTCCTCCGCCAGCTTCTGGGCCCTATCCAAGGCCGCCTTGGGGTCGGCCTTGTTGAGGATGGCCTCCTTGATGGCCTGGCCCAGGATGTCAAAGCGGATCTGCTCCCACTCCGCCAAGGCGGGCTCAAACTTGGCGTAGCGGCTCTGGCGCACGATGGTGGCGTAGTCGGGGTTCTCGGCGGCGTAGGCCTGGTAGACGGGGTCTTTTAGGGCCCCCTCGGTGACGGGCACGTAGCCCGTGGCCGTGGCGAAGACCGCCTGGGCCCTGGGGGAGAGGACGAACTCCAGGAAGTCCTTGGCCACCGCCTGCTCCTCCTTGGGGGCTTGGCGGAAGACCACAAGGTTGGTGCCCTGGACGAGGCCGTAGCCCGGCTGGCCCTTGGTCCGGCCCGGGAGGGTGGCCACCCCCAGGTCAAACTTGGCCGCTCGGAGGTAGTAGGTGTAGCCGGCGGAGGTGTCCACGCTGAAGGCGTAGGGCCCCGAGCCCAGGTTCTGGTTGATGTAGCCGGAGGTGATGGGCTTGGCCCACCCCTCCTTGACCCCGTTTTGCAGGAGGGTGAGGGCCTCCACCGCCTCCTTGGAGTTCAGCACGAGCTTCCCGTCCTTGAGGTAGCTCCCGCCCAGGTTGAAGAAGAAATAGGCGAAAGTGGAGGCGTCGGGCTGGAACCAGTAGACGGGGCCGCCCTCGGCGCGGGAGAGCTTCTTCGCGGCAGCCACGAACTCCTCGAGGGTCGCGGGCACCGGAACCCCGTGCTTCTTCAGGAGGTCCTTGTTGTAGTAGAGGACCTGGATGCTCTTGTTGAAGGGCACCCCGTAGACCACGCCCCCGAAGCGGACGGCGTTCAAGAAGGCGAGGTTCACCCCTTGGAGCCGGACCCCCAGGGACTCTATGGGCAGGAGGGCCTTGGCCTCGAGGTAGAGGGCGATGTTGTTCTCAAAGGCCTGGGCCATGGTGGGCACCTTCCCGGCGGCGAAGGCCGCCTTGATCTTGGTGGAAAGGTCCCGGTACCCCCCCTGGGGCACGGGGCGGACGCACCGCCCCTGCTGGCCCTTGTTGAACTCCACCACCAGGTTCTCCAAGGCCGCCTTAGGGGCCCCGCCGGTGAAGCCGTGCCAGAGCTCGGCCACCACCTTGGCCTTGGCGCACTGCTCCTTGATCACGTCCTCCGGCTTGGCCTGCTGGGCGAAGGCCACGCCCAGCGCCGCCACCAGCACAAGCGCCTTCTTCATACCCTCACACCTCCGGAGAGAGTATACCCGGCCTCCTGTCAGGGAACGTTCAAGCTCACTTCAGCCCCGTGCGGGCGATCCCCTGGATGAACTGCCTCTGGGCCACGAAGTAGCCCAGGACCACAGGGGCGATGACGAAGGTGCTGGCGGCCATCAGGGCCCCGTAGTCCGAGCCCGCCTCGGAGACGAAGGCCTGGAGGCCCAGCTGCACCGTGCGCATCTCCGGGCTTTGGGTGACGATGAGGGGCCAAAGCAGGGCGTTGTAGGCCCCGAGGAAGGTGAAGATGCCGTAGGAGACGAGCCCGGGCAAGCTCAAGGGCAGGGCGATGCGGAAAAGCTGGGTCAGGTACCCCGCCCCGTCTATGCGGGCGGCGTCAAAGAGGTCCTGGGGGAGGGAGAGGTAAAACTGGCGCAGGAGGAAGATGCCGAAGACCGAGGCCAGCCAGGGCACGATGAGGGCGTAGTAGGTGTCCAGCCAGCCCAGCCGGGCGAGGAGGACGTAGTTGGGGATGAGGAGCACCTCCCCCGGGACCATCATCGTGGCCAGGACGAGGACGAAGACCCCCTCCTTCCCCGGGAAGGGAATCCGGGCCAGGGCGAAGGCGGCCAACGCCGCCAGGAAGAGGCCCACCGCCACCTGGGAGAAAGCGGTGAGGAAGCTATTTAAGAAATAGCGGCCCCAGGGCGCCGCCTGCCAGGCCTCGAGGTAGTTGTGGAACACGTACCCCAAGGCCCCCGGCACCGCGTTCACCCACTCCAGCCGCCAGTACTCCCCCTGGGAACGGAGGGCGTCTGGCGGCAAGGGGGGCTCGAGGGGGCTCCCCTTGGGCCAGAGGACCACCAGGGGCACCCGGCGGAAGCGGACCTCCCCCGTGTTGGTGAGGCGGACCCACCACCCCCCCTCCCCCCGGACCACCTCCACCCTGGTCCCGTCGGCCACGGGATCAAAGAAGGCCCCCGGGGAGCGGGGCACGAGGGCCCTCGGGGGAAGGCCTTCAGGGCCAGGGAAGAAAAACTCCACGCTCCTCCCGGGGCCAAGCCCCCCAAAGAGGGGGCTATCCCCCAGCCTCGCCGCCTTGAACCAGTTCCCCGGCTTCATCCGCTCCGGAACCCAGACGGGCGCCGCCTGGAGGGCCTCCTGGGGGCTTTTAAGGCTCGTGGCCAGCATCCAGTAGAAGGGGAAGGCCATCACCCCTCCCCCCGTGAGGAGGAGGAGGTGCACGAGAAGACGGGCCGCCCTAGATCTCATAGTTCACCCGCTTTTCCAAAAGCCGCCGCTGCACCAGGGTCAGGGCCAGGATCACCAGGAAGGTCACCATGGCGATGGCGCTGGCGTAGGAGAAGTCCGAGTCGCGGAAGCCCTTGTTGTAGAGGTAGAAGGCCAGGGTCAGGGTGTCCTGCAGCACCCCACCCGTGGGAGTGAGGACGTAGACCTGGGTGAAGACCTGGAAGGCCCCGATGAGCCCCAAGGTGAAGAGGAAAAAGGTGGTGGGAGAAAGGAGGGGCCAGGTGATGAGGCGGTGCTTCTGGAAGAAGCTCGCCCCGTCCAGCTCGGCGGCCTCGTAGTACTCCTTGGGGATGGCCTGAAGCCCCGCCAGGAGGATCACCACCTGGTAGCCCAGGAAGTGCCACACGCTCATGGCCATGACGGCCACGAAGGCCAGGCTCGGGCCCGCCCAAAAGCCCTCGAGCCCCACCCCCAAGGGGCGCAGAAGCAGGGCGAAGACCCCGGTGGGGGTGTTGAGCCAGTCCAGGCCCGGGGTGTGGAGGAGCCAGTTGAGAAAGCCGAACTCGGGGTGGTAGATCCAGCGCCAAACGGCGGCCGCGGCGGTCAGGGCGGTGATGTAGGGGAGGAAGAAGAGGGTCCGGTAGAGCCCAAGGAAGGCCACCTGGGTGTTGAGGAGGATGGCCACGAAGGTGGCGAGGAGAAGGCCGGTGGGCACGGTGAAGACCACGTACCAGAAGGTGTTGCCCAAAGCGCGCCAGAAGAGGGGGTCCTCGAGGAGGATGCGGTAGTTCTGAAGCCCCGCGAAGGCCGCCGGGCGTAGGAAGTTCACCCGGTCAAAGAGGCTTAGGTAAAAGGCGTAGAAGGTGGGAAACACGTGCCATACCAGAAGGAGGGCCAGGGCCGGCCAGACCAAGGCCCAGCCGTAGAAGGCGGCCTGGGCCCTCTCGGGCAGGTGGCGTCCCCGCAGGAGGGCCACCAAGAGGGGGGCCAGAAAGGGGGCGGGGGGAAACCAGGGAGCCAAAAGGCCCAGCCCCAGGAGGAGGTGCACCCCTCCAAAGCGGAGCCCATAAAGGGCCAAGGCCCCGTAAAGGCCCAGGCCCAAACCCACCCCCCATCCGGGGACAAAACCCAGGCGCTCCCCGTACGCCCCCAGGGCGAGGAGCGCCCCCAGGGAAAGGAGCAAGTGGTAGGGAAAAGCCCGCATCCCCTGGGGAGTATATAGGATGGAGGCGTGTGGACCCTGACCCTGGACACCGCCACCCCCTACCTTTCCCTGGGTCTTTTCCGGGGGGAGGAGGGCCTGGGCCGGGTGGTGCGGGTGGAGAGGCGGCACGAGGAGGTCCTCTTTGGCCTCCTGGACGAGCTCGTGGCCCAAGTGGGGGCGAGGCGGGAGGAGATCGGCGCCCTGGTGCTTGGAGAAGGCCCCGGCTCCTACACGGGCCTGCGCATCGCCCTGGCGGCGGGGCTCGGCCTGGCCCAAGCCCTGGGGGCCCGGGTCTACGGGGTGAGCTCCCTCCTCGCCGCCTGTTGGCCCTTTTTGCAAGAGGGCGGGCCACCCCTTACCCCCCTCTTCACCGCCAGGAACCGCCTCTACTACGGGGCCACCTACGGGAAGGAAGGGGGAAAGCCCCTCGAGGTCATGCCCCCGAGGAAGCTCAAGGCGGAAGAGCTTCCCCCAGAAGGCCTCCTCCTGGACCCTCCCCCGGACCCCCGGGCCCTCTACGAGCTCCTGCCCTTCGCCCGGGAGGGCCTGGAACCCGTCTACCTCTGACCCCTGGCCAGGGAGGCGAAGGAAAGGGGAAGAAAGGGTACCGCGACCCCTTATACCCCTTTGGCGTGAATCCTTCGCCTAAGCCCAAGTACGGAAGCCCTGCGGGCTTTTTTGACCGGGGCCCCCATGCTGGCGCAAGCCAGCATGGGGTGGTATTAATCCGCTGCCACCCCGTGCAGGGGGGAGAGGTAGCGGTAGCTGGGAAGGGGCTCCCGGAAGGAGGCCCCCTTAAGCCTCTCCGCCAGGAGCACCAGGTTCTCCCCGGCGATGCGGGCGTCCTCCAAAAGCTCCGGGTTCTCCTTAAGGCTCCGCATCCCCTTGCGGTGGGCGTAAACCAGGCCCAAGGGAGCCAGGACGAAGCCCATGTAGCCCAAGGGGAGGAGCATCTGGGCGAGGGCCTGGCTCGCCCCCTCCTCCTCGGCCACCGCTAGAAGGGCCATGGGCTTCCCCAGGTTCAAAAGGCCCTGGTTCTCCATGGAGGTCATGCGCTCCAGGAGGGCCTTCATCCGGGCGGAGGCGCTGAACCAGTAGACCGGGGTGGCGAAGACCACGGCGTCGGCGTTGAGGATGCGCTCCGCCACCCTGCCAAACCCGTCCCAGGGCCCCTGCACGCAGGTCTCGGGGCCGCAGGAGGTGGGGTCTTGGGAGTAGTTCCCCGCGCAGAAGGGAAAGGGGTGTTTCACCAGGTCCAGGCGCTCGGTGATGGCCCCCTTGCGCCTGGCCGCCTCCAGAACCTCCTCCAAAAGCTCCGCCGTAAACCCCTCCGTCCGTGCCGATGCGTTGACGCCGAGCACGCGTAGGCTCATAAATATCACCCAGACACTAAACCGCCTTTAGTATAACATGCGCAATTTAGGGACGGAAGGCCCCGGCCACAAACTCCCCCATCCCCCGGGCCCGCACGGGATACCCCCGGAGGACCCCTTCCCCCAGCACCGGACCCTCCCAGTAGGCCACCCGGGTGGTCCGGGAAAGGATCTCCCCTTCCCGGAAGAGGGGCCTAAGGGCCAGGGAAAGCCCAGGGCCTTCCAGGCGCCAGGCCAGGGTGTAGGTGCGGCCCGAGGGGCTTCTCCAGGCCTCCCCGGGAAGGAAGGCCAGCTCCAGGGCCTCCACCCGCCCCAGGGGGTCCACCCGGCTGCCCAGGACCTGCACCACCTCCCCTCCTTGGTCCTTCACCTGGTAGGCCATGAGCTCCGAGCCGTCGGAGAGGTGAAGGCCGAACCAGTCCCAGGTGGCCGAAACCCCGGAAAGCTGCTCCCCCCACTGGTGGTCCAGCCAGGACTCCCCCTGAACCCTCTCCCCCAGGACCCAACCCCAGGTCCCGGCCCGGGTGTAGGACTGGTAGTACATGCGCCCGGTGGCTTCCGTGCCCGAGTAGCCCGGGGGGTGGACCACGGGGGGCTTTTGGGGGAAGAAAAGGAGGTCCACCCCGGGGGCTTGGAGGCGGAACCCCTCCCCTTCCCGGAAGAAGCGCCAGCCCGCGAGCTCCAGCCTAGGCCCCGCCTCCGCCCGCCCCCTCTGGGCAAGGAGGTCCTGGTCGGAGGCTTCCAGGAAACGCCTTTCGCCGGTGCGGAGATCGGTAAGGGCCAGGTGGGCGGCGTGGAAGGCCCCGAAGAGGCTTCCCGGAAGGCCCAAGATGCGGTAGGAAGGGGGAGCGTAGGCCTTGAAGAAGGCGAAGTGGAAGGCGTAGGGCTCCGCAAAACCCGAGGCGTACCACCACTCCAGGGGAGCGGGCTTGGGGTCCCAATCTCTAGGGTCGGGAAGCCGCTTCGGGTCCACCCCCAAAAGGGCAGGGGCGCAGGCGGCCAGGAGAAGGGACAGGAGGAGCCAAGGCATCCTGCTCCCATTCTAGGCCTAAGGAAAGGGGGTAAAGTGGGGCCGTGACCGACACCCACGCCCACCTGGACTTCCTGGAACCCGAGGAGCTCGCCGAGGTGAAGGCCCACCTCCCAAGGCTTCGGGCCGTGCTCACCCTGGGGGTGGACCCGGGCCGCTGGGAGAAGACCCTAAGCCTGGCCCAGGGGAACGTCTACGCCGCGGTGGGCCTCCACCCCACCAGCGCCCACCTCCTCTCCCCCGAGGTGGAGGAGGCCCTCCGCCACTACGCCCGAAACGAGCGGGTGCGGGCCATCGGGGAGACGGGCCTGGACTACCACTGGACCCCGGAGACCAAGCCCGCCCAGCTCAAGGCCCTGGACTTCCAGGCGGCCTTGGCGGAGGAGCTCGGCCTACCCCTGGTCCTCCACGTGCGGAGCCGGGACGGAAAGGCAGAAGAGGACCTTGCGGAATGGCTCCTGGCCCACCGGCCACGAAAGGCCGTCCTTCACGCCTTCTCCGGCCACCCCGCCCTGGAGGAGGCGGGCCTAAAGGTGGGGGCCTACTTCAGCTTCGCCGGCCCCCTCACCTACAGGAAAAACGCCGCCCTGCGCGAGGCCGCGGCCCGGCTCCCGGAGGACAGGCTTCTGGTGGAGACCGACACCCCCTTCCTGCCCCCGGAGCCCCACCGGGGAAAGCGCAACCTTCCCCACTACGTGCGCCATACCCTGGAGAAGCTCGCCGAGGTGCGAGGGGTGGACTTCGCCGAGATGGAGGCCCGCACCGACCACAACGCCCAGGTATGCTTTGGGTGGACATGAGGCGCCTTTTGGTCTTCCTCTGGCTTTTGGGCCTGGCCCTGGCGGCGCCCCGCCTGGTGGTGGAGCCCGAGGACGGGGTCAAGCCCCTCCTGGACCTCATCGCCTCCGCGCGGCAGGAGGTCCTGGTGAAGATGTACCTCTGGACCCCAAGCCGCATGGACGTGGTGGAGGCCCTGGGCGAGGCGGTGAAGCGGGGGGTGAGGGTAAGGGTCCTCCTGGAGCGGGAGCCCTCGGGGGGAAGGGTGGACCTCGAGGTCTTCCAGGCCCTGAAGGAGCGGGGGGTAGAAGTCAGGCTCACCACGCCCTTCCGCTTCGTCTTCGTGCACGAGAAAAGCCTGGTGGTGGACCGCAAATGGGCCTGGGTGGGGACCATGAACCTCACGGGAAGCTCCTTCACCGCCAACCGGGAGTACGCCCTGATCCTGGACGACCCCAGGCAGGTGGCCGAGATCGCCCGGGTCTTTGAGGCCGACTGGGAAGGGGAAAGGCTGGACCTCTCTCGGGCGCTCCTCGTTTGGTCCCCAAGCCGCAACTTAGGAGGGGTCAAGGAGGGAAACGCCCGGGAGGTCCTTCTGGGCCTCATCCGGGGGGCCAAAAGGGAGCTCTTCCTGGAGCACCAGGCCATGGCCGACCCCGAGGTGGTGGAGGTCCTGAAGGAGGCCTTGAGCCGGGGAGTGCGGGTGCGCCTCCTGGGAAGCCCTCAGGAGCCCGGGGACACCTACTTCCTGGAGGGAGCCCTGGCCCTGAGGGCCGCCGGGGCCCTGGTGCGTTTCCTGCCCGACCCTTACGTCCACGCCAAGGTCCTGGTACGGGACGGGGAGGAGGCCCTTCTGGGAAGCCACAACCTGAGCGCCAACTCCCTGAACGCCAACCGGGAGCTTTCGGTGCGCCTCACCCCCCGGGAGGCCCCCGAGGCCTTTAGGAGGCTCCTTTCCGTGATGGAAGGGGACTGGGCAAGGGCCCTTCCGGAAAACCCCTTCGCCCTCCCCCCGGTGGAGGGGGTGGTCCCCTGGCAGGAGGCCCCCCGGTACTTCGGCCGCGTGGCCACGGTGGAGGGGGTGATCCAGGCGGTGGAGGACCGGGGCACGGTGGCCTTCCTCAAGTTCGGCCCGGGGGAAAGCGACCTCAGGCTGGTGGTCTTCCCCAGAAGCTATGGCCTCTTCGCCCAGCCTTTCCCCCAGAGCTACTTGGGCAAGAGGGTGCGGGCCAAGGGGCGGATCGTCCTCTACGCCGGGTATTACGAGATCGTCCTGGAGGGCCCGGAAAGCCTCGAGGTGCTGGATGGAAGCCCTTAAGGCCCTGGGCTACGAGGTGAGCCCCATAGAGGGGGGCTTCTACGGGGAAAAGCGCCGGGGCGGGGTGGTCTACCAGGTCTTCTACGCGGAAAAGGGCGACCTGCGCCTGAGGCGGAAGCGCCTCCTCAAGGAGGAGGCCCGCCCCCTCGCCCTGGCGGGGGTGGAGGGGGAGTGGGCCGCCCGGTGGGAAGTGGAGGAAAACTTCTTCGCCGTGGCCCCTCCCGAAGACCTTCCCCCTCTGGTCCTGGCCTTCGAGCGGCTTGACCTCGAGGGCACAAACCCCTAAACTTAAGCCCAACATGCGCCCGCGCCGCAACAACGGCTAGCGGGGGGCAGGAGGAAGCCCCCCCGGTCCCTTTTGGCCGGGGGGGCTAAGGCTTAGGGAGGGAAGATGCGGGTACTGGTCAAGGACTTGCAGGCGCACGTGGGCAAGGAGGTGGAGCTTCTCGGCTTCCTCCACTGGCGGCGGGATCTGGGAAGAGTCCAGTTCCTCCTCCTTCGGGACCGAAGCGGCGTCGTCCAGGTGGTCACCGGGGGGCTCAAGCTCCCCTTACCCGAGTCCGCCTTGAGGGTGCGGGGGGTGGTGGTGGAAAACGCCAAGGCCCCGGGGGGCCTCGAGGTCCAGGCCAAGGAGGTGGAGGTCCTCTCCCCGGCCCTCGAGCCCACCCCGGTGGAGATCCCCAAAGAAGAGTGGCGGGCGAACCCCGACACCCTCCTGGAGTACCGCTACGTCACCCTAAGGGGGGAGAAGGCCCGCGCCCCCCTCAAGGTCCAGGCCGCCCTGGTGCGGGGCTTCCGCCGCTATCTAGATCGGCAGGACTTCACCGAGATCTTCACCCCCAAGGTGGTCCGGGCGGGAGCCGAGGGGGGAAGCGGGCTTTTCGGGGTGGACTACTTTGAAAAAAGGGCCTACCTCGCCCAGTCCCCCCAGCTTTACAAGCAGATCATGGTGGGGGTCTTTGAACGGGTCTACGAGGTGGCCCCGGTGTGGCGCATGGAGGAGCACCACACGAGCCGCCACCTCAACGAGTACCTCTCCCTGGACGTGGAGATGGGCTTCATAGGGAGCGAGGAGGACCTGATGCGGCTGGAGGAAGACCTCCTCGCCGAGATGCTGGAGGAGGCTCTACATGCGGCCGGGAGCGAGATCCGCCTCCTAGGGGCAACGTGGCCCTCCTTCCCCCAGGACATCCCCCGCCTCACCCACGCCGAGGCCAGAAGGATCCTCCGAGAGGAGCTCGGCTACCCCGTGGGCCAGGACCTCTCCGAGGAGGCGGAGCGCCTCCTCGGGGAGTACGCCAAGGAACGCTGGGGCTCGGACTGGCTCTTCGTCACCCGCTATCCCCGCTCCGTCCGCCCCTTCTACACCTACCCCGAGGAGGACGGCACCACGAGGAGCTTTGACCTGCTCTTCCGCGGCCTGGAGATCACCTCGGGAGGCCAGCGCATCCACCGCTACGAGGAGCTCTTGGAAAGCCTAAAGGCCAAGGGCATGGACCCCGAGGCCTTCCAGGGGTACCTGGAGGTCTTCAAGTACGGCATGCCCCCCCACGGGGGGTTCGCCATCGGGGCCGAGCGCCTCACCCAGAAGCTTTTGGGCCTCCCCAACGTGCGCTACGCCCGCGCCTTCCCCCGGGACCGGCACCGGCTCACGCCCTAAAGCAAAGCGCCCCGGGCTTCCCGGGGCGCGCCCCTTAGCGCCCTTAGAAGCGGTCCATGAGGATCGCCCGCTTGACCTCCTCAATCAGCTGGGTCACGGGGATGTCCCGGGGGCAGGCCTCGGTGCAGTTGTAAGCGGTGCGGCACCGCCAGACCCCGCCCCCCGAGCCCAGGACCTGGAACCGCTCCCTCTTCCCCCGGTCCCGGGAGTCAAAGAGGAAGCGGTGGGCCTGGACGATGGCGGCGGGACCGATGTAGGTGCCGTTCACCCAGAAGACGGGGCAGCTCGTGGTGCAGCTCGCGCAGAGGATGCACTTGGTGCCCTGGTCAAACCGCTCCCTTTCCTCGGGGGACTGGAGCCTTTCCCGCTGGGGCGGGGGCTCCTCGTTGATGAGGTAGGGCTTCACCGCTCGGTAGGCGGCGAAGAAGGGCTCCATGTCCACGATGAGGTCCTTCTCCACGGGGAGGCCCCGGATGGGCTCCACGGTGATGACGCTCCCCAGCTCCTTCACCAGGGTCTTGCAGGCCAGGCGGTTTTTCCCGTTGATGAGCATGGCGTCGGAGCCGCAGATGCCGTGGCCGCAACTCCGCCGGAAGGCCAGGGTGCCGTCCTGGTCCCACTTCACCTTGTGCAGGAGGTCCAAGACCCGGTCCCAGGGCTCGGCCTCCACCTGATAGGTCTGCCAGCGGGGCCTGGAGTCCTTTTGGGGGTCAAAGCGGAGGACCTTCAGGGTAACCTGCATGCCTCCCTCCTAGTAGGTGCGGGCCTTGGGCTCAAAGCGGCCCAGGACCACGGGCTTGTAGCGGAAGGCCACCTTGCCGTCTTCCACCTTGTAGGCCAGGGTGTGCTTGAGCCAGTTCTGGTCGTCCCGCTCGGGGTAGTCCTCCCGGGCGTGGGCCCCCCGGGACTCGGTGCGGTTTAAGGCGGAGTGGACCAGGGCCTCGGAGACCTCGAGGAGGTAACCGAGCTCCAAAGCCTCCACGAGCTCGGTGTTGTAGGCGTCCCCCTTGTCGTCAATGGAAATCCGCTGGTAGCGGTCCATGAGCTCCTTGAGGATTTCCACCTGCTTCCTTAAGAGCTCCCCGGTGCGGAAGACGGAGGCGTGGTCCATCATGGACTGCTGCAGCTCGGCCCTTAGCGCCGCCACCTTCTCCTTGCCGGTGGAGTTCTTGATGCGCTCTATACGCTCCCGGCTCTCCCCAAGATGCTCCTCGGTGAGCTCGTGGTGGTCGGCGTCCTTGGCGAAGCGGGCGGCGTGGATCCCGGCCCGGCGCCCGAAGACCACCAGGTCCCCCAAGGAGTTCGTCCCCAGGCGGTTCGCCCCGTGGAGGCTCACGCAGGCGGCCTCCCCGGCGGCGTAAAGCCCGGGGACCACGGTGTTCTTCTCGTCCTTGATCACCTGGCCCCAGAGGGTGGTGGGGATCCCCCCCATGGCGTAGTGGGCCGTGGGCATCACCGGCACGGGCTCCTTCAGGGGGTCCACCCCCAGGTAGATGCGGCTGAACTCGGTGATGTCGGGAAGCTTCTTCTCAATGACCTCGGGGGGCAGGTGGGTGAGGTCCAAGAGGACGTGGTCCTTCTTGGGGCCCACGCCCCTCCCCTCCCGCACCTCCAGGTACATGGCCCGGGAGACGAGGTCCCTTGGGGCGAGGTCCTTGATGGTGGGGGCGTAGCGCTCCATGAAGCGCTCGCCCAAGGCGTTCCTCAAGATTCCTCCCTCGCCCCGGGCCCCCTCGGTGAGGAGGATGCCCAGGGGGTAAAGCCCCGTGGGGTGGAACTGGTAGAACTCCATGTCCTCGAGGGGAAGCCCCTTGCGGTAGAGGATGGCCTGCAGGTCCCCGGTGAGGGTGTAGGCGTTGGAGGTCACCTTGTAGATCCGCCCGAACCCCCCGGAGGCGATGACGATGGCCTTGGCCTCAAAGAGGTGGAGCTCCCCGGTGGCCAGCTCCAGGGCCACCAGGCCCTTGGCCACCCCGTCCTCGAGGATGACGTCGGTGACGTGGAACTCGTTGTAGAAGGTGATGTTGTGTTTCACGCACTGCTGGTAGAGGGTCTGGAGGATCATGTGCCCGGTGCGGTCGGCGGCGTGGGCCGCCCGGTGCACCGGGGCCTTCCCCCAGTCCTTGGTGTGCCCCCCGAAGCGGCGCTGGGCGATCTTGCCGTTGGGGAGCCGGTCAAAGGGGAGGCCCATGTGCTCCAGCTCGATCACCGCCTCGATGACCTCCTTGGCGAAGACCTCGGCGGCGTCCTGGTCCGTGAGGTAGTCCCCCCCCTTGACCGTGTCAAACATGTGCCATTCCCAGTGGTCCTCCTCCACGTTGCCCAGGGCGGCCCCTATCCCGCCCTGGGCCGCCCCCGTGTGGCTTCGCGTGGGGTAGAGCTTGGAGACCACCGCCACGTCCGCGCCTTCCTTGGCCGCGTAGAGGGCGGCCGTGAGGCCCGCCCCGCCCGCACCCACCACGATGACCTCGTGCCTGTGCGCCATACTAGTTCACCCCGAAGTCGTGGTTCAGAAGGGAGAGGCTTCCCAAGAGGAACAAAAAGGCGATGAGGCTGTAGAGCACCGCCTTGGTCCAGAAGCGCTTCATGGGATCCCGCACCCAGTCGTCCAGCACGTAGCGAAGGCCGTTGGCCCCGTGGAGAAGGCCCAGAGCCAGGATCAGGAGATCGTAGAGTTTCCAGGTGGTCTGGGAAAGTCTCTTGGCCACGTAATCGTAGTTGATGGAGTTGAGGTCGGTAAGAACGGCGTTCATCCACATGTGGCCGATGAGGAGGAAGACCAGCACCACCCCACTGATGCGCATGAAGACCCACCAGTAGAGCTCCAGGTTGGTGCTGGCCTCGAGCCTCGCCTCCTGGTACCGCTTGGACTTAATCGCCATGGCCGCCTCCCAGAATCCCGCCCCCGATCTTGATCAGGAAGGGCAGGTAGAAGACCACGAAAAGGGCCCAAACCGCATACCACAGCTGCCTCTGGTAGCGCACGCCCCAGGAGGTGAAGTCCATGAGGATGATCCGTAGCCCGTTGAACCCGTGGTAGAGCACCCCGGCGATGAGGAGGAGGAGCCCCACCTGAAACACGGGCTGGTGGTAGAACTTCATGAGGGCGTTGGACACCTCGGGACCCCACATGGCGCTGGCGATGTTGGCCACGTGGAGCATGAGGAAGACCAGGATGCCCAGGCCCGATATCCGGTGCAGGTAAAACGCCCACTGCCCTTCTCTTCCCCGGTACATGGCACCTCCTTGCCGGGGTTATCATACACCCTTCCCCTGGGAAAGGGCGTTGCCCGGCCCACCTTCGGCGCCCATATACCCCCCTCCTGTACCTGATGCCCGAATGGGACAAGGCTCTCCCCCAAGCCCCCCCACCCCGCCCTCTTGGGGAACCCCCCTGGGGGCCAGGGTGGGTTTTCCTTGGCCAGGACGAGGTATTGACAGGGGGGGGAGGGGGGGGCATAATGGGGGGCGTGCCGCAGGGGATACCCCGGGGGGCACGGGAAGGAGGTGGTCATGGTGGAACTCTTTGGATTCGGTCCTCACCTGATGGTGGATGGCTACGACGCCAACCCCGAGAGGCTCCGGGACGCCGAACTGGTGCGTCGGGTCCTGGACGAGCTCCCCGAGGAGATGGAGATGACCAAGGTGCTCCCCCCCTTCGTCTACAGCTACGGCCCCGGGGGCGAGGACGGGGTGACGGGGGTGGTGATCATCGCCGAAAGCCACATCGCCATCCACACCTTCCCCAAGAAGCGCTTCCTCTCCATAGACATCTTCTCCTGCAAGGCCTTTGACATGGCCAAGGCCCTGAAGAGGCTGGCCGAGGTCTTTGAGATCGGCCGCTACGAGACCTACATGATCCAGCGGGGCAAGGAGTTCCCCAAAGACCCGGAGCTGGCCCGGGCCATCGTCCTGGGCGAGCGGGAATACCTGGAAGCCCGGGTGGGCTAAACAAGCCCATGGGCACCTCCTCCGAAGGCGTGGCGGGTTTCCCCGGGCGCGCCCGGGGTTTTTCATTTTGGGCTCATGTTTTCTACCTAACTTTTGGTAAGGGAGGCTTCGTATGGTGCGCAAACTCCTGACGCTGGTAGGGCTGGCGCTGGGCATGGTTTTGGCCCAGAACTTCCGCGGCCTCTCCCTGGGCACCCCCTACCCGGAGATGGGGGTGCAGCCCGGGGAGAGCGTGAACCTCACCCTGACCCTCAAGAACCACGGCCTGCCCCCAGGGGTGGTCCGCCTCTCCCTGGCCGAGGTGGCCCCGGGCTGGCAGGCGAGCCTCATCGGGAGCGGGCGGCTGGTGCGGGCGGTCTACCTGGCCCCCGACGGGGAGGCCACCCTCACCCTCCGCCTTCAGCCGCCCAAGGAGGTAAGGCCCGGCACCTACCGCTTCCTGGTGCGGGCCGAGGGCCTGGGGCAGACCGCAAGCCTTCCCATCGCCCTGGTGGTGGGCCAGGGGCTTCCCCAAAGGCTCAGCCTCGAGGCCGAGCTTCCCATCCTCAAAGGCCCCCCCACCAGCTCCTTCCGCTACCGGGTGACCCTGAAGAACGAGTCCGACCGCGACCTCCTGGTCTCCCTGGAGTACCAGGCCCCCAAGGGCTTCCAGGTCACCTTCACCCCCGCCTTCTCCAGCCAGCAGGTGACGAGCCTGCCCATCAAGGCCGGGGAGAGCAAGGACCTGGACGTGGAGGTCTCCCTGCCCAAGGACACCAAGGCCGACACCTACGCCGTCACCCTCCGGGCCCTGGCCGGGGAGGCCAAGGCGGAGCTGGGGCTTACCCTGGAGGTCACGGGCCGGCCCGAGGTGCGGCTCAGCACCAAGGAA
Source organism: Thermus sp. H19.2 (assembly GCF_054979525.1). NCBI lineage: Bacteria > Thermotogati > Deinococcota > Deinococci > Thermales > Thermaceae > Thermus > Thermus sp. H19.2. Next base: position 1,638,369 of record NZ_CM143429.1, read on the forward strand.
GGGCGCCTTTCCGGCCAGGTGGTGGCGGGGCGGGAAAACCCGGTGAAGCTCCTGGTGAAAAACGAGGGCAGCGCCCCCGCCAAGAACCTCTCCTTCAGCGCCATGGAACCCTCCGGCTGGGAGGTCAAGTTTGAGCCCGACAAGGTGGAGGCCCTAGACCCCGGCCAGGAGAAGGAGGTCACCGCCCGCATCAAGCCCTCGGCCAAGGCGGTGACCGGGGACTACATGGTGACCCTTTCCCTCTCCGGAGACGACGGCGTTTCCGCAAGCCTGGACTACCGGGCCACGGTGGTGCGCTCCACCCTTTGGGGTCTGGTGGGGGTGGGGCTCATGGCCGTGGCCCTCCTGGTCCTGGGCTTCGCCGTGAACCGCTTCGGGCGGAGGTAGCATGGCGGTCATCGAGACCCGGGGCCTCACCAAGCGCTACGGGCGCGTGGTGGCGGTGGAGGACCTGAACCTGGAGGTGGAGGAAGGAGAGGTCTTCGGACTCCTGGGCCCCAACGGCTCGGGCAAGACCACCACCATCCTCATGCTCCTCGGCCTCACCGAGCCCAGCTCGGGGGAGGCCCGGGTCCTGGGCCTGGATCCCATGCGGGAACCCCTCAAGGTCAAGGCCCGGGTGGGCTACCTCCCCGACCAGGTGGGGTTTTACGGGGAGCTTTCCGCCTGGGAGAACCTGCGCTACACCACCAGGCTTCTAGGGCTTTCCGACGGGGAGGCCCAGGCCCGCATAGAGGAGGTCCTGAAGCGCATGGGGCTTTGGGAGGTGCGGGACCGGAGGGTGGCGGCCTTCAGCCGGGGGATGCGCCAGCGCCTGGGCCTCGCCGAGGTCCTCCTCAAAAGGCCTAAGGTGGCCATCCTGGACGAGCCCACCCTAGGGCTGGACCCGGAGGCCGCCCGGGAGTTTCTAGAGCTCATCAAAGGCCTCAAGGCCGAAGGGATCACCCTCCTCCTCTCCAGCCACCTCCTCCATCAGGTGCAGGAGGTCTGCGACCGGGTGGGCCTCTTCCACAAGGGCCGCCTGGCCCTTCTGGGGACGGTGGAGGACCTGGCCGCCCGGGTGCTGGGGGGCGGGTACGAGGTGTGGGTGGAGGCGGGCCCGGGCCTCGAGGGCCTCTTCCGGGGGGTGCCGGGGGTGAGCCGGGTGGAAGCGGCGGGCAACCGCTACCGCATCCTCGCCACCCAGGACGTGCGCCCCGAGCTGGCCAGGATCGCCGTGGAGAAGGGCGCCCTCTACGGCCTCTCCCTAAGGCGGCCCAGCCTGGACGAGATCTACGCCCATTACTTCAAGGAGGTAGGCCATGCGGCGTGAGGGTTCCCCCTGGACGGGCCTCTGGGCGGTCTTCTTCAAGGAGATGGCCGACCACCTCTCCGGCCTCAGGATGCGTATCCTCGAGGCCCTCATCCTCCTCTCGGCCCTGAGCGCCGTCTACACCGGCACCCAGACCCTGCGGCAGACCGTGGGGGAGGACCCATACCTCTACCTCAAGCTCCTCTCCACCGCCCAGGACCCCCTGCCCTCCTTCGTGGGCTTCCTTTCCTTCTTCGTCCCCCTGGCGGCCATCGCCCTGGCCTTTGACGCCGTGAACGGGGAGTACGCGCGGGGCACCCTTTCCCGCATCCTCTCCCAGCCCATCTACCGGGACGCCCTGCTCTTCGGCAAGTTTTTGGCGGGCCTCGGGACCCTCTCGGTCCTCCTCCTGGCCCTCCTCCTCCTGGTGCTGGGGCTAGGGCTTTTCACCCTGGGGGTCCCCCCGGGCGGGGAGGAGGTGGCCCGCATCCTCTTCTTTTTCCTGGCCACCCTGGCCTACGCCGGGGTCTGGCTGGCCTTGGGCCTCCTCTTCTCCGTCCTCTTCCGCCAGCCCGCCACCGCCGCGCTGGCCGCCCTAGGGGTCTGGCTCTTCTTCGCCGTCTTCTTCCCCATCCTCACGGACCTCATGGCCAACGCCCTTCTCCTCCGGGCCGACCCCTTTGACCCGGAAAGCCAGCTCCGCCAGGCCACCCTGGCCCTTTGGATCTCCCGTCTCTCCCCCAACACCCTCTTCGCCGAGGCCCTCACCGCCATCCTGAACCCGGCGGTGCGCTCCTTGGGGCCCATCCTCATCACCCAGCTGGAAGGGGCCGTCCTCGGCACCCCTCTGCCCCTGGGGCAGAGCCTCCTCCTCATCTGGCCCCAGCTCACGGGCCTCTTCGCCCTGGCGGTCCTCCTCTTCACCCTGGCCTATGTGGCCTTCCAACGGCAGGAGGTGCGGGCCTAAGTACCCCTTCGCCCAAGGCCAGGCGTGAGGGCTCTGCGGGCCTTCTTTACCGGGGCCCCGTGCTGGTCCAAGCCAGCATGGGGTGGTATCATTCCAGCCACTCCGTGGCGTAGGCGCTGGTTTTGGGGATGACGCAGAGGAACTCCACGGGCTCCTCCCCCTCGTTGACGTAGGCGTGGGGGGTTTCCGGGGGGATGTACACGGTTTGGCCTGCGGAAACCTCCCGCACCTCCTCCCCCAGCACCACCCGCATGCGCCCCGAGAGCACGTACTGCTCGTGCTCAATGGTGGGATGCTTGTGCTTGGGAATGCGCCCCCCGGGGAGCAGGGTGAACTTGCGCAGGATGAAGTGGGGCGCCCCGTCCTCGGGACCGATGAGCACCTGGATGAAGGCCTTTTCCCCCCGCTCCACGGGGCGGGCCTCCACGTGGGCCGCCTGCTTGACCACGGGCTTCATGGGGCCCATTGTAGCAAAAGGGCCTCCACGTCCTCGTCGGTGACCTCGCCGAAGTCCAGGTAGTAGGCCCCCACGGCGGCGAAATCCCTGGGGGCCGAGAGGGCCACCACCTCCGCCCGCTCCCTTAACCTTTCCAAGGCCTCGGGGCTTCCCACGGGCACGGCCACCACCACCCGCTTGGGGCCTTCCTGGAGGACCACGGAGAGGGCCGCTTCCACGCTGGCCCCCGTGGCCACCCCGTCGTCCACCAGGACCACCTCCCGGTCCTTCAAGGACACCTTGGGCCGGACCTTGCGGTAGCGCTCCGCCCGCTTGCGGATCACGTCCCTTTGCCGCGCGGCCTCCCGCTCCAAGTAGCTCATGTCGGCGTACTGCAGGGCGTAGGGCTTGAGGACGAGCTCCCCCTTCTCCCCCACCGCCCCCAGGGCGAACTCCGGGTTCCCCGGCGCCCCCACCTTGCGCACCAAGACCACGTCCAGCTCCCCGCCCAGGCGCCTGGCCACCTCGTCGGCCACCACCACCCCTCCCCGGGGGATCCCCAGGACCACGGGCCTCTCCAGGCCCAAGGGCTTCAGGGCCTCCGCCAAGAGGGCCCCCGCGTGCCTGCGGTCGCGAAAGCGCATAGGAAACCTCCCTTCCCATGCTACACCGGCCCCTGGTCTTGCACTCGGTATAAGGCTTTTGGTAGGGTGAGGGCAAGGAGGTAAAGCATGCAGGTAAGCGCAAAACCCTGGTTGGCCCACTACGACCCCGGTGTCCCCGCCGAGGTGGAGGTGCCCCCTATCCCTCTTTGGCGCTTCCTGGAGGAAAGCGCCCGCCGCTTCCCTGAAAACCCCGCCCTGGAGTTCCTGGGGAAGACCGTGAGCTACCGGGAGCTATGGGGGCTTGCCCGCCGCTTCGCCCAGGGGCTTAAGGACCTGGGGGTGCGCCCGGGGGACCGGGTGGCCATCATGCTCCCCAACACCCCCCAGTTCGTCATCGCCTTCTACGGCACCCTCCTTGCGGGAGGGGTGGGGGTGAACGTCAACCCCCTGTACACCCCGAGGGAGCTACGGCACCAGTTGGTGGACGCGGGGGCCGAGACCTTGGTGATTCTGGACCACCTCCTCCCCCGCTTTTTGGAGGTGGAAAGGGAAACCCCGGTGAAGCGGGTGGTGGTCACGGGGATCAAGGACTTCCTCCCCTTCCCCAAAAACCTCCTCTACCCCCTGAAGGCCCGAAGGGACCGGCTCCCCTTGGGCTTCCCCAAGCGCGAGGGGTTCCACGCCTTCGCCGACCTCCTGAAGCGCCCGCCTGCCGAACCCCTCCCGCAAGACCCCGAGGACCTGGCCCTGCTGCAGTACACCGGGGGCACCACGGGGATCTCCAAGGGGGCCATGCTCACCCACGGGAACCTGGTGGCCAACGTGCTCCAGATCGACGCCTGGGACCCCACCTCCCGGGAGCTTTTGGGCAAGGGGGTGATGCTGGGAGCCTTGCCCTTCTTCCACGTCTACGGCATGACCGTGGCCATGAACTACGGTCTCTTCGCGGGTTACAAGATCGTCCTCCTCCCTAGGCCCGAGATCCACGCCATCGTGGAGGCCATAGAGAAGCACGGGGTGACCCACTTCCCCGGGGTGCCCACCCTCTACGTGGCCTTCAACAACTTCCCCGAGATTGAAAAACGGAACGTCAAGAGCATCCGCATCTGCCTCTCGGGGGCCGCCCCTTTGCCGGTGGAGGTGGCCAACCGCTTCGAGGAGATCACCGGGGCCAGGCTCATCGAGGGCTACGGCCTTTCCGAGGCCAGCCCCGTGACCCACTCCAACCCGGTGCTGGGGGAGGTGCGCAAGGGGTCCATCGGCATGCCTTTCCCCAGCGTGGAGGCCAAGGTGGTGGACGAGGAGGGGAAGGAACTCCCCCCAGGCGAGGTGGGCGAACTGGTGGTCAAAGGCCCCAACGTCATGAAAGGCTACTGGAACCGCCCCGACGAAACCCAAAAAGCCCTCAAAGAAGGCTGGCTCTTCACCGGCGACCTGGCCAAAATGGACCAAGACGGCTACTTCTACATCGTGGACCGCAAAAAAGACATGATCATCGCCGGCGGCTACAACATCTACCCCCGCGAGGTGGAAGAAGTCCTCTACCAGCACCAAGCCGTCCAGGAAGCCGCCGTGGTGGGCGTTCCCGACCCCTACCGCGGGGAAACCGTGGCCGCCTTCCTCGTCCTCAAACCCGAGTACCGGGGCAAGGTCACGGAAAAGGACATAGAGCGCTTCTGCCGGGAAAACCTCGCCGCCTACAAGGTCCCCCGCATCATAGAGTTCCGCGAAAGCCTCCCCAAGTCCGGGGTGGGGAAGATCCTGAGGCGGGAGCTACGGGAGGAGTTCGCCCGGCGAAAAGCCTAGCGGGCCCGGGCCACCGCCTCCCGGAAGGCCTCCACCGCCCGGTCCACCTCTTCCTCCGTGGTGAAGCGGCCCAGGGAAAAGCGCAGGGAAGCCTTGGCCTCCTTGGGGGAGCGGCCGATGGCGAGAAGCACGTGGGAGGGCTCGAGGCTCCCCGCCGAGCAAGCCGACCCCGAGGAGACCGCCACCCCCAGGAGGTCCATGGCCAGGAGCAGGGCCTCCCCGTCGGCCCCCTTTACCGTGACGTTCACCAGCTTGGGGAGCCTCCTTTCGGGGTGGCCGTTGAGCTCCACCCCCTCCACGGCCAAGAGGCCGGCCTCGAGGCGCTTGCGCAAGCCGAGGAGCCGGGAGGTCTCCCCAGGAAGGAGCCGCAAGGCCTTCTCCAGGGCCACCGCCAGACCGTGGGCCAGGACGGGACTCTGGGTGCCACCCCGCCTTCCCCCCTCCTGCTTGCCCGGAACCAGGGGAAAAAGCTCCACCCCGTGGCGCACCACGAGGGCCCCAATACCCTTAGGCCCATAGAACTTGTGGGCGCTTAAGGAGAGGAGGTCCGCCCCCACCTCTTCCACGGAAAAAGGCACCTGGCCCACGGCCTGCACGGCGTCCGTGTGGAAGAGGGCCCCGTGGGCGTGGGCCACCTGGGCGATCTCCTTCACCGGGTAAAGGGTGCCGAGCTCGTTGTTGGCGGCCATGACGCTCACCAAAAAGGTGTCCTCCCGCAGGGCCTCTTCCACCTGCTCCGGGTAGACGAGGCCGTGGCGGTCGGGCCGGAGGCGGGTCACGGAAAAGCCCAGCCGCTCCAGGAGCCTCAAGGCCCCCAGGACGGCGGAGTGCTCCACCCCGGTGCTCACCACGTGGCCCCGGCCCCGGGCCAGGGCCACCCCCAGGAGGGCCAGGGCGTCGGCCTCAGAACCCGAGGCGGTGAAGACCACCTCCCGGGGCCTTACCCCCAGGAGGGCGGCCACCTTTTCCCGGGCGCTTTCCAGGACCTTCCGGGCCTCCTGGCCGAAGCGGTGGATGCTGGAGGGGTTGCCGAAGACCCCCTCCACCTCCCGCATGGCCTCCCGCACCTCGGGGTCCAGGGGGGTGGTGGCGGCGTAGTCCAGGTAAACCCTCAACTGGCCTCCAGTTGGATGAGGCGCTTGGCCTCCAGAAGCCTCCGCTCCTGGATGAGGTCCTGGAGGGTGGTGCCCCCCAGGACCTGGCGCATGGCCAGGTCCACCCGCTTCCAGAGGAGCTCCGTGGAGCACTGCCCCACCTTGGCGCAGGACTCGGGGTCCTCGATGCAGGAAACCGGGGCCAGGCTCCCCTCCAGGGCCTCCACCACCTCCAAGGCGGTCACCCGCTCGGGAGCGCGGGCCAGCCGGTACCCGCCCTTAGCCCCCCGGACGGAGCGGATGAAGCCCGCCCGGCGGAGCTGGGCGGCGATCTGCTCCAGGTAGTGCTGGCTGATGCCCTGGGCCTCGGCCACCTCCTTCAGGGGAACGGCCTCGGGAGCGCGGAGGCCGATCTCCACCAGGGCGCGAAGCCCGTATTGGGCCTTGGTGGATACCCACATGGCCCCATTATACCCCTATTTCCCACCCGAAAATCCCGTTTTTAGCAGGGCGAGGCCGAAGAGGAGGGCCTGGAAGAGGACCACGCTGGCTCCGCTGGGCCAGTCCAGGAGGAAGGAGAGGAAAAGCCCCCCGAAGGTGGAAAGGAGGGCCAGGAGGAGGGAAAAGAGGGTCATCTGGGCGAAGGTGCGGGAGAGAAGCCTGGCCGCCGCCCCAGGGATGACCAAAAAGGCCGCCACCAGGAGAATCCCCACCACCTTCACCGCCAGCACCAGGCTCACCGCCAAGAACCCCGAGAGGAGGTAGTCGTGAAGCACCACGGGCACCCGATCGGAAAGGGTCAGCTCCCGGTCCAAGGTGGCGTAGGCCAAGGGCCCCCAGAGGGGCAGGAGGAAAAGGGCCAGGAGGGCCATCAAGCCCACCGCCAGGAGGTCGGCGGGCCCCACGGCCAGAAGGGAGCCGAAGAGGTAGCCCATGGCGTCCCCCACATACCCCTTGGCCTTGGCGAGAAAGACGGCCCCCAGGGCCACGGACAGGGCGAAAAAGACCCCGATGGCCGTGTCCTCGGAAAGCTCGGTGCGCTCCTTGACCCAGGTGATGGCCAGGGCCACCAGGAAGGTGAAGGGCAGGGCAAACCAGAGGGGCTCCCCCCGGAGGAAAAGCCCCAGGGCCACCCCGGCGAAGGCGGCGTGGGCCAGGCCGTCTCCCAGGAAGGAGAGGCGCCTTTGCACCACAAAGGGGGAGGCGAGGCCCGAGAGGAGGGCCACCAGGAGGCCCGCCACAAGGGCCCGCTGGAAGAAGGGATAGCCCAGAGCCTCAAGCACGGCCACCCTCCACGAAAAGGCCGTGGGCGTGGCCCACGTGGCCGAAGGCCTGGCGCAGGCACTCCTCGGAAAGGGCCCTTTCGGGGGGGCCGAAGCCCACCACCCGGCGGTTTAAGACCAGGACGTGGGTGGCGTGGTGGGCCGCCTCCCAGTCATGGGTGATCATGAGGACCGTGGCCCCAGACTCCCTCTGGTAGGCCTCGAGGTAGCGGTAGAGGTCCTCCTCCCCCACCCGGTCCACCCCGGTGGCGGGCTCGTCCAGGAGGAGAAGCCGGGGCCTGCGGATCAGGGCCCGGGCCAGGTAGACCCGCTGAAGCTGCCCCCCGGAGAGCCGCCCTAAAGGGCGGTGGGCGAGCTCCCGGGCCCCCACCCGCTCTAGGGCGGCCAGGGCCCTCTCCCGCTCGCCCTTCCCCAGGCGGAAGGGCCAGCGCCGCCTCAGCCCCGTGGCCACCAGCTCCAGGGCCAAGGCGGGGAAGGAGCGGTCAAAGGTCTTGATCTGGGGCACGTAGCCGAACCAAAGGGGGTCGGCCCGCTCCGGGGGAAGGCCGAAGACCCGCACCTCCCCTCGGTAGGGCACCAGGCCCAGCACGGCCTTCAAGAGGGTGCTCTTCCCCGCCCCGTTGGGCCCCACGATGGCCACGAAGGCCCCTTCGGGCACGGAGAGCTGGACCTCCTCCAGGGCCCAAAACTCCCCAAAGCGCACGGAAAGACGGCGGATCTCCAAGGCGGTCATCACAAAAATGATGATGCATTCTCACTAAACTGTCAAGGGAAACCCCCAGGGACCTCTTTCCGGGGTACTCAAAAGCTGTGCTCCGGGCCCGGGAACACCCCTTGCCGCACCTCCTCGGCGTAACGGGCCAGGGCCTCCCTTAGAAGCCTTTCCCCTTCCAGGTAGCGCTTGACGAAGCGGGGCTTGAACTCCCCGTAAAGCCCCACCACGTCGTGGAAGACCAGGACCTGGGCGTCGGTGTGGGGCCCGGCCCCGATCCCCACGGTGTGGACGGAAAGCCTCTCGGTGATCTCCTTGGCCAAGCGGGCGGGGACCATCTCCAGCACCACCCCGTAGGCCCCGGCCTCCTCCAGGGCCAGGGCCCCTTTCAGGATGCGCTCCGCTTCCTCCGGGCGCTTGCCCTGGAGCTTGTAGCCCCCGAGCTGGCTTGCCGTCTGGGGGGTGAGGCCGACATGGCCCAAAACCGGCACCCCCGCTCGCACCAGGCCCCGGACGATCTCCGCCACCTCCTCGCCCCCCTCCAGCTTCACCGCGTCCGCCCCGCCTTCCTTAAGGAGGCGCTCGGAAGCCGCAAGCGCCCGGTCCAGGGTGGCGTAGGAAAGGTAGGGCAGGTCGGCCACCAAGAAGGTTTCGGGGGCCCCCCGCCGCACGGCCTTGGTGTGGTGGAGGATCTCCTCCAGGGTCACGGGCACCGTGGAGGGGTAGCCCAGGACCACCATCCCCAGGGAGTCCCCCACCAGAAGGGCATCCACCCCGGCCGCCTCGGCCAGGCGCGCCGTGGGGTAGTCGTAGGCGGTGAGGTAGACGAGCCGCTTCCCCTTGGCCTCACGGAAGTCTTTGACCGTCCTCCGCACGGGAAAAGGCTATCATGAAAGGGCGTGGACGTGACCCCGGACCTCGCCTTAAGGCCCAAGAGGCTAGACGAGTACATCGGCCAGGAGCGCCTGAAGAACAAGCTCCGGGTCTACCTCGAGGCCGCCAAGGCCCGGGGCGAGCCCTTGGAGCACCTCCTCCTCTTTGGCCCCCCAGGCCTCGGCAAGACCACCCTGGCCCACGTCATCGCCCACGAGCTCGGGGTAAACCTCCGGGTCACCTCCGGGCCGGCCATAGAGAAGCCCGGGGACCTGGCGGCCATCCTGGCCAACTCCCTGGAGGAGGGGGACATCCTTTTCATCGACGAGATCCACCGCCTAAGCCGCCAGGCGGAGGAGCACCTCTACCCGGCCATGGAGGACTTCGCCATGGACATCGTGGTGGGCCAGGGGCCGGCGGCCAGGACCATCCGTCTGGAGCTCCCCCGCTTCACCCTCATCGGGGCCACCACCCGCCCTGGCCTCATCACCGCGCCCTTGAGAAGCCGCTTCGGCATCGTGGAGCACCTGGACTATTACTCCGTGGAGGAACTGGCCGAAGGCATAAGGCGGGACGCCCGGCTCCTAGGGGTGGGCATCACCGAGGAGGCCGCCCGGGAGATCGCCCGGAGGAGCCGGGGCACCATGCGCATCGCCAAGCGGCTTTTCCGCCGGGTGCGGGACTTCGCCCAGGTGGCGGGGGATGAGGAGATCGGGGAAGGGCGGGCCAGGGAGGCCCTGGAGGCCCTGGGCCTGGACGAGCTGGGCCTGGAACGGCGGGACCGGGAGATCCTGGAGGTCCTCATCTTCCGCTTCGGCGGGGGGCCGGTGGGCCTGGGCACCCTGGCCACCGCCCTCTCCGAGGACCCGGGCACCCTGGAGGAGGTTTACGAGCCCTACCTCATCCAGCAAGGCCTCCTAAAGCGCACCCCCAGGGGCCGGGTGGCCACGGAGCTGGCCTACCGCCACCTGGGCCTTCCCCTTCCCTTGGAACCCCTCCTATGATCCGGGCCACCCTGGAGGAGCTGGACCTGGCCGAGCTCCTGAAGGCCCTGGAGGCCAATCGCAAAAGCGCGGTGGTGAGCTTGCAGGGCAGGGTCTACGGCCGGGTGCACCTCCTTTCGGGGCGCATCCTCTACGCCCGCACCGAGCCTGGCCCCCACCTGGGGGAGTACCTGGTGCGCCTGGGCCACCTGAGCCTGGAGGAGGTGCAGGAGCTGGTGGAGCGCCAGGGACGGGAGAACCCCGGCACCCCCCTGGGGGCTTTGGCCCTGGAACTCGGCCTCATCGGGGAGGAGGAGCTTAAAGAAGCCCTTCAGGCCCAGGTCCTCGAGGCCCTCGCCACCCTCCTGGGGGAAAAGGAGGGGGAGGTCCTGGCCGAGCCCCTGGTGGAGGGAAGCCAGGTGGCCCTCCCCCAGACCCTGGACACGGGCTGGGCCCTCATGGAAGCCGCCCGCAGGCTGGACGAGTGGCGGCGGGGCCAGGTGGGCCCGGACGAGGTCCTGCACCTGGCGGAGGACCCTACCCGCCACCCCCTCCCCCCGGAGGCCTGGACGGTCCTGGAGCTTTTAGACGGGGTCCGGCGGGCCCGGAGCGTGGCCCTGATGTCGGGTCTTCCCGAGGAGGAGGTCTACCACCTCCTCCACGAGATGAAGGCCCGGGGCCTCCTCCGCCCCTCCACCCTCCTCCTGGAGGACCCCCTGGTGGTGGTCCTGGCGGAAAGCGGGGTGGTGCGGAGGCTCCTCCTCTACCTCCTGGAGGCTCACCGCTTCCGGGTGGTTTTGGCCAAGGACCTGGAGGGGCTTTTGCGCCTTCTCAAGGAAAGGCCCAAGGGGGTGGTCCTCCAGGGGGAAAGGGCCCTGGAAGCCGCCCGCAGGGTGCGGGCCCATCCCGAGGGAAGGCTCGCCTCCCTCTACGTGGTGAGCGAAACCCCCCCAGGCCTCCTCTTCCGCCCCTTGCGGGTGCTCCACCTCCCCAAGCCCTTGAGGTCCCAGGAGGTGTTGAAGGCCCTTTCCCCCTTGCGCAAGGGGGCTAGTTAGGCCGCCGGCCTTCCCGGAGGAGGGCCTGGGCCCGCTCCCGGTAGGCCAGGAGGGCTTGGTGCCACTCGTCGGCGGGGTGGACGTGGGGCAGCACCGCCTCGGCCCGGGCCAGGATCTCCTCCGGGGAGCGGTAGCCCAGCTGGGCCAGGGTATCCACCACCATCTCCTGGGCCCCCACCCACTCCCGGCTCCCCTCCTCGGCGCTTTCCGCCGCCTTCCGGTAGTGGGCCAGGGCCTCCTCCAGGTGCATGAGGTCGTAGGCGATGTGGCCCAGGATGAGCTCCCCCGAGGCCTCGGCCCCCAGGTCCATGGCCTCCTTGGCCGCCTCCTCCGCCTCGGCGTAGCGCCCTTGGCGGTACAGGGCCTCGGCCAGGTCGGCCAGGGCCTGGGCCCGGTAGGGGTAGCCCTCTTCCCGCAAAAGCTCGCGGAGGTAGACCTCGGCCTCGAGGTAGGCCCCGTGGTCCAGGGCGGCCACCCCCATCTCGTGGAGGACGTAGGGGCGCTCGGCGGCCTCGGCCCGGTCCAGGGCCTCGCGGTAGGCGGCCATGGCCTCCTCGTAGCGGCCGAGCTGCAAAAGGGCCTGCCCCGCCACCATGGGGGTGCCGTAGGCCCTGTGACCGCTTTCCTCTTCCTTCTCCAGGGCCCTTCTGGCCTCCTCCAAAGCCCGGTTGGGGTTCCCAAGAAGGAGGTGGGCCCGGGCCAGGAGGTAGTGGCGGGTGGCCTCGTCCTCCGGGCCCTCCTCTCCCACGGCGGCCTCGGCCTCCTCCAGGGCCAAAAGGGCGCGCTCCCCCTCCCCTGCCTCCAGCCACATGGCGGCGGCGTCCAGGAGGAGCCAGTACCGTTCCAGGCCCAGGGCCAGCTCCGCCCCCCGCTCGTAGGCCCTGGCCGCCTCCGGGTAACGGCCCAGGCGCTCCAGGGCCCGCCCCTTAAGCCCCTCCCCCCGCCAGGCCAGGAAGGCGGGGAGGCCCTCCTTCAAGGTGGCCAGGGCCTCCTCCAAGCGGCCCAGGTAGAAGAGGGCCTGGGCCTGGTGGTAGCGGGCCCTGGGGTCCTCCGTGGGCAGAAAGAGGGGAAGGACCTCCCGCTCGGGCCGCCCCTCCAGGGCGAGGAGCTCCCCGAGGAGGGCCCGGTACCGGGGGTCATACTCCAGCCCCCCCAGCTCGTAAGCCTCCTCCAGGGCCCGGTGGGCCTTTTCCAGGCCCTCTGCCCCGTAGAGGCTATGGACCTCGGCGAGGAGCAAAAGGGCCTCCTTGGCCTCCTCCTTCCGCCCGAAGAGGGCCTTGCGGGTAAGGAGCTCAATGGCGGTGTCGTAATCCCCCTGGTGCAGGGCCTCGAGGACCCCCCTCATCGCCGCTAGAGGATACCACACCCCTCAATCCTCTCACCCGCCAGGCGCTACCATAGGGCAAGGGAGGTAGATGTTGCCGCAGCGAATCAACCCCTTCACCCTTGTCTTTTTGCTCCTTCTAGGCTACCTGGCCTACACCGCCTTCACCGGGCCCCCGGCCCCCACCCTTTCCTACACCGGCTTCCGGGAACTGGTGCGCCAGGGCAGGGTGGCGGAAGTTACCCTGGAGGAAACCCGCATCCTGGGTCTCCTCAAGGAACCCGAGCGCTTCCCCACCCCCCAGGGGGGAAGCCAGGTGGCGAGGCGCTTCCAGGTGCCCTTACCCCCGGCCCAGGTCCAGGACCCCGAGCTCCTGCGCTTCCTGGAAACCAACGGGGTCAAAGTGGTCACCAAGCCCCCCTCCTTCTGGCCCCAGCTCCTCCTCTACGTGGGACCCACCCTCCTCCTCATCCTTTTCTTCTGGTTCTTCTTCATGCGGGCCCAAGGGGGTGCGGGCCAGGTGATGCAGTTCGGCCAGAGCCGGGCCCGCCTCTACGGCAAGGAGAAGCGGGTCAGCACCACCTTTAAGGACGTGGCCGGCCACGAGGAGGCCAAGCGGGAGCTCATGGAGGTGGTGGATTTCCTCAAGAACCCCAAGAAGTACCTGGAGCTCGGGGCCGAGATCCCCAAGGGGGTGCTCCTGGTGGGCCCCCCCGGCACGGGGAAGACCCTCCTGGCCCGGGCCGTGGCCGGGGAAGCAGGGGTGCCCTTCTTCTCCGTCTCCGCCAGCGAGTTCATGGAGATGTTCGTGGGGGTGGGGGCAAGCCGGGTGCGGAGCCTCTTTGAGGACGCCCGCAGGAACGCCCCGAGCATCATCTTCATCGACGAGCTGGACTCCATCGGCCGCAAGCGGGGGGCGGGCATCGGGGGCGGCCACGACGAGAGGGAGCAGACCCTGAACCAGATCCTCTCGGAGATGGACGGTTTTGAGAAGGACACCTCCGTCATCGTCCTCGCCGCCACCAACCGTCCCGACATCCTGGACCCCGCCCTCCTCCGGCCCGGGCGCTTTGACCGCCAGGTGGTGGTGGGCCTCCCCTCCTTGGAGGAGCGCAAGGAGATCCTCCTGGTGCACATGCGCAACAAACCCATAGCCGAAGACGTGGACGCCCTGGAGCTCGCCCACCTCACCCCCGGCTTCTCCGGGGCGGACCTCAAGAACCTGGTGAACGAGGCCGCCCTCCTCGCCGCCCGGGACGGGGAAAAGAGGATCCGCAAGGAGCACTTCCTCAAGGCCCTGGACAAGATCGTCCTGGGCCTGGAGCGCCCCGCCCTGAAGCTCTCCGAGGAGGAGCGCCGGGCCGTGGCCTACCACGAGGCGGGACACGCCGTGGTGGGGGAGGTCCTGCCCCACGCCGACAAGACGGAGAAGGTCTCCATCGTCCCCCGGGGGATGGCCCTGGGGGCCCGCTGGAGCAAGCCCGAGGAAAGGGTCCTGGTCTCCCGGGAACACCTCATGGACGAGCTCGCCGTGCTCATGGCGGGCCGGGTGGCGGAGGAGCTCTTCACCGGCACCGTGACCACGGGGGCCCAGGACGACTTCAAGCGGGCCACGGGGATCGCCAAGCGCATGGTCCTGGACTGGGGCATGGGGGAACACTTCAAGAACATCGCCTGGGGCTCGGACTCGGGGCCCATCTTCCTGGGTGAGGAGATCGCCAAGAAAAAGGACCACTCCGAGGAGACGGCCAGGCTCATTGACGAGGACATCCGCAAGATCCTGGACGAGGCCTACGCCAAAGCCCGCCAGGTCCTCCTGGAGCACGCCGAGGCCATGCATCGGATCGCCGAGGAACTCCTCCGGGAAGAGACCATCCCAGGGGAGAGGGTCCGGGCCATCCTGAAGGAGACCATCCCCGTGGAACGGAGCCAAGAAAGCTAAGTGCCCGCACTTTGGTTTCGCAACATGAGGTGCCCGAACTAAGGCTGGGGAAAAGCTTTTTGGGGCCCCTGCCGCGGCGGGGTACTTAGCAAAGCCCAGGCAAGAGGGCCCGGGCCTCTTCCAACTCGGCCCGCTTCCTCTCCTCGCCCCAGCCCAAGAGGGGCGCCATGAGCTCCACCACCCGGGGAAGGGCCTTAAGGGCCTTCTCCCGGTCCAGAAAAGCGAGGCCCATCCTCCGGGCCAGCACGTCCAGGGGCTTCCTGGCAAGCTCCCGCCGCACCGCCCAGACCACCTCCCCCTCCAGGTAGGAAAGCCCGGGGAGGAGGGGCCTCTCCCCCAGGGCCAGGACCTCGGGGACCAGGGTCCCGTAGGTCTCGTAAAGGCGCCGGGCCTGGTCCTCGGGGAGGGGAAGGGGGGGCTGGGGCCCCGCCCCGAGGAGGGGGGTGGCGTGGCTCGCCGAGGGCGGCAAGGCGAGGCCCAGGTCCTTGGCCACGCGCTCCACGAGCTCCAGGGCCATGAGGCGGAAGGTGGTCCACTTCCCCCCCACCAGGGTGTAGAGGCCTTGCCTTTCCTCTATGTGGTGGTCCCGCACCAAAAGCTTCGTCTCCCCCTGGCCCACCAGGGGCCTTAGGCCCGACCAGACCGCCCGCACCCGGCCCGAGAGGTCCCCCAGGTAGGGCCTTATCTCCTCCAGGAGGTAGGCCACCTCCTCCTCCCGGGGGAGGGGGCAGGGCTCGGGCTCGGCGGGGAGGTCGGTGGTGCCCAGGAGGGCCATCCCCCGGTAGGGGAGGAGGAAGAGGACGCGGCCGTCCCGGGTCCTGGGGATGAGGAGGCCCGCCTCCAGGGGGTAGTCCAGGACGAGATGGACCCCGCTGGAGGCGGTGAGGAGGGGGGGAAGTTCGGGGTCCAGCAAGCGGCGCACCCGGTCGGCGAGGGGCCCGGTGGCGTTCACCACGGCCTTGGCGAAGACCTCCACCTCCTTCCCCGAAAGCCGGTCCCGCACCACCGCCCCCCGCACCCTGCCCCCCTCCAGGAGGAGGGCCGTGGCCTCGGCGTGGTTCAGGGCCACCGCCCCCCGCTCCAGGGCCGAGAGCACGAGGGCGAGGTTCAGGCGGAAGTCGGCGAACTGCCCGTCCTGGTAGGCCACGCCCCCTAGGGTCTTGGGAAGATGGGGGAAGAGTTTGTGCACCTCCCAAGGGGAGAGGTAGCGGCTTGGGGCGAGGCGCCTTTTCCCGGCGAGGAGGTCGTAGAGCTGGAGGCCCAGGTAGTAGTAGGGGAGCTCCAGGGGGCGGAAGAGGGGGGTGACCAGGGTGAGGGGCCAGGCCAGGTGGGGGGCGAGGCCCATCACCACCTTGCGCTCGTGGAGGGCGTCCACCACCAGCCTGAACTGGCGGCGGTCCAGCCGCCTCAGGGCGAGTTCCAGGTACCGCACCCCCCCGTGGAGGAGCTTGGTGGAGCGGCTGCTCGTCCCCGAGGCGAAGTCCCTCGCCTCCACCAGAGCGGCCTTGAGGCCCCTAAGCGTGGCCTCCCACAGGACCCCGGCCCCCGTGGCCCCGCCCCCCAGAATGAGGAGGTCAAAGGGTTCCTTTAGCCTTTCAAAGAGGGCCTCCCGGTCCACTACCCCTCCCCCGCAAAGCCCTTGGCCCTTTCCACCGCCTCCCGCCACCCACGGTAGAGGGCCTCCCGCCTTCCTTCGGGCATCGTGGGGAGGAACCGCTCCGCCTCGCGGAAGCGCCCCACCGCCTCCTCCGGGGAAAGAACCCCCGCCCCCACCCCGGCCATGAGGGCCACCCCCAAGGCGGTGGACTCCGTCACCTCCGGCACCGCCACCGGCACCCCCAGGAGCTCGGGAAGGACCTCCCCGAAGTCCCCGTCCGAAGGGCGCACCTCCGGGAGGAGGGAGGCGGGAATCCCTAGGGCCTCCAAAAGCTCCGGGTCCCAGGCCAGGGTGTGGAGGTTGAAGAGGAGGGTCCGGCTCGCGTTGGTGGGGTCGGTGGCGTGGACCCTGCCCCCGGTGAGCCGCCAGATGAGCCAGGTGTCCACGGTGCCGAAGAGGACCTCCCCCCGCTCCGCCTTCTCCCTTAGCCCGGGCACGTTCTCCAGGAGCCACATGAGCTTGGTCCCCGAGAAGTAGGGGTCAAAGAGAAGCCCGGTCCGTTCCCGGAAAAGGGGTTCCAAGCCCCGCGCCTTCAGGGCCTCGCAAAGGGGCGCCGTTCTCCGGTCCTGCCACACGATGGCGTTGTGGAGGGGTTTCCCCGTCTTCCGGTCCCAGAGGAGGGTGGTCTCCCGCTGGTTGGTGATCCCCAGGGCCAACACCTCCCCCGCCTCTACCCCAGCCCTCCGCAACGCCTCCCGCGCGGCCCACAAGGTGGTCTCCCAGATCTCCAGGGGGTCGTGCTCCACCCAGCCCGGCCTCGGGTAAAGCTGCCGGAACTCCCGTTGCGCCATCGCCACGGGCCTCCCCTCCGGGGTGAAGAGGAGGGCCCGGCTGGAAGTGGTACCCTGGTCCAGGGCAAGCAGGTACTTCATAGAACCTCCCTAAGCCTCTGCGCGGTCTCCTCGGGCAGTGCGTCCACCACGAAGGTGCCCGCCCCGAGCTCCGTGCCCGCCAGGAACTTGAGCTTGTCCCGGGTGCGCCTCGGGGGATAGAACTCCACGTGGAAGTGGAAGGTGCGCTCCTCCCCCAAGGGAGCAGCGTGGAAGACCATCACGTAGGGGAAAGGCTCGCCATAGAGGCCGTCGTAGCGGGCCACCACCCGGCCCAAAAGCCTGGCGAAGGCCGCCATCTCCTCCTCGGAGAAGGTCCAGGGGCCGGGGTGGCTTTCCACGGGGGCCACCCAGACCTCAAAGGGGTAGCGGGCGAAGGGCGGGACGAAGGCGAGGAAGCCCTCCTCCCTGTCCACCACGTAGGGCCCAAGCTCGGGAAAGAGCTCCTGGAGCACGGGCCTTTCCCGAAAGGCCTGGCTTTCACGCTCCAGGACGGGGGGCACGAAGGGGTAGGCGTAGATCTGGCCGTGGGGGTGGTGGAGGGTCACCCCCACCGCCTCCCCCCGGTTCTCAAAGGGCATGACGAAGCGCACCCTGGGAAGGGCATAGAGAGCTTGGTAACGGTCCCGCCACACCTGGGCGAGGAGGCGCCTTTCCTCCTCCTTCAGGGTGGCGAGGCTACCCGCGTGGGCCTCGGTGTAGACCACCACCTCGCACCGGCCCAAAGCCTCCCCCACGGGCACGGGAAGCCCCTCCGGGGGCGGGGGGGCCTCCTCCACGAAGGAGGGGAAGCGGTTCTCAAAGACGGCCACCTGGAACGAGGGGAAGGGGATCTCCGTGGGAAAGCCTCCCTCCCGGCTCGGGCACAAGGGGCAGTGCTCCTTGGGGGGAAGGAAGGTGCGCTCCTGGCGGTGAGCGGCGTAGACCACCCACTCCCCCCTTAAGGGGTGGTAGCGGAGGTGGGGGGCGGGGCGAAAGGGCTCGGCGTGTTCGGGGAGAGGGGGGTCCTCGAGGGGGTTCAGGCTGTAGAGGAGGAGCTCCCTCCCGTCGGCCTTCCTGTGGAGGCGCTTATAAAAGGGCGGCACAAAAAGCCTCCTTTGCATTCTACGGAAAGGCAGGCTATTCCAGGGCCAGTTCCACCAAGCGTTTTAGAAGCTCGGGGTAGCCCAGGCCCTTGGCAGCGAAGAGCCTGGGGAACATGCTGGTGGGGGTGAAGCCCGGGATAGTGTTGATCTCGTTGAGGTACACCTCCCCCTCGGAGAGGAAGAAGTCCACCCGGGCCATGCCCCGAATGCCCAAAAGGCGGTAGGCCTTCAAGGCAATTTCCTGGATGGTTTCCTCGGTGC
Organism: Thermus sp. H19.2; assembly: GCF_054979525.1. Classification (NCBI taxonomy): domain Bacteria; kingdom Thermotogati; phylum Deinococcota; class Deinococci; order Thermales; family Thermaceae; genus Thermus; species Thermus sp. H19.2. Next base: position 1,656,573 of record NZ_CM143429.1, read on the forward strand.
CGGGGTCCAGAGGCGCGGGGATGAGGAGCTCGGCCCGGCCTGGGGTGTACTTGGTCTCGTAATCGTAGAAGGGGGCCTGGTAGCGCACCTCCCCCACCGGGCTCGCCTCGCCGAAGAGGTTTCCCAGCACCCCCACCTCCAGTTCCCGCACCCCGGGGAGGGCCTTCTCCACCACCACCTTGGCATCGTGGCGGAAGGCTTCCTCCAAGGCTCCCTCCAGGTCGGCGTAGCGCTCCACCCGGAGGATGCCGATGCTGGAACCCGTGTGGGCGGGTTTCACGAAAAAAGGGGGGTCAAAAGGAACCAGGGGCACCTCCCCCCGGTAGAGGGCCACCCAAGGCACCACGGGAATCCCCGCCTGGGCCAAGACCCTTTTAGAGAGGTCCTTGTCCAGGCAAAGAGCGCTGGCCGTTACCCCCGCCCCCACGTAGGGCTTACCCAAGAGCTCCAAAAATCCCTGAAGGGTGCCGTCCTCTCCAAAGCGGCCGTGGAGCAGAGGAAAAACCACATGGTAGGCGTCCCAGTCCAAGGGGGGGGGAAAGGAATGCTCCCCAGAAGGGGCCACCTTGGCGGCAAGGGCTTCCTGGGCCTCTTTCCCAAGGAGCCAACGCCCGTCCTTGGCGATGACGGCAAGCTCGGTGGGAAAGGGCATGTAGCGTAAAACCCCTTCGGCGGAGGAAAGGGAAACCTCGTGCTCGGCGCTTTTCCCCCCGGCAATGAGGAGAACCCTGGGCGAGGCCATACCCCAAGCTTACCTCGCCTGGCGGAGGTCCAGGCCGTTGTAGCGCTGGGCGCAAGGGAAAAGCCCCTCCTTTACCCAGCACAACACCGCCTCCTTGGCCACGGAAAGCACCCTTTCGGCCAAGGGCCACTCCTCGGGGGCAAAGGGGGAAAGGACGTACTGGGCACCCAGCTCCTTGGCGGGAGGCTTACCGATACCGATCCTCAGGCGGTGGAAAGCCAGGGTGCCCAAGGCCTCGGCGATGGAGGCCACCCCCCGGTTGCCGGCGGGGCTTCCCCCGGCCTTGAAGCGCAGGCGGCCCAGGGGGAGGTCCATCTCATCGTGGACCACCAGAATGCGCTCTGGGGGAATCTGGTAGAAGCGGGCCAGGGGGGCCACCGCCTGCCCCGTGAGGTTGTAGTAGGTAAGGGGCTTGAGGAAAAGGCCCTTTTGGCCCTCCACCTGGGCCTCGGCCAGGAGGGCCTCCCCCTTCCTCCGGAACTCCAGCCCCATCCGGTCCAAGACCATGAAACCCACGTTGTGCCGGGTGCGGGCATAGGCCTCGCCCGGGTTTCCCTGGCCCACCACCAAGAACACGGCCCCTCCTGGCAAAAGGCGGGGGTGGCTACCCCCGCCACAAGGCGCCCAAGCGGGATCAGGCCTCCTCTTCCTTCTTGCCCTTCTTGATGACCTCCGGCTCGGCGGGGGCCTCGGCGGCTTCGGCCTCGAGGCGCTCCACGTCCTCGGGCGGCACCACGGCGGCGAGGGTCTCCTCCGGGGAGATGGCGAGCTTCACCCCTTCGGGAAGCTTAAGCTCCGAGGCATGGAGGCTGTCCCCGATGCCGAGGCCGGAGACGTCCACCTCTATGTACTCGGGGATGTTCCGGGGGGAAACCCGCACCAGGATGTCCCGGTGCACCTCCTGGAGCACCCCGCCCTCGCGCACGCCCACGGGGGTGCCCACAAAGCGCAGGGGAACATACATCTCCACGGGCTCGTCGGAAAGAACGTAGAAGTCCACGTGCTCAGGGCGGCGGCGGCGCTTGTCCAGGTTCACCTGGCGCACCAGGGTAGGGAACTCCCCGTCGGGAAGCTCCAGGACGATGACGTGGTGGATGGAAGCTTGGCGGAAGACCTTGTCAAACTCCCCAAGCTCCACGTAGACCTTGCGGTTCAGGTTCTTGTTGTACATCACCCCGGGGAGCTTGCCCGCCCGCCTAAGGGCGCTGGGCTTCTCCCCCTCCCGGTAGTAAGCCTTCAGGCGATATTCCATGGCTCCTCCCAACACGCAAACCCTGGCCCCTCAGGGGCACACGAAGAAAAGCTTACCACATCCCCCCTAGATGAGGGCGCTCACCGACTGGTTGGTGTGGACGTGGCGGATGGCCTGGGCCAGGAGCTCGGCGGTGGAGAGGAGGGTGTAGCCCCCGTCCCTTAGGGGAATGGTGTCGGTGAAGACCACCTCCTTGATGGCCGGGTGGGCCAGGTTCTCCCTGGCCTCCCCCACCAGCACGGGGTGGGTGGCCATGACCACCACCTCGGGCAAGGCCCCCGCCTGGAGCAGGGCCTCCACCCCCCGCCGGATGGTCCCCCCGGTGGAGACGATGTCGTCTATGAGGAGGGGCCTTTTGCCCTCCACGTCCCCGATGACGTAGGTCACGGAGGTCTCCTTAGGCCCGTGGCGGCGCTTGGCCAGCATGGCGAAGGGAAGCCCCAGGCGCTCGGCGAGCCTTCGCGCCTCTTCCGCCCGGCCCGCGTCCGGGGAGACCACCACGGCGTTTTCCACGTACCCCCGCTCCGTGAGGTAGCGGGCGAAGAGGCGCACGGCGGAAAGGTGGTCCACGGGGATGTCAAAAAAGCCCTGGATTTGAGGGGCGTGGAGGTCTATGGCCATGACCCGGTGGATGCCCACCCGCTCCAGAAGCCCTGCCACCAGCCGGGCGCTGATGGGCTCCCGGCCCTCGGTCTGTTTGTCCTGGCGGGCGTAGCCAAAATAGGGGATGACGGCGTTGATGCGGGAGGCGGAGCTCCGCCTTGCGGCGTCGGCCAGAAGCAGAAGCTCCATCAAGTGGTCGTTGACCGGGGGACAGGTGGGTTGGATGAGGTACACGTCCTCCCCCCGCACGCTCTCCAGAAGCCTCACCCGCACCTCCCCGTCGGGAAAGCGGCCCACCAGGGCCTTGCCCAAGGGAACCCCCAAGGCCTCCGCCACCCTCTGGGCGAGTTCCGGGTGGGCCGTCCCGGTAAAGATCTTCACCTCCATGGCCAAAGGACCCCATTTTCATTCTACGAGGGCCCGGGCGAGGAGCCCAAGGCGCCTTGCGGCCTCCCGCAAAAAGGCCCGGAAGTCCTGCTCCGCCCCTTTCCCAGCCCCGTCCGTCACCACGCGCAGGAGGGCCATGGGGTGGCGGAAGCGCCAGGCCACCATGAGGGCCGCGGCCCCCTCCATCTCCACGGCGTCCGCCCCATGGAGGGCGCGAAGCCTTTCCGCCTCCCCCCGGTCCGCCAGAAACCGGTCCCCCGTGGCCACCACCCCCCGCCTAAAGGGCAAGCCCAGGGCCTTGGCCCCGGCTTCCGCCCGGGCGAGGAGGGCGGGGTCCGAGGGGAAGAAGCGCACCCCCAAGGCGGTCTCCCCGGGCTCCCGACCAAAGGGGGTGAGGTCCACGTCCCACTGGACCGCCTTCTCCGCCAGGAGGAGGTCCAAAGCTTTCAAGGAAGGGTCCAGGGCCCCCGCCACCCCCAGGAAGAAGCTCCCCGAGGGGCGAAAGCGGGTGAGGACGTGGGCCACGGCCATGGCGGCCGCCACCTTGCCCACCCCGGTTTCGGCCACCAGGACCCCCTTGCCCCGGTGGAGGGGAAAAGGGGCCTCCAGGGCCTCCCCCGCCCCCAAGGCCTCCCGAAGGGCGGAGGCCTCCTCGGGCTCGGCGGCGAAGAAGGCGGTCATGCCCTCTCCAGAGGGACGGTGGGCTGGACCCTAAGCCCGGCCTTCAGCACCTTCTCCGCCCAGGCCTTGGCGGCGAGGAGGTCGTGGTCCCGGTAGTTGCCGCATTCCTTAAAGCTCGCCCCGGGGACCTCCCCCTCGTGGGCGAGGACGTCCCTCAAGGCCTGGGCGAAGGCCTCGAGGACCTTTTCCTCCCCCACAGGGCCCTCCACCACCAGGTAAAACCCCGTGCGGCAGCCCATGGGGGAGAGGTCTATGACCCCCGGGAGGTGGTCCCTGAGGTACCCGGCGAGGAGGTGCTCCAGGGTGTGGAGGCTCGCCGTGGGCAGGGCCTCCCGGTTGGGCTGGGCGAGCCTCAGGTCGTACTTCTCCACCACGCCCCCCGCGAGGGCCTTCCTCCCCGCCAGGCGCACGTAGGGGGCCTTGACCTTGGTGTGGTCCAGGCTGAAGCTCTCCACCTCGGCCATGCCCCCATTACACCAAAAGGAGGGGCTCAAGACGAGTCCTCCCTCCGTCCAGCAGACTTGACCGCTATACTGCATAGAGCCCCAGGAACTTGAGGGCGGAGAGGGGATGGAAGGAGAAGGCCTCCATGGCCGCCTTCTTCTCCCTGACCCCTCGGCGGTGGAAGAGGGAGACCAGAAAGGCCCGGAGGACCGCCAAGACCCGCGCCCCCACCCCCCGCACCTGGCAGGCGTCTTCACGGAAGAGAACGTCCCGCACCCAAAAGGACCGGTTCTCCACCTCCCACCGGGAAAGGAGAAGCTCCCCAAGCCGCCTCGCCTCCGCCACCTCCGGCCCCAGGCTGGTGAGGGCGTAGCTCACCGCGCGCCGCACCTCCCCCGTCCCCTTGTGCACCACCTCCCGCTCCAGCCGCACCACCTGCCGGCACGCGGGAAAGGCGCGTATCTCTTCCGGCAAGTGGGGGGAGGCCCAGACCCGGTAGGTCCACACCTCCCCGTCCCGCGCCAGATTCCACACCGCCTCGGTCTCCCCGGGAAGCCGCCTCTCCTCCATCCCCTTGAACACCTCCAGAGCCCACTCCAGCAGTTCCCCCTGGTTGGCCTTCAAAAGGAAAAGGTAGGCCCCCCTTTTTGCACCACCTTCCCCGCCACCTCCGGGTACAGGTACCCCGCGTCCCCCACCACCACCTTCCCCTTGAGCCCCTCCGCCCCAAGGCGGTCCAGGAGCTCCAAGAGGGCTTGATCCTCCCTCCCCTCCGCCTGGGCCTGGGCCAGGGTGGTCCGCAGACCCAGGGCCAGGACCTCCACCAGCCTGACCTGGGGGCTTTTCCCCTTGCCGCTTCCCCGAAGGTGCTTCCCGTCCACCACCAGGACCTCCCCCAGCTCCACTTCGGGAAAGACCTTGAGCAGGGCTTCCTGGAGCTTATGGGGGTCCAGGCGGTGCAGGAGAAGGGTGAGGATGGTGTGGCCCGGGGGCTTGCGCAGGCCGAGGTGGGGCAAGAGGTGAGGGTTGGCGCGGGCGAAGCGTTCCACGCCCCTCAGGAAGTCCACGCGGGAAAGGAAAGCCACCAGGATGAGGGCCAGGAGGCTCCACAGGGGGTACCGCCGGTTGCGGGCCCGGGGGTCGGGGATCTGGGACAGGGCTTCGCGTAGGGTCATGCCTCTTCTTTACCCCAGGGGCCGTATATAGGTCAAGTCTGTCCGTCCAGGCTCCACCTGGAGGGGTGGTAGACTCTTGGCGTGGTCCTGGTCCTGGACTTCGGTTCCCAGTACACGCGGCTCATCGCGAGAAGGCTCCGGGAGCTCCGGGCCTTCTCCCTCATCCTCCCGGGGGACGCCCCCCTGGAGGAGGTCCTCAAGCACCGCCCCCAGGCCCTCATCCTCTCCGGGGGGCCAAGAAGCGTCTTTGACCCCGAGGCCCCCCGACCCGACCCCAGGCTCTTCTCCTCGGACCTGCCCCTCCTCGGGATCTGCTACGGCATGCAGCTCCTCGCCCAGGAGCTCGGGGGGCGGGTGGAGCGCGCCGGAAGGGCCGAGTACGGCAAGGCCCTCCTCACCCGCCACGAGGGCCCCCTCTTCCGGGGCCTTGAGGGGGAGGTCCAGGTCTGGATGAGCCACCAGGACGCCGTGACCGCCCCGCCCCCGGGCTGGCGGGTGGCGGCCGAGACGGAGGAGAACCCCGTGGCCGCCATGGAGTCCCCGGACGGCCGGGCCTTCGGGGTCCAGTTCCACCCCGAGGTGGCCCACACCCCCAAGGGGATGCAGATCCTGGAGAACTTCCTGGAGCTCGCCGGGGTCAGGCGGGACTGGACCCCCGAGCACGTCCTGGAAGAGCTCCTCCAGGAGGTGCGGGAGCGGGCGGGGAAGGACCGGGTCCTCCTCGCCGTCTCCGGGGGGGTGGACTCCTCCACCCTGGCCCTCCTCCTCGCCAAGGCGGGGGTGGACCACCTGGCCGTCTTCGTGGACCACGGGCTTTTGCGCCTGGGGGAGAGGAAGGAGGTGGAGGGGGCTTTGAGGGCCCTTGGGGTGAACCTCCTGGTGGTGGACGCCAAGGAGCGCTTCCTTAAGGCCCTAAAGGGCGTGGAGGACCCCGAGGAAAAGCGCAAGATCATCGGGCGGGAGTTCGTGGCGGCCTTCTCCCAGGTGGCCCGGGAGAAGGGCCCCTTCCGCTTCCTCGCCCAGGGGACCCTCTACCCGGACGTCATTGAGTCCGCCGGGGGGCACGGGGCGGCCAAGATCAAGAGCCACCACAACGTGGGCGGCCTCCCCGAGGACCTGGGGTTTGAGCTCTTAGAGCCCTTCCGCCTCCTCTTCAAGGACGAGGTGCGGGAGCTCGCCCTCCTCCTCGGGCTTCCCGACACCATCCGCCTGCGCCACCCCTTCCCCGGGCCTGGGCTCGCCGTGCGCGTCCTGGGGGAGGTGACGGAGGAGCGCCTGGAGATCCTGAGGCGGGCGGACGACATCTTCACAAACCTCCTCAAGGAGTGGGGCCTCTATGAGCAGGTGGCCCAGGCCCTGGCGGTCCTCACGCCCGTGAGGAGCGTGGGGGTGGCGGGGGACGAGCGGAAGTACGGGTACGTCCTCGCCCTCAGGGCCGTCACCACCGAGGACTTCATGACCGCCGACTGGGCGAGGCTTCCCCTGGAGTTCCTGGACGAGGCGGCCCGGCGCATCACCCGCAGGGTCCCGGAGATCGGACGGGTGGTCTACGACCTCACCTCCAAGCCCCCGGCCACGATAGAGTGGGAGTAATGGGCGAGCCCGCGAGGCTTAAGCGGCTTTCCCCGGAGGAGTACCTGAGGGAGGAGGCCACTTCCCCCGTGAAGCGGGAGCTGGTGGAAGGGGTTCCCTACGCCATGGCCGGGGCCACAACCTCATCGTGGGCAACCTCCACTACCCCCTCTACCCCCTGGCCCGCAGGAAGGGATGCCGCCTCTACGTGGCGGACATGAAGCTAAGGGTCGGGGAGGCCACCTTCTACTACCCGGACCTCATGGCGGTTTGCGCCCCGCCCCCGGAAAACCCCTTCTACGAGGAGGCCCCCTGCCTGGTGGTGGAGGTCCTCTCCCCCGCCACGGAGGGGGTGGACCGCAGGGAGAAGCTCTGGCGCTACCTCTCCCTTCCCTCCCTCGAGGGCTACCTCCTGGTGAGCGCCCGGGAGAGGCGGGTGGAGCTCTACCGGAAGGAGGGCGATATCCTCCACCAGGTGGCGGAGGAAGGCGAGGTCCCCCTGCCCTGCCTAGAGGGAAGCCTGCCCGTGGCGGAGGTCTACGCCGGGGTAGCGCTGGAGGGCCAAGAGGCGTAGACTGGAGGGGAAAGGAGGCAAGCCATGCCCACCTTTATCGTCCTCAGCACCCTGACCGACGACGGGGCCGAGACCCTGGTGAAGAACCCCGAGCGCATCAAGGAGGTGAATCAGGAGCTGGAGCGGGACTTCGGGGTCAGGGTGGTGGCCCAGTACGCCGTGCTCGGGCCCTACGACTTCGTAAACATCGTGGAGGCGGAGGACGCCGCCAGCGTGGCCCGGGCCATGCTCCACCTGGCCTCCAGGGGAAGCGTGAAGACGATGACCCTCGAGGCCATCCCCGTGGCCGACCTCATCGCCCGGCTCAAGTAGTGGAGGTTCTGGAAACTTCCGTCTACGCCGAGGACCTGGAGAAGGCCCGCGCCTTCTACGAGGGGATCTTGGGCCTTCCCTGCTTTCAGTTCAAGCCGCCTCGGCACGCCTTCTTCCGCGCCGGGCGGGGCGTTTTCCTGGTCTTCAACCCCAAGGAAACCGCCAAGGAGGCAACCCTGCCGCCCCACGGGGCCCAAGGCAGTGTCCACGTGGCCTTCCGGGTGGAGGAGGAGGAGCTTCCCATCTGGGAAGCGCGCCTCAAGGCGGCGGGCTACCCGGTGTGGTGGGCGGAGTGGCCCCGGGGAAAAAGCCTCTACACCCAAGACCCCGCTGGGAACCTGGTGGAGCTCGCCCCGGCGGAGATCTGGGGAAGCTGAGTGCCCGCACCTTGGTTTCGCAACATGAGGTGCCCGAACCAGGGCCGGGAGAAGGCTCTTTGGGGGCCCCCGCCGCGGCTTTCGCTGCGGCGGGGTACTTAATACCCCAGGGCCTCGAGGAGGGCCCGCACCCGGAAGCCCAAAACCTCCTCGGGGCCGTAAACCTGGTGCGCCCGCTCGGCCACGCCCCCTTCCAGGGGGGCGAGGGCGAGGACGGCGTGAAAGGGTTGGATCCAGTCCAAAGGAAACCTGCCCCCGGCGTAGAGGAGGAGGTCGGCCTTGAGGGCCAGGGCGGCCCCCTCCTCCCGCCGCAAGGCCACGTGCCCCCGGGCCCTTGGCGGCAAATGGACCAGGAAACCCTCCCCCTCGACGAAGCTTGGCGCCACCACCGAGACCTGGCCCAAAGCCCGCAGGAAGGGAACCAGGGAAGGGCGCAAGGGGCCAAGCCAAAGGGCCCTGGCCCCGGGAAAGTGGGCGGAAAGGAGGCGCTCCAGGGCCAGCCCCTCGGTGTAGTGGCCGTAAAGCTCCGAGAGGGCGGGCACCACCAGGTCCACCAGGCCGCCCGCCTCCGCCTCGGCCTCGAGGCGCACCCCCTTGGGCGGGGGCTGGGCCTCTTCCAAGGCCATCCCGGCGAAGTCCAAGGGGACCAGACAGGAAAGCGCCCCGAAGGGATCCTCCCCGGGAGGCACCTCTAGGGGGTAGGGGAAAAGGGGAAGGCGCAGGGCGGCCACCTCGGCCACCAGGCGGTGGAAGAGGGGTGAGGAACCCCTATGGGCCACCGCCAGGGGCCTCGCCTTGGAGTAAGGGGGCCAGGCCACCTTTCCCTCCTAGGCCGGGCGCAGGTCGGCGTACCTGAGGGAGAGGCGTTTCAGGCCCACCCCCTCAAAGTGCACCGTGACCTCGTCCCCCGCCGCCGCCACCACCGTTCCCGGGCCGAAGCGCGGGTGGACCACCCTCTCCCCCCCCTTGAAGGCCCCCGATGGGGCCCGGTGGGGGGGAGGGGCGGGTTTTTGGCGGTAGGGGTCGTAGAGCTCGTAGAGACCTTCCTCCACCTCCTCCAGGAAGCGGCTTGGCCGGGTGGCCTCGAGGCGGCCGTAGACCTCCCGCTCTTCGGCGTAGGAAAGGTAAAGCCGCTCCTGGGCCCGGGTTACCCCCACGTAGAAAAGGCGGCGCTCCTCCTCCAGGCCTTCCAGGGTGTTCACCGCGTTGCGGTGGGGCAGAAGCCCCTCCTCCACCCCCACCAGGAAGACCACGGGGAACTCCAGCCCCTTGGCGTTGTGCAGGGTCATGAGGGAAACCTTCCCCTGGGCCTCCCCCGGCTCCTCGGCCCGGGCGGTGAGGGCCACCTTGTCCAGGAAGTCCGGGAGGCTCTCCGCTTCCCTGGCGGCCCGAAGAAGCTCCTCCACGTTCTCCAGGCGGTCCTCGGCGTCCTCGGGGTAGGCCTCCTTGAGGTAGGCGGGGTAGTCGGTGGCCTCCAGGAGGTGGCGGAAAAAGGCCTCGGCCGAGTCCATGGCCAGGTCCTTTAGCTCCTCCAAAAGGGCCAGGAAGTGCCGGAGGGGCTCGGGCCGGGGAAGGAGGGAAGCCCCTTCCCGCAAGGCCTCCAGGAGGGCCAGGCCCCTCTCCCGAGCCAGGGCCTCCACCTTGGCCACCGTGGCGGGGCCGATACCCCGGGGAGGCGTGTTCAGGACCCGTTTGAGGCTCACGGCGTCCAGGGGGTTAAGGCTCAGGCGGGCGTAGGCCAAGAGGTCCTTCACCTCGGCCCGCTCAAAAAACCCCACCCCCCCCACCACCCGGACCGGAAGACCCCGGGAGGCCAGGGCCTGCTCCAGCAGGCGGCTTTGGGCGTTGGTGCGGTAGAGCACCGCCACCCGGTCAAAAGGAGGCCCCAGACGGGCGATCTCCTCGGCCACGAAGCGCGCCTCCTCCCGGGCGCTTTCCGCCCGGTAAAGCCGCACGGGCTCACCCCCCCCCTTCACCGGGCGCAGGGTCTTCTCCAGGCGGAGGGCGTTCTTGGCGATGACGGCGTTGGCGAAGCGCAAAATGGCCTCGGTGGAGCGGTAGTTCTCCTCCAGGCGGTAGACCTTGGCCTGGGGGTAGTCCCGGGTGAAGTCCAGGATGTTCTTGATGTCCGCCGCCCGGAAGGAGTAGATGCCCTGGTCCGGGTCCCCCACGGCCATGAGGTTGGCCTCCTCCCCGGCAAGAAGCCGGGTGAAGCGGTACTGCACGGGGTTCGTGTCCTGGTACTCGTCCACGTGGATGAAGCGGGCCCGCTGCCTTACCCGCTTCAGGACCTCGGGGTCCCCTTCCAGAAGCCTCAAGGCGTAAAGGAGGATGTCTCCGAAGTCCAAGGCCCCCTGGGCCCTTAAGGCTTCCTGGTAGCGGAGGAGCACGTCCAAAAGCCTTCCCCGGGAAAGGCCAGCGTAAAACTCGGGAAGCTCCGCGAGGAGGCTTTCCGGGGCCACTCCTTGGTTCTTGGCCCGGTCCAGAAGGCTCTTGATGGGCCCGGGCTTGGCGGCGAGGCCCAGCTCCTTGAAGACCTCCTTGAGGAGGGCGCTCTGGTCGTCCTCGTCGTAGACCACGAAGCCTGGCCGGAGACCCACCCGCTCCCCGTACACCCGGAGGATCCTCAAGGCGGCGGCGTGGAAGGTGGAGACCCAGACCTCCCCTGCCCCTCTTACCATGGTCTTGAGCCGCTCCCGCATCTCCTCGGCGGCCTTGTTGGTGAAGGTCACCGCCAGGATCTCCGAGGGAAAGATTCCCCGCCGGGCCACGAGGTAGGCCACCCGGTGGACCACGGTGCGGGTCTTGCCGCTCCCGGCCCCCGCCACCACCAAAGCGGGGCCCTCAAAATGGAGGACCGCCTGGCGCTGGGCCTCGTTCAGGGAGGAAAGGAGGGCCTCGTCCACGGGGGTGAGTGTACCACGGGGTAGACTCTAAGGCATGGAGCTCCACCCCACCCGAGAAGGCTTTTTGGGCGAGCTGGCCAAGGGCTTCACCTTCCAAGAGGTGGCCCGCATCGCCGCGGGCTTTGGCCAAAGGCTCCTCCAGGAGGGCAAAGACCAGGTGGTGGTGGGCCACGATGCCCGTTTCCTCGCCCGGGAGATGGCCGAGGAGGCCGCAGGGGTACTCTCCGGGATGGGCCTAAAGACCCACCTCCTCCAGGGGCCCGCCCCCTTTCCCCTCTTTGGCTACGCCCTCCACGCCCGGGAGGCCGCCGGCCTTTACCTCACGGCCAGCCGCAAGCCCCCCCGCTTCCAGGGGGTCAAGCTCCGCCTGGAGGCGGGGAAGCCCCTTTCCGGCGAAGCCCTCACCCTGCCCGAAGCCCCTCCGGAGGCCAGGGGAAGCTACGCTTCCCTGGACCTCAGGAAGGCGTACCTGGATCTTCTCCTGCAAAGCGCCGGGGAGGTGCCCAAGGAGCGCCCCGGGGTGGTCTACCTGGACGCCATGGGGGGAGCTGGCGGGGGGCTCTTGGGGCAAGCCTTCAAGGCCTTGGGGCTGAAGGCCGAGCTCCGGGAACTCCACACCCTTCCCCACCCTCTCTTCTATGGGGCGGACCCCGACCCCAGGCCGGAAAACCTCAAGACCCTCCTCGCCCTCCTCAAAGCCCAGGAACCCCCGGCCCTGGGCTTTGCCCTGGACGGGGACGCCGACCGGCTGGCCGCCTACCGGGTGGGGGGAGAGGCCGTGGGCGAGGAGGAGGTTCTAGAGGCCCTCCGGGAGGTTCTGGAAGGCCTCGAGGTCCAAGGGGACGGGGAAGGGGGCTTTCTCTTCCCCTGGCACCTCCCGGAGAAGGACCCCTACCTGGCGGCCCTGCTCCTCCTCAAGGTTCTCCTATGAAAGAGCTCCTTCCCGGCCTGTACCTCCTGCCCGTCCCCATCCCCTACCCGCTGAAGACGGTGAACCTCTACCTTCTGAAAGGGAGGGAAGAGGTCGTCCTGGTGGACAGCGCCTTGGCCACCCGCACCGCCCGGGGCACCTTGGAGCTTTACTTGGCCGAGCTTGGGCTCTGCTTCGCCGACGTAAAAACCGTGCTCCTCACCCACCACCACCCGGACCACTACGGCCTGGGAGGCTTTTTCGAGGGCCTGGGGGCCAGGGTCTACCTCCACGAGGAGGAACTCCCCCGGGGGCACCGCTTCTGGCAGGAACCCGAGGCCTTTGAAGCGGCCTCCTGGCGGCTCTTCCTGGACCACGGCACCCCGGAGGAGGCCCTTTTGGGAATCCGGGAGACCATGGCCAAAACCCGGGAGCGGGTCCACCCTCCGCAAAACCCCATCCCCATGAAGGACGGGGAGGTCCTTGAGCTTTCGGGAAAGCGCCTTTGGGTCCTCTGGACCCCAGGGCACGCCGACGGGCACGTGGCCTTTTTCCTAGAGGAAGAAGGGGTCCTCCTGGCGGGGGACGCCCTCTTGGAGCGGGTCTCCCCCAATGTGGGCCTTTGGGCCTACACCCGGGCCAACCCCCTGAAGGACTTCTTCTACTCCCTAAGGCGCCTGGCGGAGCTTCCGGCCCAGGTGGCCCACGCCGGCCACTTCGGCCCCATCCCCCAGGTAAAAAGGCGGGCGGAGGAGCTAAAGACGCACCACGAGGCGCGCCTTCAAGCTCTTCTTGGCCTCCTGGACCATCCCCAGGACGCCTGGTCCCTCTCCCTTAAGCTCTTCCCCCAGGAGCTGGACCCGGCGGGCCGCCGCTTCGCCTTCGCGGAGACCCTGGCCCACCTGGAGTACCTGCGCCAAGAAGGCCTCCTCCTGCGGGAAGGCCCCCCTTTCCGCTACTTCCGGGCCTAGGGAGAGGATGCCCCTTGCGGACCGCCCCAGGGGGGAATAAACTTTGACGCGGTTCAAGGAGGTGGCATGAAGCCCTGGTACGCCCACTACGATCCCGGGGTCCCCAAGGAGGCCCCCAGGCCCAAGCCTTTGCCCCAGGCCCTGGAGGAGACCGCCACCCGCTTTCCCGACCGGGTGGCCTTGGAGTTTTTGGGCCGAAGTCTCACCTATCGGGAGCTTTGGCGCCAGGTGCAAGCCTTCGCCAAGGGGTTGCAAGCCGCAGGGGTAGAGCCTGGGGAGCGGGTGGCCATCATGCTCCCCAACTCCCCTCAGTTCGTCATCGCCTTCTACGGCACCCTCCTGGCGGGAGGGGTAGGGGTGAACGTCAACCCCATGTACACCCCGAGGGAGCTACGGCACCAGCTCCAAGACGCCGGCGTCAAGGCCCTGGTCATCCTGGACCAGCTCCTTCCCCGCTACCAGGAGGTGAAAGGGGAGGCCCCGGTGGCCCTGGTGGTGCGCACGGGCATCCAGGACTACCTCCCCTTTCCCAAGAACCTCCTTTACCCCCTGACGCTCAAGCGCAAGGGGCAGTGGCCCCAAGAGCTGGAAGGCCTCCCCTGGCGGTCCTTCCTGCAAAGGGGCAAGCCCAAGCCCGTGCCCTTGGATCTGGACGGCTTGGCCCTCCTGCAGTACACCGGGGGCACCACGGGGATGGCCAAAGGAGCCATGCTCACCCACAGGAACCTCGCCAGCAACGCCCTTCAGGTCAAGGCTTGGACCCCCGATTTTCGGGAGGGCCAGGAAGTGGTCCTGGGCGCCATCCCTTTCTTCCACGTCTACGGCATGACCGTGGCCATGAACCTGGCCCTGCTGGGGGGGGCTAAGCTGGTCCTTCTGCCCAGGCCCGAGATCCACGCCATCGTGGAGGCCATAGAGAAGCACGGGGTGACCCTTTTCCCGGGAGTACCCACCCTCTACGTGGCCTTCAACAACTTCCCGGGAATCGAAAAGCGCAACCTGAAAAGCGTCCGGGCCTGCATCTCCGGCTCGGCCCCCCTGCCCCTGGAGGTGGCCGAGCGCTTTGAGAAACTCACCGGGGCCAAGCTGGTGGAGGGCTATGGCCTCACGGAGGCGAGCCCCGTGACCCACTGCAACCCCCTCTACGGGGAGAGGCGGCTGGGGAGCGTGGGTCTTCCCTTCCCCAGCGTGGAGGCCAAGGTGGTGGACGAGGAAGGAAAGGAACTCCCCCCAGGCGAGGTGGGCGAACTGGTGGTCAAAGGCCCCAACGTCATGAAAGGCTACTGGAACCGCCCCGACGAAACCCAAAAAGCCCTCAAAGAAGGCTGGCTCTTCACCGGCGACCTGGCCCAAATGGACCAAGACGGCTACTTCTACATCGTGGACCGCAAAAAAGACATGATCATCGCCGGCGGCTACAACATCTACCCCCGCGAAGTAGAAGAAGTCCTCTACCAGCACCAAGCCGTCCAGGAAGCCGCCGTGGTGGGCGTCCCCGACCCCTACCGCGGGGAAACCGTGGCCGCCTTCCTCGTCCTCAAACCCGAGTACCGGGGCAAGGTCACGGAAAAGGACATAGAGCGCTTCTGCCGGGAAAACCTCGCCGCCTACAAGGTCCCCCGCATCATAGAGTTCCGCGAAAGCCTCCCCAAGTCCGGGGTGGGGAAGATCCTGAGGCGGGAGCTGCAAAAGGAAGCGGCGGCGAAGCGGTAAAATACCCCCATGAGCAAGGTTTACAAGAAGGTGGAGCTCGTGGGGACGAGCGAGGAGGGCCTCGAGGCCGCCATCCAGGCCGCCTTGGCGCGGGCGCAGAAGACCCTGCGCCACCTGGACTGGTTTGAGGTGAAGGAGATCCGGGGCACCATCGGCGAGGCGGGGGTGAAGGAGTACCAGGTGGTCCTGGAGGTGGGGTTCCGCTTGGAGGAGTAGGCGAACTTGGCTCAACAAAAGCAATAGGCTTGACAACACTAGGCTCACACCCCTACCTTGAAGGTGGGAGGTGAGGCCTATGAGCGCCACCGGGCTGGAGGTCTTTGACCGGACCCTCCACAAGACCCACACCTGGCTCAAGGAGATTATGGAGGAACTGGGCACCGAGGACCGCCACCGGGCCTACATGGCCTTGAGGGCCGTGCTTCACGCTCTTAGAGACCGCCTCACCGTGGAGGAGGTGGCCCAGCTGGGGGCCGAGCTACCCATGCTCATCCGCGGCCTCTACTACGAGGGATGGAACCCCACGGGCAAGCCCCTTAAGGAGCGGCACAAGGAGGAGTTCCTGGCCCACGTGGCCCGGGAGCTGAAGACCCCCTCCGGGCCCGCCCTGGACCCCGAGGCCGCCACCCGGGCGGTGTTCCAAGTACTAGCCCTGAAGATCTCCCAAGGGGAGCTGGAGGACATCCGAGGCCTGCTGCCCAAAGAGATCCGGGAGCTATGGCCTGAGGCTTGATACTGGCCATCGCCTCCTACCACCCCGGCAAAAGGGCCCTGGGGGAACAGGGCGGGAAAGAAAAGGGATCAGTCTAGAACAAAACGGTCCTCGCTTTCGTGCAAACGCACGCGGTGAACGATGCGCTGGTCCTGGCCGCTTTGCCCGTCGGTCATGGCCACCACGGTCACGTAGGGGCGGAGGGGGCTTCTCAGCACCTTCTTGGTGAGGGTTTCCTCCACCTGGAAGATCCCGGCGGAGTTGTTCATGAGGACCTGGATCTCCACCGGGTACTTGTCCCCCTTGAGGATGCGCACCTCGTCCACGGCCAGGGCGCTGATGGAGTGGATGTCGATGCTCCCCAGGGCGAAGGCCTTGCGCCCCCGGCCCTTGGTGATGTCGGTGCCGTCGGCCACGGCGGTGATGCCGGCCTCGAGGGTGAGGGGCTCAGGGGCGAGGTCGTGGCTGTAGATGCTGTGGAGCATGAGGGCCCGAAGGGCGGTGCGCTGCTCGGGATCCGGGTAGATCTTCTCCAGGATACGGTTCAGGATGGGCAGGGCCAGGGCCACGCCGAAGGCCTCGTGGTGGTGGCGGTGCACCTGGTTGCCCAGGTCGTGGAGCATGGTGGATAGGAGGACCACCACGTAGGCGTCCTCCAGCTCCCCTGCCCCGGACTCCACGGTGTCCAGCCGCACCCCGGCCTCGGCGAGGAGGCCCAGAATGGCCACCCCTGCCGCTCCCGTGAGGAGGGCGTGGACCCGGCCGTGGTCGTTGTAGCCCAGCTTGCGCATGGTGATGTAGTTGGCCATGTTCCACCCGGAGCGGGCCTCGGGGTCTTGGATCAGGAGTTCATAGGCCTTGAGGGCCTTGGGAAAGGGCTTTAGCCGCTCACGGATGGCCTGGTCGGCCTCGGCGTAGAGCTTGGCCTTGGGGCTGGCGACGTGGACCACGCGCTCTTCCGTCATGGGCAACCCCTACTTTACCTCAAAGGGGAGCTCCCTTATACCACCCAGCCAGCATGGGAATCCCGGGGGCTTCCGCGGGCCAAGGAGAAGGTCAGACCCGGAGGTCCCGCCGCGCGAAGCGAGCGAGGCCCCCCAGGAGAACGAGGGCGCTGAGGAGGAGGAGCGCCCCCAGGTGCCCGAGGGCAATCCCGTGCCTGAGGGGATCGTAACCTACCCCCCAATAGAAAGGAGAGAGGTCCTGAAGGGGGGCAAGCCTAGCGGAAAGGGGGGTAAGGGCGTTCCACAGGTAGCTCACCACCGCCACCAAAGCACTTCCCGCCAGCGCCCAGGCCCGCCTACCGAAGAAGGCCCCCAGGCCCAGGGCCAAGGTGCCGAAGAAGAGGGCCAGCAACACGGTCATAAAGGTGGCCGCCGCCAGGCGGCCCACCCCTATGGCCATCTTCACCTGAAGCACCCCCACTAAGAGCCCCAGAAAGAAGAGGAGCCCGGTGAGGAGCAAAGCCAGGACCAGAGCGCCCCACCTTTCCAAAACCACCTGTCCCCGGCCCACCGGCTGGGCCAGAAGAACCTCCAGGGTCCCCCGCTCCTCCTCCCCGGCGACGGCATGGGCGCCGAGGAAAATGGCCTGGATGGCCAGGATCAAGGGCACCATGAACGCGAAGAGCTGGCTCTGCAGGAAACCCTCCGGTGAGGTCAGATCCAGCTCCGGGGTAATGCCCAAAAGGCTGAGGAGCTCCTTAGGGGCGCTCTCAAAAAGGCCCTGAATATCGCCGAAGCTCTCCTTCACGGAAGGGTAAAAGAGCGCGGCCACGTAGGCCAAGAGGGCTAGGCCAAGCCCGTAGCCCAGAACGGAGCCCCGGGCAAAGGCCAGGCTCTGGCGAAGGATCGTCCCCTTAGGCATGGCCGCCCCCGTAGTAGGCCAGGACCAACTCCTCGAGGTCCGGCTCCTCCACGGTGAGGTCCTGGACCTCGTACCGGGCCAGGGCCTTGATAAGGGGGTCCGGCGAACCCAGCACCGTGGCCGTGAGCCACGAGCCCTCCACGCGCACGTCGCGAAAACCGGGAAGGACGGAGAAGGCCTCCTCGGGGACGGGCCCGGCGAACCGCACCCGAACGCGCCGCAGGCCCTGAAGCCTCCCCACCTCCTCCACCGCCACCAGCCTACCCTCCCGGACGATCCCCACCCGGTCGCACAGGGCCTGCGCCTCGCTCAGCACGTGGGAGGACAGGAAAACCGTGGCCCCCTCCCGAACGGCCTCGCGCACGAGCTCCTGGAACGTCCGCTGGGCCAGGGGGTCCAGGCCCGAGGTAGGCTCGTCCAGGATGAGGAGCTCGGGGCGGTGCATGAAGGCCTGCACGAGCCCCAGCTTCTGCCGGTTGCCCTTGGATAGGGTGCGGATGGGGCGGGTGAGGTCAAGCTCCAGCCGCTCGGCCAAAAGGCGCACGTGGCCCCAGTCCACACCTCCCCGCAAGGCCGCCAGGTAACGCAAGAAGGCGAGACCGCTGAGCTCCTCGTAAAACGCCAGCTCCCCGGGAAGGTAGCCCACCCGGCGCCGCACCTCGAGGCTTTCCGAAGGCAGGGGCCGGCCCAGCACGAAAGCCTGCCCCGCAGTGGGGCGGAGGAGATCCAGGAGGAGGCGGATGGTGGTGGTCTTCCCCGCCCCGTTGGGGCCTAGGAAACCAAAGATCTCTCCCCGCTCCACCTCCAGGGAAAGCCCGAGGATACCCCGCCGCCTCCCGTAGTACTTGGTAAGGTCCTGGGTTAGGATGGCCTTCAACGGCCTCATTCCCCCTTGAAGTTAGGGGCGCGCTTCTCCAGAAAAGCCCGTACCCCCTCCTTCATGTCCTCCGTGGCGGCGGCGTAACCGAAGAGGTCGGCCTCTATCTCCAAAGCCTCCGCCAGGTCCAGGCCCTCGCCCCGCACCACGCTCTCTTTGGCCAGGGCCAGGGCCACGGGGGCGTTTTTCAGGATCTTCTGGGCGAGCTTCTTGGCCTCCTCCAGGGCGTCCTCCCCCACCCGGTTCACCAAACCCAGGGAGAGGGCTTCCTCGGCGCTCACGTGCCGCCCGGTGAAGATCAGGTCTAAGGCCCGGCCCCGCCCGATGAGCCGGGGCAGGCGCTGGGTGCCGCCGAAGCCGGGGATGAGGCCCAGGCCCACCTCGGGAAGGCCCAGCTTGGCCTCCTTGGCGGCTACCCGGAGATCGCAGGCCAAGGCCAGCTCCAAGCCCCCGCCTAGGGCGTAGCCGTGGATGGCGGCGATGGTGGGGATGGGTAAGGCGGCGATCTCGGCGAAGACCTGCTGGCCCAAAAGGGCATACTCCCGGGCCATGAAGGGGTCCTTGAGGGCGGCGATCTCCTTGAGGTCCGCCCCGGCGGCGAAGGCCTTCCCCTCCCCGGTGAAGATGGCCACCCGGGCCTCGGGGTCCTGGGCAAGAACCTCCGCCACCTCGGCCAGCTCCCTGAGAAGGTCCTGGGAAAGGGCGTTCAGGGCCTCGGGCCGCCTTAGGGTGACCAGGGCCACGCCCTCCTCCACCTCGTAGGAGAGGTACTGGAACTCGGGGATCTCCAGGATGAACTCGTGCTCGTGCGCCATACTAAACCTCCAGAAGGGCTTCGAGGGCCACCTCCACCATCCGCCGCACCCCCTCTTGGAGGACCTCCAAAGGAGCGAGCTCCGGGTCGCCGATGCGGTTGGAAACGGTGAGGATGGCCCCTGCCCGCACCCCCCGCATCCTCCCCAAGAGGAAGAGGGCGCTGGCCTCCATCTCAAAGGCCAATACCCCGTACCGGGCCCAGGATCGGGCGGCCTCGGGGGTGGTGGCGTAGAAGGCGTCCTCCGTGGCCACGAGGCCCACGTGGTGCGGATACCCTAGGGCCTCCGCCCTCTCCCACAGAGCCCGGAAGAGGGAAGGATCGGGCACGGGGGCGTAGGGGCGGCCTTCCAGGTACTGGCGGGTGGCCCCGTCCAAGGGCACCGCCCCCTGGGCGATGACCAGATCCCCGGGGACCAGACCGGCGTCCACCGCCCCACAGGTGCCCACCCTAAGGAGGACCCTCGCCCCGAGCTCCACCAGCTCCTCGGCCACGATGCTGGCGGAAGGGGCCCCCATCCCCGTGGTCTGCACGGAAACGGGCCTCCCCCTGTAGCGCCCGGTGAAGCCCAGCAATCCCCGGTGGGAGGTGTAGAGAACCGGGTCTTCCAAGAAGGTCTTGGCGATCCACTCCGCCCGGCCCGGGTCCCCCGGGAGAAGGACCCGCTCGGCTACCTGTCCCTTCTGCCCCCGCAGGTGGATGGGGCTCATACCGTCTAAGGATACACCAGGCGCAGGGCCGGAAGGCCCTCCACCAGAGCCTCGTCGTGGGTGGCCAGGACCAGGGCCGCCCCCACTTCCGAGGCGAGCCCCCGCATGAGCCCAAGGACCTCCCGGGCCTGGCGGCGGTCCAGGCTCGCCGTGGGCTCGTCGGCCAGGAGGAGCCGGGGCCTCAAGTAGAGGGCCCGGGCCACGGCCACCCGTTGCCTCTCCCCCCCGGAAAGCCTTTGGGGAAGGAAGTGGGCCCGCTCCTTAAGCCCAAGCCTGGCCAAAAGGGAAAGGGCCCAGGCCTTGTCCACGCGGCCCGCGAGGTAGCCCGGGGCCAGGACGTTTTCCAGGGCCGTGAGCTCGGGGAAGAGGAAGTGGTGCTGGAAAACGAGGCCCAGGAAGCGAAGCCGCCTGGGAGCCAAGCGGGCCTCGCTAAGGTCCCGGATGGCCTCCCCTTCCCAGAAGACCTCCCCTTCCTGCAGGGGGAGGAGGCCGGCCAGGAGGTGAAGCAGGGTGGTCTTGCCGCTCCCCGAGGGCCCGAGCACGGCCAGGGCTTCCCCCCTAGCCAAGGCGAAGGACACCCCTCGGAAGAGGACCCCATTCCCATAAGCAAAGCCCAACTCCCGCACCTCCAGCACCGGGCGCACCTCCTCATCCTCTAGGCAAAGGATGAAGCTTCGGTTAGAGTGGGGCCGATGACCTCGAGCCCCCTTTTCCAGGACCTCGGCCCGGAGGAGGTGGACCTGGCCTTAAGCTACTTCGTCCGCCTGGCCCACCCCAGGGGAAAGGTCCTCTTCCACCAGGGGGACCTGGGCCAGAGCCTGTACCTGGTGGAGAAGGGGCGGGTGCGGCTCTACCGCACCCACCTAGGGGGGCAGGAAAAGACCCTGGGCGTGGTGGGGCCCGGGGGGGTCTTCGGGGAGATGAGCCTCCTGGACGGGGGCGAGCGGAGCGCCAGCGCCGTGGTGGAGGAGGAGGCCACCCTCTTGGTCCTTTACAGGGAGGCCTACCTGGGCCTCCTCCGCCGCCTGCCCCTCTTCGCCCACAACCTGGCCCGCCTGCTGGCCCACCGCCTGCGGGAAGCGGATCTGGAGTTGGACCTGTTGGCCTTTGAGGAGGCGGAAAGCCGGGTGGCCTACGCCCTTTTGAAGCTCCTGCGCCAGGGGTACGGGCCGGAGCTCCGCCTGCGTCACCAGGACCTGGCCCACCTGGCGGGGGCCAGCCGGGAGACGGTCACCCGGGTCCTGCACGCCTTCCGGGACCAGGGGGTGGTGCGTCTGGCCCCCGGGGTGGTGGAGGTGGTGAGCCCGGGACTATTGGAAGAGCTGGCCTTTGGCCTGGTGTAGGGAGGAAGCATGCGCCTACGGGTGGACCCTTTACCCACGGAAGAGCTGGTGTACCCCGATGTGGTCCTGGTGGTGGACGTGATCCGCTCCACCACCACGGCGGTGGCCCTCCTGGAGGCCGGGGCCGAGGCCCTTTACTGGGTGGCGGGCCTCGAGGCCGCCAGGGCTTTCAAGGACGCCGACGTCCTCCTGGCGGGGGAGGCCTTGGGGCTCAAGCCCCCCGGCTTTGACCTGGGGAACTCCCCCAGGGAGGCCCTGGAGGCCCCGGTGGGGGGCAAGATCGTGGTGATGAGCACCACCAACGGCACCAAGGCCGCCCACGCCGCCGCCAAAACCGCCAAGCACGTCCTCTTGGCCTCCCTCTACAACGCCCACGCCGCCGCCCGCAAAGCCTTGGAGCTGGCCACGGAGGAGGTGGCCATCCTCTGCGCCGGGAAGGAGGGCCGGGTAGGGTTGGACGATCTCTACACCGCCGGGGTCCTGGCGGAGTACCTGGGGCTCCTGGGGGAGATGGAGCCCGAGGACGGGGCCCGCATCGCCTTGGCCCTCAAGCGGGCCTACCAGGACCCCTTGGAGGCCTTAAGTCTTTCCGCCGCCGCCCAGGCCCTAAGGGGGGTGGGCCTCGAGGCCGACGTCCCCTTCTCGGCCCAGGTGGCCAAAAGCCCCCTGGTTCCCCTCCTCTCGGGGCGGGTGGGGGAGGCCCTCATCTTCAAGGGAAGCCTGCCGGGCCAGGGCTAAGCTCCTCCGCCAGAAGCCCGTGGAAGCGCCGGATGGCGGCCACGCCCTTTTCCAGGTTGACCAGGTCCAGCTTCTCGTTGGGGGCGTGGAGGTTGTCGTCGGGAAGGCCCAACCCCAAGAGGACGATGGGCGCCCCCAGGGTCTCCTGGAGCTCGGCCACCACGGGGATGGTCCCCCCTTCCCGGGCGTAGACGGGGGGCCGCCCCCAGACCTCCTCCAAGGCCCTGGCCATGAGGCGCATGGGGGGGCTAAAGGGGTCGGTGAGGACGGGCCTTCCCCCGTGGAGCCTAAGGACCTCCAGGGTGTAGCCGGGGGGGCAGACCGCCTTCAGGTAGGCCTCGGCCAGGTCCGCCACCTCCTCCGGGTCCTGGTCCGGCACCAGGCGCATGGAGAGCTTCATCCCGGCCTCGGCGGGGATCACGGTCTTGGACCCCTCCCCTTGGTAGCCCCCCCACACCCCGTTCGGGTCCAGGGTGGGCCGGGCCCAGAGGCGTTCCAGGGGGGAATAGCCTTCTTCCCCCGGAAGGACCTCCACCCCAAGCTCCCGCTTCAGGGCCTCCTCGTCCAGGGAGGGCCAGAGGGCCTTTTCCTCCTGGGGGAGGGGGCGCACCTTCTCGTAGAAGCCGGGGATCAGGACCCTACCGGTTTTTTCGTCCTTCAGCCGGGCGAGGAGCCACCCCAGGGCCTGGATGGGGTTCGGGGCCACGCCCCCGAAGGCCCCCGAGTGGAGGTCCCGCCTGGCCCCCCTGAGCCGCACCTCCAGGTAGCAAAGCCCCCGGAGGCCGTAGGTGAGGGTGGGGGTTTGGGGAGCGAACATGGCCCCGTCGGAGACCACCACCACGTCCGCCCGGAGCTTCTCCCGGTTCGCCCGCACGAAGGGGGCGAGGTGGGGGCTTCCGATCTCCTCCTCCCCCTCCACCAGAAACTTCAGGTTGACGGGAGCCCCCTCCGCCGCCAGGAGGTGGGCGAAGAGCTGGCCCTTGTCGTCGGAGGCCCCCCGGGCGTAGACCCGACCCTCCTTCACCACCGGGGAGAAGGGTGGCGTCTCCCAAAGCTCTAGGGGGTCCGGGGGCTGGACGTCGTAGTGGCCGTAGACCAGGACCGTGGGAGCCTTCTCGTCCACGAGGCGCTCGGCGTAGAGGATGGGGTGGAGGGGGGTCTCCACGAGCTCGGTGCGAAACCCCAAGGCCTTAAGCTTTTCCCGAAGCCAAAGGGCCGCCCGGAGGACGTCTTCCTTGCGGGCGGGATCGGTGGAGACCGAAGGGATGGAAAGGAACTCCAGAAGGGGCGCTAGGGCGTTCACGCGCCCATACTACTCCCTGGGGCTAGGCCCTTGCTCTCCTCCAGGAGAAGGAGCCTGAGGCGGGCCACCTCGGCCTCAAAGCGGGCTTGGAGGGCCTCGAGCTCCGCCCGAAGCCGCATGATCTCCTCCACCCCCGCCAGGTTCACCCCCAGCTCCTGCGTCAGGCGCCGGATCTCCCGCAGCCTCTCAATGTCCCGCTCGGAATAAAGCCGCGTCTTCCCAGAAGACCGCTTCGGCTTGATGAGACCCTTCCGCTCGTAAAGCCGAAGGGTCTGCGGGTGCATCTCCACCAGCTCCGCCGCCACGCTGATCACGTACACGGGACGGTCCTTGGGGGAGGGCTTGGCCACCTCCCCAGGGGGGGGGAGGGCCTTCCGCTCCAGCTCCTGGAAGCGGTGGCCGATCTCCCGCTTGAGGCGCTCCACCTCCTCTTCAAAGCGGGCTTGCAGGGCCTCGAGCTCCGCCCGAAGCCGCATGATCTCCTCCACCCCCGCCAGGTTCACCCCCAGCTCCTGCGTCAGGCGCCGGATCTCCCGCAGCCTCTCAATGTCCCGCTCGGAATAAAGCCGCGTCTTCCCAGAAGACCGCTTCGGCTTGATGAGACCCTTCCGCTCGTAAAGCCGAAGGGTCTGCGGGTGCATCTCCACCAGCTCCGCCGCCACGCTGATCACGTACACGGGACGGTCCTTGTCCATGGCCTTCAGCTCCTCCCGCTAAGGCGTCCTCACCCTTTTCATTATACAGGTCCTGTAAAGCCTAAGCGCAGGGAAGCTCTCCGGGCCGCCTCCACCACCCGGGGGGCGAGGCGGTGGGCCTCTTCCAGGGAGAGGCGGCTTGCGGGGGCGGAGAGGGAGAGGGCGGCCACCACCTCCCCCGAAGGCCCGAAGACCGGAGCGGCCACGCACCGCACCCCGAGCTCCTTCTCCTCGTTGTCCAGGGCGTAGCCCCGCCCGCGCACCGCCTCAAGCTCCCGAAGGAGGTCGGGAAGCCGGGTGAGGGTGTGGGGGGTGTAGGGCGTGAGGCTAAGCCCCTCGGGCACCCCCAGATAGGCCAGGAAGACCTTGCCCACCCCCGTGGCGTGGAGGGGGGCCCGGGAGCCGGGGGCGGTGAAGAGGCGGACGAGCTTCGTCCCCTCCACCTGGTCCAGGTACAACGCCTCCCGCCCCAGGGGCGCCGCCAGGTTTACGCTCTCCCCCGTCTCCTTGGCCAAGGCCTCCATCTCGGGGCGGACCGCCCTGAGGAGGCTCCGCTTGGGGTAGGCCTGGCCCACGGCGAAGGCCTTGGGCCCCACCCGGTAGACCCCGCCCTCCTCCTCCACGAAGCCCGCCTGGGCCAGGGCCCGGAGGAGGCGGTAGAGGGTGCTCTTGGCGAGGCCCACCCGCTCGGCCAAGGGGCCCAAGGGGCTCTCCCCCGCCTGGGCCAGGGCCTCGAGGACCCGAAGCCCCCTTTCCAGGGTCTTCACCGCCTGGGGCGGCTTCTCCCGAGGACGCGCCATGCCGCTTAGGGTAACGGGGGCGGCCCTGTTTTTCAAGATGCAAAAAATCTTTTTGCGTCTTGACAATCCTGTCCCACCTCCCGTAAGCTCGGACCACCATGAAGGGCGTGGAGATCCGCAAAGACCACCCCCTCCTGAAGGAGGTCCTGACGGAGGAGGCCCTGAGGTTCGTGGTGGCCCTGCACCGGGAGTTCAACCCGGTGCGCAAGGCCCTCCTGGAGCGGCGCAGGGAGCTTTGGGAGCGGTACAAGGCCGGGGAGAAGCCGGACTTTCTCCAGGAGACCGCCTTCGTCCGGGGCGGGGACTGGAGGGTGGCCGAGGCCCCCGAGGACCTCCTGGACCGCCGGGTGGAGATCACGGGCCCCGTGGACCGGAAGATGATCGTGAACGCCCTGAACTCGGGGGCCAAGGTCTTCATGGCGGACTTTGAGGACGCCCTCTCCCCCACCTGGGACAACGTCATCCGGGGCCAGAAGAACCTCATGGACGCCGTGCGCCGCCAGATAGATTTCGTCTCCCCCGAGGGCAAGGAGTACAAGCTCAAGGAGAAGACGGCCACCTTGGTGGTGCGCCCAAGGGGCTGGCACCTCGTGGAAAAGCACGTCCACGTGGACGGGGAGCCCATCTCGGCGAGCCTCTTTGACTTCGGGCTCTACTTCTTCCACAACGCCCACGAGCTCTTAAGGCGGGGAAGCGGGCCCTACTTCTACCTGCCCAAGATGGAAAGCCACCTCGAGGCCCGCCTCTGGAACGAGGTCTTCAACTTCGCCCAGGACTACCTGAAGATCCCCCGGGGCACCATCCGGGCCACGGTCCTCATTGAGACCATCCTGGCGGCCTTTGAGATGGAGGAGATCCTCTACGAGCTCAAGGAGCACGCCGCCGGGCTCAACGCGGGGCGCTGGGACTACATCTTCAGCTGCATCAAGAAGTTCGCCACCACCGCCCCCATCTTCCCCGACCGGGCCCAGGTGACCATGACCGTGCCCTTCATGAAGGCCTACACCGAGCTTCTGGTGAAGTCCTGCCACATCCACGAGGCCCACGCCATCGGGGGCATGGCCGCCTTCATCCCAAGCCGCAAGGACCCGGAGGTGAACGAAAGGGCCTTCCAGCAAGTCCGGGCGGACAAGGAACGGGAGGCCTCCCAGGGCTTTGACGGCACCTGGGTGGCCCACCCCGACCTGGTGCCCGTGGCCATGGAGGTCTTTGACCGCTACCTGGGGGATAGGCCCCACCAGAAGCACGTGAAGCGGGAGGACGTCCACGTGACCGCGGCGGACCTCCTGGACTTCCAGGTCCCCGGGGGAAAGGTGACGGAGGCGGGGCTTCGCAACAACATCTCCGTGGCCCTCCAGTACCTGAACCAGTGGCTTCTTGGCAACGGGGCCGCCGCCATCTTCAACCTCATGGAGGACGCCGCCACCGCCGAGATCAGCCGGGCCCAGCTCTGGCAGTGGGTGCACCGGGAGGCCACCTTGGAGGACGGCCGCCCCGTCACCCCGGAGCTTTACCAGAAGGTCAAGGAGGAGGAGCTCGCCAAGCTCGGCGGCCGGGAGAAGGAGCGCTACCGGGAAGCCGAGGAGATCCTGGACAAGCTCGTCCTCTCGGAGGAGTTCGTGGAATTCCTGACCCTGGTGGCCTACGACTACATTGACTGAGTACCCCAAAAGGGGGGAAGCCCCCCTTTTGCCCTAAAGTGGAGGGGAAGGGAGGTCCAGGGTGGGCTTCTTGGAGGAACTCAAGGCCCTTTTACCCGGAAGGGTCCTCACCCGGGAGGCGGAGCTCGCCCCCTACGAGTCCGACGCCCTCACCGCCTACCGCAAGCGCCCCCTCGCCGTGGTCCTACCGGAGAGGAAGGAGGAGGTCATCGGGGCGGTGCGCCTCTGCCACCGATACGGCGTCCCCTTCGTGGCCCGGGGAAGCGGCACGAGCCTCTCCGGGGGCTCCCTCCCCGTGGAGGGCGGGGTGGTGATCGCCCTGAACCGGATGAACCGCATCCTCAGGCTGGACCCCAAGGCCCGGATCGCCGTGGTGGAGCCTGGGGTGGTGAACCTCGAGGTCTCCCGCCAGGCCGCTCCCCATGGCCTCTACTACGCCCCGGACCCCTCCAGCCAGCCCGTCTCCACCATCGGGGGCAACGTGGCCTTCAACTCCGGGGGGGCCCACTGCCTGAAGTACGGGATGACGGCGAACCACGTGCTGGGCCTCGAGGTCGTCACCCCCACGGGGGAGGTGGTGCGCTTAGGGGGGGAAAGCCTTGAGGGCGTGGGCCCGGACCTCCACGGCTTCTTCGTGGGGACGGAGGGGCTTTTGGGGGTGGCGGTGGAGATCACCCTAAGGCTTCTCCCCAGGCCCGAGGCTTACCACACCGTCCTCGCCGCCTACCCGAGCCTCGAGGCGGCCGGGGAGGCGGTAAGCCGCGTTATCCGGGCGGGGCTCCTTCCGGGGGCCATGGAGATCATGGACCGCCTGAGCATAGAGGCCGCCGAGAAGGCGGTGAAGGCGGGCTACCCCCTGGTGGAGGGCCTCCTCATCGTGGAGCTGGAGGGCCCCAAAGAGGAGGTGGCCGCCGAGGCGGAGGTGCTCCACCGGGTCCTGGAGGAAAGCGGGGCCCTGGAGCTCAGGGTGGCGCGGGACGAGGCCGAGCGCCAGGCCATCTGGAAAGGCCGCAAGGCCGCCTTCAGCGCCGTGGGGAGGCTTTCCCCCGACTACCTGGTCCAAGACGGGGTGGTGCCCCGCTCCCGCCTCGGGGAGGCCTTGCGGGAGATCCAGCGCCTCTCCCGGGAGTACGGCCTGAGGGTGGCCAACGTCTTCCACGCCGGGGACGGGAACCTCCACCCCCTGGTCCTCTACGACGGGAAGAAGCCCGGGGAGCTGGAAAGGGCCGAGGCCCTGGCCGGGGAGATCCTGAGGCTTTGCGTGCGCCTGGGAGGTTCCCTCACGGGGGAGCACGGCATCGGGGTGGAGAAGAAGGCCTACATGCCGGAGATGTTCGCCCCGGAGGACCTCTTGGCCATGGAAGGGGTGAAGCGGGCCCTGGACCCCCAGGGCCTCGCCAACCGGGGCAAGGTGCTGCCGGAGGGGGTCGGTGTCGGTGCTTAGGCCGGAAAGTCTGGAAGAAGTACAGGAAGCGGTGCGGGCCTACCCCCGGCTCCGGGTCTGGGGCGGGGGGACGAAGCCCGCCCTCTCCACCCCAAGGGAGGGGGAGGTCCTTTTGGACCTCTCCCGCCTCCGGGGCCTTTTGGCGTACGAGCCCGAGGAGTTCGTCTTCACCGCCTGGGCAGGCACGCCCATCGCCGAGGTGGAGGAGGCCCTAAGGGCCCACGGCCAGTACCTGCCCTTTGACCCGCCCCTCGCGGGGAAGGGGGCCACCCTGGGAGGGACGGTGGCCGCGGGGCTATCCGGCCCCCTGCGCCACCGCTATGGGGGCCTGAGGGACTTCCTCCTGGGGGTCCGGTTCGTGGACGGGGAGGGGAGGGCGGTGCGGGGCGGGGGCAAGGTGGTGAAGAACGCCGCGGGCTTCCCCTTCCACCGCCTCATGGTGGGCTCCTTGGGGGCCTTCGGGGTCATGGTGGAGCTTTCCTTCAAGGTCTTCCCCAGGCCCCGGACCACGCGCACCCTCAGGGTGCGGCGGGAAGGCCTGAAGGAGGCCCTCGCCGACTTAGAAAGGCTTAGGCTTCTTCCCTTAGACCTCCTCGCCCTGGACCTCGTCCCCCCCGCCACCTTGGAGCTTCGCCTCGGGGGATTTGAAAGGAGCGTGGAGGCCCGCCTCAACCGCCTCCAAGACCTCCTCGGGGAGGGGGAGGTCCTGGCGGAGGACGAGGCCCACTGGCAGGCGGTGCGGGACCTTAGCTTTTTGGAGGGAAGCCCCATCTGGGTCAAGGTCCCCGCCAAGCCCCACCTCATCCCCCGCCTCGAGGCCCTCCCCTTGGGCCCGAGGCGCTACCTGGACGGCGGGGAGGTGCTCTACGCCGGAACGGCGGAGGAGGGCCTAAAGGCGCTAAGGGAGGAGGGGCTTCCCCACCTGGTGCTAAGGGGGGCGGAAACGCCCCTCTTCCCCGAGCCCCAAGGGGCCTTCTTCGCCGGGGTCAAGAAGGCCCTGGACCCCAAAGGCCGCTTTCCCTTAGGGTGAGAGCATGCAACACCAAATCCCCGTAGACAAGCTGGGCAAGGAGGGGGAGGTGATGGCCCACGCCATTGAGGCCTGCGTGCACTGCGGCTTCTGCCTCCCCACCTGCCCCACCTACGCCGTCCTCCAGGAGGAGATGGACTCCCCGAGGGGTCGGATCTTCCTCATGAAGGAGGTCCTGGAGGGGAACCTCGAGCTGGAAGAAGCCCTCCCCTACCTGGACCGCTGCCTCGCCTGCCAGGCCTGCGTCACCGCCTGCCCAAGCGGCGTCCCCTACGGCGAGCTCATCGCCACCTTCCGCCTGTGGAGCGAGGAAAAGCGGCACCGCTTCCCCCTGGAGAGAGTCTTCCGCCTGGGCCTCCTCCGCACCCTCCCCTACCCGGAGCGCTTCCGGCCCCTGGCGGGGCTCGGCGCGCGCCTGAAGCCCCTCCTCGAGCCCCTCCCCCTTCCCAAGCCCCTGAAGGCCCCCCTCGCCCTCCTCCCGGACCGCCTTCCCGAGGAGGCCCCCTACCGGGAGGTCTACCCCGCCAAGGGGGAGAGGAAGGCCCGGGTGGGGATCCTTTTGGGGTGCGCCCAGAGGGTCCTCAGGCCCTCCATCAACCAGGCCACCATCCAGGTCCTCCAGGAAAACGGGGTGGAGGTCTTGGTTCTAAAGGAGCAGGCCTGCTGCGGCGCCCTAAACCTCCACGCCGGGGACAAGGAGGGGGCGAGGGGCCTCGCCCGGAAGAACCTGAAGGCCTTCCGGGACGTGGACTACGTGGTCACCAACGCCGCCGGGTGCGGCTCGGGGATGAAGGAGTACCCCCTCCTCTTCCTGGGAGAACCCGAGGAGGAGGAGGCCCGGGCCCTCGCCGCCAAGGTGAAAGACGTAAGCGTCCTCCTAGAGGAGCTGGGCTTCACCCCGCCCCCGCCTCCCAGGCGTCCCTTGCGGGTGGCCTACCACGACGCCTGCCACCTGGCCCACGCCCAGGGGGTGAGGGAGGCCCCGAGGAGGCTTCTCAAGGCGGCGGGCCTCGAGGTCGTGGAGCCCAAGGAGTGGGAGCTCTGCTGCGGCTCCGCCGGGACCTACAACCTCTTCCAGCCGGAGATCGCCGAGGCCTTAGGGAAGAGAAAGGCGGAAAACCTCAAGGCCACGGGGGCGGACCTGGTGGCCACGGGCAACATCGGCTGCCTCACCCAGATCCAGGCCTACCTGGACCTCCCCGTCCTGCACACCGCCGAGCTCCTCGCCCTCCTCTACGAGGGGAGGGAGCCCTTGGCTTGACATGCATACCTTTGTACAGCCATGCTGAAAGCATGGCCCTCACCATCCGCAACCGGGAGGTGGAGCGCCTGGCCGAGGAGGTGGCCCGCCTCGCCGGGGAGACCAAGACGGAGGCCGTGAGGAAGGCCCTGGAGATGCGCCTTAGGGAGCTTCAGCGGAAGCGAAGCTTTGACCGGGTGATCCGCTTCCTGGAGGAGGAGGTCTGGCCCCAGATCCCGCCGGAGCTTTTGGGGAAGGGACTCTCCAAGGAAGAGGAGGAAGAGATCCTGGGGTACGGCAAGGAGGGGTACTGATGGTGCTGGACACCTCCGCCCTCCTGGCCATTCTCCTCCGGGAAGAAGAGTACGAGGAGCTCTTGGAGCAACTCCGGCGCACCCGCCCCCACAAGGTGGCCGGCCCCACCTTGGCCGAAGCGGGGATCGTCCTGGGCGCCCGGCTGGGCTTTGAGCGGGTGCATCTTCTCTTTGAACTCCTAACCGAGCTCCAGGCCGAGATCGTGCCCTTCACCGAAAGGCACGCCCGAGAGGCCATCTCCGCTTACCGGCGCTACGGGCGGGGCAGGCACCCCGCCGGGCTCAACTTTGGGGACTGCCTGAGCTACGCCTTAGCCCGGGTAGAGGGGGAACCCCTCCTCTACAAGGGCCAGGACTTCGACCGGACGGACCTGGCGTGGAAGCCCTCCTGAGGGAAACCTTCCTCGAGGCCCTGAAGGCCACGGACCCCTACCGCCTCACGGCGAAACACCTCCCCCCTTGGCGGCCGGACCTCGTCCTGGCGGTGGGGAAGGCGGCCGCCCCCATGCTCCGGGCCGCCATGGACCGCTACGGGGAGGTTCCCTACTACCTCACCCTGCCCAAGGGGCAGGAGGCCCCTGGGCTCAAGGCGGTCTTCGCCCGCCACCCCCTCCCCGACGAGGAGAGCCTCCGGGCGGCCGAGGAGGTCCTCAGCCTCCTCCAGGGCCTTTCCCCAAGGGCGCGGGTCTTGGCCCTGGTCTCGGGCGGGGGAAGCGCCCTGTGGTGCGCCCCCCTGGGGATCACCCTGGAGGAGAAGCGGGCCCTCACCGAGGTCCTCCTCAAAAGCGGGGCGAGCATCCACGAGATGAACGCCGTGCGCAAGCACCTCTCCCGCATCAAGGGGGGAAGGGCCCTTCTCGCCACCAGGGCGAAGGTCCACGTCCTCCTCCTCTCCGACGTGCCGGGGGACGACCCCTCGGTCATCGCCTCGGGCCCCTTCCACCCGGACCCCACCACCTACGCCGAGGCCCTGGCCGTCTTGGACCGCTTTGGCCTCGCCTTCCCGAGGGTGCGGGCCGTCCTCCGGCAGGGGGCGGAAGGGCGCCTCCCCGAGACCCTGAAGCCCCAAGACCCCGCCCTAAGGCGCCTCGCCTGGCGCCTCGTGGGGACGAACCTCCACCTCCTCCAGGCGGCGCAAAGGTTCTTGCGGGGCCAGGGCTTCCGGGCGGTTATCCTTTCCGACCGCTTCGGGGGGGAGGCCAGGGCCCTCGCCCGCTTCCACGCCGAGTTCATAGAGGTCATCCGCGCCCACGGGGTGCCTTTCAAAAAGCCCCTCTTCCTCCTCTCCGGGGGGGAGGCCCAGGTGCGGGTGGTGGGGAGGGGAAGGGGCGGGCGGAACCTGGAGTTCCTCCTCGCCCTCTACGCCCACCTCAAAACCCCCCTCCACGCCCTCGCCGCAGACTCCGACGGCCTGGACGGGAATAGCGGCGCCGCCGGGGCCCTCCTCACCCCGGCGGTGTGGGAGAAGGGGCTGGACCCCAGGCCCTTCCTCGAGGAAAACGACAGCCTCGGCTTCTTCCAGGAGGCGGGAACCCTTCTGAAGACCGGCCCCACGGGGACCAATCTCAACGATTTCCGGCTCCTCTTTGTAGACTGAGGGAGTGGAGTACCCGGAGCTTGCCCCGGTCCTCGAGGCCATCCTCAAGACCGTCCCGGCGCAAAAGGTCATCCTCTTCGGCAGCCGGGCGCGGGGGGAAGCTCGCCCAGAAAGCGACTACGATCTCCTCGTGGTGGTGCCTCCCGAGTACAAGACCATGCGGGTGTGGAAGGACCTCTACCTGGCGGCGAGCAAGGCCACACAGGGCTTCAGCCTGGACCTCCTTCTGGCCACCGCGGAGGACCTGGAAAAGTACCGGGACGCCTGGACCACCCTTTACCCCAAGGTCCTAAGGGAAGGCCGGGTGCTCTATGCCGCATGAAGCCACAGATCCCTTGGCTTGGCTCGTCCGGGCCAAGAGCAACCTGGCCCGGGCCCGCCTTGGGCAGATAAGCCCCGAGGTCGTTTGGGAGGAACCTTGCTTTGATGCCCAGCAAGCCGCAGAAAAGGCCCTCAAAGCTCTTCTGGTTGCCTTAGGCATACCCTTTCCCAAGACCCACGACCTGGAAAGGCTTTTGGAGCTGATCCGCCCCCATCTCCCCGTGCCTCTGGAGCTGGAAGCCCTTGCCCGGCTTAACCCCTTTGCCGTCGCCAGCCGCTACCCCGGGGACCTCCCGGAAGCCACGGAGGAGGACTGGAGGGAAGCCCTCGCGCTCGCGGAGCGGACCGTGGCCTGGGTGGAGGAGGTCTTGAAAAGTGGCCGTGGCTAGCCTCTACGTCCACGTCCCCTTCTGCCCCACCTTATGCCCCTACTGCGACTTCCACGTGGTCCGGCGGGGGCCGGGGTGGGTGGAGGCCTACTTAAGGCGCCTTGGGGAAGAGGCCCAAGCCCTCCACGAGCGCTTTCCCGAAGCCCTAGACACCCTCTACCTGGGCGGGGGAACGCCGAGCTACTTAAGGGACCGGGAGCTGGTGGCCCTCTTCCAAAGCCTTCCCTGGCGGCTCGCCAAAGGGGCGGAGGTGACCCTCGAGGCCAACCCCGGCACCCTCTCCCCAAGCCGCCTCCGGCTCCTCAAGGACCTCGGGGTGAACCGCCTCTCCCTAGGGGTGCAAAGCTTCCAGGACCCGGTGCTCAGGTTCCTGGGGCGGGCCCACGGGAGGAAGGGGGCGCTCAAGGCGGTGGAGATGGCCCTGGAAGCGGGGTTTCGCGTCTCTATAGACCTCATCCTGGGCCTTCCCATGCAGGAGGTGGAAGGAGACCTGAAGGAAGCGGCTTCCTTGGGCGTGGGCCACGTCTCCGCCTACACCCTCCAGGTGGAGAAGGGCACCCCCTTCGCCCTCCTGGGCCTAAAGGAGGACCCCGAGGGGGAGGCCTGGGCCATGGAGCGGGCGGAGGAGGTGCTGGGGGAAGCCGGGCTATTCCGCTACGAGGTCTCCAACTTCGCCAGGGAAGGGGAAGAGGCCCGGCACAACCTGGTCTACTGGCGCGCGGGCTTCTGGCTCGCCCTGGGCCCCGCGGCCACGGGGCAGTACCCCGGGGAGGGGGAGGCCTATGCCTTGAGGCGCACGAACCCGCCCCTTCCCCGCTGGCTCCGAGGGGAGCCGCCGAAGGAGGAAGCCCTCTCCCCCCTAGAGCACGCCAAGGAAAGCCTCATGCTGGGCCTAAGGCTCAAGGAAGGGGTGGACGTGGGAGCCGTGGAGGAGAGGACGGGGCTCGTCCTCTTCCCCCTCCTTCGCGAAGCGGCGGAGGAGCTCGCCCAAGAAGGCCTCCTCCGCGTCCGGGGGAAAAGGCTTCTTCCCACCCCCCGGGCCTTCCCCCTCCTCCACCGGGTGGTCCTGGCCCTCTGGGAGGCCCTGGAGGGCTAGGCGAAGGCCAGGGCCTCCCGCGCCCGATCCGCCAGGGCGAAGAAGCGCTCCTTGGTGAGGGGGATCTTCCCCGTGACCAGGCCCTTGCCCGGCTCGTAGTGGGCGTGGAGGTGGATGTGGGCCCGGGGCAGGCGGAGGCCGATGCGCTTGAGCGTGGCGTGTCTCGGGGAGACGTCGGCGAGGAGGAAGGGTTCCCCGAGCCCGTCGGAGAGGGAGGCGGTCATGATGGTGGTGGGGAGGTCGTAGGGGCGTTCCATGCGGTAGATGAAGTCGGGGAAGTCCGCCTCCTTCTCAAAGCGCACGCCCTTCTCCCGGGCGTACTCCCGCATCCAGGAGAGGAGCTCCACCCAGGCCTCGTAGAGTTGGCGCTCGGAAGACGCGCTCATGGCCTAAGTATACGCCGCCGGGGCGCCTAAATACCCCACCGCGGCGGGGACCCCAAAAGGGCCCTCTCCTAGCCCTAACTTAGGCGTCCCGTGTTGTGAAAACAACGTGCGGGCCCTTAGTACAGGAACTCCCGGATATCGTACCGGCCCGCCTTCAGGCCCAGGGCCCTGAGGGCCCGCACCCAGGTTTGGAGCTCCCCCTCGAGGTCCTCCAAGGGCTCGAGGGCCAGGCGGGCGTAAGGGGCGTGGGGGTTCTCCTGGAAGGGGGAAAGGTAGACCAGGTCCTCCGGCCCCAAGGGAAGCTCGGAGAGAAGGGCGAGGCTTTCCCGGAAGTGGGCCTCCCGGAAGGCTTTTCCCCCCGCCCCCACCATGAGGATCACCCCCACGGAAAGCCCGGCCTCCTTCAAGGCCCGCACCAGGGGAAGGGCCTCCTTGGGGTGGCCGGGCTTCTGGAGGAGGGCGAGGAGGGGAGCGTGCCCCGTCTCCAAGCCGATGTAGACCCGCCTCAAACCCATACCCCCAAGCCTTTCCCACCAGGAAAGGGCTTTCTTCAGGCCGGTGAAGAGGTCCAGAAACCCCATCACGGGCTCCCCGGGGAAGTGGGCCCGTACGAGCTCCAAGAGGGGAAGAAGGGGCTCGGAGAGGGCGAGGGCGTTCCCGTCCGCGAGGAACACCCCGCGCCTGAGAAGCCTTCCCCGCCCCAGGAGGGCCAAAACGGCCTGGATGTGCTCCCGGAAGGCCTCGGGGCTTCGCTTCTGGAAGGGGCGGTCCTGGTAGAAGCTGCAGAAGGCGCAGCGGTTCCAGGTGCAGCCGGTGGTGGCCTGGAGGACCACGGAAAGGTAGGCGTCGGGGGGGAGGATGCCGATGGGCCAGGGGTAGGCCTCCCGGTAGGGCCGGGAGTCCAAGAGGCCTTCCGGGGTCCAGCGCAAGACCTCCCGCCGCCTTTGCGCGTCCTTCAGGTGGACCTCCGCCAGGGCCAGGACCTCCCGGTAGACCTCCAGGGCCTCCTCCCGGGTGAGCTTCCGCCGCCTCCTCTCCCCCTCCCGGTAGCGCAGGTGGAGGCTTCCGTCCAGGGACCGCTTGAAGGTGAGGCCTCGGCGGAAATAGTGGTAAGGACGGCCCTCCCGGTCAAAGGAAAGGACCCGGTCTCCTAGGGAGAGGAGGGTGGCCTCGAGGCGCAGGAGCTCCACACGGCTAGAATAAGCCCCGTGGCCGTGGCCGCCCTGAAGGGCCTCCTCCCCCCCGAAGGCTTCGCCCGCCTGACCCCGCTGGGGGGGTTTGAGGCCCGGGTCTACACCGACGGGGAGCGGGTCTACAAGGTCTACCGAAAGGAGGAGGCCCAGCTGGCGGCCCTGGAGGCCGAGCGAATGGCCCGGGCCGGCCTGGGAAGCTTCGTCTTGGGGGTGGCGGAGGTGGAGGGCCAGGGAGTCCTCATCACCCGCCGCTTCCCGGGGAAGCCCTTCGCACCGGAGGCCTTCTCCTCCAAGACCCTGGCCGCCCTTTCCCACCTCTTCCTCGCCCTTCACCGCCTGCCGGAGCCGGGGTACGTTTCCGAGGAGGAGCTCCTTGCCCGGCTAGAGGCCTTTGCCGAGAGCCTCCGGGAGGTGCCCGAGGCCCTGGGGCTGGTCCGGGCCCTGAGGCGGGAGGTGGCCCTGGCCGCCGGGGTGGAACGCCGCTTCTGCCACCGGGACGCCTGGGCGGGCAACCTGCTGGTAAAGGCCCCGGGGGAGGAAGGCCCGGAGGTGTTGCTGGTGGACTGGGTGCGCTCGGGAGGCGACGACCCCGCCAGGGACCTGGCCCTCCTGAAGACGGGAAGCCTGGACCTTTTGGGAGAGGAAGCCGCCCGGGAAAGCCTTTTCCGCATGGCTCGCCTCTACCCCAAGGAGGTCCGGGAACGCCTCGCCTTCTACGTGCCCCTCACCTACCTCCACGACCTTCACTGGTTCCGGACCAAGCATCCGGCGGGCTTCCTCGAGGCCCTCAAGGAAAAGCTCCCCAGGGCCCTAAGTTTCTTCCGGGACTGCCTTCCCCTCCGGGGAAGGGGGTGTTAGGCACCCCACCGCGGCTTTCGCCGCGGTGGGGGCCCCAAAAGAGCCTTCTTCCAGCCCTAGTTCGGGCACCTCATGTTGCGAAACCAAGGTGCGGGCACTTAGGTTGCGCAACCCCCGCGCGGGGGCTTAGGCTCATGGGGATGAGGATCACCCTGGTGGACCACCCCCTGGTCCAGCACAAGCTGGCCCACCTCCGGGACAAAAGCACGGGCCCCAAGGACTTCCGGGAACTGGCCGAGGAGGTCTCCCTCCTCATGGCCTACGAGGCCATGCGGGACCTCGAGCTCACCGAGGCCTGGGTGGAAACCCCCGTGGCCCCGGCCAAGGTCCAGGTGCTCTCGGGGAAAAAGCTGGCCCTGGTGGCCATCCTCCGGGCGGGGCTCGTCATGGTGGAGGGCATCTTGAAGCTCGTACCCCACGCCCGGGTGGGGCACATCGGCCTCTACCGGGACCCCGAGTCCTTGAACCCCGTGCAGTACTACGCCAAGCTCCCCCCAGATATCGCCGAGAGGAGGGTCTTCCTCCTGGACCCCATGCTGGCCACGGGGGGAAGCGCTAGCCACGCCCTCGCCCTCCTCAAGGAAAGGGGGGCCACGGGCATCAAGCTCATGTGCATCATCGCCGCTCCAGAAGGCCTAGAGCGCATCGCCCAGGACCACCCCGACACCGAGGTGGTGGTGGCGGCCATCGACCGGCACCTCAACGACCACGGCTACATCGTCCCCGGGCTTGGCGACGCCGGGGACCGGATCTACGGGACCAAATGAGCGAGCTTCTAAGACGCCTTGGCATCGCCGACCCCACGGGGCCGGGATGGCTCACCGTGGCCTTCGTCTTCCTCCTGGCCCTCTTCTTCACCTGGCGCTTCCTGCCCCAGGTGCGCCGCTTCGCCCTGAAGGTGGGCTGGGCCGACCTGCCCAACGAAAGGCGCCTCAACCGGGAACCCCTCCCCAACGCCGGGGGGCTCGCCGTCTACGCCGGGGTGGTCCTCGCCCTGGTGGTGGCGGCCTTCCTCCGGCCCATCCTGGTGGAACAGGTGCTCATCCAGGTCCTCGCCATCCTCCTGGGAGGAGCCTGGCTGGTCATGGTGGGCTTCATCGACGACCAGTTCGGCCTTCCGCCCCTCTTCCGCCTCTTCGTCCAGACCTTGGCCGCCCTCCTCCTCATGGCGGTGGGGGTGCGCCTCGAGGCCGCCTTCGGCACGCCCCTGGACCCCGCCTTGGGCCTTTTCCTCACCTGGCTTTGGGTGGTGGGGATCACCAACGCCCTCAACCTCATGGACGGCCTGGACGGCCTCGCCGGGGGCATCGCCTTCATCAGCGCCATGAGCCTCCTCTTCGTCTCCGCCCAGTTCCCCTACTGGGCGGCGGGGACGCTGGTGCTCTCGGCGGTGGCCGGGGCCGCTTTGGGGTTTTTGCGGCACAACCTGCACCCAAGCCGCATCATCCTGGGAGACGCGGGGGCCTACTTCCTGGGCTACACCCTGGCCGCCACCGCCCTCCTCGGCAACCTCAAGCTCACCACCTTTTTGGGCCTCCTTCCCCCAGCCCTCTTTCTCCTCCTACCCATCCTGGACACCACCCAGGTGGTCCTGAGGCGGCTTCTTCGGGGACAGAACCCCCTTTCCACCCCGGGGAAGGACCACATCCACCACCGCCTCCTGGCCCGGGGGCTTTCCCAAAGGCGGGCCGCCTTCCTCCTTTGGGGGGTGGCCCTCCTCTTCAACCTCGTGGCCATGGCCTACCTGGGGATGCCCTGGGAGGCCATCCTGGCGAGCCTCCTCGCCACCTTCCTGGGCCTTTCCTGGGTAACGTACCGCAGGCTTAGAGCCTTCTGGAGGGGGGAATGAAGCGCGTGGTCCTCGCCTTCGGCACGAGACCCGAGGCCACCAAGATGGCCCCTGTTTACCTGGCCCTGAAGGCCATGCCCTACCTCAGGCCCCTGGTCCTCCTCACGGGACAGCACCGGGAACAGCTCCGCCAGGCCCTGAGCCTCTTCGGCATCCAGGAGGACCGGAACCTGGACGTGATGCAGGAGCGCCAGGCCCTGCCCGACCTCGCGGCCCGCATCCTCCCCCAGGCGGCGAGGGCCCTCAAGGAGATGGGGGCGGACTACGTCCTGGTCCACGGGGACACCCTCACCACCTTCGCCGTGGCCTGGGCGGCCTTCCTGGAAGGGATTCCCGTGGGCCACGTGGAAGCGGGCCTGAGAAGCCACAACCTCAAGGAACCCTTCCCCGAGGAGGCCAACCGCCGCCTCACCGACGTCCTCACCGACCTGGACTTCGCCCCCACGCCCCTGGCCAAGGAAAACCTCCTCCGCGAGGGAAAGCGGGAAGAGGGGATCCTGGTCACGGGGCAGACCGGGGTGGACGCCGTGCTCCTGGCCGCCAAGCTCGGGCGGCTTCCCGAAGGGCTTCCCGAAGGGCCCTACGTGACCGTGACCATGCACCGCCGGGAGAACTGGCCCATCCTTCAGGACCTCGCCAGGGCCCTCAAGCGGGTGGCCGAGGCCTTCCCCCACCTCACCTTCGTCTACCCGGTGCACCTGAACCCCGTGGTGCGGGAAGCGGTCTTCCCGGTGCTCAAGGGGGTGCGAAACTTCGTGCTCCTAGACCCCCTGGAGTACGGCCCCATGGCCGCCCTCATGCGGGAAAGCCTCCTCCTCGTCACCGACTCCGGGGGCCTCCAGGAGGAAGGGGCCGCCTTAGGGGTGCCCGTGGTGGTCCTGAGGAACGTCACGGAGAGGCCCGAGGGGCTTAAGGCCGGGATCCTCAGGCTTGCGGGCACCGACCCCGAAAGGGTCTTCCGGGTGGTGAGGGAGCTTTTGGAAAACCCGGAGGAGCTTTCCCGCATGCGCCAGGCCAAGAACCCCTACGGGGACGGGAAAGCGGGGCTTAGGGTGGCGAGAGGAGTGGCCTGGCGGCTTGGCCTGGGGCCTAGGCCCGAGGACTGGACCCCCTAGGCCAGGGGCGGAGCTGGTAGAGGCCCACCAGGAGAACCATCCCCCCCAGGGCCAAGGCGGCCAGCCGCCCCCCCAAAAGCTCAAAGAGAAGCCCCGTGAGGTAAGCCCCTAAAGGCCCCGTGCCCAGCATCACCAGGCTGTAGACCGCCATGACCCGGCCCCTCAG
Source organism: Thermus sp. H19.2 (assembly GCF_054979525.1). Lineage (NCBI taxonomy): Bacteria > Thermotogati > Deinococcota > Deinococci > Thermales > Thermaceae > Thermus > Thermus sp. H19.2. The sequence goes on from NZ_CM143429.1 coordinate 1,695,709, forward strand.
GCGGTCGGGAACGGAAAGCTGTACCAAGGTGTTGGCGTTGATGAGAACGGAGATCATGCCAAACCCCCCTAAGGCCAAGAAAAGGGGCACCGAGGACCGGTGGGCCCAGAAGAGGCCCAGGTGGGCCAAGGCCAGGGCGAAGGCGCCCAGGAGGAGACGCCCGGGCCTTGGCCTCCCCGTGAAGGCCATGATCAAGGCCGCCCCCAAAGCTCCAAGCCCCACGCTGGAAACCAAAAAACCGTAGCCGGTGGCGGAAAGGGAGAGCACCAGCCGGGCGTAGGCGGGGACCAGGGTCTGGAAGTTCATGCCGAAAAGGCTGGCGAAGAGGACCAGCCCCACCACCCGGCGCACCAGGGGGTGCTCCAGCACGAAGCGCACCCCCTCCAGGGCCTCCCGCCACCAGCGGCCTTCCCCTCCCTCGCCCACGGGCCCCGGGGGTAGGCGGAGGAGGACGAGGAGGAGGGGCAAAAAGGAGAGGGCGTTGGCCAGATAGGCCACCCCTACCCCGTAGAGGGCGATCAAGACCCCCGCCAAGGCCGGCCCCAGGAGGCGGCTCAGGTTGAAGCCGAAGGAGTTCAAGGCGATGGCCCCCGGGTAGCGCTCCCGGCCCGCCAGCTCCACGGTGAAGCTTTGGCGCACGGGCTGGTCCATGGCGTTCAAGGCCCCGTAGAGGAAGGCGAAGAGGAGGACATGCCCGTAACGCACCCACCCGGTGAGGATCAGGAGGGCCATGAGGAGGGCCAGGACCATCATCCCCCCCTGGGTGAAGAGGAGGAGGTTCCGCTTGGGGTAGCGGTCCGCCAGGACCCCGGCGGGCAGGGAGAAGAGGAGGGAGGGCAGAAACTGCAGGGCCACCACCAAGCCCAGCCGCTCGGCGCTTCCCGTGAGGAGGAGGACCAGCCACCCCTGGGCCGCCGCCTGCATCCAGGTGCCCATCTGGGAAACGAAAAGGGCCATCCAGTAGGTCCGGTAGCGGGCGTCTTGGAGAAGGGCCAGGGCCAGCACCCCCCTATCCTACGACTGACCGACCAGTCATAACCGGGATGCCCCGCGTCGGCCTATACTGAGGCATGCTCCAGCGCGGGCTTTTCCTCTTCCGCCTCCTGGGCATCCCCCTCTACCTGGACCTCTCCTTTCTGGTGGTCCTCCCCCTCCTGGCCCTGCTCATCGCCGGGAACCTGCCCTTGTACCTGAGGCTCTTCGGGCTCCCCCAGGAAGAGGGCCTCCTCCGGGGGCCCTGGCCTTTCCTCCTCGGCCTTCTGGCCGCCACGGGGCTCTTCCTCTCCGTTCTCCTCCACGAGCTGGGCCACGCCCTCGCGGCGAGGCGCTACGGCATCGCCACCCGGCGCATCACCCTGTGGCTTCTGGGCGGGGTGGCGCAGCTGGAACGGATCCCGCGAGAACCCCTAAGGGAGCTTTGGGTGGCGGTGGCGGGGCCTTTGGTAAGCTTCGCCCTGGCCCTCCTCTTCTGGCTCCTGCGCCAGGGGGAGGGGGTCTTAGGGTTTCTCACCCACTACCTGGCCCTGGTGAACCTCACCCTGGGCCTCTTCAACCTCCTCCCCGCCCTGCCCCTGGACGGGGGCCGCGTCTTCCGTGCCCTCCTCGCCCTCAGGAAGCCCTACCTCCAGGCCACGAGGCAGGCCTTGGCCCTGAGCCAGGCGGTGGCCCTGGCCCTGGGGCTTTTTGGGCTTACGGTCTTCAACCCTTTTCTGGTCCTCATGGCCTTCTTCGTGTACATGGCCTCGAGGGCCGACGCCGAGGCCACCCTCCTGGCCCAGGCCCTGGAGGGCCTGAAGGTGAAGGACCTGATGACCCAAAACCCCATCGCCCTTCCCCCCGACCTTCCCGTGGGCGAGCTCCTCAGGCTTTCCCTCCTCCATAAGGTTTCGGGCTTCCCCGTGGTGGCGGAGGGCCGGGTCTTGGGCGCGGTGGGGCTGGAGCACCTCGAGGGGGCTGACCCAGAAGCCCCCATAGAACGCTACCTCCAGCCCCCCCTCCTCCTCTCCCCCGAGGACACGGCCTTAAGCGCCCTGGAACGCATGGCCGAGCAGGGCTACGCCCGGGCCCTGGTGCTGGAAGAGGGAAGGCTTGTGGGGGTCCTCAGCAAGACCGATCTCCTGCGGGCCTTCCAGGCAAGGGTTCTGGGCCTTTCCTCCCTTGACAGGACCCCGGGACCAAGGTAGGGTATGGGCGCAAAAGTATGCGGGAGGTGAACATGAAGCGAAGCCTTATCCTCGTGGCCCTGTCCCTTGCGGCCTTTGGGCTGGCCCAGAAGCCCAAGGTGGTCCTCGGCACCGGAAGCACCGGGGGGGTATTCTTCTACTACGGCACCGCCCTGGCGGACATCCTCAACAAGGCGGGGGCTGCGGAGGCCCAGCCCGTGCAGACCGGGGGCTCCTACGACAACCTGCAGCTCCTCCGCGACCGCACCAACCCCCAGGCCAACACCTTCTACTGCGCCCTCACCACCACGGACTCCGCCTACGTGGCCTTTACGGGAGAGGACCCCCGCTTCAAAGAACGCCCGGCCAAGAATCAACGGGTGCTCTTCTACATGTACCCCTCCTTCATCCACCTGGTGACCTCGGAAAAGACGGGCATCAAGCTGGTGCAGGACCTGAAGGGCAAGCGGGTCTCCACGGGCCAACCCGGCTCCAGCACGGAGAACCTGGCCCTCCTCGTCCTCCAGGGGGCCGGGGTGAAGCCCGAGTCCTTCGCCAAGCGGGAGCGCCTCCCCGTGGCCGAGGCGGCCAAGGCCCTGGCCGAGGGCACCCTGGACGCCTTCTTCTGGGTGGGAGGGTTGCCCACCAGCTCCATCGTGGAACTCTCCCAGACCCTATCCCGGAAGGGGGACCGGATCCACCTGGTGCCCATAGACCCCAAGAGCACCACGGCCCAGGTGGTCCTGAAGCGCTTCCCCGGCCTGGTGGACACCTACAAGGTGCCCAAGAGCGTCTACAACACCCGCACCGACGTGCCCGGCCTGGCCACGGGCAACATCGTGGTCTGCCCCGACACCCTGCCCGCCGAGGCCGCCTACGCCACGGTGAAGGCCGTCTTCGAGAACCTGGACACCCTGCGCACCGCGGTGGCCGCCGCCAAGGACACCAGCCTCGAGGCCACCGTCCGCCTCTACGGCAAGCTCCCCATCCCCTTCCACCCCGGGGCGGAACGCTACCTGAAGGAAAAGGGCCTCCTCAAGTAAGAAGCCGCACGCGCCCGGGGTCGGGGAACCCCCGGACCCCGGGCTTTCTTGGAGAAGTCCATGGAGCTAGAACACCCGGCCTACCCCTCCACCCCCCTCACCCGGTTCACCCACTGGGTCCTGGTGCTGGGGGCCCTCTATAGCCTCTACCTGGTCCTCCACCCCTTCACCCCCCTCTCCCGGGCCGAGATCCCCATCCTGGATCAGGTACAGCTACAACGGAGCACCCACGTCCTCTTCCTCCTTCTGGGCGCTTATCTGGTGAGTTTCTACCTGCCGAGGAAGCGCACCCCCGGGGCCTGGGTCTACTTCCTCTTCAGCCTCGTGCCCCTCTACAACTTCCTCTTCCCCAACGTCCCCGGGGTAAGCCTGCCCCTTGCCGCCAAGCTCACGGGTCTTCTGTACTGGGCGGTGGCCGTCTTGCCCGCCCTCCTCCCCGGGCTCAAGCGCCCCGCCGACCTCCTGGGGGTCCTCCTCGCCCTCTTCCCCACCTTGTACCAGCTCCGCCACTTTGAGGAGCTGGTCTACCGGGCTGTCTTGCCCGAGCCCTGGGACATGGCCATGTCCTTCGGCCTCATCACGCTGGTCCTGGGAGCGGTTTACCGCCTCCTGGGCCCCGTGATGCCCGTGCTCGTCCTCTTCTTCTTCAGCTACAACCTCTACGCCGACCTCTTCCCGGGGGCCTTTAGGGGAAGCCGCCAGGGGATCGACCTCCTCCTGGGCAAGACCTTCAACGAGACGGAGGCCGGAATCTACGGCCTCATCACCGGGGTCTCCGCCAAGTACCTGGTCTACTTCACCCTGCTCTCCGGGATGATCGCCGCCTTGGGCCTGGGCAGGGTGGTGGCCAACATGGCCCTGGCCCTGGTGGGCAAGCACCCCGCCACCCCCGGGCGGGTTACGGGCATCGCCAGCGTCTTCATGGGCATGTTCTCGGGAAGCGGGGCCGCCGACACCCAGTTCGTGGCCGCCCTCACCAAGCCCCTTTACGAGCGGGCGGGCTACGACCGCCTCATCGCCGCGGGGCTCGTGGCCACCGCCGGCACCATCGCCCTCATCACCCCGCCCGTTTTGGGCTCCATCGCCTTCATCATGGTGGAGATCCTGCAGATTCCCCTGCTGAAGGTGATCGTCATGGCCATCGGCCCCGCCCTCCTCTACCTCACCACCGTGCTGGCCTTCAACGAGTTCTACGCCAGGAAGGCGGGGCTTAAGCCCGTGGCCCCAGAGCTCGGCATGGGCCGAAGGGCCTACGTCCTGCGTTACAGCTTCATCTTCCTCCCCATCCTCCTCATCGTGGCCATGCTCTACCTGGGGTACGAGGTGCGCACCGCGGCGAGCCTCGCCCTGGTCCTCTTCGTGGCCCTGGCCTACCTGGACCCCACCCTGAGGCCCAAGGGCCTCGGCCCCCTCTTCCAAGGCCTTGCCGAAGGCTTCCGCACCCTGCTTCCCATCGGCACCGCCGTCACCGCCGCCAACCTCATCTTCGCCAACATGGTGATCTCCGGCCTCCCCTCCAAGTTCAGCCAGCTTTTGCAGCAAGTTTCCGGGGAAAGCCTCCTCCTCGCCACCCTCATCACCGCCCTCTTTAGCCTGGTTTTGGGGATGGGCGTCCCCCCCACGGCCACCTACGTCCTCACCTCCGCCCTCACCGCCCCCGCCATCATCGCCCTGGCGGTGAAGAACTTCACCGCGGAGGGCCTGGGCCCGGAGGCCGCCCAGCAGGCCGCCCTCCTCGCCACCCACATGTTCCTCTTCTACTACGCCGTCCTCGCCGACGTGACCCCGCCCGTGGCCCTCTCCGCCTACGCCGCCGCCAGCGTCTTCGGCACCGACCCTCTGCGGACCGGGGTCTACGCCGCCCGGGTGGCCCTTTCCAAGTACCTGGTGGGCTTTTTCTTCCTCCTGGCCTACTCGGGCTCGGCCCTCCTCATCGTGCCCGCCCTGGAAACCGCCCCGCCCCAAGAGGCCTGGCTCCTCATCCTCTGGCGCTTCCTCGCCGTGGGGCTTGGGGTGGTCTACCTCTCCGCCTCGGGAGCGGGGTACACGAGGAGGCCCCTTAAGCGCTGGGAGGCCTGGGCCTTGGGGGCCTTGGCGGTCCTCCTCTTCGTGCCCCAGCCCTACCTGAATCTGGCCGCCTTCCTCTTGGGCCTCCCCTTCTTCCGCAAGGGCTTGACGGGAGGGCCTAAAGGGGCTTAGGGTAGGGCCGAAGGAAAGGAGGAAGGGGATGAAGCGAGTCCTGCTGGCCCTTTTAGCCCTGAGCGGCCTGGCCCTGGCCCAAAAGCCCAAGGTGGTCATCGCCACCGGCGGGGTGGGCGGGGTCTACTTCTACTACGGCACCACCCTGGCGGAGATCTGGAACAAGGCAGGGGTGGCGGAGGCCCAGGCCATCCAGACGGCGGCCTCCATCGACAACCTCCTCCTCCTGGAGAACCGCACCGGGGGAGGCACCTACTACTGCGCCACCGTGCTCCCCGACTCCGCTTACCTGGCCTACACGGGCACCCACGAGCGCTTCAAGGACAAGCCCGCCAAGAGCGCCCGCATCCTCTTCGCCATGTACCCCAACTACCTGCACATCGCCGCCCGGGAGGGAAGCGGCATCCGGGTGATCCAAGACCTCAAGGGCAAGCGGGTCTCCACCGGGGCCCCGGGCTCGGGCACCGAGGTGGAGGCCCTTCTCGTCCTCCAGGCGGCAGGTCTTTCCCCCAAGGACTTCGCCAAGCAGGAGCGCCTGGGAGCGCAGGAGAGCGCCAATGCCCTTTCCGAAGGTAACCTGGACGCCTTCTTCTGGTCGGGGGGCCTACCCACCGGGGCCATCACCGAGCTCTCCGCCGCCTTGGCCCGGAAGGGGCAACGCCTCTACCTGGTGCCCATTGACCCCAAGAGCACCGTGGCCCAGACCTTCCAGAAACGCTTTCCCGGCCTCGCGGGAACCGGGGTAATCCCCAAGGCCACCTACAACACCCGCGCCGACACCCCCACCCTGACCTTCTGGAACCTCTTCGTCTGTCCGGCGAGCCTCCCCGAGGAGGCGGCTTACGCCCTCACCAAGGCCACCTTTGAAAACCTCCAGGCCCTCCGGCAAGCGGTGGCCGCCGCTAAGGACACTTCCTTGGAAAACGCCGTGCGCTTCGTGGGCGGCACCATCCCCTACCATGAGGGGGCGCTGCGCTACTTCCGCGAGGCGGGGGCCTTGAAGTGAAGCGGTGAGGAAGGCGCCTTCCCTAAACCCCTGGGCCCGGCTCCTGAGGAGCTGGGCCTTTTGGTTTGGCTTGGGGACCCTCTCCTTGGTCCGCCTGGTGGCGGTGGAGGAAGGGGCCACCCGGCGCTTCCTCCTCCTCCTTCCCTGGGAGGAGGGGCGGGTGGAGTTTGTGAACTCGGTGACGGGGAAGCCCGTGCTCCTGGAGTTTCGGCCCCTCTTTCGCTTCCAGGGCTTCCGGGCCTACACCGACGCCGAGACGGAGGCCTACTACACCGCCGGGGCCTACCCTTGGAACCAGGTCCTGGCCCAGGAGAGGCGGAAGGAACTCTATTACTGCTCGGAGGTGGGCCTAGCCCTCCGCCTGGGGGAAATCTGGTTCCAAGCGGAGGGGGGATGCCTGAGGGTAAGGCTTCTTTGGCCTCCTTAGCGGATCACCTGGGGGACCGCCCTGAGGGTTAGGGTGCGCCCCTGGCGCCAGACCTTGAGGACCACCGCTTCCCCCGGCTTCTTGGCGTAGAGAACCTGCCGGAGCTGGGCGATGGAGGTGAGGGGCACCCCGTCCGCCTCCAAGAGCACGTCCCCGTCCACCCCCACCTGCAGTGCCTCCCCCGTGGGAAGCTGGATGTAGGCGAAGCGGCTCGGGGGCTTGAGGCCCGCCCGCTCCGCGGGGCTATTCCGCTCCACCTCCTGGACCATGAGGCCGCTTTCGGGCAGGTTGTACTGCTGGCGGAGCCTTTCCGGGTAAAGGGAGAGGGGGGTCAAGGACACCCCGAGCCGGGGCCGGTTTCGGACGATGGCTTCGGCGGTCAGGGTCTTCCCCGCCCTGAGCTCGGGCAGGTACTGCTTCACCAGGTTAATGGGCAAGGCGAACCCCACCCCGGCGAACTGGGCCGCGCCGAACTGGCCCGTGGGGGTAAAGATGGCGGTGTTGATGCCGATGACCTCGCCCCGGGAGTTGAGGAGGGGCCCCCCGGAGTTCCCGGGATTGATGGCGGCGTCCGTCTGGATCACCTGGGGCACGAGGCCCGACTCGTCCCCGATGGCCCCGGGGTTTTCCCGGATGGCGGAAACGATCCCCTGGGTCACGGTGAACTCCAGCCCAAAGGGGTTCCCCATGGCGATGGCCTTCTGTCCCACCCGGATCCGGTCGGAGTCCCCCAGGACCAGGGGTACCAGCCTGTCCTTGGGTGCGTCCACCTTGAGAAGGGCCACGTCCAAAGGGAGCGCCGCCCCCACCAGGCGGGCCCGGTACTCCTTGGGATCGTTGTGGAACTTCACCGTGATCTGGCTTGCCCCCTCCACCACGTGGTAGTTGGTGAGGATGTACCCCTCCTTGTCTATTACGAAGCCGGAGCCCGTGCCCTGCTGAGGGGGCACCTGCAGGAAGGGGGCGAAGAACTCAAACCCCGGGGGAAGCTGGACGCTCTGGGGCCGGGTGACCACGGAGACGTAGACCACCCCGTCCCCGTAGCGCTCCACGATCTCCACGGTGTTCCGCTCGTACTCTAGAAGACCCCCGTCCGAAGGGGGCGGGGCGGCCTGGGGGCGGGGGGTCTGGCCCTGGGAGAGGCCCCACCAGAGCACGGCCCCCGCCATCACGGAAAGCACCAAAAACCCCACGAAGGAACGGCCTAGGTTCATGCGCCACCTCCTGGCCCCACCTTACCCCCGCCCCGTTAGGCGGCGATTAGACGAAGACCACGGTGCGGTTCTCGTGGACCAGGATGCGGTCTTCCAGATGCCAGCGCACCGCCCGGGCCAGGACGGTCCTTTCCAGCTCTTGCCCCAGCCTTTTCATCTCCCGTACCGAGTGGCGGTGGGAGACCCGCACCACGTCCTGCTCGATGATGGGGCCCTGGTCCAGCTCCTCGGTGACGTAGTGGGCCGTGGCCCCGATGAGCTTCACCCCCCGCTCGTAGGCCTGGCGGTAGGGGTCGGCCCCGGCGAAGGCCGGGAGGAAGGAGTGGTGGATGTTGAGGATGCGCATGGGATACCGTTCCACGAAGGAGGGCGAAAGGACCTGCATGTAACGGGCGAGGACCACGAGCTCCACCCCTTCCGCCTCCAGAAGGGCGAGGATCCTCTCCTCCGCCTCCTCCTTCTTGCCCTTCTCCACGGGCACGTGGTGGTAGGGGATGCCGAAGCGCTCCACCTCCTCCTTGTGGTCGGGGTGGTTGGAAACCACGAGGCGGAGGTCCATGGGAAGCTCCCCCACCCGGTAGCGCCAAAGGAGCTCCAGTAGGGCGTGGGCGGGCTTGGAAACCAGGATGGCGGTGCGCTTTTTTTCCGAGGCATAGGCCAAGCGCCACCGCATCTGGAAGCGGCTTGCCACCACCTCCTGGAAGGCCCTTTCCAGGGCGGGGCGGGCCAGGTCCAGGTGGGAGGCGGTGAAGGCCACCCGCATGAAGAAGGTACCCCCCTCGGGGTCGGTGGAGTGCTGCTGGAGGTCGGTGATGTTGGCCCCGTGGGCGTAGAGGAAACCGGTGACGGCGGCCACGATGCCGGGGCGGTCCGGGCAGGTGATAAGAAGCCGCGCCTCCTCCATGGGGGCTACTATATCCCCATGGAGGCGCGGACCACGGATCTCTCGGACCTCCACCTGGAAGGGGAAACCCTTCCCATGGTCTTTAAAAGCTTTGGCGGCAGGACCCGCTTCGCGGGGCGGATCAGGACCCTTAAGGTCTTTGAGGACAACGCCCTGGTGCGTAAGGTCCTGGAGGAAGGCGGCGCAGGCCAGGTCCTCTTTGTGGACGGGGGAGGCTCCCTCAGGACGGCCCTTTTGGGGGGGAACTTGGCCCGCCTGGCCTGGGAAAAGGGGTGGGCCGGGGTGGTGGTCCACGGGGCGGTGCGGGATGTGGAGGAGCTCAAGGAGGTCCCCATCGGCGTCCTTGCCCTCGCCGCCACCCCCAAAAGGAGCGCCAAGGAGGGCAAGGGGGAGGTGGACGTGCGCCTCAAGGTTCTCGGGGCACAGGTTCTTCCGGGGTGGTTCCTGGTGGCCGATGAGGACGGGCTCCTTCTCCTCCCCGAGCCCCCGAGCGGCGGCCAAAGCGGCGGATGAGCTCCTCCTCCTTCAGGGCCAGAAGCACCGGCCTCCCGTGGGGGCAGACCCAAGGGGTTTCGCAGGTGAGGAGGGCGTCCAGAAGGGCCTGGCCCTGGGCCTTCCCCAGGGGGTGGCCCGCCTTGAGGGCAGGAAGGCAGGAAAGCCGGGCAAGAAGACCCCGAAGGCTTCCCCCCTCGCCCCGGAGGGCCTCCTTGAAGACCTCGGGGAGCAAAAGGGGGTAGGGGTGGAGGAAGGGCGGGGCCTCCAGAAGGCGGACCCTCGATGGCCCGAAGGGCTCGTAGGCGAAAAGCCGGCCCTCCATGCCCTGGCCCAAACGCTCCTCCTCCCCGGGGGAGAGCTCCACCACAACCGGGTACGGGAGGGGGGCCAGGCCTTCCCCCTCGAGGCGCCGCTTGAGCTCCTCAAAGATCACCCGCTCGTGGGCGGCGTGCTGGTCCACGATGTAGAGGGTGTCCTCCCCTTCGGCCAGAAGGTAGCTTTCCCGGAACTGGGCGAGGAAGCGGAGCCGGGGTAGGCCGGAAGGGGTGGGGGGGGAAAGGGGAAGAAGGGGCTTGGGGTCGGGGAGGAGGCGGGCCAGGTTTTTCCGTCCCAGGGCCTCCCTTAGGGCCTCTTCCACAAAGGCCTCCACCTGGGGCTCCAAAAAAACCTCCTCTTTGCGGGCGTCCAAGCGGAGCCGGAAGGCGGAAGGGGGAAGCCTGAGGTTCAGGACCCCCACGGGGAAATGCCCCTCGGGAAGGAGCTCCCGATAAGCCCGGCGCACGGCCTTGAGAAGCCCCGGAGGGAAGGCCACGGGACGGCCGTTCACCGAAAGGAAGAGGGCATCCTCCCGGGCGCGGGAAACCTGGGGGCCGGAGAAGAGCCCCAAAAGGGCCCACTCCCCCTCCTCGGCCTCCACGGGAAAGAGCCGTTCCGCTAAGACCCTGCCGAAGGCGAGGCGGGCCGCCTCCAGAAGCCCCGCCCCGGGGAAGAGGAGCCTGGCCTCCCCCTCCACGAAGAGGGTCAGGGAAAGGTGGGGGTGGTGGAGGAGGTAGCGCCTGAGGAGCTCCAAAACCCCCCGGACCTCCCCCTTGGGGTCCCGCCCCTCGCCCTGGAAAAGGCCCAGGACCTCCACCCGGGTCCCCGGTGGGGCGGGGCCCTCCCTCACCTCCACCCGCCCTCCCCTCACCCAAAGGAGGCCCCCCCCAAGCTGCTTCCGGGGCCGGGAGCGGATCTTGAGGGTGGCCGCCTGCCTCAAGGCGTAAAGGGCCTGGCCGCGGAAGCCCAGGGTGCGGATGTCCTCGAGGTCCTGGAGCTTGCTCGTGGCGTAGGGCTCCACGGCGAGGGGGAGGTCTTCCAGGGGGATCCCCTCCCCGTCGTCCTCCACCACAAGCCTTTCAAGCCCACCGCCCCAAAGCTCCACCCGCACCCTTTTGGCCCCGGCGTCCAGGGCGTTTTCCAGAAGCTCCCGCACGGCGTCCTTCACCGCAAGGAGCACCTCGCCCCGGGCGAGGAGGCCCCTGAGCTCGGGAGGCAGGGGGCGGATCACCCCTTCATGCTACCCAGGGGGAGGCCCAGGGCCAAGGCCTTGAGCTCGTGGAGGAACCTTAGGGCCTCGAGGGGGGTGAGGCGGTCGGGGTCTAAGGCGAGGAGGCGCTCCAAGACCTCCTCCAGGGCGCCTTCCCGCCTTGCGGCCATGGCCTGGAGGAGGGCCTTGGCCCGGGCCACCACCTCCTTGGGGAGGCCCGCCATCTCCGCCACCTCCACCCCGTAGCTCTTGGAGGCGGGGCCCGGCAAAACCTGGTGGTAGAAGACGAGGCCCCCTTCCTCCTCCTTGGCGGCCACGTGCAGGTTCTTCAGCCGGGGCAGGGCGAGGGCGGTGAGCTCAAAGTAGTGGGTGGCGAAGAGGGCGTAGCACCGCCGCTCATGCAGGGCCTCGGCCAGAGCGGTGGCGATGGCCACCCCGTCCAGGCTGCTCGTGCCCCGGCCCACCTCGTCCAGGAGGACGAGGCTTCTTTCCGTGGCCTCCTTGAGCACCAGGGCCACCTCCTCCATCTCCACCATGAAGGTGCTCTTCCCCCCGGCGAGGTCGTCGGAGGCCCCGATGCGGGTGTAGATCCCGTCAAAGAGGGGAAGCTCCGCCTCCTCGGCGGGCACGAAGCTCCCGATCTGGGCGAGGAGGGCGATGAGGGCGGTCTGGCGGAGGAAGGTAGACTTCCCCGCCATGTTGGGCCCGGTGACGAGGACGAGCTCGTGGGCCATCTCCAGGTCGTTGGGGACGAAGGCGGTGCGGCGCTCCACCACCGGGTGGCGCCCCGCCCTTATGCGAAGCCTCTCCCCGAAGCGGGGCCTGGTGTAGCCGTAGCGCACCGCCACCTCGGCGAGGGCGGCGTAGACGTCCAGCTCGGCGAGGATCCTCGCCGCCTCCCTTAGGGCCTCCGCTTCCTTTCTCGCCCTCTCCCTCAGGGCGAGGAAGACCTCCTCCTCCCGCCTCTTGATCAGGGCCTCGAGGCGGTAGAGCTCCCGCTCCCTTTCCTTCATCTCGGGCAGGGTGTAGCGCTGCCGGTCCTTGAGGGTCTGGACGGGGCGGTACTCCTTAGGCACCTCTTCGTAGTAGGGCCGGGTCACCTCCAGGTAGTAGCCGAAGACGGCGTTGTACCCCACCTTGAGGGTGGGGATGCCGGTCCTCTCCTTCTCCCGGGCCTCGAGGTCCAGGAAGTAGGCCACCCCCTCGGCGTGGGCCCGCCTTAGGGCGTCCAGGTCCGGGTCGTACCCCTCCCGGATGAGCCCCCCTTCGGAAACCTTGAGGGGCGGGTCCTCCACCAAAGCCGCCCTAAGCTCCTCCAAAAGGCCGGAAAGGTCGGGAAGCCCCACCTCCTCCCCGAGGAAGCCCTTAAGCTCGGGGAGGATCTCCAGGCTCCTGCGGAGGGCGGCGAGGTCTTTGGGGCTTGCCCGGGAAAGCTCCAGCCTCGTGGCCAGGCGCTCCAAATCCGCGAGGCGGAAGAGGAGGCGCCTCACCCCCTCCCTCAAACTCCCCTCCCGCACGAAACGCTCCACCCGGTCAAGCCGCGCCTCCAGGGGCCCCCTTTCCAGAAGGGGGTGGCGGAGCCAGGCCTGGAGGAGCCGCCTTCCAGGCGCGGTCCTGGTCTCGTCCAGCGCCCCGAAAAGGGTGTCCTGGCCCCGCAAGGGTTCAAAGACCTCGAGGGCCTTCAGGCTCGCCTCGGGCAGGCGCACGAAGGCCCCGGGGTCGTAGAGGCGAAAAGGGCGCACGCTCAAGGCCCCCCCCTGGGTGGCCCGGGCGTAGGCGAGAAGCGCCCCCTGGGCCCGCCTCAGGGCCAAGGGCCCTTCCCCCTCCGGGTCAAAGGGGGCCTCGGAGAGCATCACGGGAAAGCGCTTGCGGAACTCCTCCACGAAGGCCCCGTTCTCCCGAAGCTCCGGGGCCAAGAGAACCTCGGCGGGCCGGTGGCGGAAGAGCTCGTCGTAGAGGGCGCTTTTGCCCTTGAGGAGGGTCCCCTTGAACTCCCCGGTGGAGACGTCCAAAAAGGCCAGGCCCCACCCGTCCCCGGTGGCGACGGCGGCCAGGTAGTTGGCCTCCCGGGGGAGGAGGGCCTCCTGGGTGAGGGTCCCCGGGGTGAGGAGCTGGGTCACCTCCCGCCGCACCAGGCCCTCCGCCTCCTCGGCGGGCTCCACCTGGTCGGCCACCGCCAATCTGAAGCCCATCCTTAAGAGCCTCTCGGCGTAGGCGTCAAAGGCCCTTATGGGAATCCCCGCCATGGGGGTGGTGAAGTCCTTGCTGGTCTTGTGGGTGAGGACGAGGCCGAGAGCGCGGGCAAGGCGCTCGGCGTCCTCCCCGAAGCACTCGTAGAAGTCCCCCACCTGGAAGAGGAGGAGGTAGTCCGGGTAGCGGTCCCGAAGCTCCACGTACTGCTGAAGAAGGGGCGGCAGCGGACCCGGGCCTTCGCCCTTGAGCATGCCTCCCATCATACGCCGAAAAGGGCCCTTCCGGATACCCAAGGCCTTTACGAGCGGGAAGCCCCCCTCGCAACTCACAGCTTTTCCCCATCAGACTTGACCTATATACGGCCCCTGGGGTAAAGAAGAGGCATGACCCTACGCGAAGCCCTGTCCCAGATCCCCGACCCCCGGGCCCGCAACCGGCGGTACCCCCTGTGGAGCCTCCTGGCCCTCATCCTGGTGGCTTTCCACAAGGTGTTTCCCTGACGGGAAAGCAGTTCCGCGTGGACTCCCTGAGGGGCGTGGAACGCTTCGCCCGCGCCAACCCTCACCTCTTGCCCCACCTCGGCCTGCGCAAGCCCCCGGGCCACACCATCCTCACCCTTCTCCTGCACCGCCTGGACCCCCATAAGCTCCAGGAAGCCCTGCTCAAGGTCTTTCCCGAAGTGGAGCTGGGGGAGGTCCTGGTGGTGGACGGGAAGCACCTTCGGGGAAGCGGCAAGGGGAAAAGCCCCCAGGTCAGGCTGGTGGAGGTCCTGGCCCTGGGTCTGCGGACCACCCTGGCCCAGGCCCAGGCGGAGGGGAGGGAGGATCAAGCCCTCTTGGAGCTCCTGGACCGCCTTGGGGCGGAGGGGCTCAAGGGGAAGGTGGTGGTGGGGGACGCGGGGTACCTGTACCCGGAGGTGGCGGGGAAGGTGGTGCAAAAAGGGGGGCCTACCTTTTCCTTTTGAAGGCCAACCAGGGGGAACTGCTGGAGTGGGCTCTGGAGGTGTTCAAGGGGATGGAGGAGAGGCGGCTTCCCGGGGAGACCGAGGCGGTGTGGAGTCTGGCGCGGGACGGGGAGGTGTGGACCTACCGGGTCTGGGCCTCCCCCCACTTGCCGGAAGAGGTACGCGCCTTTCCCGGGTGCCGGCAGGTGGTGCGGCTGGAGCGGGAGGTGGCGCACAAGGGGACGGGGGAGGTGCGGCGCGCGGTGAGCTACGCCCTCACCAGCCTGGGGCCGGAGGTGGCGGAGGCGAGGCGGCTTGGGGAGCTTCTCCTTTCCCGGTGGGAGGTGGAGAACCGGTCCTTTTGGGTACGGGACGTTCTCTTCCGTGAAGACGCCTGCCAGGTGCGGGGGGTGGGGGCGCGGGTCTTGGCGGTCCTCCGGGCCTTTCTGGTCTCCCTCTTCCACCGCCGAGGGATCAGGGAGAAGAAGGCGGCCATGGAGGCCTTCTCCTTCCATCCCCTCTCCGCCCTCAAGTTCCTGGGGCTCTATGCAGTATAGCGGTCAAGTCTGTTTTCCCCATACCCCCCTTTGACAGAAAAACGCTTCCCCGGTAAAGTACAAATGTCCCCTAGGGAGGGCGCTATGAGAAGAGTGGATAGAAGGCAGCTTCTGAAGCTTTTGGGCGCTGGGGGGTTCTTGCTCGCCTCGAGGCCCGCCTTGGCGCAGACCGCAGCCCAGGCCGAAGAGGCCCTTCCCAGCTTCACCGGGCCCCAGGCCAACCCTTACTGGAACGGGGTTCACCCCTACGCCGTATACCCGCAAAAGCTTCCCCTGCTCCGCATGACGGACCGCCCCGTCCAGCTGGAAACCCCGCGCCACTACTTCCGCACCCCCTTCACCCCCAACGAGGCCTTCTACGTCCGCTACCACCTGGACGAGATCCCCAACGAGATCGACCTCTCCGTGTGGCGCCTAAAGCTTGAGGGCAACTTTGAGCGCCCGGTGGAGCTTTCCCTCGAGGACCTCATCCGCAAGTTCAAGCCCGTCTCCATCGCCGCCGTGAACCAGTGCTCGGGCAACTCCAGAAGCCGCTTCCAACCTAGGGTCGCGGGGGGACAGTGGGGCAACGGGGCCATGGGCAACGCCCTCTGGACCGGGGTACGGCTCAAAGACCTCCTGGACTACGCCGGGGTGAAGCCGGGCACGGTGCAGATCCAGTTTGAAGGCCTGGACCGGGGCAAGGGGCCGGAAAACCTGGGCTCGGGCCGCTTCATCAAGTCCTTGGACCTGGACGACCCGGTCATAGAGGAAACCATCTTGGCCTATTTAATGAACGGGGAACCTCTCCCCATGCTGAACGGCTTCCCCGTACGCCTGGTGGTGCCGGGGAAGTTCGCCACCTACTGGCTAAAACACGTCACCTGGATCCGGGCCCTCACCGAGCCCGATAAGAACTTCTGGATGGCCACCGCCTACAGGATTCCCGACACCCCCAACGGCTCCACCACCCCCGAGGACGTGGCGGCGGGCCGGGTCAAGACCGTGCCCATCGGCAAGGTCAACATGCCGGTCCGCTCCTTCATCATTGACCCCGACGGCTCCTACCCCCTGGTGGCTGGGATGCCCGCCAAGGTCCGCGGCATCGCCTTCAGCGGCTACGGCCGGGTGGTGAAGGTGGAGGTCTCCACCGACGGCGGCCAGACCTGGCGCCCCGCCATCCTGGGCGCCGACTACGGGAAGTACTCTTTCCGCACCTTTGAGTACACCTGGCGGCCCGAGCGCCCCGGCACCTATGTTCTGGCGGTGCGGGCCACAGACGAGAAGGGGAACGTGCAGCCGGATACCGGGGTCTGGAACCCTGGCGGCTACCTCTGGAACAAGATCGAGCGCCAGGAAGTGGTGGTCCTGGCGGCCAAGTAGGGAGGAGAACATGAAGAAGCGCTGGCTGGTACCCTTGGGGCTTTCCCTGCTGGGCTTCGTGCTGGCCGAGGTTCCGGGCGTGGTGGCGGGCAACTGGGCCCAGGGGCCCTTGGGCCTCATCCTCCAGCCCGCCCCCGCCAAGCCGGGAGAGGGCACGGTCTACAAGGTGGGGGCCTACCCCCTCTACACCGCCGAGCTGGCGGAGGGGGAGGGCAAGGAGTTGGTGATGGGCTATTGCTCCATCTGCCACAGCGTCACCTACATCACCATGCAGCCCCCCTTGGCCAACTGGAAGCCCACCGTGGACAAGATGCTGAAAACCTTCGGGGGCGAGAAGTTCATCCCTCCGGACGTGGCCGAGAAGATCCTCGCCTACCTCCAGGCCCACTACACCCCGGAGACCCGCAAGGAATGAACCGGGTCCTCTCCCTCCACCTGGGCCGGGAACCGGGCCTTCCCAAGCCCCAGGTGGGGGAGCTTCTCCTCGTGGCGGGACACGGCGCCCTGGGGGACCGGCACGCCGGCCAAGACCCCGACCGGGCGGTGTTGGTGGCCGGGCTTCCCGCCTACGAGAAGGCCCAGAAGGCGGGGATAAAGCTCCCCTTCGGGGCCCTGGGGGAGAACCTCCTCCTGGATCTGGACCCCCACGCCCTGCCCCCAGGGGCCAGGCTTCGGGTGGGGGAGGCCCTTCTTCAGCTTTCCTACGTCTGCACCGTGTGCAAGAGCCTCTCCCGGTTTGACCTCCGCCTGCCCAAGCTCCTTTACGGGGGCCGGGGGGTGTACGCCCGGGTCCTCGAGGGCGGCGCCGTGCGGGTGGGGGACCCGGTCCTCGTCCTCGCCCCGGCGGGCTAAGTACCCCGCTCTGGCTTTCGCCAGAGCGGGGGCCCCAAAAGGAGGGGAACTCCCCGGGGCTTCGCCCCTTTACACGCCCACCCGTCCCGGCACCCGGTAGGCCCAGTAGGCGGGGCGCTCCCCCTTGGGCTCGTTGAGCACCTCGATCCGCCCTTCCAGGCCTGCCTCCACCGCCTTGAGCTCCTTCAGGTAGTCCATGAAGCTTTCCGCGTCCGAGAAGCCCGTGTCCACCCTAAAGCCCTGGGCCTCCTTGAGGACGGTGAAGCCGTCGCCCCCGTTGGCGATGAAGTTGTTCACCACCACCCGGTAGGTGGCCTCGAGGTCCAGGGGCACATACCCCTTCTCCGTCCTCATCTCCACCCGCACCACCCGGCTCCCCGCGGGGCGGGCGAGGTCAAAGGCGTAGCGGAGGCCCGAGACCTGCAGGAAACGGCCCGCCTGGTTCTCCCACTGGGAGACCCCGTTTTCCAGGGCGGCCAGGACCTCCTTCCCCTTGAGGTCCATGACCACCAGGGTGTTCCCAAAGGGCAACACCTCGTAGACCTTGCCCACGGTGATGGGGCCCTTGGGGATGGAGGCCCGGATGCCGCCGCCGTTTTGCAGGGCGATCTGGGTGCCGGCGTTTTTGGTCTTCCAGAGCATCCCGTCGGCGATGAGGTTCCCCAGGTTGCTCTCCCGCCTGCGCACGATGGCCCTTTCCCCCACCAGGTCCACCCGGGCCTCGGCGATCACCTGCTGCATCAGGGCCATGACGGGCTGCGCGTAGGCCAGAAGGGCCTCCTTGGCGAAGAAGTCCTCGGGGGCGGCCTCCGGGGTCATGAGGAGGGCCTCCCCCTTGTAGGCGAGAAGCTCCCCCTTGGCCCCGAAGGTGACCTCCAAGAGGCCCACCACCTTCCCCCACTCCCAGGCCTGGACCACCAGGACGTCCTTCCCCTCGGGGTTCTTCACCACCGTGGGGTAGGGCCCCATGGGGGAAAGCTCCTTGTGGGGGAAGCTTCCCAAAAGGGTGTGGGAGTGGCCGCCCACGATCACCTGGGCCCCCACGAGCCTGCGGGCGAGCTTCAGGTCCTCGCCGTAGCCCAGGTGGGAGAGGACCACGATCTTGTTCACCCCTTTGGAAAGGAGCTCGTACACCGCCTTCTGGGCACTCTCGTAGGGGTCCAGGAAGGCCACGGTGGGCCCGGGGTTGGAGATCTCCCGGGTGTCCGGGGTGGTGAGGCCGATGACCCCGATCCGCTCCCCGCCCACCACGACCACGGCGTAGGGGGCGAAGAGGCCCTTCAGGCGAGGCTCCCGGCTTACGTCCACGTTGGCGGAGACCACCCTAAACCTCGCCCCCTTGAGGAAGTCCGCCAAGGGGCCGGGGCCCAGGTCAAACTCGTGGTTCCCCAGGGCCATCACCCGGTAGAGGGCCCGGTGCATAAAGTAGCGGTCCGCCAGGCCCCGGTACTGGTTGAAGTAAAGGGTGCCCTGGAAGACGTCCCCCGCGTCCAGGAAGAGGGGGTTCTTGGCCTGGGCCCTGAGCCGGTCAAAGAGGGCGACCCTACGGGCCACCCCGCCCACCGGGGTCTTCTTGCCGGAGAGGGTGAGCTCCACGGGCTCCAGGTGGGCGTGGGTGTCGTTGGTGTGGACCAAGGTCAGGGTGAAGCCCCCCTGGGCCCTGCCCAAAGCCGCCCCTAAGGGGGTTAGGGCCAAACCCGCTTTCAATACTTCCCGCCGTTTGAGCATACGCCACCTCCGGCCTTAGTCTACCCGCCTCCAGGTCAAGGGAGGGTCAAGCCCCCCTGTTATGACCTTGCGTTCAGGGATATCTTGACATGAAGCACAGTTTTCCCTTACACTTTGCACAACCTTGTCGGGTTTTCCGGGGAAAACCCAGGCCCACAAGGGAGGAGGAGACCAAAAATGGCGTACACCAAGGCGGAAATCCTCAAGGCGCTCAAAGGGGAGAAGGTTAAGTTCTTGCGGCTCCAGATCACCGACATCCTGGGGGTGGTCAAGAACGTGGAGGTCCCCGAGTCCCAGTTTGAGAAGGCCCTGGACGGGGAGATCATGTTCGACGGCTCCTCCATCGAGGGCTTCACCCGCATTGAGGAGTCGGACATGCTCCTCAAGCCCGACTACAACACCTTCGTCATCCTTCCCGACCAGGTGGAAGACCCGGGTCGGGGCCGGGTGGCCAGGCTCATCTGCGACGTCACCTACCCCGACGGCCGCCCCTTTGAGGGGGACCCCCGTTACGTCCTGAAGCGGCAGATCGAGCGCCTGAAGAAGCTCGGGTTTGACAACCTCTACGCCGGCCCCGAGCCCGAGTTCTTCCTCTTCCTGAGGACCCCTGAGGGCCTCCCCACCACCGAGACCCACGACAAGGCGGGCTACTTTGACCTAGCCCCCATCGACAAGGGCGAGGAAGCCCGCCGGGACATGGTGAACGCCCTGGTGGCCATGGGCTTTGAGATCGAGGCCAGCCACCACGAGGTGGCCCCCGGGCAGCACGAGATCGACTTCAAGTACGCCGATGCCCTCACCACCGCGGACAACATCGCCACCTTCAAGTGGGTGGTGAAGCGCGTGGCCCTGAACCACGGCCTCCACGCCACCTTCCTGCCCAAGCCCATCCGCGGCATCAACGGAAGCGGCATGCACACCCACCTCTCCCTCTTCAAGAACGGGGAAAACGCCTTCTTTGACCCCAAGGCCGAGTACCAGCTCTCCAAGACCGCCCTGCACTTCATCGCCGGACTGCTGGCCCACGCCGAGGGCATGGTGGCCATCACCAACCCCCTGGTGAACTCCTACAAGCGCCTGACCCCGGGCTACGAGGCCCCCACCAACATCGCCTGGTCCGCCTCCAACCGCTCCGCCATGATCCGCATCCCGGCCCGCCGCGGCGTGGGCACCCGGGCGGAGCTCAGGATGCCCGACCCCTCCGCCAACCCCTACCTGGCCCTGGCGGTCATGGCCGCCGCCGCCATAGACGGCATTGAGCGCAAGCTCCTACCCCCGCCCCCCATCCAGCGGAACATCTACCAGATGAGCGTACGGGAAAGGCGGAAGCACAAGATCCGGGAGCTTCCCGGGACCCTTCGGGAGGCCCTCGAGGCCCTCAAGAAAGACCCCGTGATCCAAGAGGCTCTGGGAGAGCACGTCTACACCCACTTCCTCCAGGCCAAGCAGATGGAGTGGGACGACTACCGGGTCACGGTCCACCAGTGGGAGCTGGACCAGTACCTGGCCACATACTGACCCCGGGTATCCCAACCCCCGCCCCCAAGAGGGGTGGGGGTTGACCCACAGGTCAGGAATAAACTTTCAGCGGGGCATTGACAAACCCACCTACCCCCCCCTTAGAATAGGGCCGCAACGCGAACGCGTGCTTAAGGAGGTAGGTATGAGGAAAATCGGGCTTCTGGTAGCAGGTGCGGCTGCCCTGGGCATGGCCTTGGGACAGGCCAACGTCATCAAGATCGCCACCCAGTCCCCCCTCTCCGGCCCCCAGGCCGCCCTGGGCGAGCAGATCAAGCTGGGGGCGGAGCTGGCCGTGGAGGAGGCCAAGGCCCGGTTCAAGGCCTTAGGCTTTGACCTGGTCCTGGTGCCCTACGACGACCAGGCCAACCCCGACGTGGGCGTGGCCAACGCCAACCGCATCATCAACGACCCCGACATCCTGGGCGTGGTGGGCCACCTGAACTCCGGCGTGGCCATCCCCTCCAGCGAGGTCTACGCCCGGGTGGGGCTGGTCATGGTCTCCCCCGCCAACACCAACCCCCGGGTTACGGACCGCAAGCTTCCCAACGTGAACCGCATCTGCGGGCGCGACGACGTGCAGGGGCCTGTGGGGGCGGAGTACGCCTTCAACAACCTCAAGGTGAAGAACGTCTTCGTCATCCACGACAAGACCGCCTACGGCCAGGGCCTGGCGGAGGAGTTCAAGAAGCGCCTCGAGGCCCTGGGCGGCAAGGCGGTGGCCTTCGTGGGCACGGAGGAGCAGTCCAACTTCACCCCCATCATCAACCAGATCCGGGGGGCCCGGCCCGTGCCCGAGCTCATCTACTTCGGAGGCATCTACAGCCAGATCGGGCCCTTCGTGAAGCAGCTCCGTGAGCGGGGTGTGAAGACCCGCCTCATGGGCGGCGACGGCTTGGACGCCAGCGAGTTCGTGCGCCTGGCGGGCAAGGAGAACGCCGCCGGCACCTTCTACACCACGGTGGCCGGCCCCGTCTCCGCCTTCCCCAAGGCCAAGGCCGTGGCCCAGCGCTTCAAGCAGAAGTACGGCAAGGACATGGAAGGCTTCGGCATCTACGCCTACGACGCCGCCAACGTGATCCTCACCGCCCTGGAAAACGCCATCAAGGCCGCCGGCAACAAGAAGCCCACCCGGGAGCAGGTGAGCCAGGAGGTCCGCAAGGTCAAGATGGAGGGCCTCACCGGCACCATTGAGTTTGACGACAAGGGCGACAACAAGAAGGCCAAGTACTTCGTCATGCAGGTGGCCCCAAGCGGCAACTGGGCCGACAACAAGCTCATCCGCGTGATCGAGATGGCGGCCCCCGGCGCCAAGTAAGCTTCGGGGAAAAAGGAGGGGGTGGCCTGAGGGCCACCCCCTTGGCCCGGAGAAAGGAGGTCCTTTGCTAGAGCAGATCCTCTCCATCCTGCCCCAGGTGATCTTTGACGGCCTGGTGCTGGGGTTCGTCTACGCCATGGTGGCCCTGGGGTACACCATGGTCTATGGCGTGTTGGAGCTCATCAACTTCGCCCACTCCGAGATCTTCATGATCGGGGCCGTGGTGGGGGTGGAGGTCTTCCGGTACCTGGCCCCCCAGGTGCCGAGCGGTTTCCTCCTCCTCCTCATCGCCCTCCTCCTGGGCGGGGCCTTGGCCGGGGGCACCGCCATCCTGGTGGAGCGCTTCGCCTACCGCCCCTTGAGGAAGCGGGGCACCACCAACCGCCTGGTCCCCCTCATCACCGCCATCGGGGTTTCCTTCATCCTCCAGGACCTGGTGCGCCTCATCGAGGGTCTCTGGCACAACGAGTTCTTCCTGCGCATGCACACCGTGGAGGACCTCGAGGGCTCCTTTGACCTCTTCGGAGGGGCCATCTTCGTCCAGACCAAATCCCTCATCCTCATCGTGGTCTCCATGGTCATGCTGGTGGGCCTCACCTACCTGGTAAACCGCACCAAGCTGGGGGTGGCCATCCGCGCCGTGGCCCAGGACCTTTCCACCGCCAGCCTCATGGGCATTGACCCCGACCGCATCATCTCCCGCACCTTCCTCATCGGCGGTTCCTTGGGCGGGGTGGCCGGGGTGCTCTTCGCCCTGCAGTACACCACGGTGAACGCCTACGTGGGCTTCCTGCCCGGCATCAAGGCCTTCACCGCCGCCGTCTTGGGCGGGATCGGCAACATCCCCGGGGCCATGCTGGGGGGCCTGGTGCTCGGCCAGCTGGAAAACTTCTTCGGCACCTACCTGCCCATCCTGACCAACGGCAACTTCGGCACGGAGTACAAGGACGTGGTGGCCTTCCTCATCCTCATCTTCATCCTCCTCTTGCGGCCCCAGGGCCTCCTGGGGCAGGTGGTCAAGGAGAAGGTATGAACACCCTCGCCCTCGCCCTAAGCCTGGGCTACCTGGCCCTGGCCTTCTTGGCCCCGGGAGCCCTGAGCAGCCTTTTCGGCCTGGGCGCCCTCCTCTACACCGCCTTCGCCCGCCTTACCCCGAACGCCCGCACCCTGAGCCTGGCCTTCCTCACCTTGGCCTTTACCCTGGGTCTCCAGCGCTCCGGCAACACCCTGGGCCTCATCGGCCTGGTGGGCATCCTGGTGGCCCTCACCACCCTGCCCAGGATCCCCACCTGGGTCCGGGTCCTCCTGGGCCTGGCCATCCTCCTCCTTTCCGTCCCCATCGCCGGCTTCGCCAACACCTTCGTCTTTGAGCTGGGCATCCAGATCGGCATCTACGCCGCCATGGCCCTGGGCCTCAACGTGGTGGTGGGCATGGCGGGGCTTCTGGACCTGGGCTACGCCGCCTTCTTCGCCGTGGGGGCCTACACCTGGGCCATC
This sequence comes from Thermus sp. H19.2, assembly GCF_054979525.1. Classification (NCBI taxonomy): domain Bacteria; kingdom Thermotogati; phylum Deinococcota; class Deinococci; order Thermales; family Thermaceae; genus Thermus; species Thermus sp. H19.2. Next base: position 1,718,652 of record NZ_CM143429.1, read on the forward strand.
TTCGGCTCGGAGCAGGCCAGGAACTTCATGAGGGGCCACTTCCCCTTGCCTGGGGAGTACATGTACCTCTTCATGGGGATCGCCGTGGTCACCACCGCCCTCACCGGCCTCCTCATCGGCCTGCCCGCCCTGCGCCTTAGGGGGGACTACCTGGCCATCGTCACCCTGGGGCTGGGGGAGGTGGTGCGCATCCTGGCCAACAACCTGGACCACCCCATTAACTTCACCAACGGACCCCAGGGTATCACCCCGGTGATGCGCCCCCCCATAGACGGGTTCCGGAGCCTTATGGCTCACTTGGGCGTGCGCCTGGACCAGACCACGGATTACCAGCTCTTCTTCTACCTCCTGGTCCTCCTCATGATCGGCCTGGTGGTCCTGGTGAACGTCAACCTGGCCAACTCCCGCTTCGGCCGGGCCTGGGTGGCCATCCGGGAAGACGAGGTGGCCGCCCGCTCCATGGGAATCCCCCTCCTGCCCACCAAGCTCTTGGCCTTCATGACCGGGGCGGCCTTTTCCGGGGTCATGGGGGTCATCTTCGCCGCCCAGCGCACCTTCGTCTCCCCGGAGTCCTTCACCCTCTTGGCCTCCATCACCATCCTGGCCATGGTCATCCTGGGAGGGATGGGCTCCATCCCCGGGGCCATCCTGGGGGCAGCGGCCCTCACCATCCTCAACCTGGACGTCCTCAAGACCTTCAGCGAGTTCGTGCGCACCAGCTTCCCCCAGATCCCAAGCCAGGTGGACCCCGCCAAGTACGAGAGGCTGGTCTTCGGGCTTATCCTGGTGCTCATGATGATCTTCCGCCCGGAAGGGCTGATCCCCGAAAGGCGCCACCGGGCGGAGATGGAGGAAGCATGAAGGCCCTCGAGGTCCATGGCGCCACCAAGCGTTTTGGCGGCCTGGTGGCCGTGAACGAGGTGAGCCTTTCCGTGAACCAGGGGGAGATCTTCTCGGTCATCGGCCCCAACGGGGCGGGCAAGACCACCTTCTTCAACCTCCTCACCGGGATCTACGCCCCCGATGAAGGCCGGATCTTCCTTTTCGGCAAGGACATCACCGGGTTCTCCCCGGACCGGGTGGCCAAGGAGGGGGTGGGGCGCACCTTCCAGAACATCCGCCTCTTCGGGGCCATGACCGCCCTGGAAAACCTCCTGGTGGGGATGCACGTTCACATCCGCGTCCCCTACTTCCACGCCGTTTTCCGCACCCCCCTCGCCCGCAAGGAGGAGCGCCGCGCCAAGGAGGAGGCGGAGAGGCTCCTCGCCTACGTGGGGCTTCTCCACCGGAAGGACGAGCTGGCCAAGAACCTCCCCTACGGGGAGCAGCGCAAACTGGAGATCGCCCGGGCCCTGGCCCTCAAGCCCCGGCTCCTCCTCCTGGACGAGCCCGCCGCCGGGATGAACCCCCGGGAAACGGAGGAACTCCAGGAGTTCATCCAGAAGCTTCGGGAAGAGCTGGGCATCACCATCGTCCTGATCGAACACGACATGCGCCTGGTGATGCGCATCTCCGACCGCATCGCCGTGCTGGAGTACGGCTCCAAGATCGCCGAAGGCACCCCCGAGGAGGTGCGCCGTAACCCCCGGGTCATCGAGGCCTACCTGGGCAAGGGAGCGGCGGGAGGTGCGGCATGAGCCTCTTGGAGCTTAGGGAAGTCCACACCTACTACGGGCACATCCACGCCCTCAAGGGCATCTCCCTCCGGGTGGAGGAGGGGGAGATCGTCACCCTCATCGGCTCCAACGGGGCGGGCAAAAGCACCACCTTGCGCACCATCAGCGGCCTGGTGAGGCCAAGACAGGGCGAGGTCCTCTTCCAGGGGAGGCCCATCCACCGCCTGCCCGCCCACGAGATCGTGGCCCTAGGGGTGGGGCACGTGCCCGAGGGGCGGAGGATCTTCCCCCGCCTTACCGTGGAAGAGAACCTGGAGATCGGGGCCTACCTGGAAAAGGACCGCAAGGTGGTGGAAGAGCGCAAGGAAGAGGTCTTTACCCTCTTCCCCCGGCTCTACGAGCGCCGCCAGCAAAAGGGGGGAACCCTTTCGGGTGGGGAACAGCAGATGCTGGCCATCGGCCGGGCCCTCATGCAAAACCCCCGCATCCTCCTGATGGATGAACCCTCCATGGGCCTGGCCCCCGTCCTGGTGGACTTCATCTTTGAGATCATCCAGAAGCTGAACCGGGAAGGGCGCACCATCCTCCTGGTGGAGCAAAACGCCCGCCTGGCCCTGCAGATCGCCCACCGGGGCTACGTCCTCGCCACGGGGGAGATCACCCTCTTTGGGCCCGCCCGGGAGCTTGCGGAAAACCCCGAGGTGCAGAAGGCCTACCTCGGCGAGGGGTAATACCATCCCATGCCGGCCCAAGCCGGCATGGGGGCCCCGGTAAAGCTTCCCCGGGCCAAGGAAGCGGCGGATACCCCGGGCTTGCGCCCCCCTAGGGGGGCGCTTTATACTTGGTCCGGCACGACAAGGGGAAAGGACCCCAGAAAGGAGCCCTATGAAAGGAAAAGTCCTACTCGGTCTTGCCGTGGCCTTGGGCCTCGGCCTCGCTCAGAAGACCCTGGTGTTCGGGGCCAACGGGGAGCCGGTGAGCCTCGAGCCCGGCAACATCACCGACGGCATCTCCATCTACGTCCAGCGCCAGATCTACGACACCCTGGTGGACTTCAAGCCGGGAAGCACGGAGGTCACGGCCGGCCTAGCCACCAGCTGGTTCAGCAGCCAAGACGGCAAGGTCTGGACCTTCCGCCTGCGCCAGGGGGTGAAGTTCCAGGACGGCACCGAGCTCACCGCCGAGGCGGTGAAGTTCAACGTGGAGCGCTGGTGGGACCCCAAGAACCCCACCCGCATTGACGCCGCCGCCCGCTACGAGATCTGGCCCGAGCTTTTCGGCGGTTTCAAGGGCGAGGAGGGCTCCTTGCTGAAGGAAATCCAGGTGGTGGACAAGTACACCATCCGCTTTGTCCTCACCCAGCCCTTCCCCGCCTTCCCCGCCGCCATCGGCTCGGGCTACTTCGGCATCGCAAGCCCAAGCGCTATAAGGAAGGACGGGGCCAGGTACGGCTCCCCCACGGGGAGCGCCGTGGGCACCGGGCCCTTCCGGCTGGTAGAGTGGCGGCCTGGGGAGCAGATCGTCCTGGAGAGGAACCCCACCTACTGGAAGGCGGGCCTCCCCAAGATGGACCGGGTGGTCATCCGGGTCATCAAGGACCCCGCTGCCCGGCTGGCGGCCCTGAAGGCCGGCACCATTGACTTCACCACCGACATTCCCCCGGCCAACCTCAAGGACCTCGAGGCCGACAAGAACCTGGCCCCGGTCTTCCGGCCCTCCTTCAACGTGGGCTACCTGGCCTTGAACCCCTCCCACAAGCCCCTGTCCGACCCCAGGGTGCGCCAGGCCATCGCCATGGCCATCAACAAAAAGGCCATCGTCCAGGCCTTCTGGGGGAAGCTGGGGATCACCGACGGCCACTTCACCCCGCCTTCCATGAAGGCCTTCCAGTCCCCCAAGGTCACGGACTACGAGTTCAACCCCCAGAAGGCCAAGGCCCTCCTGGCGGAAGCGGGCTACCCGGGGGGCTTTGAGATGGACCTCTGGTACATGCCCGTCTCCCGCCCCTACTTCCCCACCCCCAAAGAGATCGCCGAGGCCATGGCCGCCGACCTCTCCGCCCTCGGCATCCGGGTGAAGCTTCAGACCAAGGACTGGGCCAGCTATCTTGCGGATCGCAAGAAGGCCCCCGGCTTCCAAGCCTACATGCTGGGCTGGACCGGGGACTACGGCGACCCCCAGAACTTCCTTGACCCCCACTTCGCCTGCCCCATCGCCGACCTCTTTGACACGAGCGGCAAGCCCCTCTGCGCGAAGGAGCTGGGCGACCTCCTCACCAAGGCCGCCACCACCCCGGGCCTCGAGGAGCGCAAGCGCCTCTACCAGCAAGCCGACGAGCTCACCTTCAACCTGGCCCTGCGCATCCCCATCGTTCACTCCCAGCCCCTCTTGGCCAAGCGCCAGAACGTCACCGGCTGGACGCCGAGCCCCCTGGGCTCCGAGTCCTTTGAGACCATAGAGAAGCGCTAAGGCGTGGTTTTCCGGACCCCCTTCGGGGGGTCCGGGCTTTTTGAGGCGAAGAAATGGGGAGCTACATTTTGCGGAGGCTTCTGGGGCTCGTCCCCGTGCTCTTGGGCATCACCCTTTTGGTCTTCACCTTCCTCCAGCTCATCCCCGGGGACCCCGCCCAGGCCATCCTGGGGGAGCGGGGCACCCCCGAGCAGCTTGCGGCCCTCAGGGAAAAGCTTGGGCTCAACCGCCCCCTCCACGTACAGTACCTCACCTTCCTGAAGAGCGTCCTCACAGGGGACCTGGGCCAAAGCGCCGTCTCCACCATCCCCGTGGCCGAGGAGCTGAAGCGGCGCTGGCCCGCCACCTTTGAGCTGGCCGTGAGCGCCACCTTGGTGGCGGTGGCGGTGGGTGTGCCGGTGGGCATCCTGGCGGCGGTGCGCAAGAACAGCCTTCTGGACACCCTCTCCATGAGCCTCTCCTTGGTGGGGGTCTCCATGCCCGTCTTCTGGCTTGGCCTCCTCCTGGTCTACTTTTTCGCCGTGAACCTCCACTGGCTCCCCACGGGGGGAAGGCTTTCCACGGAGCTCGCCCTGGACTTCCGGCCCCTCAGCGGCTTCCTCCTCCTAGACAGCCTCCTCCAGGGCCGGCCAACGGTGTTCCTAGACGCCCTTCGGCACCTGGTCCTCCCGGCCCTGACCCTGGGGACCATCCCCCTGGCCATCCTCACCCGCATCACCCGTAGCGCCATGCTGGAGGTCCTCTCCCAGGACTACGTGCGTACCGCCCGCGCCAAGGGCCTGGCCGAGCGCCAGGTCATCCTCAAGCACGCCCTAAAAAACGCCCTCCTCCCCGTGGTCACCATCGTGGGCCTCCAGTTTGGCACCCTCCTGGGGGGGGCCATCCTCACCGAGACCATCTTCTCCTGGCCCGGCATCGGCTCCTACATCTACGAGGGCATCCTTAACCGGGACTACCCCGTGGTCCAGGCGGGGGTCCTGGTGGTGGCTACGGCCTTCGTGCTGGTGAACCTTTTGGTGGACCTCTCCTACGCCCTTTTGGACCCGCGCATTCAGTACCGGTGAAGCCATGGAAACCCCCACCCGCCAAGCCTTCCGGCGTTTTCTGAAATCCCCCTCCGGCAAGGTAGGGCTTTTCCTCACCCTTTTCTTGGTGCTCCTGGCCCTTCTCGTCCCCGTCCTCAAGCCCTACGACCCCTCCACCGACCGCGACTACCTAAACCGGCTTAAGCCCCCCTCCCTGGAGCACCCCTTTGGCACCGACCACCTGGGCCGGGACCTCTTCACCCGGGTCCTCCACGGAAGCCGCATCTCCTTGCAGGTAGGGGTGATCTCGGTGAGCCTCGGCCTGGTCCTGGGCACCCTCCTCGGGCTTCTCGCCGGGTTTTACCGCGGGAAGACCGAGCTTTTCATCGGCTGGCTCGCCGACCTCCTCCTGGCCTTCCCCGGCACCCTCTTGGCCATCGCCATCGTGGCCGTGTCCGGCCCCAGCCTGCAAAACGCCATGCTGGCCATCGGCATCGTGCAGGTGCCCGTCTACATCCGCCTGGCCCGCTCCATGGTCCTCTCCTTACGGGAGCTGGACTTCGTTCAGGCGGCCATGGCCCTGGGAGCGGGAAACGGCCGCCTTCTCCTCAAGCACATCCTCCCGGGCACCCTCCCCCCCCTCGTGGTCCAGGCCACCTTGTCCATCGGGACGGCCACCCTCGAGGCCGCCGCCCTGGGCTTCCTGGGCCTTGGGGCCCAGCCCCCCGCCCCGGAGTGGGGCGCCATGATCGCCGACAGCTTCAAAGGGGGCTACGCCATGAACGCCCCCTGGACCATGATCTTCCCCGGGCTTTTCATCATGCTCACCGTGCTGGCCTTCAACCTCCTGGGGGACGGCCTCCGGGACGCCCTGGACCCCCGGAGCCGCTAAGGCGCGGGCACTTAGGCTTGGGCGAGGGATTCATGGTGGCGAACGGGCGCTTAGCGCCCCACCCTGGCTTCGCGCGGCCTCCCCTTTCCTCGGCTTGGAGGAAGGCCTAAGGGAAGCTTAAAAGGAGGGAAAGGGGAGAAGGGTATCATGGGGGCATGAGAAAAGGCCTTCTCGTCCCCCTGTTGCTTCTCCCCCTGCTTTCCGCCTGCGAGGTGCTCCAGGGCTCGGGCTACCGGGTGGCCGAGGCGCAGCTCCTTTTCCCCGAGGCCACGGAGCGCTGGACCTACTTCTACGGGGAGCCCAGGGAGGTGCGCCTGGGAGAGAGGGTGCTCCGGCTAGGGAAGCCCGGAGGGGAAAGCCTCTGGGCCGTGCCCGGGGCCCTTTGGGTGGAGGATAGCCCCCTCCTTCGGGAGGTGGGGCCCGCCCTGAGGCCCCCGGCGGAGGCGGTGCGGGGGATCTCGGGAAGCCTCGTGGAGGTGAGGACCCAGGCCGCCTTGCGCTCCACCTGGCTCTACGACGGGGTGGGCTGGGTACGGCTCACGGGAAGCCTCAAGGAAGGGGAACGGCGCACCCTGGTCCAGCCCGCGGGCTACCAGACCCCCGACCTCTACGCCCTCACCGGCCCCGAGACCCAGGTTCTCCTGCGGGAGGTGCTGGCCCGGCGGGGAGGGCGGCAGGTGGCGCTCTTTGAGCTGGCCGAGCCGGTCTTGCGGCCCCTTGCCCTAGACCCTCCCCCCGACGCCTACCGGGTGGGCGCCCTCCTGGTGCAGTATGGGCTTAAGGTGGAGCTCGTGACCCCACCCGCTCCCCTTTACCGCGTCCTGGACCAGGGCACCAACGCCGCCTACACGGAGACCGAGCCCCGGGCCTATCTGGCCAACAACCCCACCCGCTTCGCCGAGGTCTGGGGGCTCGTGGTGGGCAACCGCCTCCCCCGCCCGCCCGCTCCCCCGGTGGACTTCCGCAACAAGAGCGTGGCCGCCTTCTTCTGGGGGCTGAAACCCACCGGCGGCTACAACCTGGGGGTGGCCGGGGTGACCTACGCCGGGGACGCCGCCCGGGTGGTCCTCACCCTCACCTCCCCCAGGCCCGGGGCCATCGTCACCCAGGCCCTCACCAGCCCCTACGTGGTCCTGGAACTCAACCGGGTGCGCCGGGTGGTCTTCACCGACCCCTCGGGGCGCACCCTGGCGGAAGACCGGGAATGATACCACCCCATGCTGGCTTGCGCCAACATGGGGGCCCCGGCCAAAAGGCCCCCAGGGCTTCCGTACCTGGGCTTGGGCGAAGGATTCACGCCAAAGGGGTATAAGGCCCACGGGCGAAGACCTCGGCAAAGGGGTCATCCAACGCCCCGGGAGAGGAGGGCCCGCAGGGCCCCCACCAGGTACAAGGAGCCCGTGGCCAGGACCGGGACCCCGTCCTCCCGCGCCCACCCCAGGGCGTCCTCCAAGGCCTCCCAAGGGTCTTCAAAAAAGGGCTCCCCCAACTCCCGCCCCAAAGCCCCTTCCCCCGCTTGGGCGTAGCGGACGCTTTTGGCCTTGGGCAGGAGGTGGGCGAGAACGCCCCGCACGTCCTTCCGGGGAAAGGCCCCGAAGAGGAGGTGATAGGCGGGAAACTCCCGGGCGAGGGCCTCGGCCGCCGGGGGGTTGTGGGCTCCGTCCAGGTAGACCTCCGCCCCCCCAAGAAGGAAGCGCTCCATCCGCCCAGGGTGCTGCGCCTCCCGAAGCCCCTGGACGATGGCCTCCTCGGGGAAGCCAAGGAGCCTGAGGGCGGCCGCCGCCAGGCGGGCGTTCTCCTCCTGGTAGGCCCCCTTGAGCCCCGGGGGAGCGGGAAGGGCGAAGAGGGGGTCTTGGGGGTCCAGGACGTGGAGGGGCGCTCCCCGTTTTTCCGCCACCTCTCGGGCCACCGCAAGCCCCACCCCCCTCGCCCCCGTGACCACCGGGACCCCTTTGCGGAAGGCCCCCGTCTTCTCCCGGGCCACGGCCTCGAGGGTCCCCCCCAAGGCCTCCAGGTGGTCTTCCCCCACGTGGGTGAGCACCGTGAGGACCACGCGGGGAAGAGCGTTGGTGGCGTCCTTCTCCCCCCCTACCCCCGCCTCCACCGCGGCCAGGGAAACCCCCACCTCCCGGAAGTGGAGGAAGGCCAGGGCGGTGGCCAGGTCGAAGAAGCCCGGGGGCTCCTCCCAGACCTCCCCCTTAGCCCACGCCACGAAGGCCACCACCCTTTCCTCGGGGACGAGGCCCAGGTGGGTGCGGATCCGCTCGCGGAAGTCCACCAGGTGAGGGCTGGTGTAGGCCCCGTAGGCCAGGCCCCGGGCGCGGAAGGCGGCCTCGAGGTAGGCCACCACGCTCCCCTTGCCGTTGGTGCCCAGGACGTGGACCGCCGGGAAGGCCTCCTCCGGGTGGCCCAGGCGGGCGAGGAGGGCCCTTACCCGCTCCGTCCCCCTGGGCCCCTGCCGCCTCTTTCCGTAAAGCCAGTCCAAAGCCCCCCGGTAGGTCACGGCCTAGTCCGCGTACTGCAGGCGGTAGAGGGTAGCGTAATACCCCCCCTTCTCCAAGAGGGCCTCGTGGGTCCCTTCCTCCAAAAGCCTCCCCTTGCGGAAGACCAGGATGCGGTCCACCCGCCTTATGGTGGAAAGGCGGTGGGCGATGAGGATGGAGGTTCTTCCTTCCATGGCCTTGTAGAGGGCCTCCTGCAGGCGAACCTCGGTCTCCGAGTCCACGTTGGCCGTGGCCTCGTCCAGGATGAGGAGGATATCGGGGCTCATGAGAAGGGCCCGCACCAGGGCGAGAAGCTGCTTTTCCCCCGTGGAAAGCCCCGCCCCCCTCTCCCCCAAGAGGGTGTGGTACCCCTGGGGCAGGCGCAGGATGGCCTCGTGGACCCCCAAAAACCTCGCCACCTCCACCACCTTCTCCTCGGGGATGGAGGGGTCAAAGAGGCGGAGGTTGTCCAAGACGGTGCCGGAAAAGAGGAAGGGGTCCTGGAGGACGATGCCGATGTGGCGGCGTAGCTCCTCCTGGCGGTAGGCCCGCACGTCCTCCCCGTCTAGGAGGACCTGGCCCCTCTGGGGATCGTAGAAGCGGGCGATCAGGCTCACCACGCTGGTCTTCCCCGCCCCCGTGGCCCCCACCAGGGCCACCTTCTCCCCCGGGCGGATGCGGAAGGACACCCCCTTCAGGACCCAATCCTTCTCCGTGGGCTCCACCCCTTTGGGGGTGTAGGCGAGCCAGACGTCCTTGAACTCCACCTCCCCCCGGAAGCGCAAGATGGGCTTGGGGTCCTCGGGGTCCTTGAGCTCCTCCTCCGTGTCCAGAACACCGAAGATCCGCTCGGCGCTGGCCATGGCCCCCTGGAAGAGGTTGAACTTGTCGGATAGGTCCTGCAGGGGCTGGAAGAGCTGGCGGGTGTAGTCCACGAAGGCCACCAGAAGCCCCAAAGAGGCCACCCCCCGCACCACCTCCCCCCCGCCGTAGAGGAGGAGGCCCGCCACCGCCAGGTCCCCGAGAAAGCCCACCACGGGGAAGAAGAGGGCGAACCAGCGCACGATCTCCACCCAGGCCTGGAGGAGGTCCTGCCCCAGGCGGTCAAACTTCTCCTCCCGCTCCCTTTCCCGGGCGAAAAGCTGGATGGTCTCCACCCCGGAGAGGTTTTCCTGAAGGGCGGCGTTCAGGCGAGCAAGCCTCAGGCGCATCTCCCGGTAGGCGGTGCGCATCCCCTGCCGCACCCAGGCGGTGACCCAGAGGAGGACGGGGACCACCAGGAGGACCACCAGGGTGAGCTTGGGGCTTAAGGTCAGCATGAAGGCGAGAAGGCCGAAGAGGGTGAAGAAGTCGGCGATGACCCCCACCAGCCCCCCGGTGATGAACTGGTTGATGGCGTCCACGTCCGAGGTGATGCGGGTCATGAGGCGGCCCACGGGGTTCTTGTCGTAAAAGCCCGGGTGGAGGCGCATGAACTTGGCGAAGAGGGCGCTTCGCAGATCGAAGAGAACCCGCTGCCCCACCCACTGGATGAGGTAGGTCTGGCCGTAGGTGGCGGCGAAGTTCACCCCCCGCACCGCCAAAAACCCCAGGCTCACCCACAGGAGGAGGTGGAAGCGCTCGGAAAGGGGCTTGGCCTCCTGGGGGACCAAAGCCCCGTCGATGGCCCACTTGAAGAAGAGGGGGGTGAGGGCGGCGGTAAGGGTGGTGAGGAGGAGGAAGAGGAGGGCCCAACCCACCTGCAGGCGGTAGGGCCTGACGTACTGGAGGATGCGGGCGAAGAGCACCCGGTCAAAGGCCTTGGTGTAAGCGTCTTCCGGCCCTGGAGAAGCGCTCATCCCTCCACCTCCCGCTCCATGCGCTGAATGCGGTCCAGCTCAGCGTAGAGCCCCCCGGCCTCGAGGAGGCTCTCATGGGTCCCCTCCTCCACGATCCTCCCCCCGTCCAAAACGACGATCCAGTCGGCGTGGCGCAGGGTGGGGGTGCGGTGGGAGATGAGGAAGGTGGTCTGCCGCCCCAAGACGGTCTTCAGGCCCTGGAGGATCCTGGCCTCCGTTTCGGTGTCCACGGCGCTTAAGGCGTCGTCCAGGATGAGGATCTTGGGCCTTTTGGCCAAGGCCCGGGCCAGGGCCACCCGCTGGCGCTGCCCCCCGGAGAGGGTGATGCCCCGCTCCCCCAGGACCGTCTCGTACCCTTTGGGGAAGGCGAGGATCTCCTCGTGGATCCCGGCGAGCCGCGCCGCCCACTCCACCCGCTCGCGGTCTGGACGGTCCAGGCCGAAGGCGATGTTTTCCAGAATCGTTTCGCTAAAAAGGAAAGGCTCCTGGGGGGCCACCCCCACCGCCTGGCGCAGGACCTTGAGGGGCAGGCGGCGGGCCTCGTACCCACCCACCCACACCCGCCCCTCCGTGGGGTCCAGGAGGCGGGGCACCAGGGCCGCCAGGAGGCTCTTCCCCGACCCCGTGCGCCCGGTGATGCCCAGGGTCATGCCCTCGGGCACGGTGAGGGTGAGGTCCTTGAGGAGCCAGCGTCCGTCCGCCTGGAGCCCCACCCCCTCTAGGCGCACCTCCCCCGAAAGGGCCTTTGGGTCCACCGGCAGAGGATCCTCGTCCCGGATAAGGGGCTCCCGGTCCAAAAGCTCCAGGAGGCGCTTCAGGCTGGTGAGCCCCCGCTGGTACATGGCCATGACCCACCCCAGGCCGAGGATGGGCCAGGTGAGCTGGGCCAGGTAGGCGTTGAACTGCACCAGCTGGCCCACGGTCATCTCCCCCCGCACCACCATCCCTCCCCCCACCCACAAGACGGTGAGGAAGGCGAACCCCATGAGAAAGCCCAGAAAGGCCTGCATGGGGCCTTCCACCCGGGCCAGGGCCAGGCTCTTCTCCACGTAAACCCGGTTGAGGTCCTGGAAGCGGGCGAGCATGCGGCCTTCCAAGGCGTACCCCTTCACCACCCGGATGCCGCTGAAGGCCTCTTGGGCCAGGGTGCTGATGCGGTCAAAGGCCTCCTGGGCCTCGCGGTAGCGCCGGTCCACCAGCCGGAGCAGGTAGAACACGAAGAGGGCGATGAGGGGCAGGATCAGGGTGAGGTAGAAGGCCAAGCGGGGGTTAACGGCGTACATGGAGCCAAAGGCCAGGAGTACCATAAAGGACAGGCGGCTTCCCATCATGATCCCCGGGCCCACCATCTCCCGCACCGCCGAGAGGTCGGTGTTTAGGCGGTTCATCAGGTCTCCCACCCGGGTCTTGTGGTAAAAGCTCCGGTCCAAGCGGAGAAGGTGGTGAAAGAGGTCCTTCCTGAGGTCGTATTCCACTTGGCGGCTGGCCACCACCGCCAGACGGCGCATAGCGTAGGAGAGGAGGGCCGAGGCCGAGGCCGTAAGGAGGAGGTAGAAGGCGTATCGCCCGTAGGCCCCTCCGTGGCCTACGGCATCCACGGCGAGGCGCAGGAAGTAGGGCCCCAGGACGAAAAAGAAGATGGAGGCCAAACCCGCCAAGACCCCAAGGAGGTAGTGGCCCCGGTAGGGAAAGAGGTAGGGGAGGAGGCGGGAGAGGAGGACTGACCGCTCGGTCATGCCCTGAGTCTAACCCATGAAGGCCCGGGCTCAAGGAGCCCGGCCACAGGCTTATACCCCTTTGGCGTGAATCCTTCGCCCAAGCCCAGGTACGGAAGCCCTGCGGGCCTTTTGGCCGGGGCCAGCATGGGGTGGTATTACCCCTCCATCTCCCGCTTGAGGGCCTTAAGCTCGCCTTCCCAGTCTTCCCCCAGGGTGAGGAGGCGGTGGGGCTTGGTGAGCCTCCGGGCCGCCTTCCTGAGAAGAGGGGGAATGGGGGGACAGGCGTAGGAGACCACCAGGAGGAGGGCCCTCACCCGGCCCAGGCGGTGGAGGTAGTGGACCATGCCCAGAAGCTCCTGGTCGGTGGGCAGGTCCAGGGGAAGGAGCCTCTGCCCTTCCTCACGGAGGCGCTCCGGGGGCTGGTCGGGAAAGTAGGGAAGGAGTTCCACCTGGGCTAAGGCCTCCGTCACCCTTTGGCGGAAGCCCTCGTCCTCTAGGAGGTAAGGCTGGGCCACCACCCCCACGCTCCCCGGAGGGGTCTTGAGGGGTGGGGCGGGCTTGAGGAGGCTTTTGGTCTGGTCCAGGGCCCGGCCTACCCGCATGGGGTTGCGGGTGAGGATCTGGCCGATCTCCCCCGCCCGCCCCAAAACCCGCTCCGAAAGCTCCGCCGGCACCTTGAACACCGGAGGAAGCCCGGGGTAATAGCGGTGGAGGGTGGCCTCGAGGTCCAGAAGCCAGGGGCACTGCCCCCCACCCCGCTCCGACTCCACTCCCCCTTGCAGGTCGGGGAGGAGCAGGTAGTCCACCCCCTGGGCTTTCAAGGCCTCCACCTGGGCCAGAAGCCCCTGCACGGGCAGGCAGTAAGGCAGGCGGGAATCGGGGTCCACCGAGGCCCGCACCACCTCCACCCCCAAGGCGCGAAGGTAGGCCTCCCAGAAGCCCAGGTACCGGCGAGAAAGGAAGCCCTGAAGGACACCCACGCGCATACGCCCTATCCTACGCCAAGGGCCCGGAGAAAGGAAAGGAGCGCCTTTTGCCCCTCCCAAAGGCTTTGGGGAAGGATCCACTCCTCCTCGGTGTGGGCCCCGCCCCCCCGGTAGACCCCCAGGGCCAGGGCGGGAATCCCCCGCTCTATGGCGGCGCTGGCGTCGGTGGAGCCCACCTGGAAGAGGGGCCTTTCCCCTATGGCCTTCAGGGCCTCGGTGGCTGCCCGCCTCAGGGCCTCCGTGGCGGTGGCCCCGGCGGGCCTTTCCCCTAGGACCTCGAGGCGGAAGTCCACTCCCTGGCCCCGGGCCGCTTCCGCCATCGCCTCCTTGGCCCGGGCGAAGAGGCGGGAAAGGTCCTCCTTGGCCTCGGCCCGGATCTCCAAAAGGGCCGAGGCCTCCTTGGGCAGGACGTTCACCGCCTGGCCCCCCTGGAAGGCGGTGGCGTTGAGGCTCGCCCTCCCTTCCCCCCGAAAAAGGCTCTGGAGGCGGTGAAGCCCCTCGGCCAGGGCGAAGACGGGGTTAGGGCTTCCCCGGTCCCCCCAGGCGTGCCCCCCAGGGCCCAGGAAGCGGACCCGGAAGCGCACCGAGCCCAAGGCCCGGTCCACCACCCCCGGGAGGTAGCCGTCCACCGCCACCACCACCTGGGGAGAAAGGGCCGCCACCAGGGCCCTGGCCCCCTTCAGGTTCCCCAGGCCCTCCTCCCCCACGGTGAAGCCCCGAACCACCCCGGGGATCTCCGGCAGGGAGAGGAGCACCGCCACCCCGCCGGTGTTGTCGCCGATCCCCGGAGCGTAAAGCCTCTCCCCCACCCGCCGAGGAGGAGCCGGGGGCAAGACGGTGTCCAGGTGGGCGAGGAGGAGCACCTTTCCCTCCCCAGCCCACACGTTCCCCAGGCCATCCCGACGGGCACCAGGAAGGCGCCCGGCCACGTAGGCTCCCCTGGCCTCTTCCCCCTCCAGGGGGGCGAGCTCCAGGAGGAAGCGCACCGGGTCCACTACTCTTCCGCCTCGGGCTGGGCCAGCCCCTCGCGGATAGCGTAGAGGGCGGCCTGGGTGCGGTTGTTCAGGTGAAGCTTCTGGAATATCTCGGAAAGGCGGTTGCGCACCGTCTTCTCCGAGAGGCCGAGCTCGGCGGCGATCTCCAGGTTGGTGTAGCCCTGGGCCAAGAGCTTCAGGATCTGCACCTCCCGCTCGGAAAGCTCGGCGTGCAAAGGGGCCTGGCCTTCCTTTTTGGCCCGGAAGTCCTGGATGATGCGCCCGGCCAGGTCCGCGTCCAGAAGCACCTCCCCGGCGTGCACCCGGCGGATGGCCTCGGTGAGCTCCCGGGCATCGGTGTCCTTGAGGAGGTACCCCCGCGCCCCCGCCTTCACCGCCTCAAAGACGTAGGCGTCCTGGCGGTACATGGTGAGGATGATGACCCTGGCCTGGGGCCACTCCTTGAGGATGGCCTGGGTGGCCTGGACCCCGTCCAGCCCCGGCATCTGGATGTCCATGAGGATCACGTCGGGCTTGGCCTCGAGGGCGTGGCGCATGGCCTCCCAACCGTCCTTGGCCTCTCCCACCACCCGGAAATCCCCCTCCGCCTCCAGAAGGCTTTTGAGCCCCTGGCGGAAGAGGGCGTGGTCGTCTGCCAACAACACCCGGATCACCCCTTCATTGTAGCGCTCCCGCACCCGCAGGCCCGGTGGTAGGGTGGAGGGGTGAGGGTCTTCACGGTGGAAAAGCTGGTGCCCGGGGGATACGGCCTGGCCCGAGGCGAAGAGGGGGTGGTCCTGGTCAAGGGGGGCCTACCGGGGGAGGTGGTGCGGGGAAGGCCCGTGCGCCGCAAGGGAGCCCTCTTCCTGGAAGGGGTGGAGGTCCTCTCCCCCCGCCCCGACCGCTACCCCCACCCTCTCCCCCCCTCCGCCGACCTGCCCCTGACCTACGAGGCCCAGCTTCCCCTTAAGGAGGGCCTGGTGGCCGAGGCCTTGGCGCGCATCGCCAAGCTTTCCTTCCCCTTAAGCCCCATCCGCCCTTCCCCCAGGCCCCTGGGCTACCGCACCGCCGCCCAGTACGCCCGCCACCCCTTGGGGGGCCTGGCCTACCGCTTTCCGGAAAGCCACGAGCTCTTCCCCCTGGAGAAGGACCCCCTGGTGGCCGAACCCCTGGCCTGGGCCCTGGAGGTCCTGAGGTTCTGGCCCCTCCCGGTGGAGGAGGTGGCCTTAAGGGGGAGCCTCTTAAAGGGCCAGGCCCTCCTGGGGCTCATCGGGGGAAGCCCGGAGGGCCTAAGGCGGGCCGCCAAGGCCCTGGTGAAGGAGGGCTTCGCCGGGGTGGTCTGGGCCGAGCCCTCCCCCAGGGGGCGCTTCCGGGGACAGGTGCGCCCCCTGCACGGGGAAAGAACCCTCCTGGAGGCCTTCGGCCCCCTCACCGCCACGGTGAGCGTGGAGAGCTTCGCCCAGGTGAACCCCCTGGCCATGGGGCTTCTCCTGGAGGAAGCCCAAAGGCTGGTCGCCGGGGGGCGAAGGGCCCTGGAACTCTACGCGGGCTCCGGACTCCTTTCCCTTCTCCTCGCCCCCCGCTACGAGGAGCTGGTGGCGGTGGAGATCAGCAAGGAGGCGGTGCGGCGGGGGGAGGCGGACCGGCGGCGCCTAGGGGTGGGGAACCTCCGCTTCCACCGGGGGGACGTCCGGGAAGCGGCGGGGCTTGGCGCCTTTGACCTGGTGGTCCTGGACCCCCCTCGAGGGGGCCTCGCCCCCGAGGTCCGGGCCTACCTCAAGGAAAGCCGCCCCCGGGAGATCCTCTACGTGGCCTGCGACCCCCCCACCTGGGCCCGGGACGTGGGGGAGCTGGTGCGGGAGGGCTACCGCCTGGCCTTCGCTAGGCCCTACGACTTCTTCCCTTTTACCCACCACGTGGAGGTCCTCTCCCTCCTCCGCCTAGGGGAAGGGTAGGCCGGAGAAAAAGGGCCTGGGGTCCACCGGCACCCCGAAGAGGCGCACCTCCAGGTGCAGGTGGGGGCCGGTGGAAAGCCCGGTACTCCCCAGAAGCCCCACCACCTGGCCGGCCTGCACCCTTTCCCCAGGGCGCACCCTCCGCTCCTTCAGGTGCCAGTACCCCGTGCAAAGCCCCGCTCCGTGGGCCACCACCACCGCCTCTCCCCGCACCTTGAGCCTTTCCGAGAGGACCACCACCCCTCCCGCCACCGCCTTCACGGGGGTGCCCGGGGAGGCGGCGTAGTCCAGGCCCTCGTGGTAAGAGGTGAAGAGGGCGCCGTACCGCCTCCTCACGCCGAAGGGGCTGGTGATCCGCCCCGAGAGGGGGGGCCTGAAAACCAGGCCCCAGGGCCCAGGGCCCTCCCTGGGGCAGGCGGCCACCACCTTCTCCCGCTCGGCCTCGAGGGCGGGATCGCGCAGGAGCGATTCCAGGTTAGGGGACAGGTCCAGGGCCTCCTGGCCGTACCCCCCGGGGGCGACCGGCAGGGGCCAAACCGCCTCCTGCCCTGGCAAAAGGAGACGCAAAGGGGCCTCCTTGGCTTCCGCCAAGGCGTTCACCGGTACCAGGCCGAGGAGGCCCCCTTTCCCCGGGAAAAGGGGAACCCGCACCCCCAGAAACTCCACCTCCCCCTCCCGGTACCCCTCCACCCGGAGGGCAAAGGCCTGGCCCTGCACCGGGGGCGAGAGGAGGATTCGCCCTTGGGGAAGAGCCCTCTCTAGGAGGGAGCGGATCCATAGCCGCTGTCCCACCCGGATGCGGTTCGGGTCCTCCAGGCCGTTGAGCCGGGCGAGGGCTTCCACCGTGGTGCCGTAGCGCCGGGCGATGGCGAAGAGGGTCTCCCCGGGAGCCACCACGTGGACCTGGGCCCAGGCGGAGGCCAGGAGGAGAAGCAGAGCCCAGAGGCGGCCCATGGGCTTATCCTATGGGGAAAGGAGCCCCTATGGTCCTCATCCTGAACGGACCCAACCTGAACCTCCTGGGCGAGCGGGAACCCGAGGTTTACGGCCGCACCACCTTGGAGGAGTTGGAGGCCCTCTGCGAGGCCTGGGGAGCGGAGCTCGGCCTTGGGGTGGTCTTCCGCCAGACGAACTACGAAGGCCAACTCATAGAGTGGGTGCAGCAGGCCCACAAGGAGGGGTTTTTGGCCGTGGTTTTAAACCCTGGGGCCCTCACCCACTACTCCTACGCCCTCCTGGACGCCATCCGCGCCCAACCCCTCCCCGTGGTGGAGGTCCACCTCACCAACCTCCACGCCCGGGAGCCCTTCCGCCGCCACTCCGTCACCGCCCCGGCCTGCCGGGGAATCGTCTCCGGCTTCGGGCCCCTCTCCTACAAGCTGGCCCTGGTGTACCTGGCGGAAACCTTGGAGGTAGGGGGCTAAGGCGTTGGCGGCGCCTTTGGGCCTCGAGGGCAGAATCTTGAAGATTCTCCCGTTATTACCCCATGGGCGGGAAAGAAAGCCCCGTGCTATAATGAAAGTCGGCGTCTAAACGCCTCTTAGGAGCGCTATGGCCCAGGTACTGCCGGTAGAGATCACCGAGGAACTCAAGCAGAGCTTCATCAACTACGCCATGTCCGTCATCGTGGACCGGGCCCTGCCCGACGTCCGGGACGGGCTCAAGCCGGTCCAGCGGCGCATCCTCTTCGGGGCCTACCAGGAGGGGGTGCTCCCTAACCGCAAGCACGTGAAGAGCGCCAAGATCGTGGGCGAGGTCATGGGCAAGTACCACCCCCACGGGGACGCCGCCATCTACGAGGCCCTGGTGCGCCTCGCCCAGCCCTGGAACCTCCGCTACCCCCTCGTGGACGGCCAGGGGAACTTCGGCTCCATAGACGGCGACCCTCCCGCCGCCCAGCGCTACACCGAGGCCAGGCTTTCCCCCATCGGGGCGGAGATGCTCCTGGACATAGACAAGGAGACGGTGGACTTCCGCCCCAACTACGATGGCTCCCTCAAGGAGCCCGAGGTCCTGCCCTCCGCCATACCCAACCTCCTGGTAAACGGGGCGAGCGGCATCGCCGTGGGCATGGCCACGAGCCTCCCGCCCCACAACCTCTCCGAGGTGGTGGACGCCCTGGTGGCCATGATCGAGAACCCCGCCATCACCCTCGAGGAGGTCATGCGTTACCTCCCCGGCCCCGACTTCCCCACCGGGGGGAAGCTCTCCCGGAAGGGCATCCAAGAGGCCTACGCCACGGGCCGGGGAAGCCTCAAGGTGCGGGCCAAGGTGCGGGTGGAGGAGAAGGGCCAGCGGCCCGTCCTGGTGGTGACGGAGATCCCCTACCAGGTGAACAAGGCGAGCCTCATCGCCCAGATCGCCGCCCTGGTCAAGGCCAAGAAGCTGGAGGACATCGTGGCCCTCCGGGACGAGTCCGACCGGCAGGGCCTGAGGGTGGTCGTGGAGCTCAAGCGGGGCGCCAACCCCCAGGTGGTCCTGAACCAGCTCTACAAGCACACCGCCCTCCAGACCTCCTTCACGGTGAACCTCCTGGCCATCGTGGACGGGGAGCCCAAGGTCCTCTCCCTCCTGGACCTCATGCGCCACTACCTGGACCACCGCAAGGAGGTGGTGCGCCGCCGGAGCCTCTTTGAGCTCAAGAAGGCGGAGGAAAGGGCCCACGTCCTCGAGGGCCTCCTCATCGCCCTGGACCACATCGACGAGGTCATCGCCCTGATCCGCGGCTCCGAGGACGCCCCCAAGGCCCGGCTGGCCCTCATGGAGCGCTTCGCCCTCTCCGAGGCCCAGGCCCAGGCCATCCTGGACATGCGCCTCCAGCGCCTCGTGGCCTTGGAGCGGGAAAAGCTCTTGGAGGAGTACCGGGGGCTCATGGAGGAGATCGCCCGCCTGAAGGCGATCCTCGAGGACGAGGCCCGCCTTCTCGCCGCGGTCAAGGCCGACCTCCTCCGGGTCAAGGAGAGGTACGGGGACGCGCGTCGCACCCACATCACCGAGTTTGAGGAGAACTTCACCCCCGAGGACCTGATCGAGGACGAGCCCATGGTCATCACCCTCACCGCCCAGGGCTTCCTCAAGCGCCTCCCCCTGGAGGGCTACCGGGCCCAGGGCCGGGGGGGCAAGGGCCTCATCGCCGGCAAGACCAAGGAGGAGGACGAGGCCACCCAGGTCTTCGTGGCCGACGCCCACGACGACCTCCTCCTCTTCACCAATCGGGGCCGGGTCTACCGCCTCAAGGTCTACGAGCTTCCCGAGATGGGCCGCCAGGCCCGAGGGGTGCACGTGAAAAGCCTCCTGCCCCTCTCCGAGGAAGAAGAGGTGGCGGCCCTCCTCTCCGTGCGGGGCCTGGACCAAGAGGGGTACCTGGTCTTCGCCACCGAGCGGGGCCTCGTCAAGCGCACCGCCCTCAAGGAGTACCAGAACCTGGGCCAGGCGGGCCTCATCGCCATAAGGCTCCAGGAGGGGGACCGCCTGGTGGGGGTGGCCTTCTCCGACCCCGAGGACGAGGCCATCCTGGCCACGGAGGAAGGGCAGGCCATCCGCTTCCCCCTGGAGGAGGTGCGGGCCACGGGGCGGGACAGCCAGGGAGTAACCGGAATCCGATTCAAAAAACCCCGCGACCGGGTGGTCTCCCTGGTCACGGTGAAGCCCGGGGAGATGGTGGACCTCCTCTCCGTGAGCACCCGCGGCTACGGCAAGCGCACCCCCCTTTCCGAGTACCCCCTGCAGGGCCGGGGCGGGGTGGGGGTCATCACCTACGCCGTCTCCGCCAAGGTGGGGAGGCTTGCCGCCCTCCTCAAGGTACGGGGCACGGAGGACCTCCTGGTCCTTTCCAAGAAGGGGCTCGCCATCCGCACCCCCGTGGCGGAGATCCGCCAGTACTCCCGGGCCACCGCCGGGGTGAAGGTGATGAACCTCCCCGAGGAGGACGAGGTGGCCAGCGCCTTCGTGGTGGAGGAGGAGAAGTAGATGGAAGAGGTGGTGCTGATCACCGTGCCGAGCGAGGAGGTGGCGAGGACCCTGGCCAAGACCCTGGTGGAAGAGCGCCTGGCGGCCTGCGTGAACATCGTCCCCGGGCTCACCTCCGTCTACCGCTGGCAGGGTAAGGTGGTGGAGGACCAAGAGCTTCTCCTCCTGGTCAAAACCACCACCCACGCCTTCCCCAGGCTTAAGGAACGGGTCAAGGCCCTCCACCCCTACACCGTGCCGGAGATCGTGGCCCTGCCCATCGCCGAGGGGAACCAGGAGTATTTGGACTGGCTTCGGGAGAACACGGGATGACCCCGGACATGCTGGACTTCCTCCGGGCGCTCCACGAGGCGGGGGCCCGGTTTTTGGTGATCGGCGGGTACGCCCTGGCCTTCCTGGGGAGGCCCCGCTTCACCAAGGACCTGGACCTCTGGGTGGACGCCCAGGAGGCGGAGAGGGTCCTCGCCGCCATCCGCGCCTTCTTCGGCGGGGACGACCTGGGCCTCACCGTGGAAGACCTGGCAAGCCCAGGCGTGGTCCAGCTGGGCTACGCCCCCAACCGCATTGACCTGGTGATCCTGGACGCCCCCCCCTTTGACGCGGCCTTCGCCCGGGCCCTGGAGCGGGAGGTGGCGGGCGTCAGGGTCTACGTGGTGCACCCCGAGGACTTCAAGGCCCTGAAGCGGGCCTTCGGCCGACCCGTGGACCTCAGGGACCTGGAGGAGTTGGAATGAGAACCATCCGGCCCATGGCCCGCCGCTTCCCCCTGGAAACCCTCCCGGACGACCGGGAGGAGTGGCGAGAAGTGCCTCTAGAAGAGCGCCTAAAAGCGCTATGGGAGATGGCCCTTTTCTGGGCCAGAATGGAGCTGGCCCAGGCGGAAGGGGAGGGGAGGAGGGCGGAGATCGCCGTGGAGCGGCTTCTCCCCGTGGCCAGGAAGCGCCCCTTGGGGAAGGGATAGCCGGGGGGCGATTTTTGCAACCCGAAGGTTTACAAAATCCCGGGGGGCGTGATAGCCTAGGGGCAAGGAGGGAACCATGACCCAGGCCCGCGAAACCGTAAGCTTCAAGCCCGGAGAGGTCATCCTCTACCCCGGGGTACCGGGGCCCAGGGAGCGGGCCTTCCGGGTGCTGGAGGGGTTGGTGCGCCTCGAGGCGGTGGACGAGGAGGGCAACGCCCTCACCCTGCGCCTGGTCCGCCCCGGGGGGTTCTTCGGCGAGGAGGCCCTCTTCGGCCAGGAGCGGGGCTACTTCGCCGAGGCGGTGACGGAGGTGCTCCTGGAGCCCCTGCCCAAGGAGCCCACCCCCGAGGTGCTCCAGGAGCTGGCCCAGCACCTGGCCCAGGCCCTGGCGGGCGCCTACCGCCGCATCGAGCGCCTCGCCACCCAGCGCCTCAAGAACCGCATGGCCGCAGCCCTCTTGGAGCTGGCGGAAACCCCCTTGGCCCAGGAGGAGGAAGGGCAGCTGGTCCTCCACGCCACCCACGACGAGCTGGCCGCCGCCGTGGGGAGCGTCAGGGAGACGGTGACCAAGGTCATCGGAGAGCTGGCCCGGGAGGGCTACATCCGCTCAGGCTACGGAAAAATCTTCCTCAAGGACCTCCAGGGCCTTAAGGAACTGGCCCAGGCCCGGGGAGAGGGCCGGTAACTGCCCCATGCTGGCTTGCGCCAGCATGGGACGAAACCCTAGGGCCCGCACTTTAAGTACCCCGCCGCGGTAGGGTACTTAGGCCCTCAGGCCCCGCCCCGCCTGGCGTAAACTGAAGGCCATGCGGCTCCGGCAACGCCTCCTCACCGGCCTGGTCACCCTCTTGCCCCTCTTGGTTACCCTCTACTTCCTGGGCTGGGT
Organism: Thermus sp. H19.2; assembly: GCF_054979525.1. Classification (NCBI taxonomy): domain Bacteria; kingdom Thermotogati; phylum Deinococcota; class Deinococci; order Thermales; family Thermaceae; genus Thermus; species Thermus sp. H19.2. The sequence goes on from NZ_CM143429.1 coordinate 1,740,424, forward strand.
CTACACCTATTCCGGGAGCTACATCCAGGGCTTCCTCCGCCTCTTGAACCTCGAGGTCCCCCCGGGCTACGTGCCCCTCCTCCCCTTCGTGGGCCTCTTCCTGGCGGCGGCCCTCATCTACCTGGTGGGCACCCTGGCGGAGAACTACCTGGGCAGAAGGCTCATCGTCTCCTTGGAACGCTCCCTTCTCCTCCTCCCCATCGTGCGGGACATCTACAAGGCGGTGCAGCAGATCGCCCACACCCTCTTCGGCCACCAGGAGGTGAGGTTCAGCCGGGCGGCGGTGATCGAGTACCCCAGGCGGGGCCTCTACACCCTCTGCTTCGTGGTCCAGCCCGTGGGGCACCGCCTTCCTCCCCTGCCCGAGGGGTACACCGCCGTCTTGGTGCCCACGAGCCCCGTGCCCGCCAGCGGCATGGTGATCCTGGTGCCCTCGGAAGAGGTCATCCCCCTGGAGATCAGCGTGGAGGAGGCCCTCAAGTACGTGGTCTCGGCGGGCTTCCTCCTCCCGGAAAAACCCCAAGGCCCCTTAACCTCCCTCCCACAAAAGGCGGAAAACCCCTCCTAGAATGGGGAAAAGATGCGGCGCCTCCTTCTCTTCCCCCTCCTTCTGGCCGCGGCCCTGGCGGCCCTCCCTCCCCTCCTCGGCCCGGCCCTGCTCCCAGGCGCGGAGCTTAGGCTCCTCTCCGCAGACCTCAAGACCCTTTTCGGGGCCTGGCGGGTGGAGGGCAAAAGGCTTCTTCCCCTCTCCCCCCCCCTTGCCCCCAGGGTGGGGCAGGAGGTGCAGCTTCTCCTGGTCCTCCCCGGGGAAAAACCCCGGGCTTTCCCCGGCGTGGCCGAGCGGGGGGACGTCTTCCTCCTCTGGGAAAAGGAGCGGGTGAGCCTCTTAAGGCTCCTCAAGGAGGTCTACGGCCTCGCCCCTCCGGAAAGGCTTTGGCCATGAAGCGCATTCTCCTCATTGAGGACGACCCCGAGGTGGCCCAGCTGGTGGAGCTGGAGCTCAAGGAGGCGGGCTTCGCCGTGGACTGGGCGGGGACCGGCATGGAGGGCCTGGTGAAGCACCGGGAGAAGAAGCCCGACCTGGTGGTGCTGGACCTGGGCCTGCCCGACCTGGACGGGGCCGAGGTGGCCCGTAGGATCCGCGCCACCGACGACACCCCCATCCTGGTCCTCACCGCCCAAGACGCCGTGGACCGCAAGGTCTCCCTGCTTTCCGAAGGGGCGGACGACTACCTGGTCAAACCCTTCCACCCCGCCGAGCTTCTGGCCCGCATCCAGGTGCAGCTCCGCCACAAGGGGGAAGGGGAGGTCCTCGCCGTGGGGCGGCTTGAGCTTTACCCCAGGAGGCGGCAGGTCTTCTTCGGGGAGCGGGAGGTGCGGCTTTCCCCCAAGGAGTTTGACCTCCTTTCCCTCCTCATGAGCCGCCCGGGACGGGTCTTCTCCCGCCAGGAGATCGAGAAGCGCATCTGGGGGAAGCCCTTGGGCAAGGACTCCAACGTGCTGGACGTCCACGTGGCCAACCTCCGGGCCAAACTGCGGGAGGCCGGGGCTTACGGCTACCTGCGCACGGTGCGGGGGCTGGGCTACGCCGTGCGCCAGGGCAAGGGAGAGGAAGACTAAGTGCCCGCACGTTGTTTTCGCAAGATGGGACACCCGAAACAGGGTCAGGAGAAGGCCCTTTTGGGGCCCCCGCCGCGGCGGGGTACTTAGACCGGGCCGGCCGGGGGGATTCGGTGCCTTCCTTCCGCACCCGCCTCTTCTTGGCCTTCAGCCTCCTTTGGTTCCTCTTCCTGGGGGGGGCCTTGTACCTGGCGGGGCGGGGGGTGGAGCGGGCCCTTCGCGGCCACCTCGAGGCCACCCTCCTCCAGGACGCCCGCAGGGTGGCCGAGGCCTACGGCAAGGGCCAGGCGGGCATCCTCCTCACCACCGGGGGGGTGTACCTGCACCTCTACGCCGAGGACGGGGAGGCCCTGGTCCTCACCCGCCCCGACCACCGCCTGCCCCGGGAGGTCCTCCGGCACGCAGGGGCCGAGCCCAAGGCCTTCTGGGCCCAGGGCTTTCTGGCGGCGGTGGTGCGCACGCCCCTGGGCCTCCTGGCCCTCACCGCCGAGGCGGCCCCCATTGAGGCCGCCCTGGCCGCCCTGAGGCAGGCCCTTATGGAGGCCTTCTTCCTCCTTTTCCCCCTGGGGGTGGTCCTGGTCTACCTCGCCGCCCGCCTGGCCACGAGGCCCTTGGCGGAGGCGGCGAAGGAGATCGCCACCCGGAGCCCCGAACGCCTGGACCCCGTCCCCTTGCGCCTTCCCAGGGACGAGTTTGGCCACATGGTGGAGGCGGTGAACGCCCTCCTCTCCGCCCTCAAGGAGGCCAAGGAGCGGGAGCGGGCCTTCCTGGCCGAGGCGAGCCACGAGCTCAGGACCCCCCTCACCGTGCTCCTCGGCCACCTGGACCGCCTGGGGCGGAACCCTATGGACCTCGAGGCCCTGGCCGCCGCCCAAAGGACCGCCGAGCGCATGGGCCGCCTGGTGGAGGACCTCCTCGCCCTGGCCCAGGGGGAGACGGGTTTCCGCTTCAGCCCCCACATCGTGGACCTGAAGGCCCTGGCGGAGGAGGCCGCCAGAGAACACGGGGTGGCCTTCCAGGGGGAGGAGGCCGAAGTCCTGGGGGACCCCGACCGCCTCCTGCAGATGCTCCGCAACCTCGTGGCCAACGGGGTGCGGGCCGCGGGGAGGGGGGGCGTGGCGGTGCGGCTACGCCGGGAAGGGGACCACGCCCTCCTGGAGGTGGAGGACTCGGGGCCTGGGATCCCCGAGGACCTCCTTCCCCACCTCTTCCAGCGCTTCGCCCGGGGGCCCGGAGGGGGCACGGGGCTCGGCCTGGCCATCGCCCAGGCCATCGCCCGGGCCCACGGGGGGGAGATCGCCGTGGAAAGCCGCCCCGGGCGCACGGTCTTTAGGGTGCGGCTGCCCCTTTTGGAAGAGGAGTAGGCGCTCTTCCGGCTCGGGTATGCTAAGGCCAAATGCGTGTGGCCCTCTTTATCACCTGCCTGGCGGACCAGTTCTACGCCGAGGCCGGGGTGGTGGCGGTGCGGCTCCTAAGGGCCCTGGGGGTGGAGGTGGACTTCCCCCAGGGGCAGACCTGCTGCGGCCAGCCCGCCTTCAACGCCGGGTACTGGGACGAGGCGAGGCCTCTCGCCAAGCGGACCCTGGAGGTCTTTGAAGAGGCGGAGTACGTGGTCCTCCCCTCGGGAAGCTGCGCCAGCATGGTGAAGAACCACTACCCCGAACTCCTTCCCGGAAACCGGGAGGCTTTGGCGATGGCGGAGAAGACCTACGAGCTCTCCCAGTTCCTGGTGTGGGTCCTCGGGGTGGAGAAGCTGGGAGAGGGGCTTAAGGGGAGGAAGGTGGCCTACCACCACGGCTGCCACGCCCTGAGGGAGCTTGGGGTGCGGGAGGAACCCCTTCTCCTCCTCCAAAACGCCGGGGCCGAGGTCCTCCCCTGGGAGGCCTGGGAAGAGTGCTGCGGCTTCGGGGGGCTTTTCTCGGTGAAGCTCCCCGAGGTCTCCTTGGCCATGGCGGACCGCAAGATCGCCACCCTGCCCGAGGCCGAGGTCCTCACCTCCACGGACGCGGGCTGCCTCCTCCACCTCTCGGGGCGGATGGCGAAGAAGGGCCTGGACCTGAGGGTGGCCCCCCTCGCCACTCTGCTTTGGGAGGCGTATGCGGGCTAAGGCCAAGCTCTACCCCAAGGAGGCGGCAAGGCTCCTCCGGGAGAAGCCCGGGGTGCGGGAGGCGGTCACCGGGGCCACGCTCCACTTTGAGAGGAACCGCCTCCGGGCCTACGCCGAGGTCCCCATTGAGGAGTGGCGAGAAAGGGCCCAGGCAGTGAAGGACCACGTCCTAAGCCTCCTGGACCGCTACCTGGAGCTTGCGGAAAAGCGCCTTCGGGAAAACGGGGTCCAGGTGCACTGGGCGGAGACCCCTGAGGACGCCCACCGGGTCTTAAGGGAGGTGGTGGCCCGGCGCGGGGTGAGGCGGGCGGTGAAAGCCAAGAGCATGCTCACCGAGGAGCTCGCCGTAAACCCCCTCCTCGAGGCCCTGGGGGTGGAGGTCTACGAGACGGACCTCGGGGAGTACCTGATCCAGCTTTTAGGCGAGCCCCCAAGCCACATCGTGGGCCCCGCCATCCACCTCTCCTTGGAGGAGATCCAAAAGCTTTTCCACCAGCGCTTCGGCACCCCCTTGGACGCTCCCCCTGAGGCCCTGGCCCAGGTGGCCCGAAGGGTGCTGCGGGAGGCCTTCCTCACCGCCGAGCTCGGCATCAGCGGGGCCAACTTCCTGGTGGCGGAGACCGGGACCCTGGCCCTGATGGAGAACGAGGGGAACATCCGGCTCTCCACCAGCCTCCCCAGGGTCCACGTGGCCTTCGTGGGGATAGAGAAGCTTCTTCCCCGCTTTGCCGACCTCGCCCTCTTCCTCCCCCTCACCGCCCGGGCGGCCACGGGGCAGCGCCTCTCCACCTTCGTCTCCCTCATCCAGGGCCCCGCCAGGGAGGGGGAGGAGGGCCCGGAGGAGGTGCACGTGGTCCTGGTGGACCACGGGCGCACCGCCCTCCTCCATGACCCCGAGGCCTGGGAGACCCTGAGGTGCCTCCGCTGCGGGGCCTGCCTCAACGCCTGCCCCGTCTACCGCCAGACCGGGGGGCACCCCTACGGCTACGTCTACTCCGGGCCCATCGGGGCGGTTTTGGACCCCGGCCTCCTCACCCTGGAGGAGGCCTACCCCCTGCCCTACGCCTCCACCCTCTGTGGCGCCTGTTACGAGGCCTGCCCGGTGAAGATCCCCATCCCCAAGCTCCTCCTCACCTGGCGGCACCGGGCGGTGGAGGAGGGCCTCACCCCCTCGTGGGAGCACGGGGCCATGAAGGCCTTCCGCAAGGTCATGGAAAGCCCCGCCCTTTACCGCCTCTTCTCCAAAGGCCTAAGGGGCCTTCCCCTGCCCCAGGACCTCCTTCCCCTCCTCAAGGCCTGGACCGAGGGCCGGGGCCCCCTGAAGCCAAGCCCCAGGCCCTTCCACGAGCTCTGGAAGGAGGTGGAAGGTGGACGCTAGGACCAGGATCCTCGCCCGGGTAGAGCGGGCCCTCAAGGAGAGGCCCAAGGCCCTTCTCCCCGAGCACCCCCACACCCCTCTCCCCCTGGACCCCGTGGACCTCCTCCTTGGGCGCCTTCAGGAAAACGGGGCCGAGGCCTTGAGGCTTTCCCGGGAAGAGGCCCCCTCCTTCGCCCTACGCCTCGCCCAGGGGCTTCCCGGGGCCGCCTTCGGCAAGACCCTCCCCCAGGACCTCAGGCCCCCCCTCCCCGAGCTCCCCCCCGAGGAGGCCCCCTTGGGGGTCTCCTGGGCGCTCTTCGCCGTGGCGGAGACGGGGAGCGTGGCCCTCTCCAGCGAGGAGGGGCGAAGGGTCCAGCTCCTCCCCCCCATCCACCTGGTCTTCGTGGAGGAAGGGAGGGTGTACGGTACCCTCCTCGAGGCCCTCCAGGACCTCCAAGCCCTCCCCAGCACCCTAGGCCTCCACTCCGGCCCCTCCAAGAGCGCCGACATCGGCCAGGTGATGGTGAAGGGGGTGCATGGGCCGGGGAGGCTCATCGTGGCCGTGCTCACGGAAGCCGGTAGGCGGGAGGAGGGGTAAGCCTCCGCCAGTTGAAGCGTAGACCCCCCTCGTCCCGCACGAAGACGGGCCACCAGACGAAGCTCGCCCGCCCGGCGATGGCCTCCTGGGGCACGGGGCCGAAGGTGCGGGAGTCCTCCGAGCCGCCCAGGGTGCGGTTATCCCCCATGACGAAGTAGTAGCCCTTCTTTAGCCGGATGCGCCCCACCTCGCAGGACTCCTCCAACCGGCTCCGGTCCAGCACCTCCTTGGAGGGGGGAAGGAGCATCTCCTTCAGGGGCCTGAGGTAGGCGGGCAGGAGGTCCACGGGAAAGTCCCCCTGCTGGGTGATGATCCGGGTCATGCGCCCCTCCTTGTAACAGACCCCGGGGAAGGAGTCGGGCCAGGGGGAGAGGTGGTCGGTGATGTGGGTTTCCGGTAGAGGCACGCCGTTCACGTGCACCACGCCCCGCTCTATATACACCTCGTCCCCCGGCACCGCCACGATGCGCTTGATGAAGAAGGCCCGGAAGGAAAAGCCCAGGACGGGGAAGCGGGCGGTGGCGTAGGGGGTGCCCTCGGGGGGCTTGAGGATGGCGATCTCCCCCCGGCGCCACTCCATGAGGCCAAAGCGCACCAGCCAGGTCTCCCACTTGGGCACCAGGACCCGCTCCCCGTTTCTCAAGGTGGGGAACATGCTCTGCCCCACCACCCCCACGGTGGTGAAGACGAAGGTGGTGACCAGAAAGGCCACCAGGAGGGCCTCCCCCACCTGGCGGAACCACTCCTTGAACAGGTACTCCCAGAAAGCCTTCATACTCCCCCCACTTTAGCAAGGGCCGCCCGCGCCGCCTGGCGGCCGGCCTCCACGATCTCCTCCAGGCGGCGGAAGTCCTCTAGGCCCACCCCTTGGAGGCTCGGCCGGACGTAGACTTCCGGGGCGTAGAGGGTGAGGCGCACGGAGGTGAGGTGGGCCTGCATCAGGTCCACCGCCCGCCGGGCCAGGGCCAGTAGGCCCCGGGGCACCCCCTCCACCGCCCTTTCCGGGGTCACGTCCACGGCGTAGACCTCCCCCGCCCCCAGGAAGCGGGCGGCGTCCACGGGCAGGTTGTCCAGCACCCCCCCATCGAAAAGAAGCCTTCCCTCCCGCTCCACCGGGGCCAGGAGACCGGGGTAGGCGGCCGAGGCCAGCACGGCGCTCGGCAGCTCCCCCTGGGTCAGGAAGACCAGCCTCCCCGAAACCGCGTCCACGGCGGTCACCGCCAAGGGACGCTGGAGCCCGGAAAAGGTCTCGGGCAGGTGCTCGGCCAGAAAGTCCTTGAGCTTCCTGCGGGAGAAAACCCCCTCCCTGGGGGAAAGGCCCAGAAGACCCAGCCAGGGGGTTTTCCGGGCCAAGGTCAGGATCTCCTGAGGGCTTTTTCCCGCGGCGAAAAGCGCCCCCACGATGGCCCCCATGCTGGTGCCCGCCACCACCTGAAAGTCCAGACCCGCTTCCAAAAAAACCTCTAGGGCCCCGATGTGGGCGAGGCCCCGGGCCCCGCCTCCGGAAAGCGCCAGGCCACGCACGGGAAAATCCTAACGGCTTCCAGGTGAAAGAGGTGAGGGGCGGGTATAGTGGAGGCGGTGAGCCTGGCGGGGAAGACCCTCCTTGAGCGCTACCGGGTGGTGCGCCCTTTGGGCCAGGGGGTCCTGGCCACGGTCTACCTGGCCTTTGACCCCTTCGGTACCCCCTACGCCCTCAAGGTCTTCCCCAAGGGGGCCGAGGCCCGGCGGAGCCGGGAGCTTTGGGTGGGGAAAAGGCTTTCCCACCCCAACCTCAACCCGGTGCTGGAAGCCTTGGACCTGGAGGAAGGCCCCGCCCTCCTCCTGGCCTACGCCCCGGGAGAGGAGATGGGCCGCTGGATGCTCCGGCGCCCGGAGCGTGGGAGGGCCCTCTTCGTCTTCCGGCAGCTCCTAGAGGCCCTGGCCCACATGCACGAAAAGGGCCTGGTCCACCGGGACGTGAAGCCGGAAAACCTCATCGTGGCTGGCACCGATGAGGCGAGGCTTCTGGACTTCGACCTCTCGGGTCCGGCCCTCGAGGCCTTCAAGAAACCCTTGCGGGTGGGCACCCTGCCCTACCTGGCCCCCGAACAGGTGCTGGGGAAAAGCCCGGGCCCAGAGGCCGACGTCTACGCCGCCGGGGTCATGCTCTACTGGCTTCTTTCCGGAGAACACCCCTTCGTGGGCGCACCGGAGGAGGTCCTCCTGGGCCACCTGCAAGGGACCGTCCCCCCCCTGCCCGGCCTGGGCCAGAAGGAGCGGGCGTACCTGGAGCGCCTTCTGGCCAAGCGGCCCGAAGCCCGCTTCCCCACGGCGGGGGAAGCCTTAGGGGCCTTTCCCTTTTGATGTTTCGCCTCCCTAAGTACCCCACCGCGGCGGGGGCCCCAAAAGGGCCTTCGCCCAGCCCCAGTCCGGGCACCTCATGTCGCGAAGCCAAGGCCCCGGGCGCGAGCCAGCATGTGGCGGTATCAGCGGGCAAAGGCCCCGTTGGCGAGGAAGCTGAGTATCCCGGCAAGGAGCCCCTGGGCCACCTTCTCCCGGTAGGCCGCCTCCAGAAGGCGCCTTCCCTCCACCGGGTGGTCCCCGAAGCCGATCTCCACCAGCACCGCCGGCACCTTGGCGTAGCGGAGGACGAAAAGATCCCCGGGAAAGCTCCCCCGGTAGGGGCTCCCCGTGGCCTGGGAGAGCTTTCGGCCCAGGGTTTCCGCCAGGCGCTGGCTGTAGCGCTGGTTGGCCTGGGCCACGATGTCCGAAAGGATGCGCTCGGCCACGCCCTTGGCCTCCTCGGTGAGGCGCTTGCCCAGCTCCCCGCCGCCGTTTTCCCGGATCACCTGGGCCACGACCCTGGGGTCCTGGGCCCGGCCGAAGTAGTAGGCCTCCACCCCCTGGGCGGTGCGGGTGGGGGAGGCGTTCACGTGGATGGAGATGAAGAGGTTCACCCGGGAGCTGTCCGCCATGGCGGCCCTCTGGGAAAGGTCTTGGCGCTTGTCGGGGGAGAGGTGGACGTCCTTGTCCCGGGTGAGGCGGACCTCAATCCCCTCCCCCTCCAAGAGGCGCTTGAGGCGGAGGGCCACGTCCAGGACCACCTCCTTTTCCACCACGTACCCCACCATCCCCGGGTCCACGCCGCCGTGCCCGGGGTCTAGGAGAACCACGGGCTTGGGGGGTTTGGGGGCGCGGCTTGCGGGCGGGGACGGGGAGGGCGGGGGGGGATCCTTGGCCTTCTTCAGGCTCAGGTCCAGCACCAGGCGCTCGGGGTCGGTGTAGCGCTGGACCTTCACCTCCACCGGGGCCTTGAGGCGCACCCAGACCCGCACCCCCCCCTTCTCGGGCACCACCTGCACCGAGGCCACCTCGGGGGAGTTCACCACGAGGTCATCGGGGGCCAGGGTGAGGCCGGGGAAGGAAAGGGTGAGCAGGTCGTCTCCCTGGTCCAAGCGGTAGGCCACCCCGGCCGAGGGGAGGTCAAAGACCAGGCGGGTGAAGCCCTCGTGGACCCCTACCCGGGGGAAGGCCAGGGCTAGGCTCCATAGGAAGAGGAGGCTCCAAAGCCACCGCATTCAAGCCCCATTCTAGCGGCCTGGGTGAGGGCCTGGTAAAATCCGGTTCATGACGAAGAAGGTGGTCCTCTACAACCTGGTGGGGCACCGCTTCCTGGGGGTCAACGAAAAGGGGGACAAGGTGATGATCGACGGGGACGAGCCCGCCACCGGTCCCCGTCCCATGGAGCTCCTCCTCATGGCCCTGGGGGCCTGCACCGCCTACGACGTGGTGGACATCATGCGCAAGAAGAAGCAGCCCCTGGCCCGCTACCGGGTGGAGGTGGAAGGGGTGCGGGCGGAAACCCACCCCAAGCGCTACACCCACATCACCGTCACCCACATCGCTTCGGGGCCCAACGTGACCCTCGAGGCCCTGGAAAGGGCCGTCCACCTCTCCCACACCAAGTACTGCTCCGTTTCTGCCAACCTCAACGCCGAGATCACCACCCAGGTCGTCCTGGAGCCCTGGGAGGAAGGGGAAGGCTAGATGTTCCTCGCCGTGGACATCGGCAACACCTCCACCGCCCTGGGGGTCTTTGAGGGGGAGAGGCTCGTGGCCCGTTTCCGCATCCACACCGACCGGATGCGGATGGAAAGCGAGTACCGGGTGATCCTCAAAAACCTCTTCGCCCTGGAGGACCTACCGCCCCCCAGGACCGCCCTCCTCGCCAGCGTGGTCCCTCCGGTGGAGCGGGAGATGAAGGGGGCCATAGAACGGCTCTTCGGGGTGGAGGCCCAGGTGGTGGAGGCGGCGGACACGGGCCTCGAGGTCCTCATAGACAACCCCAAGGAGGCCGGGGCCGACCGCCTGGTGAACGCCGTGGGGGCCCTGGCCTACCCAAGCCCCACGGGCCGCTACATCGTGGTGGACTTCGGCACCGCCACCACCTTAGACCTGGTGGAGGCGCCCAACCGCTACCTGGGCGGGGCCATCACCATCGGCCCCCAGACCGCCGCCGACGCCCTGGCCGCCCGCACCGCCAAGCTCCCCCGCATAGACCTGGTCCCCCCTAAGCGGGCGGTGGGGAAGAACACCCTCGAGGCCCTTCGCTCCGGCCTTGTCCTGGGCTATGCCGCCCTGGTGGAGGGCATGGTGCGCCGCTTCAAGGAAGAGGCGGGAGAGGCCCTGGTCATCGCCACCGGGGGCTTCGCCGAAACCCTTAGGCCCATCTGCCCCTCCTTTGACGTGGTGGACGAGGACCTGACCCTCAAGGGACTCCTTCGCATCCACCTGGCGCGAGGGTGAACCAGTACACGTACCGCCCCTCCTCCCGCAAAAGGGCGTACCGCCACCCCTCCACCCGGTAGCACCCCAGGTCCCGCCAGCGCCCGGGCCTTTCCCTGAGAAACACCCGGAAGGGGGTGCCCTCCCGGTGGGCCAGAAGAAGCCTGAGGTTCCCCCCTAGGGGCTCCTGGTGGCCCCGCTTTCCCTCCCCCATGTAGAGGATGCGGCCCCCGGGTAAAAAGAGGTTCCGGTACCCCGACTCTCCCCGGTCCACCAGAAGGCTACGCTGCCCGATCCCCCTCCGTGTCCTGTGGTAGGCGAAGACCTCGCTCCAGGTCAAGCTTGACACGTGCCCTTCCCCCGGCTATCATCCTAGTTGCCCGGTCGGACGCCCCCGACCCGGCCCAAACCTAAGGCCCCGTGGTGTAGTTGGTTAACACACCCGCCTGTCACGTGGGAGATCGCGGGTTCGAGTCCCGTCGGGGCCGCCATGCCGAGGTAGCTCAGTTGGTAGAGCATGCGACTGAAAATCGCAGTGTCGGCGGTTCGATTCCGCCCCTCGGCACCAAGAACCCCCCGCCCCAAGGCGGGGGCCGGTTTTAAGGGCCCTAGGGTGGGAACCCCGGGGAGGCTATACTAGAAGGGTGCTCCGAACCCTAGGGGGGCTTTTTCTAGAAGGAGCTTCGTTTAGGAAGCAGAAACCCCTCCTGCTCCTAACTTACTTGGCCCTGGAGGGGCCCAAAGGGCGCCGCCACTTGCAAGAACTCTTTTGGCCTCGAGCCCAGGACGCCTCCAACAGCCTTTCCGTGGCCCTTTCCCAGCTCAAACGGGCAGGAGTAGCGGTCCAAGGAAACGAGACCCTGAGGACTGAGGTGGTTTGCGATGCAGTTCTCTTGAGGTCTGCCCTGGAGAAAGGGCAACTAGAGGAGGCCCGGGCGCTTTACCGCGGCCGGTTTTTAGAGGGGGCCGACCACGGGCTGGGGGAGGAGCTGGAGGAGTGGGTCTGGAGCACCCGGGAGGCGTTGGCGGAGTCCCTCTTCCAGGCTCACCGGGAGGTGGCGGAAAGGCTTTGGGCCTTAGGGCTCCCTGAGGAGGCAAGCGCCCTCATGCGGGCCGTCCTGGATTTGCCCGGAGTCCGGGAGGCGCTGGTGGAGCCAGAGGAAAGGCTAAAGCCCGTAGCTCCCCTTCCCGAGGGTGCACGGCGCACCTTTTACGCGGTAGCTTTCTTGGGACCAGCGAGGGCGGGAGAGCTTTTAGGGCTGGACCCGGAGGACCTAGACCAGCTCTGGAGGCGGGGCCTGTTGGACGCACAAGGGAGGCCCACCCTGACCCCTCCCCTCACCCTCGAGGCCCGCAAGGTGGCCCTGGAATTGGCGCGGAGGCTCCCCCCCGCCGAAGCCGCTCCCTTTTACCAGCTGGCCCTACCCTTCTGGGAGGCCGAGGATCGCCATCGGGGGGAAAAAGCCTTGCTCAAGGCCGCCCAGGCCCGGGTGGAAGGCGATCCGAAGGAGGCTCTGATGCTCCTCGAAGCCCTGGCACCTACCCCCGAGGTCCTCCTCCTCAAGGCGCGGGCCCTGGAGCGGCTGGGCCGCTACGGGGAAGCCCGGGAAACCCTCGCCGAAATCCCGGAGAGCCCGGAAAAAAGCTCCCTCCAAGGGGTTCTCTGCTTCCGCCTTGGGGAGCGGGAGGCAGCTCGCCGGGAGGCGGAGAAGGCCCTCTCTGGTGGAGCCTACGCCCAAGCCGAGGGGTGGAACCTCCTAGGCCTCCTCCTCATGGGCGAGGGGCGTTTTCAGGAAGCCGCGGAGGCCTTCAGCCGAGCAGCGGTGCGCTTCCTCCTGGCCGGGGAGGAGACCCGCCATCTGGGGGCCTTGAGTAACCGGGCGGTGGCCTTGGCGGAACTCGGGCAAGGAGAGGAAGCCTTAAGGGAAGTGATGCGGGCGGCGGAAAAGTTCCCCCTGGTCAAGGCCCGGCTCCTCCTGAACCTAGGGGTAGTGCGGGAGCGCCAGGGCAGGGTCCGAGACGCGGAAACGCTCTACCGGGACGCCCTGTCCCTGGCAGAAGACCAAGGCAACCTCGAGGCTATGGGCCGGGCCTGGAACAACCTGGGGGCCCTTTACCACCGCCAGGGAAGGAAGGAGGAAGCGCTGAGGGCATATGAAGAGGCCCTCCGCCTGGCCCAGGCTGCCCGGGAGCACGTCCTATTGGCCACGGTCCTCGCCAACCGCGCCGAGCTTTTGGAGGAGCGGGCCTCCCTGGAGGAGGCCGTGCGGGTCCTGGAAGAAGTAGGCCACCACACCCTGGCCGCCCGCTACCGAACACGCCTCCAGGATCTTTAGTCTCTGGATTCAGGGAGCGTTCAGGCCGCCCCGACTATTTTTGGTGGGTGCCCATGAGCCTTTGGGACCTTGACGGTTATAGCTTTTTGGCGGAGGTAAGGCCATGAGAACCTTTATTTGGCTCCTTCTGGTGCTCGCCGCCTGCACCCCTGGACCCGCAAGCCTCCGGCTTTCCCCAAACCGGGCCTTGGTGGGGGAAGAGGTAACGGCCATCCTAAGCGGGGCCAATGCTCTGGGGGCCCGGGTAGAGGTAGGGGGGGCCGAAGCAGAGGTGGTCCGGGCCGGGGGCAACACCTTGGTCTTCCGGGTCCCCCCGGTCCCGGGAGGACCCCAGACGGTGAAGGTCCACACCTCAGGGAAAACCCTGGAGGCCACCCTGGGGGTGCTGGGCCAGGTGGACCCGGCCCGCGTCCTTCTTCGGCTACCCCTTGGGAAAAGGCCGACTTTACCCCCAGGGTTCACCCTCTTGGACCTCAAGGACCTTAGGGGTTGCGGTTTCGCCCTGGCCGAGCTCGGCTACGGCGGCGAGGCTCTGGGCCGCGCGTTGGAAGAGCTGGAACGCCTAGACCCCAGCTACAAGGCCGATCCGGAGAGCTTGTGGAGCTTTGACGGCTGGGGCGCAGAGGTCGTGGGCGCCTTTGCCGCCCACAGACGGGGTCTTTCTGGCCAAGGGGTCCGGGTGGCCGTGCTGGACACGGGGGTGGACCCGGTGGTTCCCCAGCTTCCCGGCTACGACTTTGTGGAAGACGATGCCGTGCCCCAGGATGCCTTCCCCGGCGGCCACGGCACCGGGGTAGCGGGCCTGGTGAGGGAGGTGGCCCCTGGAGCAGGGATCCTCCCGGTGCGGGTTTGCGAGGAGAACGGTGTGTGCCGAGCGAGCCGGGTGGTGAGGGGGGTGTGCTGGGTGCTGGAAAACCGCCAGGGCCCCACCGTCCTCAACCTGAGCCTGGGGGGCGACACCCCGGTGGAGGCCTTGAAGCTGGCCCTGCAGGCCGCCCTGGGCCAGGGCATCCCGGTGGCCGCCGCCGCGGGCAACCAGGGGAACCGGGGAAGCCCCGCCCACTACCCCGCCGCCTTGGACCTGCCGGGGCTGGTGGCGGTGGGGGCGCTGGAACAAAACCCCACCCAGGGTGGCCTCAGGCCCGCGCCCTACAGCACCCGTGGGGCCTACGTGGACCTGGCCGCCCCGGGCACCAACCTGGAGTGCGTGACCCCTGGGGGAGGGCAAGGCCTCTGTACGGGAACCTCTTTCGCCACCCCCTTGGTGGCCGGGGCCATGGCCCTTTGGCTTTCCGCCCAGCCAAACCTGACCCCTGCCCAGCTCCAGGCGAACCTGGAGCAGTACGCCAGACCCCTGCCCTTTTCCCCGCAGGAGGTGGGCAAGGGAATGGTGGACCTCTCGCAGGCCCCATGAGGCCCCACCCTCCACTTCCACCCCCGCCCGGCGCGGGGGTGTTGCTGTTCAGGGGGCATTCAGGGAACGTTCAGACCCTCTCGTCTACGCTACCCTCGGGTAAACCCCAAAGGAGGTATGCGATGAAAGGAATCTGGCTTCTGGCCCTCTCCCTGACCCCCTTCCTCTTCGCCTGTAGTGGCCCTGTGGCCGCCTGCACCACGCCCATCTGCCCGGTGGCCCACTGGCCCCTGAACGAGGCCCCCGGGGCCACGGCGGTGCAGGATCTGGTGACGAACCCCATCTTCAACACCGGGACGCCCAAGCCCGGGCCCGTGGTGGCCTGGCCCGGCTTCTCCGGGCCCAGCGCGGTTAATGGGCAATCGGGCGGGGCCTTCTACTTCCCGGGCAACGGGGCCACCTGGGTGGAGGTGCCCTCTACGCCCGACCTCAACCTCTCCTACGGGAGCCTCTACCTGGAGGCCTACGTGGCCCCGGTGCGGTGTGGGGCCGGGGCTTACTATCCCATCCTGGACAAGTGGGACCCGGCGGGCGCAAACGGGTACACCCTCTACCTGGAGGGCGTAGGCCCGGGGCAGGTGCGGGTGGCCTTGAGGCTCGGCGGGGGAACCTTTGCCTCCACCCAGACCTTCTCCGCCAACTTCCAGCCCCCCTCAACGGGCACCTGGACCAAGGTGGCGGTCAAGGTGGACGGAACAAGCGGCGCCTTCTACGTAAACGGGAACCCCGCGGGCACCTTCACCGCCCCTGCCGGAAGCACCACCAACGCCCTGCCCCTCTGGATCGGGGCCCTGCACTCGGCCCCCACGGGCCTCTACCACTGCGAGATCGCCCTGGACGAGCTGAAGGTGGGCACGGTGAACCCCATCTTCAGCACCCAGTAAGGAGGAAAGCAAGATGCGCCTTTGGCCTTTTCTGCCCCTTCTCGCCCTCCTGGCCGCGTGCGGGGGCGGCGGCATCCAGACCCTGAACGTGACCCTGGTGGACGGCCTCGGGGAGCCCCTCCTTCCCCAGGCCGCCGCCTGGCGGATCGGCCCGAGCTCCGGCCCCCCCTGGGCCGCCCTGCCCACGGGCCAGTCCAGCTGGAGCCTCCCCATCCCCTCGGGGGCCCGCTTTCAGGTGGCCTTCCGCTGCCCCGACGTGAGCGGCGTCCAGTTCTACGTGAGCCTGGACCTGATGCGAAACGAGCTGGGAACCAGCCTGCTGGTGCGCTGTCCTGTGGCCTATGCGAGCCCCACAGCAGCGGTAACTGGGAGTGTTTCCCCGAGCATCGGCTCCGGGACCGCCTTCTCGGCTCGGGGGACGGCGGGCTTCGCAGGAGGGAGCTTTGCCGGGCTCACCTCGCCCACGGGGCCGGGGCGGGAGGTGGCGGTCTTCGGGGTTAGCGGGAGCACGCCCTACTTCGGCCGCACGGGCCCCGTCAACCTCCCCAACGCGGTTTCCGTCCCCGTAAGCCCCACGGGCACCCTCAGCCTCACCACCCCACCCGGCTTCTTCACCTACGCCGGCCTCGTCCTCTCCACCTTCGTCCCGGTGGACCTGGTCCCTCCGGGCTGGACGGGCACGGGAAGCCCCCAGCCGGTGGCCCGGCCCAGTTCCCTCTTCGGCGGGGACCTCTTCCAGTTCTGGACCTGCCACGGGTGGAGCTGCGCCATCCTGGTCAAGGACGCCAACGACCCTGCGGTAGCGCCGGGAGCCTCCTTCACCCTCTCCGTGCCTCCCTTAAGCCTCTCCGGCAACCAGAGCCACACCTCAAGCGCCCTGCCCACCTTCAGCAACATCGCCTCGGGAGGGTTCAGCCCGAGCCTCAGCTTCCTGGGCTACGCCCTCTTCCTGGGGGAACCTGGGGTGCGCTACTGGCGGCACTTCGTGAGCGCCGGGGCCCTGGGAAGCGCCACAGGCTACTACGTGGACGTGGAGCAGGCTCCGGGCTTCGCCGGGGTGGTGCCCGCGCCAGGAAGCAGCGTCCAGCTCCGGGCCACCGCCTTCGCCGGGGACCAGCCCCTAAGCGCCCTCCTCGCCGCCCGGCCCATCCCAAAGGAGACCTTTGCCGCGCACAGCCTCTTCCTGGACCGGATGTGGCTGGCGCACCTCGAGGCCGCCCTCCTCCAGAGCACCTTCACCTGGTAACAAAGGGGCGAACCCTTCCCTGGCCACTGGACCCCAAGGCTCTCCCGCAACGGGACCCCTTAACCCGGGAATAAACGGCCAAGCCCTCGGGCCGAATCCCGAGGGCTTGACGTCGCTGACGCTGGTGGGCGGCGTAGGACTTGAACCTACGACCTCTCGCGTGTGAGGCGAGCGCTCTTCCGCTGAGCTAGCCGCCCCAGCCTCTAGAAGGGTAGCACGGGGTCTTAAGGCCTGTCAAGCAACTTTCTTGACCGGCATCTGACAGAAGCCGGTCTAGACTAAAGCTGTGGCCACGGTGCTTCTGGTAGAGGACGAGCCCGCGGTGCGTCTAGGGGTACGCCTGGCCCTGGAACGGGCAGGCTACCGGGTCCTCGAGGCCGCCTTGGCCCAGGAAGCCTGGAGCTTACTCAAGGAGGCCGAGGTGGTGGTCCTGGACTGGATGCTCCCCGACGAACCCGGAACCCGCCTCTTGGAGAGGATGCGCCAGGGGGCCTATCCCCACCTCCCCGTCCTCATGCTCACCGCCCGGGCCGAGGTGCGGGACCGGGTAGAGGGGCTTTCCCGGGGAGCGGACGACTACCTGGTCAAGCCCTTCGCCACCGAAGAGCTCCTGGCCCGCCTCGAGGCCCTCCTGCGCCGGGCGGGCAAGCGCAAGGTCCTCAAGAGGGGGCCCCTCCTCCTGGACCTGGAGCGCATGGAGGCGAGCCTGGAAGGGCAGCCCCTCCCCCTGACCCGGCGGGAGTTTGAGCTCCTGGCCTTCCTGGCAGGCCGCCCGGGCCGGGTCTACACCCGGGAAGAACTCCTGGAGGCGGTGTGGGGCCAGGACTTCATGGGCACCCCCAGGACCGTGGACCAGCACGTTCTCCAGCTGAGGGAAAAGCTCGGGGAGGACCCCAAGGCCCCCCGCTTCCTGGAGACGGTGCGGGGAGTGGGGTACCGGTTCAAGGAGGCGGACGAAGGGTGAGGGGCGAGGAGGCGCTGGCCCACGCCTGGGAGGAGGCCCTGGAGGGCCTCGTCCTCCACGAGAACCGCCAGGTGGTCTACCTCAACCCTAAGGCCGCCCAGCTCCTCGGGGTGAACCGGGAAAGGGTGGTGGGCCGCCCCCTCCTTCTGGCCCTCAGGGACCACCGCCTCGAGGCCCTGGCCCTCCACGGCGGGGAGAGGCTTTTGGAGGTGCGGGGCCGCCTGCTTCGGGCCAAGGCCCTCCCGGGAAGGCTTTACCTTCTAGACGAGACCGAGGGGCAGAGGCGCCTCCAGGCCCTGGAGGAGGCCACCCAGACCCTGGCCCACGAGCTCCGCACCCCCCTTTCCGGCATGGGCCCCCTCCTGGAGGTGCTCACCCCAAAGACCCCCCAGGAAAAGGAAGTCCTGGCCCTCCTCAAGGCCGAGGTGGCCCGCCTCGCCCGCCTGGTGGAAGCCCTCTCCCCCATCCGGCCCGGCCCCAAGCGGCCCGTGGCCTTGGCCGAGCTTTGGCCGAGGCTGGAAGGCCTCCTTCAGGCAAGGCTTAAAGGCAGGGCGGTGGAGGTCTCCCTCCTCCACACCCTCACCACCGACCCGGAAAGCCTCCTGCAGATCCTGCTCAACCTCCTGGAAAACGCCCTCAAGTACGGCCAAGACCCCATCCGCCTCCTCTCCCGAGAAGAAGAGGGCCAAGTCTGCCTCGAGGTGCGGGACGCAGGCCCTCCCCTCCCCGAGTACGAGGCCCTCTTCCTCCCGGGAAGGCGGGGAAACGCGGGGGGGCAGGGGCTCGGCCTCTACCTGGTGCGCCGCCTGGCCCGGGCCCTGGGAGGCGAGGCCTACGCCAGCCGGGAGGGGGAGGCTAACGTTTTCGGGGTACGCCTTCCCCTAGACTGAAGAAAGGAGGCGGCATGCGTGAAGCCTTGGACAAAGCCCTAAACGAACTCATAGAGGAAAGCCTAAGGATGCTCTCCCTGGTGCGCCAGATGACCCAGGAGGCCACCCAGGCCCTGGTGGAGGGCGACCGGGCCCTGGCCGAAGGGGTGATCGCCCGGGACAAGGAGGTGGACGCCCTGGAGCTCAAGGTGGAGAACCAGGCCATCACCGTCATCGCCCGGCACCAGCCCGTGGCCACGGACCTCCGCCTCATCTTCACCGTCATCAAGGCCCTCACCGATCTGGAGCGGGCCGGGGATTACGCCATGCACGTGGCCGAAGACGCCCTCCTCCTCTCCCAGGAGCCTCCCTTGAAGCGCTACGTCACCCTCCCCGAGATGGGCCGCAGGCTCCTGGAGATGATGGACGCCCTGAGCAAGGCCGTGGCCGAGCGGGACCCCGGGCTCGCCCGCCAGGTCCTCAGCATGGACGACCACGTGGACGCCCTCTACGAGGAGGTGAGCCGGGAGCTCATCACCTACATGATGGAAGACCCCCGCACCATCACCAAGGCCCTCACCCTGATGCGGGTGGCCCGGAGCTACGAGCGCCTGGGGGACCACCTGGAGAACATCGCCGAAAGGGTCATCTACTGGCTCACCGGGGAGGTGTACAAAGCCCCGGAGGACGTCTATTGATGGAACTCACCCCCGAGGAGAAGGCGGCCCTGAAGCCGCGCCTTCAAGCAAGCAAGCGGCCCCAAGGAGAGGAAGCAGTCCTGGCTCAGGTGAAGGGGTGGCCCGAGCCCGACCGCTCGCTCTTCCTGGAGCTCCACGCCCTGGTCCGGACCGAAGCCCCAGCGCTCACGCCGAGGCTCTGGTACGGGATGCCCGCCTACGCCGAGAAGGGCCGGGTCCTTTGCTTCTTCCAACCCGCCCACAAGTTCAAAACCCGCTACGCCACCTTGGGGTTCACCGACCGCGCACGGCTGGACGAGGGCCACTTTTGGCCCGTGGCCTTTGCCCTCACCCGGCTCACCCCAGAGGAAGCGGCAAGGATACGGGCACTCTTGCGCCGGGCCCTGGGTGGGGAGTAAAGGCCTAGCGCGGCCTGAAGAAACCGGACCCGGTAGGGTTCCGCGGTTTACTCCGCCTCCGCCACCTCCGCCCCCTGGCGGCGGCCCGCCTTCCACTCCAACCCGGCCCAGATGAAGTCCAAAAGGTCCCCATCCAGGACGTTCTGGGGGTCAAAACGCATGAGGCCCGTGCGGTGGTCCTTGATGTATTGCTTGTCCAGGACGTAGCTACGAATCTGGCTTCCCCACTCTATGGGCCGAACCTCGCCCCGTAGCTTTTGAAGCTCCTCCTGCTTCTTCTTCCACTCCAGCTCAAAAAGCCTCGAGCGGAGGACCTTCAGGGCCAGCTCTTTGTTCTTGATCTGGCTCCGCGTGGTCTGGCAGGTGACGGTGATGCCCGTGGGCAGGTGGACGATGCGCACCGCAGAGTCGGTGGTGTTCACCCCCTGGCCCCCGTGGCCTTGGGAGCGGAAGACGTCTATGCGCAGGTCCTCGGGCCGGATCACCACCTCCACGGTGTCGTCTACCTCGGGCATGACCTCCACCCCGGCGAAGGAGGTGTGGCGGCGGCCCGAGGCGTCAAAGGGCGAGGGGCGCACCAGGCGGTGGACCCCCGCCTCCGGGGAGAGGAGGCCGTAGGCGTTCTCCCCTTTGATGAGGATCTGGGCGTAGTCAATGCCCGCCTCGGGCCCAGGGGTGAGGTCCACCACCTCCACCTGGAAGCCCTGGCGCTCGGCGAAGCGGGTGTACATCCTAAGGAGCATCTCCGCCCAGTCGCAGGCCTCCGTCCCCCCGGCCCCGGGTTGGATGGTGAGGATGGCGTTTTTCTCGGCGTGGGGGAAGGAAAGGAGGGTCTGGTGGTAAAGCTCGTCCAACTTCCTGGTGGCCTCCTCCAGCTCGGGCCTGAGCTCCTCCCGCTCCTCGGCGGGAAGCTCCTCCCAAAGCTCCAAAAGCCCCTGGAGGTCGCTTTCCAAGGAGCGGAAGGTCTCCACGGTGCGCCGGAGGCGGGCCGCTTCCTGGCTCACCTTACGGGCCTCCTCCGGGTTCTGCCAGAGGCCGGGATCCTCCAGGCGGGGTTCCAGTTCCTTTAGACGGGCCTCTTTTCCGGGGATGTCAAAGATACCCCCGAAGGCCCTCGAGGCGCTTGGCGAGAAGGTCCAGGTCCATACCGCCTTTTAGTGTACCCCACTTTCCAGGGAGAAGGCAAGCGAAGTTGATACCAGCAAGCTAATCTTATATGATATGGCAGGAGGTGGGGTATGGACGTCAAGGAACTGGCCCAGAAGCTCAAATCCGCCTACCCCAAGGGCCTTCCCGGCGAAAGGGACGGTCTGGTGGCCCTTCTAACCCAGTGGGGCCACAGCCACCCCGAGGCCGCACGTCTGGCCCAGGCCCTGGAGGCCAAGGGCTACGCCCACTTCCTTCCCGGGGAAAAGGGCCGCTGGTACTTCACCGCCAAGCCCCAGGACCTCAAGGCCCTCATGCGGGCCTTGGATCAGGAGTACCGGGAGTTCGTGGGCGAAGGGGACGAGGAGGAAGAGGCCCTCTCCTTCCTCGCCGCCCGCCTGGAAGGGGACCGGGAGGCGGCCCGGGAGGTGCTGGAGGCCTTACGGCTTTCGGGCTACGTGGGCACCTTCTACAGCCCCGAGCTTGCCCGGAACCGCCTCTACTTCCGCTTCCCCGAGGCCCTGCGCCTCTACGGCTAAGGTCCTCTCATACCACCCCATGCTGGCCCCAAAGGCCTTCACGCCCGGGCTTGGAGGAAGGATCTCCGCCAAAGGGGTATCCGTGGGGGCGAGGCCATCAGTCGGCCGCCACGGCCAGGGGGGTTTCCTCGAGGCGCACCTGGGCCCCTAGGGCACCCAGCCGTTCCACCAGGTCCTCGTACCCCCGCTCCAGGAAGTAAACCCCCTCTATCTCCGAAACCCCCTCGGCGCTCAAGGCGGCCACCACCAACCCGCCCCCGGCCCGGATGTCCAGGGCCTTGACCTGGGCCCCGTGGAGGCGCTTGCCGTGAACGAGAAGGGTACGGTCCTTCAGGTAAAGCTCCGCCCCCATGCGGGCCAGCTCTCCCACGTGGGTGAAGCGGTCGGGATAGACCCGGTCGGTCACGGTGCTCTGCCCGGGCACCGTGGCCAGGTAGGCGGTGACGATGGGCTGCAGGTCCGTGGGAAAGCCCGGGTACTCCCGGGCCTCCACCTGAAGGGGAAGGGGGTTGGGGGTGGCGGTAAAGCGCACCCAGTCTGTTCCCACCTCGAGGCGGTGCCCAGAACCTTGCAACTTATCCAACAAAGCGTCCAGGTGGTCGGGGCGAACCCCGGTGAGGGTGAGGCTTCCTCGGGTGGCCGCCGCCGCCAGGAGGTAGGTGCCGGCCTCTATGCGGTCGGGGATGATGCGGTAAGTGCCCCCCCCAAGGCGCTTCGCCCCCCGCACGTGGAGCACCGCCCCGCCCAGACCCCGCACCTCCACCCCCAGCATCTGCAAGAAGCGCCCCAGGTCTTCGATCTCCGGCTCCATGGCCGCCTGGACCAAGGTGGCCTCCCCCCCCAGGGCCACGGCCAGCATGGCCTGCTCGGTACCCCCCACGGTGGGCAGGTCAAAGACCACCCGGCCCGAGAGGGGGCGGGTCCTGCGGGCATAGAACTGGCCCCCTTCCTCCTCCACCACCTCGGCCCCCAGGGCCTTTAGGGCCTTGACGTGCTGGTCCACGGGCCTGGCGCCAAAGGCGCACCCCCCGGGCAGGGAGATCCTGGCCTCCCCCACCCGGGCAAGAAGCGCCCCCCAGACGATGAAGCTGGCCCGCATCTGTCCCACGAGCTCGTAGGGGGCGTGGTGGGTGCGGATCTCCGGCGTGTGCAGGTGCAGGGTCCGCCCCTCCCAGAGGTAGCGGGTGCCCAGGTGGGCCAGAAGCTCCAGCATCACCTCCACGTCGCGGAGCCTGGGCACCTCCAGGAGGGTGATGGGCTCCGGGGTGAGGAGGCTGGCCGCCAGGATGGGGAGGGCGGCGTTCTTGGCAGGGTAGATGCGAACCTCCCCGGAAAGGGGTACCCCTCCCTCCACGCGCAGGATCCTACGGCCTCCCTTTCCCGGGTCTGGGTGCGTCATACACACCTTACTCAAGGTGAGCATAAAGCGCAAAAAACACATTGTCAAGCCGATGGGCCTTCTGCTACACTAAACCCCAAGGAGCGGTATGCCGAAGCGGGAAAAAAAGCGGCTGCAGGTGGTCATCTCCGAGGAGCAGGACGCCCTCCTCACCCGGGCCGCCTACGCCCTTTCCAGCCCCGAGCGCCTGGTGTCCAAGTCGGAGGTGGTGCGCCTGGCCATCGCCAAAATCGTCCAGGAGCTGGAAGGCAACAAGGAGGAGCTGGCCGAACTCCTAAAGCGCCTGGAGCCGGAAGAATAGAATGGCCCACATGGTCCTGGGCGGGCGGTACCGCCTCGAGGCCCCCCTGGGCTCCGGGGGCATGGCCGAGGTCTTTCGGGCGGTGGACGAGCGCCTGGGGCGGAAGGTGGCGGTGAAGCTCCTCCACCCCCGGGCCCTTCCTCCGGAGCGGGAGCGCTTCTTGCTGGAGGTCCGGGCCCTCTCCCGGCTCTTCCATCCTGGTATCGTCCAGGTGCTGGACCTGGGGGAGGAGGACGGCAGGCCCTACTTCGTCATGGAACTGGTGGAGGGGGGGAGTTTTGACCGTTTGGGCCCCTTTGAGGAGGGCCCCGAGGGGGAGCGCATCCTGCAGGCGGCCCAGGAGGTGATGGAGGCCCTGGCCCACCTCCACGCCCAGGGCATCCTCCACCGGGACCTCACCCCCAAAAACATCCTCCTCACCAAGGAGGGCCACCCCAAGGTGATGGACTTCGGCCTGGCCTACCTCCTGCAGGAAAGCCGCCACCTCACCCGCACCGGCTACACCCTGGGCACCCCCCTTTACATGGCCCCCGAGCAGGCCAAGGGCCTCCCCCTCACCCCCAAGGCCGACCTCTACAGCTTCGGGGCCGTGCTCTACCGGACCCTTACCGGCAGACCCCCCTTTGAGGGGGAAAACGACCAGGCGGTCCTGTTTCAGCACGTCTACGAGCCCCCCAAGCCCCCCGAAACCCTCAACCCCGCCCTGCCCAAGGGGGTCAGCGAGGCCGTTCTCGCCCTCCTGGCCAAGCACCCCGAGGAGCGTCCCTCCCACCCCGCCCTCTTCCAAGGGGTCTTGGAGGACTTCCGGGCCCTCCGCCTGGCCACCCCCCGGGCCGGAGCCAGCCGCTCGGGCCACTATCCCCTGGCCCCTGAACCCCGGCGCCTTTCCCTCAAGGGCAAGCTGGACCTGGGGGGAGAGGCGGCCTGGCCGGGAGAGATGGTCTACGCCGGGGGGCGGGTGTACCTGGGGGTGGGGAAAAACCTGGCCGAGGTAGACCTCCTCACGGGAGAGGTGCGCCACCAGAGCCTTCCCGAGGAGGCCTCGTCCCCCCCGGTGGTGCGGGGTGGGGTCTACGTGGGAAGCTGGGACGGCAAGGTGCGCCGCTTCCGGGGCCGGGGGCTGGAGTGGACGGCGGAAACCGGGGCCGAGGTCACCGCAAGCCCCCTGGTTCTGGGGGACCGGGTCTATGTGGCCAGCCGGGACGGCACCCTCTACGCCTACGAGAAGGACCGTCCCCTCTTCCGCTTCCACGCCGGGGGGCACCTTTCCACCGGCCCCACCTTTTACCGCGGCCTCCTCTTCACCGGCTCCGAGGACGGGTGGCTTTATGCCCTGGACCCCGCCACAGGCGCCCTGCGCTACAAGGTGCGCGCCGGTCCCATCCACGCCCCGGTGGCCGCCCACGGGGGCCTCCTCTTCATTCCCACCTGGCCCGGAGAGGTCTACGCCTTTGACCCCCTGACCCGGGAGACGCTTTGGAACGTGGAGCTGGAAGAGGAGCTCTGGGGAGGGCTGGCCCTGGACGAGGCCCGGGTCTACGTGGCCGCCTGGGACGGGGTCCTCAGGGCCTTGGACCAGGCCACGGGGGAAGAGGTGTGGAGCCTCGAGGTGGGCAAGGTCACCGCCGGGCTGAGCTACGCCGCCGGGCACCTCTTTTTGGCCACGGAGGAGGGGCGCTTTCTGGCCGTGGACCGGAGGGGGCAGGTGGTCTTTGAAGCCACAGGCCTGGGCTCGGTCCAGGTGCCTCCCCTACCCCTGCCCCAGGAAGTGCTGGTGGTCAACCTCTCCGGACAGCTTTACCGGTTTGGCGTAGGATGAGGCCATGGAAGCCGTCCACACCCCCCACGCCCCCCAGGCCATCGGCCCCTATTCCCAAGCGGTGCGGGCCGGGGGGTTTCTCTTCGTTTCCGGCCAGATCCCCCTCACCCCGGAAGGAAGCCTGGTGGAAGGGGACATCCGGGCCCAGACGAAGCGGGTGATGGAAAACCTCCGGGCCATCCTGGAGGCGGCGGGCTCCGGTCTCCACCGGGTGGTGCAGACCACCTGCTTCCTCGCCGGCATGGAGGACTTCCCCGCCTTCAACGAGGTCTACGCCCAGTACTTCGCTCCTCCTTACCCCGCCCGGGCCACGGTGGCCGTGAAGGCCCTTCCCCGGGGGGTACGGGTGGAAGTGGCCTGCGTAGCCCTGGCGGAATAAAGCGCCCCTGCGAAAAAGCGTAGAATGGCGGCATGGCGGAGGCGTGGACCAGCGAGGCCGAGGACCTGGAGCGCCGCTTTCGGCACGGGGATGTTCGGGCCCTAGCCCGGGCCCTGACCCTGGTGGAGTCGGGCCACCCCATGGGCCAGGCCCTCCTCAAGCGGGTGCGGGGCCAGGGCCGGGCCAAGGTGGTAGGGGTGACGGGAAGCCCGGGGGCCGGAAAGAGCACCCTCACGGACCGCCTCATCCTAGAAGCCAGAAAGCGGGGGGAACGGGTAGGGGTGCTGGCCGTGGACCCTTCCAGCCCCTTCACGGGGGGGGCCATCCTAGGGGACCGGATCCGCATGATGCGCCACCACCAAGACCCCGGGGTCTACATCCGCTCCCTGGCCTCCAGGGGAGCCTTGGGGGGGCTTGCCGGGGCCACGGTGGCCGCCTTGAACCTCCTGGAGGCCTTCGGCTTTGACCGCATTTTCGTGGAAACCGTGGGCGTGGGGCAGAGCGAGGTGGACATCGCCCGGGTGGCCGACACCACCCTTCTCGTCCTCACCCCGGCGGCCGGGGACGCGGTGCAGGCCTTTAAGGCCGGGGTTATGGAGATCGCCGACCTCTTCGCCGTGAACAAGTTTGACCTGCCCGGCGGGGAGAGGGTCATCCAGGAGCTGAAAAGCGCCCTGGAGCTCTCCCCGCCCCGCCCCGGGGGCTGGCGCCCCCCCATCTACCCCACGGTGGCCGCCACGGGCCAGGGGGTGGAGGAGCTCTTTGCGGGCCTCGAGGCCCACCACCGCCACCTCCTGGAACACGGGCTCCTCGAGGCCCACCGCCTGGAAAGGGCCCGCTTTGAGGTGGAAAGCGTGATCCAGGAGTGGGGGCGCCGCAAAACCCAAGGCGCCGGAGAGCTGGTGGCGTCCGTGGCCCGGGGGGAGATCTCCCCGGAAGAGGCTGCCCTAAGCCTTCTTCGCCCGGAAGCGGAGGAGGGCTCTTTTTAGCATCTCCCGTTCGTTAGGGTAGGAAAGGCGCTCCAGGGCCTCGGAGACCGGAAGAAAGTAAGCGGCCTCCACCTCGGAAAGCTGCGGCCTGGGCTCCCCGCCCCGGTAGGCCATGAGGAAGTAGTGAACCTCCTTGCTCACGGTCACGGGTTCCTCCCCTTCCCGGGCGGTGAAGTAGTAGCGCACCTTGCCCAGGGGGGAAAGCACCGCCGCCTCCACCCCCGTTTCCTCCCGCACCTCCCTGAGGGCGGTTTCCGGGTAGCGTTCCCCGGGCTCCACCTGCCCCTTGGGAAGGGTCACCACCCGCCCTTCCTTCAAGGAAACCACCAGCACCTCGGGCGGGTCCCCCCGCAGGACCACGCCCCCCGCGGAAACCACCCGCTTCCTGGCCCTTGGCACCTGCCGCTTCCTGCGCACGTTCCCCTCGCCTTCCGGCAAAAAAAAGGGGCGCCCAAAGGCGCCCCCAAGGGATCCGGAAAAGGGGAGAACGCAAGGCCCTTAGCTCCTTAGAAAGGAGGTGATCCAGCCGCACCTTCCGGTACAGCTACCTTGTTACGACTTCGCCCCAGTCACGGGCCCTACCCTCGGCGCCTGCCCGTAGGCTCCCGGCGACTTCGGGTAAAACCCGCTCCCATGGCGTGACGGGCGGTGTGTACAAGGCCCGGGAACGTATTCACCGCGGCATGGCTGATCCGCGATTACTAGCGATTCCGGCTTCATGGGGTCGGGTTGCAGACCCCAATCCGAACTACGCCCACCTTTTCGCGATTCGCTCCCCGTCACCAGGTCGCCTCGCTCTGTAGTGGGCATTGTAGCACGTGTGTCGCCCAGGCCGTAAGGGCCATGCTGACCAGACGTCGTCCCCGCCTTCCTCCCGCTTTCGCAGGCAGTCCCGTTAGAGTGCCCGGCCTCACCCGCTGGCAACTAACGGCAGGGGTTGCGCTCGTTGCGGGACTTAACCCAACATCTCACGACACGAGCTGACGACGGCCATGCAGCACCTGTGCTAGGGCTCCCCTCACAGGGCACCCCAGGCTTTCACCCGGGTTCCCCAGCATGTCAAGGCCTGGTAAGGTTCTTCGCGTTGCTTCGAATTAAACCACATGCTCCACCGCTTGTGCGGGCCCCCGTCAATTCCTTTGAGTTTCAGCCTTGCGGCCGTACTCCCCAGGCGGCGCGCTTAACGCGTTGGCTTCGGCCCCCAGTAAACCCAAAGACCTAGCGCGCATCGTTTAGGGCGTGGACTACCCGGGTATCTAATCCGGTTTGCTCCCCACGCTTTCGCGCCTCAGCGTCACGAACGGACCAGGTGGCTGCCTTCGCCATCGGCGTTCCTCCCGGTATCTGCGCATTTCACCGCTACTCCGGGAATTCCACCACCCCCTCCCGCCGTCTAGCCTGAGCGTATCCCACGCTCCCCCACGGTTGAGCCGTGGTCTTTCACATGGGACGCCCCAAGCCGCCTACACGCCCTTTACGCCCAGTAAATCCGGGTAACGCTCGCGCCCTCCGTATTACCGCGGCTGCTGGCACGGAGTTGGCCGGCGCTATTACCCCGGTACCGTCAGCCCCCTCCACAGGGATTTCGTCCCGGGTTCAGGAGTTTACACCCCGAAGGGCTTCCTCCTCCAAGCGGCGTCGCTCCGTCAGGCTTGCGCCCATTGCGGAAGATTCCTAACTGCTGCCTCCCGTAGGAGTGGGGCCCGTGTCTCAGTGCCCCTGTGGCCGGCCATCCTCTCAGACCGGCTACCCGTCGTCGCCTTGGTGGGCCTTTACCCCACCAACCAGCTGATGGGACGCGGGCCCATCCGGAAGCGGGCAAAACCCTTTAAACGTACCCCACAGGGCACGTCCACATGGGGGATTAGCCCGGGTTTCCCCGGGTTGTCCCCCTCTTCCAGGTAGGTCACCCACGCGTTACTCACCCGTCCGCCGCTGACCACGGAGTAAAACCCCGCAGCCCGCACGACTTGCATGTCTTAGGCACGCCGCCAGCGTTCACCCTGAGCCAGGATCAAACTCTCCAAGAAAAGCACCCCCAAAGGGGGTTAGGTTCGCTTGGCTTTGACCTTGCGTTCTCCCCTTTTCAAGATCCCCCTGCTTGGGCTTTCGCCCGCGCAGCAAAAGCTATCCTATCAAGTCCCCCTCTCCTTGTCAACCCCAAAGAGGTGGCGGATCTCCTCAATGAAGCGCTCCACCGAGTCAAACTCCCGGTAAACCGAAGCGAAGCGGATGTAGGCCACCTGGTCCAGCTCCCTAAGGAAGGCCATGGCCTTCAGACCGATCTCCTCGGAGGAGATCTCGGGCCCGGGCACCTGGTCCTCGAAGGTGTAGGCGAAGCGCTTCAGGGCCTCCCGGTCTACAGGACGCTTCTCGCAGGCGAGGAGGAGGCCCCTAAGGAGCTTGTCGGGGTTGAAGGGCTCCTTGCGGCCATCCCGCTTGATGACCATGAGGGGCTCCAGCTGGGTCCTCTCGTAGGTGGTGAAGCGGCGCGCACAGGAGGGGCATTCTCGCCGCCTGCGGATGGCGGCCCCCTCATCGGAAGGCCTCGAGTCCACCACCCGGGTGTCGGGATGGCCGCAGTAGGGGCACTTCATGGCACTTCCCGGAGCATCTCGTAGACCTCCGGGGAAAGGGGCGGCTCGGGGAGCTGGACCTCCAGGACCACCCCCCGCACCCCCTCGGCCACCATGGACCCCAGGGCCAGGGCCGCCCGCACCAGGGCCTGGTCGTGGGCCTCCCCCACGGGATCGCGGGAGGGCACCACCCCGTTCACCCGCACCCCCGGGAAGGTGCGGCTCGCGCCCTCAATGAGGCCCTCCACCGCCTTGCGCACCGAGAGGGTGTGGGGCTCTATGCGCACGGCGGGGGGCAGGACCAGGGTCACGAACCCGCCCCCCGCCAGGTGGCGGAGGCCTTGCTGGAGGACGTAGAGGCTAGACTTCACGTCCTGGCTCATGAGGTCGTACCACTCCCCCTCCAAAAGCTCCACGAAGGGGGTTTTGCTCTCGGCGGCGGTCACGTGGACGATACCGTCCAGAAGCCCAAAAAGCTCCTCCACCTTTTCGAAGGTGCTGGTGACGTCCAAGACCACGCTCATGTCCCCGCGTATGGGGATGGCCGTGGCCCCCAGGGCCTCCACCTCCGAGGCCACCCCCGTGGCCAGCTCCACGTCCGGGTCCACCACCACCACCGTGGCCCCGTTCCTGCCGTAGCCGTGGGCGATGGCTCGGCCGAAGCCCCGCCCGGCCCCAGTCACCATCACGATCCGCCCCTCGAGGCCCAGAAGATCCCGTGACATCAGGCCCATTGTAAGGGAAAATGAGGGCATGGCCCGAATCCGCGTGGCCCAAGGAGACATCACCGAGTTTCAGGGGGACGCCATCGTCAACGCCGCCAACAACTACCTGAAGCTGGGAGCCGGGGTGGCGGGGGCCATCCTCCGGAAGGGCGGCCCTTCTATCCAGGAGGAATGCGACCGCATCGGCAGGATCCGGGTGGGGGAAGCGGCGGTCACGGGGGCGGGAAACCTCCCTGTGCGCTACGTCATCCACGCCGCCGTCCTGGGGGACGAGCCCGCGAGCCTGGAAACGGTGCGCCAGGCCACGCGAAGCGCCCTGGAAAAGGCGGTGGAGCTAGGGCTAAAGACCCTGGCCTTTCCCCTCCTCGGCACCGGGGTGGGGGGGCTTCCCGTGGAGGCGGTGGCCCGGGCGATGCTGGAGGAGATCAAGAAGGCCCCGGACACCCTGGAGGTCACCCTTTACGGCTACCGCGAGGAGGACGCCGAGGCCATCCGTAAGGCGCTCTAGAAGCTCGGCGTCTGGAGCCGCTCCACCTCCTCCCGGTCCGCACCCCCCTCTGTCCACAGGGCAGCGCGAAGGGACAGCTAAGTGCCCGCACCTTGGTTTCGCGACATAGGATGCCCGAAATGGGGCGAGGAGAGGGCTTTTTTGGGGCCGCCGCCGCAAGGGCCGGACGGCCATTCCCTTCCTCACGGAGCTCCCCCTTCCCCCGACCCCTCCCCCGGGGGAGGGGCCTGAACCTTGGGGAAGTAGCCCTGGGCGAGAAGCTTAAGGTCCCCCTCCCCCACCTTGCCGTCCCCGTCCAGGTCCTTCCCCTCCCGGCCCCAGTTCTGGGCAAGCCCTAGGAGGTCGGCAAAGGGCCTTCCCCGGGAAGGGGCCTGGCCCGAGGGCTTCCCCTCCTTGTCGTAGAGGACCACCTGGGGGGAAAGCCTCGGGGTGAGGGGCTTCTCCGGGGTAAGGAGGAGGCGGAAGACCTCCTGGTCCTTAAGAGGCCTCGGGAAGGCCATGTCCAGGCGGAGGAGGCGGCTTTGGGGGTCGTAGTCCAGGAGGTGGACGGGGCTTGCCGCCTTGAGGCTGGAGAGGTCCGGGGTGAGGTCGGCGAGGCGCACCTCCAGCTGGAAGCCCACCGCCTCCCGCCCCTCCACCCGGGCGAGGAGGAGGAAGGGCCCCTCCACCTGGGCGGGGGGGAGGACCAGGGTAAGCCTCGGCGGGGGCGGGTCGGAAACCGTGAGGGTGAGCCTCTGCGCCCGGCTGTTCTTGGCGGCGTCCTCCACGGTGAGGATGAGGGCGAAGCTTCCCTTCTCCTTGGGCACCCCGGAAAGCCTCCCCCCCTGGAAGCTGAGCCCCTCGGGGAGCTTCCCGTCCAGGCCGAAGCTGTAGGGGCGCACCCCTCCCTCGGCGCTGAAGGTGGCCTGGTAGGGCTCCCCCAGGTAGGCCGGGGGAAGGCCGGTGGCGGTGAGGCGCAAGGGGTCCAGGCCCGCCCCCACGTCCTGGGCGCCGCAGGCGGCGAGGAGGAGGGCCAGAGGCCAAAGCTTCCGCATGAGGCCAGTCTAGCGGGTATAGTTGAGGGCATGGTGAAGCCGGACTGGTGGATCCGGGAGATGGCCAAAAAGGGCATGATCGAGCCCTTCGAGGAAAGGCTGGTGCGGGAGGGGGTCATCAGCTACGGGCTCTCCAGCTTCGGCTACGACCTCCGGGCCGCCCCCGAATGGAAGATCTTCACCAACGTTTTCTCCACGGTGGTGGACCCCAAAGGCTTTGATCCCCGAAGCTTCGTGGAGTACGAAGGGGAGGAGGTCATCATCCCCCCCAACTCCTTCGCCCTCACCCGGAGCGTGGAGTACATCCGCATGCCGGAGAACGTCATCGCCATCGCCCTGGGAAAGAGCACCTACGCCCGGTGCGGCATCGTGGCCAACGTGACCCCCCTGGAGCCCGGCTGGGAGGGGCACGTTACCCTGGAGATCTCCAACACCACCCCCCTTCCCGCCAAGGTCTACGCCGGCGAAGGCATCGTCCAGCTCCTCTTCCTGGAAGGCCCAAGGCCCGAGGTCACCTACCGGGACCGCAAGGGGAAGTACCAGGGGCAGAAGGGCATCACCCTGCCCAGGGTGTAGGCTATGAGGGTGCGCCTTCTCCTCTTGCTTCTGCTCCTTGGCGCCTGCAAGGGTGAGAGCATGAAGCCCCTTCCCTACCTCTCGGAAACCCCGGTGCGCTCCTTTGCCGCCCCCAAGCCCGTGTTGGAGGCGGGGAAGAACTACTACGCCCGGCTCAGGACCACCAAGGGGGATATCCTTCTGGACCTTTTGGAGAAGGAGGCCCCCAACACCGTGAACTCCTTTGTCTTCCTCGCCCTCCACCGCTACTTTGAGGGCCTGGACTGGCACCGGGTCATCCCGGGGTTCGTGGCCCAGACCGGGGACCCCACCGGCACGGGCCGGGGTGGGCCGGGCTACGCCTTCGGCCTGGAGGTCGCCCCCGGCCTGGCCTTTGACCGGGAAGGCTTGGTGGGCATGGCCCGCACCCAGGACCCCAACTCCAACGGTAGCCAGTTCTTCATCACCTTAGGCCCCGCCCCCCACCTCACCGGCCAGTACACCCTCTTCGCCCGGGTGGTGGAGGGCATTGAGGTGGCAAGGCGCCTCGCCCCCACCGAGGGCCCCCTGGCCACGGGGGCCAGGGACAAGCTCCTCTCCGTGGAGATCCTGGTCAAGGAATGATCCCCGAGGGCACCCGTTTTCTTCTCCCTCCGGAGGCCCGGCTCAAGGCCGAGGCGGTGGGGAGGCTTCAAGACCTTTTCCTGCGCCATGGGTACGAGCCCGTGGAGCTTCCCGCCCTGGAGGTCTATGACCCCACCCACCCCGTGGCGGAGAGGGCCTTCAAGCTGGTGGACAAAACGGGGGAGGTACTCTCCTTAAGGAGCGAGTTCACCACCCTCCTGGCCAAGCTCCTCAAGGGAAGCCTGGGGGATGGCGTGCACCGCTTCCAGTACGCCGGGGCCCTGTGGCTCAGGGAGGCGGATGCGGAGCTCGGGCGGCTTAGGGAGTACACCCAGGTGGGCCTGGAGCTCTTGGGGGCCACGGGGCCCTTGGCGGACGCCGAGGTCCTGGAGCTGGCCTTCGCCGCCCTCGAGGCCTTAGGGGTCCAGGGGGAGGTGGAGGTGGGCTTGCCGAGCCTCGTGGGGGAGGTGCTCAAGGCCTCGAGGCTTCCTGAGGCCCTGCAAAGGCGGGCGCAACAGGCCATCCACCGCAAAAACCTCCCCGAGCTCAAGGGGCTTCTCGCGCAAAGCCCCGTCCCCGAGGAGGCGCGGAAGGTCCTCCTCGCCCTCCCCGACCTCTATGGGGAGCGGGAGGTCTTGAAGGAGGCGCAGGGCCTTCCCCTTCCTCCCAAGGCCCGGGAGGCCCTGAAGGAGCTGGAGAAGACCCTGGACCTCCTGGGGAGGCCCGTCCTCCTGGACCTGGGCATGGCCCGGCGCTACGAGTACTACTCGGGGATCTTCTTCCGGGCCTACACCCCGGGGTTCGGCCTCCCCCTCCTCGGGGGCGGGCGGTACGACGGGGCCCTCCTTCCCAAGGCTGCGGGCTTCGCCCTGGGGGTGGAGAGGCTTCTGGAGGCCTTGCGGCTTCCCAAGGAGGAGGCGGCCCCCGAGGTCTTGGCCCTGGACCTCGCCGCCCTCCGCCGCTTCGCTCGGGAGAGGCGCACGGAGCTCTTCCACGGGGAGGACCCCGTGGCCTACGCCCGAAGGCGCGGCATCCCCTTCCTCGCCCGGGGGGAGGAGCTTTGGAGGGTGGAATGAGGCGCTTCGCCCTCACCGTGGCCCTGCCCAAGGGTCGGATGTTCCAGGAGGCCTACGAGGCCCTGAAGCGGGCCGGGCTGGACCTCCCCCCGGTGGCGGACCCGAGGGCCCTCCTCCACGGGAAGGAGGGGGGCGTGGCCCTCTTGGAGCTTCGCAACAAGGACGTCCCCGTCTACGTGGACCTGGGGATCGCCGAGGTGGGGGTGGTGGGGAAGGACGTGCTTTTGGACTCGGGGAGGGACCTTTTTGAGCCCGTGGACCTAGGCTTTGGGGCCTGCAGGCTCTCCCTCATAAGGCGCCCCCACGACACGGGGCCCATCCGCCGCATCGCCACCAAGTACCCGAACTTCACCGCGAGGCTTCTCAAGGAGCGGGGCTGGGCGGCGGACGTGGTGGAGCTTTCCGGGAACATTGAGCTCGCCGCGGTCACCGGCCTGGCGGACGCCGTGGTGGACGTGGTGCAGACGGGGGCCACGCTGAGGGCGGCGGGGCTTCTCGAGGTGGAGGTCCTCGCCCACTCCACGGCGAGGCTCGTGGTGAACCGGCAGGCGCTTAAGCTCAAGCGGGCGGTCCTCAAGCCCTTGATCCAGAGGCTCAGGGAGCTTTCCGGATCATGAGGGAGCGCACCGAGGCGCGAAGGCAGAGGATGGAGGAGGTGCTAAAGCGGCGCCAGCCCGACCTCACCGTCCTCTTGGAGAACGTGCACAAGCCCCACAACCTCTCGGCCATCCTGCGCACCTGCGACGCCGTGGGGGTCCTCGAGGCCCACGCCGTGAACCCCACGGGGGGCGTCCCCACCTTCAACGAGACCAGCGGAGGGAGCCACAAGTGGGTCTACCTGCGGGTCCACCCCGACATCCGCGAGGCCTTCCGCTTCCTGAGGGAAAGGGGCTTCGCCGTCTACGCCACCGCCCTTAGGGAGGACGCCCGGGACTTCCGGGAGGTGGACTACACGAAGCCCACCGCCGTCCTCTTCGGCGCGGAGAAGTGGGGGGTTTCCGAGGAGGCCTTGGCCCTGGCGGACGGGGCCATCAAGATCCCCATGCTGGGGATGGTCCAGAGCCTGAACGTCTCCGTGGCCGCCGCCGTGATCCTCTTTGAGGCCCAGCGGCAGAGGCTAAAGGCGGGGCTTTACCAGAGGCCCCGCCTGGACCCGGAACTCTACCAAAAGGTGCTCGCCGACTGGCTCAGGAAGTGAGGAAGGCCTCCTCCTCCAAGAGTTCCTCCAAGGCCTGGGCCTTGACCCCGAGAACGGAAACCCAGACCTGGAGTTCTCCCCAGGCCTCCTCGTCCCCCGGGTTTTCCTTGGCCCTTTTCCAAGCGCTCTGGAAGGCCCTGGAAGCCTCGTCCAGCTCGTCCAGGAGCACCCCCAGGACCTCCCTCAGGTGTTCCTTACGCGCCCGTTTCCGGGCTTCTGCCTTGGGCATCCTACCTCCTTCCCATCCTGCGGAGAAGCCGCTCCACCCGCTTCTGGTAGGCACGGATCTCGCGCTCCCAGTACCGGATCAGCTCCCACCTGGGCTCGGGCCTACGAAGCTCCTCCTCTATTTTGGCCTGGTGCTCACGGATACGCGCTTGGTAGCTCTCCACGCTCTTGCGCAACCGCCTATTGCCCATCCACGTACGTGAGCCAGCCCTCGTACTCGGGCCGCCGCCCGGTGGCGGCCTCGAGGTAGACCTCCCGGAGTCTGAGGGCGATGGGGCCCGCCGTGCCCTTCCCGATGGGCCGCCAGTCGATCATGGACACCGGGGTCACCTCGGCGGCGGTCCCGGTCATGAAGACCTCGTCGGCCATGTAGAGCTGGTCCCGGGTGGCCCGCACCACCTGGACCTCGTAGCCCAGGTCCTTGGCGATGCGGATCACAGAGTCCCGGGTGATCCCCTCGAGGTTCACCGAGTGCTCCAGGGCGTAGATCACCCCGTCCCGCACGAAGAAGAGGTTCTCCCCGCTCCCCTCGGCCACATAGCCTTCCTCGTCCAGGAGGAGGGCCTCATCCGCCCCGGCGGCCACGGCCTCCATCTTGGCCAGGGCCGAGTTCACGTAGTTCCCCCCCACCTTGGCCTTGCCCGGCATCACGTTGGCGGGGAAGCGGGCCCAGGAGCTGGTGATGAGCCTGGCCCCCTTGCGCACCGCCTCCTCCCCCAGATACGCCCCCCACTCCCAAGCGGCCACCATCACCTCGGCGGGGTTGTTGGGGAGGGGATTGACCCCAAGGGCCTTCGCCCCCATCCAGGCCAGGGGGCGGATGTAGCAGCTCTTGTAGCCGTTTTTCCGCACCACCTCCTTGATGGCCTCCTCCAGCTCCTCGGGAGCGAAGGGGATCTCCATGCGGAGCACCTTGGCCGAGTTGTAGAAGCGCCGCACGTGCTCCTTGAGCCGGAAGATGGCGGGGCCCTTGGGGGTTTCGTAGGCCCTTATCCCTTCAAAAACGCTCGTGCCGTAGTGGAGGGCGTGGCTTAGGACGCTGGTCTTGGCCTCCTCCTGGGGCACCAGGGCCCCGTTCATCCAGATGAGCCCGGCCTTGATGTGCACGTCGCCGCCCTTGGCCTCAGGCTTGGTCATGGCGAACCTCCGCCCCCATCATAACGCTTTTCCTCACGCGGGCTTCCAAACGCAAGGCCTGGAAGACCTCCTTGGCTTCCTCGGCGAGCTTCCGAGCCACAGGCGCTTTGAGGCTTCCTTCCCGTTGGACGAGGTAGACAGTCCGCCCGGCCCCTGGGGGGCTTAGGGGACGGAGGTAGGCCCGCTTGACCTCGGGCAGGGTCCAGAAAGCCACCTCGGGGAGGAGGGTGAGTCCCCCTACCTCCTCCACCAGGAGAACCAGGGTCTCCAGGTTGCCGCTTTGGAACTCCACGGGCTTCTTCCTCAGGCTTGGGCGGCAGACGGCGAGAACCTGGTCTCGGAAGCAGTGCCCCTCGGCGAGAACCCAGGTATCCTCCAGGGGAATCTCCAAAGGGTGGACCACCTCCCGCTGAAAAAGGGGGTGGCTTGGGGCCACGTAGACCCAGAAGGCCTCGGTAAAAAGGGGTTCCGCCGTCAGCCCTGGGTGCCGCTCCTCCGTGCCCACGAGCCCGGCGTCCAGGCTCCCTTCTTCTAACCCCCGCACGATCCCCGGGGTGAGCTCTTCCCGCACCGAGAGGGAAAGCCCGGGGTAGCGTGCTTTCAGCCGTGGGAGGAGCCGGGGAAGGAGGTAAGGGGCCAGGGTGGGAATGACCCCGAGCCGGAAGGTCCCCTGGAAGCAGGTCTCTTCCCCTTGCACCAAAAGCTTCAGCCTTTCCACCTCCTCGAGGACCCTCCGGGCTTGGGCCACCGCCACCCGGCCCGCCTCCGTGAGCGTGCCCTTTTTCCGGTCAAAGAGCCTTGTTCCCAGGGTTTCCTCCAGCTTGCGGATCTGAACGGAGAGGGCGGGCTGGGTGAGGTAAACCCGTTCCGCGGCCCGGGTGAAGCTCCCCTCCTCCGCCAAGGCCACGAGGTAGCGCAACTGGTCTAGGGTCGGCTTCATAATCCTGACTTATTCTAGCGCCTAGAAGGATCTATTGGACTTATGGGCACTCCCCCTTCTAAGGTGAGGACGTCCCTGGGGCCAAGCCCAGGGCGAAAGGAGGGAGAAGATGTTCCTGAGGATAGACCGCCTGCAGATTGAGTTGCCCATGCCCAAGGAGCAGGACCCCAACGCCGCCGCCGCGGTCCAGGCCCTACTGGGCGGGCGCTTCGGGGAGATGTCTACCCTGATGAACTACATGTACCAGTCCTTCAACTTCCGGGGGAAGAAGGCCCTGAAGCCCTACTACGACCTCATCGCCAACATCGCCACCGAGGAGCTGGGCCACATTGAGCTGGTGGCGGCCACCATCAACAGCCTCCTGGCCAAGAACCCGGGGAAGGACCTGGAGGAGGGCGTGGACCCGTCCAGCGCCCCCCTAGGCTTCGCCAAGGACGTGCGCAACGCCGCCCACTTCATCGCTGGCGGGGCCAACAGCCTGGTCATGGGGGCCATGGGGGAGCACTGGCACGGGGAGTACGTCTTCACCAGCGGCAACTTGATTCTGGACCTCCTCCACAACTTCTTCCTGGAGGTGGCCGCCCGCACCCATAAGCTCAGGGTCTACGAGATGACGGACAACCCCGTGGCCCGGGAGATGATCGGCTACCTCCTGGTGCGGGGCGGGGTGCACGCCGCTGCCTACGGCAAGGCCCTGGAAAGCCTCACCGGGGTGGAGATGACCAAGATGCTCCCCATCCCCCGGATTGACAACAGTAAAATCCCCGAGGCCAAGAAGTACATGGACCTGGGCTTCCACCGGAACCTCTACCGCTTCAGCCCCGAGGACTACAGGGACCTCGGGCTCATCTGGAAGGGGGCCTCTCCCGAGGACGGCACGGAGGTGGTGGTGGTAGACGGCCCGCCCACGGGCGGCCCCGTCTTTGACGCGGGCCACGACGCCGCCGAGTTCGCCCCCGAGTTCCACCCCGGCGAGCTCTACGAGATCGCCAAAAAGCTCTACGAGAAAGCGAAGTAGTCCTTAGCCTGGCCCGTAGCGCCCTCCCGGGAGGGCCTGGGCTAGGCCTTTGAGCTCCAAGAGGGTGAGGAGGGAGAGCACCTTCTCCGGGCTCAAGCCCATGGCCTCCGCCAAGTGCTCCGGCAGGGCCTCCCCCTGGCGGAGAAGCTGGTAAAGCCTGGCCTCTTCCGGGGAGAGGTCCAAGGAGGCCTTGGGCTTTCCGGAAAGGCCCAGGTAGGAAAGGACATCCTCCGCCCCGAGCACCGGGTAGGCCCCGTCTTGGATGAGGCGGTTGGCCCCTAGGGAGCCTTGGTCCGTGGGCCTTCCGGGCACGGCCAACACCTCCTTGCCGAGCTCCAGGGCGTGGCGGGCGGTGATGAGGGCCCCGGAGTCCGGGGGGGCTTCCACCACCACCACCGCCCGGGAGAGCCCGGCGATGAGGCGGTTTCTCCGGGGGAAAAACTCGGGCTTGGGACCGTTGCCAAAGGGGAACTCGGAGAGGAGGTCCATCCGTTGGGCCAGGGAGCGGTTTTCCGGGGGGTAGATGCGGTCCAGGGCGCTTCCCAGAACGCCCAGGGTGCGCCCCCCGGCCTCGAGGGCCCCCAGGTGGGCCTCCCGGTCTACGCCCCGGGCGAGGCCCGAGACCACCCAAAGCCCGGCCTCGGCGAGTTCCCGGGCGAGCCTCCGGGCGAAGGCCAAGGCCCAAGGGGAGGCCCGGCGCGTGCCCACCAAGGCCACCGCCTCCCCTTCCGGGGGAAGCCCTCCCTTGAGGTAGAGGTGGGTGGGGGGCTGGGGAAGCGCTTTAAGCCCCTCGGGGAAATCCTCCTCCCAAAGGCCCAGGATGCGCACGCCCAGGGCCTGGGCCAGGCGCCTTTCCGCCGCTGCCCGCCCCTCGGCTTCGGGTAGGCGCCGCCAGGCCTCGGGGAAGCGTTCCTTGAGGAAGCCCGTGGGGTCTTCCGCCTTTAGGGCCTCCAAAAGCCGCTTGGGGCCGATGCCCGGGAGAAAGGCCAGGGCCAAAGGGTCCACGCCGTGCAGTATACTGAAAGGCCTAGAAGGTCCGGCCTCTGCCTTTAAAGGGCAAATCCCGAGGGCCGGGATCACCTAAACGCCATGGAAGAAAAGACCTACTCCGGCTTCGTGGCCATCGTGGGCAAGCCCAACGTGGGCAAGTCCACCCTGCTCAACAACCTCCTGGGGATCAAGGTGGCCCCCATCAGCCCCCGTCCCCAGACCACCAGGAAGCGCCTCCGGGGCATCCTCACCGAGGGGAACCGCCAGATCGTCTTCGTGGACACCCCGGGCCTCCACAAGCCCATGGACGCCCTGGGGGAGTTCATGGACCAGGAGGTGTACGAGGCCCTCGCCGACGTGAACGCCGTGGTCTGGGTGGTGGACCTGCGCCACCCCCCCACGCCGGAGGACGAGCTGGTGGCCAAGGCCCTAAGGCCCCTGGTGGGCAGGGTGCCCCTCCTCCTGGTGGGGAACAAGCTGGACGAGGCCAGGTACCCTGAGGAGGCCCTAAAGGCCTACCACGCCCTCCTCCCCGAGGCCGAACCCCGGATGCTCTCCGCTCTGGACGAGCGGCAGGTAGCCGGGCTCAGGGCGGAACTCCTCGCCCTTCTCCCGGAAGGTCCCTTTTACTACCCCGAGGGCCACGCCAAGGGGGACCAGACCTTTGGGGAGTGGGTGGCGGAGATCGTCCGGGAAGAGGCCATGAAGCGCCTCTGGCACGAGGTGCCCTACGCCATCGCCACCAAGGTGGAGGAGGTGGCGGAAAGGGAAAACGGGGTGCTCTACCTCAAGGTGGTGATCTACGTGGAGCGCCCTTCCCAGAAGGGCATCGTCATCGGGGAAGGGGGAAGGAAGCTCAAGGAGATCGGCCAGGCGGCGAGGAAACAGCTGGAGGTTTTTCTGGGCCGCAAGGTGTACCTGGACCTCGAGGTCAAGGTCTACCCCGACTGGCGCAAAGACCCCGAGGCCCTTCGGGAGCTCGGCTACCGTTCCTCCGTAGGGTGAGGCAGGAGGCTGTTTCCCCGGGCTTTGGGGGGTAGCATAGGCCTATGCCCTGGCTTCTTCCCCGCGAGATCGCGCCCCTCCACCAAAAGGCCCTGGACCGCTATCTGGGTAGCCTCACGGAGAGGCTTTCCGACCCCAATGTGGACCGGAATGCCTTGGTGCGGGAGGAGCTTGCCCGCCTCCTTTACGGGAGGCCCTACGAGGAGCTTCTGGAGGCGAACCCGCTCGCGGCCATGGGCCTGGACCCGGAGGGGATCACCTTTGAGGCCGAGTACTACGCCGCCACCGACCTGGAAAAGTTCCGGCGGGTCAAGCCGCTCCTTTGGTTCTGGAAGGTCCTGGACCTCACGCCCCTGGGCCAGTCGGTGCACTCGGGGGTGGCCATAAGGCGGGCCCTCGCCCCCTTCATCTTCAAGCGGGTGGGGAAAAACCCCAAGTTCTTCCAGAACGTGGAGTTCTCCGTGGGGTACAACCTGGAACTGGGCGACGACGTGGTGGTGCACCGCTACGTCTTCTTAGACGACATCGGTGGCATCAAGATCGGGGACCGCACCTCCCTCTCCGACTACGTGAACGTCTACAGCCACACCCACCACGTCCTGGCCTCCCCCGACGTGACCCTGAAGGAGACGGTCATCGGAAGCGGGGTGCGCATCACCTACCACGCCACCGTCCTGGCGGGGGTGCGCATCGGGGACGACGCCATGGTGGGCACAGGGGCCATCGTCACCAAGGACATCCCTCCCCACGCCATCGCCCTGGGCATCCCCGCAAGGCCCGTGCGCTACAAGGTCCGCCACGACTGTCCCTATTGCCGGAAAGGGGAGCCCCACCCCTCGGACCTCGTGCCCAAGGCCCCGGACCGCAAGGGCAACCCCGACTACCCGGACTTCCTCCCCCCTGGCTTCGGCACCCGGGAGGCCTAGGATGTGGACCAAGGAGGAGCTGGACCGCTACCACCGGCAAATGATCCTGCCCCAGGTGGGCCCCGAGGGGCAGGAAAGGCTCAAAAGGTCCTCCGTGGTGGTGGTGGGCGCGGGGGGCCTGGGGGTGCCCGTCCTCCAGTACCTGGTGGCCGCCGGGGTGGGGCGGGTGGGCATCGTGGAGATGGACCGGGTGGAGCTTTCCAACCTCCACCGCCAGGTGCTCTACGCCACGGAAGACGTGGGCAAGCCCAAGGCCTTGGCCGCCAAGGAGCGCCTTCTCGCCCTCAACCCCTTGGTGCAGGTGGAGGCCCACCCGGTGCGCCTCACCTCGGAAAACGCCCTGGAGATCCTGAGGCCTTACGACCTCATCGTGGACGCCTCGGACAACTTCCCCACCCGCTACCTGGTAAACGATGCCGCCGTGTTCCTAAACAAGCCCCTGGTCTATGGGGCCATCTACCAGTTTGATGGACAAGCAGCCGTTTTCCACCACCTCACGGAAGAAGGCGAGATGGGACCCTGCTACCGCTGCCTCTTCCCCAAACCCCCGCCCCCCGGATCCGTCCCCTCTTGCGCCGAGGCCGGGGTGTTCGGGGTCTTGCCGGGGGTGGTGGGAAGCCTCATGGCCGCCGAGGCCCTCAAGGTCCTCCTCGGCCTGGGGAGGCCGCTCGCCGGGCACCTGCTCCTCTACGACGCCCTGGAAGGAAACTTCCGCAAGCTACGCACGCGCCGCAACCCATCCTGCCCGGTGTGCGGGGACCACCCCACCCAGAAGGAGCTTATAGATTACGAGGCTTTCTGCGGGCTGTAATACCACCCCATGCTGGCTTGCGCCAGCATGGGGCCCCGGCCAAAAAGGCCCGCAGGGCTTCCGTACCTGGGCTTGGGCGAAGGATTCACGCCAAAGGGGTGGGTGGTATTACCCGGAAGGCACCTAGCGGGCCTCGAGGGGCACGTAGGGCACGTCCAGCTCCCCGATGTACTTGGCGTCGGGGCGCAGGAGA
This sequence comes from Thermus sp. H19.2, assembly GCF_054979525.1. Lineage (NCBI taxonomy): Bacteria > Thermotogati > Deinococcota > Deinococci > Thermales > Thermaceae > Thermus > Thermus sp. H19.2. The sequence continues at coordinate 1,781,798 of NZ_CM143429.1, forward strand.
CGGTTGTCCAGCTCCTTGTACTCCAGGATGTGCCCCACCCAGCCCGCGATGCGGGCCACGGCGAAGATGGGGGTGAAGAACTCCAGGCCGAAGCCCAGGTCGGAGTAGACCACCCCGGAGTAGAAGTCCACGTTGGGGTAGATGCCCCGGGGGTTCAGGACCTTGCCCGCCTCCTCCTCCACGATCTTCAGGATCTGGTACTCGGTGGAGTGGCCGTGGGTTTCGGCCACCACCCGGGCCAGGCGTTCCAGCACCCCAGCCCTCGGGTCAAAGGCCTTGTAGACCCGGTGGCCCATGCCCATGATGCGCTCCTTCCTGGCGAGCTTTTCCCGCACCCACTCCCGGGCCCGCTCGGGGGTGCCGATCTCCCGGATCATCTTCATCACCGCCTCGTTGGCCCCCCCGTGCCGGGGGCCCTTGAGGGAGGCCACGGCGGCGGTAATGGCCGAGTAGAGATCGGTCTCCGTGGAGAAGGCGGCGATGGCGGTGAAGGTGCTGGCGTTGAAGCCGTGCTCGGCGTGGAGGATGAGGGCGGCGTCCATGAGCCTTTCCTGCTCGGGGGAAGGCTCCACCCCGTTCGCCATGTAGAGGAAGTTGGCGGCGTGGGAGAGGTCCTCCCTCGGGGGAAGGGGGTCCTTGCCCTCCCGCAAGCGCTTGTTGGCGGCCACGATGGTGGCGAACCTGGCGATGAGGTCCAGGCCCTTCTGGTAGAGGGCCTCCCGGGAGATGTCCCCCTCGGTGGGGTCCAGCATGCCCAGCTCGGAAACGGCGGTGCGCAGGAAGCTCATGGGGTGGGCCGAGGTGGGGTAACGTCGGAAAGAGGCAAGAAGGTGGTCCGGCAGGGCCCGCCGGCGCGCCAGGTCCTTTTTGAAGGCCGCAAGCTCCTCTCTCCCCGGTAGCCTCCCGTGGAGGAGGAGGAAGGTGGTTTCCTCAAAGGTGCTCTTCTCCGCCAGCTCCTGGATGGGGATGCCGTAGTAGTAGAGGCGGCCCGCCTCCCCGTCGATGAAGCACATCCGGCTTTCCGTGAAGAGAACGCCCTCCAAACCCCGTGCCACTTCCATACTTCCTCCTTTTCCGCACCCCAAGGGTGCTTCCCCCCCATCATACAGGGAGCGGTTAGAGGGCGTCCTCCTGAAGGATCAGGGTCTTGAGGTAGAGGCTCTCCGGGACGTGGAGGCTCCAGGGGTGGTCCTTGGGCTGGTGGGTAAGGGCGTGGACCCGAAGGCGCATCCCCCGATCGGCGGCGGCCCGGCGGGCCACCTCCAAGAGGTCCTCGGCCTTCAGGTAGTAGCTGCAGCTGGAAAGCCAAAGGTAGCCCTCCGGGGCGAGAAGCCTTAAGGCCTCCCGCACCAGGTCCACCAAGTGGCGCTTCATGGCGGGAAGCTCCTCGGGGCGCTTCACCAAGGTGGGCGGATCCAAGAGTACGTGGTGGAAGGGGCCCTCCAGGGTCCTGAGCACCGCCAAGGCGTCCCCGTGGCGGATGTCCACCCGAAGGCCTGCCCCCATGGCGGCCCGGTCCAGGACGGCCAGGGCCTCCAGGTCCTTGTCCACCGCCAGGGCGTAGGCCCCCTTGCGGGCGGCCCTCAAGGCGAAGCCCCCCACGTAGCTGTACACGTCCAAGACCCTTTCCCCGGGGCGCACCATGGCCTCCAGGAGGCGGCGGTTTTCCCGCTGGTCCAGGTAGAAGCCCGTCTTCTGGGCGAGGGCCAGGGGGATGGGAAAGAGGAGGCCGTCCTCCTCCACCTCCAGGACCTCGGGCACCTCCCCATAGAGCACCCCCACCCGCTCGGGAAGGCCCTCCTGCCGCCGGGCCTCGAGGTCGCTCCGCTCGTAGACCCCCCGGGGGGCCACGGCCTCCACCAAGGCGGGGAGCCAGACCTCCCTAAGGGCCTCCATCCCCCGGGTGCGCACCTGGAGGACCAGGACCTCCCCGAAGCGGTCCACCACCAAACCGGGAAGCCCGTCCGCCTCCCCGTGGACCAAACGGTAGGCGCTTCCCAGGCCTTCCCGCTTCCTTAGGGCGCGGGCGAAGCGCTGGCGGAAGAAGGCCCGGTTCAGGGGCCCGCGGTCAAAGCGGTAGGCCCGGAAGGGAACCCGGGAACGGGGGTCAAAGTAGCCCACCGCCAAAAAGTCCCCGTCCGCGGCCAAGGCCTCGGCTACCCCGGCCTCCTCCGGGGCCTCTTCTAGCTCGTCCCGGTAGAGGTTGGGGTAAAAGTTCCGGACCTTGCGCTCTTTCCCCGGCTTGACCACCACCCTCAGCACGGGGCTCAGCATACCCCGGCTTAAGTACCCCACCGCAGCTTTCGCTGCGGTGGGGGCCCCAAAAGAGCTTCACTCGGGTATCCCGTGTTGCGAGGGCACGTGGCCCTCAGGCGCGGCCTACGGTGCCCATGAGGGCGAACTTCTCCCGGATCACCTGCTTCAGGTACTCCCGTCCCCTGCCGAGGATCTTCCTGGGGTCGAACTCCTTGGGGTTTTGCGTCACCACCTCGCGGATCCCCAGGGTCATGGCCAGGCGCAGGTCGGTATCGATGTTGATCTTGGCGATGCCGTTGGGGATGGCCTTGCGGATGTCCTCGTCGTGGATGCCCGTGGCCTCCTTGAGCTCGGCCCCCGTGGCAAGAAGCTTCTCCTTAAGCCAGGCGGGAACCCCGCTCGCCCCGTGAAGCACCAGGGGAATAGGCACCCGTTTGCTGATCTCCTCGAGGCGCTTGTGGTCGATGTAGGGGCGGCCCTTCCCTTTGTAGGCCCCGTGGCTCGTGCCGATGGCGATGGCCAGGTAGTCGATCCCGGTCTCCGCCACGAAGCGCTCCGCCTCCTCGGGGTCGGTGAGGAAGGCCTCCGCCTCGGAGACCTGGATGTTGTCCTCAATGCCCTGGAGACGGCCGAGTTCGGCCTCCACGCTCACCCCCACGGCGTGGGCGGCCTCCACCACCTTCTTGGTCTCCCGCACGTTCTCCTCAAAGGGATGGTGGCTGGCGTCGATCATCACGCTGGTGAAGCCCGCCCTGAGGGCCTGCATCACCATGGCGAAGTCCGCCCCGTGGTCCAGGTGGAGGACCACGGGCACCCGGGTGCGGCTGGCCATGTCCTTCACCAGGTTGGCCAAGTTCTCCATCCCGGCGTACTTCCGGGCCCCGTCGGAAACCTGAATGAAGACCGGAGCCCTCAGTTCCTCGGCCACATCGAGGATGGCCTGGGTGATCTCCAGGTTGTTGGTGTTGAAGCTGGGCACCGCGTAGCCTTCACGCCTCGCCTTGTCCAGGACCTCTTTACCGATCACCAAGGGCATAGATGACCTCCTTAAGCGCTTTTAGGTTTTCCGCCACCGGGCGGTCGTTAAAAAGGGCGCTGCCCGCCACGGCCACATCGGCCCCCGCCCGGTACACCTCGGCCACGGTCTTTCGGTTCACGCCCCCATCCACCTCGATCAGGCAACCCGGGTTCAGGCGGTCCCGCATCTCCTTGAGGCGCCTGAGCCTGGGGGTGGCGGTGGGGATGTACCGCTGCCCCCCAAACCCCGGGTTCACGCTCATGAGAAGGGCCAGGTCCAGCTCGGGCAGGAGGGGCTCAAAGGCCTCCAGGGGCGTGGCCGGGTTCACGGCGAGCCCCGCCTTCTTGCCCAGCTCCTTCACCTTCTGCACCGCCCGGTGGGGGTGGTAGGTGGCCTCAAAGTGCACGGTGATGTGGTCCGCCCCCGCCTGGGCGAAGTCCTCGAGGTAGCGCTCCGGCTGCACGATCATGAGGTGGACGTCCAGGGGCAAAGAGGTGACCCGCCGCACCGCCTCCACCAGGATCGGCCCGAAGGTGAGGTTGGGGACGAAAAGGCCGTCCATCACGTCCAGGTGGATCCAATCCACCCCCGCCGCCTGGGCCTCCTCTATGGCCTCCTTGAGCCTGGCAAGGTCTGCCGTGAGGATGGAGGGCGCAAACTTCATCTTCTCCCCCTAGGCCACCCGCAGGTGTCCCCGCTCAATGGCCAGCTCCCGCATCTTAACCAGGTAGTAGGCGATGATGAGCTGGGTCAGGGCCAGGGGGTAGCTCTGCCCCGCCTTGTCCCAGAAGGTGCCCACCAAGCTGGGGTCAAAGTGCTCTGCGTGGGGGCCCAGGTGCTCCCAGATGATGCGCTCAAAGGTCTGGGCCTGCTCCGGGGTAACGTTGCCGGTGATGTCCAGGATGTCGGCCTCCCGGCGGGTCTCCAGGCGGATCAGGGCCTCGTCCTCGTAGGCCGAGTGGAGGACCTCGGAGAGGTCCAGACGGGGCAGGGTGTGCTTGAGGGTGATGCGCACGTTCAGGGTGCTGGGGTTTTCCGGATCGTAGCCCAAAGGGCGGTAGAAGCGCACCACGATGTCCGCGTGCTCCTTTTGCGGCCAGATGAAGGCCTTGGAGTCGGGCATGCGCCGCTCTATATCCGCCAAGACCTCCTCCGGGGTGTAGCCCCGCTTGGCCACGTCCCGCTTCACCTTCCACTCCCGCCTCAGCTCCTCCTCGGGGTCCAGGTAGACGGTAAGGTGGTAGCGCCCCCTAAGGGCGGGGGAGTAGAGGGTAAGGAGGCCCTCCAGGATGACCACCCGGGGGATGAGCCTTCCCCCCTCCTCCACCGCCCTGGGCGCCGGCACGTACACGGGGGGGTCAAAGGTGCCGGTGGAGTGGTTGTACACGGGCTTCAAGATGGGCTCCCCCTCGGCCAGAAGCCTCACGTGCTGCTCCATGATGTCCATGTAGTTGCACTCGGGGTTCAAGGGGGTGATGCCCAGCTCCTTGCGCTGCTTGCGGTCGTACTTGTGGTAGTCGTCCACGCAGATCCCCGTGGTCCGCTCCACACCCAAAAGGCGGGCGATCCCTGAGGAGAGGGTGGTCTTTCCCGCCCCCGAGTCGCCGGCGATGCCGAGCATGAAGGGTCTATGGGGCATGCTCCTCCTCCTTCCCGTGGAAGACCGAACTCTGGTAAATGTCCTCCGCCTCTATCCTCATGAGCTCCTCGGGGGTCACAGGCCCCGCCTTCTGGTAAAGGCGGTAGGCCTGGCGGAGCTTGAAACGGTCCAGGGCGTTGCGGACGCTCCGGGCGTAGGCGAAGTTGGGCAAGCGCATCCGCCGTTCCAGATATTCCCTGAAGGCCTTCTCCGCCTCCGGGCTAAAGCGGTACCCCTGGCGCTCCAGCATCATCCTACCGATGAGGAAAAGCTCCTCCAAGGTGTAGGGGGGGAACTCTATGTGGTGGGCGATGCGGGAGCGCATGCCGGGGTTTAGGGCGAAGAACTCCTCCATGCGGTCCTTGTAGCCCGCCAGGATCACCACCAGGTCCTCCCGCTGGTTCTCCATGACCTGGAGGAGGATCTCCAGGGTCTCCTGGCCGTAGTCCCGCTCGTTCTCCGCCCGGTAGAGGCTGTAGGCCTCGTCGATAAAGAGCACGCCCCCCATGGCCCGCTTCAGCACCTCCTTGGTCTTGGGGGCGGTATGGCCGATGTACTGGCCCACCAGGTCGTCCCGGCTGGCCACCACCAGGTGGTCCCGGCGGATGTAGCCCAACTTGTGGAGGATGGTGGCCATGCGTAGGGCCACCGTGGTCTTCCCCGTGCCCGGGGGGCCCACGAAGGCCATGTGCAGGGTGGGCCGGTCGGCGGTAAGCCCCAGCTCCCGACGCAGGCGGTCCACGGAGAGGTAGGCGGCGATCTCCCGGATCCGCCGCTTGACGGGCCTAAGGCCCACCAGCTCCTGGTCCAGCTGCTCCAAGACGGCCTCTATCTCGGGGCTTTTGACCACCGCCAGGCCTTGATGGGGGTTCTCCATGGCGCTCCTCCCGGGAAGGCCGGGGCTACCCGGCCCCCCCTCCTACTCCTCCCGGTACCGCTCCCCCGCTGGCCTTTGGGTGGCGTAGGCCTCGAGGGTGTACTTAAGCCGCCTCCCGTCGCTGTAGAGGGTACGGTGGAGGCGGAAGCCGGGCTCTTCCTTGGGCCTGTGGGCGATGAAGGAGACCCGCTGGGCCTGCCACATGGGGGAAGGATCGTAGCCGTTCACCTTGATGTAGTGGTTGGGAAAGGCCTCCCGGCACTTCCGGAACTCGTACATGGCCGGGGCGGGGTCCTCCAGGTCAAACATGGGCAGGCCCCACATGTTCCAGTAGACGTTGTAGGGGCTGGGGTCGTCGGTGTACTCAATGGACACCGCCCAGCCGTTTTGGATGATGTAGCGGATCTGGGCCTCGATCTCCTCGTCGGTGAGGTCCGGCAGGTAGGAAAAGGTCCCTTGGGTGATCCTCATGGCTTACCTCCTTTAGCTCGGGGTGGGCAGGACATCGGGGGTGTCGGTGGAGGCGAAGTCAAAGGTGACGCTCCCCCAGGTCTCCAAAGCGGCGGCCAAGGCAGGGGAGCGCTGGGCCGCCTTCTTGAGGATCTCCGGGCCCTCCGCCAGGATGTCCCGACCCTCGTTCCTGGCCTTGACCATGGCCTCGAGGGCCACCCGGTTGGCCGTGGCCCCCGCCTGGATGCCCATGGGGTGGCCTATGGTGCCCCCCCCGAACTGCAACACCACGTCGTCCCCGAAAAGGGAAAGGAGCAGGTGCATCTGCCCAGCGTGGATGCCCCCCGAAGCCACGGGCATCACCGCCGGCAGGTAGGCCCAGTCCTGGTCAAAGTAGATGCCCTTCACCGGGTCCGCCTTCACGTACTGCTCCCGCAGGATGTCGTAGTAGCCCCGCACCAGGTTGGGGTCCCCCTCCAGCTTGCCCACGGCGGTGCCGGCGTGGATGTGGTCCACCCCCAGCATGCGCATCCACTTGGCCAGAACCCGGAAGTTGATGCCGTGGTTCTTCTGCCGGGTGAAGGTGGCGTGGCTGGCGCGGTGGAGGTGGAGGATCATGCCGTTTTTGTGGCACCAGTTGGAAAGGCTCTGGAGGGCGGTGTAGCCCATGGTGAGGTCCGCCATGATGATGATGGACCCGATTTCCTTGGCGAACTCCGCCCGCTCGTAGACCTGCTCCATGTCCGGAGCGGTGACGTTCATGTAGTGGCCCTTACGCTCCCCCGTGACCTCCTCGGCTTTCATCACCGCCTCCTGGGCGTAGAGGAAACGGTCGCGCCAGCGCATGAAGGCCTGGGAGTTGATGTTCTCGTCGTCCTTGGTGAAGTCCAGCCCCCCCGCCAAGGCCTCGTAGACCACCCGCCCGTAGTTCCTCCCGGAAAGCCCCAGCTTGGGCTTCACCGTGGCCCCGAGGAGAGGACGGCCGTACTTGTTCAGCATGTCCCGCTCCACGGGGATGCCGTGGGGAGCCCCCTTGAAGGTCTTGAGGTAGGCCGCGGGGATGCGCAGGTCCTCCAGCCTAAGGGCCCTCAAGGCCTTGAACCCGAAGACGTTGCCGATGATGCTGGAGGCCATGTTGGCGATGGAGCCCTCCTCAAAGAGGGCGAGGTCGTAGGCGATCCAGGCGAAGTACTGCTCGGGGTTCCCCGGCACCGGCTCCACCCGGAAGGCCTTGGCCCGGTAGCGGTCCAGGTAGGTAAGGCGGTCCGTCCAGACCACGGTCCAGGTGGCGGTGGAGGACTCCCCGGCCACCGCCGCCGCCGCCTCCTCCGGCTCAATCCCCGGCTGGGGGGTGATGCGGAAAAGGGCGATGGTGTCGGTGTCTTTGGGCTCGTAATCGGGATCGTAGTAGCCCATCTCCTTGTACTCCAAGACCCCTGCCTTGCTGTACCTGCCTTTGCCTGCGTACTGGTTTGCCATACCTCACACCTCCTTAGTAGGCCACGGGGCTGATGCCCCGAAGCTTTCCCAGCTGGTGCCGGGCCTCCACCTTGCGCAGGGTGCGGGTGGCCCCGCGGATGACCAGGCTCTCCGTCCAGGCCCACCTTTCCCCGTAACGCACCCCCTTGAGGAAGGGCCCGTCGGTGATGCCGGTGGCGGCGAAGTGGGTGTCCTCGGCCCGGCAGAGCTCTTCCAGGGTGTAAACCTTCTCCAGGTCAAAGCCCGCATGGACCAGGTTCCAGCGCTCCTCCTCGCTCTGGGGGTCCAGGCGCATCTGCATGCCGCCCCCCAGGGCCTTGACCGCCACGGCGGCGATCACCCCCTCCGGGGTGCCCCCGGTGCCCATGAGGACGTCTACGCCCGTGTCCGGGAGCACGGCGGCCAAGGCCCCGGCCACATCCCCATCGGTTTGGAGGCTGATGCGGGCCCCCGCCAGGCGAATCTCCTCTATGAGCCGGGCGTGCCGGGGCTTGTCCAGGACAAACACCGTAAGCTCCCGCACCTCCTTCTTGAGGGCGCGGGCGATCTCCTTGAGGTTGTCGGCCACCGAGGCCCGGAGGTCCACGGCCTCCCGGGCCTCCGGGCCCACCACCAGCTTGGCGGCGTAAAAGCCGGGGCCGGGGTTGAAGAGGGCGCCCTCGGGGGCGGCGGCGATGACGCTGATGGCCCCATAGCGCCCCAGGGCGAGAAGCCGCGTTCCCTCCACGGGGTCCACGGCCAGGTCCCAAAGGGGGCCCTCCCCCTGGCCCAGGACCTCCCCGTTGTAGAGCATGGGGGCCTGGTCCTTTTCTCCCTCGCCGATGACCACCCGGGCGCGGAAGTCCAGGCTGTTCAAGAGGAGGCGCATGGCCTCCACCGCCGCCCGGTCCCCCCCCTCCTTGTCCCCCCGGCCCACGAAGCGGGCCGAGGCCAAGGCGGCGGCTTCGGTGGCCCGCATGAGGTCCAGGCCCAGGTTGCGGGTAGGCATAGCCATGGGCTTACCTTAGGGGGGGTGATTTATTATTGCAATCATATGTTTTTCCTCATAGCATAAGTCCATGCTGATATCTAAAAACGCTAAGCTCCCCAACCCCGCCGCCTTAAGGGTGTTCGTCACCGTGGTGGAGGAAGGAGGGGTGGGCCGGGCCGCCCTGGCCTTGGGCATCACCCAACCGGCGGTGAGCCAGTACCTCAGGGCCCTCGAGGAACAGGTGGGCCACCCCCTCTTTGAGCGGCAGGGGCGGCACCTGGTCCTCACCCGGGTAGGGGAAGCCCTCCTCCCCGAGGCCCGGCGGGTGGTGCAGGCCCTGGAGGAGTTCCAGCGGGTTTCCCAGGCCATGGGCCGGCTGGAGATGGGGGAGATCACCCTGGGGGCCTCCACCACCATGGCCACCTACGTGGTCCCCTTCTTCCTGAAGAAGTTCCACGAGGCCCACCCCGGGGTGCGGGTCCACTTGGAAAGCGGTAGCTCCGAGCGCCTGGCGGAGCGTCTGCTCATGGGGGAGCTGGAACTCGCCATCGTGGAGGGGGTGGAGCGCTGGGAGGGCTACGAGCGCCACCTCTTCTACGAGGACGAGCTGGTGCTCATCGTCCCCCCGGACCACCCCTGGGCCGGCCGGGAGGAGGTGCCTCCCGATTGGCTCCTGAAGGAAACCCTGGTGGTGCGCAAGCCGGGCTCCATGACCTGGCGGGCCCTGGAGCGGGCCTTTGAGCAGGCCAGCCTGGAGCTCAGCCCCACCTTCTACACCGACAACAACGAGGTCACCAAGCGCCTGGTGCTGGCGGGGGCCGGGGTGGGCATCGTGAGCCGGGTGGTGGTCCAGCCCAACCTGAAGGTGGGGAACCTCAAGGCCCTGCGCCTGGCCCCACCGGTGGGGGAGATCCGCCGCTATTTCTGGCTGGTCCACCCCAAGCGGGTGGCCAACCCGGCGGCCCAAGCCCTCATTGCCCTTCTCCGGACCTGACCAGGCGGATGGCCAGGGCGAAGGCCACCACCATGAGGGAAAGAAGCCCCAGTTCCGCCAGGACCGCCATGAAGGCGGGGTCCGCCAGGTCAAACTTCTCCACCGCCTCGGCGGTGAGGACCAGGACCCGCCTTATGGCGGCGATGATGCCGATGATGAGGAAGGGGGTGGCCTCGAGGCTCCCCTCCTTGGCGAAGCGGAGCAGGGTGTAGAGGATCTCCGCCAGCATCAAGGCCAAAAGCACCCGGTCCAGGAGCCGCAAGGCCACCTCCCCGTAGTCCCCCTGCAGGAGGTGGTGGACTCCTTCCACCAAGGAGGTAAGGAGGAGGACCGCCGCCCCGGCGGCGATGAGGAAGCCCGCAAAGAGGTAGATGGCGGTCTCGGTGCCCTGGAGGATGCGGAAGGCGTCCCGCTTCACCCCCTTAGTCTACGTCGTTGAGGTAGTCGGGCTCCCCGTGCTCCTCCAAAAAGCGCTTCGCCTCGTAGGGAGAGCGCACCTCCTCCAAGGAAGCCTTGGGGCCCTCCATCCAGTGGGGCAGGGCGGTGGGCGGCGGGGCCTGGAACCCGTAGAAGTAGTAAAGGACGTAAAGGCCCCGCTCGTCCTTCAGGACCACCGCGTCCCCGTAACCGTCCTCCAGCACCTTCACCGCCATGGCCTTGGCCTTTTCGTAAGGGAGCTCGTCGTACTCCACGCCCCACCTCCTACTTGGACTCGTTAACGAAAAGAGCGTAGCCGTGTTCTTCCAGCCAGCGGGCCTGGTCGTAGGGGGCGCGGAAGCCCTCCGGTGCCTCCCGGGGACCCTCCACCCAGTCGGGGGTCTCCTCGGGGTCGGGGGCCTTCCGGCCGTAGAGGGGGAAGAAGTAGTAGAGGGCGTAGTACCCCCCTTCCCCGAGAAGGACCAGGCCCTCCCCCATCCCGTCCGCCAACACCCGGACGGCCTTGGCCTCCGCCTCCCGGTAGGCTAGCTCCCACATGGGGGCACCTCCAGAAGCACCCGGTAATCGGTGGTGAGGCGGTCCTTGGCCATGGGGCGGAAGACCCGGTCGGCGAACTCCACGTGCAGGGGGTGGTCCCGGTAGCGTTCCACCACCTCGGGCCCGGAAAAAAGGACGGAGATGAAGTAGCGGTAGCGAACCCCCGGTAAAAGGGCCTCCCCAAAGCGGAGCCCCACCACCCCGGGAATGCGAAGCAGGACCTCCTTGGCCTCCTCGGCCATGCGCAAGACCTCCTCCCTCGAGGCCTCGGCGTTGAACACGATCAGGTGCTCCACCATCTCCGCACCTCCTCCAAATAACCCAGGTCCACCCCCACCCGTTCCCCCTCCCTGGGACCCCGCAAGACCAGCCCGGGGTTTCCCTCGTCTCCCAGGTGGCTCAGCACCGCCTGGGCCTGGGAGAAGTCCTGGCCCGAGGTGTACAGGCCCGGGGTCACCAAGACCGGAAACCCCGCCCCCAAAGCCGCCAAGAGGCCGTTGCGGGAATCCTCCACCGCCACCCCCTCCCCCGGTCCCAGGCCCAGGGCCTCCCGGGCCAGAAGGTAGACGGCCGGATGGGGCTTCTTCTCGGGCACCGCGTCCCCCGCCAGCACCAGGTCAAAAACCCCCTTGAGCCCCGTGGCTTCCAGAAAGGCTTCCGCGTTCTCGGGGCTGGTGGTGGTGGCCAGGACCAGGGCCACCCCGGCCTCCTTGGCCTCTCCAAGAAGCCTCGCCACCCCGGGCCTCAAGGCCACCCCTTCCTCCCGCAAAAGGGCGTGGTAAAGCGCGTTCTTCCTGGCGTGAAGCCGGGCCACGGCCTCCGGGGAAAGCCTTGGGCAGTCCCCGCACCGGCCCAAGAAGGCGGCGATGCGCTCCTTGCCGCCCGCGGTCCCAAGGAGCTCCCCGTAGAGGGCGCGGTCCCAGCGGAAGGGAAGCCCCGCCTCGGCGAAGGCCCGGTTGAAGGCCTCCCGGTGAAGCTCCTCCGTCTCCGCCAGGGTGCCGTCCAGGTCAAAGAGAAGGGCTTTCAGCCCCACCATAGCCGCATCCGTGCCTCGGCAAGCCCCCTAAGGGCCTCCTTCATCCCCGCCACCAGGGCGAGGTAGTCCTCCCCCTCCCCCTCCTTGAGGGCGTGGGCGGCCTCGAGGGCCAGGTCGGCGTAGAGGTTGATCTTCCGAATCCCCCGGTCCACCACCGCCCGGTACTCCACCGGGGAAAGCCTCGAGGCCCCGTGGAGGACCAGGGGGACGGGAAGGCGGGAAAGCTCCTCCAAGAGGGCCAGGTTGAGGCGGACCGGACCCTTGTGCAGGCCGTGGCGGGTGCCGATGCTCACCGCCAAGGCGTCCACCTGGGTTTCCTCCAGGAAGCGCCGGGCCTCCTCGGGGTCGGTGTAGGCCACGGGCCCCCGGTCCACCTCCCCGCCATACCCCCCGGGCACCGCCCCCACCTCCCCTTCCACCGTGGCCCCAAAGGCCCGGGCCACCTCCACCGCCAGGCGGGTCTTGTGGATGTTCTCCTCCAGGGGCAGGTGGCTTCCGTCCAGCATCACGCTGGTGAAGCCCAGCCGCAAGGCCTCGGCCACCTGGGAAAGGCTCTCCCCGTGGTCCAGGTGCAGGGCCACGGGCACCCGGGCGCTCTCGGCCAGGAACCTGAGGCCCGAGGCCAGGGCGGGCAAAGGAGGCCCTCCCAGATGGGGGGCCACGCTGAGGACCACGGGAAGGCCCAAGGTCTCAGCCCCCTCCAAAACGGCCTCGGCCCACTCCAGCCCCACCACGTCAAAGGCCCCCACGGCCCGGCCTTTTTCCGGAAGCACCTCCCGCAAGGTGGCCAGCATGGCTAAAGCAGGGAAAGGAGGGCCTCGGCCACCCGCTCCGGGGTGAAGCCCAGCCGCTCGTAGACCTCGGGGTAAGGGGCGCTGGCCCCGAAGCGGTCCAGGGCCACCACCTTGTGGGCGTACCGCTCCCACCCCAGGCTGGCCCCCGCCTCCACGGCCACCACCGGAAGCCCCGGGGGCAGGACCTCTTTCCGGTAGGCCTCGGGCTGGGCGGCGAAGAGCTCAAAGGAAGGCAGGCTCACCACCCGGACCCGCACCCCCTTTTCCAGAAGGAGCTCCCGGGCCCTCAGGGCCAGGTGCACCTCGCTCCCCGTGGCCACCAGGACCCCTTGGGGCTTTTCGGCGTCCTCCAGGACGTAGCCTCCCCGCAAAAGCCCCTTGGCCTTCTCCGGGGAGAGGAGGGGCACCGCCTGGCGGGTGAGGACGAGGGCGGCGGGGCCCTCCTTGCGCTTGAGGGCCACCTGCCAGGCGTAGAAGGCCTCGTAGGCGTCCGCAGGGCGGATGACCCAGAGGTTGGGCATGGCCCGGAGGCTCATGAGGTGCTCCACGGGCTGGTGGGTGGGGCCGTCCTCGCCCAGGGCGATGGAGTCGTGGGTGAAGACGAAGACCGTGGGGGTTCCCATGAGGGCGGCGAGGCGGATGGCGGGGCGCATGTAGTCGGAGAAGACCAGGAAGGTCCCCCCGTAGGCCCGATACCCTCCGTGGAGGTTGAGGCCGTTCAGGATGGCCCCCATGGCGTGCTCCCGCACCCCGAAGTGGAGGTAGCGGCCCAGGGGGTTCTCCCGGGAGAAGTCCTCCATCCCCTCGGCCTGGGTGTTGTTGGAGGGGGTGAGGTCGGCGCTTCCCCCAAGGAGCTCGGGAAGGCGGGGGGCGAGGAGGCTTAGGACCCGGCCGCTTGCCGCCCGGGTAGCCAGGGGCTTGTCAAAGGCCGGGGGCGCCTCGGGCAAGGGAGGAAGCTCCCCTTGCAGGCGCCGCGTGAGCTCCTGGTAGAGGTCCGGGTAGTCCCGGGCGTAGGCCTCGAGGGCCCGCTCCCAGGCCTCCTGCCAGGCCTTACCCTTCTCCCGCATGTCCATGTGGCGGTAGACCTCCTCGGGCACCACGAAGGGAGGGTAGGGCCAGCCCAGGTTCTTGCGGGTGGCCTCCACCGCCTCCGCTCCCAGGGGCTCCCCGTGGGCCTTGTGGGAGTCCTGCTTGGGGGAGCCGAAGCCGATGTGGCTCCGCACGGCGATCAGGGTGGGCCGCTCGTCCAGCCGGGCGAGCCTAAGGGCGTGGCGGAGGGCGTCCAGGTCGTTGGCGTCTTCCACCTTTAGGGTCTGCCAGCCGTAGGCCCGGTAGCGCCCGAGCACGTCCTCGGTGAAGGCGAGGTCCGTGGGGCCGTCGATGGAGATGCGGTTGTCGTCCCAGAAGACGATGAGCCTGGAAAGGCCCCAGTGCCCCGCCAAGGAGGCGGCCTCCCCGGAAACCCCCTCCATCAGGTCCCCGTCCGAGGCCAGAACGTAGGTGTAGTGGTCCACCACGGCGTGGCCCGGGCGGTTGAACTCGGCGGCGAGCTTCCTTTCCGCCAGGGCGAGCCCCACGGCGGTGGAGATTCCCTGGCCCAAAGGCCCCGTGGTCACCTCCACCCCGAGGGTGTGGCCGTGCTCGGGGTGGCCCGGGGTCTTGGAGCCCCACTGCCGGAAGTTTTTCAGCTCCTCCAGGGGGAGGTCGTAGCCCGTGAGGTGGAGAACGGCGTAAAGGAGCATGGAGCCGTGCCCCGCCGAGAGGACGAAGCGGTCCCGGTTCGGCCAGGTGGGGTCTAAGGGGTTGTGGCGCAGGACCTCCCGGAAGAGGAGGTAGGCCAAGGGGGCCATGGCCATGGGCATGCCGGGGTGGCCGCTTTTCGCCTTCTCCACGGCGTCCACGGCCAAAAAGCGGATGGCGTTCACCGAAAGGGCAGCGAGGTCCTTGGTCTCGGTCATGGTTCCCTCCAGGGTACGCTCCCGTGAAGCCGGGCACAAGGTGGCCTCGAGGCCCCACAGGATAAAGAGGCGCTTATGGAAAGCTCCTCTTCCCCCGGGGAAGACTATACCCGGGAAGCGGGTGTTGCCTTGGGCTTAGGGGAGTGCTAGAATCCCTTAGGCGTGGGCGCCCGTAGCTCAGCAGGATAGAGCGGGGGCTTCCTAAGCCCTAGGCCGGGGGTTCGAATCCCTCCGGGCGCACCAAAACCCTAGGCCCCGCCTCACGAAGAGGCGGGGCCTTATACCACCCCATGCTGGCTTGCGCCAGCATGGGAGCCCCGGTCAAAAGACCCGCAGGGCTTCCGTACTTGGGCTTAGACGAAGGATTCACGCCAAAGGGGTATCACGCCCTGGCCGGGCGCCGGGAGCGGGAAGGAGTTTCCAAAAGGCCCTCCACCCTCCTTGCGGGCTCCAGCCGAAGGCCGGCCACCTCCGGCCGGGCCTCGGGGCGCAGGTCCACGTAATAGCCCCCCTCGGCCTCGGCCACCTTGCCCACCTCGAGGCCCTGCTCCTTCAAAAGGGCCACCAGTCGGGGGAGGGAAAGCCTGGGTCCCGTGGCCTTGTAGGTGCGCCAGCCCTCCTCTCCGGTGAGGAGGCTCTTCTCCTTGGGCGCCCCGCCCAGAAGGAGGGCCATGAGGGCGGCCACCACCTCCACCCGGCCTTCGGCGAAGAGGCGGCCCGCGAAGTCTTGGTAAAGGCGGTAGTCCTTCTCCGGCACCCGGGCGAGGCGGGCCAAGAGGTGGTGCCACTTGGCCTCGAGGACCTCCTCCGGGGTGGGCGGGTTCACCCTCTTGAAGGCGCGGCCCACGGCCTTTTCCAGCTCGGAAAGCTCCCGCCGTTCCCGGGGGCCGCAAAGGAGGACCACCTCTCCCCCCCGGCCCGCCCGCCCCGTGCGCCCGGAGCGGTGCTGGTAGGTCTCGGGTTTGTCGGGGAAGCGGTAGTGCACCACCAGGTCCACCTCGGGAATGTCCAGCCCCCGGGCGGCCACGTCCGTGGCCACCAGGACCCGCACCTCCCCCTCGCGGAAGGCCCGCATGACCCTTTCCCGGTCGCTCTGGGACAGGTCCCCGTGGATGGCCCGGGCGGCGTGGCCCAGGCGGAGAAGCCCCGCGGCCACCTCCTCGGTCTCGGCCTTGGTCCGGGTGAAGACGATGGCCCGCTTGGGGGCCTTGACGTAGAGCAGGTCGGAAAGAAGGCCCAGGCGGTCGGAAGGGGCCAGGATGGCCTCCTCCTGGTAGGTCACCCCTTCCTCCCGCACCACGTTGATGACCACCGGGCTCCGCATGTAGCGCTCGGCGAGCTTCTTGGCCCAGGAGGGCAGGGTGGCGGAGAAGAGGAGGGTCTGCCGGGAAGGGGGCGTGGCGGAAAGCAGGGCCTCCACCTCCTCCTCAAACCCCATGGAGAGCATCTCGTCCGCCTCGTCCAAAACGGCCACCTCTACCTGGGAAAGGTCCAAGACCCCTTGTTTCAGGTAGTCCAGGGCCCGCCCCGGGGTGGCCACCACCACGTCCGCCCCCCGGGCAAGCTCCTCCTTCTGCTTTGTGTAGCCCGTGCCCCCGTAGACGGGGACCACCCTCAGGTGGGGGGCCACGGCGGAAAGCTCCGAGGCCACCTGGAGGGCGAGCTCCCGCGTGGGGGTGAGGACCAGGGCCCTGGGCTTCCGGCCCCTTTCCCGGTTTGGGGCGAGCCTCTCGGCGATGGGCAGGGCAAAGGCCAGGGTCTTGCCCGTGCCGGTGCGGGCCTGGCCGATGAGGTCCTTGCCCTCCAGGGCCAGGGGCAGGGCCGCCGCCTGGATGGGGGTGGGGGCGGTGATGCCGCGGCGCGAAAGGGCTTCCTTGATCTCTTCCTTCAGGGGAAAGTCTTTGAACTCCATGCTCTACCTTTCCGGGCCCACCTGCGCCCGAAAAGGGAGGTAGCGCCCGTAAACCTTCCTAGCTTAGTGAACTAGGGCACGAAAGTCAAGGGGATGACCTCCACCTCCTCCCCTTCCCGGGCGTCCCGGTCCGGGGGGAGGACCACCAGGGCGTTGCCGAAGGCCATGGAGCGTAGGACCCCGCTGCTCTGGTTCCCCGTGGTGCGCACCACGGCCTCCCCTTCCCAGGAGAGCACCCCCCGGCGGAAAACCTTCTTCCCCTTGGCCCCCTTGAAGGGGGTGAGGGCCCGGGCCCTTAGGCGGCCGTAGGGAGGCTCGGTGCGCCCGAGGAGCCGGAAGAGGAAGGGCCTCCCGTAGAGAAAGAAGGTGACCATGCTGGAGACGGGGTTACCGGGAAGGCCCAGCACGGGAAGCTCCCCAAGCCTGGCCAAGAGCAAGGGCCCCCCCGGCTGCTGCCTGACCTTCCAGAAGACCACCTCCCCGTGGCGCTCCAGAACCTTGCGCACCACGTCGTACTCCCCCATGGACACCCCTCCGGAGGTGAGGAGGAGGTCCAAAGGCCCCACCGCCTCAAGCCTCGCGAGCACCGCTTCCGGATCGTCCGGGACCTTTCCTAAGAGGACGGGCTCCCCGCCCGCCTCGAGGACCAGGCCGAGAAGGCTGTAGGCGTTGGAGTTGTA
Source organism: Thermus sp. H19.2 (assembly GCF_054979525.1). Classification (NCBI taxonomy): domain Bacteria; kingdom Thermotogati; phylum Deinococcota; class Deinococci; order Thermales; family Thermaceae; genus Thermus; species Thermus sp. H19.2. The sequence continues at coordinate 1,798,836 of NZ_CM143429.1, forward strand.
CACCCCCCCATAGGGCAAAGGCTCCCCCGGCTCCACCACCTCGTCCCCGGTGGAGAGGATCCCCACCCGGGGCCTCCGGAAGACCCTAAGGCGGGGGTGGCCCATGGCCGCCGCCAGGCCGAGCCTCCCCGGGGTGAGAAGGTCCCCCCGCCTCAGGTACACCTCCCCCCGCCTAAGGTCGTCCCCCTTGGGGCGGATGTCCTTGGGGGAAGCGGGGGTGAAGAGGAAGACCTCGTCCCCTTCCCGCCTCGTGTCCTCCACCCGCACCACGGCGTCCGCCCCCCTAGGGATGGGGGCCCCGGTGTAGACGGCCACGGCCTCGCCCCTGCCCACCTCCCCGGGAAAGGGCCTTCCCGCAGGGGCTTCGCCGACGACCCTGAGGCGCACCGGGGCCTCGGGGGAGGCCCCTAAGGTATCCTCCGCCCGGCAGGCGTAGCCGTCTATGGCGGTGTCGTCCTGGTCGGGGTGGTCCACCAGGGAGGCGAGATCCTCGGCCAGCACCCGGCCAAAGGCCTCCCGAAGGGGGACCTCTTCCACAGCGAGCGCCCCTCGGGCCTCGGCCAGGACCCGCTCCAGGGCTTCCTCCACCGTGAGGTTCGTGCGCATGAGCCCAGTCTAGTCCACGGAAAGCCCCTTCAGGAAGAGGCCCGCAGCCGGCCGAAGGCCCAGGGCCAGAGGAGGATGCCGAGGGCGTAGAGGGCGAGGGTGGCCCCGAAGAGGAGGTCAAAGGCCCTTAGGCCCAAGGCCCCCTGCGCCGCCCCGGAAAGGGCGCTTCCCAGGGCGAAGAGGAGGCTCCAGAGGGCGCTTTCCAGGAGGAAGAAGCCGGGGCGCTCCTCCTCGGCGAGGTAGTCCATGACCAAGGCGGCGTAGACGGGCCCGGCGGCGTTCATCAGGGCCCCCCGGACGAGGAGGGCGAAGGTGACCAGGGGAAGCCACGGGGCCCAGGCCAGGATGGCCAGGAAGGGCAGGGAGAGGGCCTGGACGAAAACGATGGCCCCAAGCCGACCGAGCCTCCCGGCGAGAAGGGGCTGGAGGAGCATGGCCGCCCCCGTGGCCAGGGAGGAGAGGGCGAAGACCAGCCCCGTGGTCCCGTAGGAGAGGCCGAACTTCTCCTTGAGGAAGAGGTTGAGAAAGGGGATGACGAGCCCCGCCCCGAAGCCGATGAGCACCTGGGGCAAAAGAAGCCTGAGCCACACCCGGATCCGGCCCAGGAAGCGGGGGGGCCTTCCCTCCCCCATCCCGGCGGGCAGGCCCCGCACCAGGGGAAGGCCCAGGAAGAAGAAGGGCAGGGCGAAGAGGAGGACCCACCGCGCCCCAAGGAGGTCCGAGAGGTAGCCCGCAAGCAGGGTGGAGAAGAAGCCGCTCATCGTGGTGAGGGCGGCCTGGAGGCTGAAGAAGGCCACCCGCCTCCCCTCGGGGACGAGCCGGGCGAGGAGAGGGGCCGAGGCCCCCTGCAGGAGGGCCCCGGCCAGACCGTAGCCCGCCAAGGAGGGGAAGACCCAAAGCCCAAGGCCCAGAAGAAGCCCGCTCCCCACGGCGAGGAAAAAGGCCAGGTAGAGGCTTTTCAGGTAGCCGAGGCGGGGGATGAGGTAGGCCAAGGGCAGGGCGAAGGCCACCCCGGAGAGGAGGACCACCGCCTGGGCCAGGCCGATGGCTTGGCGGGAGAAGCCCAGGGCCTCGAGGTGGAAGTTGAGGAAGAAGTAGAGCAGGTTCCCCCCGAAGGACCAGAGGAAGCCTGCCAAGAGAAAGCGGTAGGCGGGAGAGGGTTCGCGCACAGCGTCTCCTTTCTTATGCCCCTTTCTCGCTCCCGCGCCCGGCTGGCCTCGGAAATCCCCAGATGGGCCCCCCAAGCCAGCATGGGGTGGCCCTAGACCTGGCGGCTCGGGCAGTGGGGCGCAAGGGCGCACGCCCCGCAGCGGGGCCTTCTCGCGGTACAGACGTAGCGGCCGTGGAGGACGAGGGCGTGGTGGACGAAGACCCAGTCCTCCTTGGGGAAGAGGGCCTCGAGGTCCTTCCCGATCCTCTCCGGAGCCTGGGCCTCGGAGAGGCAGAGCCTCCGGGCGAGGCGGGCCACGTGGGTGTCCACGGCGATCCCCGGCACCCCAAAGGCCGCCCCCAACACCACGGTGGCCGTCTTCCAGCCCACCCCGGGAAGGCGCATGAGGGCCTCCTTCTCCTCAGGCACCTCTCCCCCGTACTCCTCCACGAGCCTCCTCGCCAGGGCCACGAGGTTCTTCGCCTTGGTGCGGTAAAGCCCGATCCTCCGGATGTAGGGCTCCACCTCCTCGGGGGTGGCGGCCGCCAGGGCCTTGGCGTCGGGAAAGCGGGCGAAGAGGGCCGGGGTGGCCTCGTTCACGCTCTTATCGGTGGCCTGGGCCGAGAGGACCGTGGCCACGAGGAGCTGGAAGGGGTTCTCGTGCCTGAGTTCCGTGCGGGCCCCGGGGTAGGCGGCCTTGAGGGCCTTTAAGACCTCCCGGGCCCGGGCCTTCTTCTCCTTTCGCCCTTCCTTAGGGCACGCCACGCCCCCCACTCTACAATGAGGGGGTGGAAAGGCCCAAGCTCGGCCTCATCGTCCGGGAGCCCTACGCCAGCCTCATCGTGGACGGGAGGAAGGTCTGGGAGATCCGCAGGCGCAGAACCCGCCACCGGGGGCCCTTGGGCATCGTCACGGGGGGGAGGCTCATCGGCCAGGCGGACCTCGTGGGGGTGGAGGGGCCTTTCAGCGTGGAGGAGCTCCTCGCCCACCAGGAGAAGCACCAAGCGGAGGAGGCCTTCCTCCGGGCCTACGCCGAAGGGGCTCCCCTCTTCGCCTGGGTCCTGGAAAACGCCTTCCGCTACGAGAAGCCCCTCTACGTCCCCAAGGGAGCGGGCCGGGTCATGTTCGTGGACCTCTCCGAGGTACGGTGGTGAGCCCTCCGTAGCCCACGTAGACCAGGAGGTCCGGGTCCAGGGCGGCCACCACCTCGGGCTGGTGGGTGGCGGCCACCAGGGTGATCCCCGCCTCCCGGCAGAGCTTCCCCAGGCCCAGGGCCACCCGCCTCGCCGTGGGCACGTCCAGGTAGGCGGCGAACTCGTCTATGAGGAGGAGGTCGGGGCGCTGGGCGAGGAGGAGGGCCAGGCGGAAGCGCTCCCTCTGCCCGGTGGAAAGCTCCTTGGGCCTCGCCCGGTAAAGCACGGCGTCGGAAAGCCCCACCCGGTTCAGGACCTCTATGGCCGCCCCCACGTCCCTAAGCTTCCGGTAGAGGGCCTCGAGGATGAGCGCCTCCCCCAGCTCCACCTCCACCTCCCCCGGGATGTAGGCCACCACCCGCCCCCCGGGAAGGCGCACCTTGCCGAGGTCGGGGGCCTCCCCCAGGAGGAGGCGGAGCAGGGTGGTCTTTCCCGCCCCGCTCGCCCCCGCCAGGACCACGAGGCTTCCCGGAGGGATCTCCAGGCTCGCCTCCCCGGAGCACCGCCCGCTCCACCACCCGGGCCTTCACCCCGAAGGCGAGGAGGGCCTCCTGAACCTCTTCGGAAAGCCCCGAAAGGTCCAGGTGGCTCCGGTAGGCCTTGTGGACCCCGGCAAGGCGGATGGGGCCAGGAAGCCCCGAGACCCGCCCGAACCGGGGCCTATAGAGCCTTCCCCCGTGGGCTTTGGCGTAGGGGTCCTCCCGCAGGAAGCGCTCCAGGTAGGCCTCGGCTTCCTCCGTGAGAGGGTAGAAGAGGACGGGCCTTCCCGAGGCGGTGTCAAAGAGGTAGCGGAAGCCCACCTTCTCAAAGAAGGGGTGGTAGCGGGCCATCTGGGCAATGGTGTAAACGAGGTGCTTTGGCCTTCTCCCCTCCGGCGCCCCCCGCTCCCTCGCCCACTCCAGGGCCACCCGCACGAGAAGCGCCCCGAAGCCCTCGGAGCGGTAGTCGGGGTGGACCACCACCCGGGCGATGCGACAGGCGGCGGTCTCCACCCGGTCCAGGGCCCTCTGCCAGTCCGCCCCGCCCTCGTAGGTGGGGTGGAACCAGTCCCGGGGAAAGATCCTCTCCCGGATATCCCGCTCCCCGCCCTCGGGGGTCCTGCGGTGCATGCGGGGGATGGGGGGTCTAGGCGCAGGTAGCCCAGGATCCGGGGCTCAAAGGGGAGGCGCTCCAGGAGCTCCAAAACGAGAAAGCGGCTCGCCGGGGTGGAGCCCCGGATCTCTTTAAGCCTCGCCTCCCCGCCGCAGTCGCAGAGGGGCTTGGCGTTGGCGGGGAGGGTCTTGTGGCACCGGGTGCAGACCCAGAGGGCCACCACCTCCTTCTCCGAGGCGTAGTGGAACTGCTCCAGCTCGGCGATGGCTTCGTAATCCCCCTCGTAGGTGGCCTCCCGCACCTTGAGGCGGTAGCGGTAGGCCTCGCCCCCTAAGGGGCTTTCCCGCACGTGCTCTAGGGTCTTGGCGAAGGGGGGCCAGAGGGGGAAGGCGCCCTCCAAGGCGTACTCGTCAAAGCCGAGGACGGGCTTCTTGAGCTCGGTGCGAAGCCTCACCCTCTCCCCCGGCCTCAGCCACTTGGCGGCGTCCCCCGACATCCTGAGGAGGACCCCCCCGGAAAGAAGGGCCTCGCCGTACCAGCGCCAGTAGACTCGGCGTCCTAAAACCCGGAGCATTCAGTACGCCTTGGCGAAGACCACCCGCTTTCCGTAGGCGGAGGGCCTGCCGCAACGGACGCAGAAGCCGTCTTCGGGTTCGGCCTCAAAGGGCACGCAGCGGGTGGTGGCGGTGGTCTCCTCCTGGATGCGCTTCTCGCAGGCCTTGTCCCCGCAGTGGAAGGCCAGGGCGAACCCTTCCTGCACCGCCTCCTTGAAGGCCTCGTAGGTGTCCACCTTGCGGGTGTGGGCCTCCCGGAAGGCCAGGGCCCTCTGGTAAAGCTCCTCGTGGAAGGCGTCAAGCTTCCCGGGCAGGACCTCGAGGAGGGCGGTGAGGGGCAGGGTCTCCTTGCCCCCGAGGCGGCTCGCCAAGACCGCCTGGCCCCCTTCCAGGTCCTTGGGCCCGAGCTCCACGCGGAAGGGCACCCCCTTGAGCTCCCACTCGTGGAACTTGTAGCCCGGGGTGTGCTGGTCCCGATCGTCTAAGTGGACCCGAAGGCCCCGGGCCCTTAGGGCTTGATGGAGGTCCCAGGCGGCCTTCAGGACCCCCTCGCGGCTTTCCTCCTTGTAGATGGGGACGATGACCACCTGGATGGGGGCGAGGCGTGGGGGCAGAACAAGGCCCCGGTCGTCCCCGTGGGTCATGATGATGGCCCCGATGAAGCGCCAGGAGAGGCCCCAGCTCGTGGTGTGCACGTACTTCACCTGAAGGTCCTTGTCCTGGAACTTGATGTCAAAGGCCCGGGCGAAGTTCTCCCCCAGGTAGTGGCTGGTGCCCGCCTGGAGGGCCTTGCCGTCCTTCATCATGGCCTCGATGGTGGTGGTGTAGACCGCCCCGGCGAACTTCTCCTTCTCGGTCTTGAGGCCCTCTATCACCGGGATGGCGGCGTACTCCCGGGCGAGCTTGGCGTAAATGGAGAGCATCCGCCGCACCTCCTCTTCCGCCTCCTCCCGGGTGGCGTGGGCGGTGTGCCCCTCCTGCCAGAGGAACTCGCTCGTGCGGAGGAAAGGCCTCGTGCGCATCTCCCAGCGCACCACGTTTCCCCACTGGTTCAAAAGCTGGGGCAAGTCCCGGTAGCTTTTGATCCACTTGGACCACATGTAGCCGATGACCGTCTCCGAGGTGGGCCGCACCGCCAGGGGCTCCTCTAGCTCCTCCCCTCCCGCGTGGGTCACCACGGCGAGCTCGGGGGAGAAACCCTCCACGTGCTCGGCCTCCTTCTTGAGGAAGCTCATGGGGATGAAGAGGGGGAAGTAGGCGTTCTGGTGGCTGGTCTCCTTGAACATGCGGTCCAGAACCTGCTGGATGTTCTCCCAAATGGCGTACCCGTAGGGGCGGACCACGATGGTGCCCCGCACGGGCCCGTAGTCGGCGAGCTCGGCCCTTTGGATGACCTCGAGGTACCACTCGCTGAAGTCCTGGCTCTGGGGGGTTAGACCCTTCTCCTTCGCCATACCCGCCCATCTTACCCCAGTAAAATGGCGCCATGGACCTCTTCCCCGTCTTCAAGGAGCTCGCCCAGAAGACCCCGAGCAAAATCCTCCTCATCGTCTTGGACGGCGTGGGGGGGCTTCCCCTGGAGCCGGGGGGCCCCACGGAGCTGGAGGCCGCAAAGACGCCCAACCTAGACCGCCTGGCGGAGGAAAGCGCCCTGGGCCTCCTCACCCCCGTCTACCCCGGCCTCGCCCCGGGTTCCGGCCCAGGCCATCTCGCCCTATTCGGCTACGACCCCTTCCGCTACGTGGTGGGCCGGGGGGCGCTTTCCGCCTTGGGCCTTGGGGCCGACTTCCGGGAAGGGGACGTGGCCCTAAGGGGGAACTTCGCCACCTTAGACCCTGAGGGCAAGGTGGTGGACCGGAGGGCGGGAAGGCCCAGCACCGAGGAGAACCAAAGGGTCATCGCCAGGCTCAAGGAGGCCATCCCCCGCATAGAGGACGCGGAGGTCCACTTCTACACGGAAAGCGAGCACCGCTTCCTGGTGATCCTCCGGGGGGAGGGCCTGGAGGACAAGGTGACGGACACGGACCCCCAAAAGACGGGCCTACCCCCCCTAAAGGCCCAGGCCCTGGACGAGGCCTCGGAGAAGACGGCCAGGCTCGTCAACCTGCTTTCGGAGAGGATCCGCGAGGTCCTCAAGGACGAGCCCCGCATGAACGGGGCCCTCTTCCGGGGGGCCTCCAAGAAGCCCAGCTTCCCCCGGATGCAGGAGGTCTACAAGCTCACCCCCGCCGCCATCGCCAGCTACCCCATGTACAAGGGCCTGGCCAGCCTGGTGGGCATGGAGGTCCTTCCCGTGGAGGGGGAGGGGGACGCCCTGGAGGGGAAGCTCAAGGCCCTAAGGGAGAACTGGGGGCGGTACGACTTCTTCTACTTCCACGTGAAGAAGACGGACGCCATGGGGGAGGACGGGAACTTCTGGGGGAAGGTGGAGAAGATTGAGCTCTTTGACGCCCTCCTCCCCGAGATCCTGGCCCTAGGCCCGGACGTCCTCGCCATCACCGGGGACCACTCCACCCCCGCCCTCCTCAAGGCCCACTCCTGGCACCCCGTCCCCCTCCTCCTGAAGGCCCCCTACCTGCGGGCGGACGGGGCTAGGCGCTTCACGGAGAGGGAGGCCCTAAAGGGCAGCCTCGGCCACCTCCGGGGGGTGGAGCTCATGCCCCTTCTCCTCGCCCACGCGGGGAAGCTCCTCAAGTACGGGGCCTAAAATGGGAAGATGATCCGCCACCGCCTGAGCCTCGAGGAGTTCCAGGCCCTCTTGGAGAAGGCCCCGGAAGGGCTCCGCCTGGAGCTTCTGGAGGGTGAGGTCTACGAGATGGCTCCCATCGGCAGCGGACACGCCAGCCTGGTGACCTACCTAGCCAAGCAGCTGGAAAGGCTCTACGGGGACCGGGCCTTGGTCTACGTGCAAAATCCATTGCGCCTCTCCCCCCACTCCCTTCCCCAGCCGGACCTGGCCTTGCTCAAACCCCGGGAGGACTTTTACCGGGCGAAGCTCCCCGAGCCCGAGGACGCCCTCCTGGTGGTGGAGGTCAGCTTCTCCACCCGGGAGGTGGACCTTAAGAAGCTCGCCCTTTACGCCCAAAGCGGCATCCCCGAGGTGTGGTTGGTGGAGGAAGGGGGCAACCTGGAGGCGTACCGGGAACCCCGGGGGAGCCACTACCGCCACCGCCTCCTTTTGGAGCCGGGGGAGGAGGTGGCCCCCCTCCTCCTATCCCACCCCCCTCTCCTCTGGGACCCCCCTAGAGGTACCCCGCCCGCGTGAGCTCCTCCTTGACGGCCTCGAGGACCCTTTCGTAGGCCTGGTCCAGGTCCAGGCCCTTCAGGGTGGCCCCGGCGGCGGGGACGTGCCCGCCACCCCCGAGCTTCAGGGCGATGTTCTGGGCCGAGACCCCACCCCGGGAGCGGATGGAGACCTTCACCCCCTCTTCCCGCTTGCGGAGAAAGACCGAGACCACGCTCCCCTCCACGTAGCGGATGAGGCCCACGAAGTCGTCGGAGTCCTCCTCCTCCCGCTGGGCCTCTTCGGGGAGGTGGGCGGTGACCAGGAGCCCCCCGAAGTGGAAGGCCACCGTGGAGAGCACCTGCCCCATGAGGCGGAAGTAGGAGGGCGGGCGGAACTGCAGGCGGTCGGTGAGCTCGGCGAGCTTCACCCCGTAACCCAAAAGCTCCGCCGCCACCCGAAGGACCTCGGGGGTGGTGTTGGCGAAGCGGAAGTTCCCGGTGTCGGTGAGGATGCCCGTGAGGACGGGGGTGGCGATCTCCGCCGTCCACGCCACGCCCAAGAGGTCAATGAGGTCCTTCACCATCTGGGCGGTGGCCGCCTTGGAGGGGTCCACCACGTGGAGGTGGCCGAAGCGGGGGTTGGTGCCGTGGTGGTCTATGTTGATGACGAAGCCCTCCACGGGGACCCCCACGACCCGGGAAGGCTCGGCGCTGTCCAGGGCCACCAGGGTGGCCCCCACGGGAAACCGCTCCACGGGGTCGGAGTACTCCTCCTCCTTGGGCAGGAAGCGGAGGAACCTCGGGGGCTCGGCGACCCAATAGGCCTCCTTGCCCAGGGACTTGAGGGCCCGGTAAAGCCCCAGGGAGCTTCCGATGGCGTCCCCGTCCGGGTCCACGTGGGTGGCGATGTAGATGGGGCCCTCCACCGCCTTCAAGACCTCGGCCACCAGGCGCATCTTTTCCCAGTACTGGGGTTCAGGGGCGTTCCCGTCCACGAAGCTAAGGTATCACGCCCTAAAGGTTCCACCCCCCCGCCACCTCCAGCACCTGCCCCGTGAGGTAGGGCTCGCGGACGAAGAAGAGCACCGCCCGGGCGATCTCCTCCAGGAGGGCCAGGCGGGCCATGGGGATCTCGTGGAGGGGCTTGGAAACGGAGTTTTCCGCCACCCCCGGGGCCACCACGTTGGCGGTGATGCCCATGGCGGCGAAGCGCTTGGCAATGGCCTTGGTGTAGAGGATGACCCCCGTCTTGGCGATGGCGTAGGGGGTGGTATGGGTCCGGGCGAGAAGGTTACCCGCCCCGGCGTAGCCCAGGTTCACGATGCGGCCATGGCCCTGTTCCACCATGAGGGGAAGCACCTTCTGGGTGAGGAGGAAGGTGGCGGTGAGGTTGGTGTCCAGGATCCAGCGCCACTCCTTTAGGCTCACCTCCTCTATGGGCTTAAAGAGGTAGTCCCCCACGTTGTTCACCAGCACGCCCACGCCCCCTAAGTGGTAGCGGACCTCCTCCACCAAAGAGGCCACCTCCTCCTCCCGGGTGAGGTCGGCCCGCACCTTGATGGCCTTGACGCCCAAGGCCTCCGCTTCTTGACGGGTGGCCTCGGCCAGGGCCTCGGAGGTGCGGTAGTGGACGGCCACGGCGTAGCCTTCCCGGGCCAGGGCCAGGAGGATGGCCCGGCCGATGCCCTTGGCGCTTCCCGTCACCAACGCGGTCCTCATCCTCCCTCCAGGTAGCGCTCCAGAAGGACCCGGGTGAAGGTGTTCAAGGGGTAGGCCAGCCCCGCCTCGGGTTCCACCCAGGCCCACTCCAGGATCTCCTCGCCCGGGCGCACCTCCCCTTCCGCCTGGGCGAAGTAGTTGAGGAGGAGCATGTGGGTGGGCTTGTGGAACTCGAGGCTAAAGCGGGCTTCCTGCACCAAGGCGAAGCGGATATGGGCAAGCTCCAACCCCACCTCCTCTCGGAACTCCCGCCTCAGGGCCTCCTCCAGGCCCTCCCCCCACTCCACCTTCCCCCCGGGCACCCCCCAAAGCCCCCGCCACTTGGCGGTGCGCACCAGGAGCACCCGCCCCTCCCGCTCCACCAGGGCCCCTACCGTGGGGATGGGATACTGCGGGCGATCCTCCATAGGTACCAAAGCCCAAGATACACGCCCTGGAGGAGGACGAAGGTGAGGTAGGCCGCAGGCTGGTGGAGGGCCAGGAACACCCCCAGGAAGAAGAGCTGGGTGGAAAGCCCTAGGTTCACCACCCCGCTCAAGGCCCACTCGTCCCAAAAGCGGTGGGGGGCGAGGCCGAGCCGCCTCACCAAAAACTCCTCCAGGGCGGCGATGCCCCGGTCCTGGGGCAGGAAGAGGAGGCGGTAAACCCCCCGCAAGAGGGCGAGGAGGGGGGTCTCGGGGTCCGGGGGCTCCTGGGGAAGGGGAAGCCCCCGGTGAAGGCGGTAGAGCCTCTCCAGGTTGAAGTCGTAGGACTGGACGAAGGTGAAGACCAGAAAGGCCAAGAGGGCCTCTTCCCACTCCCCCGTCCTCCCCCCGAGGGCCAGGAAGAGGAAGAGGTTCCCCAAGAAGTCCAGCTCGGTGTCCAGGTACCGCCCGAGCTCCGTGACCTCCCCTCTCAGGCGGGCCAGCTGCCCATCGGCGTTGTCCAGCACGGTCTTGACCTGCAGGAGGAGGGCCGCAAGCAGGTCCTCTCCCCTAAGGAGGAGCCCGGCGGCGAGGAGGACCAAGAGGGTGTGGAAGAGGACCAGGTGGGGGGGCCGGACGGGGGTGGGGAGGAGGAGGCGCACCACCAGGTGGGCCAGGGGGCGGTAGAGGACCAGGTTCAAGAACTCCTGGACGGGTCTTTCCTTGGCCCCGGGGACCATGGCTAGTCCCTCACGCGCTCCAGGATCCAGGCCACCACCTCCTCCAGGGTGAGGTCGCTGGTGTCCAGGAGGAGGGCGTCGGGGGCGGGGGCGCTTTGGGCCTTGTCCTTTTCGTCCCTCCTGAGGAGGTCCTGAAGGATGGCCTCGTAGGCCTGAGGCCGCTCCTTGGCCCGCCTCTTTGCCCGCACCTCCGGCCGGGCGGTGAGGTAAAACTTGTGGGGGGCCTGGGGAAAGACCGCCGTGCCCATGTCCCGGCCCTCGGCCACGAAGGGGGGGGGCACCTCCTTGAGCCGCTGGTTCACCCAGGCCCGCACCCCAGGAAGCCGGGCCACTTCCGAGACCACGCGGTCCACCTCGAGGGTGTGGAGGAAGGGGGTGAGGTCCTCCCCGTCCGCCAAGACCCGGTTCTCCCTTCCCGGGACCAGGCGCACCTGAAACCGCCGCAAAAGCCCCAGGAGCCCCGCCTCGTCCCCCGGGTCCACCCCCGCCCTCAGGGCGAGGAAAGCGGCCGCCCGGTAGAGGAGGCCGCTGGAGAGGTAAGGCACCCCTAGAGCCTCCGCCACCCGCCGGGCCACGGAGCTTTTTCCCGAGGCCGAGGGGCCGTCTATGGTCACGATGCCGCGCATAACCCCTTCAGGTCCCGGAAGAAGCCAGGGTAGGAGATCTCGGCCCACTCCGGCTCCCAGACCCTGACCCCCACGGGCAGGCCCGCCACGGCGAAGGCCATGGCGATGCGGTGGTCGTGGAAGGGCTCCACCTCTCCGGGCCGCACCCCCCCGCCCCGGATCCTAAGCCAGTCTGGCCCCTCCTCCACCTCCACCCCCAGGGCCCGGAGGTTCCTGGCGATGGCCGAAAGGCGGTCCGACTCCTTCACCCGGAGTTCGGAAAGGCCCGGGATATGGGTCTCCCCTTCCGCCCAGGCGGCGGCGGCGGCCAGGGCAGGCACCTCGTCCACCATGAGGGGGATGAGGCCGGGGTCCACGGCCACGCCCTTCAGGGGGCTATGCCGGGCCCGCACCCACCCCACGGGCTCCCCCGCCTCTCCCTCGAGGACCCGCCACTCCAGGTCCGCCCCCATGGACCTTAGCACCTGGAGGAGCCCGGTGCGGGTGGGGTTCAGACCCACCCCCTCCACCACCACCTCCGAGCCCGGGGTGACGAGGGCCGCCACCAGAAAGAAAGCGGCCGAGGAGAAGTCCCCGGGCACCACCAGGTCCCTTGCGGGAAAGGGCCCGGTCCTACGGGTGCGGATGCGGTTCCCCTCCACCCCAAGGGGCAGGCCGAAGTGGCGGAAAAGCCTCTCCGTGTGGTCCCGGGTGGGGACGGGCTCCACCACCTCCGTCTCCCCCTCGGCGAAAAGGCCCGCCAGGAGGAGGGCGCTCTTCACCTGGGCGCTGGGCACGGGGAGGGTGTAGCGGATGCCCCTCAAGGGGCCGCCCCGCACGGCGAGGGGCGCCCTTTCCCCTCCCTCGCGCCCGTCCACCCTGGCCCCCATGGCCCTCAAGGGTTCCACCACCCGGCCCATGGGCCTCCGGCGCAGGGAGGCGTCCCCGGTGAGGACGGCGAAAAGCCCCTCTTGCCCGGCGAGAAGGCCCAGGAGGAGGCGCATAAGGGTCCCGGCGTTGCCGCAGTCCAAGACGTCCTCGGGCTCCTTCAGGCGGAGGCCCCGCCCCCGCACGAGGAAGTGGGGGCCCTCCTCCACGATCTCCGCCCCCAGGGCCCGGAGGGCTCGGGCGGTGGAGAGGGTGTCCCCCGCCTTCAAGGGGTAAAGGAGCCTCCCCTCCCCCTCGGCCAAGGCCAGGAGCATGAGGCCCCGGTGGGTCACGGACTTGTCCCCCGGGACCCGCAAAACCCCCCGTAGGGGACCGCAGGGGGCGAGGTCTAAAAAGGGCCGGTCCATGACTCCATAGTCTTGGGGCGGGAAGGGGGTCTGGTCAAGGGCGGGCCTTGGTTAGAATAGAGATCAAGCATGGCCCTGGCCTGGTCAAGCCCGGTCTACCTGGAAAGGAAAAGGCTTTTAGACCTCCTCCCCGAGGAGCCGGGCTTTTGCGTCCACCTCGAGGCCCCGGCGGGCTTTGGCAAGAGCGTCCTGGCGGGGCAGCTTGCCTCTAGGCTAGGCCTCCGCACCCTCTGGGCCAGCGCCCTTTTGGGGGAGCCAAGGGCCCTCCTGGCCCAGGCCCTGGGCCTTCCCCGGGAGGCCCCCTGGGGGGCGGTGGCGGCCGCCCTGGGGGAGGCACCCACCCTGGTGGTCCTCGAGGACCTCACCGGGGAGGAGGCCCTTTCCCCCCTCCTCCGCACCCTCCCCTGCCTTCTGGTTCTGACGAGCCGCAAGCCCCTCCCCTACCCCGAGCTTCCCAAGCTCCTGGCCGTGGGGAGGCTGGTCCACCTAAAGGCCCCGGACCTGGCCTTCACCGAGGAGGAGGCGGAGGCCCTCTTCGGGGGGCGGGAGGGGTGGCGGGAGGCCCACCGGGCCACGGGGGGATGGGCCCTTCCCCTCTTCCTCTCCGCCTTCACCGGAAGGCCCCCGGAGGCCCAGGCCCTCCTCCAGGGCCTAAGGGAAAGCCTTTCAGAGGAGGAGTTCCAAGAAGGGCTCCTCCTCGCCGCCCTCCCCCTTTTGCCTCTCTCCTGCGCCCTCCCCCACACGGAAGCCCTCTTCCAGAAGGGCCTTCTCCAGAAGGTGCCTGCGGGCTACCGGCTCCACCCCCTGCTCAAGGAGATGGCCCTAGGCCTCCTCAAGGAGGAGGTGCGGGGGGCGGTGCGCCGGGCAGAAGGGAGGCTTCCCCCGGAGCTTTGGGCCGAGGCCCTCTTTGGGGCCGGGCTTGAGGAGGAGCTCCTCCGCCTCCTGGAAAGGCCCCTCACCCTTCCCCTCCCGGCGGAGCGCCTCCTGGCCTGGCGCCCCCTCCTGGAACGGGGAGGACCCCGGGCCCGGCTCCGCCTGGGAGAGGCTCTCCTTCAGGTGGGGAGGAGGGAGGGGTTCGGCCTCCTCGCCCCCCTGGCGGCCTCCCCGGACCCGGGCGTGGCCCTTTACGCCCTGGGCCAGCTGGCCTACTACCAGGCCGAGCCCCTCCTGGGGAAGAACCTCCTCGAGGCCCGCGCCCACCTGGAAAAGGGCCTCGCCCTCCTGGACCGGGTGGAGGGGGAGCTCGCCGGGCGCTTCCTCAACGACGCCGCCCGCGTCCCCTACGAGGAGGGGAACCTAGAGGAAGCCCAGGCCCTCCTGGAAGAGGCCCTAAGGCGGCTTCCCATGGGAAGCCCCTACCGCCTCGCCCCCCTCACCAACCTGGCCTTCCTGCGCTTTGAGCGGGAAGGAAGCCTCCTCGGGCGCATCGCCGCCTTGGAGGAGGCGGTGGGGCTTTTAGGCCCCCTCGCCCCCGCCAACCTGGCGGGGCACCTCCGGGACCTGGGGCGGCTTTACCTCCTCTTGGGAGAAGGGGAAAAGGCCCGGGGCTACCTGGAAAGGGCCCTGGAGGCCGAGGGCCACCCCTTGGCCGCCCTCGAGGCCCGGATGCTCCTCGCCCACCTGGAGAAAGACGCCGAGGCGCTTTCCCGCCTGGTGGCCCAGGCGGAGCTCTGGGAAAGCCCCTACCTGGTGGAGCGGGGAAAGGCCCTCCTCGCCGAGCTCCGCCGGGAGGCAAGCCTCCTCGAGGGCCTCACGGGCTTTTTCCCCTCCCTCGCCCGGGCCCTCCTCCAGGAAGACCCGGCCCTCCTTCCCCCCTACCCCGAGGAGCGGGAGGAGCGCCTCCTTTGGCACGCCGCCCGCTACCGCCTCTTGCGGCGAGAGGAAGACCTCGAGGCCCTCCTCTCCCTCACGGACGCCGGAGAAAGGGTCCTGGTGGGCCTCGTGCCCCTAGGGCTCCTCCCCCGGAAGCGGCCGGAGCTCGCCCGGCGCTACCCCCTCCTGGAGGTGCTCCAAAGCGGCTGGAAGGAGGCCATCCTCCTGAGGCTTCCGGAGATCCCGCCCCTTAAGGTCTTCGCGCTGGGCCGCTATCGGGTGGAAACCCCCTTGGGAGAGGTGGCCCTGAGGGGCAGGGCCAGGGAGGTCTTCGCCCTCCTCCTCCTCGGGCTTCCCCGGGAGGAGATCGCCTTCGCCCTCTGGCCCGACCTCTCCGAGGAGGCGGCCCTCAACAACCTCTACGTGTGGCTCGCCCGGCTCAAGAAGCTCCTGGAACCCTGGGGGGTGCCCACCTACCTCCTGGAGGAGGGCCTAAAGCGGGTGGACTGCGACCTCCACGCCCTGGAGGAGGCCCTGGAGAAGGAGGAGGCGGAGAGGGTCCACGCCCTCTACCAAGAGCCCCTTTTCCCCGGCCTGGACCACCCCCTTCTGGACCGGAAGCGGGAGGAGGTCTTCCACCGGGTGCGGGCCCTTTTCCTCAAGAAAGGGGAGCCCAGGTACCTGGAGCGCCTCCTGGAGCTGGACCCCCTGGACGAGGAGGCCCTCCTCCCCCTGGTGGAAGGGTGCCTGGCCCGGGGGCAGCGGGCCCGGGCCCAAGCCCACCTGGAGCGCTACCGGAAGAGGCTCTGGGAAGAGCTCCGGGAAAGGCCTTCCCCCCGGGTGGAAGCCCTCATCCAGCGCCTCCAGGGCTAGCCCCCAGGAGAAGCCCCTCCCCTTCCAGAAGGGCCTCCTCCCCAGGCTCCAGGAGAAAGGTGGCGAAGGGCCGCAAGACCCTCTCCCCCAGGCGGGCCTCCCCCTCTAGGAGGGTGAGGAGGGAGGGAGCTTCCGGCCTCAGGGCAAGCCGCCCCCTCAAGGGGTAACGGCAGAGGCGGAAATAAGGCGTTAGAAGAAGCCTCTCCCCGCCTTCCACCGGCTGGAGGCGGACCTGAGGGATGGGGGTAGGCTCCAGAAGGGCCACCTCCAGGGCCTTTTCCAGGTGGAGCTCCCGGGGACGGCCGTAATCGTAAAGGCGGTAGGTGAGGTCCGAGGGGGTCTGCACCTCGTAGACCCTGACCCCGGGCCCCAGGGCATGGACGGTACCGGCGGGTAGGTAGACCACCTGGCCGGGCTCCACCCACACCCGGTTCAAGACCTCGTCCAGGGTGCCCGCCTGGGCCCGCCATAGCACCTCCTCCCGGGTCACGGGACGGCTAAAGCCGTAGACGATCTCCCCGGGGAAGAGGACGTACCAGGCCTCGTACTTCCCCGGCTTTCCTTCCACCCTCAGGGCGTAGGCGTGGGGCGGGTGGACCTGGACGGAAAGCCACGCCTTGGGGTCTAGGAGCTTGACCAGGAGGGGCTCCTCAGCCAGCCACACCTCGCCGATGCCGGGGCCAAAACCCAGGCTCTCCCCGCCCCAGATGCGGGGCACGGGTTGGGGCTCAAAGAAGCGCACGGGGTTTAGCATAAGGGACATGCGCGACCTGGACCGCGAGGAAACCTACCTGGTGGACCGCAGGGGCCTGGCCCTGGAGCTACGGGACCTGGTGGGCACGGGCCCCGTGCCCCCCGCCCCTTACCCCGGCCCCCACGGGGTCTTGGCCTACGGGGAAGGGTGGTTCGCCGCCCGGCTCCTCTCCCTCCCGGAATGGGTGGAGGAAGGAACCCTCTTCCTCCTGGAAGGAGGGTACGACCTAGGGGAGGCGGCGGCCATGGGCCTCTTGGCGGAGACGGGAAAGGCCGGGGTGGTGCGGGTGGGCTTCCGGGAAGGGGTGGAGGTCTACCTCCCCCCAAGCCCCCTAAGCCCCTACCGCTACCTGCGCTTCCTCCTCCTGGCCACGGGGCAGGAGGGGGCCCTAAAGGAGGTGGACGGGGCCCTGCTCCAGGAAAGGCGCCGCCTGACCCCCGAGGTCCCCCTTGGGGAAAACCCCGCCAAGTTCCTGGCCTACACCCTCCTGGAAAGGCTTCCCCTCTTCTATAGCCCCTTCTTCCGCCCCCTAGAGGAGGCCGCCCAGAGCCTCTTCGCCCGCATCGGCAAAAGCCTCTCCTTGACCCCGCCCCATAGCGCCCTGGAGTTCTTCCTCACGGGCCTCGAGGCCCGCCACGAGCAAGGTGACCCCCTGGCGGCGGTCCTCCTGGGAGGGGGGGAGGCCGCCTCCCTGGCCAAGGAGATTCTGGAGACCCGGGTGGACGCCATGGCCGAGGTGCCCGCCCCGGAGGGGAGCCGCCTCGCCCAGGCCGTGGCCCTGTGGTACCGCCTGGCCTGGACCGCCTACTACCTGGCCCTGCTCTACGGGGTGGACCCTTCGGACCAAGAGGTGCTGGAAAGGCTGAGAGAGGTGAGCTAGTGGAAGTTCCCCCCTTCCCTAGGCCGGAGAGCCTGGAGGAGGCCCTGGCCCTGCAACGGGCCCTGGCCCGTCGGGTAAAGGTGGAGGGGAGCCTGGCCGGGGCCAGGCGCATCGCCGCCCTGGACGCCTCCCACAAGCGGGGGAAGCCCCTTTTGGCCGTGGCCCTCCTTTACCACCGGGAAAGGGGGCCCCTCTTCGTGGGGAAGGGCCTTCTCCTCGAGGCGGAGCTCTTCCCCTACATCCCGGGCTTTCTCTCCTTCCGGGAGGCCCCCGCCTACTTGGAGGCCTTGAAGGCCCTCCCCGAGACCCCAGAGGCCCTCCTGGTGGACGGGCAGGGCATCGCCCATCCCAGGGGCCTGGGCATCGCCAGCCACCTGGGGGTCCACCTGGACCTGCCCAGCATCGGCGTGGCCAAAAGCCTCCTCTTTGGCCGCCTGGAGAGGCCCCTCCCTCGCGAAGCGGGAAGCGCCGTCCGCCTCCTCGCCCCGGATGGCAGGCCCATAGGCTACGCCTACCGGAGCCGGACCGGGGTCAAACCCCTCTACGTCTCCCCGGGGCACCGGGTGGGGCTGGAGGAGGCCCTGGACTTCGTCCGAAGCCTTCCCACCCGCTACCGCCTTCCCGAGCCCCTGAGGCTCGCCCACCTGGAAGCCCTCCGCGCCTTGCGCGCCTTAGACTGAGGACCGTGGAGGCCACGAAGCCCAACCCCGTCTACCGGGCCGCCTGGTACCTGGCCCGGTCCCTCCTCCACCTCCTTTTCGGCTACCGGGTAGAGGGCGCAGAAAAGGTGCCCAAGGTAGGCCCGGTGATCCTAGCGGCCAACCACCTCTCCATCCTGGACCCCATCGCCATCGGGGCAGGGGTAGGGCGGCCGGTGAGCTTCCTCGCCCGGGCCGACGTTTTCCGGCTCCCCTTCCTTTCCTGGCTCCTTCCCCGCTTGTACGCCATCCCCGTAGAGCGGGGCACGGGAGACCTCGCCGCCGTGAAAAACGCCATCCGGGCCCTGGAGAAGGGCATGGCCTTCGGCATCTTCCCCGAGGGCACCCGGAGCCGCAGCGGGAAGCTCCAGCCTTTCAAAACCGGGGTGGCGGCCATCGCCTTGCGCACGGGCGCATGGGTGGTGCCCGTGGCGGTCATGGGCACAGAGGAGGCCTGGCCCGTGGGGAAAAAGTTCTTCCGGTTTCGCCGCCCCATCCGGGTGGTCTACGGGGAACCCATCCCCGTTCCAAGGAAAAGCAGGGTCACCCATCAGGAGCTAGAAAACCTCACCCGAGAGATAGAGGCCCGGGTACGGGAACTTCTCCTCTCCCGCTACCGCTAGAGCCAATGCTTTCGTTATCATACATAGCTATACACAAGTATAAAAATGGGCAGGGGTATTGCGGAAAGCTCCTCAAGCGTGATATATTCCGCCCGGAAGGGAAAAGAGGAAGGAGGTGAAGAATGGCAGCAAAGAAGACGGTAACCAAAGCGGATCTGGTGGACCAGGTGGCTGCGGCCACGGGCCTCAAGAAGAAGGACGTGAAGGCGGCGGTGGACGCCCTCTTGGGCAAGGTGGAAGAAGCCCTGGCGGTCGGCAACAAGGTGCAGCTCACCGGCTTCGGCACCTTTGAGGTGCGCAAGCGCAAGGCCCGCACCGGCGTGAAGCCCGGCACCAAGGAGAAGATCAAGATCCCCGCCACCCAGTACCCCGCCTTCAAGCCGGGTAAGGCCCTCAAGGAAAAGGTCAAGAAGTAAGCTATTCCCTTCCCCCGGGGAGGAAGCCCTCCCCGGGTTATGCCTTCTAGCACCTACGTGCCCCACTTAGGCCCCGCCCAGGGCCCCGCCGGGCTTGACCTTGGGCACCACGCGGGGGGCCTCCTTCTCCTCCTTGGGCTCCAGGGCCTTGGGCTCCTCCAGGGGCAGTCCCTCCACCACCTTTTGGAACTCCTCGGCGGTAAGGGTTTCCCGCTCCAGGAGGGTTTCCGCCACCCGCTCCAAGACCTCCCGCTTTTCCAGGAGGAGGCTTTTCACCCTCTGGTACTGCTCCTCGATGAGGCGCCGCACCGCCTCGTCAATGCGCTTGGCCGTCTCCTCGGAGTACTGGCGGACATCGTACCCGCCCAAGTAGGTATCCTCCCGCACGGCGTAGGCCACGGGGCCGAACTCGGGGTGCATGCCCCACTCGGTGATCATCCGACGGGCGAGCTCCGTGGCCTGGCGGAAGTCGTTCTCCGCCCCCGTGGTCACGTCCTCGAAGACCAGCTCCTCCGCCGCCCTTCCCGCCAGGGCCACGGCGATCTGGTCCAGAAGCCGCTTCCTGGACCAGTGGAGCATGTCCTCCCGCCTGGGCATCATGAAGCCCAAGGCCCTTCCCCGGGGCACGATGGTCACCTTGTGCACCCCGTCGGCGTGCTCCAGGAAGTGGGCCGCCAGAGCGTGCCCGGCCTCGTGGTAGGCGGTGATCCTGCGGTCGCGGGGGGTGAGGACCAGGCTCTTCTTGGCCGGGCCCATCATCACCCGGTCGGCGGCCTCCTCGAGGTCTTTCATGGTGATCTTCTTCCGCCCCTCCCGGGCGGCGAGGAGGGCGGCCTCGTTCAGGAGGTTCTCCAGGTCCGCCCCCACGAAGCCCGGGGTGCGCTTGGCGAGAAGGGCCAGGTCCACGTCCTCCGCCAGGGGCTTTCCCCGGGCGTGGATCCTCAGGATCTGTTCCCTTCCCCGCACATCGGGGGCGTCGATGGCCACCTGGCGGTCAAAGCGCCCGGGGCGGAGGAGGGCCGGGTCCAGGACGTCCGGGCGATTGGTAGCGGCCATCACAATGATAGTGGAGTCCTTCTCAAAACCGTCCATCTCCACCAGGAGCTGGTTTAAGGTCTGCTCCCGCTCGTCGTTCCCGCCCCCCACCCCGCTTCCCCGCTTCCTCCCTACGGCGTCAATCTCGTCAATGAAGACGATGCAGGGAGCGTGGCGCTTGGCGGTCTCAAAGAGGTCCCTGACCCTGGCCGCCCCCACGCCCACGAACATCTCCACGAAGTCGGAGCCCGAGGCGGTGATGAAGGGCACCCGGGCCTCCCCCGCCACCGCCCGGGCGATGTGGGTCTTCCCCACCCCCGGGGGCCCCACCAGAAGCACCCCCTTGGGGATGCGGGCCCCCATCTCGTGGAAGCGGCCGGGGTTTTTCAGGAACTCCACGATCTCCCTAAGCTCCTCCTTGGCCTCCTCCGCCCCGGCCACGTCCTTGAAGGTGACCTTGGGGGCCTCGGTGAGGACCTTGGCCCGGCTCTTGGTGAAGCTGAAGGCCGAGTCCGAGGGCCCCGCCCGCCCGGAGCGGGAGAAGTAGAAGAGCGCCCCGATGAGGAGGCCCACCAGGAGAAGGGGCCAGAGAAAGCCCAAAGGGTTTTGCCCCTGGGGGGGTTCCACCCGCACGCTCACCCCCTGGCGCATCCAGGCCTCGAGGGCGGCGTTGTCGGGGGGGCTTGCGGCGTAGGTGGTGAAGGAAGAGCCGTCCACCAGGGTCCCCTGGATGCGGGTCTCCCCCGAGCGCACCACCACCTCCTTCACCCGGCCCGCCTTGAGGTCCTCGAGGAAGGTGGTGTAGTTCACCCCACCCCCGGAGCCGCCCGTGGTTCCCGCCAGGCTGAAGGCCCACGCCAGGAAGAGAAGGCCCAAGAGGAAGATCAGAAAGTTAAGAGGCAAACGGGACATGTCTATCCCTAAGGTACACGAAAGGGAGGAGGCCCGGGTAGCCTGGGGCACCATGATACAAATACGCTCAACTCTCTTGACAAGGTTATTCCGAATCCCTTACGCTAGAAGGGAGAGGTGCGTTATGGCCAAGGCAGTGGGCATTGACCTGGGTACCACCAACAGCGTGATCGCCGTCCTGGAAGGCGGCAAGCCCGTGGTGTTGGAGAACGCCGAAGGGGAAAGGGTCACCCCTAGCGTGGTGGCCTTCCGCGACGGGGAGACCCTGGTGGGCCGCATGGCCAAGCGCCAGGCGGTCCTGAACCCCGAGGGGACGATCTTTGAGATCAAGCGCTTCATCGGCCGCCGCTTTGAGGAGGTCCAGGAGGAGGCCAAGCGGGTCCCCTACAAGGTGGTCCCCGGGCCCGATGGGGGCGTGCGGGTGGAGGTCAAGGGCAAGCTCTACACCCCCGAGGAGATCAGCGCCATGATCCTCCGCAAGCTGGTGGAGGACGCCTCCAAGAAGCTCGGGGAAAGGATCACCAAGGCGGTGATCACCGTGCCCGCCTACTTCAACAACGCCCAGCGGGAGGCCACGGCCAACGCCGGCAGGATCGCGGGGCTGGAGGTCTTGCGCATCATCAACGAGCCCACCGCCGCCGCTTTGGCCTACGGCCTGGACAAGAAGGGGAACGAGACCGTCCTCGTCTTTGACCTGGGGGGCGGGACCTTTGACGTCACCATCCTGGAGATCGGCGAGGGGGTCTTTGAGGTGAAGGCCACCTCCGGGGACACCCACCTGGGCGGGTCGGACATGGACCACGCCATCGTCAACTGGCTCGCCGAGGAGTTCAAGAAGGAGCACGGCGTGGACCTCAAGGCCGACCGCCAGGCCCTGCAACGGCTCATTGAGGCGGCGGAGAAGGCCAAGATTGAGCTCTCCAGCACCCTGGAGACCACCATCAGCCTACCCTTCATCGCCCTGGACCCGGCCAGCAAGACCCCCCTCCACCTGGAGAAGAAGCTCACCCGGGCCAAGTTTGAGGAGCTGATCCAGCCCCTCCTCAAGCGCCTCAGGGGCCCCGTGGAGCAGGCCCTGAAGGACGCGGGCCTCACCCCCGCCCAGATTGACGAGGTGATCCTCGTGGGCGGGGCCACCCGGGTGCCCGCCGTCCAGCGGGTGGTGAAGGAGCTTTTGGGCAAGGAGCCCAACCGCTCCGTGAACCCCGACGAGGTGGTGGCCATGGGGGCCGCCATCCAGGCCGGGGTGCTCATGGGCGAGGTCCAGGACGTGGTCCTTCTGGACGTCACCCCCCTCTCCCTGGGCGTGGAGACCAAGGGCGGGGTGATGACCGTCCTCATCCCCCGGAACACCACCATCCCCACCCGCAAGTGCGAGATCTTCACCACCGCCGAGCACAACCAGACCGCCGTGGAGATCCACGTCCTCCAGGGGGAGCGCCCCATGGCCCAAGACAACAAGAGCCTGGGCCGCTTCCGCCTCGAGGGCATCCCCCCCATGCCCGCGGGCGTTCCCCAGATCGAGGTCTGCTTTGACATCGACGCCAACGGCATCCTCCACGTGACCGCCAGGGAGAAGTCCACGGGGCGCGAGGCCTCCATCACCATCCAGAACACCACCACCCTCTCCGAGGAGGAGATCCAGCGGATCATTGAGGAGGCCAAGCGCCACGCCGAGGAGGACCGCAAGCGCAAGGAGCACGCCGAGCTCAAGAACGCCTTGGACTCGGCCCGCGTCCAGGCGGAAAGGGTCCTCCAGGAGAAGCAGGGGGCCCCGGAGGCCAGGGCCCGCCTCGAGGCCGCCATCCAAAGGGCCAAGGAGCTCGTGGAGCGGGACGCCCCCGACCCCGAGCTCAAGGCGGCCACGGAGGAGCTCCTTAAGGCGGTGGAGGAGTACGAGAGGGGCGCCCAGGCGGCCTCGGGCAGGGGACCGGACGACGTGATCGACGCCGACTACAAGCCCGCGGACTAAGGCGCAAGGCCGGGGCCCCGCCCCTCTTAGGGTGGGGCCCTTTTAGGGAGGGCCCATGGAGGAGCGGAACCACGAGAACACCCTGGAGAAAGACCTAGAGGCCGTGGGCCAGGAGGCCCAGGCCCTGGAGGAGCGCCTGAAGGCGGCGGAGGAGGAGCTGAAGGGCCTCAAGGACAAGTACCTCCGCCTCCTCGCCGACTTCGACAACTACCGCAAGCGCATGGAGGAGGAGCTCAGGGCGCGGGAGCGGGAGGGCGTGCTCAAGGCCCTGAGGGCCCTCCTTCCCGTCCTGGACGACCTGGACCGGGCCCTGGAGTTCGCCGAGGCGAGCCCCGAGAGCATCCGCCAAGGGGTGAAGGCGGTCCGGGACGGCTTCTTCCGCATCCTGGCCGGTCTCGGCGTGGAGGAGGTGCCCGGGGAAGGGGAGGCCTTTGACCCCAGGTACCACGAGGCCGTGGGCCTCCTCCCGGGGGAGCCGGGGAAGGTGGCCAAGGTCTTCCAGCGGGGCTTCCGCCTGGGCGAGGCCCTGGTGCGCCCGGCCCGGGTGGCCGTGGGCGAGGAGAAGCGGGAAGAGGCGGACCTGGAGTAGCCTATGGCGGCCAAGAAGGACTACTACGCCATCCTCGGGGTGCCCCGGAACGCCACCCAGGAGGAGATCAAGCGGGCCTACAAACGCCTGGCCCGCCAGTACCACCCGGACGTCAACAAGAGCCCCGAGGCGGAGGAGAGGTTCAAGGAGATCAACGAGGCCTACGCCGTCCTCTCCGACCCCGAGAAGCGCCGGATCTACGACGCCTACGGCACCACCACCCCGCCTCCCCCTCCACCCCCTGGGGGGTACGACTTCTCCGGGTTTGAGGTGGAGGACTTCTCCGAGTTCTTCCAGGAGCTCTTCGGCCCTGGCCTTTTCGGCGGCTTCGGGCGGCGGAGCCGCAAGGGGCGGGACCTTAGGGCCGAGCTTCCCCTCACCCTGGAGGAGGCCTTCCACGGCGGGGAGAGGGTGGTGGAGGTGGCGGGTAGGCGCGTTTCCGTCCGCATCCCGCCCGGGGTGCGGGAGGGGAGCGCGATCCGGGTGCCGGGGATGGGGGGACCTGGGGAGCCCCCGGGGGACCTCCTCCTCACCGTGCGCCTCCTCCCACACCCCCGCTTCCGCCTCGAGGGCCAGGACCTCTACGCCACCCTGGACGTGCCCGCCCCCATCGCCGTGGTGGGGGGAAAGGTGCGGGCCATGACCCTGGAGGGCCCCGTGGAGGTCACCGTCCCCCCAAGGACCCAGGCGGGCAGGAAGCTCCGGCTCAAGGGCAAGGGCTTCCCCGGGCCCGCGGGCCGGGGGGACCTCTACCTCGAGGTGCGGGTCACCATCCCCGAGCGCCCCACCCCCGAGGAGGAGGCCCTTTGGAAGAAGCTGGCGGAGGCCTACTATGCTCGTGCGTAGCGGCTGGCTTTCCCTCGAGGCCCTCTCCGAGTACGGCCTTTCCTTGGCGGCCGTGCGGGCCTACGTGGCGATCGGCTTCGTGGAGCCCTTGGAGGTAGAAGGCACCTGGTACTTCCGGGAGGAGGACCTCCTGCGCATGGCCAGGGCCGAGCGCATCCGCAAGGACCTGGGGGCCAACCTCATCGGGGCGGCCTTGGTGGTGGAGATCCTGGAAAACCGCTAGGGACATCCTTCCCCCCCGGCATCCCTTACAATCAGGGTAGCCTTTCCCTTCCTCTCCTTCGGGCTCAGGCATTTGGGGCTTCTTTCCTCATATCTCTTGACAATGCATTTGTCAAGAGATATGCTAAGAGCAGCAAGGGAGGGCAGGAGGGTATGAACCTGGAACGCTGGACCCAAGCTGCACGGGAAGCCCTGGCCCAGGCCCAGGTCTTGGCCCGGGAGATGAAGCACCAGGCCATAGACCTACCCCACCTTTGGAGGGTGCTCCTCAAGGAGCCGGGAAGCCTGGCCTGGCGCCTCTTGGAAAAGGCCGGGGCCGATCCCCAGGCCCTTAAGGAGCTCCAGGAGAAGGAGCTCGCCCGGCTGCCCCGGGTGGAGGGAGCCGAGGTGGGCCAGTACCTCACCCCCAGGCTTTCCGGGGCCCTGAACCGGGCCGAGGCCCTCATGGAGGAACTCAAGGACCGGTACGTGGCCCTGGACACCCTGGTCCTGGCCTTGGGGGAAGCCACCCCGGGGCTACCCGGACTGGAGGCCCTAAAGAAGGCCCTTTGGGAATTGAGAGGAGGGAAAAACGTGCAAACGGAACACGCGGAGAGCACTTACAACGCCTTGGAGCAGTACGGCATTGACCTGACCAAGCTGGCCGCCGAGGGCAAGCTGGACCCGGTGATCGGGCGGGACGAGGAGATCCGCCGCACCATCCAGATCCTCCTTCGGCGCACCAAGAACAACCCGGTGCTCATCGGCGAGCCCGGCGTGGGCAAGACGGCCATCGTGGAGGGCCTGGCCCAGCGCATCGTCAAGGGGGACGTGCCCGAGGGCCTCAAGGGCAAGCGCATCGTCTCCTTGCAGATGGGCTCCCTCCTGGCCGGGGCCAAGTACCGGGGCGAGTTTGAGGAGCGCTTGAAGGCGGTGATCCAGGAGGTGGTGGGGAGCCAAGGGGAGATCATCCTCTTCATCGACGAGCTCCACACCGTGGTGGGGGCGGGCAGGGCCGAGGGCGCCGTGGACGCCGGCAACATGCTCAAGCCCCCTCTCGCCCGGGGGGAGCTCAGGCTCATCGGGGCCACCACCCTGGACGAGTACCGGGAGATCGAGAAGGACCCCGCCTTGGAGCGGCGGTTCCAGCCGGTCTACGTGGACGAGCCCAGCGTGGAGGACACCATCTCCATCCTCCGGGGCATCAAGGAGAAATACGAGGTGCACCACGGGGTGCGCATCTCCGACCCGGCCCTGGTGGCGGCGGCGGTCCTCTCCCACCGCTACATCCCAGAAAGGCGCCTCCCCGACAAGGCCATCGACCTGGTGGACGAGGCGGCGGCCCGCCTGCGCATGGCTTTGGAGAGCGCTCCCGAGGAGATTGACGCCCTGGAGCGCAAGAAGCTCCAGCTGGAGATCGAGCGGGAGGCCCTGAGGAAGGAGAAGGACCCCGATTCCTTGGAGCGCCTCAAGGCCATTGAGGAGGAAATCGCCGGGCTCGCCAAGGAGATAGAGAAGCTCAAGGCGGAGTGGGAGGCCGAGAGGGAGATCCTGAGGAAGCTCCGGGAAGCCCAGCACCGCCTGGACGAGGTTAGGCGGGAGATTGAACTCGCCGAGCGGCAGTACGACCTGAACCGGGCCGCCGAACTCCGCTACGGGGAGCTTCCCCGCCTCGAGGCCGAGGTGGAGGCCCTTTCGGAAAAGCTCCGGGGCGCCCGCTTCGTGCGCCTCGAGGTCACCGAGGAGGACATCGCCGAGATCGTCTCCCGCTGGACGGGGATCCCCGTGGCGAAGCTTTTGGAAGGGGAAAGGGAGAAGCTCTTGAGGCTCGAGGAGGAGCTCCACAAGCGGGTGGTGGGCCAAGAGGAGGCCATAGGGGCGGTGGCCGACGCCATCCGCCGGGCCCGGGCCGGCCTCAAGGACCCCAACCGTCCCATCGGGAGCTTCCTCTTCCTGGGGCCCACGGGGGTGGGGAAGACCGAGCTGGCCAAGACCCTGGCCGCCACCCTCTTTGACACCGAGGAGGCCATGGTGCGCATCGACATGACGGAGTACATGGAAAAGCACGCCGTAAGCCGCCTCATCGGGGCCCCGCCCGGCTACGTGGGCTACGAGGAGGGGGGCCAGCTCACCGAGGTGGTGCGAAGGAGGCCCTACACGGTCATCCTCTTTGACGAGATGGAGAAGGCCCACCCCGACGTCTTCAACATCCTCTTGCAGATCCTGGACGACGGCCGCCTCACCGACAGCCATGGCCGCACCGTGGACTTCCGCAACAGCGTCATCATCCTCACCTCCAACCTCGGAAGCCCATTGATCTTGGAGGGGATTCAGAAAGGCTGGCCCTACGAAAGGATCCGGGAGGAGGTCTTTAGGGTCTTGCAACAGCACTTCCGCCCCGAGTTCCTGAACCGCCTGGACGAGATCGTGGTCTTCCGGCCCCTTTCCCAGGAGCAGATCCGCCAGATCGTGGAGATCCAGCTCTCTTACCTCCGGGCACGGCTCGCCGAGAAGCGCATCTCCCTGGAGCTCACCGAGTCCGCCAAGGACTTCCTGGCGGAAAGGGGCTACGACCCGGTCTTCGGGGCCAGGCCCCTCAAGCGGGTCATCCAGCGGGAGCTGGAGACGCCTCTGGCCAAGAAGATCCTGGCGGGCGAGGTCAAGGAAGGCGACCGGGTGGTGGTGGAGGCCGGGCCCACGGGCCTCATCTTCCAGACCGCCGAGCGCCTGGTGGCCTGAGGGGAGGAAGCCATGAGGGTAGAGGAGGTTTTGCAGAAGGCTTACCAGGACGAGCTCCTGGACGCCCTCAGGGCGGAGAGGGCGGCGGAAGGGATCCCTTATCCCCACCTCAAGGCCTTGGTCCTGGAGGTGGCGGAAAGGGAGCGCGCCCACGCCCAGGCCATCGCCGAGGCCCTGCGGCGCCTAAAGGCCCCCCTTCCCCCCGCCCCCAAGCCCGAGGAAGAAGGCCCTGAAGCCCTCCTCCGCCTCCTCTCCGAGGAGGGGTTTGACCGGACCTACTACCTGGAAAGCACCCTCCCCGACCCCGAGCTGGAGGCCCTCTTCACCCGGCTAGGCCAGGAGGAGCGGCTCAACCAGGAAGCGGTGCGCAAGGCCATCGCCCTTCTAGGAGGTAGCCTATGATTGGCAAAGAGGAGATCCGCCGCATCAAGGAAAGCCTGGAAGGCCTCAAGACCCCCACCCTTTCCCTCTACGTGGACCTGAACCCCGCCAAGCCGGAAAACGCCGGCCGGGCCTACGCCCTTAGGGCCAAGGACGCCATGAAGGCCCTCCGGGTGCCCGAGGACCTGGCGGAAAGGGTGCTGGAACTCCTCAAGCACGAGGTCATCCAGGCCAAAACCCTGGCCCTCTTCGCCGATGAGGCCCGCATGGAGCTTTACCCCTTGCAGGTGGAGCTGCCCTTGGTGAGCGCCCTCAAGACCACCTTCGTGGACGAAAAGGCAAGCCGCCTCCTCACCGACGGGGTCCTGGCCCACTGGGGCGAGCCCTTCCTCCTCCCCCTGGTCTACGCCCTGGACGAGTACGAGCGCTACGGCGTGGTCTACGTGGACCGGGAGAAGTGGCGGGTCTTTGAAATCTTCCTGGGGGAGATCGCCGAGGTCCAGGACGCCTTCCTGGCCCTGGACACCGAGGCCTGGCGCCGCCTTTCCCTGGACGCCCCGGGCCGCCGGTTCAACCTGGGGGGCATCGCCCGGGGCGGGGCGGGCCAGGACCTCTTCGCCAAGCGCCTCGAGGCTTGGGAGGGCCGCTTCTACAAGGCCCTGGCGGGCGAGCTGGAAAAGCTCTGGGCGGAGCGGGGCTTCACCCGCCTCGTCCTCATGGGCCCCGAGGAGCACACCAAGCTCTTCCTGGGCCACCTGCCCAAGCGCTTGCGGGAAAAGGTGGTGGCCGAGCTCCCCTCCCTCCCCCACCCCGGGGCCTCCCCAGGGGAGGTGCTCAAGCGCCTGGAGCCGGTCTTGGAGGAGGTGGAGCGCCAGGCCGAGGTAAGGCTTCTCCAAAGCCTGGAGGAGGCCTACCCCAAGGTGGCCTTCGGCCGGGAGGCCCTGGCCCGCCTGCAGGAAGGCCGGGTGGAGCTTTGGGTCCTTCCCTGGAACCTGGAAGAGAGCGTCTACGCCTGCCACGGCCTCTACTTCGCCGATGAGGCCGAGGCTTTGGGCTTTTGCGAAAGCCTCGAGGCCAAGCCCCTGGCCCTGGTGGCGCCGGAGCTGGCCGCGGGGTACGCCGCCAAGCTGGAGTTCGTGCGGGGAGAGGCCGAAAGAAGGCTTCTTGAGCGTGGCGGTATGGCCGCGCTCTTGAGGTGGTGAAGGAGGTGATGGAGGATGATCCGCTTTGACCCCTTTAAGGAACTGGAGGAGCTTCAGGAGAGGCTGGCGAGGACCCTCGGCGCCCCCCAGCAGGGGCCCAGGGTTTACGCGCCCCCGGTGGACATCCTGGAGGACGCCGAGGGGCTTCACCTCCTGGTCTACCTCCCGGGGGTGGAGCCCGAGAAGGTGGAGGTGGTGGCGGAAGAGGGGGTGCTCTCCGTGAAGGCGGAAAGGCCCTTTGAGAAGCGGGAAGGGGTGGCCTACCACCGCCTGGAGGGCCCCTACGGCACCTTCGCCCGGAGCTTCAACGTGCCCAGCGTCTACGACCTCTCCCGGGTGGAAGCCCGCTTCCGCCACGGGGTCTTGCACCTGAGGGTGCCCAAGGCCGAGGCCACCAAGCCGAAGAAGATCCAGGTGCAGGTGGAGTAAGGGGGTGAGGCTATGCGGCGCACGGTAAGGTACATCCTCGCCACCTCCAACCCCATGGGGGACCTGGAGGCCCTGGAGAAGTTCGTCAAGCTGGCCCCCGACACCGGGGCGGACGCCATCGC
Organism: Thermus sp. H19.2; assembly: GCF_054979525.1. Classification (NCBI taxonomy): domain Bacteria; kingdom Thermotogati; phylum Deinococcota; class Deinococci; order Thermales; family Thermaceae; genus Thermus; species Thermus sp. H19.2. Next base: position 1,827,903 of record NZ_CM143429.1, read on the forward strand.
CCTCATCGGCAACCTCATGCCCCAGACGGCGGGGAGCCGGGACTACGCCGCCTTCTTCCGCGTGCTCTCGGAGGCCCACCTGCCCACGGCCTACATCCCTGGCCCCTTGGACGCCCCCATCTGGGAGTACCTCCGGGAGGCAGCCAACATCGAGCTGGTCCGCCCCGAGATGCGCAACGTCCACGAGGCCTTCACCTTCTGGAAAGGCCCCTACCTGGTGGCGGGCATCGGCGGGGAGATCACCGATGAGGGCGAACCCGAGGAGAAGGAGGCCCTTCGCTACCCCGCCTGGGTTGCCGAGTACCACTTGAAGGCCCTCTGGGAGCTCAAGGACTACCCCAAGATCTTCCTCTTCCACACCCCGCCCTACCACAAGGGCCTGGGGGAGGAAGGCTCCCACGAGGTGGCCCACCTCATCAAGACCCACAACCCCCTTCTGGTCCTGGTAGCCGGAAAGGGCCAGAAGCACGAGGCTCTGGGGGCGAGCTGGGTGGTGGTGCCGGGGGACCTCTCGGAGGGCGAGTACAGCCTCCTGGACCTAAGGGCCAGGAAGCTGGAAACGGGGAACGTGCGCTAAGCAAGCGCCGCATCAAGGGGGGTGAGCCATGCTGGAGAAGCTTTGGCCCTTCGGCCGGTCCCGCTTCCGCAAGGCGGTGGAAGAGGCCCTGGAGAAGGCCTTTCAGGAGACGGGAGAGGTGCTGGAACCCCTCTCCGAGCTTCAGGAGCACGAGGACCACTACCTCCTCCGGGTGGAGGTGCCCGGGCTTGGCCCGGAGAACCTCGAGGTGCGCCTGGAAGGGGACCAGCTGGTCATAGAAGGGGAGAAACGGGAGGAGAAGCGCACCAAGCACCTCGCCGAGATCGTTTACGGGCGGGTCTACCGGGCCTACCTCCTCCCCAAGGACGCCAAGAAGGAGGGCCTAGAGGCCCGCTTGGCCAAGGGGGTGCTGGAGGTGCGGATCCCTCGGGAGAAGCGCCCCGAGGAGCCCCCGGTGAAGATTCCGGTCCAGGAAGGGTAACCCCCGGAGGCCCGGCCGCCCCCGGGCCTCCTCTTTCATAGCGCAACTTTCTTGACACGAAGACGCTAACTGAATAGATAACCTGGAAACGGGGAGGACCTATGTTGATGAAGATCGCCGAGTTCGAGAAGCTCTTCCGGATGGCCGCCAGCCTGGACGTGGACAAGGACGACCTCAAGCGGCTTTCCGAGTTCCTCCGCAACAAGCTCTACGATCTCCTGGTGGTGGCGGAGCGGAACGCCAAGTACAACGGGCGCGACCTGATCTTTGAGCCCGACCTGCCCATCACCAAGGGGCTTCAGGAGACCCTGCAGGAGTTCCGCCGGATGGACACCACCTTGGAGCTCAAGCCCGTGCTGGATGCCTTGGCGGCCTTGCCGCCTCTGGACCTCGAGGTGGCCGAGGACGTGCGGAACCTCCTTCCCGAGCTCGCCGGGGCCCTGGTGGTGGCCTACGCCAAGGTGCTTAAGGAGCTGGACCCCGCCCTCAAGAACCCCCAGGCGGAGCACCACCAGCGGGCCGAGCGGGTGTTCAACCTCCTGCTTTAGGATGCGCCAGGACCTGCTTCTAAGGGTTTACCGGGGGGCCACGCAGCTGGTCCTCAACCTGGTGCTGGTGGCCCTCCTGGTGGGGCTTTTCGTGGGGGTAGGGCGCACCTTTTTGGAACTTGGCCTCACCTTCACCGAACCCACGGTGCGCTTAGGGCTCAAGGACCTCATCACCAACGTTCTTTCCTTGGTCATCGTTCTGGAGCTCGTCCGGGTCTTCGTGGAGTACTTTGAGTTTGAGCGGGTCCGCCTGGAGGTGCTTCTGGAAGTGGGCATCGCCCTGGCCCTGAGGGAGCTCCTCCTCTTGCTCTTCGCCGAGAAGTTTTCTGGAATGGATCTCTTCCTGTGGAGTCTGGGAATCCTGGCCCTGGTGGCCGGGCGCACCCTGGCCGTACGCTTCCCTCCGGAAAGGAGAAGGCCATGAGGGTAGAGGAAGTGGTCCTGCCCGGGGTGGGCCGCAAGTTCACCATCACCGTGCAAAGCGGCGACCGCTTGGTCATCGTGGTCCACCACTCGGGGAAGCGGGAAGTCCAGTACTTTGAGGCCGGGGAGGAGGACGAGCCCACCATGGCCCTGGACCTCACCGACGAGGAAGCCCGGGAGATCGGGGCCATCCTCTCCGGGGTCCTCTTCCACCCCGAGGCGGTGGGGGACACCCAGAGCAAGCTAGGCCAGAAGGTCCTCGAGTGGATCAAGGTCCTGCCCGGCTCTAAGCTCGCGGGCAAGCGGGTGGGGGACCTCCACCTTCCCCCCGGGGTCCACCTCCTGGCCGTGGACCGTCCCGGGGCCCCCCTCCTTCCCCACCCCGGGCCCGGGGTGGTCCTGGAGGTGGGGGACACCCTGGTGGTGGCGGGCATCCGGGAAGCGGTGGAGGCCTTCAAGAGGAACCTCTGATGCACCCTTCCCTGGAGGCCTTTACCCTGGCCGCGGGGCTTTTGGCCCTGGGGGCAGCCCTGGTCCACCGCTTCGGTTTTCCTCCCCTCCCCGTCTACCTCCTCGCGGGGCTTTGGGTGGGGGAAAGGCTCCCCGTGGAGGAGCTGGAGCCCCTCCCCTCCTTGGGGCTTTTGCTCCTCCTCTTCTCCGTGGGCCTGGAGTTCGGCCCCGACCGCCTTAAGGGCCTTTCGGGGAAGGCCCTAAGGGCAGGCCTTTTTGACGCTTTCGCTCTGCCTTTGGGCTTCCTATTGGGGCTTCTTTCCGGCCTGGACGCCCGGGGAGCGGCCCTCCTGGCCGGGATCCTTTACATCAGCTCCAGCGCGGTCATCGTCAAGCTCATCGTGGACCTGCGCCGGGCCGCCAACCCCGAGAGCGAGGTGGTCCTGGGGGTCCTGGTCCTGGAGGACCTGGTCGTCGCCCTCCTCCTTGCCCTCCTGGGGGGCCACGGGCCCACCGGCTTCCTGGGTGGAGTGGCCCTGGCCCTCCTTTACCTCCTCTTCGCCCGCTTCTTGGGGCCCCTCCTGGTGCGCCTCATGGAAACCCTCTCCGACGAGCTGGTCCTCCTCCTGGGGGCCGCCTTCACCACGGGCACCGCCCTCCTCTTCCACGCCGCTGGGGCCTCGGAGGGCGTGGGGGCTTTCCTCTCCGGGGTCATCGCCGCAAGCCTGGGCCTTCGGGAACGGTTGGAGCACCTCTTCGGCCCCGTGCGGGACCTGGGGGTGGCCCTCTTTTTCCTGGTGGTGGGGGCCCAGGCCCTGGAGCTCCTCACAGGGCTTACGCCCTGGGCCCTGACCCTCGCCCTTCTGAGCATCGCCCTCAAACTTCCCCTCAACCACCTGGGCGGGGCCCAGGCGGGGCTAGGGCGGAAGCGGCGCCTCTACAGCGCCCTCTACCTGGTTCCCCGGGGGGAGTTCAACCTGGTCCTGGGGGGCCTAGCCCTGGATCAGGGCTACCCCCTGGTGGCCCAGGTGGCCGTCCTTCTGGTCTTGGTCTCCATTCCCTTGGGGGCCCTCCTCATTCGCTTCGCCCCAGAACTCGGCCAGCGCCTTTATCGGGAGGCCTCGAGGAAGCAGTCTCCGAAAAAGCCTCCAGCCTCCCTTTGAGGCCACCGATCCCGTATACTCCCCTTGGAGGCGCATATGGAGATCTTCTTCCAACTCTTTTGGCTTTTCTTCATCCTGTCGGCCCTGAGCCCTTACCTGCAGCAGCAGATGCTCCTCGGGGCCCGGGCCCGGAAGATCGCCGAGCTGGAAAGGAAGCGGCAAAGCCGGGTCATCACCCTCATCCATCGGCAGGAAGCGGTAAGCTTTCTCGGCATCCCCATCTCCCGCTTCATCAACATAGACGACTCCGAGCAGGTCCTGAGGGCCATCCGCCTCACCGACAAGAACGTGCCCATTGACCTCATCCTCCACACCCCGGGAGGCCTAGTGCTCGCGGCGGAGCAGATCGCCGAGGCCCTCTTGCGCCATCCCGCAAAGGTGACGGTCTTCGTGCCCCACTACGCCATGTCCGGGGGTACCCTCATCGCCCTGGCCGCCGACGAGATCGTCATGGACGAAAACGCCGTTTTGGGCCCCGTGGACCCCCAGCTCGGCCAGTACCCGGCGGCGAGCATCGTCAAGGTCCTGGAGAAGAAGCCCCTTTCCGAGATAGACGACCAGACCCTGATCCTCGCCGACGTGGCGGAGAAGGCTCTTAGGCAGGTGAAGGCCACGGTGAAGAACCTCCTCAGGAAACACATGCCCGAGGAAAAGGCGGAGGAGGTGGCCCACCTCCTCTCCCAGGGCACCTGGACCCACGACTACCCCATTGACGTGGCCCAGGCCCGGGAGATGGGGCTTAGGGTCTCCACGGAGATGCCCCTGGAGGTCTACGAGCTCATGGACCTCTACCCCCAGGCCCAGGGGCAAAAGCCCAGCGTCCAGTACGTGCCCCTTCCCTACCGCCAAGGAGGGGGGCGGTAGGTGTTTCCCCTCTACGACCTAAACCGCGCCCACAGGCCCGCCTACGTGGTGCGGGGCCTGGTCTTGGCCAACGCCTTGGCTTTCCTCTGGGAGCTCGCCGCAGGCCTCGAGGCCGTGGTACAGGCCTTCGGCTTCGTCCCCGCTCTCTTCTTTCAAGATCCCTTGGGGCAGAGCTTTCGCCTCCTCACCAGCATGTTCCTCCACGGGGGGTTCTTCCACCTTCTTTCCAACATGTGGTTCCTATGGGTCTTCGGGGACAACGTGGAGGACCGCATGGGCCACGGGCGCTTCCTCCTCTTTTACCTCCTGGGAGGGGTGGCCGCCGCCTTGGCCCAAGGGGTTTTCACCCCCGGTAGCCCCACGCCCATGATCGGGGCCAGCGGGGCGGTTTCGGCGGTGCTCGGAGCCTACTACGTCCTCTTCCCCCGGGCCTACGTGGTCTCCGTGGTCCTCTTCATCTTCCCCCTCTTCGTGACCTTCCCCGCCGCGGTCTACCTGGGGTATTGGGCTTTTCTGCAGTTATTCCAGGGTCTACTGGGCCTCCCCGGGGTGGCCTGGTGGGCCCACCTGGGGGGCTTCCTCTTCGGCCTCCTCTTCGCCCCGCGCTTGGCCCGGAGGTGGCGGCGCTGGTAGACTCTAGGCCATGAACGTGGCCGAGGTGATGACCCCTAGCCCCGAGACCATCGGCCCCGAGGCCACCCTCGAGGAGGCCGCCCGGCGCCTTCTGGAAACCCGCTACGGGAGTTTGCCCGTGGTGGACAAAGAGGGCCACCTCCTTGGGCTTCTGCAGGTGGAAGAACTCCTGCCCAGGCCAGAGAACGTCCCCTTCTCCGACGTGGAAGCCCTGCAACTTTTCGGGGAGTGGGTGGACGAAGAGGTGCTCCAGGAGATCTACCGCCGCTACCAGAAGACGCCCGTGAAGGCGGTGATGCGCACCGACCTCCCCCGGGTCCATCCGGAAACCCCCTTGGGCAAGGCCTTGGAGATCCTCCTCACCAGCGAGATCCGCCACCTCCCGGTGGTGGACTCGGGAAACCGGGTGGTGGGCATCCTCACCCGGAGCGACTTCCTCAAGCTCATCCTCGGGAGGGGCTGATGCACGGGGCGGAACACCTGTTGGAGATCTTCTATCTTCTCCTCGCGGCCCAGGTCATGGCCTTCCTCTTCAAGCGCCTGAACCAGCCCGTGGTCATCGGGGAGGTGCTTGCGGGCGTTTTGGTAGGGCCCGCCCTCCTCGGCCTGGTGCACGAGGGGGAGATCATGGAGTTTTTGGCGGAGCTTGGGGCCGTCTTCCTCCTCTTCATGGTGGGCCTGGAGACCCGGCTTCGGGACATCCTGGCCGTGGGGAAGGAAGCCTTTCTGGTGGCCGTTTTGGGGGTGGCCTTCCCCTTCGTGGGGGGATACTTTTATGGCCTAGAGATCGGCTTCCAGACCCTGCCCGCCCTCTTCCTCGGCACCGCCCTCGTGGCCACCAGCGTGGGCATCACCGCCAGGGTCCTCCAGGAGCTCGGGGTCCTCTCCCGCCCCTACTCCCGCATCATCCTGGGGGCGGCGGTGATCGACGACGTGCTGGGCCTCATCGTCCTCGCGGTGGTGAACGGTGTGGCGGAGACGGGCCAGGTGGAGGTGGGGGCCATCGCCCGGCTCATCGTCCTCTCCGTGGTTTTTGTGGGGCTTGCCGTCCTCTTTTCCACCCTCATCGCCCGCCTCCCCGTGGAGCGGCTTCCCGTGGGAAGCCCCTTGGGCTTCGCCCTGGCCCTTGGGGTGGGGATGGCGGCCCTGGCGGCCAGCATCGGGCTTGCGCCCATCGTGGGAGCCTTCCTCGGGGGGATGCTCCTTTCCGAGGTGCGGGAGAAGTACCGCCTCGAGGAGCCCATCTTCGCCATAGAGAGCTTCCTCGCCCCCATCTTCTTCGCCATGGTGGGGGTGAGGCTGGAGCTCGCCGCCTTGGCGAGCCCCGTGGTGCTGGTGGCGGGGACGGTGGTCACGGTCATCGCCATCCTGGGCAAGGTCCTGGGCGGCTTCCTCGGGGCCCTCACCCAAGGGGTGCGGAGCGCCCTCACCGTGGGGGTGGGCATGGCCCCCCGGGGGGAGGTGGGCCTCATCGTGGCCGCCTTGGGCCTCAAGGCGGGGGCGGTGAACGAGGAGGAGTACGCCATCGTCCTCTTCATGGTGGTCTTCACCACCCTCTTCGCCCCCTTGGCCCTGAAGCCCCTCATCGCCTGGACCGAGCGGGGGCGCGCCGCTAAGGAATAGCCTTGTAGGCGGCGTAGGCGGAGAGCACCTTGGCCAGGTACTCCCGGGGCTCGTCCCGCTCCTGGAAGCGGAGGAAGGCGTAGAGCCCCCCCTCCCGGGCGATGCCCCTTAGGGTGTAGCCGATGCCCCCGTTGTAGGCGGTGAGGGCGCAGGCGAGCCTTTCCGTGCCTTGGAAGGCGGCGCACCGCTCCAGGAGCCAGCGGAGGTAGCGGGCGGCGTAGCGGATGGCGCTTTCCGGGTCCAAGGGGTCGGCGGGGGCTTCCCCCAGCATCCTAGCCACGTCCGCCCAGGTGCTCCTCAGGAACTGGGCGAGGCCCAGGGCCCCCGTGGGGCTTACGGCCCGGGGGTCAAAGCGGCTTTCCACGTGGAGGAGGGCGAAGAGGAGGTCGGGGTCCAGGCCCTCCTTCCCCGCGTAGGCCTCCACCCACTCCCGGTAGGCCCTGGGGTAGGCGAGGGCCGTGGGCCAGGCGGCCCGGATCCCCTCCCGGTAAGCCCCCAGGCGGTAGAGGAGGGGGACGAGGGCGGGCCAGTCCGCAGGGCGCCTCCAGAGGGCGTAGCGCACCTCCCCCCGGGCCCAGGCCGCCTTTCCACCCTGGACCAGGGCCTCCACCAGGGGAAGGACCTCGGGCGGAGGGGCCTCGGGGGCTTTGGGGGGCGGGCCCGGCTCCTTGCCCACCAGAAGCCCCAGCCCCCCCTCGAGGCGGGCGTAGGCCTCCCGCCTTGCCTCCCCTTTCCCAAGCTCCCCGGCAAGGAGGTAGGCGCGGAGGGCGGCGTCATCGGCGTAGGGGCTTTCCCCCCGGGCGAGGCGGAGGTAGACCCCTAAGGCCTCCTCCTTCCGCCCCAGGCGTTCCAGCAGGGCCGTGGCCCGCCACAGCCCCTCCGGGGTGCTTTCCAGGTAGCGGGCGAGGGCCTCCTCCCTCCTCCCCATCCCCTCCAAGAGGCGGCCTTGGGCCAGGCGGCTTTCCGGGTGGTCGTAGCGGGCGAAGGCCTGAAGGGCCTCCTCCCGCCTTCCCAAGCGCCATAGGGCGTGGCCCAGGCCCAGGTAGCCCCTGGGGTCTTCTTCCGCCCAGGCCCGGTAGTGGGGGAGGGCCTCCTCGTAGCGCCCCAGGCGGTAGAGGGCCTGGGCGCGGAGGTCGGGCCTTTCCCCCTCGGGGAGGGCCTTGAGGAGGGGTTCGTACGCCCGGCCCCTAAAAAGCGCCTCCCAAAGCCTCTCCCCCTCTCCCAGGCGGAGGAGGGCCTGGACGGCCTCCTCCTTGGGGAGGAGCCTCGCCCAGGCGGAGAAGGCTCTTGCGTCTTCCGCCGCCTCCAAGAGGGGCGCCGCCACCCGCCAGGCCGCCTCCGCCTCCCACCCCGGCTCAAAGGCCCGCACCTCCTCCAGGAAGAGGGCGTAGCGCCAGGCGTACTCCGCCCGCTCGGCGAGGGGAAGGCCCTCCTCGCCCACGAGGAGCCACCCGGCCAGGAGCCGGGCGTACCCTTCGCCCCCCAGGGCCACCTGGCGGAGGGCTTCCCTTCCGCCCCCCTCCAGGGCGGCGTAGGGCTCGAGCAGGCCCTGGGCCCGGCAGGCGGAAAGGAGGAGGAGAAGGAGAAGCCAGCGCACGCCTTAGAGCCTACCCTCTCCCCCTGAGAGGCGGAAAAGAGCCAATCCTTCCCACAAGGGAAGGACCCTGGCGCAGGGAAGGGGGGCGGGCGTAGCCTGGTGGGGTCTATGGGTTCGGAGGGCCGTATTCCCCCCCACAGCCTCGAGGCCGAGCAGAGCGTGCTCGGGTCCATCCTCCTGGATTCCGACGTGATGGACGAGCTGGAAAGCCTCCTCCCCTCCCCCGAGGCCTTTTACATGGAGGCCCACCGCAAGATCTACGCCGCCATGCAGGCCTTGAGGGCAGGGGGGAGGCCCGTGGACCTGGTAACCCTGGCCGAGGAGCTTTCCCGCAAAGGGGAGCTCGAGGGCGTGGGCGGGGTGAGCTACCTGGTGCAGCTTTCCGAGGCCACCCCCACCGCCGCCTACGCCGAGCACTACGCCCGCATCGTGGCCGAGAAGTGGACCTTGAGAAAGCTCATCCAGGTGGCCGGGGAGGCCATGCGCCTGGCCTACGAGGAGGCGGGAAGCCTGGACGAGATCCTGGACCAAGCGGGGAAGCGGATCCTCGAGGTGGCCCTCACCCAGACCGAGACCGAGGCCCGGCCCATGCGGGAGCTGGTCCACGAGACCTTTGAGCACATCGAGGCCCTCTTCCAGAACAAGGGGGAGATAGCCGGGGTGCGCACCGGCTTCAAGGAGCTGGACGAGCTCATCGGCACCCTCTCCCCCGGCTCCCTGAACATCATCGCCGCCCGCCCGGCCATGGGCAAGACCGCCTTCGCCCTCACCATCGCCCAGCACGCCGCCCTGAAGGAAGGGGTGGGGGTGGGGATCTACTCCCTGGAGATGCCCGCCGCCCAGCTGACCCTGCGCATGATGTGCTCCGAGGCCCGCATCGACATGAACCGGGTGCGGCTCGGGCAGCTCACGGACCGGGACTTCTCCCGCCTGGTGGACGTGGCGGGCCGCCTCTCCGAGGCCCCCATCTTCATCGACGACACCCCGGACCTCACCCTCATGGAGCTTCGCGCCCGGGCGAGGAGGCTCAGGAGCCAACACGGGGTGGGGCTCATCGTCATCGACTACCTGCAGCTGATGTCGGGGCCCGGCGGAGGCAAAAGCGGAGAAAACCGGCAACAGGAGATCGCCGCCATCTCCCGAGGGCTCAAGGCCTTGGCCCGGGAGCTCGGCGTGCCGGTGGTGGCCCTAAGCCAGCTCTCCCGGGCGGTGGAGGCCAGGCCCAACAAGCGCCCCATGCTCTCCGACCTCAGGGAGTCGGGGTCCATTGAGCAGGACGCCGACCTGGTGATGTTCATCTACCGGGACGAGTACTACAACCCCCACTCGGAGAAGGCGGGCATCGCCGAGATCATCGTGGGCAAGCAGCGCAACGGCCCCACGGGCACCGTGGAGCTCCAGTTCCACGCCCAGCACGTGCGCTTCAACGACCTGGCCAAGGAGCCCTAAGCCCGGGAGAGGAGGGCCGAGGCGCCCTCCTTGAGGGCCTGGGTGAGGTCCCGGTGGCCCAGGGAAAGGCCCAAGGAGAGGGCCTCGAGGTAGCTCTCCTCAATCAGGGCCACCTCTATGGCGACGATCTTCTCAAAAGCTTCCACGGCGCTGTAGACCTCATGCCCCCTTAGGGCCGTGCGCAGGTGCTCCAGGGAAAGCTCTTGGACGATGCCCATGGCGGGGATCATGGCCTTGGGACCGATGCCCAGGCGGGCGTGCACCAGGCCGATCCGCCGCCTCCTTTCCGCATAGGCCCGGTCGTACACCCCCGAGAAGAGCTCGCCGTACCAGCGGGCGAAGGTCCGGTAAAGCCGCTCCACCCGCCCCGGCTCGGCGTGGAGGATGGCGCCGAGCTCCGGGTCCCGCCCCAGGTAGTCGTAAAAGGCCAGGGCCACCTCGTGGGCGATGGGGGTCATGACCGCACCGAGCTCCCTGAGGAAGGCGGCATGGGCCTCGGTGAAGCCCGTGCGGCGCTTGAGAAGTTCCAAAAGCTCCCCGGGGTCCACGGGACAAATGTACCTCCTCACCCCTCCGGTCGTCTAGAAAGGCCCCGGGCCTGAGCCCGGGGCCTTGGGTACCCAAGGCGCTACGCCTCTTCTTTAAGACCTAACCGGGTAGCCACCTGGCGGCGCAAGGCTTCGGAATCCTGCCTCCGGCGGGCCGCTTCCAGCGCCTGCCGCGCCACCTCCTGGGCGTGGGCGGGATCGTCGGGGCTGAGGAGGGCCATGCGGGGACCCGTGCTCATGTAAGCTCCAGGAGGCACGTGGGTGATATCGTGGCCGACCTTCACCATGCGCACCCGGGTTCCCGTGAACGCCGGGCCGTCGGCGAGGAAAACGCCCTCCCTTGCACGAAGGCTTACTCCGTGCTCACCCCCTGCTCCACCTGCTGGCCCACGGGTTCCACCATACGGAAGTGCCGCGCAGGGTCCTCCAGGAGGGTCTCCAGCCTCCTGGCTTTCTCCTCCCGCTTGGCCTCCCTAAGCACCCGGATGTAGGCGGAAAGAAGCTCCCGCACGTCCTCCACCCCACGGGCGTCCAGGGGCTTCACCGCCACCTTGGCCCCCTTGGCCAGGCGGCGCCTCATGGCCTCCTCGGTGAGGCCCATCTCCGGCCAGTGGCGCAGGTAAACCCGGCCTCCCGTCATGCCCGAGCAGATCCAGGGCCCGGGGTCCCCGAGGACCAGGGCCCGGCCCCGCGTCATGTACTCAAAGGCGAAGCCCTTGGCCTGGGCCCGGGCGGCCAGGTTGCCGAGGTCGTCCCGCAAGGGCCGCTCGGGCTCCCCGCCCAGCACCACGTCCGCCCCGGAAAGCCGGATGCAGAAACGGCTGTCGGCCATCCCCTCCACCACCAAGAACCCCCCGATGGCCCCGTAGGCGAAGCTCTTGCCCACCGAGCCGTCCACGTAGGCCCCGTAAGGGTTCCGCCCCTTGAGGACGGCCACGGTCCCGCCGAAAGCGCCCTTGGCCACCCCATCCTGGGCACCGCCCTCCACCACCACCTTCACCCCCTCCACGTTGAAGGCGGCGAGGCCGTTCCCGGCCACGCTCCCCGCGTCCAGACGGAGTTCCACCTCGGCGTCAAAGCCCTTGCCGTAGAGGCGCCTCCGGGCGATCTCCCCGGAAAGGTGGGCCCCCAGGGCCCGGTCGGTGGAGTTCACCGGGCCCTCCTGGAAAAGGAGGCGCTTGCTCCCCTCCTGGTAGGCCGCCATGACCACCTCGGTGATGGTGCGGGTGAGCTGGTTCAGGGGCTTCCTGAGGACGTGGGCGGAGGTGTCCTTAAGCCACTCGGGCTCCTCCACCAGCTGGAAGAAGTAGCCGAGGTCCAGTTCCTCCAGGTGGTCCCGCTGGTAAAGGAGGTCCACCCGGCCCCGAAGCTCCCTAAGGGAGCGGGCCCCCAAGGCGGCCACCAGTTCCCGCAAGGCCTCCCCTTTGGCCTCAAAGAAGCGAGTAAGCTGCTCCACCGCCCGTTCCGTGTCCTGGGGGACAAAGCGCTTGAGACCGTGGGCCAGGGCCTCCTCCACCGTCTCTATCTGGGTGGTGATGCCCACGTGGCAGGTGTCCAGCTGGCATCCCCGGCAGATGGTGCAGCCGATGGCCACCATGGCCATGGTGGCCATGCCCACCCGGTCCGCGCCCAAAAGCACCATGCGCAAAACGTCGTAGGCCGTCTTCAGGCCGCCATCGGCCCAGATCTCCACCCGGTCGCGAAGCCCAGCCCGCACCAGGGCCCGGTGGGCCCGGCGCACGCCGAGCTCCACGGGCAAGCCGGCGTACTTCAGGGCGTGGAGCCTGGCCGCCCCCGTGCCCCCCTCAAAGCCGGAGAGGGTGATGACGTCGGCCCCCGCCTTGGCGATGCCCACGGCGATGGTGCCGATGCCCGGGATCACGGGCACCTTCACCGAGACCATGGCCTTGGGGTTCACCGTCTTCAGCTCCTCAATGAGCTGGGCCAGGTCCTCGATGGAGTAGAGGTCGTGGTTGTTGGAGGGGCTGATGAGGTCCACCCCGGGGACGGCGTTTCTCGCGGCCGCCACCTTGGCCGAGACCTTCTTGCCGGGGAGGTGCCCTCCTTCCCCGGGCTTCGCCCCCTGGCCGATCTTGATCTCTATGACGCTGGCTGAGTTCAGCATGTAGGCGTGGACCCCGAAGCGGCCCGAGGCCACCTGCTGGCCCCGCCAGGGGGTGTACTTGCCCAGCATGTCGGGGATCTCCCCGCCTTCCCCGTTGACGCAGAGCATGTTGAGGCGCTTGGCCGCCTCCACGTAGGCCCTGAAGGCGGCCTCCCCCTGGGAGCCGAAGCTCATGGCGCTGATGACGAAGGGCAGGGAGTGGGCCCCCACGGAGAGGTCCACCTCCTCCGGGGCCACCTCGCTCCTTTCGGGAAAACGCACCTCCAGAAGCTGCCGTGCGGCCACGGGGTTTTCCCTTTCCAAGGCGCGGACCTTCTCCTGGAAGTGGGCGTAAGGGGCCTGTCCCGTGGCCACCTCCTGGGCGGCCTTATAGATGCGGGGGTTAAAGCGGAAATCCTTGGCCGGGAGGACCTTCTCCGCCCGGAGGAAGCCTTCCCGCTCCAAAAGGGTCCGCTCCAGCTCCAAGAGTCCGTACCCGGCGTTCTCCGAGCCCAAGAAGTTTCGGGTGCCGAAGTACTCGGCGAGCTCGGGCTTGAGGCCGATGGCGCTGAAGATCCGGCCGTAGCCCCGGAGCTCGTGGATGCCCATGGTGGAGATGACCTTCTCTAGGCCCTTGCGGAGGGCCTCGAGGACGCCCGCCACCCCCTTCCGCCCCTCCAGGGCCCGGGCCTTCTCCTCCATGAGCCAGGGGGCCACGGCCTCGGCGCCCAGGCCCAGGAGGAAGGCCACGTCGTGGAGGTTCCGCACACCCCCAGAGTGGACCAGGAGGGAGGTCCTGCGCCTTAGGGCCACCCCCTCGGCGTCCCGTTGGAGGAGGGCCCGGTTCACCGCCGCCACGGCGAGCCCGATGTCGATCCAAACGCCCCCCTGGAAGGCCTCCCGGTCGGAGAGGAGGAGGACCTCGGCCCCCTCCTCCACCGCCCGCACCGCCTCCTCCTCCAGGCGCCTAAGGCCGGCCAGAAGCCCCTCCTCCACGGTGAACTGGGGGACGAGGGTCTTGGTCTTGAAGCGGGCCCGGACCTCGGAGAGGGTCAGGGTGCCGAAGCTTTCCGCCAGACCCTGGTCCGCTTCCAAGACGATGGGCAGAAGGAGCTCCTCCACCCTTCCCCCACCCCGGCCGTCGGGCAAGGGGCGGCGGCCCAGGAGGACGCGGGTGGAGAAATGCTCAATCTCCCGCTCCCGGTCAATGGCGGGGTTGGTCACCACCGCCACCGTCTCCTTGAAGAACTCGGAGAGGTTGGGCTTCTCCGGATTCAGGGCCGCCAGGGGGCCATCGTAGCCCAAAGAGCCGATGGGCTCGTTCCCCGTCTTGGCCAGGGCCTCGAGGTAGGCCTGGTCCCAGCGGTCCCAGCCGTAGGCCCGCTCCAGCCCCAGAGGAGGCGGGGCGGGCTTCTCCTCCACCTCCACCCCGCTTCCCCCGCTCACGGGGGGTGGCCCCTGCCTTAGGGGGCCTCCCAGGTGCACCCGGTAGCCCTCCACCGGGGTACGGGCGGCCATCCGCTCCAGCACCAGGCGCTGGTGCCGGTCAAAGGGCAGGACTTTGGGGCCTTCCGGGGTAAGGCGCAGGTAGACCTTTTCCCCCGGGGCCAAAGGCTTGGGCTCGGAAACGAACTCCTCGGCGCTGAACACCCCCCTTTCCGAGGAAAACACCAGCTCGTAAGGGGTTTCAAACTGCCAGAGGGGCCGCAGGCCCATGGCGTCGGTGGCGAAAACCGCCTCATCCCGGTGGCGGCTCACGATGGCCGCAGGACCCTGGGCCAAGGGCCCGAAACGCTGGCGCAGGGCCATGTAGAGGTCCTGCAGCTCCGGGGCGAGCCCCTTGATCTCCCCCAGGATAGGGGGAAAGACCAGGTCCATGGCCTCAGGGAGGGAGAGGCCGTAGCGGTAGATGAGCCCCTCCAGCATGCGGTTCAGGTCCTGGGAGTCCGAACCCCCAGTGCGGGGGATGCCCAGGTGGTCCATCTCCCGCCTTAGCCTCTCGATGGTGTTGATCTCGCCGTTGTGGCCCAGAAGGCCGAAGGGCTGCACCTGCTCAAAGGTGGAAAGGGTGTTGGTGGAGTAGCGGTTGTGGCCCAGGGCGATGGTGCTCTTAAACTCGGGCCGGGACAGCTCGGGGTAGTAGCGCTTGAGAAGCTCCGCCGCTCCTCGCACCTTGT